>NZ_AUDH01000075.1 GCF_000425365.1 Rubritepida flocculans DSM 14296 | reverse complement strand
ACCCATGGTGAGCCTCCGATGCTCACCAGTGTGAATCACATCACCACCCCGTCGGGGAATCCACTTCGTGAGTCACGCCCCGCGGGAGTTGGTATAACGCGGCCCGACACGGTTACGGCCGCCGCTTTCGTGGAATGTGCGGCAGGGTCCCCGCTCTCAGACCATGCGAAAGGCGGCTGCGGCACTGGCTCAGGGGGCCTTCCAGAGATGAACTGTCCGATCCAGCGGCTCTGGCGACGCAGGATGTCAAGCCAGACGCGGCGGAACTCGACACGCAACGGATGCAGCCCCGGGTGGCCTAGCGACACGGCGAAGCCCTGCTGCTCCAACGCCTGCACCAGCGCGCGGTCGAACCCAGGAACCAGCGCCTCAGGATCGCGATGAAGTCGCGGCTGATATGCCTCAAGCTGCACAATACACTCACTTCGCGCGCGCTCGGCATCTGTGAACGCGTGCCAGTCGTCGCGGTGATCCGGGTACTGACCGTCCAGAATAAAGCGACTGACCTCGTATAGCCGCTGCTGATGCCAGCGATCCAGCGCAGCAAGAAGCGCTGCGTGATCGAGCGGCGGGTGCGGATGTCGGGGTCGGATCGAAAAACCGAGGAGATCGCCGCCCCGGTCATGGTCTGCGTCTTCCGACGACTGGGCCTGCTGGCTTGGCGGCTGGGCACTGGGCCCAAGCGTGCTGTCCTCTCGCAGTTGCTGCAACCGCCGATCCAGTAGGGCGCGATCCGCCTCAAGCCTGTGCAGCGCGGTTTCACGATCCCTGCCTAGATTGACGCGGAACTCGTTCGCCACGCCGAACCGGCGCTTGGCAGCAGGTCGCAGTCCCGCCGGGATCAGGCGGCGCAGAATCCAAGCGTCGCCGCGCGTCCGGTAGAGGCCATGGTGCGCCGGGTCTGCCTTCAAAGCTGTGGCTCCGCATTGTAGTCGCCGCTGCGGAATACCCTAGGCCACGTGGACAAACTGACCTGAGGGGGATTCCCTCGACGCGGTGGAGTGTGATTCGAAGCTGATCTCTGGGATGGAGATCAGCGTTGAT
>NZ_AUDH01000074.1 GCF_000425365.1 Rubritepida flocculans DSM 14296 | reverse complement strand
CCCGCTACGACCAGACCGCCGACAGCTTCCTCGGCTTCGCCACACTGTCCTCAATCCGACTGTGGATCAGGTTTGTCCACGCGGCCTAGAGGCTGTCTCGAAACACCTTCGATATGACGCTAATGGGGCTGGATCGCCGAGCCGCATCATGATTCGACCGGGCTGCGAGACCTTGGACGAATTGAACGATGTGGACCCCGGCCACCCGGCGGCAGCATAGCCGCGCGGGCCTGCGCTATGCGAGTGACCTGACCGACGCGGAATGGCGTGTGCTGGAACCCTTGCTGCCCGCTGCGGTCTGTCGCGGGCGGCGACGGGCATGGCCGCTGCGCGAGATCGCCAACGCCATCTGCTACGTATTGCGCGCCGGCTGCACCTGGCGCCTCCTGCCCGACAGCTTCCCGCCCTGGCGCACCGTCTATCGCTGGTTCGTCCTGCTGCGCGATGGCGGCGTGTTCGAGACCATCAACCATCACCTCGTCATGCTCGATCGCGAGCGCGCGGGCCGCGAGGCCAGCCCAACCGCAGCCGTCGTCGACAGCCAAAGCGTCAAGACGACCGAGAGCGGCGGCCCGCGCGGCTACGACGCGGGCAAGAAGATCAAGGGCCGCAAGCGGCACGCGATGGTGGACACCGACGGCCGCGGACTGACGCTCGACAACCATCCCGCCAACGTCCAGGACCGCGACGGCGCGCCGCCGCTGATGCGTCGCTCGCGCCGGTCCTGGCCATTCGTGGAACTCGCCTTCATGGATAGCGGCTATGCCGGCGAGCGCGTCGCCAAGGCCACAGCCATCCGGGGCAAGATCGTGCGCAAACCCAAGGGCCAGGTGGGCTTCGCCGTCCACGCACGGCGCTGGGTGGTTGAGCGGTTCTTCGCGTGGGTCGGCCGAAATCGCAGGCTCGCCAAGGACTTCGAGGCGTCCATCGCGTCGGCCAATGCCTTCCTCTACGCCGCTTCCGCCATCATCCTGCTACGGCGCATCGCTCGTTGCTCTTGAGATTCGAGACTGATGCGGTGGACGGCCCCTGAGCGGCATCGATGTGCCAGGCTCGCGGCTGTTGACGTCAGCGAGCAGAGGAGCCGTCCACC
>NZ_AUDH01000073.1 GCF_000425365.1 Rubritepida flocculans DSM 14296 | reverse complement strand
CTGCACCTGCGCGAAGTAGATCGGCTTGGAGAGGCGCAGCCCGCGCTTGACCAGGTCGGTCCAGGACTTCTGGCCGAGCGCCTTGTGCTCCCACATCGCGGGCCAGCGCAGCCCGACCGCGGGGCCGCCGACGATCACGCCGTCGGCGTGGCCGCGCAGCCGACCGCCCGCCGCCACGAAGCCGAACTGCTCGCCATCGGCGCCGCGGTCGCGCAGGTCGAAGCCGGCGAGGCGCAGCCAGCGGATGGACAGCGCCTCGAACTGATGCCCCGCGTCGAACACCCGCAGGATGCCCGGCTCGAAGTCGCGGTCCTTCGGCGCGTGGGTGATCTCGTAGACCAGCTTGCGGGCGCAGGGCTCGCCGACGCGGCTGCCGCCGAGGTAGTCGCGCGGCCGCTGCTGCCGCCGCCGTGCCAGCAGGGCGGCGTCGAGATGCGCGTTGATGCGGGCGGTGATGGCGGCGGCGTCGCCCGGCCGCGCATCGCCTCGCCCGTAGACGGCGCCGGAGCCGGAGTTCAGGTCGAGCATCCTACACTCCGCCTCTGGCGCGCCTTCGCCGTCGGGCTGTCTGCCCCGGTCCTGTTGCGGCAGTATTCGAGGAAGCCCGGCGCGTTCAGGTTCTCCTTCTGCGTGCCCCAGCGGAGGTTGCTCGCTCGGTTGTTGGCCGCGTTCTCGTCGAGGTGCATCACCACGGCGCCTTCGAAAGGAGGCGGTCCGTGGAATGCCTCTGCGACGAGCCGCGCGACCTTCCAGGTGCGCTCTCCCACCGTCGTGACAAAGCGCCCGTCGGTCTTGTTCCAGACGCCGAAGGTCGGCGTTCCGCCGTAGGGGCGCTCCCCTCCGTTGGGCATCGGTCCGCGATACGGCGCGATCATCACGCGCCCCTCGCTGCTGGCCAGCACGCCAGGCACGCTGGGGACGTCGCGCCAGATCTCTCCGGTGCTCATGGCGATGTCCCCTCAACTAAAAGGAATAGGGTCGTCGAGCGGATCGCGCTCGGCGGCCTGGCGCTGCATCGAGGCCTGGAAGCCGTCGACGCAGGCCTCGATGATGCGGTCGATCTCGGCCGCGCTGCGGTCGTGGAAGGGCGCCATGAGGTTCAGCTCGATCAGCACCTCGGCGAGCGG
>NZ_AUDH01000072.1 GCF_000425365.1 Rubritepida flocculans DSM 14296 | reverse complement strand
CCCATGCGCGGGCGGGTGCGCCGCAGATTGGCCAGCTCCGTCTCGACCCGGGCGATCTCCTCCGGCGTCGCCTCCGAGACGCGGTAGATCAGGGAATGGATGGTCGAGGCGGGCGTGCCCTTGCGGGTCATCACCAGCGCGGCCTTGCCGGTGAAGGCTGCGAACAGCACGCCACCGGCGGTGTCGCCGTCGCGCGCCATGGGATCGAGGCCGAGCTCCTCGATCACGTAGCGCAGGATCGTGCTCTTCCCGACGCCCGCGTAGCCCCAGACGCGCGCGACCTGCTGGCGAGCCCTGCGGTTGCGGTACCAGTCGACGATCGTGGCGACCGCCGCGCGTTGCTGCCCGGTGAGGCTTATCCGATCCACGGCGTGGCCTCCTCCGTCACGTGCGACCAGCTGCGCCCTTTGGCGATCGCGTAGATCGTCTCCTTCCGCACGCCGTGCAGCCGGGCGATGCAGGCGCCGCAAAGGCCGATCCCGAGCATCCCGCGGATGCGCCGCACCTGCTCCTCGGTGAGCACGGCCGAGGAGTTCGTTTCGCCCGGCTGTGCGCCGCGCCGACGGGGCTGTGCGGCCCGGCGGCGCCGGTTCAGCCGCGCGTCGACGACGTTCTCGCGGTGCGAGCCCCAATAGAGGTTGCCCGGCGTGTTGTTGGTCGGGACGTCGTCGTGGTGGAGCACGAGCGCCTTGGCGAAGGGCGGTGGCCCGAGGAAGGCGAGCGCGACGAGGCGGTGCACGAACTGCTTGCGGCTCGCGCCCGAGGGGTCGGTCAGGACGACGTAAAGATGGCCGCTCGGCATCGACGCGGGCCGGAGCATGTGCCCCGCCGCCCAGCCACGGACGGAGCAGCGCCGCCTCACACGGCCGTGGTCGCTCACCTCGTAGGCCGGATAGCCCGGCACCACGCGCCAGGTCTCGTCGACCGCCTCGGGGGCGGAGTCGGGTTCGCTGTTCAAGCGTGTGCCTCCCAGCAGCGGGTCGCGTAGGGACAGGAGCGGCAGAGGTGGAAGTCGGATGCCTGGGCGATGCGCGGCGGCAGCTCGCCCGCCTCGGCGGCGCGCAGGATGTCGACGGCGTGGTCCGACAGGCGCTGCGCCTCCGCCGCGTCGAAGGGCACCGCCTCGTGGTGCAGCGCCAGCGTGTCGCGGTTGAGCGCCGTGAGCAGCGCCACCTCGAGCTCGAGGTAGGCCATGTAGAGCTGCACCTGCGCGAAGTAGATCGGCTTGGAGAGGCGCAGCCCGCGCTTGACCAGGTCGGTCCAGGACTTCTGGCC
>NZ_AUDH01000071.1 GCF_000425365.1 Rubritepida flocculans DSM 14296 | reverse complement strand
GCGCAGCCGCTGACCGACGTCTCGATCGGCGAGGTGCTGGAGCAGGCGCTCGGCATCGAGGCCGCGAAGTGGACGCGCGCCGACCAGATGCGGGTCGGCGCCTTCTTCCGCGCCAGGAAGTGGGTGAAGTACCGGACGACAACGCCGCCGCGCGAGTGGCGCTACATGGCGCCAGGAACTCCCGGGCGATGACGCAGCGACCGCGCGGTCCAACCTCGTCCAGCCTTGTCCAACCCGCACGCCGCAGGTTGGACAGCCGGAAGCGCAGGTCTTCTGCGGCTTTCCGCTCGTTCGTCCCATCTCGTCCAACCTGTCCAACCTTCTCCCTTAGAGCCATGCGCGAAGGATGTAGGTCGGCCGGACATACGTTTTCCTATACGGGGTATTGGGGGCGGTCGGGAGGTTGGACGGGTTGGACGGGTCGCGCCAAGTCGCTGACAAGCCAACCGAACTCCTGTCTCACCTGCTTGGGCTGGGTTGGACCGGCTTGGACGGCCAGCCCGTGGCAGGCCCGCAGCCCGATCGCTCGCGGGCCGCCCACCACGCGATCAGCCTCTCGAAGCCGGGCAGCGACGGCGAGCTCCGCCAAGAACCGCGCCGTCGCCGCCCTCACCACAGCCATCCCCTTTCGGAGACCCCATGGCTCACTCGACTCTCCCCATGCCCGCGGCGCATGCAAGCGGTCCGCAGATCACCGCACCGTTGCCCGTCGCGCTCCGGCTTCACGCCGTCCTCGCCCTCGACCTCGGCACCACCACCGGCTGGGCGCTGCGCGGCCGCGACGGCGGCATCACCTCCGGCACCATGACCTTCCGACCCGGCCGGTTCGAGGGCGGCGGCATGCGCTTCCTGCGCTTCCGCGCCTGGCTGACCGAGGTCGCCGATCTGTCCGGCGGCCTGGCGCGCATCGCCTTCGAGGAGGTGCGGCGGCACGTGAGCACGGACAGCTCGCACGTCTATGCCGGCTTCCTGGCGACGCTGACGGCCTGGTGCGAGCAGGCGGGTATCGCCTACGAGGGCGTGCCCGTTGGCACGATCAAGCGCTTCGCCACCGGCCGCGGCAACGCCGACAAGGCGGCGATGGTCGCCGCGATGCGGGCGCGCGGCTTCGCGCCGACCGACGACAACGAAGCCGATGCCATCGCCCTGCTGCTCTGGGCCACCGAATCCTCGGGAGGCCGGGCATGAGGCTCGCCGGTGCACCGCGCCCGCCCCGGTCGTGTCTGGACCTGGCACGCAGCCCGGCCTCCGCGCTGGAGATCGACGCCCTGCGCGCCGCCGCCTGGCACCGGCACGG
>NZ_AUDH01000070.1 GCF_000425365.1 Rubritepida flocculans DSM 14296 | reverse complement strand
CGCCGACCCGAAGCCCTTCCGCTGGACCGCGCCCGCCGACACCATCATCGGCAAGCACCAGCGCGGGAAACGTCTGCTGGAATCGCTCCACTAGCATGGACCGCACGGTGATGTTCCTCGATCCGTTCGGAATGCAGGTGCAGTGGGCCACGCTAGAGCAGATCGCCGCCAGCCAGAAGGTCGACTTATGGCTCCTCGTGCCGACCGGTCAGGCGCTAATTCGCCTGCTTGCCCGGCACGGCAAGATCTCGAGCGGTTGGGAGCGTGCGCTCAGCGATTTCCTGGGGGGAGACGACTGGCGCGACAGGTTTTATGCCCAACCGTCCCAAGACCTCTTCGGTACACTGCGGCAGGAGAGGCAGGCGACGCTCCAGGACGTCTCACGGTTCGTCATCGAACGCCTCAAGGCGACTTTTGGCCCCGGCACCCACCCGACCGGTCTGTCGCTCGCCCGCGGCGGGAGCGGTGCAGAGGCGTACCTCCTGGCGTTCGCCTGCGCCAACCGCAACCCCGCCGCTTACAACCTAGCCCTGAAGTTCGCCGACCATATGATCAGGCATCCGCGCGGCGCCTGACCGGGGCGGTCAGGGCGCAGGGAACTGGTCCCAGATCTGGCCGTCCAAGTGCCGGCCCGCCGCCTTCTTTGCGACCCGCACGAGTGGGGTTCCGCCCATCATGCGCGCTGCCGCCGTCCGATCTACAGCCGGCACCCAGTTGCCCCACTGCTTGAAGTGGAACGGCACTCCAGCTTCGACGCACTGATCGCGCAGTGCTCGAAACCACGCCGGATCGGAGGGCCGGGCGTGGCCGCCGCTCTCGCCACCCGCGATGACCCAATGAATGTAGGGCCGCAGCCAGAGCGAGAGATCCAATCGCCCGAGCAGCGGCTCGCACGATAAAAAGCGGACGTGTGCTGGGACCTTTGCGAGTTCAGGGAGCCGGCGCTCCGCCCATGTCTGGGTTTCTACCGTTGCTCCCAGCCACACGTTCCGTGGCCAGCGCTCGCCCCAGGGTGCGAGCGCCGCCGCTCGATCCGGACGCTTGGTGAGCAAGAGCCAGTCTAGCCATGGCGTCTCTGTGATCAGCTCTGCCAGCCTCGCCCGCCAGGGGTCGAGATCGCGGCGGTCCTCGAAGACATCCGCCATGCTGGCGCAGAACACGCGATGCCTGCGCCCACTGGACTCCGCCTCCCGGTTCCAACGCCTAGGCTCGGCCCAGTGCGCCTCACCGAAGAAGCGGCGAGGCGCCCGCGCTCCCCATACGGCGGCACCGACGCGCTTCGCCCAGGCTTCCGCGTAGCAGTGCTTGCAGGCCGGAGACACCTTCACGCAACCCCACCAAGGATTGAAGGTGTGGTCCGTCCACTCAATGCGGCTGTTCTTGGCCACCTGCTGGTTCCCTCGATTCGTAATGTTTACAGTCTGTTCTCCCCGTTTCCTAGGCCACGTGGACAAACTGACCTGAGGGGGATTCCCTCGACGCGGTGGAGTGTGATTCGAAGCTGATCTCTGGGATGGAGATCAGCGTTGAT
>NZ_AUDH01000069.1 GCF_000425365.1 Rubritepida flocculans DSM 14296 | reverse complement strand
GGGCCGGGAGCCGGGGCGCGGGGATCCCGCGGCCGCGCCCCCCAGCGTCGTCGCGCCACGCCGCCATCAGCCGTTCAGCCAGGCCGGACCGTTGGAGAGCGGCGTCGGCGCGGGCGGCGGCGCGGGCTGGGCGGGCGGCACGGCGGCCGGCGCGGCCCAGGCCGGGGCGGTCGCCACCGGCGCCCGGGGCGCGCCCGCGTTGGCCCAGGCGGGCGCCGCCGCCGCAGCGGGCGCGGAGGCCGGGCGCGGCGCGCGCTGCGCGGACGGCGACGGCGGCAGCGCCTCGCCGGCCATGATGCGCGCGTATTCCGGCTCGCCCGGGAGCACGACGCGGTCGAGGCGGTTGCTGTCGCCGTAACGGGGGTCGCTCGCCGGCTCAATGCGGAGCTTGGCCGCGAAGGTGATGCCGTGGAGGTCGGCGAGGCCACGCAGGATGCGCCTGGCCTTGGCCGCCTCGCTCATGTCCTTGGGGTCGAGGCCGCAGGCGCTGTCGATCATCGCCCGGAACATCCCCTTGGAGATCTTCCAGCCGATGGAGACGCCCTGCTCGTCCACCTTGCCGCCGGCCACCGTGAAGCTCTGCCAGAACTTCCGCCGGGCGTGCGGCCCCGCCACCACCGTGAACTCGCAGTCGAGCAGGCGCACATCGCTGCCGGGGGTCTTCGCGGCCTTGAGCAGCCCGCGGTCCACCTCGCCGGCGCCGTCGATGCCGCCCTTGCGGATCTCCATGCGCACCTTCACGAAGCTGCCGTCCGGGATGAGGTCGGTGCCGCGCGGCGGCTCGGCGTCGTTCATGTCGAAGGTCATGCGTCAGCTCCTGGGCGCGAGGTTGATCTTGCGGAGAAGGGCGGCGAGGTCGGGCGGCTCGGTCTCGTCGAGGCGACCCGAGCGGTCCTTGGCCGGCAGGCCGAAGCTGTTGGCCGTGCGGCAGACCAGGCGGCGTTCGGTGCCGCGCTCCGGGTCATGCACCAGCGCGCCCTGCGCATCACGGGAGAACAGCGCCATCGAGACCACCTGGTCGACGATGCCCGGCAGTTCACGGCCCGCCTTGCCGCCCTCCATCTGCGGCTGCCAGGACACCCGCCCGAACTCGTCGGTGACGCGCTCCAGGATGCCGACCATGATCACGGTCCTGCCGGGCGCGTGCTGGAGGTGCTTGAGCAGGGCGATCACCTCCCGCGCCATGAGGCCGTAGGCGCCGCGGGTGTCGGGCTTGCCCGTCTTTTCCGAGAAGGCCTCGGGCCGGGTCTTCGCCCAGGCCATGGCCTGGCGCGTCAGGTCGGTGATCGAGTCGAGGAAGACGATGCTCTTGGCGGCGAGCAGCCGGACCAGGTCGGGATGCGCGGCGACCACGTGCTGGTGGTGCGCCGCGGAGAAGAACCCGCTCGGGTCGGCGGCCGGGTTCACGCCGCCGATCAGGCAGGCGAGGTCGATCGCGTCCTCGAAGCAGCGGATGGGGAGGCTGTCGCCGCGCCAGTCCTGCACCGACTTCAGCCCGGCCTCGAGGTCGATGCACAGCGTGGCCTCGGCCGGCAGGGTCTTGAGCAGGCTGGTCTTGCCGACGCCGCTCGGGCCGAACAGGGCCATGGTGGTCTTGTTCGCCCCGGCCGAGAGCCGCTCGTCGGCGGTGACGATGCGCAGCGCCATCAGCCGATGCTCCC
>NZ_AUDH01000068.1 GCF_000425365.1 Rubritepida flocculans DSM 14296 | reverse complement strand
GCCGGCAAGACCACGGTCATGGCGATGCTGATCGCCTGGCAGACCCTGAACGCCGCCCGCGCCCGCAACTCCACCCGCTTCACCGACGCCTTCCTGATCGTCGCCCCCGGCATCACCGTGCGCGACCGGCTGCGCGTGCTGCTGCCCTCCGACCCGACCAACACCTACCTGCTGCACGACATCGTGCCGCGCGAGATGCGCGACGACCTCCAGCGGGCCCGGATCGTCATCACCAACTACCACGCCTTCCAGCGGCGGGAGACGCTGGAAGCGCCGAAGCTGGCCAAGGCCATCCTCGGCGGCCGGGAAGGGCCGGTGGAGACGCTGGAGACCGAGGGCCAGATGGTCCAGCGCGTCTGCGGCGCGCTGCTCGGGCGCCGGCGCATCATCGTGCTGAACGACGAGGCCCACCACTGCTACCGCGAGAAGGTCGGGGCGGAGGATGGCCCCGGCGCGCCGAAGCTGGACGCCGAGGGCAAGGCCGAGGCGAAGAAGAACAACGCCGCCGCGCGCCTCTGGATCAGCGGCATCGAGGCGCTGCAGCGCGTGGTGAAGCACCCGGTCACGGTCTACGACCTCTCGGCCACGCCCTTCTTCCTGCGCGGCTCCGGCTACCCGGAGGGGATGCTCTTCCCCTGGGTGGTCTCCGACTTCTCCCTGATCGACGCCATCGAGTGCGGCATCGTGAAGGTGCCGCGCGTGCCGGTGCAGGACCTGGCCGGCGCCGACGAGCCGATCTACCGCCACGTCTACAAGCACGTCCGCGACCGGCTGCCCAAGGCCGGGCGCGGCAAGCAGGCCAAGGCGCTGGACCCCGAGGATCTGCCGAGCCAGCTCGTCGGCGCCCTGCAGGCCCTCTACGGCCATTACGCCAAGGTCTTCGCCAACTGGCAGGCGAAGGGCGGACCGACGCCCCCGGTCTTCATCGTGGTCTGCAACAACACCGCGACCTCGAAGCTCGTCTTCGATTGGATCGCCGGCTACGAGAAGACCGAGAAGGCGCCGGACGGCACCGAGCGCACGGTTCTGGTCCCCGGCAAGCTGCCGCTCCTCTCCAATGTCGAGGACGGCGGCCCGGGCCAGCGCCGCATGGCCGCCCGCGCCCGGACCATCCTGATCGACAGCGAGGAGCTGGAGAGCGGCGAGGCCCTCTCGGAGAGCTTCCGCAAGCTGGCGGCGCCGGAGATCGAGGCCTTCAAGCGCGAGCTGCGCGCCCGCGGCCGCCACGCGGAAGCGGAATCCCTCAGCGACAGCGACCTGCTGCGCGAGGTGATGAACACCGTCGGCCAGCAGGGCCGCCTCGGCGAGCAGATCCGCTGCGTCGTCTCCGTCTCCATGCTGACCGAGGGCTGGGACGCGCGGACCGTCACCCATGTGCTCGGCGTGCGCGCCTTCGGCACCCAGCTCCTGTGCGAGCAGGTGATCGGCCGGGCCCTGCGCCGCGTCTCCTACGACCCGGTCGGTCAGGACGAGCAGGGCAACGGGATGTTCGAGGCCGAGTACGCGGACGTCCTCGGCATCCCCTTCTCCTTCGTTCCCGCCAACTCGGCGGCCGACTACAAGCCGCCCAAGCCCACCACCCGCGTGCACGCCGTGCTGCCGGAGCGCGAGGCGCTGGAGATCACCTTCCCCCGCGTCCTCGGCTACCGCGTCGTGCTGCCGCCTGGCCGGCTGCGGGCGA
>NZ_AUDH01000067.1 GCF_000425365.1 Rubritepida flocculans DSM 14296 | reverse complement strand
GCACGAGGGCGTCTGGGAGCGGCATTGAAGGCCCGGGAGGGCCCGGTGGACGCCCCGCGCCACCCACATGGCGGCGCTCGCGCCTGAGTGCCGGCGGCCGCCGTGGTCTGGCGCATCATAGCCGGGCGCGATCAGGGTTTCGGCGGCCAGGCCTGGCCCGCCGCGGGCCCGTTCACCGGCTGACGCCTTCCCAGCCTGTCGGACAATTCGGCAGGAGCCCGTTCGAGCGGAAGGAGAACGCGCCGCGGCGCGCGATGATGACATGGTCGTGCAGGGCGATCTCGACGGCGGCGAGCGCGGTCTCGAGTTGGGCGGTCATGCTGATGTCGTCGGCCGAGGGGGAGGGATCGCCGCTCGGATGGTTGTGCGCGAGGATGACGGCCGTGGCGCTGCGCAGAAGGGCGCGGCGCACGAGTTCGCGCGGATAGAGGGTGACGTGGTTGACCGTGCCCCGGCACAGCTCCTCGTCCGCGATGAGCTGGTTGCGCGGGTTGAGATAGAGCACGCGCACCGTCTCCACCGACAAATCGGCCATGGAGGGCGTGAAATGCGCGATGGCCGCGGAGAGGCGGGAGAAGCTGCGTTGGGCGCTGCGCCGACGGCGCGAGAGGAGATCGGCCAGCCGCCGTTGATAGCTGATCACCAGCGCGGCGCGCTCGGTGAGGCCGGGAACGAGGCGAAGCTCCGCGGGGCTCGCGTGCAACACCCCATCGAGCGTGCCGAAGAGGCGGAGCAAATCCTCGGCGAGCTTGCGGGCCAGGGGCTCCGCATGGTGCATCGCCAGGAGCTGGGTCAGGATTTCGTCCTCGCGTTGCGCGGCTTTCGCTTGAAGATCCTGCCTCGAGAAGAGATTCGCTGGTCGCGCGTCGCGTAAACTTCCCGATTTTCGCCGACCGGAGTCAGGCAAGGACGTGGCAGAATCCATGAGCGGCTCATCCCCCGGTTGATCACCCTCGGGGCGCATGCAACCAGCGGGAGGCGACTCGCGTCCACGGGTAAAAATTTTCACGATGAAATCAGTTGGCCGCCTCGTCGCTGCGTGTCATCCAGGCAACAGTCACCGGGGGCGCGATGGCACGCGGGCGTCACGCGATATCCCCGGCCTGTCGGGTTGCGGGTGTCCGCGGCGGGCGATGACGCGCCCCGCCGCGGACTGACGATCGGGAATCGCGAGCTAGGAGCGGTCGTGCTCTGCCAGAAGCCGTCGTGTCGCTTCTCCGCGCACGCGAAACGCGTCCTGGACATCCTTCGGCACTTCCAGCAGCGGCGATCGCCCATCCTGGGGATTGGGCCTGGTTGTCAGGAAGCCGGTGCGAGTGAGGTCGCGGATGGCCCTGGAAATGGTGGCTTGACTCCAGATCCGATGCGCGACGGCGGCCAGTTGCTTCTGGCTGATCGTCTCTTCCCGGGCGTGGGAGGCAGCCACTTCAAGGGCGACCCAGTACGCCACGAGAGCGCGCGCCGGCCCGAACAGCTCGCGGATGGTCTCCGCACCCGTAAAAGCACGACGCAAGGCGGCGGCCTCGAGCTCCAGCCCCGCGATATGATCGCTGTTGTTGCCCCGCAGAAGATCTCTCAAGTTCAGATTTCTGGTGAAGTTGGGTGCCTCATCAGCCATGTCTGACTCCATTCCCTTCCGTGCATCTTCATAAAATAACATGTCAAAGCCATCCGATTCGCCGCGAATGCGTTCATCCTAATGGAGCGATTCCAGCAGACGTTTCCCGCGCTGGTGCTTGCCGATGATGGTGTCGGCGGGCGCGGTCCAGCGGAAGGGCTTCGGGTCGGCGTTGTG
>NZ_AUDH01000066.1 GCF_000425365.1 Rubritepida flocculans DSM 14296 | reverse complement strand
TCGCCGGTGGCGGGATCGGGCCGCGGCTCGTAGCGGTGCACGCGATAGCCGACGCTGACCGCCCGCAGCGTGCCGTCGGCGATGCGCTGCCAGACCGGCTCGACGTCGGCGGCGGCGCTGAACTGCAGCGTGGCGTAGCCGCGGCCGCGCTCGAGGCGGGCGGCGGTGACGCGGCCGAGCACGTCGCGCGCGCCGCCGCGGCGGTGGGTGTCGAGCACCGGGGCGCGGCCGGAGCGCAGCGCCTCCATCCGCACCGCGTTCGGCGACATCTCCAGCTCCTCGGTGATCAGGCCGAGGGCCGGGACGAAGTTGCGGGCGCGGGCACCCGTCGACCACACCACCTCGACGGTGCGCGCGGCGCGATCGACGGTGACCGGTGCGGTGATGGCACGCTGCGCCACGAGCGGAAGGTCCGCTGCGGTGGGCGCAGCAGCAGGCTCCGGCGCGGCATCGCTGCCGCCTGGCTCAGTGGTGTCGATCATGTGGATATCCCTGGGGAAAAGGCCGGGATGACCTGTGGACAGGCGACGTTCAGCCGGGCTCCGCCTGACCCGCCGGCGGCTGCCGCAGCGGAGCCGCCGCGCCCGTCGCCGCGATCTCGACCGCGGCCATCTGCGCGGCGTCCTGCGCCGCGCCGGACTTCGCGACCCGGCGCGGATCGGTGTCGAGCGCGAGGCCGGCCTCGTCGAGCAGGGCGTTGGCCTCGCGGATCATCTCCACCGCGGCGCGGAAGTCGTAGCCGAAGGCCCCCGCCGCCTCGGGCTGCGGCACGAAGCCGGCCCTGACCTGGGCGATCAGGGCGGTGGTGTCCTTGAGCGGGTCGATCATCTCGTGCGCCGGCGGCACGTGGCTGACGCCGTCCGGCATCTCCGCACCCCAGAGCCCGAGCAGCGCGCCCTGCGCGTGGAAGCGCTCGGCGATGGGTCGCACCAGCATCGGGATGAGCATCCCGTACTGCACCTGCTCGCAGAGCCGGCGGAACTCAATCTTGCCGGCGCGGAGGCTGGAGTAGTTCGCCTGGGTGAGGTCGCCCGAGACCTGGTCGTAGGTCAGCCCGGCGCCGACCGCGGCGGCCTCGAGGGCGCGTCGGGCGAAGGCGGCGTGGCTGCCGCCCCCGGAGGGGTTCACGACTTCCACCGAGCCCATGCCGCGGCGATACAGGATCATCCCCGGCTCGAAGCTCTCAACCGCCCGGCCCTGGGCGTCGCGCAGCAGGCCGGCGGCGGCGCCGGTCAGCGCCTCGTCACTCTCCTCGGTGACGACGGCGGCGAGGCAGGCCTCGATCTTGGCCTTCATCAGCAGGGCGGCCTCGTAGTCGCCGAGGTCGCGCAGCCGCAGCAGCACCGGCGCCAGCCAGGAGACATCGCGCAGCTGGCCGGGGCGGCGCTTACGATAAACGTGAAGCACCTCTGATGCCGGGATGCGCTGGCTGCTCTGCCGGGTGGTCCCGGGCAGGATCCAGGCGGCGCCCGGATGCACGCTGTGCAGCCAGTAGCCGATCGGCGCGCCGGCCTCGCCGAGCGCTATGCCCTGGATGGTCGGCACGCCCTCGACCATCCCGTTCCGCGCCGTGTCCAGGTGGTCGCTCTCCAGCACCTGCAGCCGCAGGCCGATCGGGTTGGCAGGCGACGGCGGTGCGAGGAGGAAGCGAACGAAGCATTCGCCGCTCTCGACCACCGCCCGCATCGCCACCGCCTGCAGGCCGTAGAGATCGAGGCGCCCCTCGGCGTCGCAGACGGTGCCCTCCGCCCAACGTTGCCACGCCCGGCTGTGCGCATCGTCGGGCCAGCGCGTCGTGATGCCGGCGCCGACCGCGTTGCCGGTCCAGAG
>NZ_AUDH01000065.1 GCF_000425365.1 Rubritepida flocculans DSM 14296 | reverse complement strand
CCCGCTACGACCAGACCGCCGACAGCTTCCTCGGCTTCGCCACACTGTCCTCAATCCGACTGTGGATCAGGTTTGTCCACGCGGCCTAGGGCGGCGTTGCGGGAGACTGATCGCGCGGTGAGCCCGAAGTGGCCCGCGAGCACGCTCAAGGTCGCCACGAGCATGCCTTGCGCCTGCGAGGCCGGCACAAGCCGGCCGCCCCACCCTTGTCGCATCGCCCATTCGCGGACCGAGTGCTCAAGGCCGACGACGTGCCAAGCACAGGAGCCCGCCGCGCTGTCGTGCCCGCCGAGAGCATCAAGAGCGTCCGCCACCCGCCGTCGGGCTACCATTTGCCGATCCGAAAGACTGTCCGCGGCCTTGCCCGGCAGGCGGGTCAGCGGTGATGCGGAGAGGCTGTCGAGCGCGGCGCTACGGAACAGTCCGCGGAAGATCGCTCCCGCGTCGTGCATCTCCCGTGTAATCGTGCCGTTGGCCAGCATCAGGCCGAGCGTGTCCACCGCCCGCCGGTGCTGCACCGGAGTGCCGGTCTCGGGATCGGCCTCGCGGACCGGCTCCCCGAAGCCGCCGTGCTGCAGCCGCCACTTCGACGGCTTGGATAGATCCTCGTGTCGCATGGTCGCGCGCTTCGCCTTGCGTTTACCGGCCATGCTGGATGCCTCCGTGCCGGCGCCCCCAGCGCCGGTTCGCCTCGTTGGTGACGGCCTGCCGGAGCCAGGGATCGGCGATGTCCTCCACCGACAGGGCGGCGACTCCGTGCTGGTGCCAGGCGGCGGCGCGCAGGGCGTCGAGCTCCACCACGGTGGTCGGGCTGCGTGCGAGATCCAGGCTCGACCGCGGCGGCAGCGGCGCTCCGGGCAGCCTCATGCCTGGCCTCCCTGGCCGTCCGTGGCCCAGAGCAGCAGGGCGATGGCGTCCGCCTCGTTGTCGTCGGCCGGCGCGAAGCCGCGGGCACGGACCGCGGCGACCATCGCCGCCTTGGTGGCGTTGCCCTTGCCCGTGGCGAAGCGCTTGATGGTGCCGACGGGCACGCCCTCGTAGGCGACGCCGCGCTCCTCGCACCAGGCGGAGAGGTGGGCGAGGAAGCCGCCGTAGAGGTGCGCGGCGTCGGTGCCGGCGTGGGACCGGACCTCCTCGAAGGCGATGCGGGCCAGGCCGCCCGACAGCGCCGCGACCTCCGCCAGCCACCCCTTGAAGCGCAGGAAGCGCATGCCGCCGCCCTCGAAGCGGCTGGGGCGGAAGGTCATGGTGCCGGAGGCGATGCCGCCGTCGCGGCCGCGGAGCGCCCAGCCGGTGGTGGTGCCGAGATCCAGGGCGAGGACGGCGCGATGGGCGAGGGCCACCGGCAGCGGTGCAAAGATTTGCGGGACGCTTGCGCCGGGGATGGGCGTAGGGAGAGTCGAGGGAGCCATGGGGTCTCCGAGAGGGGATCGTCGTGGTGAGGGCGGCGACGGCGCGGTTCTTGGCGGAGCTCGCCGTCGCTGCCCGGCTTCGAGGGCGCGTTGCCGGGCTGGGCGGCCCAGTGGCCCGATACGCGACGCGCGAGCGCGGAGGCGTCCCACCCGTCCCGCCTCGTCCCACCGCCGCCAGCGAAGTGGGACGGCAGAATATGCGAAATTTCAGAGGCTTGCGGGGTCCTGTCCCACCTGTCCCACTCCAGGACGGCCCGCCTAAACCCGTATAGGAAAATGTATGTCCCGACCCATCACACCCTTCGCGTATGGCTCTAAGGAGCAGGTGGGACAGGTGGGACAGTGGGACAGACGTCCGGAAACCCGCGGAAAACCTGGACTTACGCGTGTCCCACTTCGCCGGCGGAAATCGCCGAAGTGGGACAGTGGGACAGAACGGCCTGCCGCTGAGGTACCGGAGGGACATCACGCGCCCTCCTCTGACGGGGAGGGCCGGCGGTAGCGCCATTCGCGAGCGACGCCGTCCCTAGCGGAGCCGGTCGTCTTGTACCGCTCCCACTTCCTCGCCTTGAGGTAGGCGCCCACGCGCATCTGGTCGCCCTTCGTCCACTTCGCGGCCTCGATGCCGAGCGCCTGCTCCAGCACCTCGCCGATCGAGACGTCGGTCAGCGGCTGCGC
>NZ_AUDH01000064.1 GCF_000425365.1 Rubritepida flocculans DSM 14296 | reverse complement strand
GACTTCGCCTCCATGATCGGCCGCCGCGTCGCCGAGTTCGAGAACGCCACCGCCTACAACCTGCTCAACAGCGCCAACGGCGACGGCCCGACGCTCGCCACCGGCAACGCGCCCGTGTTCGCCACCGCTGCCGCACGCGCCAACAAGGCCGGCACCGGCACGCCGCTCGACACCGCGACCATCGGCGCCGGCCGCGCCGCCATCATGAGGCAGCGCAGCCTCGACGGGCTGCCCATCTCCACGGGCCAGACCATGCGGCTGCTGGTCGGGCCGAACCTCGAGCTGGCGGCGCGGCAGGCGACGGTGCCGGTGGCGGCGACGCAGACCAGCAACGCGAATGTCTTCGCCGGCTTCGTGCAGCCGGTGGTCGAGCCGCTGATCCCGGCCAACCGCTGGTATCTCTTCTCCGACCCGGTCGCGGCGCCGGTCTACGTCTACGGCTACCTCAACGGCGCCGAGGGGCCGCAGGTCACCACCGGGCCCGTCCAGGGCGCGGACGGCGTCGAGGTCAGCGTGATCTTCGATTTCGGCGTCGGCGCCATCGACTGGCGCGGCGCCTGGTTCAACCCGGGGACCTGATCACGCGAAGCCCTCGTCAGGAGGTGCCGCAGCAGGATCCGCTGCGGCCCTCGGCGCGGGCCTCCTGAATGGGCGGACAGGGCACGTCGCCGTAGGAGCAATAGACGCAGCAGTCGCCAGGCTTCGGGCGGAGCACGGCGCCGCAGCCCTTGCAATCGTAGAACCACTGGCAGGCGTTGGTCGGCATCGTCTCCTGCTGCACATGCCCGCAGTGCGGGCAGGTGATCGTCGAGATCAGGGGCACCGCCATCCGCCTCATCCCGCCGCCAGAGTGAGCCCGGCCAGCCCGCCGCCGAGCATGACCAGGCCGATCAGCGGCAGCCGGAACCCGACCCTCGTGCAGAGGCCCTGATCGCAGCCCGGCGCGCCCCGCGGTCCGGTCACCAGAAGGGCGAGCACCAGCGCCGCCGCGCCGCCCCACAGCAACTCGCGCTGCCACGGGCCGGCGACGACAGCAATATCCAGCATCCAGATGCCGCCGGCGATGCCGAGGGTGGCGAACGCCATGGGCAGCGCGCAGCAGGCAGCCGCAGCGAGCGTCGCGCCGAAGCCGCCGAGCGCAAGCAGGGCAGCGCCGATGGCCCGACCAAGGGCGCGGGCCATGCCGGCGGAAGGTCTTGCCTCGCCTGGTTGCTCCCGCGCCATCCGCATCTCGTCTCCGCGAAGGTCCTATCCACCAGTCCGAGCAGACCTCGGACCAAGTCCCATCCCTCTCTACCATCCTGGGAGACCTCCCCATGCGCAACTGCCTCCGTCCCGACGCCCGCTCCATCCCGATGGTGGTGCCCTACACGGGCGGCATCCTCGCCGGCCAGGGCCTGCTGGTCGGCGCCTTCTTCGGGGTGGCGGCCTCCGACGCCGCCCAGAACGCTACCGTCGAGTGCGAGACCCGCGGCGAGTTCGAGCTGCCGAAGGAGCCCGCGCTCGCCATCACCCAGGGCGCGCGGGTGTTCTGGGACGATGCCAACCGCCGCATCACCACCACCGCGATTGGGTCCTCCCCTCATGCGGCGTCTCCCGCGGTCCGCGCGCTTTCGGGGCCGGCTCTCCACCTTTCACGATATCAATCAACGAGCATGATAGATGCATTACGCTGCGCACCTGCTCGCAGCCGCACTTCGCGCACCACTACGACGTCCCCCAGCGCGACCGGCCGGTTCCAGTCCGTCGCCCCCGAGCGGCGTCTCCGAGCCTTGTCGACACTCGCCTAGGGCGAGCGCCGAACAATCTTAGCCGCTTTCGACAAGTCATTGTCGTGGATGCGGTCGTCGAGGATCGCACCCGTGTCAGCGAGACTGCCAACCTCATGCAGAAAGAGGCGACGCTGGCGCGCTTTGCGGGTCCGGATGCGTCACAATGGTTACACCAGCATGCTCAATGCGAATGGCCAAGCGCCGCGCGAGCAGCTGGTTCGCGACCGCTCGCAGTAGGACCTATGTGGTGCACTTCGGTACCGACTGGGCGGCTGAGTGACCGTTTGAGAAAGGCTTGGCGCGGCGCGACCGAGGGTGATTCAAGCTCGGGATGTGGACCCGAGAGACCCGAGGCCGGATGGCCGAGCTT
>NZ_AUDH01000063.1 GCF_000425365.1 Rubritepida flocculans DSM 14296 | reverse complement strand
GCCGCCCTGCCGGCGAAGGTCCGGAAGCTCCGCTGCGCCGTCTACACCCGGAAGTCCACCGAGGAGGGGCTGGAGCAGGCGTTCAACTCCCTCGATGCCCAGCGCGAGGCCTGCGAGGCCTTCATCGCCTCGCAGCGGTCCGAGGGCTGGGTGCTGGTGCACGACCGCTACGACGACGGCGGCGTCTCGGGCGGCACCCTCGATCGCCCCGCGCTGCAGCGCCTGCTCGCCGACATTGAGGCCGGCCTCGTGGACGTGGTGGTGGTCTACAAGATCGACCGCCTCTCGCGCTCGCTGATGGACTTCGCCAGGCTGGTGCAGACCTTCGACCAGCACGACGTGACCTTCGTCTCGGTCACGCAGTCCTTCAATACCACGACCAGCATGGGACGGCTGACGCTGAACATCCTGCTCTCCTTCGCGCAGTTCGAGCGCGAGGTGATCGGCGAGCGGGTGCGGGACAAGATCGCCGCCTCGCGCGCGCGGGGGATGTGGATGGGCGGCCCCGTGCCGCTCGGCTACCGGGTCGAGAACCGCAAGCTGGTTGTGGACGAGGCAGGTGCGGCGACGGTGCGGCGGGTGTTCGAGGGCTTCGCGGAGCTCGGCTCCGCCACCCGGCTGCTGCCCCTCCTGCGGGCGGAGGGCCTCGTCACCAAGACCGGCCGGCCCTTCGACAAGGGCGCGGTCTACAAGCTGCTGATCAACCGCACCTACATCGGGGAGGCGGTGCACAAGGGGCAATCCTATCCCGGCGAGCACGAGGCGATCATCCCCCGGGATCTGTGGGATCGGGTGCACGCCATCCTGGCCGAGAGCCCGCGCGCCCGCGCCGCGAAGTCCCGCCAGCAGGCGCCGGCGCTGCTGCGGGGCCTGCTGTTCGGGCCGGACGGGCGGGCGATGTCGCCGACCCACACCCGCAAGAAGGGGCGGCTCTACCGCTACTACGTCAGCCAGGCCGTGCTGCAGGGCGGCCCCAACGACGCGCCGCACCGGCGCCTGCCGGCCGGGGAGATCGAGGCGCTGGTGATGGCGCAGGTCCGCGCGCTGCTGCGCCAGCCGGAGGTCGTCGTCGGCACCTGGCGGGCGGCGCGGGCGGAGGCACCGGACCTCACCGAGGCGGAGGTGCGCGAGGCGCTCGGGCGGCTCGATCCGCTCTGGGACGAGCTGTTCCCCGGCGAGCAGGAACGGGTCGTGCGGCTGCTGGTCGAGCGGGTCACGGTCACGGACGCCGGGGCGGAGATCAGGCTGAACCTGGAGGGGCTCGCCGGGCTCGCCCGGGACATGGCGGCGAAGCAGCCGCGGGAGCGCATGGCGGCATGACGAGCGTGACGGTGGTGGTGCCGATGACCATCCGGCGCCGCGGCGGGCGGAAGCAGATCATCGGGCCGGATGGGGAGCCGGTGCAGGCCGGCAGCGATGGGGCCGGGGCGGTCGAGACGCGCGGCGACCCGGCGCTCGTGAAGGCGCTGGCGCGGGCGTTCCGGTGGCGGCGGATGCTGGAGGAGGGGCGATACGCGTCGATCCGCGAACTCGCCGCGGCGGAGGGGGTCGATCGGTCCTATGTCGGCCGGCTGCTCAATCTGACGCTACTTGCGCCGGACCTGGTCGACGCGATGCTTGATGGGCGAGGCGCCACACCGGGGCTTGGCCGCCCGGAAGTCCTCGCGGGACTTCCCCCCGCCTGGGAAGAACAGCGCCGATCGCTCTGCCGGGATTGATGCCCCGGCGCTCGACCCATAGTGCAACCCGCCGGCGATCCTGGCACAATCGTAATGTGCCACCCGCCGTCATCGACAACCCCATCCTCAACAGCCCCTTCGCCGAGCCGCTCCGACACTGGGTGCTCGACGAGAACGGCATCCCCACCGGCTTCCCGGCGGAAGGTCGCCGCCGGAGCGAGTTCGTCGTCCCGGTCCCCCCGCCCAAGCACAGGCTGAAGACGCAGGGCAGCCTCGACCTTGAGGACAATTTCGGCCAGCGCAAGCCGAACGACTACATCAACGAGATCCGCTCGAAGGTCGCCGCCTGGCGTTCCCTCGGGGCGGCGGGTCTGCGGACCACCGTCACCCCGGTCACCGCCCGGCTTCTGCAGCACTGGCGCGACCCCGCCCGGCAGAAGCGCCTCTTCTTCTGCCAGATCGAGGCGGCCGAGACCGCCATCTGGCTGACCGAGGTCGCGCCCAGGCAGGAACTCGACCGCCTGCGCGCCCTCAGCGCCGAGGCCAATCCGGACCTGCTCCGCATCGCCTTCAAGCTGGCCACAGGTGCCGGCAAGACCACGGTCATGGCGATGCTGATCGCCTGGCAGACCCTGAACGCCGCCCGCGCCCGCAACTCCACCCGCTTCACCGACGCCTTCCT
>NZ_AUDH01000062.1 GCF_000425365.1 Rubritepida flocculans DSM 14296 | reverse complement strand
CGCGCAGACAGGCCGGACACATGACCGCACCCGACCGCGGCGCCGATCGTCAAATCGCCCTTGCGTCGAAGGGGCCGTCCACACAAGACTCTGAGAACATCGTTCTCCGCCACATATGTGCTTTTTCAGCCTGCATCCTTTCCGCGACAAGACGGCGACGATAGTCAGTGAGTGTCCCGGAGGAAGGATCACACATGCGTCACTCCGCCTACATTGTCCTAGCGATCCTCGCTCTCCTGACGGCCCCCTTCGCCGCGTCGCAGGCGCAGGATACCCCTTGGCCGACACGGCCCATCCGCATCGTTATGCCCTTCTCGGCCGGTGGAGGGACCGATATCACTGCACGGTTCCTCGCACAGCGGCTGAGCGAGAAGCTAGGCGTCAGCGTGCTGATTGAGAATCGGCCCGGTGGCCAGGGCAACATCGGCGCGCTCGTCGTCGCCCGCGCAGCGCCCGATGGCTATACGCTACTCTACAATACGTCCTTCATCGTCACCTCGCCCGCGCTGACATCCAACATGGCCTATGACTGGCGGCGCGATTTGACACCGGTGGTCGGAGTGGCGAGGGTGCCGCTGATCCTGCTCGTGCATCCGTCGCTGCCGGCACAGAGCCTAGCTGAATTCGCGGCCCTAGTGCGCCGCCCGAACTCGGGCCTCTCCTATGCCTCGGCCGGGATCGGCAACACCACGCATCTGGCATCGGCGCGACTGTTGCTGGAACTGCGGGGGCACGCCACGCATGTGCCCTACTCGGGCGGGGCACCGGCCTTGACCGACCTCGTCCGCGGCGTCGTACAATTCTACATGGACACCACGAACACAGCGATCCCCTTCGTGCGGAACGGAACTGTCCGCGCCCTCGGCATCGCCTCTGCCCAGCGTGTGGCGAGCTTGCCCGACGTACCAACCATCGCCGAGGCGATCGCACCCGGCTTCACCGCCGAGTCATGGCAGGGCGTGATGGCGCCCGCCGGAACGCCGGACGCGATCATCCGTCGATTCTCGTCGGAGATGCTTGACATCCTGGCAGAGCCTACCGTGGTCGAGCGTCTTGCACAGAGCAGCACCGTCACGATGGCAATGCCGACCGCCGCGTATCGGGACTTCCTGGAAAGCGAAGCCGAGAAATGGGGAGCTGTAATTCGCGCCGCCGGCATACGTTTGGAGTGATGCCATGCCACGAGCCGTCCTTTGTCGTGTCTTGGAAGGACCAGCCGCGCTGCACCTGGAGGAGATTCCGCCCGCTGGCCCGCCGGGGCCGAACGAAGTCCGCGTACGGATCCATGCCGCCGGCCTGAACTTCCCGGATCTGCTCATGGCTGCTGGTCGTTACCAGTTCAAGCCGCCCTTGCCATTCGCGCTCGGACGGGAAGCCGCGGGCGTGGTGGACGCGGTTGGGAGTAGCGTGACACGGTGTCGCGTGGGCGACCGTGTCCTGCTCACTCTTAGTTACGGCGCCTTTGCTGAGGAGATCGTTGCGCCTGAGCATGCAGTGCGGCTGATGCCCGACCCCTTTACCTTTGCCGAGGCGGCCTGCTTCCATGTCGCGACCGCGACCGCGACCAATGCGCTGCTGCAGCGCGGCCAGCTCATGCCGGGCGAAACGCTTCTCGTCCACGGCGCCGGCGGCGGCGTTGGCTTAGCTGCTGTCGAGGTCGGAAAGCTCCTGGGTGCGACGGTCATTGCCGTCGCCGGCAGCGCGGACAAGCTCGCCATCGCGAGGGCCAAGGGTGCCGACCATACAATCGATCACCGTCGGGAGAATTTCCGCCAGAGGGTGCACGAGATCACCAACGGCCGCGGCGCGGATGTCGTCTTCGACCCGCTAGGAGGTGACACCTTCGATGCCTCGTTGCGCTGCATGACCTTCGGCGGACGCATCCTCGTCGTCGGCTTCGCCGGCGGCCGAATCCAGCAGATTCCAGGCAACCAGCCGCTGCTGAAATGCATCAGTGTCGTTGGTGTCCAGGCCCTGACCCACGCCGAGCGCGATCCTGCCGTCGGAGAGGCCTATGAACGCTGGATGTACGGCCATGCCGCGCAAGGCAGGCTGCGTCCGCACATCTCGCACAGCGTACCGATGGCGCGCTTCGCCGAGGCGCTCGACCTGCTTGCCTCGCGCCAGGCTATCGGGCGCGTCGTTCTGACAATGCGACCTTAACGCCACTAGGAGATCCCACGCGACCGATCGCTACGCGCGTACCTAACTAGCGCCAGCATTTCGATCGCCCACATCCGTTCGCTCTACGCCTCTCCGAGTTCGGCATGCATCTGCTGGTCAGCGGTGCTCATCCGGCCATTGGGGCAAGGGTGTTCCCGGCAGGTGGCGACGTGGAGCTGATCGAAGCCATCGCCGACGATCTCGAACTCCGCTGAGAGTCCGTTTGAGAATTACCGATGTGCGACGCGGCGGAGCAGGAGGGCGCCCATGGCGACGTGGATCATGGCTTCGGACACGTCGAGGCGCCTCTCGTAGT
>NZ_AUDH01000061.1 GCF_000425365.1 Rubritepida flocculans DSM 14296 | reverse complement strand
GCGGGACGGATCGGGGATGGCGCGGGTAGCTCCCTGGTGTGAGCACCGCATCGCCGATCAACCCGCACCTCCCGCCCCACCTGCGCGAGGTCTGCGCCATCCTGGCGGCCGGCCTGCTGCGGCTGCGCAGCCGCGCCGCCGAGGATCTCGCGCGCGACGCCGCTGACGCTCGGGACCCGGGAGAGGTTCGCCTACACTCCGCGCCCCGGCAGCGCCGTCATGCCAACCCGACTCGTCGGAGACAGGCATGACAATGCGCTCCAATTATAATGTGCAGGCCGCTGCGGCGTCGGCCGCGGTGGTCGCCAGCATCCCGCCGGCCAGCGTGCTGCCCCGGCTGGCGGCCCTGAAGACCGCCGACATCGCCGAGCTGAAGCGGCAGTGGCGCGAGCTCTGCGGCACCGAGCCGCCGCCCTACAATCGGAAGTTCCTGGAGAGCCGGCTCGCCTACCGCATCCAGGAGCTGGCCTACGGAGGCCTGAAGCCGGAGACGGTCGCCAGGCTCGAGGCCCTGGGCGAGCAACTCGACGGCGGCAACGTCGTCCTCCGCCGGATCCGCGCTGGCGAAGATCGGCCAATCGCCGGCACTCGGCTGGTCCGGGAGTACCAGGGCGTCCAGCACGCCGTCACCGTGCTGCCGGACGGCTTCGAGTACGAGGGCCGCCCCTACCGCTCCCTCTCCGCCATCGCTCGGCACATCACTGGTACCCGCTGGAACGGCTGGTCCTTCTTTGGCTTGAAGAACCAGCGAGGGCAGGCATGAGACGCAGGACGCCTGCCGCGGCCGAGGCCGCCATGCCGGCCGCGGTGCGGAAGCTCCGCTGCGCCGTCTACACCCGGAAGTCGACCGAGGAGGGGCTGGAGAAGGAGTTCAACAGCCTCGACGCCCAGCGCGATGCCTGCGAGGCCTTCATCGCCAGCCAGCGCGCCGAGGGCTGGGTGCTGGTGCCGGACCACTACGATGATGGCGGTGTCTCCGGCGGTACCCTCGAGCGCCCGGCCCTGCAGCGCCTGCTGCGCGATATCGAGGCCGACCGGGTCGACGTGGTGGTGGTCTACAAGATCGACCGCCTCAGCCGCTCGCTTATGCACTTCGCCAAGCTGGTGGAGGTGTTCGATGCGCACAAGGTCACCTTCGTCTCGGTGACGCAGTCCTTCAACACCACGACCAGCATGGGCCGCCTGACGCTCAACATCCTGCTCAGCTTCGCCCAGTTCGAGCGCGAGGTGATCGGCGAGCGGGTGCGCGACAAGATCGCCGCCTCGAAGGCGCGCGGCATGTGGATGGGCGGCCCGGTCCCGCTCGGCTACGAGGTGCGCGACCGCAGGCTGGTGGTGAACGAGGAAGAGGCCGTGCGGGCGCGGCGGGCGTTCGAACTCTTCGCGGAAACCGGCTCCGGCGTGGAGGCCGTCCGGCGGCTGCGCGCCGAGGGCGTGCTGACCAAGACCGGCCGGCCCTTCGACAAGGGGGCGCTCTACCGGCTGCTGAGCAACCGGACCTACCTCGGCGAGGTGGCGCACAAGGGCAAGGTCTACCCCGGCGAACACCGGGCGATCGTGGCGCGGGAGTTGTGGGACCGGGTCCATGCCATCCTGCAGGAGAGCCCGCGGGTGCGCGCCAACCAGAACCGCCGGCAGACCCCGGCCCTGCTGCAGGGCCTGATCTTCGGGCCGGATGGCCGCGCAATGTCGCCCACCCACACGCGGCGGCGGGGGCGGCTCTACCGCTACTACGTCAGCCAGGCCGTGCTGAAGGGGGGACCGGAGGACTGCCCGGTCCGGCGGCTGCCCGCGGCCGAGATCGAGGCGGCGGTGGTGGACCAGGTCCGCGCGCTGCTGCGCCAGCCGGAGGTGGTGGTGGGCACCTGGCTCGCGGCGCGGGCCGAGGTGCAGGACCTGACCGAGGCCGAAACCCTGGCCATCCTGGAACGGCTGGACCCGCTGTGGGACGAGCTGTTCCCGGCGGAGCAGGCCCGGATCGTCCGGCTGCTGGTCGAGCGGGTCGAGGTCAGCCCCTCCGGCGCCGATATCCGGCTACGGCTGGCCGGGCTCGCCGGTCTGGTGCGGGATCTCGCCGGCATTGGTGCCGAGACCCGGAGGGTGGCATGATGACGGCCACCAGCATCACGGTCCGCATCCCGCTGAGGATTCGCCGCCGCGGTGGGCGGAAGCTGGTGGTCGCGCCAGACGGCAATGCCTCCGGCGCCGAGCCGGCGCGAACCCGGGCTGACCCGGCCCTAGTCAAGGCGCTCGCGCGGGCGCATCGGTGGAAGCGGCTGCTGGAGAGCGGTCGCTACGCCTCCCTCGGCGAGCTGGCCGCCGCCGAACGAATCGACCGCGGCTATCTCGGCCGACTCCTCCAACTGACGCTCCTTGCACCGGACCTCATTGAGGCGATCCTGGATGGGCGGCAGCCTCCTGATCTCAGCCTGCCGACCCTGATGGCACCCTTCTCCGCCGTCTGGGCCGAGCAGCGACTCGGCCTTCCGGGCGGCGCGGGAGGACAGAAGAAGAACAGCCGCAGATCTTCGGCGCATGGGAACCAGGCTGGGGATCCGGCGCGATGACCGCCTCCCCCCTGTTCGGGGGCGCAGAGCGTGGCATTATCGTAATGTGCCCACGACAGTCATCGACAACCCCATCCTCAACAGCCCCTTCGCCGAGCCGACCCGCCATTGGGTGCTCGACGAGAATGGCATCCCCACCGGCTTCCCGGCGGAAGGCCGGCGCCGGAGCGAGTTCGTCGTCCCGGTCCCCCCGCCTAAGCACAAGCTGAAGGCGCAGGGCAGCCTCGACCTCGAGGACAACTTCGGCCAGCGCAAGCCGAACGATTACATCAACGAGATCCGCTCGAAGGTGGCCGCCTGGCGCTCCCTCGGCGACGCCGGCCTCCGCGCCACCGTCACCCCGGTCACCGCCCGGCTGCTGCAGCACTGGCGCGACCCCACCCGGCAGCGCCGCCTCTTCTTCTGCCAGGTCGAGGCGGTCGAAACCGCCATTTGGCTCACCGAGGTCGCCCCGAAGCAGGAGCTTGACCGGCTGCGCGCCCTCAGCGCTGAGGCCAACCCCGACCTGCTGCGCATCGCCTTCAAGCTCGCGACCGGCGCCGGCAAGACCACGGTCATGGCGATGCTGATCGCCTGGCAGACCCTGAACGCCGCCCGCGCCCGCAACTCCACCCGCTTCACCGACGCCTTCCT
>NZ_AUDH01000060.1 GCF_000425365.1 Rubritepida flocculans DSM 14296 | reverse complement strand
GCCTCCGGTTTCAGCTCCGGAGACCGATGAATCACACATCAGCGCCGTGCCGGAATCCCCGATCGCGATTCCGGTCGATGTGAAATGGCTCTAAGGGTCAGCAGGCCGAGGCGGCTGCTCTACTGAATTCGATTTATCGGGATGCCTTTCGAGGCGCCATCCCGATTACGGTACCGCCCACGTTCGAGGTGCCGCCACCTGGTTGGTCCTGGCACAAGCTGACGGACGTTGCGCGCCTTGAAAGCGGCCACACACCCAGCCGTTCGCGGCCAGACTGGTGGGGTGGTGACGTCTCCTGGATCTCCCTCACTGAGATTCGCGCTCTGGACGGGCAGTGGGTCGAGAGCACGCAGCTCCGCACTAACGCCGCTGGGATTGCCAACTCCGCTGCGCGCATCCTGCCACGGGGCACGGTGTGCTACTCGCGCACGGCCTCGGTGGGTTTCGTCGCCATCATGGCGCGGCCAATGGCCACCAGTCAGGACTTCGCTAACTGGGTCTGCGGCGAGGAGCTTGATCCCGAGTTCCTTATGCATGCGCTGATCCGATCGCGCCAAGCACTTCGCGAGCTGGCGACCGGAGCGACACACAAGACCATTTACATGCCGACGCTGGAATCCTTTCACGTCTGTGCGCCTGAACCAGAGATCCAGCGTCAGATAGTCCGCGCGCTCAAGCCTAGACTGGCCGAAGCTGCGAGCCTCCGCGCCGCCCTGAACGCACAACACGCGGAGCTGGCCGCGCTGCCTCAACGCCTCCTCGCCCAAGCCTTCGAGAACTGAGCATGGCCCGTCCGAAGAAAGCCGATAAGAAGCCGAAGGCGATCGCCTCCAGCCAGTCGCTGTCCGCATTCGTGAAGAGCATTTGCGACGTGATGCGCCGCTCCAACTGCGCGAGCGCGCTGCAATACGTGCCGGAGCTGACCTGGATCCTGTTCCTTCGTATCCTCGACGCGCAGGAGACGCGCGATCAGGAGAAGGCAGAGGCGGTTGGCGCGCCGTTCACCCCCGCGCTCCGCAGCCCCTATCGCTGGCAGGATTGGGCCGCCCCACATTCAGAGAAGCCCGACCACCCCAAGACGCCAGAAGGGAAGCCGCTAGGCTGGAAGCGTCAGGAACTCTTCGCCGCCGGCGACAGCAAGCTCTTCGACTTCATCAACAAGGACCTGCTGCCGCATCTGCACAGCCTGGATGTGGACCCGCGCACCAACCTCCCGCTTCCTGGCGCCACGCCGAAGCAGCGCATCATCGGCCGCATCATGACGGCCGTGGAGCGCGTCCGCGTCGATTCGGAAGCTAATCTGCGCGACATCCTCGACAAGGTGCACGAGATCAGCATCGATCACATTGATGACCGGCACTTCTTCACCCTGTCTCAGGTGTACGAAGACCTGCTCCTGAAGATGGGCGAGAAGAATTCTGACGGCGGCCAGTTCTTCACCCCGCGCGAGGTGATCCGCGCGATGGTGCATACCGTTGATCCATCCCTCGGTAAGACGGTCTACGACCCGTGCTGCGGCACCGGCGGCTTCCTGGCGATCGCCTACGAGCATATCGCGCGCAAGCTTGGCTCCGCAGCCCGCAGCACCGACATCGACAAGCTCAAGCAGGAGACATTCTTCGGCCGCGAGAAGGAGAACCTCGTCTTCCCGATTGCGCTCGCGAACCTCGTCCTGCACGGCATCGACCAGCCAAACCTCTGGCACGGCAACGCGCTTACGCGCCGGGCCACCTATCCCGCGCTGTTCGATACGGCGCCCAAGCAGTTCGACGTGATCCTGACCAACCCGCCCTTCGGCGGCAAAGAGGGAAAGGACGCGCAGAAGAACTTCCCCTTCGAGACGAGTTCCACCCAGGTGCTGTTCGTGCAGGACATCCTGGGCGAGCTCGCACCTGACGGAACCTGCGCCATCGTGTTGGATGAAGGCCTGCTCTTCCGCACTAACGAGAGCGCCTTCGTAGAGACGAAGCGCAAGCTCGTGGACGAATGCGATCTTTGGGCCATCATCAGCCTTCCGGGCGGCGTGTTCTCCACCGCGGGCGCCGGCGTGAAGACGAACCTGCTGTTCTTCACCAAGGGCCGAAAGACGGAGCGCGTTTGGTACTATGATCTTTCGCACGTGAAGGTCGGCAAGAAGACGCCACTGACGCTGGCGCATTTCGGCTTTGCGCCCGATGGCTCCGCGCTGCCGGATGCCAAGCTGCCCGCGAATCTGGTGGCCGACTGGCGGGCGGACGAGGCCAACGAAGGCCAGCCCTTCCCGAGCTATGCGGTACAGCTTGCGGCGCGGGGTACGGCCGCCGCCGAGAGCCGCTACTCATGGACCGTGGACTTTGCGGCGCGGCGCGCCAAGGCGCGCGAGGAGATGCAGCCGCTGGTCGACCAAGTAGCCGCGCTGAAGGCCGATGTCGTCGACCTGAAGGAGCAGCTGAAGGATCTACGCAGAAGCAGGGCTGACGATGGCGAGATTACCGCCGTCGGCACCAAGATCCGCGAGAAGGAGAAGGAGGCCCGCGAACTCGAGGCTCAAGCGGCAGCCATCGATGCGGCGGTGTTCGACCTGAAGGCCGTGAACCCGAACGCGGTTACCGTAACCGACGAGCGCACGCCGCAGCAGATCATCGCCAGCATCGAGGCACAGGGGCGGATCGTCGCAGACGCTCTGGCTCGGCTCAGTGCCCTGATGGAGGCAGAGCTGAAGGAGGCTGCGCAGTGAGCTGGACTGGCAGAACCGAAACACGGGAGCTGCCGATCGCAGGCTGAAGTCAGGCAGGGTGACGATGAAGATCATCGATGACGACAGGCACGAAGCGATGCGGATATCCGGCGCATGACCACCTTTGGCATCACGCTCCGCGACGGGCTCCACGCGACCCGTGACGCGGCAAATGCCGCCATGAATGTGCGGACGCAGCGCATCGCGGTTACTGGGCTCAGCAGAGCCGGAAAGACCGTGTTCCTCGTGTCAATGATCAGCAATCTGCTGGCGCTGGGCCACGGCGTCGCCGGGACACGTCGGCACACACTCCCGAAGCTGGCGGAGTTGCTTGAGGATAAGGGTGGTGAAGGGTCCCGCCTGCTGGATGTTGAGATAGAGAATTCAGGGACGCAGGACTTCCCACTCTTTGACTATGAGGGCCTGCGGGATCAGCTCGCGAGAGGCGCGGCGGCGACTTGGCCGCCGGTTACCGACCGACCCGCCATGATCACGCTTCGACTGAAGTTGCGTCGTTCGTCCAGGCTCGGTCAGTTCGCGGGGGACCGAGTGCTCCGGCTGGAGCTGCTAGACTACCCTGGCGAATGGCTCATGGATTTGCCGCTTCTGGAGCAGTCATACGAGACATGGTCGGCAGAAGCGCTGGCCGACTTGTCGCAGAAGCCACGCTCAAGCTTTGCGGCGGAATTCCTGGCGTTCCTGCGGACACTGCAAGCTGCTGCGCCCGCCTCGGAGAAGACGGCGCTCCACGGCTTCCGGCTCTACAAGGATGCGCTGCTACGCAGTCGGCAAGAAGCAGGCTTGCGATGGCTCCAGCCTGGCCGCTTCCTAATGCCGGGGCCGGACGGTGAGATCCCGCTCATGCACTTCTTCCCGTGGACCGGCGCCCCCTCGCCAGTGCGCGGCACACTTGGAGCGCAGCTTCGCGATCGGTTCGAGGCATACAAGAAGTGGGCTCGCGCGAGCTTCTTTGAGAAGCACTTCAGCCACTTCACCCGCCAGATAGTCCTAGGCCGCGTGGACAAACCTGATCCACAGTCGGATTGAGGACAGTGTGGCGAAGCCGAGGAAGCTGTCGGCGGTCTGGTCGTAGCGGG
>NZ_AUDH01000059.1 GCF_000425365.1 Rubritepida flocculans DSM 14296 | reverse complement strand
ACCTCGCGCCCAGGAGCTGACGCATGACCTTCGACATGAACGACGCCGAGCTGCCGCGCGGCACCGACCTCATCCCGGACGGCAGCTTCGTGAAGGTGCGGATGGAGATCCGCAGGGGCGGGATCGACGGCGCCGGCGAGGTGGATCGCGGCCTGCTCAAGGCCGCCAAGACGCCCGGCAGCGACGTGCGCCTGCTCGACTGCGAGTTCACCGTGGTGGCAGGGCCGCATGCGCGGCGGAAGTTCTGGCAGAGCTTCACCGTCGCCGGCGGCAAGGTGGACGAGCAGGGTGTGTCCATCGGCTGGAAGATCTCCAAGGGGATGTTCCGGGCGATGATCGACAGCGCCTGCGGCCTCGATCCCAAGGACATGAGCGAGGCGGCCAAGGCCAGGCGCATCCTGCGCGGCCTCGCCGACCTCCACGGCATCACCTTCGCCGCCAAGCTGCGGATCGAGCCGGCGAGCGACTCCCGCTACGGCGACAACAACCGCCTCGACCGCGTGGTGCTGCCGGGGGAGCCGGAATACGCGCGCATCATGGCGGGCGAGGCGCTGCCACCGGCCCCGAGCCAGCGCGCGCCGCGTCCGGCCTCCGCGCCCCCCGCGGCGGCGGCGCCCGCCTGGGCCAACGCGGGCGCGCCCCGGGCGCCGGTGGCGACCGCCCCGGCGTGGGCCACGCCTGCCGCCATGCCGCCCGCCCAGCCCGCGCCGCCGCCCGCGCCGGCGCCGCTCGCCAACGGTCCGGCCTGGCTGAACGGCTGATGGCGGCGTGGCGCGACGACGCTGGGCGCGGCCGCGGGAGCCCCGTCCTCCAGCAGACAGACCCGCGCCGCTGCCGGGCTGCACGCCGGCCGACCAGATCCGGCGGCTCACCTGCGCGCTCTGCGGCCGCGAGGCGAAAGGCTTCGGCTACGTCCATGAGCTTCGGCTCGGTGTCCACCCGAGGCTGTCCTTTTGCTCGATGCGCTGCTGCGACGCTGGCAGTGCGCTGGCACGGCGGAGAGGCGGCGTGATCGACAAGACCCCGATGGAGGAGCGCGCGATCAAGGAGGCGCGGCGTCCGCTCGCCGAGGTGCTGATCGAGCTGAACCTCATGGCGCCGTTCCACGACCGCAGCGCGGCGGAGATCGACCGCATCATCGAGGCCTGCGTCGACGGCTTCCAGGCATCGATGCGGCGCCAGGCCGCCGAGCGCGATCCGCTCGACGACCCTTTGCCGTTCTAGGAGGGCCGGTGCTGCTCGACCTGAACTCCGGCTCCGGCGCCGTCTACGGGCGAGGCGATACGCCACTGGACGACGCCGCGGTCATCACCGCCCGCATCAACGCGCATCTCGACGCGGCCCTGCTGGCGCGGCAGCGGCAGCAGCGGCCGCGCGACTACCTCGGCGGCAGCCGCATCGGCGAGCCCTGCGCCCGCAAGCTGGTCTACGAGGTCAGCCACGCCCCGAAGGACCGCGACGTCGAGCCGGGCATCCTGCGGGTGTTCGACGCCGGGCACCAGTTCGAGGCGCTGTCGATCCGCTGGCTGCGCCTCGCCGGCTTCGACCTGCGCGACCGTGGACCTGACGGCGAGCAGTTCGGCTTCGTCGCGGCCGGCGGGCGGCTGCGGGGGCACGCCGACGGCGTGATCGTCACCGGCCCTGACGTCGGCCTCCGCTGGCCCGCGCTGTGGGAGCACAAGGCGCTCGGCCAGAAGTCCTGGACCGACCTGGTCAAGCGCGGGCTGCGCCTCTCCAAGCCGATCTACTTCGCGCAGGTGCAGCTCTACATGGCCTACCTCGATCTGGAGGTCGCGCTGCTCACCGCGCTCAACCGCGACACGCTGGCGCTGCACCACGAGGCGGTGCCCTTCGACGCCGCCGAGGCGCAGCGCCTGTCGGACCACGCCGTCGACATCCTGCGCGCCGCCGAGGCGGGCGAGCTGCCGCTGCGCATCGCCCAGGCGTCCGACTTCCACCTCTGCCGCTCCTGTCCCTACGCGACCCGCTGCTGGGAGGCGCCATGACCATCACCCCCTCCGACACCCAGCACCGCGCGATCGCGGCGATCAAGCACTGGTTCCAGAACGAGGCCGACCGGAAGCAGGTGTTCCGGCTGTTCGGCTATGCCGGCACCGGCAAGTCGACGGTGCTGCGCTTCGCGCTGGAGGAGCTCGGCCTCGAGCACCACCGCAGCGGCGGCGACGGCGAGGCCTGCGTGCCCGGGGTGGTGACGGCCACCTTCACCGGCAAGGCCGCGCTGGTGCTGCGCCGCAAGGGCACCCCGGCGCGGACCATCCACAGCCTGATCTACTCCGTCATCGAGGCGACCGAGGAGGAGGTCGAGGCGGCCGAGAAGAAGGTCGAGGAGGCGGTGGCGCGGGCGCGCGGCCTCTCCGGCTTCGAGCGCACCGCCGCCGAGGCGGCCATCGAGGCCATGCGCCAGGGCGTCGCCGACATGAAGCGACCGCGCTTCGCCCTCAATCCGAAAAGCGACGCCGCGCACGCGAAGCTGATCGTGCTCGACGAGGTCTCGATGGTCGGCGAGGAGATGGCGCGCGACCTGATGAGCTTCGGCAAGCCGATCCTCGTGCTCGGCGACCCCGGCCAGCTACCCCCGATCCAGGGCGAGGGCGCGTTCACCAAGGACGCGCCCGACGTCATGCTGACCGAGATCCACCGCCAGGCGGCGGAGAGCGCCGTCATCCGCCTCGCCACCATGGCCCGGCAGGGCGAGCCGATCGGCTTCGGCCGCTACGACGACCACGTCTGGAAGATGCGCAAGACGGACGTCACGCCGGAGCAGGCGCTGCGTGGCGGCCAGGTGATCTGCGGCATGAACGCGACCCGGCTGCAGCTGAACAACGCCATGCGCCGCGCCGCCGGCTTCGGCGACAGCGGCTGGCTGCCCAGCGGGCCGGGCGAGAAGATCATCTGCCTCAAGAACCAGAACGACCTCGGCCTGATCAACGGCATGTTCCTGACCCTCTCCGACATCGTCGACGAGGGCAGCCACTATTTCTCGGCGGTGGTGACGGACGAGGACGGCAACCGCATCGGCCCGCCGCAGCAGGACGGCAGCCGCGGCCGGCTGCGGATCTATAAGGGGCATTTCGAGGACCATGTCGCCTTCGACCGGAACCGGCACGACCGCGACTGGAAGCTCAAGAAGGGGCTGACCGAGGCGACCTTCGGCTGGGCCATCACCGGCCACAAGAGCCAGGGCTCGCAGTGGGAGAACGTCGTGGTCTGGGACGACGGCCTCGGGCGCACCGAGCTCGACCGCCGGCGCTGGCTCTACACGGTGATCACCCGGGCCGAGCAGGGGCTGGTGATCCTGGCATGACCACGGTCCCGATCGACCTGAACGACGCCGGTATGGCGCCGGTGCGCCACGATCTGGCGGAGGTCCGGCGCCGCCTCGCCGAGACGGCGCGGGAGTGGCTGCCGCCGCTGTTCCCGAACGCGCGGCGCTCGCCGGACGGCAGGACGCTGCGCTGCGCCGACCTCTCCGGCCGGCCGGCCCGAGGCGAGGGCTCCTGCGTCATCCACCTCGAAGGGCGCTTCGCCGGCTGGGGCTTCGATCATGCCACCGGCGAGAGCGCGGGGCCGATCGACATGCTCGCCCACGGCACCGGCGCGGCGGATGCCCGCCTCTTTGACGAGGCCGCGCGGCTCGCCCGCATGGATCGGCCGGCGCCGCCGCCGCCGCGCCCGCCCGAGCCGAGGCCCGATCACAGCCGGGAGGTCGCGCGCATCCTGGACGGATGCGTTCCGCCCGCGGGGACGGCGGCGGAGACCTACCTCCGGGGCCGCAGCCTCGCGCTGCCGGACAGCCCCGACCTGCTGTTCCATCCCGACCTCGCCGACTTCGAGAGCCGGCGCGGCTGGCCCGGCATGGTCGCGGTGGTGCGGGACGCGGCCGGCGAGCCCACGGGGGGCATCCACCGCACCTACCTGCTCGACGACGGCTCCGGGAAGGCGCCGCCGGGCAAGAAGATGCTCGGGCCCGTCGCCGGCGGGACGGTGCGGCTCGCGCCGCTGCCCGAGGACGGGCGGATCGGCGTGGCGGAGGGGATCGAGACCGCGCTCGCCGCCATGGCCCTGTTCGGCGTCCCCACCATGGCGGCGCTCTCGGCCGACGGGCTGCGGCGCTGGCAATGGCCGGAGGGCACCACCCACGTCACCATCTTCGCCGATGCCGGGCATGCTGGCATGCAGGCCGCGGCGACGCTGGCAGACAGGCTGAACCTGGCGGACATCCCCTCGCGCATCCTCGCCCCGCTGCACGGCGACGACTTCAACGACGACCTGCGGCGCGGCGCGACCGCGGCGGATTACGAGCGGCAGCCGGCCCCCCCGCCGGATCCGCCCTCGGCCGCACCAGGGCCGGCCACGGTCGAGGAGCTGCTCGCCGCAGCCGCCGACCTCACCCGCCCGCCCGACGCCGCGCCGCTCTCCGACCTGCTCGGCCGGTTGGCGATGGCCCGCCTCGATCCGCTGCCCGAGCGCCAGGTCCTCGCCGCGGTGAAGACCGCCACCGGGATCGCCGTCTCCATCCTGGAGAAGCAGCTGGTCGAGCTGCGTCGGCGGCTGAACGCCACGGGCGACGTGCGGCGCGCGCCGGTCCGGCCGCCCTGGGCCTCGCTGCTGCGGATCGACGCGGGCGGCACGCCGGAGCGCAACGAGGCCAACGTCATCACCGCGCTCTCCCTCGACGCCGCGTTCGCCGGCGCCCTGGTGTTCGACGAGTTCAGCCAGGAGATCATGGTGGCGCGCGCCTTGCCCTGGGATCCGCCGGGCGCACCGCTGCCCCGGCCCTGGGGCGAAGCCGACGACGTGCGCTGCGCCGAATGGCTGCAGCGGCACGAGATCAACGTCCCGCCCGTCGTCGTCGGCCGCAGCGTCATCGCCGTGGCGCGCAACGTCCGCGTCCATCCGGTGCGCGACTACCTGGAGGCGCTGGCCTGGGACGGCACGCCGCGGCTCGACGCCTGGGCGGTCACCTACCTCGGCGCCGAGGACACGCCGCTCCACCGCAGCATGGCCTCGCTGTGGATGGTCTCGGCGGTCGCGCGGATCATGCAGCCCGGCTGCAAGGCCGACCACATGCTGATCCTGGAGGGGCCGCAGGGCATCCGGAAGTCGACCGCCCTCAAGGTCCTCGCCTCGGATCCCTGGTTCACCGACGAACTCGCCGAGCTCGGCTCGAAGGATGCCGCCCAGCAGATGCGCGGCGTGTGGATCATCGAGATGGCGGAGCTGGATGCCATCGGCCAGGCGGACGTGTCGCGCATCAAGGCGTTCCTGAGCCGCACCACGGACCGCTACCGGCCGCCCTACGAGCGCTACGTCGTCACCGTGCCGCGGCAATGCGTCTTCGCGGGGACGGTGAACCCCGACACCTACCTGCGCGACGAGACCGGCAACCGGCGCTTCTGGCCGCTGCGCTGCGGCGACATCGACCTCGAGGGGCTGCGGCGCGACCGCGACCAGCTCTGGGCCGAGGCGGTCGCGCGCTACCGCGCCGGGGCGCCCTGGTGGATCGAGGACCGCGCGCTCGTCGCCGAGGCCAGCGCGGCGCAGGAGGCGCGCTACCAGGGGGACGCCTGGGACGCGCGGATCGAGCGCTGGCTCGTCTCCGAGCGCAAGCCGGTGAATGTCGGCGTCGGCGAGTTCGAGGACTGGCAGGAGCGCTTCGTGCCGCG
>NZ_AUDH01000058.1 GCF_000425365.1 Rubritepida flocculans DSM 14296 | reverse complement strand
CTGCGCCTGGGTCAGCAGCGTGGTGTCCGCGAAGCGCGCGGTGATCTGGCCGGTGGCGCGCGCGATGCCGGGGTCCACGCCCTCGACCTTCCGGTCGGCGCGGATGGTGCGCACCATCTCCATGCCGTTCGCGTAAGTGAGCCGCGCGCCGGTCACCTGGGCGAGCGCGGAGCCGTTGCGGCTGATCGCCCCCTGCGCCTTGTGGAAGGCGGTGTAGGCGGCGCTGGTCGGCGTGCCGCCGGCGCTCGTGCCGCCGCGCGTCGAGCCCTGGCCCATCAGCCCGAAGGTCGCGGTGGCGGGACCCGTGGGTGAGAAGTCGATCTCCAGCGTGTCGGCGCGCACGCCGGTGCAGAGATCGTAGTTCGGCACATCCGGATAGCCGATCTCGATGCTGTTGGACGGCAGCGCCGCGGCGCCCGAGCCGAAGCTGTGGACGAAGTCCGGGCTGGTGCCGGTGGTGGTCGGCGGGCCGAGCAGCAGCCGCAGCCAGTGGCCGATATTGACCAGGTCGACCGGCACGACAGCCTGGCCCTGCACCGTGACGGTGTCGAGGAAGGGCGCGGCCGGATCGCGGCTGCTGCCCACGCCGATGACGTCGGCATCGAGCAAGGGCTGCTCGGCGCCGAGGTCGCAGGAGAGGAAGGGCAGGCGCCGCCAGTCGCCCGCGGGCGCGGTGCCGTAGGTCGCCTCGGGGATCATGAGCAGACGGCAATTGGCGCCGATGGCACGGGGCATCGGAGATCTCCGGGATCAGCGGGAGGGAGAAGCGTCAGGCCAGCGGCGAGCCGGCGACGGTGAAGAACAGCGCGACGGGGACAGATGCGGCGCGGGCGGCCGCGGCGCCCTCGAACTCGACGTCCTCGAAGTCGGGCGCGCCAGGCTGGACCCACTCCACTGCGCCACCGAGGGTGCGGTCGGCGGTGATCGCGGCGGCGATGTCCACCAGCAGCGCGTCGAGCAGGGCGCTCCTCGCCGCCGGCGTCGCGCCGCCGACGGTGACTTCGACCTCGGCGCGGTGCTCGATCGCCCAGGCCAGCGGCGACAGGATCGCCGTCTCCTCGACGGTCTCCCCATCGCGCAGGACGACCAGCCCACCGGGCGGCAGGCGCTGCGGCACGACTTCGCCGCGCAGGACCAGAGGTGCCGGGTTCCTGCCGGCCAAGGCGGTGCCGAGCTGACTTTGCAGTGCCGCGATGGCGGCCTCCCGTACGCTCACGGCGCCACCCTCCCGCTCTCGCGTTCCCAGGCCGCCACGAACCGCCCGGGCAGCCGGCGCAGGCCGCGCTCGGCGGCCCCCTTCACGTCCAGCCGCTTGGCGAGCTTCACCTGCGGCAGCAGCAGGAACATCGGCACCATGCCGCGCTGGAGCATGCCGCGCGCCCAGGCCTCGCGCCCCTTGCGGTTCGCGGTGCCGATCTCGGCGAGGCCGCCGGCGATCAGGCGGGTGCGGCGGCGCCGCCCGGTCTGCTCGCCCTGCCGCAGCGGCAGGCACCAGACGAAGCCGCGGCCGGAGCGGAACGGACGGAGGAAGCCCTGGCCCGAGGCGACCATCTGCGCCGGCGTCACCCGCAAGCCCTTCTCTCCGCGGCCGCGGCGTCCCCGCGCCGCGTTGAAGCCGGTCGGGATCGCCAGGAACTTGCGCCCGCCCCTGGCGCGGATCAGCGCGCCGCGCTCGAAGGCGTCGATGACGTTCGGCACCTTGGTCCACACCAGGCCGGCGGGCCGCAGCGACTGCCCCGTGCGGGGAAAGACCTGCGAGCGCCAGGCATTGGCGATCCCCCGCGCATTGCCGCCGAAGCTGCTGGTGACCTGCCGCCGCAGCTCCTGCTTGACCTGCTCCGTCTCGGCGCGGATCGCCGTCATCGCCGCGCGCTCGCCGGCACGGACCTCGGCGGCGAGCTGCCGGCGCAGGTCGCCGAGGATGGTGGCGGCCAGCCTCACGGCGTGCCGCCGCCCGGCGGCAGGCCGGTGCGGTGGCGGATGATGGCAACGGCGAGGTCGTGCAGCGCCGCCTGGCCGAGGTAGCCGAACACGAAGGCGAAGAGGAAGCGGCCGTACTCGTTGAACTCGAGGAAGCCGCCGAGGGCATAGCCGGCGCTGCCAAGCAGCGCCGCGGAGGGCACCTCCCAGGCGAGGCACCAGCCGAAGCGCCGGCGCTCGGGATTGTTCCAGCGCACGAAGCCACCGGCGAGGCCGGCCGCGGCGCCGAGCAGCAGGTCGCGCAGGATCTCCAGCAGGGTGAGGGCGTTCTGCGGCATGGGGGCTCCTATCGCTGGCAGAGCACGCGCCAGGTGGTGCCGGAGGCGTCGCGCTCGGCGTGGCTGACGGTGAGCAGGTCGGGGCCGAGGGTGAAGCTGTCGCCGGCGGCGAGGTCGGGCAGGACGGCGATGGGAACCGAGAGGATGTCCGTCGCCGAGAGGATCTCGGTCCCGAAAGCATCCGCCACGCGGTCGGGCGACGACCGCAGGACGCGGAGACTTATCGGCGCGCCAACACCGCCCTGCCGGTAGACGGCGTCCACCCCGAGGTTCGGATCGGCGACCAGCACGGCCATCGCCTCCGCGAAGGCGTTCACCGCTCGTCCCCGTCGGCGGGGTTGAGCCGCCGCACCGCGGCGAGCCGCCCCGCGCAGTCGGCGTGGGCGGCGTCATAGGCCAGCAGCAGCTCCGCTACCTGGCCCTGCGTGAGGTGATCCGTGGCCGGAAGCGCCGGCGCCGGGGCGCAGACCAGCAGCGCGTCAGGGAGGCGGAGCGGCAGCAGCCGGATCTCCGGCGCTGCGGCTGGCGCGCAGGCGCTCGACAGCAGCGCGCAGCACAGGGGCAGCGCCGGCGGCATGGCTCGGGTCACGGCGGAGGACCTCCAGGTTGGCGCCGAGGCGGGCGGCCTGGGCACGGGCGCGCTCGGCCTCGCCGATTAGGGCGGCGATCTGGCGCGCGTGCTCGGCGGTGGCGCGGGCCAGCGCCGCCGCATTGGCCTCAGCGGTGCGCGTGGCCGTCGCGGCATCCAGGCGGGCGGCGTCGCGCTGCGACCGGAAGTGCCAGGCAGCCGTGACGGACAGCAGGATTGCTGCCGCGAGCCCAATCGGCAGCGCATGGCGCCCGAGCACGGCGAGGATGGTCGCACCGGTCACGGGTACGCCCTGCGGTCGAGCTCGAAATGCGGTCCGTCGCGGAAGGAGGTCCAGTCGCCGCCCCAGACGATCGGCACGCCGAGCGCCTTGGCCGCAGCCTTCATCGCCGCGCCGAGCTGCTCGTACAGGCTCCAGTCCCAGCGGATCTCGCCCTGCTCCACGGCGCCGTCGCCGTCGTCGAGCCAGTAGGCGAGATCGACGGCGTGGCCGGTTACGTGCCGGCTGTCCATCGTGCGCGAGGCGCCGATCGCGACCAGCCGGGCCTGGCGCTCGCGGGAGCGCAGCCCTTCCGTGACGATGAAGGGCACCGCCAGGCGGGCCCGTTCGACGACGCGCACCAGGTCGCGGTGCACGCCCGCGAGGCGCGCGCGATCGCGCGCCAGGAGCGCGGCCATCACGCCCCCGAGGCCGGCACGCGCGCCAGCATCACCCGCACCGTGGCGTCGGCGGCGAGCGCCGCGACGGTGCAGAGCCCGACCTGGAAGTTGCCGGTGGCGGTGGTGGTGATGCGGCGGTTGGCGTCGTCCCAGAACACCCGCGCGCCCGGGCTGATGGCGAGCGCGGGCTCCTTGGGCAGCTCGAACTCGCCGCGGGTCTCGCACTCGACGCTGGCGTTCTGGGCGGCGTCCGATGCGGCGACGCCGAAGAAGGCGCCGACCAGCAGGCCCTGGCCGGCGAGGATGCCGCCCGCGTAGGGCACCACCATCGGGATGGAGCGCGCGTCGGGACGGAGGCAGTTGCGCATGGAAGGGTCTCCTGAAAGCGCGCAGGGCGCCGACCGGCTCTTCGGCGGCGCCCTGGCGCGATACAGACGGGAAGGACGGCGCGGCGGGATCAGGTGCCCGGGTTGAACCAGGCGCCGCGCCAGTCGATGGCGCCGACGCCGAAGTCGAAGATCACGCTGACCTCAACCCCGTCGGCGCCCTGCACCGGGCCGGTCGTCACCTGCGGCCCCTCGGCGCCGTTGAGGTAGCCGTAGACATAGACCGGCGCCGCGAGCGGGTCGGAGAACAGGTACCAGCGGTTGGCCGGGATCAGCGGCTCGATCACCGGCTGCACGAAGCCGGCGAAGACGTTCGCCTTGCCGATCTCGCTCGCCTGCACGACCACCGTCGCCTGGCGGGCGGCGAGTTCGAGGTTCGGGCCGACCAGCAGGCGCATGGTCTGGCCCATCGAGATCGGCAGGCCGTCCAGCGTGCGCTGTTTCATGATCGCGGTGCGGCCGGCGCCGATGGTGGTGGTGTCGAGCACCGTGCCGGTGCTGGCCTTGTTGGCCCGCGCGGCGCCGGTGGCGAAGACGGGGGCGCTGCCGGTGGTCAGCGTCGGGCCGTCGCCATTGGCGCTGTTCATCAGGTTGTAGGCGGTGGCGTTCTCGAACTCGGCGACGCGGCGGCCGATCGCGGCGGCGAAGTCGGTGAAGGCGCCGAGGTCGTCGTTGACCAGCATCGGCCGCGTGACGCGGATGCGCCGCGCGAAGGTCTGCAGCAGCACGATCTCCTGGCTCTCGGACATGGTGCCGACCTGGATCTCGCCGTTCTCGGCGAGCGGCAGCAGGGTCGGGAAGTCGCCGACGCGGAGATGCCGGTGCGGCTTGAAGTCGCGGAAGTCGCGCCGGAGGAAGACCTGCCGATAGGTCGGCTGCGCCGGCTGGTAGGCGGCGAGCAGCATCTTGTTGGCCGCCGCGGCGAGCAGCAGCGGGAAGTCCGAGCTGGTGTGGAAGGCGCGCTCGGCGAGCAGCGTCGGGTTGCGGGGCACGCTCCGCTCGCCGCGGGCGCGCAGCAGCTCGCCGATCATGTCGGAGGGACGCCAGCCCATGAACTCGGCGTGGCGCCCGGAACCTTGGGGCTGGTAGCCGGGCATGGCGCGGGCGGCGAGCGCCTCGGCCATGGCATCGAGGATCTGCGCCGGGTCGTCGTGGCTCGGGCCGGTTTCGGGGCGGGCGGGGATGGACGGCCGCGGCCCCTGCGCCACCAGGGCGTCGAACAGGGCGCGCCGGGCCTGGTCGCCGGTCCAGCCCTGGGCGATGGCCTCAGCGCGGATCGGGGTGATGCGTTCCGCCGGCAGCAAGGCGCGGGCGGCCTCCACGGCGGCGTCGATGCCGGCGATGCGCGCGCGCTCGGCGCGCTGGGCCTCGGCGCGGACCGCGTCGAGGTCGTGCGCCGGCACGGCCGGTGCGGGCGCGGCGCGGGTCGGCTCGGGCGGCGTGGTCGGCGCGGGGCTGGTGGTCACGGTGGTCTCCTGGGGCGGGCTGGACGCCGACGCAGCGGGCGGCGCCGACGGGGCAGCAGCCGGGGTCTCCGGCGTCGTCTCGGGCATGGGTGGGTCCTCGTCAGGCAGGGCGGGTTCAAGGGCGATGGCGGGCGCGCCCTGCGCCGCCTCACCGCGCACTGCCGCATCGCGGTCCACCGGGACCGGCACGACGGAGATCTCGAAGGGCTCCCAGTCCACCGCGCGGTGGATCATCTCGCCGGTGGCGGGATCGGGCCGCGGCTCGTAGCGGTGCACGCGATAGCCGACGCTGACCGCCCGCAGCGTGCCGTCGGCGATGCGCTGCCAGACCGGCTCGACGTCGGCGGCGGCGCTGAACTGCAGCGTGGCGTAGCCGCGGCCGCGCTCGAGGCGGGCGGCGGTGACGCGGCCGAGCACGTCGCGCGCGCCGCCGCGGCGGTGGGTGTCGAGCACCGGGGCGCGGCCGGAGCGCAGCGCCTCCATCCGCACCGCGTTCGGCGACATCTCCAGCTCCTCGGTGATCAGGCCGAGGGCCGGGACGAAGTTGCGGGCGCGGGCACCCGTCGACCACACCACCTCGACGGTGCGCGCGGC
>NZ_AUDH01000057.1 GCF_000425365.1 Rubritepida flocculans DSM 14296 | reverse complement strand
CCAGCATCACGTCCCACAGGCCGGACGCGGTCCAGCGCCGGAACTGGCGGAACACCGAGTTCCAGTTGCCGAACTCGGCCGGCAGGTCACGCCACGGCGCGCCGGTGCGCGCGATCCAGAAGATGGCATCGAGCACCCGCCGATGGTCGCGCGCGGGCCTGCCGCCAAGCGGGCTGGCTGAGACCACGAAGGGCTCGAAGAAGGACCACTCCTCGTCCGTCAGCAGTCCGCGGATCAACGCTGATCTCCATCCCAGAGATCAGCTTCGAATCACACTCCACCGCGTCGAGGGAATCCCCCTCAGGTCAGTTTGTCCACGTGGCCTAAGACAGATCCACTCGCAGGAAGGTTCATCCGCTGACTTCATCCGTGACGTTCGCTGCTGCGCGTCGATAGCTTAGGTGGCCGTTGTGAGGAGCGCTACATCTTCGCACTCCCCAGCAGAATCTGGATCGAGTAGCCTCTCGATAGTCGCTGAAGATGCGACCGCGGCTCGGGCTCATGAGCCACAGCGTCGCTCGATCGAGACAGTGGCTCGCGAGCCGATGGTTCCTTCCTGGGCCTGGCATATGCGGGGGGCGGAAGCGCGCAACGTCGCTAGCGCCTGGCCCGAAATGTGGTTCGCAGTTCGCACCCTTCGGCTCTGATCTCAATCGCTTAGCTGCGAACCATGGCCGCGTCGGTTCGCAGCCGTGGTTCGCATGGTTCGCACCCCCTCCTGATCCTGGATGGTCCGATGACGCTCCCCTGGATGGCAGCGAAGATCCTGCTGCGCCCGGTGGCGGAGTTGCGCGCGCATCCCGGCAACGCGCGCATGCATGGCGCCGCGCAGATCGAGCAGATCAAGGCCAGCATGCTGGCGTTCGGCTTCACCAACCCGCTGCTGGTGGACGAGGCCGGCGTGCTGATCGCCGGTCACGGCCGGCTCGAGGCGGCCGTCGCGCTCGGCATCGAGAAGGTGCCGACCATCGTACTGCGGCATCTCACCGCGGCGCAGAAGGAGGCGCTCCGGCTCGCCGACAACCGCATCGCGGAGAACGCGACCTGGGACCAGGCGCTGCTGCGCGACGCGCTCGCCGCGGTGCAGGCGGCGCCGGACCTCGATCTCGCAACGCTTGGCTTCTCGGCCGCGGAGCTCGACGACATCCTCGCGGCGGCTGGAGAGGCCGTGTCCGACGGCGACGCGCCCGAGGCCCTGTCGGCACCCGCGGTCCAGGGGGGCGGGGACGGCGCGGCGGAGACGGATGCCTCGGCGGAGGATGACCCCGCGGATGCCGAACCGGATCCGCCGCGCCAGGCCGTCACCCGACCAGGCGACCTCTGGCTGCTCGGCGAGCACCGGCTGCTCTGCGGCGACAGCACCGATGCCGCGTCGGTCGCCCGCGTCATGGGCGCGGACCGCGCGGCGCTGCTCTTCACCAGCCCGCCCTACGGGAACCAGCGCGACTACACCACCGGCGGCGTCTCGGATTGGGATGCCCTGATGCAGGGCGTGTTCCAGCATCTCGACCGGGCCGTGCGCGCAGACGCGCAGCTGCTCGTGAACCTCGGCCTGATCCACCGCGACAGCGAGTGGCAGCCCTATTGGGCCGGCTGGCTCGAATGGATGCGCGCGAAGGGCTGGCGCCGCTTCGGCCTCTACGCCTGGGACCAGGGGCCCGGCCTGCCTGGCGACTGGAACGGGCGCCTCGCACCGGCCTTCGAGCTGGTGTTCCACTTCAACCGCGAGGCCCGCGCGCCGACCAAGATCGTGCCCTGCAAGTGGGCCGGCACCCCGAACAAGGGCAGCGGGCTCCGCGCCGCGGACGGCGAGGTGAAGGCCTACACCCATATTGGCCTTCCGGTGCAGGAGATGCGGATCCCGGACAGCGTGCTGCGGATCACCCGGCACAAGGGCCGCGGCATCGAGACCGAGCATCCGGCGGTGTTCCCCGTCGCGCTGCCGGAGTTCCTGATGCGCGCCTACACGGACGAGGCCGAGGTCGTGTTCGAGCCCTTTTCGGGGAGCGGGACCACTATCCTGGCGGGCCAGCGCACGGGACGGCGGGTCCGCGCGATCGAGCTCGCTCCGGCCTATGTCGACCTGGCAATCGCCCGCTGGCGGATGCTGCATCCCGACCTGCCGGTGACGCTCGCCGACGATGGCCGCGACTTCGATGCGGTAGCGGCCGCCCGAGGGGAGGTGCTGCCCGATGCAGCCTGACCTGCAGGTGACCACCGTGGCCGTGGCCGCGCTGGTCCCCTACGCCGAGAACGCGCGGACGCACTCCCCCGACCAGATCGCGCAGATCGCTGCCTCGATTGCCGAGTTCGGCTTCGTGAACCCGGTGCTGGTGGACGCCGCCGGCGTGCTGGTCGCGGGCCACGGGCGGGTCATGGCTGCGAAGCGCCTCGGGATGGCAGCGGTGCCGGCGATCCGGCTCGTGCATCTCACCGAGGCGCAGGCCCGGGCGCTGCGCCTGGCCGACAACCAGATCGCGCTCAACTCCGGGTGGGACGAGGCGCTGCTCGCCGCCGAGATCGCCCGCATCCGCGACGAGGCAGTGGTCGATCTCGACGTCCTCGGCTTCTCGGGCATGGAGCTCGACCGGCTGCTGGCCGCAGCCGATGCAGGCCTCGAGGACGACGCCGACGACGCGCCCGACCCGCCGGCCTTCCCCGTCACCCGCGCCGGCGATCTGTGGCGCTGCGGCGACCACCGCCTGCTCTGCGGCGACGCGACGAAGCTAGCCGACGTGCAGCGCGCCCTCGGCGCCACCCACCTCGCGGACATGGCCTTCACAGATCCGCCCTACAACGTCGCCTACCAGGGTGGCACGGCGGCCATGATGACCATCGCCAACGACGCGCTCGGCTCCGGCTTCCTCGACTTCCTGCGCCCGGCGCTGGCGAATCTGCTCTCCGTGACGAAGGGCGCCTGCTACGTCTGCATGTCCTCGTCCGAGTGGCCGACGCTGCATCGCGCCTGGCAGGAGGCGGGCGGGAAGTGGTCGAGCACGATCATCTGGGCGAAGAACACCTTCGCCCTCGGCCGCGCCGACTACCACCAGCAGTTCGAGGCGATGCTCTACGGCTGGAAGGCCGGCGCGCAGCACTACTGGTGCGGGGCGCGCGACCAGGGGAACGTCTGGCACTTCGACAAGCCGGCCAGGAACGACCTTCACCCGACGATGAAGCCCGTCGCGCTCGTCGAGCGCGCGATCCGCAACAGCAGCAAGCAGCGCGACACGGTGCTCGACCTGTTCGGCGGCTCCGGCACGACGATGATCGCGGCGGAGCGGACGGGCCGCCACGCGGCGCTGCTGGAGATCGACCCTGCCTATGCCGACGTCATCGTCCGGCGCTGGCAGGACGCGACGGGCAGGACGGCGGTGCTCGATAGCGAGGACCGCATCTTCGACGACATCGCCGCGTCGCGTGCCCGGCACGCCGCGTGATCACGGCGCGTCCGGGCGCGTCTCCGGCTCCTGCATCCAGGCCGGGATGTCGCGCTGCGCGTGCAGCACGCGCCAGACGTCGATGTGGTCGGGCTGCTCCCGGTAGAACACCACGAAGGGAAAGCGCCGCAGCGGCCAGGCGCGCAGGCCCTCCAGGCTCAGCTCATACGCGTAGCGCAGCGAGCCGACACCCGGATGCGCGCCCAGGCGCCGGAACGCCTGCTGCAACGCGTCGATGAATCGTAGGGCGAGGGGCTCGCCGCCCTCGGCCAGGTAGTGGGCGATCGCTTCGTCAATGTCCTGCTGCGCGAGTTCCCGCGGGACGACAGGCCGCGCGGTCACGCTCGGTCGGCGCCGCGCAGCCCTCGGCGCAGCCCGTCGAAATAGGCGTCGTCAGCGACGCTGCCGGGACGGGAGGTCGCGCCGGCCAGGAGCAGGCCACGCAGCCGCTGGCGCTCCTGATCCTTCCGGATCAGCTCGCGGACGTATTCGCTGCTCGTGCTGTAGCCGCCGCTCTCGACCTGCTGGTCGACGAAGGCCTTCAGCGCGTCGGGGAGGGAGACGTTCATCGTGCCCATGCCCGGCAGAGTGGCCCTCTTGGCAAAAATTGGCAAGCGCGGCGTCGGCTAGCCGCAGGCAGATGTGATCCGGAACGGGGAAAGAAAGCAATGATTGCAGCGCGGTAGATGCTTGGCTCGGCTCCGCCGCAGCGCGAATGGTCCGTCACGCGCAGGGGATGCCCTGCACCACGACGGAGACGACCATGCCCGACCGCGGAGCCCGCGCCGCTCGCAATCAGCAGAAGAGCCTCGAGGCCTTTCTCCAGCAGAAGGCACGCTTCGACGCGATGGTCGCGGAGCTTCAGCAGATGAGCGCGGATCACTTCGGGGCAGATCCCGAGGACGTCCTCTGGGGCAAGGCCGCGACGCTGGAACACTGGAACAGCCGGCTGGCGAGCGTGACGGATTGCTACTTCAAGCGCGGCGAATTCGCCGAGTAGCGCGCAGCGCCCGCCGCGACGCGGCGCCGCCATCGCCCCGCCGGGAGTCTTGCGGGGCTTGGGGTGGTAGCACCCGGCTGGTCGGGTGCCGAACCGGAGACCCAGACGATGAAGCTTTCCGACACCCAGCGCGTGATCCTGAGCGCCGCCGCGCAGCACGAGACGGGCCTCGCCCGCGCGCCGAAGACCCTGCCGGCGCCCGCCCGCAACGCGGTGTTCCGCAGCCTGATCAAGAACAACCTGCTCATCGAGATCAACGCCCTGCGGGAGCATGTCGGGCTCGGCTGGCGCCAGGATGAGGACGGGACCTGGATCGTGGCGCGCATCACCGACGACGGGCTGCGCGCCATCGGCATCGACCCGAACGCGGGCGACGCGCGCGCGGAGGACGAGCAGAGCCTCGAGGCCATCGCGCGCCGCAACGCCGAGCGCCTGGCCGCCGCGGAGGTCGCCGCGCCGGTGGCCGACACGGCGCCCACGGGCGGGGAGGACGCCGCGGAGGGGGATGCCCCCTCGGACGAGCCCGAGCCCACACAGGGCGCGCCCACGCCCGCCCCGCGCGCCAGCCTGCGCGACGCCGCCGCGGCGGTGCTGGCCGCCTGGGACGACGAGGCCAACCGCGAGACGGACGTGATCACCGCCCTCGACGGCCCGATGCAGGTGCTCCGCGTCGCCTTGGCCGGCAAGCCGCCCCGCACGGCCCGCAAGGCCGGCGCGCCGCGCAAGCCGCGCGAGGGCACGAAGCAGGAGCAGGTGCTCGCCCTCCTCCGCCGCGCGGAGGGCGCGACCATCGCGCAGATCTGCGACGCGACTGGCTGGCAGCAGCACACGGTCCGCGGGTTCTTCGCGGGCCTGAAGAAGCGCCAGGGGATCGAGGTGCAGGTGCTGGAGCGGGTCCGCCAGGTCGGCCCGAACAAGGAGGGCGCCCGCGGCTCCTACTCCGTCTACCACCTGCCTGCCTGACGCGCGCCAGCCACAGGGGCCGGGATCATCGAGCGCGCCGGGGATCATCGCGATCCCCGGCGCTCTTGCGAGTTGGCTGGGCGGGGCCACCGTCACGCGCTGGGATGACGAACTCGTAACTACTTCGGTCCAGCGAAATGTGGTCGACACGACCTGCGCGATCTACCTCAGAGTCTTGTGTGGACGGCCCCTTCGACGCAAGGGCGATTTGACGATCGGCGCCGCGGTCGGGTGCGGTCATGTGTCCGGCCTGTCTGCGCGGCTCATGGCCGCTGGCCCTGATGCAATCCGCGGCCTGGCTCCCAATCAGTTTCGCGCGCTCGGGGGCGCGAGACTCTAAACGGGTTCTGCCTGGCCCCGGGTTCGACCGGTACGCCATCACGCCACCATCGCCCTCACGCACCCGCCGGTCGCGGCGACCTCCGACGGGGAACCGCTAATAATTAGACGCCGGCAGGCAGCGCGGATGCCTCCTGCGGCCGGTAGTTTTCGCCCCGCG
>NZ_AUDH01000056.1 GCF_000425365.1 Rubritepida flocculans DSM 14296 | reverse complement strand
GGGCCTGGCGCGCAGATGCGCCAGCAGCGCCGCCTCATGCCCGGCCAGCACCGCCTTGCGCCGCGCGCCACCACGCGCCGAAGCGGTGGTCGCCCCCGTCGCCGCACGGCGCGCCAGCGCCTTGTAGATGTAGGAGATGCTCACCCGGAACAGCGGCGCCACCTCGCGCACGCGCAGTCCGCCGTCCACCGCCGCCAACACGCGCTCACGCAGATCCTGCGAATATGCTTGGCCAGATCGCCATGTCATCGCTGCCTCCGGTTTCAGCTCCGGAGACCGATGAATCACACATCAGCGCCGTGCCGGAATCCCCGATCGCGATTCCAGTCGATGTGAAATGGCTCTAGGCTCGTACCATCGGCCGCTGATTTCGACTTTTGAAGAGGCGGTGCGGCCGCTGGTATGACCTTGTCTTGGCGCGCAGCCGCCACGCCGGGTCCCAACGCGGTGTGCCGCGTTGGGTGGTGGCAAGCCGGCGTGCGCGATACGTGCGGCGTGACCGTCGGCCGTATCGCACCAATCGCACTATGCGTCCACCTGTCGCGCCCACGCGAAGTCGGTGAGGGAACGGATATTGTGCGAAAGTCGCGCTACGGCGCCGGAAACAGCGCGCTGCTGCGCCCCAGCAGCCAATAGGCCAGCAGCCCCACATACTCGCGCACCGCCCACTCCGCCTGCCCCAGACGGAAGCTGAAGGGCGGATCGAACCAGCCGCGGCCGCCGGGCTGCGTCGAGTAGTTCACCGGCCAGGGCGTGATCTCCCACCCCGCGCGCCGGAAACAGCCCACCGAGCGCGGCATGTGGCTCGCCGAGGTGACGAGCAGCCAGACCTCGCCCGGCCGCGGGCGCAGCAGCGCGTGCGAGAGGGTCGCGTTCTCCCAGGTGTTGCGGCTTTCGGCCTCGAAGACCACGCGCGGCCCCTCGAGCCCGAGCGCGGCGAAGAGCTGGCGCGCCACATCGGCCTCCGTCATCTCGCCGGGCGCGAGCCCGGCCGAGCCGCCGGTGAAGACGATGCGCGCCTCGGGGAAGCGGCGCGCCAGCGCCACCGCCTCGGTCATGCGCTCGGCCGCGCCGTTCAGCGCCGGGATGCCGCGCGCGAGGGTGAGCTGCTGCTCCACCGCCCCGCCGAGGACGATGACCCCATCCACCCGCGCGGGCGGCGGCGGGCGGGGGAAACGATCCTCGAGCGGCAGGGTGAGCCAGGTGGAGAGCGGCGTGAGCAGCACCGCCGCGTACCAGGACAGGCCGAGGAAGGCAGGCCAGCGCCCCCAGCGCCGCCCCGCGGCCATCAGCACCACGCCCAGGCAGGCGAGGAAGAGCATGAAGGTGTTGGGTCGCGCGAAGAGCCAGAACAGCTTGGAGGCGGCGAAGAGCAGATCCTCCATCAGTCGGGCTCCAGCAGGCGGTAGAGTTCGACGGTGCCGCGCTCCTCCACGAAGCTCGCGGCGAGTTCGTAGTGCTCCTCGATCGCCTCGGTCAGCATGGCCATGGCCGAGGGGCGCATGGAGAACCATTCGCTGCGGTCGAGCACGATGAAGCGCGGCCGCGCGGCGAGGATGCGCGCCACCTCCGCATCCGTGTCCACGCCCGCGAGGCTGCCGAAGCTGCCGGTGAGGTGGACGGGGAAGGGAAAGCGCGTGGGCAGCGCCGCGCGCGTGAGGAAATACACCACGGGCTGGTAGTTGGCGACGAAGATGGCCTCGCCGGGGCGCAATTCGTCGTTCACGATGGCGGCGATGCGGCGCGGCGCATCGGGCGTGCCCATGGCGAAGCCGCGACTGAGCCGCGCCTGCAGATCGCCCCCCACGATGTCGAGCGCCACCAGCGCGGCGAGGCCGAGGGCGAGCGGCGCGGCCCGGCGCTCGGCCAGCAGGCGCGCCGCCGCGAAGAGACCGACCGCGGCGAGCAGCGACAGCGGCGGCAGCAGGATCAGGAAATAATGCGGGAAGAAATGCCCCGGCGCCGTCACCGCCAGCACCCCCACCAGCAGCCAGCCCAGCCCGAACAGCGCAAGGCGGCGCAGCGCCGCATCGGGCAGGCGCAGCAGCAGAAGCGGCGGCAGCAGCCCCAGCACCAGCAGCCAGCGCAGCGCCAGCGCCGCGGTGACGATGCGGTAGAGCGCCGTCTCCAGCGTCACCCCGGCCGCCGCATAGACGAAGGGCGCGAGGAGCGTGGCCTCCGCCCATTCCGCGAACTCGCCGCGCAGCGCATAGACCGCGCCCGCCAGCGCGGTGGGCGCGAGGCACATGCCGAGATAGGCGAGCGCGGCCAGGGCGAGGCTGCGCCAGCGCCGCGCGCGCAGCCAGGGCCAGGCGAGCAGGGCGAAGGCGAGGCAGCCCTCCGGCGCCACCACCGGCTTGATCACGAGGGCGATGCCGATCAGCCCGCCCATGCCGAGCAGCCGCGGCCAGGGCGGCCCCCCGGCCAGCGCGAGCGCGAGCGCGGAGACGACGAGCGGGGCGAAGAGGATCTCCGTGTTGGAAGAAAGCCCGCCCAGAAGGATGCTGTGCCCCGCATAGAGCGCCGCCGCGGCGAAGCCGGGCGCGCGCCCCCCGCCCATCACCCGCACCAGCGCGATCAGCGCATAGCCCGTGGCGGCGACGCAGATCACGCCGAGCAGCCGCACCGCCGCGATGCTCTCGCCGAAGGCCATGAAGGCGAGCGCGATCACCGCCGGCGCGCCCACCGGGTGCATGTCCCACACCCCGGTGATGGGCCAGTTGCCGCGCAGCCATTCCCGCGCCTGGAGGATGTAGAGGCTCTCGTCCCAGTCGATCACCGAGGGGAGGAAGGAGGCCCAGCGCAGCCCCGCCACCAGCAGCGGCAGCAGCAGCAGGGCCGCGATCCAGGCGCGGCGGCCGGTCTGCGCGTGCGGGGGCTCTGTCATGGGCGCAGATAGGCGCGGCGGCGGGGCGGCGGCAACGGGGGAGCCTCCCCGACGGCGCGGCGAGGCTGAGGGAGGGGCCGGGGCTCATGGACGGGCGTGGGCGGCGGGGCTAGGGTCGCGCGCCCATGACCGCCAGACCGCCCAAGGCCCCGCCCATCGCGCCCCACCCTGGCCTCGACATCCTGGCCGATGAGGTGGTCTGGTCCGGTCGCTTCCCGCTGCAGCGCGTGCGCTTCACCTACCGTCGCTTCGACGGCGCGCGCTCGCGCGAGCTGACCTGGGAGCTGTGGCGGCGCGGCCAGGGCGTGGCGCTGCTTCCCTACGACCCCTGGGCCGACCGCGTGGCGATGATCGAGCAGTTCCGCCTGCCCGTGCACGCCGCGGGGCTGCCGCCCATCCACCGCGAATGCATCGCGGGGCTGCTGGAGCCGGGCGAGGATCCCGCCCTCGCCGCGCTGCGCGAGGCGGAGGAGGAGGCCGGGCTGCGCCCCGACCGCGTGGAGCCCATCGGCCGCTTCATGCTGATGCAGGGCGGCTGCGACGAGCTGATGCACCTCTACTGCGGCCGGGCGCGGCTGCCCGAGCGGGCCGCCGCCCACCACGGCCTCGTCGAGGAGGGCGAGGACATCCGCGTGCTGATCGGCCCCGCCGAGGAGGCCTTCGCCGCGCTGGACGCCAACGCCATCCAGAACGCCACCGCCGCGCTGTGCCTGCACTGGCTGCGCCGGAACCGCGCGCGGCTGAGGGATGAATGGACCCGCGAATGACCGAACCGCTGTTCCGCGCCGACCCCTACCTCGCCGAGACCCCCGCGCGCGTGGTGAGCGCCGGCCCCGAGGGCGTGGTGCTCGACCGCAGCGTGTTCTACCCCCGCGCCGGCGGCCAGCCCGGGGATTCGGGGCTGCTGCTCTGGCCGGGCGGCGAGGCCCGGGTGCTGGAGGCGGTGAAGGGCGAGGGCGAGGCCATCCTGCACCGCCTCGAGGAGGGCGCCCCCCTCCCCGCCCCCGGCGCGGAGGTGCTGGCGCGGCTCGACTGGGCGCGGCGGCACAGGCACATGCGCATGCACAGCACCCTGCACCTGCTCTGCAGCCTGATCCCCGGCGCGGGCGTCACCGGCGGGCAGATCGGCGCGGAGAAATCCCGCCTCGACTTCGACCTCGCCGAGCCGCCCGCCAAGGAGTGGCTCACCGAGCGCCTGAACGCGCTGATCGCCGAGAACCACCCCATCGCCGAACGCTGGATCGCCGAGGCCGAGCTGGATGCGAACCCGGGCCTGGTGCGCACCCTCTCGGTGCAGCCGCCGCGCGGGACGGGACGCATCCGCCTCGTGCGCATCGGCCCCGAGGAGGCGCCGGTGGATCTGCAGCCCTGCGGCGGCACCCATGTGCGCGCGACGGGCGAGATCGGCCGCGTCGAGGTGGTGAAGCTCGAGAGCAAGGGGCGGCAGAACCGCCGCATCAGCGTCGCGCTCCTGGAGGGATAGGGATGGAGGATCTGGTCGGCACGGAGTGGCTGGCGGCGCAGCTCGGCGCGCCCGATCTCCTGGTCTTCGACGCGACGAAATACCTGCCCAACGAGCCCTTCGACGCGAAGGCGCTCTTCGTCGAGGCGCATATCCCCGGCGCGCACTACTTCGACATCGACCTGGTGGCGGACCCCGACGCCAGCCTGCCGCACATGGCCCCCACCGCCGCGCGCTTCGAGCGGCTGATGGGTGCGATGGGCGTCTCCAACGACCACCGCGTGGTGTTCTACGACCAGAAGGGGCTGCAATCCGCTGCGCGCGGCTGGTGGCTCATGCGCCTGTTCGGCCATGCGAAGGTGGCGGTGCTGGACGGCGGCCTGCCGAAATGGCGGCGCGAGGGCCGCGCGCTGGCCTCCGGCGCGCCGGCCGCCCCGCACCCCGCCACCTACCGCGCGAGCCTGCATGCGCGGCGGATCGCGGGCATCGGCGATGTGCGGCGCGCGCTGGCCGATGGCTCGGCCCTGGTGCTGGACGCGCGCGCGGCCGGCCGCTTCGCCGGCACCGCGCCCGAACCGCGGCCCGGCCTGCCCTCGGGCCACATGCCGGGCGCGGCCAACATCCCTTTCACCGAGCTCTTCGGCCCGGACGGCACCATGCTGCCGCCCGAGGCGCTGCGCGCGCGCTTCGCCGCCGCCGGCGCCATGCCGGGGCGCGCGCTCATCACCTCCTGCGGCACCGGCGTCACCGCCTGCGTGCTGGCGCTGGGCGCCCTGCGCGCGGGGCTCTCCGAACCCGCCGTCTATGACGGCTCCTGGACCGAATGGGCGAGCCGCCCCGACACCGAGAAGGTCTCCTCCTGATGCCCGACGACACGCCGCACCGCCACGGTTTCCGCACCCGCATGAGCCATGCGGGGCGCGCGGGCGTGCGCATCCATGGCTTCGTGAACCCGGCCGTGCATCGCGGCTCCACCGTGCTCTTCCCCTCCTGCGAGGCGCGGCGCGCGGGGGCGGCGAAGCGCTACGAGCAGTTCATGACCTACGGCACCCAGGGCGGGCCCACCCATTACGCGCTGGAGGACGTGATCGCCGAGATCGAGGGCGGCAGCCGCTGCACCATCGTCGGCACCGGGCTCGCGGCCGTCACCCTGCCGCTGATGGCCTATCTCAGGACGGGCGATCACTGCCTGATGCCCGACAGCGTCTATGGCCCCGCGCGCAACATCGCGAACACGCTGCTGGCGAACTGGGGCATCGAGACGACGTTCTACGATCCCTGCGTGGACGAGGCGGGCATGCGCGCGCTGCTGCGCCCGAACACGAAGGTGGTCTACACCGAGAGCCCGGGCTCCCACACCTTCGAGATCCAGGACATCCCGGCCATCGCGCGCGCCGCGCACGCGCATGGCGCGAAGGTGCTGATGGACAACACCTGGGGCATCCACAGCTTCCAGCCCTTCACGCATGGCGTGGACGTCTCGATCCAGGCGCTGACCAAATATGTGGGCGGCCATTCGGACATCCTGCTCGGCAGCGTCACGGTGAACAGCGAGGAGGATCACCTGATCGTCCGCGCCGCGGCCTCCGCCATCGGCCACTACGCCTCGCCCGACGACGTGTGGCTTGCGCTGCGCGGCGTGCGCACCATGCCCATCCGCCTCAAGGCGCAGGAGGCGGCGAGCATCGAGGTGGCGCGCTGGCTGGAGGCGCAGCCGCAGGTGAGGCAGGTGCTGCCCCCCGCGCTGCCCTCGCACCCGCAGCATCACCTCTTCCTGCGCGACTTCCGGGGCGGCTGCTCGCTGTTCGGCCTCGTCCTGCAGCCGCGCTACGGCGAGGCGGAGATGTTCCGCTTCGTGGATTCGCTCACGCTCTTCGGCATCGGCGCCTCCTGGGGCGGCTATGAGAGCCTCGCCCTCCCGACCACGGGCTTCATC
>NZ_AUDH01000055.1 GCF_000425365.1 Rubritepida flocculans DSM 14296 | reverse complement strand
GCTCGCGGTCCGCCATCAGCACGGCGTGGTGGATGCGCTCCCACACGCCTTCGGCCTGCCAGCGTCGGAGGTAGTAGTAGACCGTCTGCCAGGGCGGGAAGTCGTGCGGCAGCAGGCGCCAGGCGATGCCGCCGCGCAGCACGTAGAGGATCGCGTTGATCAACTCGCGCGACGGTGCACGGCGTGGCCTGCCGCCGGGCAGCGCATCCGGCACAAGCTCCGCGATCGCCGCCCATTGGGCATCGGTCAGATCCGTCGGGTAGGCTCGGCGCCGTCGTCGCATCGGGTGTCGTCCTCAAGGCCGACACCCCATGAATCACGCTTCTCACCGCGCCGGAAGCCGCTTCTCAAACACGCTCTGAGGTTGAGCGCTCCGCCCCGCGGTTGCGGCCTGCGCGGGAACCGGCCATACCCTGTATGCTGCGACGCAGCGAGGCCTGACCGTCCGTGGCTTGACCGGCCGGGCCGGCGCGCGATGCTGGCGCGGGGGGGCGGTTGCGCGGCCCCGCGGCCGTGGACGAGGATGAGATGATGCTTCCGCAGAAGACCGGGGCGCTCAGCCCCCACCTCCGGCGCCTGGAGGCCGAGGCGATCGGGATCATCCGCGAGACGGCGGCGAGCTTCCGCAACCCCGTGCTGCTCTACTCCATTGGCAAGGACAGCTCGGTGGTGCTGCATCTCGCGATGAAGGCCTTCGCCCCGGGGCGGATTCCCTTCCCGCTGCTGCACATCGCCACCGGCTGGGACTTCCGCGACATGCTGGAGTTCCGCGACCGCCGCGCGGCCGAGATCGGGGCGCGGCTGATCGTGCACACCAACCCCGACGGCCTCGCGCGCGGCATCAACCCGCTGACGCATGGCAGCCAGGTGCACATGAACGTCATGGGCACCGAGGCGCTGAAGCAGGCGTTGGACGCGCACGGCTTCGACGCGGCACTCGGCGGCGCGCGGCGCGACGAGGAGAAGGCCCGCGCGAAGGAGCGGGTGTTCAGCCACCGCGCGCCGGGCCATGTGTGGGAGCCGCGCGGCCAGCGGCCCGAGCTGTGGGGCCTCTACAACACGCGCATCGCGCCGGGCGAGACGATGCGCGTCTTCCCCATCTCGAACTGGACCGAGTTCGACGTGTGGGACTACATCGCCGCCGAGAACATCCCCGTGGTGCCGCTCTACTTCGCGGCCGAGCGCCCCATCGTCCGTCGGGGCGGCGCGCTCATCATGCGCGACGACGAGCGCATGCCGCTGGAGCCCGGCGAGCAGCCCGAGATGATGTGGGTGCGCTTCCGGACCATGGGCGACTGGCCGCTGACGGGCGCGCACGAGAGTCGCGCGCAGACGCTCGAGGAGGTGCTGGAGGAACTGCGCCGCTCGCGCGTCTCCGAACGCCACGGCCGCCTGATCGACAACGATCAGGAAGCCTCGATGGAACGCAAGAAGCGCGAGGGGTATTTCTGATGGATGGCGCCATCACGTCGCGCGGGCTGCTGCGCGTGCTGACCTGCGGTTCGGTGGACGACGGCAAGTCCACCCTGATCGGCCGGCTGCTGTACGACTGCCAGCTCATCATGGAGGACACGCTGGCCGCCATCGCGCGCGACAGCCGCAAGCACGGCACCGTGGGCGAGGAGGTGGACCTCGCCCTTCTGGTGGACGGGCTGGAGGCCGAGCGCCAGCAGGGCATCACCATCGACGTCGCCTACCGCTTCTTCACTACGCCCAGGCGCAGCTTCATCGTGGCCGACTGCCCGGGCCACGAGCAGTACACGCGCAACATGGCGACCGGCGCCTCCAACTCCGAGCTCGCGATCATCCTGGTGGACGCGCGCAAGGGGCTGCTGACGCAGACACGCCGGCACAGCTACATCTGCTCGCTGCTCGGCATCCGGCACGTGGTGCTCGCGGTGAACAAGATAGACCTCGTCCACTTCGACCAGCAGGTGTTCGACCGCATCGTGGGCGAGTACGCGACCTTCGCCGCGGGCCTCGGCTTCCACAGCATGGTGCCCATCCCCACCTCCGGCCGCTTCGGCGACAACGTGACGCAGCGCTCGGGCAACACGCCCTGGTATCGCGGGCCCACGCTCCTCGAGCACCTCGAGGCGGTGGAGGTCGAGGAGGAGCTGACGAAGATCCCCTTCCGCTTCCCCGTGCAGTGGGTGAACCGCCCGAACCAGGACTTCCGGGGCTTCTCCGGCACGGTCGCGAGCGGGGCGGTGGCGCTGGGGGAGAGCGTGGTCGTCGCCGCCTCGGGCGTGACGAGCCACATTTCGCGCATCCTCGGCCCCGATGGCGACCAGGAGCGCGCGGTGGCGGGCGAGGCGGTGACGATCTGCCTCGCCGACGAGGTGGACGTGGCGCGCGGCGACGTGCTGGCGCCTGTCTCGGACCGCCCGGCGGTGGCGGACCAGTTCGCCGCGCATCTGCTCTGGATGGACGAGGAGCCGATGCTGCCCGGCCGGCAGTACATGATGCGCATCGGCAATGTCTGGACCACCGCCTCCGTCACCGCGATCAAGCACCGGGTGGATGTGTCCACGCTCGACCAGCAATCCGCCACGCGGCTCGCGCTGAACGAGATCGGGCTGTGCAACCTCGCCACAGCACAGCGGGTGGCGATGGATCCGTATTCGCAGAACCGGCTGACCGGCGCCTTCATCCTGGTGGACCGCTTCACCAATCGGACCGCCGGCTGCGGGATGATCAACTTCCCGCTGCGCCGCGCCACCAACGTCCATCACGAGCACTTCTTGGTGGACAAGGCGGCGCGCGCCGCCTCGCTCGGCCAAAAACCCATGCTGCTCTGGTTCACGGGGCTCTCGGGTTCGGGCAAGTCCACCGTGGCGAAGCTGGTGGAGCAGGCGCTGCACCAGGCCGGGCGGCACACCTACTCGCTGGACGGCGACAACCTGCGCCACGGCTTGAACCGCGACCTCGGCTTCACCGATCAGGACCGCGTGGAGAACATCCGACGCGTGGGCGAGGTCGCGAAGCTGATGGTGGATGCGGGGCTCATCGTGCTCGCCTCCTTCATCTCGCCCTTCCGCGCCGAACGGCAGATGGTGCGCGAGATGCTGGCGGAGGGCGAGTTCGTGGAGATCTTCGTGGATACGCCCATCGAAGTCTGCATGCAGCGCGACGTGAAGGGCCTCTACGCCAAGGCGAAGCGCGGGGAGATCGCGAACTTCACCGGCGTGACCAGCCCCTATCAGCGGCCCGAGGCCGCGGAACTCGTGCTCGACGGAGCGGGACCTCCGGCCGAAGCGCTTGCGCAGCAGGTGCTGGCGCTGGTCGAGCGGCGGCAGGCGGGCGGCTGAGCGCGCGGCCGCGCGGCGATGGGCCCGTTCCTCGACATCCTGCTCGCGGTCGCGTTGCTCGTTGCGCTGATCAGCGGGCGCGTGCCCATGGCCGCCGCCTTTTTCGCCTTCATCCTGGCCGTGCTGCTGCTGGAGCGCCTGCCCGCGCGCGAAGTGCTGGAGTATCTTGGCGAGCCCTCGCTGATCGCGGTGCTCTGCCTCGTCGTGTTCTCGAGCGTGCTTGGCCGGCTCACCTGGCTGCGCAAGCTGCTCTTCAGCCGCAAACCGGAACCGCCCGGCGCCATACGTCGGCGCTTCCTGGGCGTTGCGGTTCTCGCCTCGGCGGTGATGCCCAACACGGCAGTGGTGGGTGCGCTGATGGGGCCGGCCGCGCGGAACCCGCGCATCGAGCCGCGCCAGCTTCTCCTGCCGCTTTCCTACGCCGCGCTCGCGGGCGGGATGGTGACGCATTTCGGCACCTCGGCGAGCCTCATCACCGTGGGGCAGGCGGCGCGGCTCGGTGTGGAGATCGGTTTCACGGACTTCTTCGTGCCCGGCCTCGTCACCGCGCTTGCGGTCTATCTGCTGCTGCTCGCGGTGGCGCCGGCGCTGATGCGCGCGCCGGGAGGGCTCGAGACCCGGCCCGAGCCGGAACTCTTTCACGTCGAAGGGCGGGTGCTGCCCGGCTCTCCGCTCGTGGGGAAGTCGCTCGCGGAAAACCACCTGCGCAGCCTCGGGCATTTCTATGTGGCCGAGCTGGTGCGCGGGGAGGTGCTCGTCTCGCCCGTGCGGCCCGACGAAGTGCTGCGCGAGGGCGATGTGCTGATCTTCGTGGGCGATCTGCGCTTCATCGACGAGCTGATGGCCTTCCCCGGCCTCGAGGTGATGGAGGAGGTGCGCCAGCGTTCGGGTCTGCAGGTGCATCACGCGGTGGTGGCGCAGAATTCCACCCTGGTGGGCCGCACGCTGAAGTCGAGCAATTTCCGCGCGACCTTCAGCGCCTCGGTCTTCGCCATCCGGCGGGGCGACGAACGTCTCTCGGGCAAGCTCGGAGAGGTGGAGTTGAAGGCGGGAGACCTTCTGGCGGTCGCCGGCGGCAGCGACTTCTTCGCCCACCCCGAAGTGCGCTCCAACTTCCACATCATCGCACGCGAGGGCACGCCCACCACCGCCCTTTCGCGGCGCGAGGCGGTGCTGGCCACCGCGATCTTCGCCATCTTCGTTTTCTGCGCGGTGTTCGACCTGGTGGGCTTCGCGCTGCTGACGCTGCTTCTGGTGGCAGGCAGCCTCGCCTTCGGCCTGCTGGATGGGCGGGATTTCCGCGCGCTCTTCCCCTTCGACCTGATGATGGCGCTGTGGGGATCGCTCACCCTTGCGGCGCTCGTCACGCGCGCGGGCTTCGACGGGGCGCTGGCCGCGGGGGCGGTGAACCTGTTCGGTGTGAGCGGAACGCTGGGCGCGCTGGTGGTGATCTTCCTGCTGGCCTGGCTGCTGACGGAGCTGCTCTCCAACGTGGCCGCCGCGGTCACCGCGCTGCCGATCGCCCTGCAGATCGCGGCGCTCACCGGGCTGCCCGGCGAGGCGGCGGCGCTGATGGTGGCCTTCGGCGCCTCTGCCTCCTTCCTGGTGCCCTACGGCTACCAGACGCACCTGATGGTGATGTCACCCGGCAACTACCGTTTCGCGGACTTCCTGCAGCTCGGCTCGCTGGTCCTGCTGGCCTATGGCGCGGCGAGCGTGGCGATGCTGTGGCTGCTGGTGGCGCAGGCGGGCTGGTGGGGAGGGTGACCCTCTCTGGAGACCTCTGCGAAACGCCTTGCTGAGCGGGTCATGTGCTGATTCGCTGGGCCTCGTGACGGGAAGGGCGAGGCGGCGATGGGTCAGCGTCAGATCGGGCAGGACAGGTTGGCGGAGGCGCTGCTGCCAGCGGGTGCTGGCGTCAATCGCCGGCTGGAGCGCATCGCTGGCCTGATCTACTGGGCCTCGATGGAGCGCCTGCTCGTGCCCTTGCGCGCGCCGATGGGGCGGCCCGGCTACCCGCCGCTGGCGCTGTTCCGCGCGCTGCTGCTGACGCAGTGGTAATACGCTCGGCATCAGAACCTGACCTGCGCGTAGGCGCGTGAGGCGATGCTGGTGATGCGCTCGGGCTGATCGGCGAGCCAGTTCCAGGCGTCGCAGCAGGCGTCGACGATGGCGTCGTCGCTGTCGAACACGCGGTTGCTGAGTAATACCAACTCCCGCGGGGCGTGACTCACGAAGTGGATTCCCCGACGGGGTGGTGATGTGATTCACACTGGTGAGCATCGGAGGCTCACCATGGGTCGCGCCATCGCGTTACGTTCTGACTTCACCGGCGCCGAGCTTCGGCGCCTTGCGCGGCGCAGCACGGACGCCGGGCAGGCGCGGCGGTTGTTGGCGCTGGCTGCGATCTAGGACGGCGGCACGCGCTCGGAGGCGGCGCGGCTTGGCAAGGTCACCCTTCAGATCGTGCGGTCGAACGCATGCGTTCGACGGGTGCTGCGCTTCAACGCCGAAGGGCCTGACGGGCTGATCGACCGCAAGGCGCCCGGCCCCAGGCCACGGCTGAGCGACGAACACCGCCGGGCCTTGGCCGCGCAGATCGAGCACGGCCCGATCCCGGCGATCCACGGCGTGGTCCGCTGGCGGCTGTGCGATCTCGGGCAATGGCTGTGGGAGACGTTCCGCGTCTCGGTCTCGATGCAGACCCTGAGCCCAGAGGTGCGCGCGATGGGCTATCGCAAGCTCTCGGCGCGGCCGAAGCATCACGCCCAGGCCCCCGGCGCCATCGAGGCGTTCAAAAAAACTTCCCCGCCACGCTGGCAGGCATCGCGCGCGAGCAGGGCCTCGGCCTCGACGCGGTAGAGATCTGGTTCGCAGACGAAGCCCGCCTCGGCCAGAAGAACGGCATCACCCGCCGCTGGGCGCGGCGCGGAAGCAGGCCCTCGGCGCCGCAGGACCAGCGCTACGCATCCACCTGCATCTTCGGCGCCGTCTGCCCCAAGGAGGGCAAGGGCGCGGCCCTGGTCCTGCCATTGTGCAACACCGCGGCGATGAACCTGCACCTGGCCGAGATCAGCGCCATGGTCCGCCCCGGCAGGCGCGCCGTGCTGCTGCTCGATCAGGCCGGGTGGCACCTCTCCGGCGACGTCGTCGTGCCGGACAACATCACGCTGCTGCCGCTGCCGCCCAAATGCCCCGAACTCAACGTCATGGAGAAGGTCTGGCAGTTCATGCGCGACAACTGGCTGTCGAACCGCGTGTTCCGCGATCACGACGACATCGTCGATCACTGCTGCCACCACTGGAACCGCCTGATCGATCAGCCCGGGCGCATCATGTCCATCGGACTGCGCAACTGGGCATAT
>NZ_AUDH01000054.1 GCF_000425365.1 Rubritepida flocculans DSM 14296 | reverse complement strand
GTTTGAGAATTACCGATGTGCGACGCGGCGGAGCAGGAGGGCGCCCATGGCGACGTGGATCATGGCTTCGGACACGTCGAGGCGCCTCTCGTAGTCGCGGACGAGGCGCCGCCAGCGGATCATCCAGCCGAAGGTGCGCTCCACCACCCAGCGCCGCGGGATGACCTCGAAGCCCGATGTCCGGTCGGAGCGGCGGACGATCTCGATGACGAAGTCGAGGAACGCGGCCTTGTCCATGAGTTTCGTGCGGTCGTAGCCCGCATCCGCGAACAGGTGCTTCAGCCACGGCCAGCGCTTGCGGATGGCGCCGAGGATCGCCTGCGCGCCCGCGCTGTCCGACACGTCGGCCGGGGTGAGGTTCACCATCAGTAGGCGTCCCTCCGTGTCCACCGCGACGTGGCGCTTGCGCCCGGCGATCCGCTTGGCCCCGTCGAAGCCGCGCGCCTCGGCGAACGGCGCCTTCACCGTCTGGCTGTCGAGCACGCCGCCCGTCGGGCTGGCCTCCCGGCCCGCCGCCTCGCGGTCGAGCATCAGCGCCACGTCGTGGATGGTGCGGAACAGCAGGCGCCGGACGAAGCGACGAAACCACCAGTAGACCGTCTGCCAAGGGCCGAAGTGCACCGGCAGCATCCGCCATCCGCCCGCGCTGCGGGCCATGTAGCGGATCGCGTTCAGCACCTCGCGCAGATCGACCGAAGGCTTCCGGCCCCGCCGCGACGGCTTCGGCAGCAGCGGCTCGAGCCGCGCCCATTCCTCGTCCGTCAGGTCGGACGGATAGCGCTTCGTCTTTCGGCCAAGCTCGGCCATCCGGCCTCGGGTCTCTCGGGTCCACATCCCGAGCTTGAATCACCCTCGGTCGCGCCGCGCCAAGCCTTTCTCAAACGGTCACTGAAGGGAAGCGTGGGAAGCCGTCCAAATCGCCGTTTAAGATGTAGTCAAGTGTAGTCATTCGATGGCGATCGTCAGCACAACCCGTGTGGAAGGCCGTGGACGCAGGCTGATGGCGCGGCACGTAGCCGGCGTGTCCATTGCGGCGAAGCATGCCCACATCATCGATGGGCATAAGAGGCCCGGCGTGGCCGCGAGCGATTATTGCGCCATCATCCGGTCGTGGCTTTGTGGCAGCAGGCAAAGCAAAGTTGTATCTGCTGCGATGCAACGCCTCATTGCTACGGAGACGGAACAAATCAGAGAGGTCAGGCTCGCCGTCAAGGACGCCAAACCGGGTGCCAAGGGGCCCGACGTTGCGGCATGGCTCGCGAAAAGCCCGCCCTCAACCATCCGCTGGACGAAATACGTGCTGCAAGCGGCTGCGTCCGGCCAAGCCGACCTTCGGCGCCTCGCTCGCGCTTGAGTTCCCGAGCTTCACGGGGGCGGCGATGAGGGAACGCGTCGCCGCCCTCCGCGAGAAGCGGAAGTTGACCGCTCCGACCGATTATCCGCTCTGATGGATGCAGCGGGCGGCGCGGCGGAAACCCGTGCCGCCGCTTCGCGCACCAAGGCCTTGTGGCGCTCCGCGTAGCGACGGAAACGGTCGGCCGGTGCGCCGACCAGCAACGCAGACGAGACGCTGCCGTCGGCATTGAATATCGGTGCCGCGCAGCCTGCCGCGCCCAGAATGGTCTCCTCAATGGTGACGCAGACCCCTTCGCGTCGCACCTCGTCGAGGATGCGGCGCAAGGCCACCACGCTCGTCGTGGTGTGTGGCGTCAGCCGCTTGAGTTGTGTGCGCTTCAGATAGCTCTCCCGCCAAGCCTCGTCCTGGAAGGCAAGCAGCACACGCCCGGCCGCGGAGCAATATAGCGGCCGCATCGAGCCAAGCTGTGGCACGTAGCGGACCGGCTGCTCGCTTGGGATGATCTCGATATAGGTAACGAGGCCGCGTTCGCGCTCGATCGTCGTTAGATGAACGGTCTCGCCACTTTCCCGCGCGAGCCATTCCATTACGTTGCGCAGTTGGTCCGATTGCTCGCGGGCGGCGAGGATGGTGGTCGCAAGGCGGAAGGCCGCAGCGCCCAGTCGGTAGCGCCCGTCTATATGGGTCAAGTGCCCCCGGGCGACCAGCGGACGCAGCAGTAGGAGCAGGCTGCTCTTCGGGCTGCCCAGGGCCTGGCTGAGATCGACCAGACTCATGCCGTCCCTGCAGCCCGCGATCGCCTCGAACAGCCCAAGCACGCGCAGCAGGGAGCGGGGGGTGCCGTCGGATGTCGTCATGCATCGAATCCCTGGCCGCCTTCAGGTGGCGACCTAGCGGGACGCCTAGCATTGTCGGCCGCCGGAACCAAGATCGGGTCGCTATTCCATTGTCATGCCCGTCGCTTGGATAATCGGGCGCCATTTGTCCAGTTCCCCCCGCATGTAGGCCGCGGTGCTCGCTGGCGTCGAATTTGCCACGGGCTCCACCGAGACTGAGCGCAGGAAATCCTGGAACTCCGGCTCAGCGGCAACACGTCGGACCGCACGCTGCAGTGTCTCAATGATCGCCTGCGGCGTGCCGGCCGGGGCGAGCAGCGCGTTGTACGTATTCGCCACCATGTCCGGTATCCCGAGTTCAATCGCTGTGGGCACGTCGGGTGCGGCAGGGGAACGGGTGCGCGAGAAATTTGCGATGATCCGCAATCGGCCTTCGCGATGATGGTTCAGCGTCGTCGCGAAGGTATCGATGTAGATTGGCACATGGCCGGCCAGAAGGTCCTGCAATGCTGGGCCAGCGCCGCGATAGGGAACCTGCGTCATCAGGACGCCGCCCGCTTGGCGCATGAAGAGTTCAGCAGTGAAGTGAGCGATGCCGCCAACGCCCGAGGAGGCGTAAGTGACGCTGCCGCGCGGCGCACGCCGCAGCAGTTCGAGCAGATCTGGCAAGCTTTGCGCCTCGAAGGCGGGATGTACCGCCATCACCATCGGCACCTCGCCGATCAGGGCTATGGGCGCGAAATCCCCGATCGGATCGAAAGTTGGGCGTCGCATCAGCGTCGCGGCAATAGCGTGACTCGATGAGGTGGCGAGCAACAACGTGTACCCATCCGGATGCGCGCGGGCAACCCCGGCGCTCGCGATGGTCCCGCTGGCACCGGGCTTGTTCTCAACGATAACGGGCTGGCCAAGAACGCCACCAAGGCGCCCCGCGAGGCGCCGTGCGACGATGTCCGTCGGCCCGCCCGCCGAGAATCCAACGACGATGCGAATCGGTCGATCTGGAAAGGCGCCCTGCGCCTGAGCAGTCCAAGCGGGGATCAGAGTGCCGCCAGGCACGGCACCGAAGGTAGCAAGAAGGGTTCTGCGATCCATTGGCCGCTACTCCATCGTGAGGCCAAGAGCCCGGATGATCGGGCGCCATTTCTCTAACTCGCTGCGTATGAAGGCCATGGTCCGTTCCGGAGTCGGGTCCGGGTAGGGATCGAGCAGGTTTGCCGCCATGAAGGTCTGCATGGCGGGATCAGCGAGTGCGGCGCGCACAGCGCCGTTCAACGTCGCCAGTATGGGCGCTGGTGTGCCCGCCGGGGCGAGGATCGCGTTGTAGGTGTTGGAGACGACGCCGGGAAGTCCCTGCTCGCGTGCCGTGGGCAGGTCGGGCAGGTACGGCGATCGCTGCCCGGCGAAGACGGCCAGGATGCGGACCTGCCCACTACGATAGGGCTCCGCGATCGAGGCCATGGTGTCCATCACGATCGGGACGTTGTTGGCGAGCAAGTCCTGAAGGGCCGCGCTCGCCCCCCGATAATGCACGGGCGTGAGCTTGATGCCGGGCGCCTCGCGCACGAACAATTCGCCCGACAGATGCGCGATGCCGCCGGCGCCAGAGGTACCGTAGTTTAAGCCGTCTGGCGCGTCTCGTACGACACGCAGGAACTCCTGGAGGCTTCGGGCTGGGAAGGAAGGGTGCACGGCAAGCGCCATAGGCACCGTGCCGATCACGGCAACACCCGCAAAATCTTTCACCGGATCAAAGGTCGGGCGCCTCATGAGCGTCGCAGCGATCGCATGGCTCGAGGAGACGGCGACAATCAGCGTGTAGCCATCGGGCCTCGCTCGCGCGACTTCCGCCGCGCCGATCGTGCCGGCCGCTCCGGTCTTGTTCTCCACGACCACGGGCTGCCCGAGCTGCGCGCCAAGGCGTTCGGCGAGACGACGGGCCATGAGGTCTGTCGGTCCGCCGGCGGAAAAGGCGACCACCAGTCGGATTGGCCTATCGGGGTACCGATCGTGGGCGGATGCCGGGATCGCCATGCTGCCGGCGCCAGAGCCTGCGAGCCCGCACAGCAGCGTGCGTCGATGCATTGTCGTTTCTCCCCTCTTGCGGGGGCGTTGCCCGCAACGGCGGTTTGTAGCGTATGTTCATCATGTCGAACAGCGTTCTTTTTTTCCCGCCCCGCCTTTGGTAGAGTGCCGGCACGAGAATCGGGGGATGAGCATGGCGGCGAGCGAAAGGCGGATCATCGCGACCAAGGACGGACGCATTGGCATCATCGAGCTTGCGCGGCCTGCGGTTCTCAATTGCCTGTCGATCCAGACCTACGCCGAGATCCTCGCGGCCCTGCGGGGATTCGAGGCGGATCCGGACATCCGCGCCGTTCTCGTGAAGGCGCAGGGCAAGCACTTCTGCACAGGCGCCGAACTCGGTGAAGTCAAGGATGTGCGGAAGGATACCGATAAGCTGGGCCAGTTCCTTGCCCTTGGCCATGAAGTCCTGTGCGCTATGGAGCGAAGTCGGCTCCCGATCGTCGCCGCCATTCAAGGGCTTTGTCTCGCCGGTGGGCTTGAGTTGGCCATGGCGTGCGACATTGCCATTGCCGCACGGACCGCACAGTTCGGCGACCAGCACGCGCAGTACGGCCTCGTGCCTGGCTGGGGAGGAACGCAGCGCCTTCCTCGGCTTGTCGGCGTGCGCCGGGCTCTCGATCTAATGTTCAGCGCTCGATGGATCACGGCAGAGGAGGCTGAACGCTGGGGCCTAGTGAACCGCGTGGTCGCGGATGATTCCTTGCAGGAGGAAGCACTGGCGTATTGCCGCGCCCTTACCAATCGGAGTGGACCAGGTCTAGCGTTGATGAAGCGTCTGACGCGGGAAGGGCTTAATGGCAAACTCGCCGACGGCCTCGCGGCGGAGAGAGAAGCAGTCGCGCGCGCCCTCCAGACGCCGGATGTCGAGGAGGGCCTCTCGGCCTTCGAAGTTCGCCGCAAGCCTGTCTTTGGCTAGGGTTGGGGCCCCATACGCGGGCTTTCCTTGAGGCAGAAGCCATGATTCACCGATGCCGGACAGCGGGGGATGGTGCGTGTCTCGCGAGTTCGGATTGGGTGAGCGGCGATGGTTACGGCTCGCGCTGCCGCTGCCGAATAGGCCGCGAGGTATGCGGCGGGTGGGCGGTCAGCAGGCGGGTAATGAGTGGCGTCGCACGCGTGGTGCGCTCCGGTTGCGGGTGGGGCCGATGCCCCAGCCCGCTGCGGCCCCGCGCAGGATGCACTGCAAGCGCCGCTTCGCACACCGGGCAGCCAAGGGCGCCCGGGCGGAGCGCGTTGCTTGGTAGAGGGCGCGTTGACGCCGGGCTTGCCGGTGCTGCCGACGTCCGAGCACGTTCGGCTTTGGATCCTGGTGGTGCGGGCGGTACAGGCCGAACGTGCACGGAATGTCATGCAGAGCCTGTACGCTGGCCGCTACGCCAAGAAGCGGCCGTGGGTCACAGATTGCCAATCACGGCGCCAAGCTACCCGCGGAACTAGGGTGGTCGACGCAGGAGATCGCCGACATGGCCGCGCGACAACACAGTGTTGGAGTGAGACATGACGAAGGGCGCAGACACGACACACGAGTCAGCGGCGACGCACGACAGGATTCCTGGGCTTGAGGATAGGAATGCCCTCGTCACCGGCGGCACGGGGGGAATCGGCCTCGAAATCGCGAGGAAGCTGGTCGCGAGCGGCGCGACGGTGACGGTGAACGGGAGGAACGCGGCGCGGGGCGCAGCCGCGCTTGCCGCGCTCGGCGGCGCGTCGAACTCAGTCTTTTTCTCCGAAGGTAACGTCCGCGACTACGAGACGGCGGCACGGGTGGTTGCAGATGCCGCGTCGCGCGGAGGTGGGCGGCTTGACGTCCTTGTTAGCGCGGGGGCCGAAGGGCCGTCCGGACCGAAGCCGTTCCATGAGATGACACCGCGGGAGCTGGAGGACGGCTTTGCAGCGCGCGTACTCCCGCGCATCTTCCCGGTTCACGCAGCGGTACCTGCCCTCCGTGCGGCAGGCGGAGGCGCCGTCCTCCTCATCACGACCGACGCCGCGCGGCATCCCACGCCTGGCGAGGCGATCATCGGCGCCACGGGCGCTGCGGTCATTCTGCTCACGAAGGCGCTGGCGCGGGAGTTCTCACGCTGGAACACGCGCGTGAACGCGCTGGCGCTAACCCTGACCTCCGGTACGCCCTCTTGGGACCGCATCTTCTCAGCTCAGACCTTCGAGAACCGCCTCTTCTCCAAGGCGTTGACGCGGTTTCCGTTCGGACGCGCGCCAACAGCGGAGGAGGTTGCACGGGTGGCGGCATTCCTTGTTTCGCCCCAGGCGAGCCAAGTCACCGGACAGACGGTGAGCGTCAACGGAGGGCTTTCCTTCGGCGGATGGTGAGCGGCCACAAACGCCTAGAGCCATTTCACATCGACCGGAATCGCGATCGGGGATTCCGGCACGGCGCTGATGTGTGATTCATCGGTCTCCGGAGCTGAAACCGGAGGCAGCGATGACATGGCGATCTGGCCAGGCATATTCGCAGGATCTGCGTGAGCGCGTGTTGGCGGCGGTGGACGGTGGACTGCGCGTGCGCGAGGTGGCGCCGCTGTTCCGGGTGAGCATCTCCTACATCTACAAGGCGCTGGCGCGCCGTGCGGCGACGGGGGCGACCACCGCTTCGGCGCGTGGTGGCGCGCGGCGCAAGGCGGTGCTGGCCGGGCATGAGGCGGCGCTGCTGGCGCATCTGCG
>NZ_AUDH01000053.1 GCF_000425365.1 Rubritepida flocculans DSM 14296 | reverse complement strand
CTGCGGTTGGCGTCGATCGTGTAGGAAAAGGCGAACTCCGCCGGCGCGTTGTCCTGCGCCTGCGTCAGCAGCGTGCTGTCGGCGAAGCGCGCGGTGATCTGCCCGGTGGCGCGCGCGATGCCGGGATCCACCCCCTCCACCTTCCGGTCGGCGCGGATGGTGCGCACCATCTCCATGCCGTTGGCGTAGGTGAGCCGCGCGCCCGTCACCTGGGCGAGCGCCGCGCCGTTCCGGCTGATCGCCCCCTGCGCCTTGTGGAAGGCGGTGTAGGCGGCGCTGGTCGGCGTGCCGCCGGCGCTCGTGCCGCCGCGCGTCGAGCCCTGCCCCATCAGCCCGAAGGTCGCGGTGGCGGGGCCGGTCGGCGAGAAGTCGAGCTCCAGCGTGTCGGCGCGCACGCCGGTGCAGAGGTCGTAGGACGGCACGTCCGGGTAGCCGATCTCGACGCTGTTCGAGGGCAGCGCGGCGGCGCCCGAGCCGAAGCTGTGGACGAAGTTCGGGCTGGTGCCGGTGGTGGTGGGGGCCCCAAGCAGCAGGCGGAGCCAGTGGCCGATGTTGACGAGGTCCAGCGGCACCACCGCCTGGCCCTGCACCGTGACGGTGTCGAGGAAGGGTGCCGCCGGATCGCGGCTGGAGCCCACGCCGATGACGTCGGCGTCGAGCAGCGGCTGCTCGGCGCCGAGGTCGCAGGAGAGGAAGGGCAGGCGCATCCAGCCGCCCGCGGGCGCGGTGCCGTAGGTCGCCTCGGGGCTCATGAGCAGGCGGCAATTGGCGCCGATGGCACGGGGCATCGGGGATCTCCGGGATCAGCGGGAAGGGGAAGCGTCAGGCCAGCGGCGAGCCGGCGACGGTGAAGAACAGCGCGACGGGGACGGAGGCGGCGCGGGCGGCGGCGGCGCCCTCGACCTCGACGTCCTCGAACTCGGGCGCGCCGGGCTGCGCCCATTCCACGGCGCCGCCGAGCGTGCGGTCGGCGGTGACCGCGGCGGCGATGGCCACCAGCAGCGCGTCGAGGAGCGTGCTGCGCGCGGCGGACATCGCGCCGGCGACGGTGACCTCGACCTCGGCGCGATGCTCGATGGCCCAGGCGAGCGGCGAGAGGATCGCCGTCTCCTCCACGGTCTCGCCATCACGGACCACGACCAGGCCACCGGGCGGCAGGCGCTGCGGCACGGTCTCGCCGCGCAGCACCAGCGGGGCGGGATGGCGCGATGCCAGCGCCGTCGCGAGCCGGGCGTGCAGGGCGGCGATCGCGGCCTCGCGGAGGCTCATGCCCAGCCCAGCAGGGAGGCGACGAAGCGGCCGCCGACCCAGGTGATCGCCAGGGCGAGGCCGATGCAGAGCCAGCCGAGCGCGGAGAGGACAAGGAGCAGGAACAGACTGGCACGACGGCCCATCATGGCGCCTGCCTCCCGCTCTCGCGCTCCCAGGCCGCCACGAAGCGCCGCGGCAGCCGGCGCAAGCCACGCTCGGCGGCCCCCTCCACGTCCAGCCGCTTGGCGAGCTTCACCTGCGGCAGCAGCAGGAACATCGGCACCATCCCCCGCGCGAGCATCTCGCGTGCCCAGGCCTCGCGGCCCTTGCGGTTGGCGGTGCCGATCTCGGCGAGGCCGCCGGCGATGAGGCGGGTCCGGCGGCGCCCGGTCTGCTCGCCCTGGCGCAGCGGCAGGCACCAGACGAAGCCTCGCCCAGACCTGAAAGGGCGGAGAAAGCCCTGGCCGGAGGCCACCATCTGCGCCGGGGTCACCCGCATCCCCTTCTCGCCGCGGCCGCGGCGCCCCCGTGCCGCGTTGAAGCCGGTCGGGATGGCGAGGAACCTGCGACCGCCCCTGGCGCGGATCAGCGCGCCGCGCTCGAAGGCGTCGATGACGTTGGGCACCTTGGTCCAGACCAGGCCGGCGGGGCGGAGCGACTGCCCCGCGCGGGGAAAGACCTGCGAGCGCCAGGCATGGGCGATGCCGCGGGCGTTGCCGCCGAAGCTGCTGGTGACCTGCTGGCGGAGCTCCTGCTTGACCTGCTCGGTCTCGGCGCGGATCGCCGTCATCGCCGCGCGCTCGCCGGCGCGGACCTCGGCCGCGAGCACCTGGCGCAGGTCGCCGAGGATGGTGGCCGCGAGCCTCACGGCGTGCCGCCGCCCGGCGGCAGGCCGGTGCGGTGGCGGATGATGGCGACGGCGAGGTCATGCAGCGCCGCCTGGCCGAGGTAGCCGAACACGAAGGCGAAGAGGAACCGGCCGTACTCGTTGAACTCGAGGAAGCCGCCGAGCGCGTAGCCGGCGCTGCCGACCAGCGCGGCGGAGGGCACCTCCCAGGCCAGGCACCAGCCGAGGCGGCGGCGATCGGGGTTGTTCCAGCGCACGAAGCCGCCGGCGAGCCCGGCGGCGGCGCCGAGCAGCAGGTCGCGCAGCACCTCCAGGAGGCTGAGGGCGTTCTGCGGCATGGCGGGCGGGCTCCTATCGCTGGCAGAGGACGCGCCAGGCGATGCCGGCGGCGTCGCGCTCGGCGTGGCTGACGGTGAGCAGGTCGGGGCCGAGGGCGAAGCGGTCGCCGGCGGCGAGGTCGGGTAGGACGGCGATGGGAACCGAGAGGATGTCGGTGGCCGAGAGGATCTCCGTCCCGAAGGCGTCGGCCACGCGGTCGGGCGAGGAGCGCAGGACGCGGACCGCAACTGCAGGTCCGATGCCGCCCTGGCGGTAGACGGCGTCCACCCCGAGGTTCGGATCGGCGACGAGTGCCGCCATCGCATCCGCGAAGGCGCTCATCGCCCGCAGGCCCCGCGGATGCGGGCGCGCAGGTCGCCATAGTCGTCGATCATGCGCGCCAGCACCGCGCCCGCCGGCAGCGCCGCCAGCTCCTCCGCTGCCTGCACCTGCACGGCATGGGAATACGGCACCAGCGCCAGGCAGGCCGGTTCAGAACCGGCCGGCGCGCAGGCGCTCAGCAGCGCCGTCAGCGCGATACTCGGCAGACGCTGCATCGACCCTCTCCCTTGCCTGCAAGGCATCCTGGACCGCCTGCCGTTCCGCCTCGACGCGGCCCTGCCGGCGGCCCACGGCCAGCAGGGCCAGGACCGCGCCCGCCCCCGCGAGGACGGTCGCCGCCCAGCCGCCGATGCGGGACCACAGGGCGGCAAGCAGCGCGGTCATGCCGGCCTCTGCAGACGCCAGAGCAGGACGCCGAGGATGGCGGCGAGGATCATCGCGATGGCGACCATCGGCGCGAGGCCGCCGAGCGCCTGGAGGGCGGGCGCGGCCTGGGCCGCGACGGTCGCCACACCAGCCGCGCCGACCACCACCGCGCCACGGCCTGTGCCGGTGCCGGTGGCGACCTGCCGCAGCGTCGTCGGTGCGGGCGGCGGCACCCCAGCCAGGGTCAGGGCGCGGTCGATGACGGCGGCCGGATAGGCCAGCCCGGCGCATTCATGGGCGATGATGGCTTCGACCATGGGGCGGAGCTGGTCGTGCCGGTGCAGGTCGACCGGCTCCTCCGCGCCGACGCCCATGCGCCGCGCCACCGCCGCCACATAGGCACCGGTGTCGTTCTCCCCGGGCGGCGCCCAGCGGGTGATGATCCCCTGCACCGTCCGCAGGCCGTGGCGGTCCTGGTAAGTGGTGAGCAGGGCGGCCAGGGCGCGGATGCCATGCTCGTGGCTCTCGAACCGGCAGAAGCGTCCGTCCGAGGGTGGGTCGGCGAGCCCCTGCCATCTGTTCGCGGGGACATGCTCGATGTTGCCGGGGTTGCAGTTGCGATAGCCCCGCGTGGCCTTGGGATCGATCCGGCTCATACGCCGCTCGCCGGCACGCGAAGCAGCATCACCCGGACCGTCGCGTCGGCGGCAAGCGCGGCCGCCGTGGCGAGGCCGACCTGGAAGTTGCCGGTGGCGGTGGTGGTGATGCGGCGGTTGGTGTTGTCCCAGAACACCCGGGCGCCCTGGGCGATGGCAAGCGCGGGTTCCTTCGGCAGCTCGAACTCGCCGCGGGTCTCGCACTCGACGCTGGTGTTCTGGGCGGCGTCGGAGGCCGCCACCCCGAAGAAGGCGCCGACCAGCAGGCCCTGGCCGGCGAGGATACCTCCCGAGTAGGGCACCACCATGGGGATGGAGCGCGCGTCGGGACGGAGGCAGTTGCGCATCAGGGAAACTCCTGGATTGGTGATGGAGAACGGCCAGGGCCTGTGGTCCAGGGTCCTTGCAGAGAGTAGTGTATTTCACTACTCTCTCGCCCATGGACGAGATCATCTCGGCGACCGAAGCCAATCGCTCCTTCTCCCACCTGCTCCGGCGCGTCCGGGAGGAGGGAAAGGCCTTCACCGTGACCTCGCATGGCGAGCGTGTCGCCCGGCTGCTGCCCTGCCAGTCGGGCGATGCGGATCGGCAGGCTGCGCGCGAGGCCCTGCTGCGCCGCCTGACGGAGCAGCCGGTGATGGACGTCGGCCGCTGGACCCGCGACGAGCTCTACGAGCGCTGAGGTGCGGGTCGCGCTCGACACCAACGTGCTGGCCTATGCCGAGGGCGTGAACGGCCAGGATCGGAAGGACATCGCGCTCGCCCTGCTGCGCGACTTCGCCGAGCACGAGCTGATGGTGCCGGCGCAGGCGCTCGGTGAGCTGTTCGTCGTGCTGACGCGCAAGGCAAGGCGAGAGGCGGCGGTCGCCCGGGACGCCGTGCTGAGCTGGTCGGACAGCTTCCCGCTGATCGACACCACGCCGGCGGTGATCCACGAGGCGATGGAGCTGGTGACGGCCCATCGCCTCGGCTTCTGGGACTCGGTCATGCTGGCCGGCGCCGCGCAGGCGGGCTGCCGAACCCTCCTCTCGGAGGACATGCAGGACGGCTTCACCTGGCGCGGCGTGACGGTGCGCAACCCGTTCGGCAGGGCGCCGGACTGAAGGTGCGCCTGATCAGGTGCCTGGGTTGAACCAGGCGCCGCGCCAGTCGATGGCGCCGACGCCGAAGTCGAAGATCACGCTGACCTCGACGCCGTCCGCCCCCTGCACCGGGCCGGTGGTGACCTGCGGCCCCTCGGCGCCGTTGAGGTAGCCGTAGACGTAGACCGGCGCCGCGGCCGGGTCGGAGAACAGGTACCAGCGGTTGGCCGGGATCAGCGGCTCGACCACCGGCTGCACGAAGCCCGCGAAGACGTTGGCCTTGGCCGTCTCGCTCGCCTGCACGACCACCGTCGCCTGCCGGGCGGCGAGCTCGAGGTTCGGCCCGACCAGCAGGCGCATGGTCTGGCCCATCGAGATCGGCAGCCCGTCCAGCGTGCGCTGCCTCATGATGGCGGCGCGGCCGGCGCCGATGGTCGCGGTGTCGAGCGGCGTGCCGGTGCCGGCCTTGTTGGCCCGCGCCGCACCGGTGGCGAACACCGGCGCGCTGCCGGTGGTCAGCGTCGGGCCGTCGCCGTTGGCGCTGTTGAGCAGGTTGTAGGCGGTGGCGTTCTCGAACTCGGCGACGCGGCGGCCGATCATGGAGGCGAAGTCGGTGAAGGCGCCGAGGTCATCGTTGACCAGCATCGGCCGGGTGACGCGGAGGCGCCGGGCGAAGGTCTGGAGCAGGACGATCTCCTGGCTCTCCGACATGGTGCCGACCTGGATCTCGCCGTTCTCGGCGAGGGGGAGCAGGGTCGGGAAGTCGCCGATGCGGAGGTGGCGGTGCGGCTTGAAGTCGCGGAAGTCGCGGCGGAGGAAGATCTGTCGGTAGGTCGGCTGCGCCGGCTGGTAGGCGGCGAGCAGCATCTTGTTGGCGGCAGCGGCGAGCAACAGCGGGAAGTCCGAGCTGGTGTGGAAGGCGCGCTCGGCGAGCAGCGTCGGGTTGCGCGGCGGGTTGCGCTCGCCGCGGCGGGCGAGCAGCTCGCGCAGCATGTCGGAGGGGCGCCAGCCGAGGAACTCGGCGTGGCGGCCGTTCCCCTGCGGCTGGTAGCCCGGCATGGCGCGGGCGGCGAGCGCCTCGGCCATGGCGTCGAGGAGCTGCGCTGGGTCGTCCTGGGCGGGGCCGGTCTCCGGGCGGGCGGGGATGGACGGGCGCGGACCCTGCGCCACCAGGGCGTCGAACAGGGCACGGCGGGCCTGGTCGCCGGTCCAGCCCTGGGCGATGGCCTCGGCGCGGATCGGGGTGATGCGCTCGGCCGGCAGCAGGGCGCGGGCGGCCTCGACGGCGGCGTCGATGCCGGCGATGCGCTCGCGCTCGGCGCGGCTCGCCTCGGCGCGGACGGCGTCGAGGTCCGGTGCGGCGCGGGTGGGTTCCGGAGCCGGGGGGCTGGGCGTGGTGGTCACGGGGGTCTCCTGGGGTGGGCTGGGCGGCGCAGACGGCGCGGGAACGTCCCGGGCGGCCGGCGCGGCCGGGGTCTCCGGCGTCGTCTCGGGCATGGGGACGTCCTCGTCGGGCAGGGCGGGTTCAAGGGCGATGGCGGGCGCGCCCTGCGACGCCTCGCCGCGCACCGCCGCATCGCGATCCACCGGGACCGGCACGACGGAGATCTCGAAGGGCTCCCAGTCCACCGCGCGGTGGACGGTCTCGCCGGTGGCGGGATCGGGCCGCGGCTCGTAGCGGTGCACGCGATAGCCGACGCTGACCGCGCGGAGCGTGCCATCGGCGATGCGCTGCCAGACCGGCTCGACGTCGGCTGCCGTGCTGAACTGCAGCGTGGCGTAGCCGCGGCCGCGCTCGAGGCGGGCGGCGGTGACGCGGCCGAGCACGTCGCGCGCCCCGCCGCGGCGGTGGGTGTCGAGCACGGGAGCGTGGCCGGAGCGCAGCGCGTCCATGCGCACCGCGTTCGGCGACATCTCCAGCTCCTCGGTGATCAGGCCGAGGGCGGGGACGAAGTTGCGGGCGCGGGCGCCGGTGCTCCACACCACCTCGACGGTGCGGGCGGCACGATCGACGGTCGCCGGTGCCGTGATGGCGCGCTGCGCCAGGATGGGCGCAGCAGCGCTCTCCGGCGCGGCATCGCTGCCGGCCGGTTCGATGATGTCCGTCATGGTCAGCCCTGGGGTGCTATGTCTCGGGGCGGCGCTGCGGCGCCGGTGGCGGCGATCTCGACCGCGGCCATCTGCGCGGCGTCCTGCGCCGCACCGGACTTCGCGACCCGGCGCGGATCGGT
>NZ_AUDH01000052.1 GCF_000425365.1 Rubritepida flocculans DSM 14296 | reverse complement strand
CAGTTCCGGCATGGCGGCGACCTCCCGCCGCGCGCGGTGATGCTGGGAGTCGCTTCAGCACCGGTGCACGTCATCGCGTGGTGTTGCTGAATCCTGGTGCACCCGACGCCACGCAGGACGCATGATCGGTAGCACCCGCAAGGAGCACCGGGATGTCGCCGAAGGATCCCGAGAAGATGGTGATGGCGACCGCGAAAGCGATGGCGATCGCCGACGTCCACGCCGCCACACCTGGCGTCGTGAGGCACTATGTCGAGGATGCGCGGAAGGTGCTGGTCGGTGTGCTCAAGGCGGCGAAGCGCCAGAAATGGGAGCTGTCGGAGCTGCTGCTGGCGCTCGATCCACCGAAACCCGGGCCGAAGCCCTGGGCGGCGTATCAGGGCCCGCTGCCCTCACGCCGCGGGCCCTGAGCCGTTCTCCAGGATGTCACCCGGGGATGCGGTACACGGTGTAGGATCCCCGCGCGCCCTCCTTGTTGGGGCCGACCTGGCGCACCCGCTCCAGCACCTGCACCTCGATCCCCTGGCGGCGCTTCTTCAGGCCGGCGAAGAAGCCGCGGACCGTGTGACCCTGCCAGCCGGTGGCCTCGCAGATTTGGGCGATGGTCGCGCCCTCCTCGCGGCGGAGCAACGCCAGCACCGCCTCCTGCTTGGTGCCCTCGCGCGGCTTCCGCGGCGTGCCCGGCTCGCGCGCGGTGCGGAGCGGCTTGCCCGCGAGGGCGGCGCGGAGGGCCGCCATCGGCCCGTCGAGGGCGGTGATGATGTCGGTTTCGCGGTTAGCCTCGTCGCCCCAGGCCGCGAGGACCGCGGCGGCGGCGTCGCGCAGGTTGGCCCGCGGGGCGGGCGTGGGCGCGACCTGGGCGGCTTCCGGTTCCGGGCCGTCCTCGTGCTGCGCCGCCTCGTCCGCCCCGCCCGTGGGCGCCGTGTCCGCGCCCGTCGCGGTGGCCTCGGCGGCGGCGCGGCGCTCGGCGTTGCGGCGCGCGATGGCCTCGGCGCTCTGCTCGTCCTCCTCCGGCGCCTCCCCCGCGTTCGGGTCGACGCCGATGGCGCGCAGGCCCTCGTCGGTGATTTTCAGCAGCATCTCGTCGCCCTCCACCGTCCACTTCGCGATGGCGTCGTAGGCCGGGCGGTGCACCGCGATCACCAGGTCGCTCCTCAGCAGGGACTTCGCAACCACCTGCCGCGCTGCGGCCGGGAGGCGCTCGGGCGGGTAAGCCAGGTGCTCGGGGTGCCCTGCGGCGGCGGCGAGGATCGCGCGCTGGGTGTCGGTGAGCTTCATCGTCGGGGTCTCCGGTTCGGCACCCGATGAGCCGGGTGCTACCACCCCGAGCCCCGCAGGCCGGGCCTGCTGGGGCAGTGGCGACGCCGCACGCGGCGGGCGGCGCGTGTCAGTCGCCGCGCGCAATGTCCGCAGCGATGCCCTCACTGATCACGAAGCCCGTCAGGTAGGGCAGCCCCGCGGGGATCCCCGTCTCGCGGCCGGTGCGGCGTCCGATCCGCCAGCCCATCCAGATCGCGGTGGCTGCGTCGATGGCATCCGCGATGCCGCGGCCCGCGTGACGCTGGTTGCTGACTTCGTCGGCAAAGTGGCGTCCGTGGCGGCTGTCGAGGAAGGCGCGCACCGAGTCCGGATCCGTCCCCGTCGCGTCGTGGATCGCGGCAAAGGCAAGCGGCCAGGCCTGGGCGGCACGCTCGCCCATCGTGCCCCAGAAGCCCCACGCGGTGTTCTCGGTGGGAAGGATCGTGCGGTCCGTCATCCTGGTCTCCGTCCTACTCATCGCGTGACGGACCATTCGCGCTGGGGCGCGTACGAGCCAAGCAGAATGCAGCGTTATCTTCGTGCTATGATTCGGCGGTCTCGATTACATTGTGATCCACCGCGCCGCGGGACACGGCAATGTCGTCGAAGCTGCGGTCCTCACCCTCCAGCACGGCCTTCTTGCCGGTCGCCTCCTGCCAGCGCCGGACGATCACGTCGGCATAGGCAGGGTCGAGCTCGAGCAGCACCGCCCGCCGCCCGGTGCGCTCCGCCGCGATCATGGTGGTGCCGGAGCCGCCGAAGGGATCGAGCACCGTGTCGCGGTGCTTGCTGCTGTTGCGGATCGCGCGCTCGACCAGCGCCACCGGCTTCATCGTCGGGTGCAGGTCGTTCCTGGCCGGCTTGTCGAAGTGCCAGACATTGCCCTGGTCGCGCGCGCCGCACCAGTAGTGCTGCGCCCCCTGCTTCCAGCCGTAGAGCATCGCCTCGAACTGCTGGTGGTAGTCGGCGCGGCCGAGGGCGAAGGTGTTCTTCGCCCAGATGATGGTGCTCGACCACTTGCCGCCCGCCTCCTGCCAGGCGCGATGCAGCGTCGGCCACTCGGACGAGGACATGCAGACGTAGCAGGCGCCCTTCGTCACCGAGAGCAGGTTCGCCAGCGCCCGGCGGAGGAAATCGAGGAAGCCAGAGCCCAGCGCGTCGTTGGCGATGGTCATCTTCGCCACAGTGCCGCCTTCATAAGCGACGTTGTAGGGCGGGTCCGTGAAGGCCATGTCGGCGAGGCAGTCGGCGCCGAGGGCGCGCTGCACGTCGGCGAGCTTCGTGGCGTCGCCGCAGAGCAGCCGGTGCGTGCCGCAGCGCCACAGGTCGCCCGCGCGGGTGACGGGCACCACGGAAGGCGGTGGCGCCTCGTCGGCATCATCGTCGAAACCAGCGTCGGCAGACGCCAGCAGCCGGTCGAGCTCCATCCCCGAGAAGCCGAGGACGTCGAGGTCCACCGCCGCCTCGTCGCGGATCCGGGCGATCTCGGCCGCGAGCAGCGCCTCGTCCCAGCCCGAGTTGAGCGCGATCTGGTTGTCGGCCAAGCGCAGCGCACGGGCCTGCGCCGGGGAGAGATGACCGAGCCGCAGCACCGGCACGGAGGCGAGGCCCAGCTGCCTCGCGGCCATGACGCGGCCGTGGCCGGCGATCAGCACACCCTCGGCGTCGACCAGCACCGGGTTCACGAAGCCGAACTCGGCGATCGAGGCGGCGATCTGCGCCACCTGCGCCTCGGAGTGGGTTCGTGCGTTCTCGGCGTAGGGCACCAGCGCCGCGACCGGGATGGTGGTGACCTGCAGATCAGGCTGCATCGGCCAGGGCCTCCGCCCGCGCCGCGGCGACGGCGTCATAGTCCCGCCCGTCCTCCGCCAGGGTCACCGGCAGGTCCGGATGCAGCAGGCGCCAGCGGGCGACCGCCAGGTCGACATAGGCCGGCGCGAGTTCGATGGCGCGCACCCGCCGGCCGGTGCGCTGGCCGGCGAGGATCGTGGTGCCGCTGCCGCAGAAGGGCTCGAACACGACCTCGCCCTCGTCGGTGTAGGCGCGCATCAGGAATTCCGGCAGCGCGACCGGGAATACCGCAGGGTGCTCGGTCTCGATGCCGCGGCCCTTGTGGCGGGTCAGGCGCAGCACGTTGTCGGGGATCCGGAAGTCCTGCACCGGCAGACCGGCGTGCTGGTACTCCGAGATGGTGCCATCGGCGGCGCGCAGCCCGCTGCCCTTGTTCGGCGTGCCAGCCCATTTGCAGGGCACAATCTTGTTCGCCTGCCTGGCCTGACGATTGAAGTGAAAGACGAACTCAAAGGCAGGTGCGAGGCGACCGTTCCAGTCGCCCGGCAGGCCGGGCCCCTGGTCCCAGGCATACAGCCCGAAGCGGCGCCAGCCGCGGGCGCGCATCCAGTCGAGCCAGGCCGACCAATAGGGCTGCCACTCGTTGTCGCGGTGGATCAGGCCGAGGTTCACCAGCACCTGGCCATCCGGCCGCATTGCCGCGTCAAGGTGCTGGAACACGCCCTGCATCAGCGCGTCCCAATCCGAGACCCCGCCGGTGGTGTAGTCGCGCTGGTTCCCATAGGGCGGGCTGGTGAACAGCAGCGCCGCCTGATCGCCGGCCATGACCCGGGCGACGGAGGCGGCGTCGGTGCTGTCGCCGCAGAGCAGCCGGTGCTCGCCGAGCAGCCAGAGATCGCCGGGACGGGCGACGGCCTGGCGCGGCGGGTCCGGCGCGAGATCGGCCGGATCATCCTCCGCCGCTGCCTCCGTCTCCGCCGCGCCATCCCCGCCCCCCTGAACCGCGGGTGCCGACAGGACCTCGGGCGCGTCGCCGTCGGACACGGCCTCCCCCGCCGCCGCGAGGATCTCGTCAAGCTCCGCGGCCGAGAAGCCTAGGCTGGCCAGGTCGAGGTCCGGCGCGGCCCGCACGGCGGCGAGCGCCTCGCGCAGCAGCGTCTGGTCCCAGCTCGCGTTCTCCGCGATGCGGTTGTCGGCGAGCCGGAGCGCCTCCTTCTGCGCGGCGGAGAGATGCCGCAGTACGATGGTCGGCACCCTCTCGATGCCGAGCGCGACCGCGGCCTCGAGCCGGCCATGGCCGGCGATGAGCACGCCGGCCTCGTCCACCAGCAGCGGGTTGGTGAAGCCGAAGGCCAACATGCTGGCCTTGATCTGCTCGATCTGTGCGGTGCCGTGCACGCGCGCGTTGCCGGGATGCGCGCGCAGCTCCGCCACCGGGCGCAGCAGGATCTTCGCTGCCATCCAGGGGAGCGTCATCGGGCCATCCAGGATCAGGAGAGAGTGCGAAATATGCGAACCGCGGCTGCGAACCGGCGCGGCGGTGGTTCGCAGCTAAGCGATTGAGATCAGGGGCGAAGGGTGCGAACTGCGAACCACTTTTCCGGCCGGGCGCTAGCGAAGTCGCGCGCTTCCGCCCCCCGCATACGCCGGGCCCAGGAAGGACCCTGCGGCTCGCGAGCCACGGTCTCGATCGAGCGACGCCGTGGCTCGTTCGCCACCGCCACCAGCGAGACCCACGCCTCGCCAGTGACGGCAGACAAGCACGGCGGAATCACACCGAGCAATGCACTCCCTCACGCCTGTGCAGATTTTGCAGCACCGCCGCCCGCAGAAGCCGGCGCCGGCGCGCCGAACGCCACCGAGGCGGGCCGCGTCAGCCCGTAATGCGCGCCGAGCATGCCGAGCGCCCCGAGCAGGATGCCCTGCGCCTGCGCGGGGTTCACCGCGCGCCCGTTCCAGCCCTGGCGCAGCGCCCAGTCGCGCACGCTGTGCTCGAGGCCAAGCACGTACCAGGCGATGCTGCCCGCGGGACTCGCGAAGCCGCCGAGATGCCGCATCGCCCGTGCCACGCGCTCGCGGGCGACCGCCTGGCTCTCGGAGAGCAGATCGGCCGTGCCGCCGGGGATGCGGATCATCGGCATGACGCGCACGCGATCGAGCGCGGCGCGCTGGAACACGCCGCGGAAGATCACGCCCGCCTCGTGCATCTCGCGCGTGATGCTGCCGTTGGCGAGCAGCACGCCGAGGCTGTCGATGGCACGGCGGTGCAGGATGGGTGTGCCCGTATCGGGATCCGTGCCGCGGACGCCCTCGTCGAAGCCGCCATGCTGCAGCCGCCACCTTGAGGGCTTGGAGAGATCCTCGGGCGGCGTCGTGCGCTTCGCCTTCCGCTTACCGGCCATGGCTATTACCTCCCTGCCGCCGCCCCCAGCGGCGGTTGGCCTCGTTGGTGATGGCCTGGCGCAGCCAGGGATCGGCGATGTCGTCGACCAGGAGCGCGGCGATGCCATGCCGATGCCAGGCGGCGGCGCGCATGGCGTTGAGCTCGGCCTCGGTGGTCGGGCTGCGCAGGCGCCCGAGCGGGCTCCGCGCCAGGGTGGGCGCGCCGGGGAGGCTCATGCGCGGCCTCCGTGACCGTCGGTGGCCCAGAGCAGCAAGGCCAGCGCGTCGGCCTCGTTGTCGTCCACGGGCGCGAAGCCGCGGGCGCGCATGGCGGCGATCATCGCCGCCTTGTCGGCGTTGCCCTTGCCGGTCGCGAAGCGCTTGATGGTGGCGACGGGCACGCCCTCGTAGGCGACGCCGCGCTCCTCGCACCAGGCGGAGAGGTGTGCGAGGAAGCCGCCGTAGAGGTGGGCTGCGTCCGTGCCCGCATGGGCGCGGACTTCCTCGAAGGCGATGCGGGAAAGGCCGCTGGCGAGGCCGGCCATCTCCGTCAGCCAGCCGCGGAAGCGGAGGTAGCGCATCCCGCCGCCCTCGAAGCGGCTCGGCTTGAAGGTCAGGGTGCCGGAGGCGATCCCGCCATCCTGGCTACGCAGCGCCCAGCCGGTGGTGGTGCCGAGGTCGAGGGCGAGGACGGCGTGATGCGGGAGCGCGATCGGCAGCGGGGCGGTGATCGGCGGGCCGCTTGCCTGCGCCGCGGGCATGGGGAGAGTCGCGAGAGCCATGGGGTCTCCGAAAGGGGATGGCTGTGGTGAGGGCGGCGACGGCGCGGTTCTTGGCGGAGTTCGCCGTCGCTGCCCGGCTTGTCGTGGGAGATCCGCTCCAATGGGCGGCCCCGGGCTGTGCGGGCGGCGCATCACGGCACCCCTTCGAGCCAGGGAGGCGTCGTGGGGGTCTGTGGGGGTCTTTTGTTCGAAGACCCCCCGGCGACAACGCAGCTGTTTCCTGGGCTTTGGGGGTCTTGGGGATCTTGGGGGTCTTCTCCGGCTTCTTCCTCACGCATGTGCGCGCGCGCATGTGCGTAGGGGTTGGAAAAAGACCCCCAAGACCCCCAAGACCCGTCGACCCCGCGGAATTCCTGGCCTGAACCGATGGGGGTCTCGCCGCGTGAGATCCCCACAAGACCCCCAAGACCCCCATGCACGGGCTTCTCTGCAGCGGGTTCGAGGCGCCAGCGTTGCGAATTGTGCAGCACCTTCCCCTGGCGGAGGTGGATCAGCCGGTCGCTGATGCGGAAGGCGCGGTCGCGCAGCTTGGTGAAGGCCGCCCCGAGCGAGACCTTCAGGCCATGCTCGTTCTTCGCGCTGATCGGCAGGCTGGCCTCGGCGCTCTGCGCCAGGCCGAGCAGATCGCTGACGCTGACCTCGGCGCTCCCGAAGCGGTCCCACCAGAGCTGGATGAAGGCGCGCCATGCACCACCCTCGCTGTCGGAGGCGGCGATCACCTCGTCGAGGTTGTCCAGGAAGCCGGTGACGCCCGCGACCTGCAGGATGCCGCCCAGCGTCTGGCTCCATACTTCGAAGCTGCCCAGGCTGCGGGCCCCGCGCGGACGACCAGCGGCAATCCAGGCACGGCAGAGCGTGAGGCAGGCAGCGACCAGCCGCCCGCGCTGAGCGCGGACCCAGACCATGAGGTCGGGATGCCGGAAGCCATCGCGCCGCCAAGGCTGGTCGGTGCGGGCGTCGAGGCGGATACGGACGAGGCGGCGGGCGATCTCGTGCGAGACCGCTGGGTTATTGCCGGTGGCGACCCAGGCGCAGCGCACCGGCAGGCGAACCATGTCCGAGGCGCCGAGCACGCGGTCCTCCCAGGCCGGCGCGGTCAGCGCCGCGGCGAGGGCGGCGCTGTCGAGCTCCTGGCGGAGGTTGTCGATCAGCAGCAGGGTCGGCAGCTGGCGCAGCTTGGCGGTGAGCCGCTTGCGCCACTCGTCCTCGTCGC
>NZ_AUDH01000051.1 GCF_000425365.1 Rubritepida flocculans DSM 14296 | reverse complement strand
ATGCAGCGGGGAAAAGCCCCTTTTGGAGCAGGCTCGCGGCGGTGCGATGCGCCGTGAGGTGCGTGCTGTCGATCATCAGCCACTCGGGTGGACCGCCTTCTGCTGCGAGGGCAGCGAAGATGCTGTCGAAGATGCCCATACGGCTCCAGCGGACGAAGCGGTTGTAGAGGGTCTTGTAGGGTCCGTAGGCCGCAGGCGCATCACGCCAGCGCAGGCCGTGGCGGATGACGTAGATGATGCCGCTCAGCATGCGGCGGTCATCCACGCGCGGAATGCCATGGGAAAGCGGAAAATGCGGCGAGAGGCGGCGCATCTGCGCGGGCGAGAGGAGGAAAGGCGGCTTTGGGCTGGGCATGGCGGAACCTCCGCCATGCTCAGAATCATACAGCGCCGCGTCGCGCCAAGCGATTAATGGGTTCTGAGCCTAATCAGTGGGAGTTGGTATCACGCCTCCACCACCGATTTTCTGGGCTGCACGCACCCTTTCCTCTTGGGATCGGGCCGATATCGAGGGAAGGGCTCACGCCCTCTGTGCCGAGTATACGGCCCTGGGACGGGGCGTGCAGGACTACGAACTCAATCGCCTGGCATGGCGGCTAGCCGCGCTTGGTCTGCCGCTCGAACCGATCCGCGCTCGCCTGGCGGCCTGCGCAGCAGGGTCGCACAGCCCGCAGGACCGACAGCGCCAGGTGGATCGAGTGATTGCTGCGCTCGCGGCCAAGGGGAGAGCACGCTGCGTGCCGGGGGGCGTCCGAAAACCCCTATAGAGCCTGTATACGGGGTTTCCGGACGGGGGGTCTACGTGCAGCCTGTGTCGGCGTTCGCCGCGATCCCGCGTCCACACACGCCGCGGAAGGGGAACTCGGTCGGCGCCGCTCAAGGCAGCACGTCAGCCAGAGAGCCAAGGCTGTAGCGCACAAGTGCCAGATACAGCCCTTCCCATCGACTTCGCCCAAATTGGCGCTAAACTGCTGGATTACGCGGATCACCCGACTTCATCCCGCCGGGGAGAGTCCACCCCGGCCCGCGCCTCAGCGCAGCACCACATCTCCGGCCGAGAGGGCCCCGCGCACCTCCACCCCCTCGGGCGTGGAGATGCCGATGGTCACGGGCACCTCGCGCACCGCGCCCCCCTGGCGCACCCGCACGAAGCGGCCCGAGGGCCCCTCGCGCACCGCATCCGGCGGCAGCACCACCGCCTCGGGGTTGTCGTAGGTGACGATGGAGAGGTTGGCCGACATGCCCACCGCCAGCCGCGCGCGCTGGTCGGGCGGGATGCCGCGGATGTGCACCGTCACGCCGAAGCTCGGCAGGCCGCCGCGCCCGGGCTCGCTGCTCACCTGGGCGGCCACGCTCGTCACCTCGCCCGCCAGGGTGAACTCGCTGAAGGCGTCGCCCGTCACGCTCACGCGCTGGCCCACGCGCACGCGGCTGATGTCGATCTCGTCCACCTGCGCGCGCACCTGGAAGCTCTCCAGGTCGCCGATGGTGAACATGGTCTGCCCGCGCGCGACGCGCGAGCCGACCTCCACCGTCTCCGGCCGGCCGGCGCCCTGGGCGGGCGGCGGCAGCAGCACCACGCCCGAGACGGGCGCATGCACCGCGGCGTTGGCGATGTCGCGCTCCAGGTCGCGCACGCGCACCTCGGCGTTGGCGAGCTCGAGCTCGGCGATGCGGAGCTGCTCGCGGTCGCCGCGCGCCAGGGTGCTTTCCAGATCCTGCCGGGCGGCCTGGAGCTGAAGATCCTGGGTGCGCTGCTGCTGCAGCAGGTTGCGGTGCTCCTCGGCCGGGATGATGCCGCGCTGCAAAAGCCCCGCGGAGTTGGCGACGCGCGTGCGCAAATCCGCCGCCTCCATCTCCGCCGCCGCCACCTGCCGGCGCGCGCGCGAGACCTCGAAGCCGTTCTCCCAGCCGCGCAGCTCCTCCACCCGCTGGCGTGCGCGGATGAGGGCGGAGCGCGCCTCGCGCAGCCGCACCTCCACCTCCGCCACATCCATGCGCAGCAGCGGCTCGCCGCGCTCCACCGCGCCGCCGTAGCGGAACAGCCGCTCGCGCACGAGCCCGTCGAAGGGGCCGACGACGCTGACCATCGCCCCCGCGTCCAGCGCCCCCACCACGGCGATGCGCGCGCTCACCGGGCGCGTCTGCACCACGAAGGCGTCGCCCCCCGCGGCGGGGGCGGCGACGGCGCGGAACTCGTCGCGCGTGCCGAGCCAGGACCAGGCGCCCACGCCCACGAAGAGCGCGAAGACGAGGCCCGTCGCGCCCATGCGCAGCCATTGCAGCCGCCGCGCATGGGTGCGCAGCCGCGCCGCCGCCTCCTCGAGGTTCCGATAGGCGTTCTGCAGCGCGGCGTTCTGCTCGGCGAGGCGGCGGTTCAGCGCGTGCTCGGCCTCGGCGAGGCGGTCGAGCTTCGTCACGTCGGTGAAGCTCGCGGTCAGCACGGTGCGGCCCTGGTCGGGGCCGGAGGGGATGGTCCAGGCGCGGCTGCGCACGGAGAGGCGGCGCGCCCGCCCCTCGCGCGTGTAGGTGACGCGGTCTCCCTCCGGCGTCTCGCCGGTGATGGGGGCGAGCACATGGTCGAGGAACTCGTCGCCGCCGCCATCCTCCGGCAGGATCTCCTGCAGCGTGGCGCCGAGGCCCGTGCCCGGCGCGACGCCGAGGATCGCCTCGCCCGCGCGGTTGAGCGCGCGGATCCGCCCGTCGGGGCTGACGATGAGCACCCCGTCGGAGAGGCTGTCGAGCACGCCGGGCGGCGCGCCGCTCAGGGCTGGTTCAGGCTGATCCGCCATGTCTCCAGCGTGGTGCCGAGCACCTGGTCGAGCGTGGTGAGGGCGTTGACGTAGCCGATGACGGCGCCGAGCTCGGCGCTCTCGGCCTGCTGGAGCTGGGCCTGGAAGTTCACCACCTGGAAGTTGGAGGAACGCCCCGCCTGCAGCCGCGCCAGCTCCGCCTCGAGCTGCTGCGCGGCGAGCTCGCGCGAGCGGCGGGCGAGCTCGGCCTGGCGGCGCTGCGCCTCGATGTTGCGCACCGCGTCCTCCACCTGCTGGCGCACGCGGTCGCGCGCCTGCTCGGCCGCGAGCTCGGACTGGCGCAGCGTCACGGTGGCGTTCACCTCGCCCTGCTCGCGCTGGAGGCGGCCGATGGGGATGTTCACCACCAGCCCGAGGTTGAAGTCGGAGCGCACGCGCGTCAGCGCGCCGATGGTGTCGAGCACGTCGCGGTTGGGGGAGCTGGCCTGCGGCCCCACCCCGGCGACGAGGTTCACCTCCCACAGGCGCTGGTTGCGCGCGACGTCGAGCTGGATGCGGTTGATCTCGATGGCGAGCAGCGCCTGCAGATAGGCGGGCTGGTTGGCGTAGGCCGTCTCCAGCGCGCGGCGCAGGTCCACGCGCACGCTCTCGGCCGAGGGGCGCTCGCTCGCCCAGATGCGCGACGCGGGGTCGAGCCCCATGAGCACCAGCAGCGCGAGCCGCGCCTGCTCGTTGCTGTTGCGCGCGCCGATCAGCGCGAGCTCCTGCTGGGCGATGGCGGCGTCGGACTGGATGAGCTCGATCTGCGCGAGCCGCCCGGCATTGACCAGCGCGCGGTTCACCTCCTGCAGCTCGCGCGCGCGGCGCAGGCTGGCCTCGGCGATGCGGAGCTGCTCCTGCGACTGCACGAGGGTGCGGTAGGCGGTGATGATGCTGGTGATCTGGTCGATCACGCTGCCCTTGAGGCGGAGCTGCGCGTTGCTCTCCGAGATGCGCGCGATGCGCACGGGCGCCATGGCGAAATCCACCCCGCCGCCGGCCAGCAGCGGCTGGATCACCTGGAAGCTGAGGCCCGAGGCGCTGCTCGGCGGCGCGCCGCGCACATTGGTCTGGTTCGCCGTCCAGGCGAGCTGGAAGCGCGCGCCCGTCGGCGCATCCCAGGAGACGACGGGGCCCACGGCGAAATTCGTGGCGTTCACCCCGCCCACCCGGCTGCGCGCCGTATTCGCCGCCACGTCGAGGCGCGGGACGAAGCTGCGCTCGGCCACGCGCAGGGCGAAGCGGTCGGAGATGCGCTGGAGGAACTCGCTGCGGATGGCGCGATTGTCGCGCAGGCCGATGAACACCGCCTCGGCCAGCGAGAGGGGCACGAGACCGGCCGGCGCCTGCGCGGCGGCGGGCGGGCGCGGCGGGCGGGGCGGGGCGGGGGGCTGCTGCTGGGCCTGGGCATGCGGGGCCGGCGCCCCGGCCAGCACGAGGCCGAGGAGCAGCCGGCATCCCGTGTTGGCCCGCGTTCCCATCGCGGCAGCTTCGCAACCTATCGCGCGCCCGTGCAAGGGGCCCGGTGGTGGTTTATGCTGCGCGGCCATGCGCCCGCTCCTCGCCTGCCTGCCCGTGCTCGCCCTCTTGGGCTGCGCCGAGCCCGCGGTTCTGCGCCAGGGCCCCGGCGCGGCCAGCATGGAACGCGCCGAGGGCGTGCCGCTGCCGCGCCTGGTCGAGCCGACGGGCCAGGGGCGCATCACGCTGAGCGATCCGGCGCAGGACGACCCGCGGCCCTTCCGCCTGCCGCCGCAACCGCCAGGCGGCCCGCGCTAACGCTGCTGCTGCTCGACGCGGATCGAGGCGTTCGCGAAGCCGCGCGAGCAGGGCACTGCGCGGCCACCTTCCTGGCAGTTGAAGACGAAGACCTCGATGCAGGCGAAGGCCGCGGCGGTGACGAGGGTCTGCCGCAGCCGGTGGCTGGTCGCGCCATTGCTCACGGACAGGACGGGGCCGGCGGAGCCGGGCAGGCCGCATTCGCTGATCCACACCTGCGCCTGGCCGCTGACGCGCCCGTCCCCGCGCGTGACGAGCTGCACGCTCTGCGAGAAGTTGCCGACCATGGGGATGCGCAGCGCGCAGCGGATCTGGTCCCGGCGATGCTCCTCGCAGCCGCCGGTGTGGGTCGCGCTCTGCTGCGCGGCGGCCGGCGTGGCCAGGAGCGCCGCGAAGGCCGCGGCCAGCAGGGTGGGGCGAAACATGGACGGCTCCTCTCTTGGGGCGCCGCCATTCAAGGGCCGCCCCCCCGGCAGGTCCAGCGGCCAGGGGCGATGGCCCTGATCGGCCGGGCCGATGCCCGCGCGGCGGCCGGGCGGGCGGCGTCAGCGCGGCTGCTGCTCGATGCGGATGGTCGCGGTGGCGAAGCCGCGCTCGCAGGGCACCGCGCGGCCGCCCTCCTGGCAGTTGAAGACGAAGACCTCGAAGCAGTTGTTGGAGATGAGCGAGGTGGGAAGCTGCATCACGCGATGCGTGCCGAAGCTGTTCGCCACACCCATCACGGGGCCGGGCTGGCCCGGCAGCCCGCACTGGCTGTGCCAGGCCTGGACCTGGCCGCTGGTCCGGCCATCGCCGCGCGAGATGAAGTCCACCAGGAACAGGCGGTGCCCGGTCGAGGGGATGTGCAGGGCGCAGCGGAGCTGAGTGTTCTGGAAAGGCTGGCAGCCGCCCGTGTGGGTGGTGCTGGACTGGGCCGCCGCCGGGGCGGCGAGCAGCGCGACGAGGGCGGCGGCAAGCCAGGCATGGCCGGTCATCTGGGACTCCTTCTCCTGCGCGCGCGAGGCGGCGGCGGAAGCAGAGAATCATTCGAGGCCCGCCGTCGAGGCCGCGAACGCGATCCCGCGCATCGGCCGGGCCGATGCGCCTACTCCGTCCGCAGCGCCACGATCGGGTCGAGCCGCGAGGCGATCACGGCGGGGTAGAAGCCGAAGAACAGCCCCGTGGCGATGGACACGCCCGCCCCCAGCGGAATGGCGCTCATCGAGAGCACGAAGGGCCAGCCGGAGAACTGCGCGAAGCCCCAGGCCCCCGCCACGCCGAGCAGGATGCCGAAGGCGCCCCCGATGAAGGAGAGCACCGCCGCCTCCGTGAGGAACAGCGACTGGATGTTCCAGCGCGTGGCGCCGATGGCGAGCCGCACGCCGATCTCGCGCCGCCGCTCCTGCACCGAGACGAGCATGATGTTCATCACTCCCACCCCGCCCAGCACCAGCGCGATGGCGCCCACCGCGCCCAGCAGCAGCGTGAACAGCCGCATCTGCGAGGCGAGCCCCGCCAGCAGCGCGCGCGCCGACTGCACGGAGAGGCGCTGCTCGCGCATCAGCGGCTGCAGGCTGGCCGCGACCGCACGGCCCACCGCCTCCGGGTCCGCCTCCGGGGTGCTGCGCGCCACCGCCCAGGCGAGGCTCGCCTGGCTCATGATGCGCCGGCCATTGGGGATGGAGACGATCAGCACGTCGTTCAGGTCGGCCGGCATCATGGGGCTGGGCAGGCTCGGCTCCAGCACGCCGATCACGGTGAAGACGTAGCGCCCCACGCGGATGGAGGAGCCTGTGCGGATGCGGCTGTAGGGCGTGGAGAGGTTCTCGGCGAGCTGCGGGCCGATTACCGCGAAGGGCTCGAAACGGTCATGCCGCGAGAGGAATCGCCCCTCGGCCACCCGCACCCGCGCGACCGCGGCGAGGGTCTCGGTCGCGGCGAGGAAGGTGGTGGAGCGCGCCTGGCCCTCCGCGCTCACCGGCCCGCCGGAGAGCATGAAGGGCGCGATGGAGGCGAGGCCCGGCACCTGCCCCACCAGCGCCTCCGTCTCGGCGAGCGGAAGCTGGCCGAGACCCGTGTCGGAATCGGCGCGCAGCAGCAGGATGTCGGTGCCCATGGCGCGGAACTGCCGGGCCGTCTGCTCGCGCGCGATGGCGCCGACGGTGAGCATGGCGATCACCGCCCCCGCCCCCACCATGATGCCGATGAGCGCGAGCGCCGAGCGCTGCCGCGCGGCGAGCAGGTTGCCGATGGCCTCGAGCAGCGCCTGCTTGATCATGCGCGGCGGATGTCCTCGGCGATGCGCCCCCCGCCGAGACGGAGCTGGCGCGGGCATTGCGCGGCGATGTCGGGGTCATGCGTGATGATGAGGGCGAGCACGCCGAACTCCCGGTTCACCTCCAGGAAGAGGTCCATGATTTCCTGCGCCACCTTGGGGTCGAGCGCGCCGGTGGGTTCGTCGGCCAGCAGCACCTTGGGCTGGCCCACCAGGGCGCGGGCGATGGCCACGCGCTGCTTCTGCCCGCCCGAGAGCTGGGCCGGCATGTGCTCCATCCGGTCGGCGAGGCCCACGCGCTCCAGCATCGCGCAGGCGCGGCGGCGCGCCTCGGCCTCGGGCGTGCCGCGATACATCAGCGGCAGCGCCGCGTTGCGCCAGGCGTTCAGCCGCGGCAGCAGGAAGAAGGACTGGAAGACGAAGCCGATCAGGCGGTTGCGCAGGGCGGACTGCTTGTCGGGCGGGGCGGCCAGAACATCCTCGCCCGCGATGCGGTAGCTGCCGGAGCTCGGCCGGTCGAGCAGGCCGATGATGTTCATCAGCGTGGACTTGCCGGAGCCCGAGCCGCCCATGATCGAGCAGAGCTCCCCCGCCTCCAGGCGCAGCGAGAGGTCGCGCAGCACGACCGTCTCGGCCGGGCCGGTGCGGAAGCTCTTGGTGATCTCCGTCAACTCCAGCATGGGCGCACGGTAAGGCTCCCGGCGGGGCTGTCCATCGGGGATGGCCGGGGCGGCGGGCGGAGGCCTCGCGCCAGGGGGGCTCGGCGCGCGCATTGTCGCCGCCCTGCTGGCGCTGGGCGAGGGGGGGGGAGAGGGGCCGCTGGCGGGGAGAGTCCAGCGCCGCGCGGCGCAGCCCGCGGGAACCCCATGAGCATGGCGCGAGCGCGATGGCGAAGCCGGGGGATGGTCCGGTCGCATGGCCGAGCGTCTTGCCCGGGCCGGGTTGATGCGGGCGGCATGAAATGCGGCCCGTATTGCGCGCAGGCTTGGCAGGCCGGCGGCCCCCACCCGATCTGGCTTGCGGCGTCGGCCCTCCGCCCCTAGAAGCGGGGGCCTCGCGGACAGGTGGCCGAGCGGTCGAAGGCGCGCGCCTGGAAAGTGCGTATACGGTGATGAGCCGTATCGTGGGTTCGAATCCCACCCTGTCCGCCAGTTCTAGGCCGCGTGGACAAACCTGATCCACAGCCGGATGGAGGCGAGTGTTGCGAAGCCGAGGAAGCTCTCCGCGGTCTTGTCGTAGCGGGTGGCGACGCGGC
>NZ_AUDH01000050.1 GCF_000425365.1 Rubritepida flocculans DSM 14296 | reverse complement strand
CCCGCTACGACCGCTGCGCCACCACCTTCTTCGGCGCCATCACACTCGCCGCCATCGTCATCTTCTGGCTCGGACAATGAGTCCTGAGCCTAGAGCGCGCTCCGCGAAGGCGGTATCGCCGCAGCGGCGAATCGCCCTCTCGGCAGCGGCTAGACCAGCGCCATCCGGTCCACGTCCAGCACCCCGCGATCCGTGATCTTGAGGTGCGGGATGACGGCGAGCGGCAGGAAGGCGATCTGCAGGAAGGGCTCGGCCAGCGTCACGCCCAGCGCGCGCGCGGCGGCCTTCATGGGCGCGATGGCCGCCGCCACCTCCTCCCAGGGGCGCTCGCTCATCAGCCCGGCGATGGGCAGGGGCAGTTCGGCCAGCACGCGCCCGCCCTCCACCACCGCGAAGCCGCCCCCCATGCGCGCGAGGTGGTTCACCGCGAAGGCCATGTCCTCGCGCCCCGCGCCCACCACGCAGATGTTGTGGCAGTCATGCCCCACCGAGCCGGCGATAGCCCCGCGCGCCAGGCCGAAGCCGCGCACGAAGCCGAGCCCGATGCGCCCGCTCGCGTGGTGGCGCTCCACCACCGCCACGCGCGCGATGTCCTGCCCGGGGTCGGGCAGCACCTCCCCGTCCGCGAGGGGCAGCAGCGCCTCCTCGCGCGCCGTGATGATCCTGCCCGGGATCACGCCGATCACCGGCCGGCGCGCCTCGCCGCGCAGCAGGAAATCCTCCGCCGCCACGGGCCGCGCGTTGAGCGCGCCGCGCGCGGGCGCGGGCATGGGCGGGCGGGCGGCGAAGAGCGCCTCCTCCACCCGGCGGCCGGCGCTGAACACCTCGGCCACGCGGCAGCCGTGCAGGTCGTCGAGCAGCAGGATGTCGGCGCGGCGGCCGGGCGCGATCATCCCCCTGTCCCTCAGCCCAAAGGCCGCGGCGGCGCTCAGCGACGCGGCGCGATAGGCGGCGAGCGGCGCGACGCCGCGCGCGATGGCCCCGCGCACGAGATGGTCGATATGCCCCTCATGCGCCACCTCGGCGGGGTTGCGGTCATCGGTGCAGAAGGCGAGGAAGCCCGAGGTCTCGGGCGTCAGCAGCGGGGCCAGCGCCGCGAGGTCCTTGCACACGCTGCCCTCGCGGATCAGCACGGTCATGCCCTTGCGGATCTTCTCCAGCGCCTCCTCCGCGCCCGTCGCCTCGTGCTCGGTGCGGATGCCGGCGGCGAGATAGCCGTTGAGCGGAAGGCCGCGCAGCAGCGGCGCATGCCCGTCGAGCTGCCGCCCCGCGAAGGCCGCGATCTTGGCGAGGCATTCCTCCTCGCCGGCCAGCACGCCGGGGAAGTTCATCATCTCGGCGAGGCCGAGCACCCTCGGGTGCGCCGCATAGGGCAGAAGCTCCGCCACGCCGAGCCGCGCGCCCGAGGTCTCGAGCCCCCTCTCCGGCGCGGTGGAGGGCACGCAGGAGGAGAGGTTCACGAAGAGGTCCATCGCCATGCGCTCGGCGCAGGCGAGGAACCAGTCGAAGGCGCGGGTTCCCAGCACATTCGCCATCTCGTGCGGGTCGCAGACCGCCGTGGTGGTGCCGCGCGGCAGCACCATGCGCTCGAACTCGTAGGGCGTGACGAGCGAGCTCTCCACATGGCAATGCGTGTCGATGAAGCCGGGCACGGCGATGCGCCCCCGCGCCTCGACGCGCGCGCACCCCTCGTAGCGGCCATAGGTGCCGGTGATGACGCCGCCGGTGACGGCGATGTCGGTCTCGACCAGTTCGCCGGTGACGAGGTCGAACAGGCGCGCCCCCGCGATCACGAGATCGGCCGGCTCCCTGCCCTGGCCCTGGGCGATGCGGCGGCGCAGCTCCTCGGTCTGGCTCATGGCGGGGGTTCCTGCGGCTGGCTCCCTGGGGGGAGGCGTGCGGGAGCATGGCACGGGGCCGGGCCGCTTCGCATCCCCGCGGGCTGCGCTACCATCGCCGGAGACACAGGCCCGCCGCCCGCGCGGTGGCCCGCCGCGAAGGAGCCCCGCCCCATGCCAGACAAGGCCCTCCTCCAGCGCCTCTCCGACGCCGTGGAGGCCGGCTTCGAGGAACAGGTGCGCTTCCTCGCGGACATGGTGCGCCACCCCTCGCTGCGCGGGCGCGAGGCCCCGCTGCAGGACCATCTGGCGCGCTGGTTCGCCGCGCGCGGCTATGCGGTGGACCGCTTCTCCCTCGCCGATGTCGCCCTCGACCAGCACGAGAAGGCGAGCCCGATGGTGGAGGCCGACCCGGCCGCCTCGCTGCAGGTGGTGGCCGCGCGGCGCTGCGCGGAACCGAGCGGCCGCAGCCTCATCCTGCAGGGCCACATCGACGTGGTGCCCGAGGGCCCGCACGAGATGTGGACCCACCCGCCCTACGCCGCCACCATCAAGGAGGGCTGGATGTACGGGCGCGGCGCGCACGACATGAAATCCGGCGTCTCGGCCATGTGCTTCGCCATGGAGGCCATCCGCGCCGCCGGCTACGCCCCCGCCGCCGACGTCTATCTGCAGACCGTGACCGAGGAGGAGAGCACCGGCAACGGCGCGCTCGCCACGCTTCTGCGCGGCTACCGCGCCGATGCCTGCCTCATCCCCGAGCCGACGGGCGGCACCATCACCCGCGCGCACACCGGCACGCTGTGGTTCCGCCTGCGCGTGCGCGGCGTGCCCGTGCATGTGGCGGTGGCGCAGACCGGCAGCAACGCGATCATGAGCGCCTACACGCTGATCCAGGCGCTCTATGCCCACACCGCCGCGCTGAACGAGGCGGCGCGGAGCCACCCCTGGTACGCCTCCGTGCCGGACCCGATCAAGTTCAACCCCGGCATCATCCGCGGCGGCGACTGGGCGTCCTCCACCCCCGCCTGGTGCGAGGTGGACTGCCGCATCGGCCTGCTGCCCGGCACCGACGTGGCCGAGGCGCGCCGCGGCGTGGAGCAGGCGGTGGCGGCGGCGGCGAAGAACGACCTCTTCCTCTCCAACAACCCGCCCGAGCTGCTGTTCCACGGCTTCCTCGCCGATGGCTATGTGCTCGAGCCGGGCAGCGAGGCCGAGGCCGTGCTGGCCGAGGCGCACCGCGCCGCCTTCGGCGCGGAGATGGAGCCGCGCATCACCACCGCGGTGAACGACACGCGCTTCTACGGCCTGTATTTCGGCATCCCCGCCCTCTGCTACGGCCCGCGCGGCGAGGGCGCGCACGCCTTCGACGAGCGCACGGAGCTTGCCCACCTCAAGACCACCACGCTGGCCATCGCCGCCTTCATCGCCGACTGGTGCGGGCTGAGGCCGGCGGCGTGAGCGCGCCCTCCGCCCTCGACCTCGCGCTGCTGCGCCGCGCCTTCCACCTGGCGGGCGAGGCGCGCGCGCGCGGCGACCGTCCCTTCGCCGCCATCATCGCCCGCGCGGACGGCACCATCCTCGCCGAGGGGCTCTCCGCGCAGGGGCGCTCGGGGCGCGGCACCCTCGCCCATTCCGAGATGATGGCCTGCCAGGCGGTGATCGACGCCGCCATCCCGCGCGCGGCGCTGCGCCAGGCCACGATCTACTCCTCGGGCGAGCCCTGCGCGATGTGCGCGGCGGCGATCTTCTACACCGGCATCGGGCGGGCGGTGTACGGGCTCTCGGCGGGCGCGATCCTGCACCTGCGCAACGCGAGCCCCGCCACCGCGGGCCTCTCGCTCTCCTGCCGCGCGGTGCTGGAGACGGCGGCCGAGCCGGTGGAGGTGCTGGGCCCGCTGCTGGAGGAGGAAGGCGCTGCGCCGCATCGCGGCTACTGGACGGGCGGCTGATGCCCTTTCGCGTCGCGGTGATCGGGGCGGGCTGGTATGGCTGCCACATCGCCTCCTCCCTCGCCTCGCTGGGCTTCGCCGTCACCGTCTTCGAGCGGCACCACCGCCCGCTGCACGAGGCCTCGGGCAACAACCAGTTCCGCCTGCATCTCGGCTTCCACTACGCGCGCCACCACGGCACGCGCCAGCAGTCGCGCGACGGCTTCCTGCGCTTCGTCGAGCGCTATCCCAACCTCTCGGCCGAGGTGCCGGAGAACGTCTATGCCGTGCCGCGCGGAACCAGCCTGATGGACTTCGCCACCTACCGGCTCGTCATGGTCTCCTCCGGCATCGACTTCGTGGAGCTGCCGGGCGGCCACCCGCTGCTGCGCGACATCGAGGGCGCGCTGCTGGCGAAGGAGCGGGTGCTGCGCATCGGCCAGGCGCGGGAGTTCTTCGCCCGGCGCCTCGGCGCGGCGCTGCGCCTCGGCTGCGCCGTCACGCAGTTCCTGCCGGATGCGGCGGGCGTCACGGTGAACGGCGAGCGCTTCGACTACGCGGTGGACGCCACCTGGGGCCACCACCGCCCGCTGCCCATCGCCGCCTACTACGAGCCCACCCTGCTGCTCTACTACGAGGCGCGCGGCCCGCACCCGGCCATCACCTTCGTGGACGGGCCGCTGCCCTCCGTCTATCCGACGGAGGACCCCGCCATCTTCACCCTCTCGAGCGTCACGCACACGCCGCTCGGCCGCTTCGCGCGCGGGGATGCGGCGCGCGCGGCGCTGGAGGCGGTGGACACGGCGCTGGTGGCCGAGCGGCGCGCCGCGATGGAGGGGCAGATCGCCGCCAACCTGCCCGGCTTCCGCGACGCCTTCCGCTTCGTGGGCGTGCAGCTCGCCATCAAGACCAAGCCCGAGGGCCGCGCGGACGACCGCAGCTGCTACGTCTTCCAGGAGGGGCGCGTGTTCTCCGTCATGTCGGGCAAGATCGACACCATCTTCTTCGCCACCGAGCGCATCCTCGCGCTGATCGAGGCGCAGCACTCCCTCGCCCCCATCGCGCCCACCCCCGGCCTGCGCGAGGACATCCTCACGCCCCGGCCATGAGCGCCCCCCTGCCCGACGCGCTGATCGGCCACAGCGGCTTCGTGGGCGGGCATCTCGACCGCGCGCGCCCCTTCGCCGCGCGCTTCCGCTCGACCGACATCGCGCAAATCCGCGGGCGGCGCTTCGGCACGGTGGTCTGCGCCGGGGTGAGCGCCGTGAAATGGCGCGCGAACCGCGAGCCCGAGGCGGACTGGGCCGGCATCTCGGGCCTCATCGCCCATCTCGAGACCATCTCCTGCGCGCGCTTCGTGCTGGTCTCGACGGTGGATGTCTTCGCCGAACCCCGCGGCGTGACCGAGGCCGACACGCCCGATCCCGCGCGCGCCGAGCCCTATGGCCGGCACCGCCGCTGGCTGGAGCAGTGGGTGGAGGCGCGCTTCCCCGACCGGCTGATCCTGCGCCTGCCCGCGCTGTTCGGCGCGGGGCTCAAGAAGAACGCGCTGTTCGACATGATGCACGGCCATCTCTGCGAGCGGATCAACCCGGCCTCCGAGTTCCAGTGGTATCCGCTGCGCCGCCTCGCGGACGACCTCGCGCGCGCCGAGGAAGCGGGGCTCGATCTGCTGCACATCGCGCCCGCGCCCGTGGCCACGGGGGCGATCCGCGACCGCTTCTTCCCCGGCCTCGCGCTGGGCGGGGCCGATGCGCCCGCGCCGCGCTACGACATCCGCACCCGCCACGCCGCGCTGCTGGGCGGGCAGGGCGCCTATCACCTCGATGCGGCGGCGGTGATGGCCGAGCTCGCCGCCTTCCTGGAGGCGGAGAGGGCATGAGGCTCGCCGTCTCCAACCTCGCTTTGCCCGGCCCGGCCGGGCCGGCGGAGTGGCGGGCGCTGGCGGCGGCGGGGGTGGCGGGGATCGAGGTCGCGCCCACGCGGCTCGCGCCCTGGGAGGCGCTGACGCCCGCGCGGCTCGCCGCCTTCCGGGCGGAGCTGGCGGGCGAGGGCCTCGCGGTTCCGGCGCTGCAGGCGATCTTCCACGGGCTGGAGGGGCTTGCGCTGCTGGGCCCCGCGCCGGCTTTCGCGGCGCTGCGCGCGCAGATCGCCCGTGCGGCGGGGATCGGCGCGGCGCTGGGCGCGGGGGTGCTGGTGTTCGGTGCGCCGCGCCAGCGCGCGCGCGGCGGGCTCGGCGCGGAGGAGGCCTTCTCGCTCGGCGCGGAGCGGCTGCGCCTTCTGGCCGAGACCGCCTTCGCCGAGGGGCTGCGCATCGGCCTCGAGCCCGTGCCGAAGGTCTATGGCAATGACTTCCTCGCCTCCTGGCAGGAGGTGCTGGCCATGGTGCGCGCGGTGGAGCACCCGGGCCTTGCGGTGCATCTCGACACCGCCTGCGTGATGCTGGGCGGCGGCGACATCGCCCAGGCCGTGCGCGAGAGCGCGCCCTGGCTCGCGCATGTCCATGCGGCCGAGCCGCGGCTTGGGCCCTTCGACGCGCCCGTCGCACCGCATGCGGCGGCGCTCGCGGCGCTGCGCGCGGCGGGTTACGGCGGCTGGGTGGCGATCGAGATGCTGGAGGCGGAGGAGGCGCCGATGCAGGCCGTGCTGCGGGCGGTGGCGTGTCTGCGCAACATCGCGCCAGCAGCCTGGCGGTAGCCGGCCGGCAGCGGCGACCGCGCGAAAGGGGCTTGCGGCGGCGCAGCAAGGCTGGTTTCGTTGCGAGGCGGTGCTGGAGGCTGGCCTGACGGTGCATCATCTTGTTGCGGCAATCCCAGCCACCAGAGCCAGGTTTTCCGCCCCGCAGGTCGAGGCTCTCAGACAAATCGACCCGGGTTCCTGACACACGGAGCGAAGGCATGCCCACACTCACCCCCAGCCGGATCGTGGTCGCCGGCAATTGTCAGGCTGTGGGACTGGCCGCTTGTCTCGCTCAGTTCCTGCCGGGCGTGGAGGTGGTTCGCCGCCTCGAATTAACGCCGGAGGATTTCGCCGATCCGGATGCGGGCGTGTTCCTGCAGCGTCCGCGCCCCGATCCGGAAACGCGGATCCCCGCGGGGCATCGGGGGCCGGTGCTGTATTGGCCGGGGCTCAGCTTCGCCGGCTATCACCCGGATGTCGTTGTGGCGTCCGCCGGGGGCCAGCTTCTCTCGGGCGGCCCGATCGGGCCGTTGCACTCCGCGCTTGTGCTGCTGGGCTGGCGGCTGGGGCTTGGCCTGAAGGCCACTCTGGACCTCTTCCGGGAAGACGTCTTCGAGAGGCTGGGGTATTTCAGCGCCTGGGACTATGGCAAGACCGCTCTGCTCAATGAGGGGCGGCGCACGGATGTGCCTCTCGACGCCCTCTTCCCTCGCTGGGAGGCGAGCGGGCCATTCATGTACTCGCACACCCATCCCCGGCTGGACGTCCTGGCGGATGTGGCGCGCGGACTGCTCTCCGCCCTGGGGATGACGCCAGAGGTCTCCGGTCCCTTGCCGCCGGATTGGCTGGCCACGCGGGAAATCCTGCCCATCTATCCGGAGATCGCCCGCCGCCTCAACGTGCAGGGAAGCTACTGCTTCAGGCCGGGCCAGGATAAGCCTTCCCTCGATCTGGAGGCTTTCGCCACGCAGTCTTTCGCGCTCTATGACCGCCACGATCGCGACGAGATTTCCTGCGCGCGCTTCAATACGCCCCCCTGGCTCGATCTGATCCGCGACCTGACGGGGCGGCCGGCGCCGCCCCCGGTCAGGCGGGCTGCAGTGGGCCGGGTCCAACCGCTGCCGAAGCTCGGCCCGCCGCTGGCGGCGGGAACCCATCCCTACGCGGGCCTGCCGGAGGAACGGTTCTGGCGACGCGCCGTGCAGGCGCTTCCGATGGCGCAGGTGGACCCGGTGGTGCGCGCGCCCTTCCGGATCACACGCCACACGGCCATCGCCACGGCGGGCAGTTGCTTCGCCCAGCACATCGGGCGTGTGCTCGCCGCGGAGGGCTGCAACTACCTCGTGACCGAACCCGCACCTCCAGGCCTCTCGCGCGCCGAAGCGCACCGTGCGCAATACGGTATCTTCTCCGCGCGTTACGGCAATCTCTACACTACGGCACAGCTTCTGCAGCTCTTCGAGCGTGCCTATGGTCGCTTTCTCCCGCAGGAGCCCGCCTGGCTGCGCGCGGATGGGCGCGTGGTGGATCCCTTCCGGCCCGAGGTCGAGCCGAACGGCTACGGGACTGTGGAGGAGATGCTCACCGCGCGCGCCGAGCATCTCGCGGCGGTGCGACGAATGTTCCAGGAATGCGAGGTCTTCGTCTTCACTCTCGGTCTGACCGAAGGTTGGCGCTCGCGGGTGGATGGCGCCGTCTTCCCGCTCGCTCCCGGCGTGTCCGGCGGCCATTTCGACCCGGAACGGCATGAGTTCGTGAACTTCTCCATGCGGGAGGTCCTGATGGATCTCCGGCGTTTCAAGGCGCGCCTGCAAGCGGTGAACCCGCGGGCGCGCATGATGATCACCGTCTCGCCCGTCCCGCTCATGGCCACCTACGAGGACCGGCACGTCATGGTGTCCACCGCCGCAAGCAAGGCGATTCTGCGAACGGTGGCGGACGAAATGGTGCGGGCCGACCCCTCAGTCTGGTATTTCCCTTCCTACGAGATCATCACGGGCAGCTACAACCGGGGGGCCTATTACGAGGCCGATGCTCGCTCGGTGACAGAGGCCGGCGTGGCTCATGTGATGCGGCTGTTCCTCGCACATGTCCTCTCCCGCGAGGAACCGGGCGACGCCATGGCCGCGGAGGCCGAGGAGCTCCTGGGCGTCATCTGCGACGAGGCGAAGCTCGACGTGTGACCTGCAGGCGGGCCCGGCACGGGCGCCGCCCGCACGCCCGTCTCCTGCCAGCGGCCGCCTTCCTTTACAGGTGAGAAGGCGGCACTGCCGCTGGTATGGTCTTGTTTTGGCACGCAGCCGCCACGTAAGCGTGCACTGACGGCCACGGCGTCGGCGGCTTGACGCGGCTCAGGTAACGTCGGGCCGCAGGTTCCACGGCGCGAGTTCGCCGATGCGGTTGATCGGGTGGTCGGCGATGCGATCGGGCAGCACGCGCAGATAGGCCTGCGGATCCCAGCCATTGAGCTCTGCGGTGCCGACGAGGGTGTGGATGATCGCGGCCCGCCTGCCGCCCTCGAGCGATCCGGCGAACAGATAGTTCTTCCGTCCCGGCGCGAGCGGGCGCATGCGCCGCTCGGCGGCGTTGTTGTGCAGGCAGGCGCGGCCGTCGCGCAGAAGGTCGTCAGCGCCGTCCACCGTGCCAGCGTGGAGCGGATGGCCTTGGCCAGGTCCGACTTGCCGGAGATCCGCCGCAGCGTCGCCCCCAGCCAGGCGTGCAGGTCTGCCATGATCGGCGCGGAGCGGGCCTGGCGGGCGGCGAGGCGCGCTTCCGGCAGCTGGCCGTGGATCTCCGCCTCGATGGCGAACAACGGCCGCATGCGCTCGATCGCCTCGCGCGCCAGCGGGCTGCCATTGGCCAGCAACACGTCGTGGAAGTGGCGCCGCGCATGCGTCCAGCACGCCGCCTCGACCACGCGGCCGCCCTCGTAGAGCGCGTTGAACCCGGCATGGGCCTCGGCCTGCAGGATGCCCTGGAAGTCGCGCAGGCGCCGCTGCGGATGCTCGCCCTTCCGGTCCGGCGTGCACTCGTAGAGCACCGCGGGCGGATCGCGCCCGCCGAACGGCCGATCATCGCGCAGACAGGCCCAGAACCGCGCCGTCTGTGTCCGGCCCTTTCCGGGCGCGAGCATCGGCATCGGCGTGTCGTCGGCATGCACCCGCGGCCCGGCCAGGGCGTGGCGGCCGATGAACGCGGCCATGGGCTCGATCAGCGCGGCCGATTTGCCGACCCAGCCCGCCAGCAGCCCGCGCGGCAGGTCCAGACCATCGCGGGCGTGGATCTCCGCCTGGCGGTAGAGCGGGAGGTGGTCGCAGTACTTCGAGACCAGCACATGGGCGAGCAGCCCGGGGCCGGGCCTGCCGCGCTCGATCGGCAGCGAGGGCATCGGCGCCTGCGTCATCGCCTCGCAGCTCCGGCAGGAGAATGCGGGCCGGAGGTGGCGCACCACCTCGAACCG
>NZ_AUDH01000049.1 GCF_000425365.1 Rubritepida flocculans DSM 14296 | reverse complement strand
CGTTGCGCACGGCGTCGCGGGCACGGCGCGCCACCGTGGCGGCGGCCATGCCGACCTCGGCATTGGCGCTGCCGCCGGAGGGCGCCCAGGCGGAGGCGCGGTGGTCCTGCGCCGCCGCATAGCCGCGCAGCGCCGCCCAGGCGTCGCGGACACGGCGCGTCAAACGATCGATCACGCGCCACCCCCACGCGCGAAGCTGGCCAGCGTCACCGAGGGCCGGCGCGCCGCGCTGTTCTCGGCGCCATGCAGCACCGCGAGCGCCCGCCCGAGTTCGTCGAGGCTGCGATACTCCACCGTCCGCCCCTCGAAGCTGACGCGCGTGGTGCCCCCAGTGTAGGCCGCGGCGAGGGCGGCGGCACGGCTGCCGGCCGGCTGCGCCAGCGCCCAGGCCAGGACAGCGGGATCCATCAGGCGGCCCGCAGCGTCGGCAGCGGCGCCGCCGCGTTGACGAGATAGGACAGGCCGCTCGGCGGGCTCGGCATGATCGGCACACCGGCCTGGTGCGTCAGCGCCGCGAAGAACCCGTTCTCGCTCCCCGTCGTGCCGCCACCGGCGCCGCCATCGGCCGCGGCCGAGCCGAGCAGCAGCGTGTTGCCGCCGCTGAAGGCCTGGGTGCTGGTGCCGCGCACCGAGGGCGTGCCCGAGAAGCACAGCAGCAGCCACCAGACCCCGGCCGAGATCCAGCGCGGCTGCGCGAAGGGGCAGATCGCGCTGCCGGCAGCCGCGGTGTCGGCGTCCGCCAGTGGCTCCTCGACGACGGCCCCCCGGCCGGCCGGCGCCATTGTCGGCGGCGAGCGCCATGCGCAGGACTCCGGCGGCGCCGGTGGTCACGCTCACCGCCATGGCCGCGAACAGCCCGGGCCGGGCGAGCACGTAGGGCACGCAATAGAGTCGGTTCGCCGTCATCGCCACCGCGCCGCCGGCGGCGCGCGCGTGCTGCGAGGCGTAGAAGCGCCCCGAGACGTAGGGCAGCATCGCCGGGGCGGGCGGCAGGTGGTGCTGGAACAGCGCGGTCATGCCAGAGGCCGGATGCCGAGGGTCAGCAGCCGCTCCGCCGCCTGGCTCACCGGCGCGGCGGCGAGGCCGGAGCGCAGCCGCAACCAGCGCCAGCCGAGCAGCAGGGTCGGCGGCAGGGTGAGCGCGCGGCCGGCGGCGACGGTCAGCACCACCTCGTTGCCGAGGTGGTCGTGCAGGTCCGCCCAGGCGGCGGGCTCGCCCTCGTCGAGCGAGCCCTGGACGGTGAGCGGGGCGTCCGTCCAAGCGGCCGGCAGCAGCAGCAGGCAGACGCCGTAGCCGACGCTGGCGACGGGTGCGCTCAGCGCCTGGCCGGCGGCGATGCTGGTGCGCACCGGGACGATGGCGGTCATGAGGGTCTCCAGGGTCAGCGCAGCCAGCCGCCGCGCGGGGCGAGCCAGGCGCGAGGGCGTGTGGTCAGGGCGGGCACCGCGTCAGCCGGCGAAGCCGGCGCCGGCGGTTCCTGCGCCGGCAGCGACAGCGCGTCGGCCATCCGCGCCCAGCGGCCCTCGCCCCAGCCGTCCATGCCGAGCGCGGCGGCCGCAGCCCGCGCGTAGACCCGGCAGTCGAGCGCCTCGTTGCGTTCGCGGGTCTTGACCCACTCGAGGCGGCGGAAGCCGTTGCGCCCCGCCCGCGACACCAGCTGCTCGGCGGTGAGCTGGCGGCAGAACTCCTCGCCGGCAGCGTGCGCGGGCAGATGGACATAGCCGGCAGGGAACGGCTCGCCGCTCTCCTCGGTCGGCCTGTCGAGCTTCAGCCAGCCATAGGTCTCCGCCTTGAGGAAGGAGGAGCCCACCGGCCAGACCTTGAGCCCGCCGAGCTTGCGCCCCTGGCGCTTGACCTCGGTCGCCGCCGGCTGGCCGACCGCGGCGCGCAGCCCGTCCTGGCCCTTCACGGCGATGGCGCGGCCGGCGCCGACCCTGCGTACGAAAGCGTAGACCTCCGCGGTGGTCATGCCGTCGCCGCTGTCGATCGCCGCCATGGCGATGGGCAGGCGGTGGCCGGAGGCGTGCCGCCAGGTCTCGCCGAGCAGCCGGCGCAGCTCCTCCCACACCGCCGCCTCGAACGGGTTCCCCGCCAGCACGCGATGCTCGATGAGCCAGGACTGGCGGTCCTGGCCCCAGGCCCAGACCGACGCCTCGAGCCGGTCGCGCTGCACATCGACGCCCGCCGTCAGCAGCAGCCCGCCGGCGGGGACGCTCCCCACCGGCCAGTGCTCCCGGCGGTCGTAGAGCCGCCGCCAGTCCGGCGCCTCGCCGGCCTCCTGCCAGGTCTTGCCGAGCACGGTGTTGCGGAAGGTCTTGATCGCGCGGTCGTCGCCCTGCGCGGCGAGCCAGAGCCGGGCGACCTCGGACCACGGCATCCAGCCCGGCGGCGAGTAGAGCGCCGAGATGTGGAAGCCGATCGCGTGCGGGTCGGCGGGCTCGGCGGTGGCTCGCCACTCGCCGGCCGCCAGCATCTGCGCCTTGTGCTGCTCGCCGATCGGCGCGTCGCAGGCCTCGCAGAGATAGCGCGCGGTGTCGGGCGCTCCCTCGTCCCACACCAGCCGCTCGAAGCGCAGCCACTGCATGGCCCCGCAGTGCGGGCACGGCACGAAGTAGCGCCGCTGGTCGGTCGCCAGGTATTCGCGCTCGATCCGCGACACGCCGGCGATGGTCGGTGTCGAGACCAGCAGCATCTTTCGGCGCCAACCAAAGGTCCGCGCCCGGGCCTCGGCCAGCGCGATCGGATCCCCTTCGCCCTCGACGTCGCCGGGATAGGCGTCGATCTCGTCGAGGAACAGGAACCGCGCCGACATCGAGCGGAGCCCGACGGCGCTGTTGGCGCCGGTCATCACCAGCTGCCCGCCGGGGAACTCCTTGGAGAGCTGGCGGTTGCCGGAATCCCGCGACCGCGCCGGCGCCACCCGCTCGCGGATCGCCGGCGTCTCCTCGACCAGGGGATCGATGCGCTGATCCGAGAAGCGTTTCGCCAGCTCCGTGGTGGGCTGCACTGCCAACATCGGCCCGGGGGCGTGGTGGATGACGTAGCCGATCCAGTTGTTGCCGCACTCGGTGCCGCCGACCTGGGCGCCCTTCATGAACACCACGCGCCGCGCCGGGTGCGCCGGCGACAGCGCGTCCATGATCTCGCGCAGGTAGGGCGTGCGCGCGGTGCGCCACGGCCCCGGCTCGGCGGAGCCGCGGCTGCCGAGCACACGATGCCGGTCGGCCCATTCCGAGACCAGCAGCGCCGGCTCCGGCGCCATGCCGTCGCGCCAGGCCTGCAGGATCTCTGCGTCGCCGTCGAAGCGGCCGAGCTCGTCGAGGAGGTACTCGCCTGCCATCAGCCGACGCTCACCCGGACATCGTGCCGGGCCGCAAGATGCTCGCGCAGGCGCGTGTCCATCATCGTCTGCAGCCGGTGCGCGTCGACGCCGAGCTCGGCGGCCATCTCGGCGGCGACGCGGGCGGGCCAGGCCAAGATGGCGTCGCGCTCCTCCTTGGCGAGGCGGTGCACCAGCAGCAGGGCGCGGGCCTTGTCGACCAGCCTGCCCTTGCGCTCGTCGAGCCTGAGCCGGCGCTCCTGCGCCTTCAGCACCTCGTTCGCTGTGCGGGCGTCGTGGAAGGTGTTTTGGGCGGCGCGCGGCAGAGGATCGGCCGCGGCAGGCGGTGTCAGCGGCGCGGCAGCCGGCGCTGCGGGACGCGGAGGCAGCGGCGCGGCGAAAGCCGCCGTCTTACGCGTCGGGTCGCTGCTCTCGGCCAGCCGGGCGCGGACCTTGGCGACGTCCCAGGCGCCGTCCGGCTCGGGCGCGATGCGCCCCGACCGCTGCGCCTTTTGCAGCGCCGTGTGGGAGATGCCGACGCGGCGCGCCAGCTCGCGTTGCGAGGCCACGCGGCCCGGCTGCGCGGCGGCGATCATGATGTGATCGAGATCCCTCGAAGAAAGCAATCAACGAAGCGCCGATGGCGCTTGGCTCAGCCCCCGCCGCAGCGCGAATGGTCCGTCACGCCCAGGGGATCGCCCTGCACCGGAGGACGGAGACCACGATGACCGACCGCGCAGCCCGCGCCGCCCGCAACCAGGAGAGGAGCCTCGCGGCCTTCCTCGCCAAGAAGGCCGAGTTCGACGCCCTGCTCGCCGAACTGCAGCAGGCCAGCGACGACCACTTCGGGGCGGACCCGGAGGCGGTGCTCTGGGGCGAGACGGCCTGGCTCACGGACGCCACCGCGAAGCTGAAGGACATCGCCGATCAGCACTTCCGCCGCGGCGAATACGCCCGCTGACGCGGCGCGCCTCCCGCACCGCCCCGACCGGGCCGAGCCCGGCGGGGCTCCCGGCAGTAGGGGGCCGAGAGGGTCGGCTCCCGGAACCGGAGACCCGACGATGAAGCTGACCGACACCCAGCGCGTGATCCTGAGCGCCGCCGCGCAGCACGAGATGGGCCTCGCCCGCGCGCCGAAGACCCTGCCGGCCGCCGCCCGCAACGCGGTGTTCCGCAGCCTGATCAAGAACAACCTGCTCACCGAGATCAACGCCCCGCGGGAGCATGTCGGGCTCGGCTGGCGGCAGGATGAGGACGGGACCTGGATCGTGGCACGCATCACCGACGTGGGGCTTCGCGCCATCGGCATCGACCCGAAGGAGGACGACGCGCAGGCCGCCGCGCCGGTGGCCGACCCGGCGCCCACGGGCGCGGAGGACGCCGCGGAGGAGGATGCCCCCGCGGGTGAGCCCGAGGCGCCCCAGGCCGCGCCCACGCCCGCCCCGCGCGCGAGCCTGCGCGACGCCGCCGCGGCGGTGCTGGCGGCCTGGGATGACGAGGCGAACCGCGAGACGGACGTGATCACCGCCCTCGACGGGCCGATGGTCGCCCTCCGCGCCGCCCTGGCCGGCAAGCCGCCCCGCGCCGCCCGCAAGCCCGGCGCGCCGCGCAAGCCGCGTGAGGGCACGAAGCAGGAGACGGTGCTGGCGATGCTCCGCCGCAAGGAGGGCGCCACCATCGCACAGATCTGCGACGCCACCGGCTGGCAGCAGCACACGGTCCGCGGGTTCTTCGCGGGCCTCAAGAAGCGCCAGGGGATCGAGGTCCAGGTGCTGGAACGGGTCCGCCAGGTCGGCCCGAACAAGGAGGGCGCGAAGGGCTCCTTCACGATCTACCACCTGCCGGGCTGACGCGCGCCAGATACTCGGATCACGCCGCCGTCTGCATGCCGCGGGCGGCGGCGATGTCGTCGAAGACCCGATCCTCCCCGCCCAGCACGGCCGCACGGCCAGTGAATGCCTGCCAGCGCCGCACCGCGACATCGACATAGCGCGGGTCGATCTCCATCGCGAAGCAGACGCGTCCGGTGGTCTCCGCCGCGATGATGGTGCTGCCGCTGCCAGAGAATGGCTCGTAGACCCCGTCCCCGGGCGCGCTGTTGTTGACGATCGGCCGGCGCATACACTCGACCGGCTTCTGGGTGCCGTGCACCGTCGCCGCGTCCTCGTCGCCGCCGGTGCCGATCGGCCAGAGCGTCGCCTGGTCGCGTGCGCCCTGCCAGTGGCCCGTCGCCCCCTTGCGCACGGCGTAGAGGCACGGCTCGTGCTGCCAGTGGTAGTCACCTCGGCCGAGCACGAAGCGCGGCTTCGCCCAGACGATCTGGCTGCGCACCGCGAAGCCCGCCGCCTCCAGGCTCTCGATCACGGTGCGCGCGTGCACGCCGGCGTGCCAGACGTAGGCGACGTCGCCCGGGAACAGCGCCCAGGCCTCGCGCCAGTCGGCGCGGTCGTCGTTGGCCACCCGGCCGGTGCGCATCGTCGCCGAGACGCCGGCCTCGTTCCGCCACTCAGGGTCGTAGTTCACCCCGTAGGGAGGATCCGTGACCATCAGGTGCGGCCGCGCGCCGCCGAGCAGCCGCGCGACATCGCTGGCCCTGGTGCTGTCGCCGCAGAGCAGCCGGTGCGGGCCGAGGAGCCAGAGGTCGCCGGGCCGGGTGACCGGTTCGGCCGGCGGCTCGGGCGCCGGGACGTCGGGATCGCCGGCGGGCGCCGCCGGCGCGTCGGGCTCCGCCTCGGACAGCAGCCGGTCGAGCGTGGCGCCGTCGAAGCCGATCAGGCCGAGGTCGAACTCGTCGGTGCGCAGGGCGCGCAGCTCGGCGGCGAGCAGGCTCTCGTCCCAGGTCGAGGTCAGCGCCAGCTGGTTGTCGGCGAGGCGATAGGCCCGCGCCTGCGCCTCGGTCAGATGCGACAGGCGGATCGCAGGGACGTCCTCGAGGCCGAGCGCCTTCGCGGCGAGCACGCGGCCATGGCCGGCGATCAGCACGCCCGCATCGTCCACCAGCACCGGCACGGTAAAGCCGAACTCGCCGATCGCGGCGGCGAGCTGCGCCACCTGCTCAGGCGGGTGCTGCCGGGCGTTGCCGGCATAGGGGACGAGCGAAGCCACCGGCAGCATCTCGACGCGGAGATCAGGCAGCATCGGCCATCGCCCCCGCGCGCGCCGCGGCGACCGCGTCGTAGTCCCGCCCGTCCTCGGCCAGCGTCACTGGCAGGTCGGGGTGCAGCATGCGCCAGCGGGCGATCGCGAGGTCCACATAGGCCGGGGCGAGCTCGATGGCCCGCACCCGCCGGCCGGTCCGCTGCCCGGCGAGGATCGTCGTGCCCGAGCCGGCGAAGGGCTCGAACACCGCCTCGCCCTCGTCCGTGTAGGCGCGCATCAGGAACTCCGGCAGGGCGACGGGGAACACTGCCGGATGCTCGGTCTCGATCCCCCGCCCCTTGTGGCGGGTGTTGCGCAGCACGGCATCCGGGATGCGCATCTCCTGCACCGGCAGGCCGATGTGGGTGTAGGCCTTCACCTCGCCGTCGGCCGCGCGGAGCCCGCTGCCCTTGTTGGGCGTGCCGGCCCATTTGCAGGGGACGATCTTGTTCGCCTGCCGCGCCTCGCGGTTGAAGTGGAAGACCAGCTCGAAGGCCGGCGCGAGGCGGCCGTTCCAGTCCCCCGGCAGGCCGGGCCCCTGGTCCCAGGCGTAGAGGGCGAAGCGCCGCCAACCCTGGGCGCGCATCCACTCCAGCCAGGACTGCCAATAGGGCTGCCATTCGCCGTCGCGGTGGATCAGACCGAGGTTCACCAGCACCTGGCCGTCCGGCCGCAGAACGGCGCCGAGATGCCGGAAGACCCCCTGCATCAGGGCGTCCCAGTCCGACACGCCGCCGGTGGTGTAGGCCCGCTGGTTCGCGTAGGGCGGGCTGGTGAAGAGCAGCGCCGCGCGATCCTCACCCATCACGCGGGCGACCGAGGCCGCCTCGGCGCTGTCGCCGCAGAGCAGCCGGTGCTCGCCAAGCCGCCAGAGGTCGCCCGGGCGGGTGACGGCCTGGCGCAGCGGGTCCGGTTCGGCGTCGGCCGGGTCCTCGGCCGGCTCGGCGCGATCTGCGTTGGGCTGGTTGCCAGGAGCCGGCTCGCCCCCGTTGGCAACCGCCGGGCTGGCAACCGCTGCGTTGCCAGGATCGGTTGCCACCGGCTCCAGCCCCGCGAGCAGCCGCTCGATCTCCGCGCCGTCGAAGCCGGTGAGCGCCAGGTCGATGCCGCCCATCTCCTGCAGCTTCGCGACCTCGGCCGCGAGCAGCGCCTCGTCCCAGCCGGCATTCAGCGCGATGCGGTTGTCGGCGAGCCGCAGCGCCGCCTTCTGCGCCTCGGTCAGCCCCGCGCGCACGATGGTGGGGACCGTGGCGAGGCCGAGGGATTGCGCGGCCAGCAGCCGGCCGTGGCCGGCGATGATCTCGCCGCGCTCGTCGACCAGCACCGGGGCGACGAAGCCGAACTCGAGGATGCTGGCCGCGATCTGCGCCACCTGCTCGGGCGAATGCGTCCGTGCATTGCCGGCATAGGGCAGCAGGGAGGCGACCGCTCGCGCCTCGACGGCGCTCGCAGACCATGGGGCCTGGGGCATCGGGACCTGCGTGAGGGTGGAACGGGGGGCGCCGCGGCTGGCAACCGGGCGACGCTGGCAACCTGGAAAACGGGGCTGACGCTAGGAACCTCGCGCGCTTCCGCTTCCCGCATACAGCGGGCCCAGGAAGGACCCTGCGGCTCGCGAGCCACTGTCTCGATCGAGCGACGCTGTGGCTCGTTCGCCACCGCCGCGTCGAGCTACACGATCTCGACGTAGCCTCAACCTAGCCCCATCGATTTGCGCGCCGCCACGGGGCGAATTGTAACAGAGCGATCGGGCACGGCCCGCCCTGCCGCTCCGCCACGGCCCCTGCGCCCCCTGCAGCCAACAGCCCGACGAGGTGGCTCGCATTGACCGCTTCTCGCCCTCTTGCTCATTCTGATGCCAAATAAGAAAGCTCCGCTCCGCATCCGATGGCTCCTACCACCCACTTCGGCCGCTTCTCGCCCATCCTCCGAGACTGCGGTGCCGCCGCGGTGCGCCGCCCCGACACGCTGCTCGCGAGCCAGCCACCCTACGAGATCTTCTACATCCCCTTCGAGCACGTGAATCCGCAGGCTCGCCTGGTGATCGTGGGCATCACACCCGGCATGAACCAGCTGGAGCTGGCCTACGCCGAGGCCCAGCGCCTGCTGCGCCTCGGGGCGAGCGAGGCCGCGATCCTGGAGGCGGTGAAGTCCGTCGCCGCGTTCGGCGGCGACGCGATGCGGCCGAACCTCTTGCGCATGCTCCGGCACTTCGGCTTCGCCGCCATCCTGGGAGTCGACGACGAGGCGGACCTCTGGGGCGCGGCGGCAGGTCTGCTGCACTCGACGTCCGTCGTCCCGCATGCGGCCTTCAAGGGCGGCAAGATGTTCAGCGGCAGCTTCGAGGAAGTCCTCAGGGTGGGCGCCCTCCGGGAGCGGTTCGAGGCGGACTTCGTCGGGTCGCTGCGGGGCTTGAGCCCGGAGGCGCTGTACGTCGCGCTGGGCAAGACGCCCTTCGACGCGCTCCTGCACTGCGTCAAACTCGGCGTCATCAAGGAGCACCAGTTGCTCGGCGCGCTCGCCCACCCGTCGCGGAGTGGCGGGAGCCAGGTGGCGGTCTACCTCGGCGAGAAGTCGCCAGACGATCTCGATCCCGCGGATCCCGTGCGAGGGCGCGCTGCCTGGCTCCGCGACGCCTACGCCCGGATGCGGTCGGCCACGGACCGCTTGCGTGGAACGAGGGCGGCAATCGCACCGCCACCCCCGAGGCCGGCGCCGAGTCGGCCTGCCACCGTGGTCAAGGCGCCGAGGCCGAGGGGCGCCACCTCGGCTACGCCGGCGGCACCGGCCCCGTCGAACGCCGACCTGCACTACGTCATCAGCCGCGGCAAGGCGGCCGGCACGGTGCTTCGGCCGCACGTGCAGGACGGCCACTACATCGTCAGCCCGACGAGGTTCGAGGCCGACTACGTGCGCGTGCCGATCGGCGAGGCCCTCGAGCCCTATCTCAGGCAGGGGCTGAGCCTGCGCATGAGTGCGCCGGGCGTCGCCCCCAGCCTGATCTCGCCCGGCTCGATCCTCGGGAGGGATCGGTCGTCACGCTAGGCGAGGTCACGCCGCCCGCGACCGCGGCGTCAGCCCGAAGTGCATCGCCAGCGTGCCGAGGGCCGCGACCAGGATGCCCTGCCCGACGGGGCCGTGCACCGTCCGTCCCGCCCAGCCCTGGCGCATCGCCCACTCGCGGACCGAGACCTCCAGGCCGATGACGAACCACGCGCAGGAGCCGCCGGGGCTGTCGTGCCCGCCGAGCGCGTCGAGCGCCGCCGCGACCCGCCGGCGCGATTCGACCTGCAGCGGCGAGATCATGTCGACGCGCCTGCCCGGGATGCGCAGGACCTGCGACGTCGCCATCCCGTCGAAGGCGGCGCTGCGGAACAGGCCGCGGAAGATCTCGCCCGCCTCGTGCATCTCCGGCGTGATGCTGCCGTTGGCGAGCATCAGGCCGAGCGTGTCCACCGCCCGCCGGTGCTGCACCGGCGTGCCTGTCTCGGGGTCCGCCTCGCGGACCGGCTCGGAGAAGCCGCCGTGCTGCAGCCGCCACGTCGAAGGCTTCGACAGGTCTTCGTGCTCCGCAGTGGCGCGCTTCGGCTTGCGCTTACCGGCCATGCTGGCCCCCTCTGTGACGGCGCCCCCAGCGCCGGTTTGCTTCATTGATGACCGCCTGGCGGAGCCAGGGATCGGCGATGTCCTCCACGGCCAGGGCGGCGACGCCGTGCCGGTGCCAGGCGGCGGCGCGCAGGGCGTCGATCTCCAGCGCGGAGGCCGGGCTGCGTGCCAGGTCCAGACACGACCGGGGCGGGCGCGG
>NZ_AUDH01000048.1 GCF_000425365.1 Rubritepida flocculans DSM 14296 | reverse complement strand
AGCCGGTCGGGCTCGCCCGCTTCGCCGGCGAGCGCGGCGAAGATGCGGCTGAACACGCCCATGCGGCTCCAGCGGACGAAGCGGTTGTAGAGGGTCTTGTGCGGGCCGTAGCCCGGCGGGGCATCGCGCCAGCGCAGTCCGCCCTGGATGACGAAGATGATGCCGCTGAGGACGCGGCGGTCGTCCACGCGCGGGATGCCGTGCGAGAGCGGAAAGTGCGGCCGGATGCGCCGCATCTGCGCCGCGGTGAGCAGGAACGGGACGGACATGAGGGCACCTCCGCCCCGTTCAGAATCACGTCCGCCCGCGTCGCCGCAAGCAGATTAATGGGTCCTGAGCCTAGTAAAGGCCTTGCTGACGCTGCCGTCCGCTGATGCGCTTCGGATCGGCGAGGGTGTGGGGGGGGCGGCGCTGGCGCAGCGGCGCATAGGTCAGTCCAGCCTTGCGGAGGCGCTGCTGCCGACGGGCGCGGGCGTGAACCGACGGCTGGAGCGGATCGCTGGGCTGATCGACCCGAGCTGGTTCGAGCGCCTGCTGGCGCCGCTTCGCGCGCCCGGTGGACGCCCCGGCTACCCACCCCTGGCCCTGTTCAAGGCGTCCCTGCTGGCCCAGTGGTATCGGCTCTCCGGCCCGGGCCTGGAGGAGGCGCTGGCCGGCGGGCTGTCGTTCCGCCGCTTCCGCGGCTTCGGCCTGGACGACGGCACGCCCGACGAGACGACGCTCTGCCGCTTCCGCGCCGCGCTGGCCGAGCGCGAGCTGCCCGAGGCGCTGTTCGGCGAGCTGAACCGCCAGCTCGACGCGCGGGGCCTGGTGCTGAAGGCCGGCACACCCATCGATGCGGCGCTGGTCGAGGTCGCGGTGGCCCGCCCGGCCCTCAGCGAGGGCGAGGTCTCCACCAGGGACCCGGATGCGGGCTTCACCCGGCGCGGGCAGAAGAGCTTCTTCGGCTTCGAAGCGCACCTCGCCGTCGATCTCGGCACCGACCTCGTGCGCGGTGCGATCCTGACCGGCGCGGACGTGGGCGACAGCCTCGCGGCCGACGCCTCGATCCAGGGCGATGAGGCCGCGGTGTTCGCGGACAAAGCCTACGACAGCACCGCCCGTCGCGAGGCGCTGGCCAAGGTCGGCGTCGCCGACGGCATCATGCACCGCGCCCACCCGCGCCGGCGGTCGGTGTCCTGGCAGCGCTGGATGAACGTCGCGCCCCCCGATCCGAGGCCAAGTCGAGCGCGCCTTCGGCACCCTCAAGCGCAGCTACGGCTGGCGCCGCGTCCGCTACCGCGGTCTCGTCCGCAACGGCGCCCACCTGCACTTGCTCTGCATCGCGCTCAACCTGCGCCGCGCCGCCCGGCTCGCCCCCCGACAGGGGCGGTGTGCCCGGAACTCACCGCTGAGGCGTCGAGGGCGGCGCCAACGCAGGGCGAACCGGCGCTCCGCCACGCCTCTCGCGCCGGTCGGAGCCACCGATCCGCGCTTCGCAGAAGTCTCCTGCGAGCTACGGCGTCCCCTCACTCGATCCTGAGGCCAGAAGCGCGGATCACCGGCGTCCAGCGGGCATACTCGCTGCGGATATAGGCAGCCGTGTGCTCAGGCGTAGTTCCGCTCACCGGTTCGGCCGAGATGCTGCGCAGGAAGGCACGGAACTCCGCGGTCTCTGTTGCACGGCGAAGCGCAGCATTGAGCCTCCCAATCAATGGTGCCGGCGTACCAGCCGGAGCAAGTAGCGCGTTGTAGGTATTGGCCACCGCGTCTGGCACGCCGTGCTCAACGGCAGTCGCTACGTCGGGGGTCACCTCGGAGCGCTGCTCAGTCAGCGTGGCAAGAATCCGTAGCCGTCCCGCCCGGTGATGCTCGATCATTGGGGCAAGGATTCCGACGAATAGCGGAACGTGGCCGGCGACACAGTCCTGCACTGCAGGTCCATCACCACGGTAGGGGATGTGCACCAACTTCAAGCCGCCTGCTTGGCGAAGGAACAGCTCCATGCCGAGATGTGTGATTGCTCCCGCGCCGCCTGAGGCATAGGAGAAGCGTCCCGGATTATCTCGTATCAAGGCGATCAACTCGGGCACCGTCCGTGCAGGAAAGGAAGGATGGGCCGCGATTGCAACCGGAGCGAGGGCAACAAGGCCGATCGCCGCGAAGTCATTCAGCGGATCGTAGCCTGGCTTCTCCACTATCTGAGGGAAGATCGCATGAGCTGATGGCGTGGTGAGGAGAAGCGTATACCCATCCGGCCGCGCGCGCGCGACATCGATCGCGGCGATCGAGCCAGTACCTCCGGTGCGATTCTCGACCACCACGGGTTGCCCCAGTTCACTTCCTAGCTGCTCGGCGAGGCGGCGGGCGACAACATCGGTGGGCCCCCCGGGGGCAAACCCAATCACCATACGAATCGGACGGCTAGGGAAGTGCTCCTGCGCCGCACCACCCCGCATCGCTGCCATGGCTCCCGTCGCAAGCCATGCCCCCAATCCCACCAGGCCGCGGCGCTGCATGTCTATGCGTCCCCTTCCTGACATGTTGTTGGCCGCCGAACGCACCAGCACTGCTATTTGCGCTGGTGTGTGGCGAAGATGACACCCGTGTCGAGCCTACTTTCTGAACTGACCGAAGTCCGGCTTGCGCTTCGCATTGAAGGCGCGCACGCCCTCCCGCGATTCCTCACCGGCGTAGTAGAGCGCCAGCGCCTGCATCCCTAGGCCGCCGATGCCGCGGATGCTCTCGGTGTCGGCGTTGAAGGAGCGCTTGGCGATGGCGACGGCGGTCGGGCTCTTCTCCAGGATCTCGGCGCACCAGCGCGCCACCTCGGCGTCGAGCTGCTCGTGCGGCACCACGGCATTGACGAGACCCATCGCCAGCGCCTCGGCGGCGGTGTAGCGGCGGCACAGGTACCACATCTCGCGCGCCTTCTTCTCGCCGACGATGCGCGCCAGGTAGGCGGTGCCGAAGCCGGGATCCACCGATCCGACCTTGGGGCCGACCTGGCCGAACACCGCCTTCTCCGAGGCGATGGTGAGGTCGCAGAGCGTCGCAAGCACGTTCCCCCCGCCGATCGCATAGCCCTGGACGCGGGCGATGACCGGCTTCGGCACGTCGCGGATGAGCGAGTGCAGCTCCTCGACCGGCAGGCCGATGACGCCGCGCCCGTCGTAATTGCCGTCATGCGCCGACTGGTCGCCGCCGGTGCAGAAGGCCCGGTCGCCGGTGCCGGTCAGCACGATGACGCCGACGGACCTGTCCCAGCCGGCGCGGTTCAGCGCGTGTATCAGCTCCTCGCAGGTGCGGCCGCGGAAGGCGTTCATGACCTTCGGGCGGTTGATCGCGATGGTGGCGACGCCCTCGGCCGCCTCGAACAGGATGTCCTCGTACTGCATGGCTCTTCCCTCAGCTCAACCAATCATGGCGAGGCCGATCTGCCGTGGAGCATCCAAAAACTGCCATCAAATGGTCGCCGGTCTCGTCGCCCAAAGCTGTCGTTCTGTCGCTGTCCTTGATGGATGGTCTGGAGACGTATTCAAGGCTTACGTCACGTGCACTCTCCTCATCTGCACGGTCGTATGGATCGTCGCATCCAGCGCCGTCCATCAGCTGAAACGTGACGCAGGTGCCTTTCCGGATCGGAAGACTCGCCATTCTCGTGACGGACCAGTCAAGGGCAGCTCAGCTGCTCGACAGTGATCAACGCCGCGGCACCTCGCTTGGCGCCAAAGAGGCTCCAGGGGTGGCATTCTGGCGGCCAGCTCGCGCGAGATGGCCGTGGCGCCGACGGCGCCGGCCACCGAGCCGGACCCGAGCAGCGCGAGGCGAGCGCACCACGGCCGTACACTCTTGCGCTCGCTCGGCGGCGGCAATCCGCGCAGGTACCACGGGGCCGAGTGCCGGCGCGCACGGCGGTCGAGCTTGTCCGGGAACCGCTCCGGCAACGCCTCCAACTCGTCCACCCAGGCCGCACATCCGCGTGCCATCGCCATGCCTCAATCGCTTCACATGCCACCGGAACTGCGACCACGCTCAGCCGCTTCTCAACACAGCCATGCAGTGCTAGGCGGTCAGCGCCGCCACCGTTGCTTCCGGCAGGCCTGCTTCGCGAAGTACTTCGGCCGTATGCTCCCCGAGGCGCGGCGCGAGGCGGCGAATACTGCCCGGTGATTCGGAGAATTCGGTGGCCACAGTGGTGGTAATCATCCGCCCTTCGGTCGGGTGCTCGACTCGCTGGAAAAAGCCTGTTTCGTTCAGATAGGGATCATCCAGCATACTATCGAGCGAGAGGACCGGTCCGTTTGGGATGTCGGCGGCGTCTAGGCGTCTTTGCCATTCCGCGGTCGTGCGAGTGCGCATGACGTCGGTCACAATCTCGTACAGCGCAGCGATGTTCAGCGTGCGCTGTTCGAGCCGTGCGAAACGCGCGTCCTGCGCAAGCTCGGGCCTGTCGATGGCAACGAAGAGGCGTGCCCATTGCTCGTCTGTGTTTGCGAGCAGGCAGATATACCCATCTGCGGTCGCATGCGGACGGCGGAAGGGGGTTAGCATCCTTACATACCCGACGCCTAGCGAGGGATCGTCCAGCGTTGCACCCCAAAGGTGCTCCACAAGATTAAAGCTGAGCATCGTCTCGAGCATCGGCACGTGAACCTCCTGGCCGACCCCAGTGCGTTCGCGGCGGTAAAGGGCCATGCCGATGGCCGAGGCGAATGCAAAGCCGCAGAACTTGTCTGCGATGGCCATCGGGACGAAGCCCGGCTTGCCATCGCGCCGGGCAACCAGGTCGGCGATGCCGCTCATGCCCTGGATCACGTCATCGAAGGCAGGCTTATCGCGCCAACGGCTGCTCTGGCGAAAGCCGGTGGCCGCCGCATAGACGAGTCGTCGATTGCGCTTGGCGAGCGCGGCATAGCTAAGACCTAGGCGTTCCGCCGCACCGAGCCGCATATTGTGGACGAAGACATCGGCACCATCCACGAGATGCAGCAGTGCGTCCATCGCCTCGGGCCTCTTGAGATCCAGGACGACGCTGCGCTTATTGCGGTTAGTGTTCAGGAAGAAGACGCTCATGCCGGGGCTGCGGCTTGGGCCCATGAAGCGGATCGGGTCGCCGGTGGGCGGCTCGACTTTGACGATGTCCGCCCCCATGTCGCCAAGCACTTGCGTGGCGACGGGGCCCAAGATGTTGACCGTCAGATCGACGACCCGGACACCCGCCAGCGGCCCACCTTCGCCTGCCTTCATTAGCCGGCGCTCCGTGCCTTGATCATGCGAGTCGGGGTGTAGGTGAGCGCGACAGATCCGTCCTGTTTCACCACACGGTTCAGGGTCGTGACGATGCCGCGGTTCGGCCGGCTCTTTGAGCGACGGCTCTCGGTGACTTCCACCTCGACATGGATGGTGTCTCCGGCAAACACGGGATTCTCGATCTTGAGCTCCATGCCGAGAAAGGCGTAACCTGTGTGCTGCATCGTTGCGTGGACAAGCAGGCCTTCGGCGAAGCAGTACACGAGGGCGCCCGGCGCAAGGCGGCCCTTGATATCACTTTCGTGCTTGAGGAACTCGAGGTTGGTGAACAGAACTTCAGTGATGCCAGTGCAGTTAATGAAGGCGACGATGTCGGGTTCCGTCACGGTGCGGCCGATAGTGCGGAACTTGCGGCCAACCGGCATGTCCTCGAAGAATTGGCCGATACCGAGGACGGGAAGATCGCCACTTGAGGCTGCAGGCATGGTCAACGTTTCCCTGGTCCGATGATATTTCGCGCAACGATATTGCGCTGGATCTGGTTGGTGCCCTCGATGATCTGAAGCACCTTGGCGTCGCGGAAGTAGCGGTTGATCGGGTAGTCGTTGGAAATGCCTGCAGCCCCGAAGAGCTGGACGGCGTCAGTTGCGACCTTCATTGCCACGTCGCTCGCAAAGCACTTGGCCGCTGCGGCGAGCGTTGCCATTTCAGCGCCGCGCTTTCCGGCGTCGACCGCTGCGGCTGCCGCGTAAGTCAACTGCCGCGCGGCTTCGATCTGAATGGCCATGTCAGCGACGATCCAACGCACGCCCTGGAAGTCCGATACGGTCTGCCCAAAGGCGCGGCGGCCCTTGATGAAGGCGACGGCGTGATCCATCGCGCCTTGGGCGCAGCCGACTGCGCGCGCGGCGATCAGCGGGCGTGATTGGTTGAGCGCCTCCATCACATCCTTGAACTTGCCACCCTCTCCACCGAGGCGGTTCTGTGCAGGCAGCCGCACATCGTCGAGGAAGATGGCGTAGGAGGGCACGCCGCGCGCCCCCATCTTGTCTTCCCTGCTGCCCACCGTGAAGCCAGGCGTGCCGCGCTCGACGATGAAGAATGAGACCTCGTCTCCCTCGTCTACCTTGCAGGCGATGAGCACGAAGTCCGCGACCCCAGCGTTCGTGCACCAGATCTTACTGCCGTTGAGGACGTAATTGGCGCCGTCGCGCCTAGCGCGCGTCTTGATGCCGGCCACGTCGGAACCGGATTGTGGCTCGGTGAGCGAGAATGCGGCGCGCAGCCGTCCGTCCGCCAGGCCAGGCAGCAGACATGCCTTCTGTTCGGGTGTTCCGCCCGCGAGGATGGCCCCAAGAGGCGCCCACTGCACGAGCAGGAGATAGGCGGTGTTGTAGCACACACGCCCGAGCTCCTCGATCGCCACGGCAGCGGAGAGAAGGCTGCCCGACCCGCCATATTCCGGCGGGAAAGGGAGTGTGAAGAGGCCGAGTTCTCGCAGGAGATCGAACATGTCCTGCGGATACTCTGCTGTTCGGTCGATCTCGGCTGCACGGTGGGCGACGCGCTCCTGCGCGACGCGGCGCACTAGGTCTCGCACCTCGATCTGTTCTTGGGAGAGAGCGAAGGTCATGGCGTCAGCTCATGGTCAGGCCGCCAGAGACGCTGATCGTCTGTCCCGTCATGTAGGCCGCGTCATCGGAAAGAAGGAAGGCGATGATGCCGGGATAGTCCTCCGGCTTCCCCAAACGCCTTAGCGGAATTGCGCGTGCCAGCGCCTCAGCGATCTTGCCGCCGGTGGGCGAAGCAGCGCGAAAGGCGTCGAACAGTGGAGTTTCGGTCGGGCCAGGGCAAAGCGTGTTAAGGATGATGCCATTGCGCGCCATCTCACGGGCCATCGTCTTCGTGAAAGCGATGATGCCGCCTTTGCACGCGGAATAGACCGACTCGCCAGAGGAGCCGACGCGCCCTGCATCGGAAGACACATTGACGACGCGCCCGAAGCCGCGCTCCGCCATACGGCGGAGCACGACGTGATGCATCACCAGCACGCCGTAGAGGTTGATGCGTATGACTTTGTCCCAGAAAGCGCGGTCTGTCTCGAGGAAGGGGATTGGCAGATCCCAACCAGCCACGTTGACCATGCCCTCGACCGGCCCATGCGTGGCCTCGAAGGCATCGACCGCCGCGGTCACCGCGTCTTGGTCAGAGATGTCAGCGGTGTGGGCAGCGATCGTGCCGGCCTTGCCCGCCGCGAGACGGGCGGTCTCCTGGGCGCCATCGCCGTTAATATCAAGGACAGCGACGATACAGCCTTCATCGGCAAGTCGGAGTGCTGTGGCGCGGCCGATGCCGCTCGCGCCTCCTGTGAGAATTATCCGCCGTCCGGCCAGGCCTCGCATGTCTTTCACTCCCTTAGCTTCGGAGGCGGTCCTCCGAGTTTTCCCGCTTCGTCTTGACGGCGGGTCGTGCTCCGTGTTCGAAATATAGAACGTCGTTCAAGATCGGCGCAAGCCCCAGGATTGCGCGAATGGGCGGGCCGCAGATGGTCGTGGAGGAGAGGAGTGCGGCTAGGGCAGAGGCAGCACCCGGATCCAGGTCCCGGTCGCCGGAGGGTTGGTACGCAGCGCGACTCGGTCGTGAAGTCGGCGGCGCGCGTCCTGCAAATCCTGGAGTTCTTCGATGCGGTTCGTCGGCCGGTGGAGGCCTGGGAAGTGGCGGCGGCGCTTGGTTACCCGCAGTCGAGTACCCGGGCGCTTCTCAGGAGCCTAACCTCGCTGGGCTATCTGACGCGCGACGTTGCGAGGCGACGCTATGCGCCAACGCTCCGCGTACCACTTCTCGGCGGTGGCTGGATCGCGCCCGAACTCTGCGGCATGCCGCCCCTTCGATTGCTCATCGACAGTGTCGCGCAACGCACTGGCGGATGTGTAGCGGTGATGGCGCGGAATGGGGACCGCGCTGAGGCGATCGTCGCGACCAGCGCCTGGCTGGGCGCGCTCGGAGGGCGAAGGGAGTGGATGATCGAAGGAGCCTCCGGGCGATGCCTGCTCATTGATTGCGACGATTCGCAAATCCGCCGCCTTCTCCATCGATGGAATGCCGAAGCGGCTGCCAGCAAGATGCCACGCGTCGATCCTTCATCCTTTCTACATGATGTGGCCATCCTGCGGCGACGTGGATGGATCGCCTTGCCGGATCCGAAGGACGAGCAACGTGCGCACGTCACTATGCCTCTGACGGCGAGTGACTGCGGCGGGCTTCTCGCGCTGACGCTCAGCGTGCCCGCACCCGGCCTTGGGGCGCGCGTCTCGGCACTCGCCGCGGCTATGCGGGAGGAATGCGAAGTATGGCTGCGGCGGGAGCCGCCCATCACAGCGACCGGCAGGGGAAGGATACCTCGCCCTCTTCCGCGCGTGGCCCTGCAGCAGGACCGCGCCTTCGTGCGTCAGAAAGTCACCTAAGGAGTGGAGGTAAGAGTGGGACCCCTCGCTGGCGTCAAGGTCATCGAACTTGCCGGCATCGGACCCGCGCCAATGTGCGCGATGCTCCTGGCGGATCTCGGCGCATCGGTGCTGCGGATCGACCGCCCCGATCCGCCGGAGCTCGGCTTCAAGCGACCACTCCGATACAACCTGCTCTTGCGAGGCCGACGGACGATTGCCCTCGACCTTAAGCAGCCGGCTGCCCGGGATCTGGTGCTTGAACTCGTTGAAAGAGCCGATGCACTCATCGAAGGTTTCAGGCCCGGGGTGACCGAGCGTCTCGGCCTCGGCCCCGATGACTGCCTAGCGCGCAACCCGCGCCTCATCTACGGCCGGGTGACGGGTTGGGGGCAGGACGGTCCGCTCGCGCAGGCCGCGGGACATGATCTCAATTACATTGCCCTGACCGGAGCGTTGCACGCCATCGGGCGCGAAGGACAGCCGCCTTCGCCGCCACTAAACATCGTAGGTGATTACGCCGGTGGCTCCCTCTACCTTGCCATCGGGCTTCTGGCTGCAATGCTTGAGGCGCGTCAGTCCGGAAAGGGTCAGGTGGTCGATGCAGCGGTTGTCGATGGGACGGCGCACCTGATGACGACGTTCCACGGGCTTCTGGCTGCGGGCATTATCCGTGAAGAGCGCGGGGTGAATCTTATGGATTCCGGTGCCCCATTCTACGACTGCTACGCCTGCGCAGATGGGTGCTATGTGTCGGTGGCGCCGATCGAAGGTCGATTCTTCTCGGAACTGCTGCGCCGACTCGGCATCGATCCGCAGACCTTCCCACCCCAATCGGACCGGGCACGATGGCCGGAGGCGCGTGCTCGTCTATCGGCGATCTTCGCAACCCGAACGCGAGACGAATGGTGCGCTGTCTTGGAGGGTACGGATGCCTGCTTTGCACCGGTCCTTACGATGCAGGAAGCTGCGCGTCATCCGCATATGAAGGCCCGTCAGACCTACATCGAAATTGATGGTGTCGTTCAACCGGCACCCGCGCCACGCTTCAGCCGCACGGTCCCGACGCCGCCGGGGCCCCCGAAGCCGGCAACGCCTGATGAGGCCATGAATGCTCTTGACGGCTGGTTGGGGCAGGACCGGATGGTGGCCCTGCGCGAAGCGGGCGTTCTGCCATGAGTTCGGAGGCAGTCGCCCGCCTACAGTACCTAGTCGACCGAAGCCCGCATAACTCCTGGCTGGGAATGCGTATTCAGGCAGCAGGCGAGGATGGTGTCGAGATCCGTGTTGCCTGGCGGGAGGAATTTATCTCGGCGCCGGAGCGCCGGGCCGTCCATGGCGGCGTGCTGGCGGGTCTCGTCGACAGCGGTGCGGTCTTCGCTGTGATGGCGACGTCCGAGACCTTAGCCGCGACGGTCGACCTCAGAGTCGACTACCATGCGATCCCTGCGTCCGCCCCAATGTTGGTCAAGAGCCGGATCGTTAGAAAAGGGCGGACCCTGTCGACTGCCGAGGCCTACGTTTACGATTCACAGGATTGCCTAGTAGCGAGCGGTCGGGCGACGGTCATGACCATCGCACCGAAGGACAAGAGCGGGATCGGTTGAGAAGTCATGCAGGCCGAAAGGATGACAGAGACTGTTCGTTTCCGGTTTCCTTTCCCACACCACTACAAACAGTTTTGTAGTTAAGTTGCCCTTAACGGGTTGATTTCATTAGGCCGCGTGGACAAACCTGATCCACAGTCGGATTGAGGACAGTGTGGCGAAGCCGAGGAAGCTGTCGGCGGTCTGGTCGTAGCGGGTGGCGACGCGGCGGCTGTTCTTCAGGCGGTTGATGAAGCGCTCGATGCGGCTGCGCAGTGCGTAGAGCGGACGGCTCACGCTGTGCTGGACGTGGCGGTTCCGTTTGGTCGGGATCTCCGGCACGGCGCCGCGGTCGCGCAGATCCTGCCGGATCGGGTCGCTGTCGTAACCCTTGTCGGCGAGCATGATGGCGGGGTCGCTGTCGCGCGCCGCCATCAGCGCCTCGTAGTGCG
>NZ_AUDH01000047.1 GCF_000425365.1 Rubritepida flocculans DSM 14296 | reverse complement strand
AAGCAGCAGACCATGAGCCTGCACCTCGCCGAAATCAGCGGGCAGGTCGCGCCCGGCGCGCATGCGGTGGTCGTCATGGACGGCGCGGGCTGGCACCAGCGCGGGCCCGATCCGAAGCTGCCCGCCAACGTCACGCCGCTGCTGCTGCCGCCCTACGCGCCCGAGTTGAACCCGGTCGAGAACATCTGGGCCTTCCTGCGCTCCAACAAGCTCAGCAACCGCGTGTTCGACAGCGACGACACCATCGTCGACGCCTGCTGCGGCGCCTGGAACTGGCTCGCCGATCAGCCCGAGCGCATCACCAGCATCGCCTCACGCGCCTACGCGCAGGTCAGGTTCTGATGCCGCGCGTATAAAGAGTCGGCGCGGCCGCTGGTATGCCTTTGTCCTGGCCCGCCCCCGCCCCACAGGCCCCCAACGCGACTCGCCGCGTGGGGTGGTGGCGACCCGGCGCGCGCGATACGGCCGGCGTGGCCGCCGACCGTATCACCACATCGTCCTCGCCGCGCGCTCGGGCCACTCGGCGTCGTAGCGCGGGCCCCCGACCTCGCCCGCCGTCATGGCGGCGAGGATTTGCCCGGGCGTGGGCAGGTCGGGCGCGGCATGGGGTTCCCAGAGCCTGGCGCGCAGCACGGCGCGCGCGCACTGGAAATAGATCGTCTCGACGGCGATGACGGCGACGCTGCGCGGCGGCTTTCCCTCCACGGCGAAGCTCGCGCAGAACGCGGCATCGGCGGTGATGCGCGCGCGCCCGTTCACGCGCAGCGCGTTGCCGCTGCCCGGGATGAGGAACATCAGCGCCACGCGCGGGTCGCGGAGGATGTTGCGCAGGCTGTCGATGCGGTCATTGCCGCGCCGGTCGGGCAGCGCCAGCGTCGTCTCGTCCAGGATCCGCACCAGCTCTCCCGGCCTGTCGCCGCGCGGCGAGCAGTCGAGCCCCTCGGGCCCGGCGGTGGCCAGCGCGAGGAAGGGCGCAGCCTCGATGATGCGGCGGTATTCGGGCGTGATGCGCGGCGCCTCCTTGCGCAGCGCCGCGGGGCCGGGCGCGCCGTAGAGCGCGTGCAGCTCCTCGAGGCTGCCGAGGAACCTCACGCCACGCGCACCCCGAGCCGCCCCGCCATGTCCTGGATGAACTGCCAGGCCACGCGCCCCGACCGCCCGCCGCGCGTGACCGACCACTCGACGGCGGCCTTGTGCAGCTCCTCCCGCGTCACCGGCAGGGAGAAGGCCGCCGCGTAGCCCTCCACCATGGCGAAGAAGGTGTCCTGGTCGCAGTTGTGGAAGCCGATCCAGAGGCCGAAGCGGTCGGAGAGGCTCACCTTCTCCTCCACCGCCTCGGCGGGGTTGATGGCGGTGCTGCGCTCGTTCTCGATCATGTCGCGCGGCATCAGGTGGCGGCGGTTGGAGGTGGCGTAGAACAGCACATTCGTCGGCCGCCCCTCGATGCCGCCATCCAGCACGCTCTTCAGCGCCTTGTAGTCCGCGTCCTCGCGCTCGAAGGAGAGGTCGTCGCAGAAGACGAGGCAGCGCCGCGCCTGCGCGCGCAGGATGTTCAGCAGCTCGGGCAGGGTGCGGATGTCCTCGCGATGGATTTCGATGAGGGCGAGGCTGCCCGGGTGCTGGGCGTTGGCCTCGGCGTGGGTGGCCTTCACCAGCGAGGATTTGCCCATGCCGCGCGCGCCCCAGAGCATGGCGTTGTTCGCCGGCAGGCCGCGGGCGAAGCGCAGCGTGTTCTCGAGCAGGATGTCCTTCTGCCGGTCCACCCCCTTGAGCAGCCCGATCTCCACGCGGCTGACGCGCGGGACGGGATCGAGCCGCGCCGGCGGGTGCCAGACGAAGGCGTCGGCCCCCTCCAGGCTCGGCGGGGGCGCGGGGGGGGGGGCGAGCCGCTCCAGGGCGGCGGCGATGCGGGCGAGCAGTTCGGCGTCCATGCCGGCCTTCAAGCCCCGGGGCCGGAGGGGCGCAAGGGGGCCCTGCAGGCCCGGTTGACGCAGGGGTGCCGCCCGGTAGGTTGCGCGCCGATCTCCCACCCAGCGAGGCCCCATGTTCATCTCCCCCGCCTATGCGCAGGGCGCCGAGGCCGGCGCCGGCGCCATCGTCATGCAGCTTCTGCCGCTCGTCCTCATCTTCGTGGTGTTCTATTTCCTGCTGATCCGCCCGCAGCAGAAGAAGATGAAGGAGCACCGCGCGATGCTCGCCAGCCTCAAGCGCGGCGACCGCGTGATCACCGCCGGCGGCATCGTGGCCGAGGTGAAGTCGGTGAAGGAGGGCTCGGACGAGATGGAGGTCGAGATCGCGCCCAATGTCCGTGTCACCGTGGTGCGCGGCACGATCAGCAGCGTCATCCGCCCCGAGGTGGCGAACGACGCCAAGGGCTGATGCGGCCGGCGGTCACGCCGCCCGCATCAAGCCTCTCCCCGCGCGCCCGGAGCCGCCGGCCCGAAGAGGAGTTCGAGCCGGTTGCGCCCCCCCACCCGCGCATAGCGCTGCGCCGCGCTGAAGCGGCGCACCAGCAGAAGGCCGCGCCCGCCCGCCCTCGCCTCTTCCAGCGAGGCCGCTTCCGGGGGCTCGGCCACGGCGGTGGGGTCGAAGGCGGGCGCATCGTCGTCGAGGACGAGCGTCTGGGTCGCCCCATCGCCCTGCAGCGCGATGGCCACCCGCACCGGCCCGCTCGCCGCGCCGTGCAGGGCGATGTTGACGAAGATCTCCTCGCCGCAGAGCTGGATGGCGTCGCGCCGCGCGCGAGAGAGACCGAGCGCCGCCGCGGCCTCCTCCAGGAAGGCGGCCAGATCGGCCGCGCGCGCCAGTTCCGCGGGCAGTTCGGTGGCGAAGCGCCGCATGCGGCGCCTCAGGCGAGGACGAAGACCTCGCCCTCCTCCAGCGTCTCCACCATCGGCAGCAGGCTCTCGACGCCGGCGGTGGCGATGACGGTGGCCACCATTTCGGAGGGGCGCGCGATCACCATCCTGCCGCGTTTCGAGGCGGCGGACTTGGCCGCCATGATCAGGGTGCGCAGCCCCATGGAGGCGATGTACTCCACCTCCGCCATGTCCACGATGACCGCGCGGTTGGCGGCGGTGACGGCGGCGAAGCGCACGTCGATGGCGCCCGCGCCCGCCACGTCCATGCGGCCCTTCAGCGTGATGACGGTGGCCCCGGAAGGCAGTGTGTCGAAGGAGATGTGCACGCGCGTTCCTCTCTGTTCCCGCAGGCCGCCCCTGGTCTAGAGCCGCCCCGCGCGACCAGAAAGTGACGGTTCCGTGACGTCCCTCACGCCAGCGCCAGCGCCGCCAGCATCGCCGTTCCGAGCGCGATGCGATACCAGCCGAAGGGCGTGAAGCCGATGCGCGCGATGAAGGCCATGACGAGGCGCACCGTCACCAGCGCCACCACGAAGGCCGAGGCGAAGCCCAGGCCGATCTGCGCCAGCCCGTCGAGGGAGAGCCCGGCCCGCGCCTTCCACAGCGAATAGACGGTGGCGGCGAGCATGGTCGGGATGGCGAGGATGAAGCTGAACTCCGCCGCCGTGCGCCGGTCCACGCCGCAGAGCAGCGCGGTGATGATGGTCGCGCCCGAGCGCGAGGTGCCCGGGATCATCGCCAGCGCCTGGCCGAAGCCGATGATGACGGCGGCGATCGGGTTGATCTGCTCCACGCTGCGCATGGTGGGCTCGGTGACGCGCCGCTCGATGGCGATGATGGCGACGCCGCCCAGGATCAGCGCGACGCTCACCACCCAGGGGTTGAACAGCAGCGCCGTGATGGGGCCATGCAGCGTGGCGCCGATCAGCATGGCCGGCAGGAAGGCGAGGCCGATGTTGCTCGCATAGACGAACTCGGGCGTGCCGCGCTTCCAGAAGCCGCGCGCCAGCGCCAGAAGCCGCGCGCGGAAGGCGACGATCACGGCCAGGATGGCGCCGAGCTGGATGCTGATCTCGAACACCTTGCCCGGCGGCCCCTCGAAGCCGATGAGGTGGCCGAGCAGGATGAGGTGCCCGGTGGAGGAGATGGGGAGGAACTCCGTCAGCCCCTCCACCACGCCCATCAGGAAGGCGTCGAACATCGTCTAGTCCCCGAGCAGCGCGAGGTCGTCGCGGTGGATGATCTCGTCGCGCCCGCGCCAGCCGAGGATGGCCTCGATCTCGTCGCTGCGATGGCCGGCGATGCGCCGCGCATCGGCCGCGTCATAGGCCGAGAGGCCGCGCGCCAGCTCCCGCCCCGCCTCGTCGCGCACCGAGAGCGGGTCCCCGCGCGAGAATTCGCCCTGTACGGCGCGCACCCCGGCCGGCAGCAGGGAGGAGCCGCGGCGCAGCGCCCGGGCCGCGCCCGCATCGACCGTGAGCGTGCCGAGCGGCGCGAGGCTGCCCGCGATCCACTGCTTGCGCGCGCTGCGCCCCTCGGGGGCGGGCAGGAACCAGGTGCAGCGCGCCCCCTGCTCCAGCGCGCGCAGCGGGTGGTCCGTGTAGCCCTTGGCGATGGCCATCGCGCAGCCCGCCCCGGTGGCGATGCGCGCGGCGATGAGCTTGGTGCGCATGCCGCCGGAGGAATAGCCCGGCGGCGGCTCCCCTCCCATGGCCATGATCTCGTCGGTCACGCGGTCCACCAGCGGCAGGTGGCGCGCGGCGGGATTCTTGCGCGGATCGGCGGTGTAGAGGCCGTCGATGTCGGAGAACAGGATGAGCGCATCCGCCTGCACCATCTCCGCCACGCGGGCGGCCAGGCGGTCATTGTCGCCGAAGCGGATTTCGGCGGTGGCCACCGTGTCGTTCTCGTTGATCACCGGCACGCAGCCCAGCTCGAGCAGCGTGCCCAGCGTGGCGCGGGCGTTGAGGTAGCGGCGGCGGTCCTCGCTGTCCTCGAGCGTGAGCAGGAGCTGGGCGGCGCGCAGCCCCTCGGCGGCCAGCGCCGCCTCCCAGGCGCCGGCCAGGCGGATCTGCCCCACCGCGGCGGCGGCCTGCTTCTGCTCCAGCCGCAGCGCGCGCCCCGTCAGCCCGAGCGCGCGGCGCGCGAGCGCGACCGCGCCGGAGGAGACGACGATCACCTCCACCCCCCTGGCGCGCAGGGCCGCGATGTCCGCCGCCACGGTGGCGAGCCATGCGGCGCGCGGGCTCGCGCTGCTCTCCTCGACGAGCAGGGCGGAGCCGATCTTCACGACGAGGCGGCGGGCGGAGGCGAGCGGCGACATGCGGCCACGGCACATGCGGGTTTTGCGCCGCGCCGTCCAGCCGCTCGCCTCCCTTCCCGCCTGCGCGGTAGGATGGGCGGCCATGCGCGCCGCCGCCCTGCTCCTCCCGCTTCTCCTCGCCGCCTGCGGCAATCTCGGGGCGGGCGACTTCACCCGCGCCCTGCTCGGCGGCGGCGAGCCGGATCGCCTCGCCATCGCCGAGGCCGAGAGCGCCGAGGTCGAGGGCACGGCCACGCTGCGCCTCGGCCTCGGGCGGCGGGAGGCCACCGCCGCCCTCATCCACACCCAGGGCCAGCGCCGGCTCTGGCGCGCGCCCGGCGGGGTGGTGGTGGCGACCGATGGCGGGCGGGTGGTGGCGAGCTCCGGCCTGCCCACCATGATCATGGCCACCCGTTTCGACGGGCCCGATCCCCTCGCCGACCCCCGGGCGCTGCTCGAGCGCAGCGCCGAGGCGCGGCGGCTGGTGGACCTCTCCGGCGCGGCGCGCGACCCGGCCTCCATGCGCTTCGGGCTCGCCTTCGACTGCCGGCTGCGCGCCGCGCGCACCGACCAGGAGGCGGTGATCCTGGTGGAGGAACGCTGCCGCGTCACCGGCCTTTCGCCCGTGACCAACCTGTTCTGGGTGGACGAGGCCTCCGGCCAGGTGGTCCAGGCCGAGCAGTGGGTGGGCCCGGGGCTCAGGCCGATGCGGCTCGACTTCACGGAGTAGCCCGGCCGCATCATGCCGCCATGCGGGACCGGGGGCGCCTTTCCCCTCGCCTTTTCCGCGCCCAACCCCTATGTGGCGGCGGGAACAGCCAACACGCCAACGCCATTCGCGCCCGGACGCGCCGCGCCCGGGCTCGCCCCTGCCCGGAGCCTGCCACCCATGCCGCTGCGCAACCTCGCGATCATCGCCCATGTGGACCATGGGAAGACCACGCTGGTGGACCAGCTCCTCAAGCAGGCGGGCAGCTTCCGCGAGAACCAGCAGGTGGCCGAGCGCGCGCTGGACCGCAACGACCTGGAGCGCGAGCGCGGCATCACCATCCTCGCCAAGTGCACGGCGGTGGAGTGGCTGGGCGTGAAGCTCAACATCGTGGACACGCCCGGCCACGCCGATTTCGGCGGCGAGGTGGAGCGCATCCTCTCCATGGTGGACGGCGCGATCCTGCTGGTGGACGCGGCCGAGGGCGTGCTGCCGCAGACCAAGTTCGTGCTGGGCAAGGCGCTGGCGCGCGGGCTGCGCCCCATCGTCGTGGTGAACAAGGTGGACCGCCAGGACGCCCGCCCGCACGAGGTGCACGACGAGGTGTTCGACCTCTTCGCCAATCTCGGCGCGAGCGACGAGCAGCTCGACTTCCCCATGCTCTTCGCCTCCGGCCGCCAGGGCTGGGCGGCCGAGAGCATGGAGGCCCCGCGCGAGAACCTGAATCCGCTCTTCGACCTCATCCTGCGCCATGTGCCGGAACCGGCGGTGGACGCGGCGCTGCCCTTCGCCATGAACGCGGCCATCCTGGAATACGACAACTTCCTCGGCCGCATCCTGACGGGCCGCATCGAGCAGGGCGTGGCGAGGCTCAACATGCCGGTGAAGGTGCTGCGCGCCGACGGCCGGCAGGTGGAGACGGGCCGGCTGACCAAGCTGCTCTCCTTCCGCGGCCTCGAGCGCGTGCCGGTCGAGGAGGCGGTGGCGGGCGACATCATCGCCATCGCGGGCCTGTCCGAGACCACCATCCCCGATACGATCTGCGCGCCCGAGGTGGCCGCCCCCCTGCCGTCCGTGCCGGTGGATCCGCCCACCCTCGCCATGACCTTCCGCGTGAACGACGGCCCGCTGGGCGGGCGCGAGGGCAAGAAGGTCACCTCGCGCCAGATCCGCGACCGGCTCTTCCGCGAGGCGGAGGGCAATGTCGCCATCCGCGTGAAGGACAGCGAGGAGACGGACGCCTTCGAGGTGGCCGGCCGGGGCGAGCTGCAGCTCGGCGTGCTGATCGAGACGATGCGCCGCGAGGGCTTCGAGCTGACCATCGGCCGCCCCCGCGTGCTGACGCGCGAGAACCCCGAGACGGGCGCCCGCGAGGAGCCCTTCGAGGAGGTGCTCGTGGACGTGGACGAGCAGTATTCGGGCGTGGTTGTCGAGAAGATGTCGCTGCGCAAGGGGCAGATGCAGGACATGCGCCCCTCCGGCGGCGGCAAGACGCGGCTGACCTTCCACATGCCCTCGCGCGGCCTGATCGGCTATCACTCTGAGTTCCTGACGGACACGCGCGGCACCGGCATCATGAACCGGCTCTTCCTCGGCTACCGCCCCTGGGCGGGGCCCATCGAGGGGCGGCGCAACGGCAGCCTGATCTCCAACGTGGACGGCGAGACGACGCAATACGCGCTGTTCTCGCTGCAGGAGCGCGGCGCGCTCTTCGTGGAGCCCGGGGCCAAGGTCTATGTCGGCATGATCATCGGCGAGAACTCGCGCGACGACGACCTGGAGGTGAACCCGGTCAAGGAGAAGAAGCTCACCAACATCCGCGCCGCCGGCAAGGACGATGCGCTGCTGCTGACGCCGCCGCGCAAGATGTCGCTGGAGCAGGCCATCGCCTACATCGAGGACGATGAGCTGGTGGAGGTGACGCCCTCGGCCGTGCGGCTGCGCAAGCGCCACCTTGATCCGCATGAGCGCAAGAAGGCGCAGCGCCGCGCCGACGGGCTGCCGGTGAAGGGCGAGGCGGCCGCTTGAGGCGCGGCGTCGTGGCCCGGCTTCGCGACATAGCAAAAGCGGCCCGGAGGAGCTTCCTCCGGGCCGCTGTGCTCTGGGCGTCCGCCCCGGCCTTGAGCCGGGGAGGGAAGGGTCAGAACCCCTCGCGCTCGATCCGCTTGCGCTCCACCTTGCGGGCGCGGCGCACCGCCTCCGCCGCCTCGCGCGCACGGCGCTCCGAGGGCTTCTCGTAGTGGCGGCGAAGCTTCATCTCGCGGAACACGCCCTCGCGCTGCAGCTTCTTCTTGAGCGCCTTCAGCGCCTGATCGACGTTGTTGTCGCGGACGACGACTTGCACGCGGGCAATTCTCCTGCTGGCCGGTTGAGGCGAGAAAATAGGAAAGGGACTGGCGCGCAACGCGTCAGCCCGTGATGGTCATGTAACACAGCCAGGCGGGCCCCGTGAAGCCCTTTCGTCGCGCGCGCGCATGGCCGATCTTGCGGGGCGCCGATCTCGTGGCGAGGGGGAGCACCGCGCATGGCCATCCTGAAGATCGCCCGCATGGGCCACCCGGTGCTGCTGGGCAGGGCCGCGCCCGTGCCCGACCCCACCGCCCCAGACATGCGCCGCCTTGTGCGGGACATGGCCGAGACGCTGCTCGACGCGGGGGGCATCGGCCTCGCCGCGCCCCAGGTGCACGAGTCGCTGCGCCTCTTCCTCTGGCGCGACGGCGAAACGCTGCGCGCCCTGTTCAACCCCGAACTCGCCCCGCTCGGCCCGGAGCAGGCGCTGGGCTGGGAGGGCTGCCTCTCCATTCCCGGGCTGCGCGGCCAGGTGCCGCGCTTCACCCGCATGGCCTGGCGCGGCCTCGACCAGAACGGCGAAAGGGTGGAGGGTGTCGCCGAGGGGCTGGCCGCCCGTGTGCTGCAGCACGAGAATGACCATCTGGACGGCATCTTCTATCTGATGCGCATGGAGGATCTTTCGATGCTGGGCTTCGCCGAGGAACTCGCCCGCGCGCAGGAGCAGCCGTGATGACCGAGGACGCGCTGATCGACGCCGCCGTGCGCCTCGCCGACATCCGCGGCTGGAGCTGCGAAACGCTGCGCCGCGCGCTGATCGAGGCGGGCGAGCCGCCGGAACTTCTGCCGAGCGCCTTCCCCCGCGGCGTCACCGGCGCCATCGCCGCCTGGTCGCGCCTCGCCGACCGGCGGATGCAGGACGCGGCGGAGCGGGAGGATTTCTCCGGCCTGCGCACCCCCGCGCGCATCCGCCGCGTGGTGGAGCTGCGGCTGCGCGAGGTGGAGCCGCATCGCGAGGCCGTGCGCGGCGCCATGGCGCTGCTGGCCCTGCCCTGGAACCTGCCGCTGGCGGCGCGCCTGACGGCCGAGACCGCCTCCGCCCTCTGGTACGCGGCGGGAGACCGCTCGGCCGATTTCTCCTGGTACACGCGCCGGGCCACGCTGGGCGCCATCTACGCCGCCACTCTGGCCTATTGGCTGCGGCCCGGCGGCGGCGATCTCGAGGAGGCCTTGGCCTTTCTGGACAGGCGCTTGGCGGCGCTGCCGAAACCGAAGCCTCAGCCCGTCGAGGTTTAGGCTTCGCGCCCGGGCCGGTTCCGTGTAAAGCCTCCCATCGGGCCGATCCGTGCGCCGGCAGCGCAGACGAATCGGCGGGGAATCATCGGGGGATTTGGCGCCATGACGCGCAAGACTGCACTTCTGGCGGGCGTCGCCGCCGCGCTCATCGGGCCGGGGGCGGCCATCGCCGCCTGTCTGCAGCCGGCCGAAAAGACCGCCTTCGACGTGCGGGCGCTGCAGAGCCAGCTCATGGTGGTGGCCCTGACCTGCCAGCAGCAGGACGACTACAACAACTTCGTGCGCCGCCACATGAACGAGCTGAACAACGCCCAGCGCGGCGTCACCAGCTACCACCGGCGGGTGCATGGGGCGCAGCACCAGCGTCAGCTCGATCTCTACATCACGAATCTCGCCAACTCGCAGATGCAGGCGGGCATCACGCGCGGCAGCTTCTTCTGCCGGGAGCAGGCGCCGCTCTTCCAGATGGCGATGCAGGCGAACACGCGCGAGGAGCTGGCGAATCTGGCGGTGCAGCGGCAAATCCCGCAGCCGCTGGGTGCGGAGCCCTGTCCGGCCACCCCGCAGCGGCAGCAGGGCACGACCCAAGCGCGCACCCAGTCGCAGCCGCAGCGCCCGTCCAACCCGCAGGCGCAGCCGCAGCGCCAGGCGAACGCGCAACCCCAGCGCCAGGCCAGCCAGCAGGCTCAGCCGGCCAGCGCGACGCGCTGACGCATTCCGTTCGCGATTCGGCGAGGGCGGCCCTTGGGCCGCCCTTCTTTTTTGGGGAAGCGGATACGGGCGGTGTCACGCTGGGACGTATCGCGCGCGCAGGGTTGGTGTGTGGCGGCTGCGCGCCAGGACAAAGGCATACCAGCGACCGCACCGCTTTCGCAGGGGTCAGAAGCAGCGGCCGCCGGTATGAGGCGAACCTCCCCTTGCCGCGACGCATGAAAAAGGGGCGCCTCTCGGCGCCCCTTCTCTTGGTCCGGACCTCGGGAGAGGCCCTGCGCCTCAGCGCAGGACGATCTCCACGCGGCGGTTCTGCGGCTCGCGCACGCCCATGGCCGTCGGCACCAGCGGGCGGTCGAAGCCGAAGCCCTGCACCGTGATCTGGTTGCGCTGGATGCCGCGGCGCACCAGCTCCGCCGCCACCGCCTCGGCGCGGCGCACCGACAGGCGCTGGTTGTAGGCCGCCGAGCCCGTGCGGTCCGCGTGGCCCGACACCTCGATGCGCGTGGACCCCACCGTGCGGGCGTTGTTCGCCGCCTCGGCGATGATCTGGCGCGCGCGGTCCGTCAGGTCGGCGCGGTCCCAGTCGAAGAAGACCA
>NZ_AUDH01000046.1 GCF_000425365.1 Rubritepida flocculans DSM 14296 | reverse complement strand
CAACAGACGAATCCGGTGGGTTTCGCCGCTATCCGATCCGCCATCAGAACAGCACCAACTGCTCGGGCACACCCTTTCGCCCGCGCTCGCGTTGCCGGCCGCGGAACACCACCATCGTCTCGAACTGCCTGTCCGTCACCATCAGCACATGCACCTTGCCCTCGGCCGGCACTTCGCGCGCGATGCGGCGGATGCGCGCCTCCGCCTGCTCCTTCCCGGCGGCCCAGCGCAGATAGACGCTGAACTGGCTCATCTCCCAGCCTTCATCCAGAAGCCATTGGCGGAACCTCGTCGCCGCCCGGCGCTGGGCCTTCGTCATCACCGGCAGGTCGAACATCACGATCATCCACATGATGCGATAGCCGCTCAGCGTCGTCATCGGCGCGGCTCCCTGGTTCGAGCAGCGGGAAGTCCAGCGCCGGCACGCCGGAGAGGTAGCTCTCCGCCAGGCTCTGCGCCGATCTGAGGATGGCGGTGGCCAGCGGGCTGCGGCCCGCAGCCGTCGGCGTGTCGCGCCACAGCACGCCCACCAGGCGCCGCTTCGCGGCCACGCTCACCTCCTGCTCGCCCTCGGCCAGCAGGGCGCGCACCGTCTCGTCCACGAAGGGACGAAAGGGCTCCATCAGATCGTCGGCCAGCGGCATCGGGTTCTGCGGGTTGCGGTGGAACACCCCCAGGCCGGGGTGCAGCCCCGCCGCGCAGATCGCCCGCGCCACGGCGGCCCGCAGCACGGCATAGCCGTAGTTGAGCAGCGCATTCGCGCCCGCCGCGCCGACATCGCGCCGGAACCCCTCGCCCATCATCAAGGGCCAGTAGCGGCGGGCGGCCTGGGCTTCGAGATTGTCGGGATCGCCCGGCTTCACCTCGCGCGCCAGCCGCGCGAAGGCCCCGGCCGGCGCGCCGGCGCGGGCCAGCGCCCAGCCCTGCGCGCGGATCTTCTGCGCCACGATCCGCTGCCACAGCCGCTTCTCCATCCCGCGCGTGCGCGCGATCTGGGCCGCCATGCGGGCCGAGGCGGCATGATGCCCCGCCAGCGGCCAGAGAAGCGCCACCGGGGCGTGGTTGGCCCCGGGCACGAGGAAGGGCACGCCGCGCTCCGCCAGCGCCGCCAGCAGCGCGACCGAGACCTCGGTTCCCGGCGCGGTGACCAGCACGGCCGTCAGGTCGTCGAGCGGGACGCGGCCGGCCTCCTCGCGCCCCGCCCCGACGACCAGGAAGCCGCGCCGCTTGGAGAGGCGGCGGCCCTCCTCGGCGATCTCCAAGACGCGGCCGAGCGGGCTCACCACTCGATGGGCCCCGGGTCGCGCACGCGGCCCGCGGGGTCCACGTGCACCTTGCGGGCCCCTTCCTCGGCGAAGCGGCTCCGGCTGGCGTTGACGTATTTGAACGGGTCGTTCCTGTCCGCGTCGCGCGCCTTCAGGTTCCCCGCCTCATGCAGCGGGGCCAGAACCACCTGGCCGCCGGAGAACTTCACCACCCGCAGAAGCCGCCGGGCCTCGCCCAGGCCGAAGGCCACCACATCGTCCTTGTGCAGCCGCAGAAGCAGCCGCGCCGCGGGGTGCGGGCGGCGGTCCGGCAGGGGGCGGCCCAGCCGCGCCGCCTCGGCGTCGCGCGCCGCCTCCAGCAACGGGACCACCAGCGTCACCACCTTGCCCGGCGCGCCCCTCTCGCGCGGCGGCAGGCGCCAGAACTCCACGCGGTGGTTCGCGTCGAGCTTCACCCGCTTGTAGGGGCGCCCGGTGCGGCGGTCGGCGATGGCCGCCGTGTTGTCGAGCCTTTCGCGCACCCGCACGCGGCGCACCAGCCCGCCCTTCACGTCATGGGCGAGCGCGCCGAGCGCGGCCGCCTGGGCGGGCTTGCCCTCCGCGGCCGCGAGCGCCTGCACCACCCGCTCCGCCAGGGCGGGATGGCCCAGCGCGGCCCGCACCTCCTTCGCCGTCCAGCCGGCCAGGGACTGGATGGGCACGCGATGCGCCACATTGGGCTCCCTGGGGCCGGCCCCGGGGATTTCGCCATAGGCCGTCTCGTTGTGCAGCTTCCCGGATGGCGCCGTGTCCGGCTTGAAGGAGACGACGAGGCGCGCGAGGCGGCTTCGCGCCTCCTCCAGGAAGCCGGGCCAGGGCGGGGGCAGATCGTCCAGCAGGCGGCCGAGCTCCGCCCCGCGGCCCGCCGCCGTCTGCAGCCGCTGCAGCATCGCGCGGTCCATCAGCCCGACCGCCAGCGCGTCGATCGCGTGGTGGCGGTGATCGTCGCGCTCCTTGCGCGCGCCGCCTTTGCCGAGCAGCGCGGCGCTGTTCAGCCCCAGCGCATGGCGCAGCAGCGCCGTCAGCCGCCCGGGCACGACGCGCACGCGGTTGGGATCGCAGATCGCCCGCAGGTAGAGATGGGCGAGCCGCGCGAGATAGGCGCTGTCCGTCAGGTGGCGGTCGAGAAAGCCCTCATGCGCGCCCTTCCAGCGCTCCAGCGCGTCGGGGGCGAAGCGCCAAGCCTTGCGGGCGGGCAGCAGGGCCGCGCGCTCCAGGATGGCCGGCCATTCGGGCGTGCCGCCGAAGGCCTGGAAGGGCGTCTGGTTGGTCTTCCGGCGGTTGGCGCCCCTCATGCACAGCACGCGGTTGGCGAAACCGTCGTCCAGCGTGAGCGAGAAGGGCAGGATGTGGTCCTCCTCCACCTCGCCCGAGAACAGCCGCGCGAGGCCGATGCGCTCGCCCGTGTAGGGGCAGAGGCGCTCCCGCGCGTCGCCGTCCTTCGACTGTTCGTGCCAGAGGCGCATCAGGGCGAGGTTGCGGCCGTTCACGCGCTGGCCGAGCTGTTCGAGCTGCCGCGCCCACACTTCGCGGCGGCGCGCGTTCTCGGCCTGCTCCTTCTCGATCTGCCGGCGCTGGAAGGCGGAGTGGTTCAGCTCCCGCAGCACTTCCACCACGATCTCCCGCGGCGGGCCGTGGCGGTCCAGGATGGCGTTGACGACGTGCCGGAGCTGGTTGAGCGCCACATGCACCGTCGGGTTGGGCGCGCGGCCGAAATGCCGCTCCTCTTCCTCGGGCGGCCGGCTCGGGTCCCCCGTGCCCAGGCGCTCACGCAGCACCGCGCCGTAATAGGGCAGCCGGTCGAGGATCACGCCCGTGCGGTCGTCGGAGTGATGGGCGTAGCCCGCCGCCTGCAACGCCTTGTCGTAGGTCATCCCCTCCTGCCAGGCGGCGAGGATCGCGCGCATGGCCTTGGCCGAGAGTGCGGCGTGGCCTTCGGGCAGGGCGATGCGCTCGGCCTGTTCGGCGGCGGCGCGGGGCAGGCCCAGTTCGATCAGCGCGGCGATGGCCGCCTCCGGCGTCTCGGCCCGCAGCAGCGCAAGGACCAGCGCGTCGCGCCGGGCCGCGTCGAGCCCGGGCCAGAGGGCGGCGAGCGGCCCCTTCTTCCCCACCAGCCGCTGCGCCGTTTCGGCCCCTTTCAGCTTCTCCCGCGCCTGGGATTCCAGATTGAAGCTCTCGCCGCCCGAGAGGCCGAGGCGCTTGCGGATCTGATGCCAGGAGAGATCCTCGCCGCGTTCCAGCGCGGCGGCCAGCAGGGCGCGCTGCTCGGGCGTGAGGGGCTGATCGGGTTCGCCGATGCGGCGGATGGCGAGGTTGGCCAGCTCCTGCCGGATGCGGAAGGCCTGAGCCGTCGGCAGGGCCTTGGGCGCGCGCTCCTCATCGGGTTCGAGCCAGCAGCGGCCCGGCGTCACCGGCTTGAGAGGCCGCTGGTGGAAGAGAATCCCGGCGATCTCATCCCGCGCCTCGGGCGTCAGCGCGGGATTCCAGCCGGCCTGCGCCGCCCAGATCGCGTCGAACTCGGCGCGGACCAGATCCCGCGTGGGGTAGAAGGGATACTCGGCCTTGGCGCCGACGCCGGTCAGTCGCGCGCGGACCCATTCGCCCGCGTCGCGGCGCTCGGCCAGCCAGGCGCCCAGGGTGGGCGCGCCCGAGCGCGCCATCTCGCGCTTGAGGGCTTCGGCGCCGGCGGCGATCTTGCCCTGTTCCGCGTCGTTCGCGCGGTCGGTCCTGCGGTTGCTGCGAAAGCCACGGCGCTGGTTGAGGTGGAAGATCGCCCGGCCCAGTTCCTCCGGGGCGAGGGGGCGGTGCAGCGCGGCGGCCCTCAGGGCATAGGGGTCGCATCGCGCCAGGGCCGCACGCGCCGTCGCGTCCGCGGGCATCAGCCCGCGCCGGACCAGCGCGTTGAGCAGCGCCGTGCGGCGTTGCAGGTATCGGTCCCGCCGGCGTCGCATGCCGCGCGCCAGGCGTCGCGCCGCCGCCAGCGAGGCGAGGGTCTTCGGGTCTCTTCCGTCGGGGAAGATCCGCACCCCCATGTCGCGCAGGCCGCAGGGCGCGCCCGCCGGGTCCAGTTCGAGAAGGCACCAGCCGAGCGAGTTGGCGCCGAGGTCCAGGGCGAGTCTGTATGTCATGGCACGCAAAGCTTGACGCGTGCCGACTCGCGGTTTCAATCTCTTCTGCGGAAGCCCGTCGTTCCGATGCTGACCGATGGGGGAATGGGGGCCTTCCGTTAACAAGCGCCGCAAGGCGCACCGGATGGGCGGCGGGCTCCGGCCCGCCGTTCTTTTTCGCCCGCCGTTCCTTTTCCGGCCACGCCGTCACACAGCGTCACGAAAGCTGACCGTCCGGGGGGCTTGATCCCGCCGCCCCCCTGGCCGATGCCCCCGCCATGACGACCACGACCAGGCCCATCGCCCTTTTCGACATCCAGGCCCAGCAATCCCGCATCCGCGCGGAGCTCGACCGGCGCATCGCCGCGGTGCTCGATTCCGGCCGCTTCATCAACGGCCCCGAGGTGGCGGAGCTCGAGGAGAAGCTCGCCGCCTTCGCCGGCGTGGCGCATGCGGTGGGCGTCTCCTCCGGCACGGACGCGCTGCAGATCGCCATGATGGCCGAGGGCATCGGCCCCGGCGATGCGGTGTTCCTGCCCGCCTTCACCTACACCGCCACCGCCGAGGTGCCGCTCGTCCTCGGCGCCACGCCGATCTTCGTGGATGTGGAGGCGGAGACCTTCAACATGGACCTCGCCGACCTCGCCCGGCGCGTGGCGCAGGTGGCGGCCGAGGGGCGGCTCAAGCCCCGCGCCGTGGTGGGGGTGGACCTGTTCGGCCTGCCGGCCGACTGGCCCGCCATCCGCGGCCTCTGCGCCCGGTACGGCATGTTCGCGCTGGACGACGCCGCCCAGGCCTTCGGCGCGCGGCTGCACGGCAGCCGGCTCGGCGGCCATGCGGAGGCGACGGCGCTCAGCTTCTATCCCACCAAGACGCTCGGCTGCTACGGCGATGGCGGCGCGCTGCTGACCAACAGCGCCGAGCGCGCGGCGCTCTACCGCTCGCTGCGCACCCATGGCGAGGGCGGCAGCCGCTACGAGGTGCTGCGCACCGGCATGAACGGAAGGCTGGACACGCTCCAGGCCGCCATCCTGCTGTGCAAGCTGCCGCTCTTCGAGGAGGAGCTCTCCGCACGCGCCCGCGTCGCCGGCTGGTATGCCGAGCGCCTCTCGGGCCAGGTGGCGCTGCAGGCCCAGCCGGCGGGGGCGGAATCCGCCTGGGGCCTCTACACCATCCGCTGCGCCGATGCGGCCGAGCGCGCGCGGGTGCAGGAGGGGCTGAAGGCGCAGGGCATCCCCTTCGGCGTCTATTACCCGAAGCCGCTGCACCAGCAGCCCGCCTACGCCGCGGCGCACGCGGCCGGCTACGCGGATGCGCCCCCGCCGCTGCCGGTCAGCGAGGCGCTGTGCCACCAGGTCCTCTCGCTGCCCATGCACCCCTACCTCACGGAGGGCGAGGTGGAGCGCGTCTGCCGCGCGGTGATCGGAGCATTGTAGCGCAACGGGCGGAAGGCGCGGCCGCCCCGGGCATGGCAGTCTCGCCCCATGCCCGATGACGCGCCCCTCCCCCTCGACGCGCAGCGCTGGCAGGCCGTGCTGGCGCGCGACGCCGCCCCCGCCTGCGGGCCCTTCCTCTATGCGGTGACGACGCAGGGCGTGTTCTGCCGCCCCGGCTGCCCGGCGCGGCCGCCCTTGCGCCGCAACACGCGCTTCTTCGCCGATGCGCCGGCCGCCGAGGCCGCGGGCTTCCGCCCCTGCCTCCGCTGCGACCCCACGGGCGCGCGCGCCGCGCTGCACCGGGAGGCGGTGGCGGCCGCCGCGGCCATGATGGAGGCGAGCGAGGGAATCCCGAGCCTCGCCGCCCTCGCCGCGCGCGCCGGCTATGCGCGCCACCACTTCCTGCGCCTGTTCCGCGAGGTGACGGGCGTCACCCCCCGCGCCTATGCCGAGGCGCTGCGGGCGCGGCGTCTGGCGGCGGCGCTGGCCCGCGGCGCGCGGGTCGCCGATGCGGCGCTGGAGGCCGGCTTCGGCGGCGAGGCGCGCGCCCATGCCGCCGGGCTGGGCATGACGCCGGGCGCGCTGCGGCGCGGCGCGAAGGGCGAGAGGATCGGCCTCGCGCGCGGGGACAGCGCCCTGGGCCCGCTGCTGGTCGGGGCCACCGCGAAGGGGGTCTGCTTCATCGGCTTCGGCGCGCCCTTTCCCGCGCTGGAGGCGGCGCTGCGCGCCCGCTTCCCGCAGGCAGCGCTGGAGGAGGACGCGGCCCTGGCCGGGACGGTGGCGCGGCTGGCCGCGCATCTGGCCGAGCCTCGCGGCGCGCTCGACCTTCCGCTCGACATCCGCGGCACCGCCTTCGAGCGGCGGGTGTGGGAGGCGCTGCGCCGGATTCCGCCCGGCGAGACCCGCGCCTATTCCGCCCTGGCCGCCGGGATCGGCGCGCCCGCCGCCACCCGCGCCGTGGCCCGCGCCTGCGCGCGCAACCCGCTCGCGCCGCTGCTGCCCTGCCACCGCGCGCTGGGCAAGGACGGGGCGCTGCGGGGCTATCGCTGGGGGATCGGGAACAAGCGCCGGCTGCTGGAGGCGGAAGGAACGCTGGGCCCCGACGAGGGGGGCGGGGGCTAGGCCCCCACCCAGCGCTCGGCGGGCAGGGAGAGGAAGGCGCGCGCCCCCACCCCCTCGGCGGCCTCCACCACCAGCTCGCCCCCATGGGCGCGCAGCAGCGCGCGGGCGAGCACGAGCCCGATGCCGAGCCCGCGCGAGCGCAGCGCCCCCCCGTCATGCGCGGCCGGCGAGAGATCCTCCGCGGCGAGGCCAAGCCCCTCATCCTCCACCACCAGGGCGAGGGAATCCCGCGCGCGCTCCAGCTTCAGGTCGATCGCGTCGCCCTCGCCGGTGGCGCGCACGGCGCGCGTGAGCACCTGCAGCAGCGCGGCGCGCAGCGCGCGACGGTCGGCGCGCAGGGTCACGGCCTCCAGCGCCGGCTCGATGCGCCAGAGGCGCTGGCCGGGGCCGAGCCGCTGGGCCGTCAGCGCCACCGCCTCGCGCAGCAGGGGCGCGAGAGGGAAGCGCTCCTCCTTCAGGCTGGGTGCGGCCTCGCGCTGGCCGCCGGCCTCGGCCGCCTGGTCGGAGAGGGAGAGGAGGTGGCGCGCCTCCGCCTCGAAGGCACGGCCCTGCTCGCCCCCCAGCACCTGGGCGCGGCCGAGCAGGGAGAGCGAGGCGGACTGGACCTCCTGCGCCAGCAGGGCCAGGGCGCGGCCCCGCTCCTCGGCGAGGCGCTGCGCGGTGTGCGCCTCGGCCGCGCGCCCGGCCAGACGCGCGCGCGCGGCAATGGCCGCCCCGCCCAGACCGAAGGCAAACAGCGCCAGAATCAGGTCGGAGAGATCGAGCGCCATGGGCGGACCATGGCTGGGAGTGATGAACGGGAGGCTAACGCGCCCCCCGCCGGATCAGGCCGCCTTCTTGGCCTGGGCGCGCGCGATGCGGCGCTTCAGCACGATGGCCTCGGGCGGCAGGCGCCGGTCGGGCGTGCCGAGGAGGAAGGCGTCCAGCCCGCCATTGTGCTCGATGGTGCGGATGCCGTTCACCGTCAGGCGAAGCTGCACGGAGGTGCCCAGCGTCTCGGACCAGAAGGACTGCTGCTGCAGGTTGGGCAGGAAGCGCCGCCGCGTCTTGTTGTTCGCGTGGCTCACGTTGTTGCCGGTGAGGACGGCCTTGCCGGTGATGGTGCAGCGGCGCGACATGGTGGTGATCCCGAACGAAAAGCGCGCGCGGCGGGCCGCGCGCGGAGGCATGCGAGGCCGGCTGTTTGCGTCAGCGCCCCGCGCGAGTCAAGCGCGGGCTCAGCGCGGCAGGGTCGGCAGTTCGCGCAGCTCGCCCGATTCCACGCTGTTCAGCGCCTGGCGCAGCACCGCGGCGATGGAGCGGTCGTCCATGCTGCGCGCGAGCAGCCCCAGCGCCCCGCCCAGCAGCGCCGAGGCCGCGGAGATGGGCGCGATGCCCTGCTCCATCATGTACTCGATGGCCTTGTCCACCACCGAGCCGGCGTGGCTGAGATCCTCGGGCGGCTGCTGATCCATGGCGACTGTTTCCCGGCACTCGACTGCGCGCGAGATGGGGCAGCCGCGCGCCCGGGGGAAGGGGGTGAAGGTTACCCCTTCGTCATGCGCGCATTTCGCCCTCGACCCGTGCGCTCCGGCCACGGCCGAAGCGGGCCTCCTCCTCGGCGCGGGCCGCCGCCTCGGCCGCCGCCACCGCCTCGGACTGGCGGCGCCACATCTCGGCGTAGAGGCCGCCGCGCGCGATCAGTTCCGCATGGGTGCCGCGCTCGGCCACCCGCCCCTCGTCGAGAACCAGGATTTCGTCCGCCTCCACCACGGTCGAGAGGCGGTGGGCGATGACGAGCGTGGTGCGCCCGCGCGCCACCCCGCGCAGCGCGGCCTGGATCTCCTGCTCGGTGCGGGTGTCGAGCGCGCTGGTCGCCTCGTCCAGGATGAGGATGCGCGGGTTCTTGAGGATGGTGCGCGCGATGGCCACCCGCTGCTTCTCGCCGCCCGAGAGCTTCAGGCCGCGCTCGCCCACCCGGGTGCGATAGCCCTCGGGCAGCTTCATCACGAACTCGTGCACCTGCGCGAGCTTCGCGGCCTCCTCGATCTCCTCCTGCGTCGCGCCCGGGCGGCCATAGGCGATGTTGTAGGCGATCGTGTCGTTGAACAGCACCGTGTCCTGCGGCACCACGCCGATGGCGCGGCGCAGGCTGTCCTGCGTCACGGCGCGCACGTCCTCGCCGTCCACCCGCACCGTGCCGCCCGTCGCGTCGTAGAAGCGGAACAACAGGCGCGAGATGGTGGACTTCCCCGCCCCCGTGGGCCCGACGATGGCGAGCATCCGCCCCGGCGGCACGGTGAAGCTCACCCCTTTGAGGATCTCGCGGTCGGGGCGGTAGTGGAAGCGCACCTCCTCGAAGGCCACCTCGCCCGGACCGGGCGGCAGCTCCTTGGCATCCGGGGCGTCGCGCACCTCGGCCGGCACGTCGAGCAGGCGGAACATCTGCTCCATGTCCGTCAGCCCCTGCCGGATTTCGCGGTAGGCGAAGCCGAGCACGTTGAGCGGCAGGTAGAGCTGGATGAGGTAGGTGTTCACCATCACGAAATCGCCCACCGTCATCGTCCCGGCCGCGATGCCGCCGCCGGCCAGCAGCATCACCACCGTCAGCCCCGCCGCCATGATCGTCGCCTGGCCGGCGTTGAGCATGTTCAGCGTGGTCTCGCTCCTGGTGTAGGCGCGCTCGTAGCGCGCGAGGCTCTCGTCGTAGCGGCGGGCCTCGTGGCGCTCGTTGTTGAAGTACTTCACCGTCTCGTAGTTGAGCAGGCTGTCCACCGCCTTGGTGTTCGCCTCCTCGTCCATCGCGTTCATCGCGCGGCGGAAGCGCAGCCGCCAGTTGGTGAACAGCAGCGTGAAGGCGACATAGGCGGCGATGGTGAGCAGCACCGTCAGCGCGAAGGAGGCGGCGAACATCCACCACAGGATCGCCGCCACCAGCAGGATTTCGACGATGGTGGGGATGATGTTGAACAGCAGGAAGTTCAGCGCGATGGCGATGCCGCGCGTGCCGCGCTCGATCACCCGCGAGAGGCCGCCCGTGGCGCGGTCCAGGTGGAAGCGCATGGACAGCCCGTGCAGATGCGCGAACACCCTGAGCGCCACCCGGCGCGAGGCGCGCGCCTGGACCTTGGCGAAGACGGCGCTGCGCAGCTCCGCGAAGGCGGAGCTCATCACCCGCAGCAGCCCGTAGCCGATGACGAGCGCCACGGGGATGGCGAGCATCGCCCCCACCCCCTCGCGCGGCGCCAGCGCGTCCACCGCCCGGGCGTAGGCGATGGGCACCAGCACGTTCGCCGCCTTGGCCAGCACCAGGAAGACCACGGCCAGCACCACGCGCAGCCGCATCTCCGCCTCGCCGCGCGGCCAGAGATAGGGAAGGATGGAGAGCAGGGCGTGGCGGTGGCTGGCGGCGGGCGGCTGGCTCATGCCCCCCACATGGCCCGGAAGCCGCGTTTTGGAAAAGGGGCGCGCGCCCTTACATGGCCGCCATGCCCCTCTCGCTCCTGCGCCACATCGCGGCCTGCAACAACACGCCCTCGCTCGATCATCTCCTCCCCTTCCGCCTGGGCGGGGCGGAGGCGGGCCGCGTCGCGCCCGGGCTGGCCGAGGCGCTGGCCGGCCGGGTGGAGGGGTTCCGCCTCGGCCGCGAGGGGCTGGAGATGGCCGAGGCCCTCGATTCCCCCGAATCGCGCAGCGCCGCCCTGGCCGAGGCGGGCCGCGCCCTGGCCGCCGAGGGCTGGCTGCGCGTCCGCGGCGAGATGTTCGACATCCGCGCCGCCGCCGAGGGCCCGGTGCTCGGCCGGCTCGACCGCGGGGCCATCCCGGCCTTCGGCGTCATCGGCCATGGGGTTCACCTCAACGGCCTGGTGCGCCGGCGGGACGGGCTGCATGTCTGGGTGGGCGTGCGCTCCCGCAGCAAGGCCGTGGCGCCGGGGCAGCTCGACAACCTGGTGGGCGGCGGCGTCTCGGCGGGCCTCACCCCCGAGGCGACGCTGCTGAAGGAGGCCGAGGAGGAGGCGAGCATCCCCCCCGCGCTGGCCGCCCGGGCGCGGCGGGTGGGCCGCGTCTCCTATGTGCTGACCCTGCCCGAGGGGCTGCGGCGCGACGTGCTGCACCTCTTCGACCTGGAGCTGCCCGAGGATTTCACCCCCGCCCCGCATGACGACGAGGTGGAGCGCTTCGAGCTCTGGCCCGCCCGCCGGCTGCTGGAATGCGTGCGCGAGACGGAGGCGGTGAAGTTCAACGTGAACCTGGTGCTGATCGACCTGTTCCTGCGCGAGGGGCTGATCCCCCCCGACAGCGCCGAGGGCCGGGCGCTGCGCGCCGGGCTCGATCAGGGGGTGGGCGCGCCTCCTGACGGCGGACGCTATTTCTGATCCCCGAGACCGCTGGTATCGCTCCGTTTTTTGGGGACGCCGCTGCGCGCCAATCGGCATACGCGAGGCGCTTGGCCTGACCGCCAGCTGTATTATGTTGAAATCGTTTCTCGCACGAGAAAATAAGTGATGGCGTCAATATATATCAAATCTGTAGATTATTTGAAAATTCTATCGAATCCTGGCACTCTCTATTTACATTCTGATTACAACGAACGAAGTATCTGCGCTGAGAATTCCAGCGGAAACAATAGATCGTATAAGACGTTGATCCACAGCCAGAAAAGTAAGCCTCTTGGCCTCTAAAAAGCAAAAAGACAAGAAATATAAAGATGTACAAAGCTTGAGATGCAGATTGGCTCCGGACGCTAGCGGATATTTGCATCGTGATGGATGTATAAATATTATGCTGTCAATTTACGCTCACGAGCCTTCATAGAGGCCAGCCGAGCCTTCATAGAGGCCAGCTTGCGGCGCCGGATCCACCCGCCATCTTGTCGATTTCGCAAAGATGAAGCTAACGTCACATTCAATATATGTCGGAGAGGACCCGTTCGGCAGCATTTCGAGCCACCCCTGCGTCGCGCAAAGAACTTCCAGAAATCCACAAAATTTACTTTACACCCAGCCTAGCCCCTAAGAAGAACTGGAATAACTCGTTGAATATTGAGAAAAGAGGCTAAAGAACTTTCTGATAAAGTAGATAATTGGTGGCCAAGAGACCTTCTGTTGTTCAACATGTCTTGGAGCATAGTTATATACATTCTTATATAGTATTCATCATTCTGTAGAATATGACCCAAACGATGATCAAGATGATGAAACTGTCGATCTCTCTCATCGATAAGTCGATATAGTGACACGATTGTAAGTAATCTGCTACTTCTCAAAAGCACGTCATGAACAATCCTGCTTATTGTATAGCACCGATCACTATTTTGCCTTCGTGCGGCAAGATCAATGCAAATCCTACTCAATTCGTCACTATAATTTCTAAGTAAAGAAACTTCTTCTGCTAAAGAAGAGTGAGGATCTCTAGACCATTTTCACATCATCCGTGGATAACCTGAGTGGGCGAAGTAGTTTGCGCACTCTTTCGGTGTGAAGGC
>NZ_AUDH01000045.1 GCF_000425365.1 Rubritepida flocculans DSM 14296 | reverse complement strand
AGCCGGTGCGGCCGCTGGTATGCCTTTGTTTTGGCGCGCAGCCGCCACACCGGGTCCCATCGAAGCAAAGCTTCGATGGGGGCCCGTCAACCCTGCGCGCGATACGGTCGGCATGTCATGCCGACCGTATTACCGCGCGGTGGCGGCCAGCCAGCCGCCGCCCGCCACCAGCAGCAGCGCGGCGAGGCTCGCGCCCGTGAGCGTGCCCCCGCCCGCCACGGCGAGCAGCAGCGTGGAGGCCACCGGCACGCCATAGGCCAGCGTGCCCAGAAGCCGCGGGTCGCCGCGCTTCATCCCCGCATCCCAGAGGAAGAAGGCCGCCCCCACCGGCCCGAGCCCGAGCAGAAGCGCCGCCAGCGCCTGGCGCGCATCGGGCATCACGCTCGGCTCGAGGAGCAGATGCGCCCCCGCCGCCAGCAGCGCCGAGGCGGCGCAGAAGCCGGCCACCGCCTCGGTCGGCACGGCGGCCAGCCGCTTCGCCGTCACCGAATACAGCGCCCAGGTGACGGCGCAGCCGATGGCGCAGAGAAAGCCGACCCAGGCCTCGGCGGGGAAGCGCGCGCCCCCGCCCAGCAGCACCGCCGTGCCCGCGAAGCCCAGCGCGACACCCAGCAGCCGCCGCCCGCCGAGCCGCAGCCCGAGGATGGGCGCGGAGAGCAGCACGATCAGCAGCGGCCAGAGATAGTTCAGCAGATTGGCCTCGATGGGAGGCGCCCAGGCCAGCGCGGCGAAATAGAGCGCGTGGTAGCCGAACAGACCCCCCACCCCATGCGCCCACACGAGCGGCGGCTGGCGCAGCGCGGCCAGCCGCCCGCGCGCCGCCACCACGCCGAGCCCCACCGCCCCGCCCAGCGCGAAGCTCATCGCCGTGAGCTGCAGGGGCGGCAGCCCCGCCGCGAGGGTGGTGAGCAGCCCGAGGAAGGCCCAGAGCCCCAGCGCCCCGATGCCCGCGGCCGTGCCGCTCACGGCGCGCGGCGGCCGCCCCCGCCGAAGGCCTCGTCCACCGGCACGCGCAGCGCCTCGGCCAGCCGGTTCGTCTCCGCGGCCATGGCGATGACGGCGAGCAGCTCCCCGTGCATCGCCTCGGTCATGCCCTTGGCGCGCGCGGCCGCGGTGTGCGAGGCGATGCAGTAGTCGCAGCCCGGCCGCGGCGCTGGCGGCGAGGTAGAGCATCTCCTTCGTCAGCGGGTCGAGCGCGCCGGGGGCCATCACCTGCTTCAGGCTCTCCCAGATGCGCGCCAGGGTGGGCGGGTGCAGGGCCAGCGCCTTCCAGAAATTGTTCACATCCGCCACGCCGCGCGTGGCCATGATGTCCTCATACCAGCGGCCGCTGATTTCGACTCCCGAGGAGTCGGTGCGGCCGCTGGTATGCCTTTGTTTTGGCGCGCAGCCGCCACACCAACCCTGCGCGCGATGCGGTCGGCATGTCATGCCGACCGCATCATACACCGCGCGCACCTCGGGCGGCGCCTCGGCGTATTCGACGAGCCGCGCGCTCATGGCCGGGGCAGCGGGCGGTAGGGGAGGGGCGCGAAGCGCGTGAGGAAGACGCGCGCCTCGCCCCAGACCCGCTGCGTCACGTAAGGGTCCTCGGCCCAGAAGGCGCGGGCGGCGGCCTCGCTGGCGTGGCGGGTGACGGCGATGCTGCCCACCATCGCGCCCGCCGCATCGAGCAGCGCCCCGCCCATGGCCAGCACCCCCTCCTCGGCGAAGGGGGCCATGCGGGCGAGGTGCGCGGGCCGCGCGGCGGCGCGGCGGGGGGCGGCGCCGGGCGCATCCTCCGCGATCAGCACGGCGTGGGTCATTTCCTCGGGGGTGGGCCCATTGGAGGGCAGCGGCGCATAGGGCAGCGGCGCGATGCGGAAGGGCCGCACCTGGTAGGAGAGCCACACGCCCTCGCGCGCGAAGGGCTCCTCGGCGAGGTATTCCTTCACGCCCACCTCGTCCTCCCCGCCCAGCACCATGAGCGAGCCGGCGATGGCGCCATCCGCGCGGAACAGCGGCACGCCGAGGCTGAGCCGCCCCGCCTCCGCCCAGCGCGCGATCACCGCGAGGTGCCGCGCGCGCACCCGGGCGCGGCGCGCGGGGGCCTCCGCGTCCTCGCCGTCCCAGCCCAGCACCACATGGCCCATCCGCGCCTCCTCCCTGCCGGCCGAGAGAGGGTCTTGGCCGGAATCGGCGCGGGCGTGAAGCGGCGGGGCTATTGCCAGTTGCGGCGCGGCCCGTCGGGCGAGGGGGCGGTGGCGCAGTTGGTGATCGTCACCGTCGCGCTGCCGCCCGAGATGTTGGCGGGCAGCGCGGGGCTGATGTTGACGATCCGCACCACCCCGTCGGACTGCGGCCCGCGCGGCAGGGTGCTGGTGAAGGAGACGAAGCGGCTCGCCCCCGCGACGTTCAGCACCACCTCCACCCCGAAGGCGATCCAGTTGCTGCCGTTGTTCGTGTAGTAGAACTGCAGCTCCGCCCCCGCATTGGCGACCGTGAGCGAGCGCGCCGTGAGGTTGCAGCCGTTGTTCAGCCGGTAGCCCAGCGTGATCGCCCCCGCGCCGAGGCTGGATTGCGCCTGCGCCGCCCCGGGCAGGGCGAGGGCGGCGAGGGCGGCGGCAAGCAGCATGGGGCGGCGCATCGTGATCATTCTCCGGTGACACCGGGAGTTGAGACGATTCCGCGCCCCTTCGTCCATCGGCGCTCCCGATGGCGGGGATCGGCCGGCGGCGGCTACCAGGTCATCTCCAGGATGGCGACGCGGTTCTCCGCGCGCGGCAGCACGCGGCCCGTGACGGATTCCTGGTTGAACAGCCCCGCCACGGGCGTGCCGATGCGCTCCGCCGGCAGGCGGAGGTTCGCCACCGCCACGCTCGCGATGCCCTCGCGCCGCTCGGCCGGCTCGCGCCCGTCCAGCAGCACCACGTCGCGCGGCCAGGAGAAATAGCCGCGCGGGCGGGCGAGGCGCGTGAGGCTGGGCGCGGCCGCATCCGCCTCGGCCAGCGGGGCGGGCGGGCGCAGGTGCAGCACCTCGGTCGAGCGCGGGAAGGGCGAGCGGAAGTAATGCGCGATGGGGTGGCCGGGCACGGCGAGCTCGAACTCCAGCGTCCAGCCGCTCTCGACCGTCACGGGGCCCCAGACGCCGTCCGGCCCCGTCTCGCGCTGGTGCAGCGCCTCGCCGATCCGCGCGCCGGTCGCGGGGTCGGTGCGGAACACGGCCACGCGCGCGCCGGCCACGGGGCGGTTGGTGAAGACCCCGCCCGCGAAGCCGGTGACGAGCCCGTTGAGCACCGGCCGCGCCTCGGCCGGCACCGCGAGGGTGGCGGGCTCGCGCCCCGCGATGAAGCGGAACTGCTCGCGGAAGGCGCGCCAGTGATAGGCCACCTCGCGGTGGTCGAGCCCGGGCAGGAGAAGGTTCGTGGCACCACGAAGGGTGTGGCTCTGCTCGTCCACCCCGGTGGGCACGCCGGGGCGGCCGACGAAGCGGCCATCGGGCTGGGCGAAGAGGTCGTTGTCGGAGCGCAGGGTGAGGAATCCCGTGCCCTCCACCACATCCGTCTCGCCCGCGTTCAGCCGCCGCAGGAAGGGCGCGCGGCCGTTGAACTCGCTGCCCTCGTTGAACTCCCAGTCGAAGACGCCGCGGTGCGGCGTGCCGCAGGTGATGGCGTGGGAGACGACGCGCGCCCCGCCCTGCGCCACCACGAAATCGCGGATCGGGTAGCCGCCGCGCGAATTGCCGATGAGCGCGATGCGCTCCGCCCCCGTGCGGGCGCGGAACTCGGCCACGAAGGCAGCGAGCCGCTCCGTCTGCTCGGCGCTCCCGCTGCGGTGCGGCTGGGGCGCCGCGTCATTCGCCCGCGCCACGGGGTCGGGCATGTTCACGGCGAGCAGCCGCTCGCGCGGCCAGCCATTGGCCTCGAAGCGCCAGAGCGTGGTGAGCCACAGCGCGGCGTGGTCGCCATTGCCATGGACCATCAGGATGGGTGTGGGCCCGCCCTGCGCGCGCGCGGCGCGCAGCGAGGGGGCGGAGAGGAGCGCGCCGAGCGAGGCGCCCAGGGCGAGACGACGGGTAAGCTTCATGGGCGCGGACGCTGCCAAGCCCTGCCGCGCGCCGCAAGCGCGGGCGGATGACGCTTCCGCGCCCGCCCCCGGCTCGACCCGGCCTCCGCCTGATGTCAGCCGTCCAGCCGAATGCCCAGCTCGCGGATCAGCGGCCGCCACAGCGCGTTCTCGGCGGCCACGAAGGCGGCGAATTCCGCCGGGCTCCAGGGCCGGTACTCGATGCCGAGGCTGCGCATCCGGCCCGTGACCTCGGGCGACTGGATGGCCGCGATCATGTCGCGCGAGAGGCGCTCGATGACGGCGGCGGGGGTGCCGGCGGGCACGCTCATGCCCTGCCAGCCATAGGCGACGGTGCCGGCATGGCCGAGCTCGACGAGGGTGGGCACGGCGGGCGCCTCGGGGCTGCGCGCCTCGCTCAGCACGCAGAGCGCGCGCACCCGGCCGTCGCGGATGAAGGGCAGGCCGCTCGCGGTGTCGATCACCACGCTGTCCACGCTGCCGGCGAGCAGATCCTGCATCGCCGCCGGCCCGCCGCGGAAGGGCACATGCGTGGCGGAGAGCCCGGTGCGGCGCTTCACCAGCTCCATGGCGAGGTGGTGCGGCGAGGCGACGGCGGGCGTGCCGTAGGTGGGCGGACGGCTGCGCGCGCCGGCGAGATAGGCGGCGAAATCGGCCGGCCCGTCCGGGCGCACCACGAGGTAGAGCGGGAAGCGGCCGATGAAGCCCACGCCGGCGAAATCCGTGTCCGGGTTGTAGGGCAGCCGGGAATAGAGCGCGGGATTGTAGGTGAGGATGCCGTTGTCCACATGCATCCAGGTGTAGCCGTCGGCCGGGGCGCGGGCGGCCATCTCGCTCGCCAGCACCGCGCCGCCGCCCGGGCGGTTCTCCACCACGATGTTCTGGCCGAGCCGCGGCCCCATCTGCGCCGCGATGAGCCGGGCGAACACGTCCGAGGCGCCGCCCGGCGGGTAGCCGACGATCCAGCGGAACGGCCGCTCCGGGAAGCCGGGCTGGGCGCGGGCCGCCCCGGCCGTTCCGAGAAGCCCCGCCGCGGCCAACCCCCGCGCTGCCTGCCTGCGTCCGATCATCGCCCCCTCCCGGTCCGAAGCGGAGGGATGATGCGGCGCGGCGCGGCGGGGATCAATCGCCCGGGGCGCCCGGGGGCGCCGCCGGCCCTGTCAGGCGGCCCGGATGGCGGCCGTCGCGGGCGCGGCCTGCATCACGCGGTCCCGCCCCGCGCGTTTCGCCTCGTAGAGCGCGGCGTCGGCCCGGCCCATCAGCGATTCGGCCGCCTCGCCCCGGACATGCTCCGCCACCCCCACCGAGATGCTGACGCTGAAGCGCCCGCGGCCATCGGCGGTGAGGAAGCGCTCCGCCGCCACGGCGCGCCGGAGCTGATCGGCGAGGCCGGCCGCCTCCGCGGCGCGGACGCGCGGCAGCAGCACCGCGAACTCCTCGCCGCCGATGCGCGCGGCGTGGTCCGTCTCGCGCAGCCAGTCGGAGAGGCACTGGGCGAGGCCGCGCAGCACCGCGTCGCCCGCCGGGTGGCCCTGGCTGTCGTTGATGCGCTTGAAGTGGTCGATGTCGAGCAGCGCGACGCTGAGCGGCCCCGGCTCGGCCAGGGCGGCGGCGAGCGCGAGACCGAAGGCGCGGCGGTTGGGCAGCCCGGTCAGCGCATCGGTCATCGCCGCCTCGTTCGCCTGGGCCAGGGCGGCGCGCAGGGCTTCCGTCTCCCGCGCGCGTTCGGCGAGGTGCTGGGCCACCGCGCGACTCTGCCGGCAGAGCTCCTCCGTGTCGGCGAGGATGCGCGAGAGGGCGGCCCCGAGCTTGGCGGGTGAGCCCTGCAGCGCCTGCGAGAAATCGGCAAGCCGGGTGCCGTATCGCGTCGCCCCGGCCTCCGCGCCCTCGAGAAGCTGGATGGCGGCGCCGAGCGAGAGCTCGAGCTGCGAGGCCACCTCGCCCAGCGCCTCGGCCCGCGGCGCCTCGGCCCGCGGCGCTTCGGCCGGCGGCGGCTCGGCCAGATGGCGCGCGTGCAGCGCGGCCATGGCGGCCTCGTCCAGCGCCTCGCCGGCCGCCAGCCGCGCCTCGATGTCGGCGCGCAGGGCGGCGTGGGTGCGCGCGTGATAGAGATACCAGATCCGGTAGTTCTCCGGCGTCGGCAGCATGCGCTGGGTCAGCAGCGACTCCATGGCCGCATGGGCGAACCCGATGGCCGGGTCCCGCCAGGCGGCCGCCTCCTTCTGCGCTTTCTGCATCGTCACTCCTCGCCGGGGGCGACCGGCCTCGCACCCGCGGGGCCAGGGTGCGGGAGGATGGTGAACGAACCCTTACGCGGCCGCGCCCGGATGCACCGCCTGCACCAGCAGCAGCCACAGCGGCAGGGTGAGGACGGAGAGCGCGTGCTCGCTGGTGGTGATGGCGGCCATCAGCGGCCCGTCGCCCCCCATGGCGCGGGCCATGACGTAGCTCGTCGCCGCCGTGGGCAGCGCCATGAACAGCACCGCCATGGCCGTGGGCAGCGCGCCGAGGCCGAGGGCGAGGCAGAGCAGCAGCGTCACCCCCGGCATCACGAGAAGTTTCAGCGCGGCGGTCCAGAGCTGCAGCCCCAGCCTGTCGCGCAGCGCGCGGGCGGAGAGCGCCGCCCCCACCGCCAGCAGCCCCAGCGCCACCGAGGCGCGGCCCAGCGTCTCCACCAGCGGCTTCACCCCCAGCGGCAGCCCGCCCAGCGCCGCCACCAGGAAGCCCGCCGCGCAGCCCAGGATCAGCGGGTTCATCGCCACCTGGCGCAGCACCGCAAGCGGCCGCACGCGCCCCGCCCCGCCCAGGGCGAAGGCGGTGGTGGTCACCACCTGCACGAAGGGGACGATCAGCCCCGTCGCCACCGCGCCGAGCGCGATGCCCGGCAGGCCGAACATCGCCCCCGCGACCGCGAAGCCGATCAGGTTGTTGAAGCGGATGCCGCCCATCAGCACGCTCGTCATGCTGGCGTGCGGCTGCCGCTGCGCCCGCGCCAGCCAGACCGAGAGCGCCGTGCCCAGCGCCAGCGCCGCCCAGATGGCCGCGAGCATGCCCAGCACCGGCAGCTCGCCCAGCCGCACCGAGCCGATGGCCGCCACCAGCAGGGCGGGCAACAGCACCCAGAAGATCAGCCGCTCGATGCCGGCCCACACCGCCTCCTCGGGCAGCAGGCGGCGGCGCAGCAGCGCGCCCAGGGCCAGCAGCCCGAAGGCGGGCACGAAGGCGTCGAGATAGGGGGCCATCTCAGGCCATCGGGGCGGCGGCGCGGGCCGAGGGCGGGCGCGGGCCGCCGCGCCGCGCGGCGATCTCGCCCAGGCAGGCGGCCTCGCTGCGCCGGGCCATGCCCTGGGCGCGCGCCTGGGCATGGGCGACGCGCAGCGAGGCGCCCTCGGGGTAGAGCACGAGATCGAGCTGGCAGGCGGGGGTGGCGTAAAGCCAGATCTGCGCCCCCCCTTCCTCCCGCCGCAGCGCGGGCGCGCCGAGCCGGGCGAGGAGCTGCTCCGGCCGCGCCCCGATCAACGCGGCGGCACGGGCGGGCGCGGGCTCCGGCGGCCCGGGCGGCGGCAGGGGCGGCAGTGAACGCGGGCCGGGCGGCGGAAGCGCCGCCGCCGGGCGCGGCGCGCGCGGGGCGGCGGCGGCGGGCGCGGCGAGCGGCAAGGGCAGGGGGCCGGGCGGCGCCGCCTCCACCGGGCCCAGCGCGGCGAGGCTCGCCCGGTGGCTCGCCAGCCAGGCCTGGGCGGTCAAGGCCGGATCATCGCCGGCGCAGCCGGCGAGGCCGAGCAGGGCCCAGGCGGCGCCCCGCAGGGAGAGCGGGCGGCTCATGCCAGCGGCCGCTGTTTCTGACCCCTGCGAAAGCGGCGCAGCCGCCACACCAACCCTGCGCGTGTTTCGGCGCGCAGCCGCCACACCAACCCTGCGCGCGATACGGGCGGCATGCGATGCCGCCCGTATCAGCCCTCGCCGGGCAGCATCTCCATGCTGCCCATCATGGTGCCGCCCTCCTCCACCGAGAGCTTGCGGTAGCGCACCGTGCCCTTCACCTTGCCGCTGGCGCGGATCACGAGGTTGCCGCGCACCGTGATGGTGCCGTCGAAGAGGCCGGCGATCTCCGCGTCCTCCACCTGCACCTCGCCGCGGAACACGCCGGTGGGGCCCACGGCGAGTTCGGCCGCCTGGATCATCTGGCTTTCCACCGTGCCCTCGACCACGAGGCGCTCGGCGTCCGTCACCGTGCCCTGGAGGCTGATGCCCCGGCCGACGACGAGGGTGCGGCGCTCATGCCCGGCCTCGGGGCGCGGGGCGCGCGGGGCGGCGCCGGCCGCGGGAACGCCGGGGCGCGGGGCGGGCGCGGCCCCGGGCTTGGGGGGCATGCCCACGGTCTGGCTGCCCGAGGGCGGCGGGCGGTAGGCGGGCACCCCGAGGTCGGGGTCGCGGGCGGCGGGCACGCTCACCGATTCGGGCCCGTTGGCCGCGTCCGGCGCGTCATCCTTCTTGCGGCCGAAGATGGACATTCTGGCGCTCCTTCGACGTCGAGGCGTGAACAGCAGGTCAAGCGGGCGTTATAGCGCCGCGGCGCGGCGCGGCAACGCCGAAGCCTCGCGAATCCCCCGCCGGCTTGCAATCCGCGCCGGAGCGAATAACCCCGAGGCCTTCGGCCACAACGGAACCCCGCCCCCCATGACCGCCCCCACCCTCGACCTGCTCGGCATCGGCAACGCCATCGTGGACGTGCTCGCCCCCGCCGAGGACGGCTTCCTCGCCGCGCGCGGCCTCGCCAAGGGCGGCATGCGCCTCGTCAGCACCGAGGAGGCCGAGGCCCTCTACGCCGCCATGCCCCCGGGGGTGGAGAGCTCCGGCGGCTCGGCCGCCAACACCTGCGCCGTGGCCGCCGCGCTCGGCGCGCGGGTGGGCTTCCTCGGCAAGGTGGCGAAGGACCAGCTCGGCGAGGTCTTCGCGCACGACATCCGCGCCATCGGCGTGCATTTCCCCACCCCCCCGCTGGAGGGCGGCGCGCCCACCGCGCGCTGCCTCATCCTCGTCACCCCCGACGGGCAGCGGACGATGAACACCTATCTCGGCGCCTGCGTCGCCTTCGGCGAGGCCGATGTGGACGCGGCCGAGGTGGCGCGCGCGCGCGTGGTCTATCTCGAGGGCTACCTGTTCGACCCGCCGGCCGCCCAGGCCGCCTTCCGCGCCGCCGCCCGCGCCGCCCACGCCGCCGGCCGCCAGGTGGCGCTCACCCTCTCCGACCCCTTCTGCGTCGGCCGCCACCGCGCCGCCTTCCGCGCCTTCGTGGCGGAGGAGACGGACATCCTCTTCGCCAACGAGGCCGAGATCCTCTCCCTCTACGAGACGGACGATTTCGAGCAGGCCGCCGCCCTGGCCGCGAAGGACGTGACCATCGCCGTGCTCACGCGCTCCGAGCGCGGCAGCGTCATCCTCGCGGGCGGGGAGCGCCATGTCGTCGCCGCGCAGCCGACGAAGGTGGTGGACACCACCGGCGCGGGCGACGCCTATGCCGCGGGGTTCCTCGCCGCCCATGCGCGCGGCCTGCCCTTGCCCGAGTGCGGCCGCTGGGGGAGCATCGCGGCGGCCGAGGTGATCAGCCATTACGGCGCGCGCCCGCAGGCCGATGTGAAGGAGCTCGTCGCGCGATGATCCGCCCCGCCCTGCTGCTCGCGCCGCTGCTGCTGGCCGCCCCCGCGCTCGCCCATCACGGTGGGCCGCACCCGCCCGGCAACCTCTTCGCCCAGGCGGATTCCATCCAGGAGCTGCAGCGCCAGCGCGCGCGGCCCGACACCCCGCCCGGCGTGCAGGCCCAGCGCCGCGACGCCGAGGCCGCCGACGCGCTGGGCGAGGAGCCCGCGCGCCGCCTGCTGCTGAACGCGCGCGAGGCGGTGCAGGCGCGCCGCTTCGGCCAGGCGAACGAGCTGCTGGAGCGGGCGGAGGCCCGCCTGCTCACCCGCTCCACCGCGCCCGCCCGCGCGGGCGAGCCGCTGCGCGGCGGCCCCATCGGCCATCTCGCCGCGGCGCGGGAGGCGCTGCTGCGCCGCGACGCCGCCGCGGCGCTGCGCGAGATCGACGCCGCGCTGGCCTTCTTCCCGGGGCCGCGCGCCGGTCGGCCGCGATGACGCCCCCGCCCCTGCCCGAGGCGCCGCCCGCCATCGCCGCGGCCATCCACGACTGGCTCGCGCGCTTCGCCGCCTGCGTGCGCGAGGTGGACTACCGCAGCGCCTACCCCTTCTGGCACCCGCGCATCATCGCCTTCGGCACGGTGCAGGCGCTGGTCGAGGGGCTCGAACCCTTCCGCGACCGGCAGTGGGAGAGCGTCTGGCCGAAGACGAGCGATTTCGCCTTCCGCCTCGAGGCCACCCGCGTGCTGGCGAGCGCCGATGGCAGCCTCGCGGTGGCCATCGCGCCCTTCACCTCCACCGGCTACCACCCCGACGGCACGCCCTTCGACCGGCCCGGGCGCACCACGCTGGTGCTCGTGCCCAACCCGGGCGAGGGCGAGCGCTGGCTGGCCGTGCACAGCCACATGTCGCTTGCCCGCGGCGTGCCGGCGGACAGCCACGCGAGCCGCCCCGTGAAGGCGCGCTGAGCCGATGCGCGGGCCGACGCGGCGCACCGCCCTCGGCGCGCTCGCCGGCCTCGCCGCCTGCGGGCCCGACCCGCGGCTCGACTTCACCCGGCCCGAGGCCGCGCCCCGCTTCGCCCAGGCCGGCGTGGACACCCCCACCACCTGGCCCGATCCCGCCTGGTGGCGCGGCTATGGCAGCGCGGAACTCGATTCGCTCATCGCGCAGGCGCAGGTGGGCGAGGCGGGGCTGCGCGCCGCCGCCTTCCGCATCGCGCAGTCCGAGGCGGGGGCGCGCATCGCCCGCGCGGCGCTGGCGCCTTCCGTCTCGCTCGGCGCCGGCATCGCCCGCGCCCGCGGGCCCGACCTCGCGGGCGGGCGCAACAACCGCGAGGGCGATGCCGCCTCGCTGACCCTCTCCGCCAGCTACGAGGTGGATCTCTGGGGCCGCCTCTCCAGCGCCGCGCGGGCCGGCGATGCGCGGGTGCTGGCCAGCCGCCACGACCGCGACGCGCTGGCCCTCTCCCTCACGGCGCAGACCGCGGCCGGGTATTTCACGCTGCTCGCCCTCCGACGGCGGCTCGCGCTGCTCGAGGAAAGCGCGGCGGCGGCCCGGCGCATCCTCTCCCAGGTGGAGATCCAGCGCGCCGAGGGTGCGGCGAGCGAGGTGGAGCTGGAGGAGCAGCGCGCCGCCCTCGCCGCCCAGCAGGCCACGCTGGAGGCGCTGCGCGGCCAGGAGGCCGAGGCGCTGGCGAACCTCGCCCTGCTGCTCGGCCAGCGGCCGGACCAGGTGGAGGTGCGCGCCCGCTCCCTCGACGGGCTGACGGCGCCGCCCATCATCGCCGGCATCCCCTCCGAGCTGCTGCTGCGCCGGCCCGACATCGCGCGGGTGGAGGCGGAGCTGGCCGCCGCCGGGCTCGATGCGGAATCCGCCCGCGCGGCGCGCTTCCCCTCCCTGGTGCTGACCGTGGCGGGCGGGCTGCAGAGCGGGGATCTCTCGGCCTTCCTCACGCCGCAGGGCGCGGCCTTCACCCTGGCGGCGGGGCTGCTCGCGCCGCTGCTGCAGGGCGGGCGGCTGCGCGCCCGGCAGGACCAGGCCGTGGCGCGCGCGCAGGAGATCGCGGAGCTGCGCGCGGGCGTGATCCTCGCCGCCTTCCGCGACGTGGAGGCGGCGCTGGCCCTGGCCGAGGCCGCGCGGCGGGCGCTGGAGCAGCGGCGCGCCGGATTCCAGGCCGCGCAGCGCGCCTATCGGCTGGCGGAGCTGCGCTGGCGCGAGGGCGCGCTGCCCTTCGTCTCGGTGCTGCAGGCGCAGCAATCGGCGCTCTCGGCCAATGAGCAGCTCGTGCTGGCCGAGCTCGCGCGGCTCGTCTCCACCGTGGCGCTCTACCGCGCGCTGGGCGGGGGCTGGGGCGGGCCGGGGGCGGGCTAGACAGAAACTGACACGCGGGCTCTGGCGCACCATCGGCACGCCGACCTCGCCACCAGCCACACCACAGTGCCACAGTTTCATCCACGGCGGGTCGGGATCGCCGGTGGGTAACTGATACGCGCGGCACCTGAACCCGCCTCGACGGGGATTCCGGCGCGGGTGTGCTGGTGATTCGCTGTCTTCGCGGAGCGGCGGAGGCGAGGATGGCGGGGGTGGCGATCACGCGGTTGGAGTTGGACGCGGCGGGCTTGCGGCATGCCGCATCGCGCGAGCGGGAGGCGGGTGCGTCGCGCCGGATGCTGGTGCTGGCGCTGGAGGGCCGGCCGCGCGGCGAGGCGGCGCGTGCGGCCGGGATGGATCGGCAGACGCTGCGCGACTGGGTGCACCGCTACAACGAGGCGGGCCTGGTGGGGCTTCGGGACCGGCGGGCGGGCAACGGCGCGCGGCCTCGGCTGAGCGCGGCGCAGGCGGCCGAGGTGGCCGAATGGGTGCGCCGCGGCCCCGACCCGAAGGTGGACGGCGTGCTGCGCTGGCGGCGCGCCGATCTGGCGCGGGCCATCGCGGCGCGTTTCGGGGTGGTGCTGGCCGAGCGCAGCGTGGGTGCGATGCTGGCTCGGCTCGGGTTCCGCCGGCTGTGCGTGCGTCCCCGGCATCCGGGCCATGACGCGGCGGCCCAGGCGTCTTTCAGCGGGGCTTCGCCGCCCTCGTGACCGCCGCCCGGCCAGCCGAGGCGCGCGGCGTGGCCGCAGGGCTGGTGCTGCCCGCCGCGAAGCAGCAGACCATGAGCCTGCACCTCGCCGAAATCAGCGGGCAGGTCGCGCCCGGCGCGCATGCGGTGGTCGTCATGGACGGCGCGGGCTGGCACCAGCGCGGGCCCGATCCGAAGCTGCCCG
>NZ_AUDH01000044.1 GCF_000425365.1 Rubritepida flocculans DSM 14296 | reverse complement strand
ACGGTGACGACGTAGCGCTCGTAGGGCGGCCGGTAGCGGTCCGTGGTGCGGCTCAGGAACGCCTTGATGCGCGACACGTCCGCCTGGCCGATGGCGTCGAGCTCCGCCATCTCGATGATCCAGATGCCGCGCATCTGCTGCGCCGCGTCCTTCGAGCCGAGTTCGGCGAGCTCGTCGGTGAACCAGGGCTCGGAGGCCAGCACTTTCAGAGCAGTCGACTTCCGGATGCCCTGCGGCCCTTCCAGGATCAGCATGTGGTCGGCCTTGCAGCCGGGCTGCATGATCCGCGCCACGGCGGAGACCATCCACAGCGCGGCCATGCTCCGGTGGAGCGGCGTGTCCTCGGCGCCGAGATAGGCGACGGCCCAGGTGTCGAGGCGCGGCGTGCCGTCCCAGGCCAGCGCTTCGAGGTAGTCGCGTACCGGGTGGATGCGGATGTTGCGCGACACGGCGACGACGCTGCGGCCGACCACCACTGGCGGGACATTGATCTCGTGCCGCTGCAGCCATTCGGCGCAGCGCACGTCGTCGGCCTCGCCCCAGGGCCGGGGGTGCACCGTGCCTGCCGGATCCCAGGGCAGCGCCCGGGCGACAATGATCTCCTGGCTGAATTCGTCGAACATGAGCGCGCCGGTGAAGGCGGCGTCGAGCGACAGCGCCGTGATGACGTTGGCCTCGTTGCGCTCCGGCGCACCGCCGGCGTCGATCCGCAGCAGCGAGGCCCAGGGGGGCCGGACAGGTGCGCGGCGGACGTCGCCGGTCGCGTTCACGCGTCGGCGGAGCTCGACCAGCTGCTTCTCCAGGATGGAGACGGCGATCCCCGTGGCGATCTTCACCGCGGCGAGGACCTGGCGCTCCGGGAGTGGGTCGAGCCGCGCCAGGGCCAGCCGGCCCAGCAGCTCGGCGAGCGGCTCGGAGTCAGGCGGGCGGGTGAGGCCGGAGGCGGCGGTGAGCAGATCTTCCACTGTCGCGGGCGCCGCCGCGGTGGCAGGCGCTTTCGGCTCCGTGCCAGCCGCCTGCTCGTAGTCGGCGGCGGTCGCCCCGCGCCGCAGGTCGTTGTTGAAATCGTCGCCATGCAGCGGAGCGACGATGCGCGAGGGGATGTCCGCGACGTTCAGCCGGTCCGCCAGCGTCGCCGCGGCCTGCATGCCGGCGTGTCCGGCATCGGCGAAAATGGTGACGTGGGTGGTGCCATCCGGCCACTGCCAGCGCCGCAGCCCGTCGGCCGAGAGCGCCGCCATAACGGGGACGTCGAACAGGGCCATGGCGGCGAGCGCGGTCTCGATCCCCTCCGCCACGCCGATCCGCCCGTCCTCGCGTGCGGGCGCGAGCCGCACCGCGCCGCCGGCGACAGGCCCGAGCATCTTCTTCCCGGGCGGCGCCTTCCCGGAGCCGTCGTCCAGCAGGTAGGTGCGGTGGATGCCGCCCGTGGGCGCCCCCGCGGCGTCGCGGACGATGGCGACCATCCCGGGCCAGCCGCGCCGGCTCTCGAAGTCGGCGAGGTCGGGGTGGAACATCAGGTCGGAGCTGTCGGGCGGGGCAAGCCCGCGTCCGCGGAGGTAGGCCTCGGCGGGCGAGCCAGCGAGCGGGATGCAGCCGGCCAGGATGCGCGCGATCTCGTGGCTGTGGTCCGCGCGCGGCTCGGCAGTGCGTACAGGCGGTGCAAGACAGTCCATGCGCGCCAGCCGCGCCGCCTCGTCGAACAGGCGGGGCTCGGGTGTGCCGGTCGCGTGGTAGACCATGTCGATCGGTCCGGCGCTCTCGCCGGTGGCGTGGTCGAATCCCCACCCCGCGAAGCGCCCCTCCAGGTGGATCACGCAGGAGCCCTCGCCGCGGGGCGCGCGACCCGAGAGATCCGCGCAGCGCAGCGTGCGGCCGTCCGGGGCGCGCCGGGCGTTCGGGAACAGCGCCGGCAGCCACTCCTTCGCGGTGTCCGCGAGCCGCCGCCGCACCTCCGCCAGGTCGTGCCGGACCGGCGCCAGGCCCGCGTCGTTCAGGTCGATCGGGGCCGTGGTCATGCCAGGATCACCAGCCCCTGCTCGGCGCGCGTGATGACGGTGTAGAGCCAGCGGCGCCGGTCGAGCTCGGTCCGCCCGAGCCCGTCATCCCAGACGACCACGTTCTCCCATTGCGAGCCCTGCGATTTGTGTCCGGTGATGGCCCAGCCGAAGGTCGCCTCGGTCAGCCCCTTCTTCAGCTTCCAGTCGCGGTCGTGGCGACCCTTGTCGAAGGCGACGTGGTCCTCGAAGTGGCCCTTGTAGATGCGGAGACGCCCGCGGCTGCCATCTGCCTGGGGGGCGCCGATCCGGTTGCCGTCCTCGTCCATCACCACTGCCGAGAGGTAGTGGCTCCCCTCGTCGACGATGTCGGAGAGGGTTAGGAACATGCCGTTGATGAGGCCAAGATCGTTCTGGTTCTTGAGGCAGATGATCTTCTCGCCCGGGCCCGTGGGCAGCCATCCGCCGGCCCCGAAGCCGGCTGCGCGGCGCATGGCGTTGTTGAGCTGCAGCCGGGTCGCGTTCATGCCGCAGATCACCTGGCCGCCGCGCAGCGCCTGCTCCGGCGTGACGTCGAGCTTCCGCATCTTCCAGACGTGGTCGTCGTAGCGCCCGAAGCCGATCGGCTCGCCCTGCCGGGCCATGGTGGCGAGGCGGATGATGGCGCTCTCCGCCGCGTGGCGGTGGATCTCCGTCAGCATGATGTCGGGCGCGTCCTTGGTGAACGCGCCTTCGCCCTGGATCGGCGGCAGCTGGCCGGGGTCTCCGAGCACGAGGATCGGCTTGCCGAAGCTCAGGAGATCGCGCGCCATCTCCTCGCCGACCATGGAGACCTCGTCGAGCACGATCAGCTTCGCGTGCGCGGCGTCGCTCTTGGGGTTCAGCGCGAAGCGCGGGCGCTTCATGTCGGCGACGCCCTGACGCATCGCCTCGATCGTCGCCTCGGCGGTGGTGCGCTCAAAGCCTGTCAGCCCCCGCGCCCGTGCCACCGCCTCCTCGATTTTCTTCTCGGCGGCCTCGACCTCCTCCTCCGTCGCCTCGATGACAGAGTAGATGAGGCTGTGGATGGTGCGCGCGGGCGTGCCCTTGCGTCGCAGCACCAGCGCGGCCTTGCCGGTGAAGGTGGCGGTGACGACGCCGGGCGTGCAGGGCTCGCCGTCCCCGCCGCCACGGTGGTGCTCGAGGCCGAGCTCGTCCAGCGCGAAGCGCAGCACGGTAGACTTGCCGGTGCCGGCATAGCCGAACAGCCGGAACACCTGCTTGCGGTCGGCTTCGCTCTGGAACCAGTGCTTGATCGCGGCGATCGCCCGGTGCTGCGTGTCGGAGGGCGTGATGTCGCTCATGCAGGCGTCTCCCAGCAGCGCGTGGCGTAGGGACACTGGCGGCACAGATAGAAGTCGGCGGCCTGCGCGATGCGCGGCGGCAGCTCGCCGGCATCGGCGGCGCGGAGGATCTCGACGGCGTGGTCCGACAGCCGCTGCGCCTCCGCCGCATCGAACGGCACGGCCTCGTGGTGCAGGGCGAGCGTGTCGCGGTTCAGCGCGGTGAGCAGCGCCACCTCGAGCTGGAGGTAGGCCATGTAGAGCTGCACCTGCGCGAAGTAGATCGGCTTCGAGAGGCGCAGCCCGCGCTTGACCAGGTCGCTCCAGGACTTTTGGCCGAGCGCCTTGTGTTCCCACAGTGCAGGCCAGCCGATGCCGACCTCGGGACCACCGACGATCACACCATCGGCGTGGCCGCGCAGCTTTCCGCCCGCCGCGACGAAGCCGATCTGGCCGCCATCCGACCCACGGTCGCGCAGGTCGAAGCCGGCGAGCCGGAGCCAGCGAATAGACAGCGCCTCGAACTGGTGGCCGGCGTCGAAGACCCGCAGGATGTCGGCGTCGAAGTCGCGGTCCTTCGGCGCGTGGGTGATCTCGTAGACCACCTTGCGGGCGCAGGGTTCGCCGACGCGGCTGCCACCGAGATAGTCGCGCGGCGTCTGCCGGCGATGCCGCGCGAGCAGCGCGGCGTCGATCGCGGCGTTCACGCGCGCCGTCACGGCGACGGCGCCTTCGCGGCCATGGTCGAGGCGCCCATAGACCGCGCCGGAGCCGTGGTTCAGGTCGAGCAGCACCGTCACCTCAGAAGGGAATGGGGTCGTCGAGCGGATCGCGCTCGGCGGCCTGGCGCTGCATCGAGGCCTGGAAGCCGTCGACGCAGGCCTCGATGATGCGGTCGATCTCCGCCGCGCTGCGGTCGTGGAAGGGGGCGAGCAGCCCGAGCTCCTGCAGCACCTCGGCAAGGGGCCGGCGCGCGTCCTTGATCGCGCGCGTCTCCATCGGCGTCTTGTCGATCACGCCGGTGGACCTCCGCGCCAGAGCGCTGCCCGCCTCGCAGCACGCCATGCTGCAGAAGCGGTGGTGCGGGAACTCGCCGAAGCGCAGCCCGTGCACATAGCCGAAGCCCTTCGCCTCGCGGCCGCACAGCCCACAGACCAGGCGCCGGACCTGATCGCCGGGCATGCAGCGCGGCAGGGATGCCGGCGCTGCGGCGGGCGCTGCCCGCGCCCGGGACTGGCCCCAGCGGCGTCGTGCCATCCCGCCATCAACCGTTCAGCCAGGTCGGGCCGCCGGCGAGCGGGGCCTGGGCGGGCGGAGCGGGGGGCTGGGCGCGCGGCGTCGCAGCGGGGCGCTCCCAGACCCGGGCCGCAGGCGCGGCGGACGCCGGCGCCGCGGTGCCACCCCAGGCCGACGGGGTGTTGCCGGCCGCCGGCGCACGCGGCGCGCGCTGGCTCGGCTGCGGCGGGAGCGCCTCGCCCGCCATGATGCGCGCGTATTCCGGCTCGCCCGGCAGCACCACCCGCTCGATCCGGTTGTTGTCGCCATAGCGGGGATCGTTGGCCGGCTCGACGCGGAGCTTCGCGGCGAAGGTGATGCCGCTGAGGTCGGCGAGGCCGCGCAGGATCCGCTTGGCCTTCGCCGCCTCGCTCATGTCGTGCGGGTCGAGACCGAGCGCGCTGTCGATCATCGCCCGGAACATCCCCTTCGAGATCTTCCAACCGATGGAGACCCCCTGCTCGTCGACCTTGCCGCCGGCGACGGTGAAGCTCTGCCAGAGCTTCCGCTTGCTGTGCGGTCCCGCCACCACGGTGAACTCGCAGTCGAGCATGCGCACGTCGCTGCCGGGGGTCTTCGCCGCCTTGAGCAGTTCCCGGTCGAAGGGGCTGGCGCCGTCGATGCCGCCCTTGCGGATCTCCATGCGCAGCTTCACGAAGCTGCCGTCCGGGATGAGGTCGGTGCCGCGCGGCAGCTCGGCGTCGTTCATGTCGAAAGTCATGCGTCAGCTCCTGGGCGCGAGGTTGATCTTGCGGAGAAGGGCGGCGAGGTCGGGCGGCTCGGTCTCGTCGAGGCGGCCCGAGCGGTCCTTGGCCGGCAGGCCGAAGGCGTTGCCGGTGCGGCAGACCACGCGGCGCTCGGTGCCGCGCTCCGGGTCGTGCACCAGCGCGCCCTGCGCATCGCGCGAGAACAGCGCCATCGACACCACCTGGTCGACGATGCCGGGGAGCTCGCGGCCGGCCTTGCCGCCCTCCATCTGCGGCTGCCAGGAGACGCGGCCGAACTCGTCGGTCACGCGCTCCAGGATGCCGACCATGATCAGGCTCTTGCCCGGGGCGTGCTGCAGGTGCTTCAGCAGCCCGATCACCTCGCGCGCCATCAGGCCGTAGGCACCACGCGTGTCGGGCTTGCCGGTGCGGTCGGAGAAGGCCTCCGGCCGGGTCTTCGCCCACGCCATCGCCTGCCGGGTCAGGTCGGTGATGCTGTCGAGAAAGACGATGCTCTTGCCGGCGAGCAGCCGGACCAGGTCGGGATGCGCGGCGACCAGATGCTGGTGGTGCGCGGCGGAGAAGAACCCGTTCGGATCGGCGGCCGGGTTCACGCCGCCGATCAGGCAGGCGAGGTCGATCGCATCCTCGAAGCAGCGCACGGGGATGCTGTCCCCGGGCCAGTCCTGGACGGACTTCAGGCCGGCCTCGAGGTCGATGCACAGCGTGGCCTCGGCAGGCAGGGTCCTGAGCAGGCTGGTCTTGCCGACCCCGCTCGGGCCGAAGAGCGCCATGGTGGTCTTGTTGGCGGCGGTGGAGAGACGTTCGTCGGCGGTGACGATGCGCAGCGGCATCAGGCGCCTCCCGCCTTGAGGGCGAGCCGGAAGCTCTGCCGGCCGGTGCGCACCGTGCGCGCCGGCTCGAAGGCCTGGCGGATGCGCTCCGGCCAGGCGACGTAGGCGCGCTCCGGCACCTTGAAGCTGACCTCGAGGTACTCGCCGGGATCCTCGCCGCCGGCGCGGATCTGCGCGGCGAGGTCGGCGAGGCGGCGCTGGTCCCAATCGACGCGCTTCGGGAGCTCGGCGGTGACCTCGACCTCGCCGTCCTGGAAGCGCACCGTGCCGGTGTCCTTACCGGCGGCGGCGCGCGCGGCGATGGCCCGCTGCTCGTAGCGCAGCGCGATGGCGGCCTCGATCCAGTCCTGCATGCGCTTGGCGGCCTCGACCGCCTCGCGCGCTTCGGCCTGGAGGAGGGCGAGGTGCTCGGCCGGCAGCGCGATGATGTCGCCCACCGGCAGGTGGCGCAGGCTCTCCAGGCTTGGGCGGTTGGTGCGGAGCGCGTCCATCACGCCGCCTCCGCGAGCAGCATCGGCAGGATGGCCGACGCGGGGCGGCGCGGGCGGCGGCGGGCCACGAGGATGTACTCGTAATCCTCGTAGCCGTGGCGGCGCTGCACGATATCTGCGAGCCCGAGCTCGGCCAGCTTCCAGGCGCGGGCGGCCAGGCGCTGCAGCGCCGTGCGCTCCTGCTCGGGCAGGCACTGCAGCTGCGGGCAAACCTGCCGGGCGAGAGCGCCACGATGATAGGTGAGGCGGTCGCCGGGAGCCGCGGTGCCCAGCCAGATGCAGAGCGACGCTTCGGTGAGAGGCCTCGCCGCCGCGCGCATGTCGGGGGTGTTGGTGTCCATGATCATGATTACCGAGGCTGCTGTGGTTCTGTTTCAGGCCGCCGGGGCGATGCCGGCGGCGCAGAGCCGCAACCGCATCTCGCGCACGCGCCGGAAGGCGGTGGTGCGTGACAGGCCGGCGTGACGCGCAGGATCGACGTCGCCACGCGCCAGGGCGGCGCAGAGGGGCGCATCCTCCTCGGTCAGCACGTCCGCGACCCGCTCGAGGTCGATGCGCCGATTCACGTCGGCGAAGGCGTCGGTCTGCTGGCCCATCCACGCGCCGTAGCCGTCCGCCTCCGACAGCAAGGCGCCGACCGTGGCGCTGCCCTCCGGCAGCGGGTCATCCAGGGAAGTGGGGTGATGAAGTGTCCGGTACCGCTGGGTGCGATGCGCCAGCAGGGCGGCATGGTGCCGGAAGCAGGTGAGCGCGAATGCGCCCAGCTGGCCCTGGCCTGGGTTGAAGCTTGGCAAGCGGGCGAGCAGGTCGGTCAGGAGGTTCTGGGCGAAATCCTCGGCGTCATGCGCGGGCAGCCGGAGGCGGCGGCACAGGCCGCGCGCCATGCGCACGGCCATACGGTGCAGGGGTTCGAATTCGGCGAAGGTGAGCGAGGGCATCGGCGGCTCCGGCTGGTCGTTAATGACCAGCCGAACCTGCCGGGGATGCTCTCCCACAGGGGTGGGACGGCTGTGGGAGAGGTGTGGGAACGGCCCTCGCCGAGCCCGCCGCTTACTCCACCACCGCCACGGTGAGCGGAGGGAGATTGATCGCGTAGCCGGTCGTCGTGTGGGTGGTGATCAGCTGCGCAACCTCTTCGGCATCGCCAAAGGCCCGCTTCAGCTGCCGGCGGGTCTCGGACACCAGGTCGCGGACTGCGCCTTCGGCCGTGCTCGGCGTGAAGATTTCGTCCAGGAGGGCGTGCCGGCTGACGATCGGCTTTCCGCGCCGGTGCTGCCGCGCGAGGATGTGGAGCAGCTGGAACGGCCGCGGCGGCAGTGTCGCGGCCTTCCCGCCGATGAGGACCGTGCGCGTCCCGACGGTGAGCACGAGGCTGTATCGGCCGGCGCGCCCATCTGGCAGCCGGGCGACATCCAGTGCCAGGGGGAGATCACCCACTGGCGGCAGAAGGGCGTGGATCGGCTGAACATGATGGATGTTCTGTTCGGCCAGGTTGCCGCGCATCAGCGTGGGCAGTTCTGGCCCGACCAGGATGACTGTGCCTTCCTTGTGGGCGAGGCGAATCGCGCCGACCAGCCCTGGCTGCCGGATGCCAATGCGGGTGGGTGCGGCCACGATGATCCGCCCGTCCGCAAGCATGCCGAGGCTCCACAGCCCTGGCGCGATCTGGTCCGGACGGCCCAATCCCATGGCCTCAGCCACGCCTTCCATGAAGGCCGACAGGACCACGTTGAAGCCGCGCACCTCGTCCGCGCGCAGGCGCTCATCCCTTCGGCGATCGCCGGCGCATTTGGCGGTGGCGATATCGCCGTCCCACACGATTGCACGTTCATCAGCGCCGCAGTCGCAGTCGTCGCAGACAGCCCAGGACGCCTCGCGCCCACGATGCACGAGGATACCGAGCTGGATGAGGCGCTCGAAGGCAGCCTCCTCCTCCGCACCATGCTGCCGGCCGAGCATGACGACCGGCTCGCCGGCCTCACTCAGCCGCCAGAGCTGGTACGATAGGCCGCCGGTCATTCGTCAGCGCGTTCAGCTTGAGCAATGCCATGACCAGCTTCTTGTGCCGGACCCTGGGAAAGGTGACCGATCCGGGCGGCTTGATCGTGACGCTGATCGTCGGCGCGCGGCCGCTCGGCGTCTTCAGGACGATGCGCGCGATGATGTGGTCGAGGCGCCACAAATTGTCGCCGTAGCTGATGTCGGTCCGGCTCTCATGCAGACGGCGCAGCGCGCTACCCTCGGAGTCTTTCACCCGCACCGAGAACAGGGTCTTCTCGCGGCCGGTCCGGACATTGGTGGCGACGCGGTTGGCCTGCGCTTCCGTGATTTCGACCCGCTCGATCTGGTCCAGGTCACCGACACGGAAGGTGAAGGTGCCATGCGACTTCTCTGCCGGGGCCAGCGTGTAGAGGTTCTGCGAGCTGGCTGCCTTAAACACGCCGGGGCGCCCGAGAATCTCGGTAGCGAATGCTTCTGCCAGGTCGGCACGGCGCTTCTTCGCGCAGCCCCAAACCGTGAGGCGCCCCGTCGCCTCGACGAAGGAGATCACCGCGGTGTCGACTTCCTGGAAGCCGATGACCTCGTCCTCGTCGCCGCGAATGACCTCGGTCGAAACCGGCGGCGCCCCATGGCGGACTGCGATGCACAGCTCGCCATCATCGACATAGTCGCGGACGCGGCAGAACTTCCCGCGTAGGTCGGCGGCGAAGATGCCGGAGGCGCGGACGCGAAGGGCTTCCAGCGTTTCCTTGGTGACGCTGGCCGCAAGCCCATCCTCGCCCGCATCGAACTCGGTGACGCTGGGGGGCGCGATGAAGACGGAGGTGTGCTCCGCCTCCTTGAAGACGTCCGGGAACTCGACGAAGGCGACGAGGGCGTAGTCGCGCGGCGTCGCGGTCGGACACTCCGCCGGGTCGATGATCACGACCCCCTGACGCTCCGCCTCCTCCTGCAGCAGTCGCATCCCGGTCGGGCTGTCGAGTCGGACGATGCGATGCAGGTCTTGGATCAGGCCCTCCGGGTAGGAGTCCTTCGAGCCGAGCAGGTACTCGGTGATCCGCTTCCGCCCCTCCACCTCATCGGCGAGCAGAGCTTCCAGGTCGAGGCCCTTGATGCCTGCCCGATGCTGGGTGAGCAGCTTGCCCAGAACTTCCCAGTCCACGGTCTTGAGGAACCGCTGGTTGGCGAACTTGGTGAAGTCCTTCTGCACGTGACGTCCCTGTAATGTGGACCATATCAGGTACATGATTCGGCATGCCGGTGTCGAATCTAATCTGCAGCCCTCGGCGGAACACGTGGGCTGCAGCCCAGGTAATCATGGGGATGGCGCCCCCCTCCTACCTCCCCAGTAACTCGCATCTCCCACCCCACCTCCGCGAGGTCTGCGACCTGCTGGCGCGCGGCCTGCTGCGGCTCAGGAGCCGAGCTGCAGGGGATCTTGCCCGAGACGCCGAAGATGCCCGCGGGTCCGGAGACATTCGCCTACACTCCGCCGCCGGGCAGCGCCGTCATGCGAACCCCAAGAGAGAGGGAGTCGCATGACCCGACGATCCGCAACCCAACGCCGGCAGCTGTCTGCAGCGCCGCCGGCGCCCACCGTCCCGAAGATCCCGCCCGCTCAGGTACTGCCGCGCCTGGCGGCGCTGCAGACCGCCACGGCCGCCGAGCTGAAGGAGCAGTGGCGGGCGCTGTTCGGCAGGGAGCCACCGCCCTTCAACCGGCCCTACCTGGTCAGTCGGCTGGCCTACCGCATCCAGGAACTGGCCTATGGCGGGCTGAAGCCGGAGACGCGGGCGCGGCTTGAGGCGCTCGGTGAGCAGCTCGATGGCGGGAACGTGGTGCTGCGCAGAATCCGTGCCGACAGCCGGCCGCTGCCAGGCACGCAGCTCATCCGCGAGTACGACGGCGTGCAGCATGTCGTCACCGTCCGGGCCGACGACTTCGAGTACGAGGGCCGGCCCTATCGTTCGCTCTCTGCGATCGCCCGGCACATCACCGGCACGCGCTGGAACGGCTGGGTGTTCTTCGGGCTGCGCCAGCCGGGAGGTGGCGCATGAAGACGCGCGCCCCCGCCGGCGCGGCGATGCCGGCCACCGCGAAGAAGCTGCGCTGCGCGGTCTACACGCGCAAGTCCACGGACGAGGGGTTGGACAAGGAGTTCAACACCCTCGACGCCCAGCGCGAGGCTTGCGAGGCGTATGTCGCCAGCCAGCGCGCCGAAGGCTGGGTGCTGGTGCGCGACCGCTACGATGACGGCGGGTTCTCCGGCGGCACGCTGGAACGCCCGGCGCTGCAGCGCCTGCTGGCCGACATCGAGCAGGGCCTGGTCGACGTGATCGTCGTGTACAAGATCGATCGCCTGTCCCGCTCGCTGATGGACTTCGCCAAGCTGGTCGAGACCTTCGAGGCGCATGGCGTCACCTTCGTCTCGGTGACGCAGTCGTTCAACACGACGACCAGCATGGGGCGGCTGACGCTGAACATCCTGCTCAGCTTCGCTCAGTTTGAGCGCGAGGTGATCGGCGAGCGCATCCGGGACAAGGTCGCTGCCTCGAAGGCGCGGGGCATGTGGATGGGCGGCAAGGTGCCGCTCGGCTACGACGTCGCCAACCGCAAGCTGGTGGTGAATGAAGCCGAGGCCGCACGGGTGCGGCGGGTGTTCGAGCTGTTCGTCGAGACGGGCTCGGGCGTTGAGACGGTGCGCCGCCTGCAGGCCGAGGGCATCACCAGCAAGTCCGGCAAGCTGCTGGACAAGGGCGACGTCTACAAGGCGCTGAACCTGCGGACCTACATCGGCGAGGTCACGCACAAGGGCAACATCTACCGCGGCGAGCACCAGGCGATCGTGCCGCGGGATCTGTGGGAGAGGGCGCACTCCATCCTGCAGGTCAGCCCGCGGAGCCGTGCCGCGCAGAACAGGCAGCATGCGCCGGCGCTGCTGAAGGGGCTGATCTACGGCGTGGACGGGCGGGCGCTGTCGCCGACCTACTGCGTGAAGAAGGGGCGGCAGTATCGGTACTATGTCGCGCAGGCGGTGCTGCGCAATGCCGACTCCCAGGGTTCCGATATCGTGCGCCGCGTATCGGCGGCGGAGATCGAGGCCGCGGTGGTGGACCAGGTCCGCGCCCTGCTGCGCCAGCCCGAGGTGGTGGTCGGCACCTGGCTCGCGGCGCGGGCGGAGGCGCCGGACGTGAAGGAGGGTGAAGTCCGTGAGGCCCTAGCCCGGCTCGACCCGCTATGGGGCGAGCTCTTCCCGGCCGAGCAGGCACGCATCGTCCGAGCTCTGGTGGAGCGGGTGGTGGTCGGGCCCGCCGGTGCTGACATCCGCCTCCGCGTGGAGGGGCTGGCCGGCCTCGTCCGAGACCTCACCGCGATTGCGCCCAGAGCGCCGAAGGTGGCGGCATGATGCAGGCGACCAGCATCACGGTCCGGGTGCCACTAACCATCCGGCGCCGGCCGGGGCGGAAGACGGTGGTGGCGCCGGTGCGGGACGGCGGCGAGACGGCCCTCCCGACGCGGGCTGACCCGGCGCTGGTTAAGGCGCTGGCCCGGGCGTTCCGGTACCAGCGCCTGCTGGACGAGGGGCGCTACGCGTCGATCAGCGAGATGGCCGCGGCGGAGCGAATCGAGCGTGGATACCTCGGGTCGCTCTTGCGGCTGACTCTGCTGGCACCCGACATCGTCGAGGCGGTCCTGGACGGGTGGCAGCCGGAGAGGGTGACCCTACCGCGGCTGTTGGAGCCGTTTCCGAGCGCCTGGGCGTCGCAATGGGACGAGTTGAACAGCGGAAGCGTACCCTGAACTGCAAGGACTCGGCCGCAGCCACTGGACCTCCTTCATCGTGCAGGCACAGCCATGAAGAATCTGGCCCATATTCCATCTCTCCAAGCCGGGGAGAAGAGCGCGCTATCAAGCCCGGCACCAAACATCCCAGAAAACCCGGACAACGTTCGATGCGGTTACGGTGACGCCGGCCCTTTTCGTGGGGTGTCCGGGAAGGGCCTTCTGAAGGTTGTTTCACAAAACAAGCCATCATATATATTATGACAGCCTAGTGGAGCGATTCCAGCAGACGTTTCCCGCGCTGGTGCTTGCCGATGATGGTGTCGGCGGGCGCGGTCCAGCGGAAGGGCTTCGGGTCGGCGTTGTGGGCGTCGAGGTAGTCGCGGATGGCTTGGTTCAGCTCAATGACGGAGCGGAAGACGCCGCGCTTGAGGCGCCGCTTGGTCAGGGTGGCGAACAGGCCCTCAACGGCGTTGATCCAGGAGGCAGATGTCGGCGTGAAGTGGACGTGGAAGCGCGGGTGCCGGGCCAGCCATCGCTTCACCGCCTCGGTCTTGTGGGCGGCGTAGTTGTCGAGGATCAGGTGCAGTTCGAGTT
>NZ_AUDH01000043.1 GCF_000425365.1 Rubritepida flocculans DSM 14296 | reverse complement strand
TGCGGGCGAGTTCCTCCGCACTGAAGGCGGCGCAGGCGCGGCGGGCCAGCACCGTCTCGGCGTGGCCGGTGCGGCCTTCGGTGTCGAAGGCGTTCTCCTGCTCCATGAGCACCCGGCCCGTCTCGTCCGCCAGGATGGCGCCGAAGGGATGCTTGCCCTTCTCCCGCGCACGGCGGGCGACGGCGAGGCTCGCGCGCAGCAGGGCGATGTGGTCGGGCGCGGACGGCGACATGGCGCGGCACCTCTTGCGCGGCAGACGGTGATGCGGGGCGAGATCACCATGCCTGTGGCCGCGCGCAGCGTCGAGAGCGCACGCCACGCCAGGCGGCGCTTGCCGCGCCCCTCCCGCCGCGCCTCGCCGTGCCACCAGACGTCCAGCAGGTCCCGCGCATGGGGGGCGGGGCTGCGGAGCATCTCCGCTGCGCCCTCTCCCCCAGGCAGGGCGGCAAGGATCTCGCGCACCGTTGCCCCGCGCAGGCCGAGGCGCAGCGCGCCGGTCCAGCCCGTCTCTCGAGGAAAGCGGCCGCAGTGCCGCAGCGCAGCGAGCGCCAGCCGGTCGGGCAGGTAGTTGACCAGCGGCAGCGACGTGGTGTGCGTCTCCACAGGGAACCAGCGCCAGGGGGTCTCGGTCACGATCATCACCCCGCCTGGCTTTAGCGCCGCCGAGAGTGCGCCCGGCAGTGCCGGGCCCTCCTGCGGCAGCAGGTGTTCCACCACGGCGTTGAGCTGCACGATGTCGTAGCCGGCGCCGGTCGCCGCGGGCAGGCGCCCGCCTTCCGAGAGCAGCAGTCGGGGGGCTCGCCCTGGCCATCGAAGCGGGCCCGCGCGATGGAGAGTGTGAAGGCGTCCGGATCCGCCCCGGTCAGCCGCGCATGAGGGAAGTGCGCGCGGATAGCGGCCAGCGAGGAGCCGCAGCCGCAGCCGTAGTCGAGCACCTCGTGCGGCGCGCCGCGGTCGAGCCCGCCCAGGAAACGGTCCAACATGTGGGCGGTCCGCACGCGCACGAACCAGTCCCGTTCGGCGTCGCGCAGCAGAAACAGCGGCCCGTGCGCCGGGAGCAGACCGCGCGCGAAGGCCTCGGCTTAGGGGAAGCTATACTCGTGCGGCGCGCGCCCGGGCAGGGTGTGGCGGAAGCCGGTGACGCGGCCCTTGGCGAAGGTGACGCACACCTCGCCCTCGGGCAGCGTAAAGCGGAGCGGATGGGTGATGGCCAGCTCTCCTTCCCGCCCCCCTGCGCCCGGCAGGACTCGAACCCGCAACCAAGCCGTTATGAGCGGCCCGCTCTGACCATTGAGCTACGGGCGCGAGGGGGAGGGCCGAGCATGGGCAAGCCCGGGCGGCCCGTCCAGGGGCCGCGCCGATCAGCCCTGCGGCTTGCGCCGGTCCACCACCGGCCAGGAGTGCTGCTTGTAGCGCTCGATGGAGTCCACCACGATGCGCTTCGCCTCCTCGGCATCGCCCCAGCCGATGATCTTCACCCACTTGCCGGGCTCCAGATCCTTGTAGTGCTCGAAGAAGTGGCGCACCTGGTCGAGCGTGATCTGCGGCAGATCCGTGTAGTTCGTCACGTGCTGGTAGCGCTTGGTGAGCTTGGGCGAGGGCACGGCGAGGATCTTCTCGTCCATCCCGCCATCGTCCTCCATCTTCAGCACGCCGACAGGCCGGACATTGATCACCGCGCCCGGCACGATGGGCCGGGTGTTGGCCACCAGCACGTCCAGCGGGTCCCCGTCGCCGCACAGGGTGTGCGGCACGAAGCCGTAGTTGCCCGGGTAGCGCATGGGGGTGTGGAGGAAGCGGTCCACGAAGAGCGTCCCCGCATCCTTCTCCAGCTCGTATTTGATCGGCTCCCCGCCGACGCCGACCTCGACGATCACGTTCAGGTCCTCGGGCGGGTTCTTGCCGATGGGGATGGCTTCGATGCGCATGGGCACTCCGGGCGATGGATGTCGCGGCCCCCTCTACACGGTCACCCGCCGGCCACACAACGCGCCCAACTGGGGCGGGTGAGGCGGGCGGCGTTGCGCGGCGCAGCGTTCCGGGCCACGCTCCGCCCGCACCGCGGCTTCCGGACGCCCGGGGGCGGGGCGGAACCATAACGCCGAAACATAACAAGGAAGGGAGTGCACCGTTGACCACCATCACCCTTCTCCTGGTGATCCTGCTCGGGGCGTGCTCGATCGCCTATGGCTGGGTCACCACCCGGGAGATCATGGCCAAGCCCGCGGGCGACGCCCGCATGCAGGAGATCGCGCGCGCCATTCAGGAAGGGGCGAGCGCCTACCTCAAGCGCCAGTACATGACCATCGGCGCGGTCGGCGCGGTGCTCTTCGTGCTGGTCTGGCTGCTGCTGGGCGCGCCGGTGGCCATCGGCTTCCTGATCGGCGCGGTGCTCTCGGGCGCGGCGGGCTTCATCGGCATGAACGTCTCGGTGCGCGCCAATGTCCGCACGGCCGAGGCCTCCACCCAGGGCCTCGCCGCGGGGCTCGACCTCGCCTTCAAGTCGGGCGCCATCACGGGGATGCTGGTGGCCGGCCTCGCGCTGCTGGGCGTGGCCGTCTATTTCTTCGTGCTGGTGGTGCTGGGCGGGCTCGAGCCCAATTCGCGCACCGTGATCGACAGCCTGGTGGCGCTGGGCTTCGGCGCCTCGCTGATCTCGATCTTCGCGCGGCTGGGCGGCGGCATTTTCACCAAGGGCGCCGATGTGGGCGGCGACATGGTGGGCAAGGTCGAGGCCGGCATCCCCGAGGACGACCCGCGCAACCCCGCCACCATCGCCGACAATGTGGGCGACAATGTGGGCGACTGCGCCGGCATGGCGGCCGACCTGTTCGAGACCTACGCCGTGACGGCGGTGGCGACCATGGTGCTCGCCGCCATCACCTTCACCGAGGGGCGGATGGCGACCATGCTCTTCCCGCTGCTGATCGGGGGGCTGTGCGTCGTCACCTCCATCTACGGCACCTACAAGGTGAAGCTGCCGGCGAACAACTCGATCATGGGGGCGATGTACACGGGGCTGATCTGGACGGGCGGGCTTTCCCTCGCGGGGCTGCTGCCGCTCGCGCTGCTCACCTTCGGCTTCAACAAGGGCTTCGGCTTCGGCTTCGCCATGTTCCTCTGCGGGGCGGTGGGGCTCGCCGTCACCGCGGCCATCGTCTGGATCACGGAATACTACACCGGCACGGGCTTCCGCCCCGTGAAGGCCATCGCCGAGGCCTCGCAGACCGGGCACGGCACCAATGTGATCCGCGGCCTCGCCGTCTCGATGGAGAGCACGGCGCTGCCCGCGCTCGTCATCATCCTCGGCGTCATCACCGCCTATGCGCTGGGCGGGCTCTATGGCATCGCCATCGCCACCACCACCATGCTCTCGCTCGCGGGCATGATCGTGGCGCTCGACGCCTTCGGCCCCGTCACCGACAACGCGGGCGGCATCGCCGAGATGGCCGGGCTTCCGCCCGAGACGCGCGTGACCACCGACGCGCTGGACGCGGTGGGCAACACCACCAAGGCCGTGACCAAGGGCTACGCCATCGGCTCGGCCGGGCTCGGCGCGCTGGTGCTCTTCGCCGCCTACACGCAGGACCTGAACTACTTCATCTCCAAGCCCGCCGAGTATCCGTATTTCGCGGGGCTCGGCGCGATCGACTTCTCGCTCGCCAACCCCTATGTCGTGGTCGGGCTGCTGTTCGGCGGGCTGATGCCCTACCTGTTCGGCGGGCTGAGCATGACGGCGGTGGGCCGGGCCGCGCAGTCCGTGGTGGAGGAGGTGCGCCGGCAGTTCCGCGAGAAGCCGGGCATCATGGCGGGCGCCGAGAAGCCGGATTACGGCCGCGCGGTGGACATGCTCACCAAGGCCGCCATCAAGGAGATGATCATCCCCTCGCTGCTGCCGGTGCTGGGGCCGGTGGTGTGGTTCGTCTTCGTGCTGGCCATCGCCGGCAAGGCGGCGGCCTTCGCGGCACTCGGCGCGCTGCTGCTCGGCGTGATCGTGACGGGCTTCTTCGTGGCCGTCTCCATGACCACGGGCGGCGGCGCCTGGGACAACGCGAAGAAGTACATCGAGGAGGGCCATTACGGCGGCAAGGGCAGCGACGCCCACAAGGCCGCCGTGACGGGCGACACGGTGGGCGACCCCTACAAGGACACCTCGGGCCCCGCGGTGAACCCGATGATCAAGATCACCAACATCGTGGCGCTGATGCTGCTGGCGGTGCTGGCGGCGTAGCGCCCCACGAAAGTTTTCGCCGCTGAAGTGCGCGGCGAACACCTTCGCGGGGGCCCCATCCTGGCCCCTGATCCTGTCAGGTGTCGTGGCCCGGCGAGGCAGAGCCTCGCCGGGTTTTTCATGCGGGAAGCGGAGGCGGGCACGCGCCGGCTGCACCGTCACGCCTGCCGGGAGGGCCTGGGGGTTGCGGTGCGGGGCGCGACGCGCCTTCTATCCCCCATGCTCCGGGCGCTTCTCCTGTTTCTGATCCTGTTCGCGCCGGCCTCGGCGCGCGCGGCCGAATCCGCCCCCGTCGCCTCGCCCCGCGCCACCGCGACCCTGCTGGCCGACCGCGCGGCCATCGCCCCGGGCGAGAGCTTCCGCCTGATGCTCCATCTCGCCCTCGCGCGCGGCTGGCACAGCTACTGGACCAATGCCGGCGACGCGGGGGCCGCGCCGGAACTGACCGTGACGCTGCCGGAGGGCTGGAGCGCCGGCGCCCTGCAATTCCCCGCCCCCCAGCGCATCGCCTTCGGCCCGCTGATGAATTTCGGCTACACGGGCGAGGCCGGCTTCCTGCTGCCCCTCACCGCCCCCGCCACGCTGCGCCCCGGCGAGCGCGTGACGCTGGAGGCCGAGGCGAGCTGGCTCGTCTGCGCCGATGTCTGCATCCCGGAGGAGGGGCGCTTCGCCCTCACCCTGCCCGTCGAGGCCGCGCCGCGCCCCGCGAACCTCGCCCGCTTCCTCGCCGCCGAGGCTGCCCTGCCGCGCGAGGCCCCCTTCGCCGCCCGCTTCGCCCGGGACGGGCCGCGCGCCGTGCTGAGCGTGACGGGCGAGGGCCTCAGCCCCGCCAGCCTGCGCGAGGCCGCCTTCTTCCCCCTCGCGCCCAACCTGATCGAGAACCCCGCCCCGCAGCGCCTCGCCGCGCGCGAAGGCGGCTTCACCCTGACCCTCACCCCCGGCCCCGCCCCCTGGCCCGGGAGGCTGGAGGGCGTGCTGACCCTGACCGATGCGGCCGGGGTGCGCGGCGCTTATCTGATCCGCGCCGAGCCGGGCGGGCCCCTGCCCTCGCCTGGCCTGCCGCTGTGGCAGATCCTCGGCCTCGCGCTGCTGGGCGGGCTGGTCCTGAACCTGATGCCCTGCGTCTTCCCCGTGCTGGCGATGAAGGCGATGGCGCTGGCGAAGCTCTCCGGCGCGGCGCGCGGGGCGGTGCGGGCCGAGGCGCTGGGCTACACGCTCGGCGTGCTCGCGGGCTTCCTCGCCATCGCGGGGCTGATGCTCGGGCTGCGCGCGGCGGGGGCGGCGGCGGGCTGGGGCTTCCAGTTCACCTGGCCGGCCTTCGTCGCCGGCATGGCCTGGCTGATGCTGGCGGTGGGGCTCAACCTCTCGGGCGTGTTCCACCTGCGCGGGCCGTCGCTGGCGGGCGGGCATCTGGGCAGCTTCGGCACGGGGCTGCTGGCCGTGGTGGTGGCCACCCCCTGCACCGCGCCCTTCATGGCCACCGCCATCGGCGCGGCGCTGACCCTGCCCTGGGTGCAGGTGCTGGGCGTCTTCGCCGCCATGGGGCTCGGGCTCGCCCTTCCCTACGCGCTGCTCGGCGCCTTCCCGGCCCTGGCTCGCGTCCTGCCTCGGCCGGGAGCGTGGATGGAGCGGCTCAGGCAGTTCCTCGCCTTCCCCATGTATGGCGCGGCCGCCTGGCTGGTCTGGGTGCTGGCGCAGCAGACCGGGCCCGACGGGGTGCTGACGGCGCTGGCCGGGGGCGTGCTCATCGGCCTCGCAGCCTGGGCCTATGGCGCGGCGCAGGCGAGCGGCGGGGCGGGGCGGCTCGGCCGGGCCATGGCGGCGCTGGCGGTGCTGGGCGCGCTGGCGCTGCTGCCCCTGCTCTCCTCCGCGCCGCCGGCCAGCGCGGCGGTGGCGGCCCATGCCGAGCCCTGGTCGCCCGCCCGGGTGGCGGAGCTGCGCGCCGAGGGCCGGCCGGTCTTCGTCAACCTCACCGCGGCCTGGTGCATCTCCTGCAAGGTGAACGAGCGCATCGCGATCCAAACCGAGGCCACCCAGGCGGCGATGCGCGAGGCGAATGTCGCGCAGCTCACCGGCGACTGGACGCGGGGCGAGCCCGCCATCACCGCCCTGCTGCGCGAGCATGGGCGGGACGGGGTGCCGCTCTACCTGCTTTATCCCGCGGGCGGGGGCGCGCCCGCGGTGCTGCCGCAAATCCTCACCGAGAGCATCCTCCGCGCGGCCATCGCCGAGGCGCGGGGCGGGCGCTGAGCTTCCCCCGCCCCCCGGCCGCCGCCGCCGGGCCGGTTATTGCGGCTCGATGCCCGCGGCGCGCACCACCTCGGCCCAGCGGGCCACCTCGCTGCGGACCAGGGCCCGCAGCGCCTCCGGCCCCTGGCGGTCGGGCGGGGCGGGGATGGAACCGAGCTCCTGGATGCGGCGCTGGATCGCGGGGTCGTTGAGCGCGGCGCGCATCGCCTGGTCGAGGCGCTCCACCACGGGCTGGGGCGTGCCGCGCGGGGCGAAGACGGCGTTCCAGCCCTGGAACAGGAAATCGGGCACGCCGGCCTCGGGGGCGCTGGGCACCTGCGGCGCGCCCTGGCTGCGCTCGGTGGCCGCGATCAGCAGGCCGCGCATGGTGCCGGCCTGGATCTGCGGCACCGCCGCAGGGGCCAGCACGCAGGCGCTGTCCACCTGGCCGGCCACCACGTCGTTCACCGCCGGCCCCTCGCCGCGATAGGGGATGTCGTTCATCCGCGCGCCGGTGACGAAGGAGAACAGCGCGCAGGCGAGGTGGTTGGTGGAGCCCACCCCGGCGTTGGCGTTCGAGATGCGCCCCGGATTCTCCCGCGCCATGGCCAGGAACTCCTGCATGGTCCGCGCCGGGTGGCCGTTCCGCACCACGAAATAGAGCGGCGTGCCCGCGATCAGCCCGATGGGCTGCAGCTCGCGCGGGTCATAGCCCGGCTGGCGGTAGATGGAGACGGCGGCCGAATGGCTGCCGAGGCTGCCCACGGTCAGGGTGTAGCCATCGGGCGCGGCCTGGGCGCCGCGCGTGCCGCCGATGGTACCGCCCGCGCCCGAGACATTCTCCACCACCACGCGCTGGCCGAGGGTGCGGGACATGTGATCGGCCAGGATGCGGGCCAGCACATCGGTCGCGCCGCCCGGGGCGAAGACGACGATCATGGTGATGGTGCGGTTGGGGAATTCCTGGGCCGGGGCCGGCGGGGCCGTCCCGAGCCAGAGCGCCGCGGCGGCGGCGAGCACGCGCTTCATCATTGGACACTCCTCCCGATCGGGCGCTTCGGCCCGGTTTTCCTGGACGCGCGGTGAAGTCTGGGGCGGCGGTGCGGCGCCGTCCATCTGTTTCGCTTATCGGAACGCTTTTCGCTTCGCGAGGTCAAGTGTATCGTTTCACCCATCGGCGTTTCGCAACGGGAGAGAGAGACATGCCGCCGGGCGCGAAGGACCCCTACCACCTCGCCTCGCTCCATCGGGGCCTCGAGGTGCTGGGCTGCTTCGCCCGCCGCCCCTCCTGGAGCCTCGCCGAGCTCGCGGCCGAGCTCGGCCAGAGCAAGCCCACCCTGTTCCGCGTGCTGCACACGCTGGAGGCCGCGGGCTACCTCGCGAAGGATGGCGCGGGCCGCTACGCCCCGGGGCTCGCGCTGCACGCGCTCGGCGCCAGCGCGGTGCGCCAGGAGCAGCTCCGCTGGCAGTCCCTGCCGCCCCTGCAGGTCCTGGCCGAGGAGACGGGCGAGACCGTCCATGTCGGCATCCTGCACGAGGGCGAGGTGGTCACCGTGCAGGTGGTGGAGGGCACCCACGCCCTGCGCATGCACGCGCGCGTGGGCAAGCGCGGCCCGGCGCATGCCAGCGCCCTGGGCAAGGCGCTGCTCGCCTACCTGCCCGACGCCGAGCTGGAGGCGATCCTCGCCCGCCACGGGCTGCCGCGCTTCACCCCCCGCACGCTCGCCACGCCCGAGGCGCTGCGCGAGGCGCTGCACCGCATCCGCCAGCAGGGCTGGGCGCCGGACGATGAGGAGCTGGAGCCCGGGCTGCGCTGCCTCGCCGCCCCCATCACCGACCACACGGGCCGGCCCAGCGCCGCCCTTGGTCTCTCCGCCCCCGCCGCGCGCATGGACGCGGCGCGGCGCGAGGCGCTGGTGCCGCGCGTGAAGGCCGCGGCGCTGCAGGTCTCGCGCATGCTGGGCAGCCCCGGCGCCATGGCCGCCTGACAACGACGACGACACCCGGAGGAAACCCATGGACGGCACGAGCCGCACGGTGCTGATGAACGGCGCCGACATCATCGTGGACCATCTGACGAAGCAGGGCGTGCCCTACCTCTTCGGCCTCTGCGGCCACGGCATCACCGGCTTCATAGACGCCGCCTTCAAGGCGCAGAACCGGATCAAGACCATCTCCACCCACCATGAGCAGACGGCCGGCCACATGGCCGACGCCTATTTCAAGGTGCGCGGCGAGCCGGTGGCGACCTTCACCTCCTGCGGCCCGGGCTCGGCCAACCTCGTCGTCGCGCTCGCCGCCGCGATGATGGACAGCAGCGCCTTCCTCGCCATCACCGGCAATGTGCCCACCGGCCAGTTCAACCGCGGCCCCTTCCAGGAGACGGGCCGGCATTTCCAGGGCGATTTCCCGAGCGTGATCCGCCCCTACGTCAAGCGCAGCTACCAGCCCATGCGCGCGGACATGGTGCAGCTCGCCGTCACCCAGGCCTGGGACCAGTTGACCGCGGGCCGCCCGGGGCCGGTGAACCTCGACGTGCCGCTCAACGTCTTCGTCGAGGAGGCGGCGGTGGTCCCCTCCGCCACGGTCAAGGCGGTGATCAACGGCGCGCCGGGCAACCCCCGCGCGCTCTCCGCCGCGCTCGACCTGCTGCTGAAGGCGGAGCGGCCGGTGATCATCGCCGGCCAGGGCGTGCTGCTCGGCCGCGCCTCGGAGGCGCTTCTCGCCTTCGCCGAGCGCACGGGCATCCCCGTCGTGACCAGCCCGAACGGCAAGGGCGCGATCCCCGACCGCCACCGCCTCGCCTTCGGCGCCATCGGGCGCAATGGCAGCTACGCGGCCAATGACGCGACGCGTAATGCCGATGTGATCCTCGCCATCGGCTTCTCCTTCGACGACCGCGCGACCTCGGCCTGGCTCGACGGCTACACCCTCTCCATCCCGCCCTCGAAGCTGATCCAGATCGACATCGATCCCGCCGAGATCGGCCGGAACTACCCCACCGAATACGGCATCCTGGGCGATGCGAAGGCGAGCCTCGAGCTCATGCTGGAGATGGCCGAGGCGCGCATGGGCGGGCCGCGCGAGGGCGGCGCCTGGTTCGACCGGCTGGCGCGCGGGCGGGAGGTGTGGCGCGAATACCAGGCGGGCCTCGCCGCCTCCGACCAGGTGCCGCTGCGCCCCGAGCGGCTGATGGCCGCCCTCTCCCGCGCCGTGCCGGAGGAGGCGGTGGTGGCCTCCGACGTGGGGGTGCACCACAACTGGATCATCCAGCTCATGGACACGCTGCGCCCGCGCCACCTGATCCATTCCTGGGGCTTCGCGGCCATGGGCTTCGCCACCAGCGGCATCCTGGGCGCGAAGCTCGCCGCGCCCGAGAGGCCCTGCGTGGCGGTGGTGGGCGACGGCTCCTTCCTGATGACGCCGCACGCGCTGGCCACCGCGGTGGAATACGACATCCCGGTGGTCTGGGTGGTGTGGAACAATGCAGGCTTCTGCTCGATCCGCGACATCCAGCACGGCATGTTCGGCGGGCGGGAGCTGGCCACCGCCTTCGAAATCCAGCGCACGGGCGAGAGCTACAGCCCTGATTTCGCGATGATGGCGAAGAGCATGGGCGTCGCCTCCCACCGCGTCACCCATGCGGGCGAGGTGGAGGACGCGATCGCCACCGCCATCCGCGCGAACCGGCCCTACCTGGTGGAGGTGCCGGTGGACCGCGACATCCGCCCCATCGGCACCGGAAGCTGGGCGCTGCCGCCGCTGCCGAACCCGGAGCCGAACTTCCTCAAGGCGCTGGCGGCGCGGGGAATCACCCTCTAGACAGAAACTGACACGCGGGCTCTGGCGCACCATCGGCATGCCGACCTCGCCACCACCCAAACCATAGTGCCACAGTTTCATCCACGGCGGGTGGGGACCGCCGGTGGGTAACTGATACGGCCGGCGGTCACGCCGCCCGTCTCACGGCCCGGCCGCCGCCCGTGCGATCGCCTCCAGCAGCAGCGCGGGGCGGAAGGGTTTGGTGAGGGTCGCCACCGCGCCCAGCCGCTCGGCGAGGCCCAGATGCGCCTGCGCATCGAGCCGCCCGCCGCCCGACATCACGATCACCGGCAGGCCGGGATGGCTGCGGCGCAGCGCCAGCAGCGTCTCGATGCCTTCCCGCCCCGGCATGATCAGGTCGGTCACCACCAGATCGGGCGGCTCCTGCTCGACGGCGGCCAGCCCGGCATCGCCATCCCCCGCGAGGCTGACCCGGTGCCCCGCGGCCTCCAGATAGGCCGCCAGCGCCGCGCGCAGGGCCACATCGTCCTCGATCAGCAGCACATGCATGCGGCGGCCTCCTCCCGGGAGGTGGGGAGCCCCTCCCTCACGCGCCACCCCTCTGCCGCAGCGCGCGCAGCACCGTGCCGACCAGCGTGGCGCGGGGGATGGGCTTGGTCAGCCTCACATCGCTCGGGCGCAGCCCGTTGCCATGCACATTGGCCTCGTGCGGGTAGCCCGACATGAAGACGGCCGGCAGATCGGGCCGAATCCGGCGGATTTCCTGCACGAGGCGCGGCCCCGTCAGCGCGCCCGTCATGATCACGTCGGTCAGCACCAGGGCGAAGCTCTCCGGCTCGGCGCGGAACAGGGCCAGCGCCTCCTCCCCCCCGCCCGTCTCGGCCACGGCGAAGCCCGCGGCCTCGAGCTGCCGGGCGAGAGCGCGGCGCAGCTCGGGCTGATCCTCCACCAGCAGCAGGCGGGGCGCTGGCGCGTCGGGGTTCAGCCCGCCCTGCGGCTGCGGCGGCGCCGGGTGCGCGCCCCCCTCGGCCGCGGGCAGATAGATCTTGAAGCAGGCGCCGCGCCCCGCCTCGCTGTAGACGCGCACCATGCCGCCCGATTGCCGGACGAAGCCCTGCACCATGGCGAGGCCAAGGCCGGTGCCCCGCTCCGGCCCCTTGGTGGTGACGAAGGGCTCGAAGATGCTGGGCAGCAGCGCCTCGTCCACGCCCATGCCCGTGTCCGTCACCGCCAGCATCACGTAGCGGCCGGGCGGGAGATCCTCCTCGCGCGCGGCGAGATACTCGTGGTCCACGCGCATGTTCGCCGTCTCGATGGTCAGCCGCCCGCCTTCCGGCATGGCGTCGCGCGCATTCAGCACGAGGTTGAGCAGCGCGCTGTCCAGCAGCCCGCGATCCGCCTCCACGGTCCAGAGCCCCGCCATGAGCGCGGTCTCGATGGCGATGTTCTCGGGCAGGGTGCGGCGGACGAGGGTGGTCATGTCGCGCACCGTGCGGTTGAGGTCTATCGGCTCGGGCCGCATGGGCATGCGCCGCGCGAAGCTGAGCAGTTGCCGCGTCAGCTCGCCCCCCGATTCCGCCGCGCGCAGGATGGCGTGCAGGAAGGGGGCGGGATCCTGCGGCGCATTCTCCCGCAGCAGCAGCAGCTCCGCATTGGTCATGATGACGCCGAGCAGGTTGTTCACGTCATGCGCCATGCCGCCGGCGAGGCGGCCGATGCTCTCCTGCTTCTGCGCCTCGTAGAGCAGGCGCATGTTCTCGTTCAGCCGCTCCTGCGCGGCCACCTCGGCGGTCACGTCGAGGACGAGGGAGTTCCAGAGCACGCCGCCATCGGGCAGCCGCGTCGGGCTGCCATGGCCTTCCAGCCATTTGCGGCGGCCCGAGGGGGTGGTGATGCGCCAGCGGTGCCGCCAGCGCGCCATCTCCCGCGCCGAGGCGGCGATCGAGGCCTGCATGGCGGGCAGATCCTCGGGCGCGATCGCCTCCCACAGCCGCGCCGGGTCGCCCCTCAACTCCTCATCGCCGATCTCCCAGATGTCGAGGCAGCCGGGCGACATGTACTCGATGGCGTCGCTCCCGTCCGGGCGGAGCAGGTAGCGGAAGATGGCGCCGGGCACATTGGCCGCGAGGTCGCGGAAGCGGCGCTCCGTCTCCTCCTGGCGCGCCAGGGCCGCGGCGGCGGCGGCGCGCGCCTCGCTTGCCTCGGCCAGCGCGAGACGAAGGGCGATCTGGTCCCCAGCCAGGGCCGCGAGGCCGCCCAGCATGTCGATCTCGCGCTCCGACCAGGGGCGGGGCGCGTCGGCGATGGCGCAGAGCGTGCCGACGGCGCGGCCCGCGGGGTCGCGCAGCGGCACGCCGAGATAGGCCGCAACGGGGGTTCCCGCCACCTCGCGCAGGGGCAGAGAGGGTTCGGCCGCGGCCACATCGGGCATGATCAGCGCCTCGCCCCGCTCCAGCACATGCCGGCACAGCGTCTCCGACAGCGGCAGCGAACGCTGGACCGCGGCCGGCGTGCCGGGGCAGGAGAGGCTGCGCAGGAGAAGGCGGCCGGCCAGCGGCTCGGCCAGGGTCACCAGCGCCAGCGGCGCCGCGAGCGCCTCGGCCGCCAGCCGCGCGATGCAGTCGAAGGCCGGCAGGTCCGGGCCGTCGAGCAGGCCCAGGCGCGCCAGGTCCAGGGCGGCTCGCTCACCCGGCATCATCGGGCCGCTCCTTCCGCGTCGTGGTGGGCGGAGAGGCTAGAGCCATTTCACATCGACCGGAATCGCGATCGGGGATTCCGGCACGGCGCTGATGTGTGATTCATCGGTCTCCGGAGCTGAAACCGGAGGCAGCGATGACATGGCGATCTGGCCAGGCATATTCGCAGGATCTGCGTGAGCGCGTGTTGGCGGCGGTGGACGGTGGACTGCGCGTGCGCGAGGTGGCGCCGCTGTTCCGGGTGAGCATCTCCTACATCTACAAGGCGCTGGCGCGCCGTGCGGCGACGGGGGCGACCACCGCTTCGGCGCGTGGTGGCGCGCGGCGCAAGGCGGTGCTGGCCGGGCATGAGGCGGCGCTGCT
>NZ_AUDH01000042.1 GCF_000425365.1 Rubritepida flocculans DSM 14296 | reverse complement strand
GCGCCGATCGCGATGGACGAGGGTCTGCGCTTCGCCATCCGCGAGGGCGGCCGCACCGTCGGCGCCGGCGTGGTGGCCAGCATCCAGAAGTAAGCCGCTCTTGCGGCCACCTGGCGCATCCGGAAAAATGCGCGCGGGTGGCCGAGAGGAACGGGTTGGTGCGGCGCCCGGCGCATCCGCAAGGATGCGCCCTGGCGGCCGAAGAAAGGGTTGGTGTGGCGGCTTTCTTCGGCCGCCGCAAAAAAGGGGTGTAGCTCAATTGGCTAGAGCGCCGGTCTCCAAAACCGGAGGTTGGGGGTTCGAGACCCTCCACCCCTGCCATTTCCCGGCATGATGGTGGCGGCCCGTTGCACCCGGGCCGCCGTCATGCTTTCAGGGGCCGCGCGTTGCGGCAGCGTTTCAGGACAGATCCCCTTGGCCAAGCTCGATCCCGCCCAGTTCATCCGCGAGGTCCGGCAGGAGACCGCGAAGGTCACCTGGCCCACCCGCAAGGAGGCCCTCGTGACCACGGGCCTCGTCATGGCGCTGTCCGCGCTCGCCGCCCTGTTCTTCCTGATCGTGGACCAGATCATCCAGCTCGCCATGCGCTGGGTGTTCGGTCTCTGAGAATCGAGCGAGGTCCGGGCCGATGGCCGAGAAGCGTTGGTATGTGGTGCACGTCTATTCGGGCTTCGAGAAGAAGATCGCCGAGCAGATCAAGCAACAGGCGGCGAAATCCGGCCTTGCGGACCGGATCGAGGACATCCTCGTGCCCACCGAGCAGGTGACGGAAGTGCGCCGCGGCCAGAAGGTGGACACGGAGCGCAAGTTCTTCCCCGGCTATGTGCTGGTGAAGATGGAGATGACCGACGAGACTTGGCACCTGGTGCGCGACACGCCCAAGGTCACCGGCTTTCTCGGCGCGCGCAACAAGCCCCAGCCCATCACCGAGGCGGAGGCGATGCGGATCGTCAACGCGGTGCAGGAAGGGGTGGACAAGCCACGCCGCCCGGCCGTGGTGTTCGAGGTGGGCGAGCAGGTGCGCGTCTCCGACGGCCCCTTCACCAGCTTCAACGGCACGGTCGAGGAGGTGGACGAGGAGAAGGGCCGCCTCAAGGTCAGCGTTTCGATCTTCGGCCGCTCCACCCCGGTCGAGCTGGAATACGGGCAGGTCGAGAAGCTCTGATGCGTCCGGCGGCGCGGGGTCACGCCCGCCGCCGCGCCTGGCTCCAGCCGATGTAGAGCCCCGAGGCGACGATGATCGCGGCCCCCAGCCAGGTCACGCTGTCGGGGAACTCGCTGAACAGCACATAGCCCACCGCGACCGAGCCCAGAAGCTGGAAATACTGGAAGGGCGAGACGAGGTTGGCCGGCGCATAGCCGAAGGCGCGCGCCACGCAGTAATGCCCCGTCGCGCCCAGCACGCCCACGCCCAGGAACAGGCCGAGGTCGCGCAGCGAGGCGGGCGTCTCCCACACGAAGGGCAGCACCAGGAACATCCCGAAACCGCCCACGAAGGCCGACCAGAGCGCGGAGGTCTCGGGCGGGTCGCTGGCCGCGATCCGGCGCGTGAGGATCTGGTACACGCCATAGGCCGTGGCGCTCGCCAGGATGAAGAGCGAGGCCCAGTGGAACAGCGCCGTGCCGGGCCGGATCACGACCAGCACGCCGAGAAAGCCCACCAGCAGCGCCACCACCCGCCCCCGGGTGGTGCGCTCGCCCAGCATGGGCCAGGCGAGCGCCGCGACGATCAGCGGCGCGGCCAGCGAAATGGCGGCGGCCTTGGCCAGCGGGATGAAGGTGATGGCGTAGAAGAAGCACAGGTTGGAGGTGAACAGCATGGCGGAGCGCGCAAGCTGCAGCCCCGGCCGGCGCGACCGCCACAGCCCGAGCCCCATGCGCGGCATGAACAGCGCCGAGGGGAACAGGATGTGCCCGAAGGCCCGCGCCCAGGAGACCTGGAAGGAGGAATACTCCGCCCCCAGCAGCTTGGCGAAGCCGCCCATGACGGGAAACAGCAGCCCCGCGGTGAGCATGAACAGGATGCCGAGAAGGAGTCGTTGCGGGGCCGGGGCGCTCACCGGGCCGATGATGGGGCCGCCGCCAGCCATGCGTCCAGCGGGGGGCGCGATGCGCCGCGACGCCAGGGGATGGACAGGCGGCCGCCTCGGGGCTAGAGGCCGCGCTTCAGCCTTCGGGGCGCCACCCCGAGGGTGGAGAAACGCGGGAGGGCGCCGCCCGGCGCCCGCCGGCACCGCGGGTCTCTCGACCGTTTGAGAGGACTTGGATTTTCATGGCGAAGAAGATCGCAGGCTACATCAAGCTGCAGATCCCGGCGGGCAAGGCCAACCCCTCGCCGCCGGTGGGCCCGGCGCTCGGTCAGCGCGGCCTGAACATCATGCAGTTCGTGAAGGAGTTCAACGCGGCCACGCAGCAGATGGAGCCGGGCACGCCCACGCCCGTCGTCATCACCGCCTACACGGACCGCACCTTCTCCTTCGTCACCAAGACGCCGCCCAACACCTATTTCCTGCTCAAGGCGGCGAAGATCGAGAAGGGCAGCACCACGCCGGGCAAGGGCGCCAGCGTGGGCCGCGTGACGAAGTCCCAGCTCGCCGAGATCGCCAAGGTGAAGATGAAGGACATGAACTGCGACACGGTGGAGGCCGCTGTGCGCATGCTCGCCGGTTCCGCCCGTTCCATGGGCATGACGGTGGTGGAGGGCTGAGGCCATGGCGAAGCTGACGAAGCGCCGCAAGGCCCTGGCCGCGGCCGTGGACAGCGCGAAGCTCTACCCGCTCGAGGAGGCGATCCGCCTCGTCAAGGCCAACGCGACGGCCAAGTTCGACGAGACCATCGAGATCTCGATGAACCTCGGCATCGATCCGCGCCACGCCGACCAGATGGTGCGCGGCATGGTCGGGCTGCCCAACGGCACGGGCAAGACGGTGCGCGTGGGCGTCTTCGCCCGCGGGCCCAAGGCCGAGGAGGCCAAGGCCGCCGGCGCCGATGTGGTGGGCGCCGACGACCTCGCCGCGCTGGTGCAGGAAGGCAAGATCGAGTTCGACCGCTGCATCGCCACGCCGGACATGATGGCGCTGGTGGGCCGCCTCGGTAAGGTGCTGGGCCCGCGCGGCCTGATGCCGAACCCGAAGCTCGGCACCGTGACGATGGACGTGAAGGGCGCCGTGCAGGCGGCCAAGGGCGGGCAGGTGGAGTTCCGGGCCGAGAAGGCGGGCATCGTGCACGCCGGCATCGGCAAGGCGAGCTTCGACGCCGAGAAGCTGCTCGGCAACGCCCGCGCCTTCGTCGAGGCCATCCAGCGCGCCCGCCCGGCCGGCGCCAAGGGCACCTATGTGAAGAAGGTGGCGCTGAGCTCCACCATGGGCCCCGGCGTGAAGGTGGATGTCGCCACCCTCGGCGGCGCCTGACGAGTTTGCCGCCTCGGCCCAGGCCGGGGCGCGCCCATCCCCCGCCGCGAGGCGGGGGTAGGCACCGGCCGCGAGGCACGGGCCGCTCCTGTCGGAGATTGCAGGCGCCCTCCCCGCGGGGAGGGCTTAATGGGCCCCGGCCCGCCCGCATGAGACGGGGAACCGAGATGCGATGCCGCCGGGGCTCCGCCCCGGCCGATCGAGGCTTGGCTTTCCGGCAACGACAGGCGAACGGGGCGGGCGGGATGGTCCCGCACGCCCCCGTGTGAACCGGCCGGAGCCCCTCCACCAGGCCCCGGCCACCGACGGAGACGTGAATTGGACCGCACGGAAAAGCGCGCGTTCGTCGAGTCCCTGGCCGGTGTCTTCGGTGAGACGTCCTTCGTGCTCGTCGCCCAGAACAAGGGGCTGACGGTCGCGGCGGTGGACGAGCTGCGCCGCAAGATGAAGGGCGCGGGCGCGACGTACAAGGTCGCGAAGAACCGGCTGGCCATGCGCGCCCTCGACGGCACCCGCTTCCAGGGCATCTCGCCGCTGCTCAAGGGCCCGACCGCGCTCGCGTGGTCGAAGGATCCCGTGGCGGTGGCGAAGACCGCCGTGGAGTTCGCCAAGACGAACGACAAGTTCGTGATCCTGGGGGGTGCGCTCGGCACCCAGACGCTGAACGCCGATGGCGTGAAGGCGCTGGCCGAGCTGCCCTCCCTCGAGACGCTGCGCGCGCAGCTTGTGGGTCTCATCCAGACCCCGGCGACGCGCATCGCGGGGGTCGTGCAGGCCCCGGCGGGGCAGTTGGCGCGGGTGCTCAAGGCCTATGCGGAGAAGGACGCCGCGTAGGGGCCGCCGCCTGCCACCGAGTCATCAGCCCCCGCCGGAATGGTCCGGTGGGGTTGTCAAGCCACAGTCAAGCCATTAGATCGAAGGAACACGAACATGGCCGATCTCGCTAAGCTCGTCGAGGAGCTGTCCGCGCTCACCGTCCTGGAGGCCGCCGAGCTCTCCAAGATGCTGGAGGAGAAGTGGGGCGTCTCCGCCGCCGCGCCGGTGGCCGTGGCTGCCGCCGCGCCGGCCGCCGCCGCCGCCGCTGCGCCCGCCGCCGAGGCGCAGACCGAGTTCACGGTGATCCTCGCCAATGCGGGCGACAAGAAGATCAACGTGATCAAGGAGATCCGCACCATCACCGGCCTCGGCCTGAAGGAGGCCAAGGATCTCGTCGAGGGCGCGCCCAAGACGGTGAAGGAGAACGTCTCGAAGGAAGAGGCGGAGAAGATCAAGAAGGTGCTGGAAGAGAACGGCGCCAAGGTCGAGATCAAGTAACCCGCCCCGGCCTGGCCGTCGCCTTCGGGGTGGTGGCCGGGCCGGTTCGGGATTTTCCGTGCTCAGGGTGGGCGGGGATCGGGGGTCCGGTCGCCGCCCATCGTGCCGTTTCTGAGAGTGCGGTCGCGGGTGGCAGGGGCCGTCCGGGCCAGTCGAGTGAGCCGGTGGCGGGCCTGGGGCCCGGTTCCGGCAGATGGGGAAAGCGGGACAGGCATGAACGCCATCAGCAAGTCGTTCACGGCGAAGAAGCGCATCCGCAAGAGCTTCGGGCGGCTGCCCGAGGTCGCGCCCATGCCGAACCTGATCGACGTGCAGCGCGCCTCCTACGCCAACTTCCTGCAGATGGAGGTGCCGCCCGACCGGCGCACCCACTCCGGCCTGCAGGAGGTGTTCAAATCCGTCTTCCCGATCAACGACTTCGCGGGTCGCGGCCGGCTCGAGTTCGTCCAGTACGAGCTGGAGGAGCCGAAATACGACGTCGAGGAGTGCATCCAGCGCGGCCTGACCTACGCCGCGCCGCTCAAGGTGAAGCTGCGCCTCATCGTCTGGGACCTGGACGAGGAGACGGGCGCGCGCTCCGTCCGCGACATCAAGGAGCAGGATGTCTACATGGGCGACATGCCGCTCATGACGGACAACGGCACCTTCATCATCAACGGCACCGAGCGCGTCATCGTCAGCCAGATGCACCGCAGCCCCGGCGTGTTCTTCGACCACGACAAGGGCAAGACGCACAGCTCGGGCAAGTATCTCTTCGCCGCGCGGGTGATCCCCTATCGCGGCTCCTGGCTCGACTTCGAGTTCGACGCGAAGGACATCTGCTACGTCCGCATCGACCGCAAGCGCAAGCTGCCGGCGACGACGCTGCTGATGGCGCTCGACAGCGCGGCCACCGAGGCGAAGCGCGCCGAGCGCGCGGCGCAGGGCCTCGAGATGGATCCCGCCGAAATCCGCGGCATGGACGCGGAGGAGATCCTCAACGCCTTCTACGGCCAGGTGGTGTTCCACCGCACGGCCAAGGGCTGGTCGCGCGCCTTCGACCCCGAGAGCTTCAAGGGCGCGAAGCTGCTCGAGCCGCTGGTGGATGCGAAGACCGGCCAGGTGGTGGCCGAGAAGGACGTGAAGCTGACGCCCCGCCAGGCGCGCAAGATCGCCGAGGCCGGCACGACGGAGGTGCTGGTCGGGCGCGCCGACCTGCTCGGCCGCTTCGTCGCCGAGGATCTGGTGGACTGGCAGACCGGCGAGATCTGGGCCGAGGCGGGCGAGGAGCTGACCGAGGCGAAGCTCTCCGCCATCGAGGAGGCGGGCGTGGAGCGCCTGCCCACGCTCGCCATCGACCAGACGGTGGGCCCCTGGATCCGCAACACCCTCGCGGTGGACAAGAACACGAACCGCGACGAGGCGCTGATGGACATCTACCGGGTCATGCGCCCGGGCGAGCCGCCGACGCCCGAGACCGCGGAGGCGCTGTTCAAGGGGCTGTTCTTCGACCCCGACCGCTACGACCTCTCCGCCGTCGGGCGCGTGAAGATGAACATGCGCCTCGGCTTCTCGCTGGAGGAGGCGCCGGACACGCTGCGCACCCTGCGCAAGCAGGACATCGTGGCCACGCTGCGCGTGCTGATGGACCTCAAGGACGGCCGCGGCTCCATCGACGACATCGACAATCTCGGCAACCGGCGCGTGCGCTCGGTGGGCGAGCTGATGGAGAACCAGTACCGCGTCGGCCTGCTGCGGATGGACCGCGCGATCAAGGAGCGCATGGGCGCGGTGGACATCGACACCGTGATGCCGCACGACCTGATCAACGCGAAGCCCGCGGCGGCGGCGGTGCGGGAGTTCTTCGGCTCCTCCCAGCTCAGCCAGTTCATGGACCAGACCAACCCGCTCTCCGAGGTGACGCACAAGCGCCGCCTCTCGGCGCTCGGGCCCGGCGGGCTGACGCGCGAGCGGGCGGGCTTCGAGGTGCGCGACGTGCACCCGACGCATTACGGCCGCATCTGCCCGATCGAGACGCCCGAGGGGCCCAACATCGGCCTCATCAACTCGCTCGCCACCTTCGCGCGGGTGAACAAGTACGGCTTCATCGAGACGCCCTACCGGCTGGTGAAGGACGGCAAGATCGTGGGCGAGCCGCGCTACCTCTCCGCCATGGAGGAGGAGAAGCTCGTCGTCGCGCAGGCGGATGCGGAGGTGGACCCCGCCACCGGCGAGTTCCGCTCCGAACTCGTCAGCGTGCGCCAGGGCGGCGATTTCCGGCTGGTGAAGCCCGAGGAGGTGACGGCGATCGACGTCTCGCCCAAGCAGCTCGTGAGCGTCGCGGCCGCGCTGATCCCCTTCCTCGAGAACGACGACGCGAACCGCGCGCTGATGGGCTCGAACATGCAGCGCCAGGCGGTGCCGCTGATCAAGAGCGACGCGCCGCTGGTCGGCACGGGCATGGAGGCGGCGGTCGCGCAGGACAGCGGCGCGGCCATCGCCGCCCGGCGCGACGGCATCGTGGACCAGATCGACGGCGCGCGCATCGTGGTGCGCGCGACGGGGCCCGATGGGCAGACGGTGGGCGTGGACATCTACCGGCTGCGGAAGTTCCAGCGCTCCAACCAGAGCACCTGCATCAACCAGCGCCCGCTCGTGAAGGTGGGCGACCGCGTGACGGCGGGCGAGATCATCGCGGACGGCCCGAGCACGGAGCTCGGCGAGCTGGCGCTCGGGCGCAACGTGCTCTGCGCCTTCATGCCCTGGAACGGCTACAACTTCGAGGACTCCATCCTCATCTCCGAGCGCATCGCGCGCGACGACGTGTTCACCTCCATCCACATCGAGGAATTCGAGGTGATGGCGCGCGACACCAAGCTCGGCCAGGAGGAGATCAGCCGCGACATCCCCAATGTCGGCGAGGAGGCGCTGCGCAACCTCGACGAGGCGGGCATCGTCTATGTCGGCGCCGAGGTGCATCCGGGCGACATCCTGGTGGGCAAGGTGACCCCCAAGGGCGAGAGCCCGATGACGCCCGAGGAGAAGCTGCTGCGCGCGATCTTCGGCGAGAAGGCCTCCGACGTGCGCGACACCTCGCTGCGCCTGCCGCCCGGCGTCTCCGGCACGGTGGTGGACGTGCGCGTCTTCAGCCGCCGCGGCGTGGACAAGGACGAGCGCGCCATGGCCATCGAGCGCGCCGAGATCGAGCGCCTCGCCAAGGACCGCGACGACGAGAAGGCGATCCAGGAGCGCAGCTTCTACTCGCGGCTGCGCGAGCGGCTGCTGAACCGCAAGGCCTCGGGCGGCTTCAAGGGGATCAAGGCCGGCACCGTCATCACCGACGAGGTGCTGGACCAGTTCGCCAAGTCCACCTGGCGGCAGATCGCCGTGCAGGACGACGCCGCGATGGCCGAGATCGAGGCGCTGAAGCGCGAGTTCGACGCGGCGGTGGAGCGGCTGCAGAAGCGCTTCGAGAGCAAGGTCGAGAAGCTGCAGCGCGGCGACGAGCTGCCGCCCGGCGTGATGAAGATGGTCAAGGTCTTCGTCGCCGTGAAGCGCAAGCTGCAGCCCGGCGACAAGATGGCCGGCCGCCACGGGAACAAGGGCGTGGTCTCGCGCGTCGTGCCCATCGAGGACATGCCCTTCCTCGAGGACGGCACGCCGGTGGACATCGTGCTGAACCCGCTCGGCGTGCCCTCGCGCATGAATGTGGGGCAGATCCTCGAGACGCATCTCGGCTGGGCCTGCGCGAACCTCGGGCGGCAGGTGGGCGAGCTGGTGGAGGATTTCCGCCGCTCCTCGGCCGTGCGGGACGAGCTGCACGCCAAGCTGCGCGACGTGTACGGGGACGAAATCTTCGAGCGCGAGATCGCGCCGATGAGCGAGGAGCAGCTCATCGAACTCTGCGACAACCTCAAGAAGGGCATCCCCATCGCCACGCCCGTCTTCGACGGCGCGCGCATGTCCGACATCGAGAAGATGCTGGAGAAGGCGGGCCTCGACAGCTCCGGGCAGGTGACGCTGATCGACGGGCGCACGGGCGAGCCCTTCGAGCGCAAGGTGACCGTGGGCTACATCTACATGCTCAAGCTGCACCACCTGGTGGACGACAAGATCCACGCGCGCTCCATCGGCCCCTACAGCCTCGTCACCCAGCAGCCGCTGGGCGGCAAGGCGCAGTTCGGCGGCCAGCGCTTCGGCGAGATGGAGGTCTGGGCGCTGGAGGCCTATGGCGCGGCCTACACGCTGCAGGAGATGCTCACCGTGAAGTCCGACGACGTGTCGGGCCGCACCAAGGTCTATGAGGCCATCGTGCGCGACCAGGACAGCTTCGAGGCCGGCATCCCCGAGAGCTTCAACGTGCTCGTGAAGGAGCTGAAGTCCCTTGGGCTGAACGTGGACCTGGAGAATCGCGGCTCCTGACCGGCCGATTTCCGGCGGAGGCGTCGAGCCACCGCCGGCCCCCTTTCACGCGCGGCGCGCACAGAAGCGAGCGAGGCGGCATGAACGAGCTCCTGAAGATCCTGGGCCAGACCGGCCAGGCGATGACCTTCGACCAGATCCGGATTTCGATCGCCTCTCCGGAGCAGATCCGCTCCTGGTCCTATGGCGAGATCAAGAAGCCGGAGACGATCAACTACCGCACCTTCAAGCCGGAGCGGGACGGGCTGTTCTGCGCCCGTATCTTCGGCCCGATCAAGGACTACGAGTGCCTGTGCGGCAAGTACAAGCGGATGAAGTTCCGCGGCATCGTCTGCGAGAAGTGCGGCGTGGAGGTGACGCTCGCCAAGGTGCGGCGCGAGCGCATGGGCCATATCGAGCTCTCGGCGCCGGTCGCGCACATCTGGTTCCTGAAGTCGCTGCCCTCGCGCGTCGGCCTCATGGTGGACATGAGCCTGAAGGAGCTCGAGAAGGTTCTCTACTTCGAGAGCTATGTGGTGCTGGAGCCGGGCCTCACTGACCTCAAGCTGCATCAGCTCATCACCGAGGACCAGCTCTACCAGAAGCAGGAGGAGTTCGGCGAGGACGCCTTCCGCGTCGGCATCGGCGCAGAGGCGGTGAAGGAAATCCTGCACGGGCTCGATCTCACCAAGGAGGCCGCGCGGCTGCGTGCGGAGCTGAAGGAGACGACCTCCGAGGCGAAGCGCAAGAAGCTGGTGAAGCGCCTCAAGCTGATCGAGGCCTTCGCCGAGAGCGGCGCGCGGCCGGAGTGGATGATCCTCGACGTCATCCCGGTCATCCCGCCCGAGCTGCGCCCGCTGGTGCCGCTGGATGGCGGCCGTTTCGCGACCTCCGACCTCAACGACCTCTACCGCCGCGTCATCAACCGCAACAACCGCCTGAAGCGGCTGATCGAGCTGCGCGCGCCCGACATCATCGTGCGCAACGAGAAGCGCATGCTGCAGGAGGCGGTGGACGCGCTGTTCGACAACGGCCGCCGCGGCAGGGCGATCACGGGCGCGAACAAGCGGCCGCTGAAGTCGCTCTCCGACATGCTGAAGGGCAAGCAGGGGCGGTTCCGGCAGAACCTTCTCGGCAAGCGCGTGGACTATTCGGGCCGTTCGGTCATCGTCGTCGGTCCCGAGCTCAAGCTGCACCAGTGCGGGCTGCCCAAGAAGATGGCGCTCGAGCTGTTCAAGCCCTTCATCTACTCGAAGCTCGAGAAGTACGGGCACGCCTCCACCATCAAGCAGGCGAAGCGGATGGTGGAGAAGGAGCGTCCCGAGGTGTGGGACATCCTCGAGGAGGTGATCCGCGAGCACCCGGTGCTGCTGAACCGCGCGCCCACCCTGCACCGCCTCGGCATCCAGGCCTTCGAGCCGGTGCTGGTCGAGGGCAAGGCGATCCAGCTCCATCCGCTGGTCTGCACCGCTTTCAACGCCGACTTCGACGGCGACCAGATGGCGGTGCACGTGCCGCTCAGCCTCGAGGCGCAGCTCGAGGCGCGGGTGCTGATGATGTCCACGAACAACATCCTGAGCCCGGCGAACGGCAAGCCCATCATCGTGCCGAGCCAGGACATCGTGCTCGGCATCTACTACCTCAGCCTCGAGACGCCCGAGTTCCGCGCGACGGAGGAGAAGGACGCGCCGCGCATCGCCGATCTCGGCGAGATTGAGCACGCGCTGGCGGTGGGCGCGCTGACGCTGCACCAGAAGATCATCACCCGCCGGCCCACCGTGGACGCCGAAGGGCGGACGGTGATGGAGCGCGTGGTGACGACGCCGGGGCGCATGCTGCTGGGCGCGCTGCTGCCCAAGCACCCGAACCTTCCCTACAGCCTGGTGAACCGGCTGCTGACGAAGAAGACCATCTCCGACGTGATCGACGCGGTGTACCGCCACTGCGGGCAGAAGGAGAGCGTGATCTTCGCCGACCGGCTCATGGGCCTCGGCTTCCGCCACGCCGCCAAGGCCGGCATCTCCTTCGGCAAGGACGACATGGTGATCCCCGCCGAGAAGGAGGGGCTGATCGCCAAGACGAAGGAGGAGGTGAAGGAGTTCGAGCAGCAGTATCTCGACGGCCTCATCACCTCGGGCGAGCGCTACAACAAGGTGGTGGACGCCTGGTCGCGCTGCACGGACGCCGTGGCCGCGGCGATGATGAAGGAGATCCAGAAGCAGGAGATCGGCAAGCCCACGAACTCCGTCTGGATGATGAGCCACTCGGGCGCGCGCGGCTCGCCGGCGCAGATGCGCCAGCTCGCGGGCATGCGCGGGCTGATGGCGAAGCCCTCCGGCGAGATCATCGAGCAGCCCATCATCTCGAACTTCAAGGAAGGGCTGACCGTGCTGGAGTACTTCAACTCCACGCACGGCGCCCGCAAGGGCCTGGCCGACACGGCGCTCAAGACCGCGAACTCCGGCTACCTCACGCGCCGGCTCGTGGACGTGGCGCAGGACTGCATCATCATGGAGGAGGATTGCGGCACCGAGCGCGGGCTCAACGTGCGCGCGATCATGGACGGGGGAGATGTGGTCTCCTCGCTCTCCGAGCGGGTGCTGGGCCGCACCGCGCAGGAGGATGTGCTCGACCCGGCGACGGGCGAGATCATCGTCGCGCGCAACGAGCTGATCGAAGAGGCGGCGGCCGAGCGAATCGAGAAATCGGGCGTCGAGTCGGTGAAGATCCGCTCGGTGCTGACCTGCGACTCCAAGCAGGGCGTCTGCGGCAAGTGCTACGGGCGCGACCTCGCGCGCGGCACGCCGGTGAACATGGGCGAGGCGGTGGGCGTGATCGCCGCGCAGTCCATCGGCGAGCCGGGCACGCAGCTCACCATGCGCACCTTCCACATCGGCGGTGCGGCGCAGCGCGGCGCCGAGCAGTCCTCCGTCGAGGCGACGGTGGAGGCCTCGGCGAAGCTGCACAACCTCAGCGTGGTGACGAACAGCGCCGGCGCGCCCATCGTGATGAGCCGCAACTGCGAGGTCGCGCTGGTGGACGCCAACGGGCGCGAGCGCGTGCGCTTCCGCGTGCCCTATGGCGCGAAGCTGCTCGTGAAGGACGGCGAGGCGGTGACGCGCGGCCAGAAGCTGGCCGAGTGGGATCCCTTCACCCTGCCGATCATCACCGAGATCGGCGGCACGGTGGAGCAGGCCGACCTGATCGACGGCATCACCCAGATGGAGCGCACCGACGAGGTGACGGGGCTCTCCTACAAGGAGGTGATCGAGTTCAAGGGCGGCAAGACCGCGGACCTCCGGCCGCGGCTCATCCTGCGCGACGCGAAGGGCAACGTGCTCAAGCGCGAGAACGGCTCGGACGCGATCTACTTCCTCACGCCCGGCACCATCGTGGGCGTGGAGAACGGCGCCTCGGTCCATGCGGGCGACGTGATCGCGCGCATGCCGCGCGAATCGTCGAAGACGCGCGACATCACGGGCGGCCTGCCGCGCGTGGCCGAGCTCTTCGAGGCGCGCCGACCCAAGGACGCCGCGATCATCAGCGAGATCGACGGCCGGGTGGAGTTCGGCAAGGACTACAAGGCCAAGCGCCGGATCATCGTGAAGGCCGATCCGGTCGGCGACGAGCCGCCGGTGGAGCGCGAATACCTCGTGCCCAAGGGCAAGCACGTCTCCGTGCAGGAGGGCGACTACGTCAAGGCGGGCGACCCGCTGGTGGACGGGCCGCGCGTGCCGCACGACATCCTGCGCGTCCTGGGCGTCGAGGCTCTCGCGAACTACCTCGTGAACGAGATCCAGGACGTGTATCGGCTGCAGGGCGTGAAGATCAACGACAAGCACATCGAGGTGATCGTCCGCCAGATGCTGCAGAAGGTGGAGATCGTCGAGCCCGGCGACACCACCTATCTGATCGGCGAGCAGGTGGACCGCTTCGAGTTCGAGGCGGAGAACGAGAAGCGCCTGAAGCTCGGCGAGCGGCCGGCGCGGGCCGAGCCGGTGCTGCAGGGCATCACCAAGGCCTCGCTGCAGACGCAGAGCTTCATCTCGGCCGCCTCCTTCCAGGAGACCACCCGCGTGCTGACCGAGGCGGCGACCGCCGGCAAGGTGGACACGCTGGGCGGGCTCAAGGAGAACGTGATCGTGGGCCGCCTGATCCCCGCCGGTACGGGCGCGGTGATGAGCCGGCTGCGCGCGATCGCGGCGCAGCGCGACAGCGGGCGTCTGCCGGCGGCCGCGCCCGCGCTGCCCGAGCCGAAGGCCTGAGGCCGCACCCGCCCGGCGATGGCCCTGCGGCCATGGCATGGGCGGATGCGGCTGGGGCGGGCCTCGCGCGGCGCCTTCCCCAGGCGAATCCCTCCGGCGTCGCTTGACTCACCGGGGGGGCGGGTCTAAGACGCGCGCCTTGCCCGATGGACCCTCGCGGTGCACCGGGCGTGTTGGTTCAAACGCCTTGCTCCGGACGCCGCGCCTGGATGGCGCATGAGGCCGGAGTGGACGCGGTGGCCCGGTCGGTGCGCTCCCTTGCGCCCGCCGGGCCGCGTGTCGTTTGGCGAATGGACGGGTGAACGGGTTTACGAAGGGGCGTCATGCCGACGATCAACCAGCTCATCGCTCACGGGCGGGAGCCGCGCTCGAGCCGGAACAAGGTGCCGGCCCTCCAGGGCTGCCCGCAGAAGCGCGGCGTGTGCACCCGCGTCTACACGACCACGCCGAAGAAGCCGAACTCGGCGCTGCGCAAGGTCGCGAAGGTGCGCCTGACCAACGGCTTCGAGGTGGTGAGCTACATCCCGGGCGAGGGTCACAACCTGCAGGAGCACTCGGTGGTGCTCATCCGCGGCGGCCGCGTGAAGGACCTGCCGGGCGTGCGCTACCACATCCTGCGCGGCGTGCTGGACACCCAGGGGCTGCCGAAGCGGCGCAAGCGGCGCTCGCTCTACGGCGCCAAGCGGCCGAAGTGAGGGGCTGAGAGATGTCTCGTCGTCACCGCGCGGAGAAGCGCGAAGTCCTCCCCGATCCGAAGTTCGGCGACGTGGTGCTGAGCCGTTTCATGAACGTGCTCATGTACGACGGCAAGAAGAGCGTGGCCGAGAGCATCGTCTATGCCGCGATGGACACGCTCAAGAAAAAGGGCGGTCCGAACAGCGACCCGCTGCGCCTGTTCCACGAGGCGCTGGACAATGTGAAGCCGGCGGTCGAGGTGCGCTCGCGCCGTGTCGGCGGCGCGACCTATCAGGTGCCCGTGGAAGTGCGGCCCGAGCGGCGCCAGGCGCTCGCGATCCGCTGGCTCATCGAGGCGGCGCGCAAGCGCGGCGAGAGCACCATGGAAGAGCGCCTTTCGGCCGAGCTGATGGACGCGGTGAACAACCGCGGCGCGGCCGTGAAGAAGCGCGAGGACACGCACCGGATGGCCGAGGCCAACAAGGCCTTCAGCCACTACCGCTGGTAACACACCCACCCCAGATCCGACGGACACACCACGATGGCCAAGGCGAAGTTTGAGCGCACCAAGCCGCACTGCAACATTGGGACGATCGGCCATGTGGACCATGGCAAGACGTCGCTGACTGC
>NZ_AUDH01000041.1:4951-15023 GCF_000425365.1 Rubritepida flocculans DSM 14296 | reverse complement strand
GACATAGTGATCTGCGACAATCTGCGATGCCACAAGTCACCGGGCGTGCGCGCCGCCATCGAGGCGCGCGGTGCCGAACTGCGCCACCTGCCGCCCTATTCGCCCGACATGAACCCCATCGAGCAGGTCTTCGCCAAGCTCAAGAACCTCGTCCGCGCCGCCGCGCCCAGGGACATCGAGGCCTTGTGGAACACCATCGGCCAGAGCCTCGAAGCCTTCACACCGAAAGAGTGCGCAAACTACTTTGCCCACTCAGGTTATCCACGGATGATGTGAAAATGGTCTAGAGTTTCTTGCGATACCAGATGCGCGCATGGCCGGGCGGCATGCCGTCCAGCCGGCCCGCCTCGGTCCAGCCATTGCGCTCCCAGAAATGCGGGGCCTGGAAGCTGAAGGTGTCGGTGTAGGCGTCGGTGCAGCCGCGCGCGCGCGCAATGGCCTCGGCGCGGGCCAGAAGCTCGGTGCCGAGGCCGCGGCCGCGCACCTCGCGCGCCAGCCACAGCCAGTCGATGAACAGCCAGTTCCAGTAGGTGAGGCCGAGCAGCCCGCCCTTCACCACCTCTTGCTCGTCGCGCGCCAGCACGGTCACGGGCTCGCGGTCATAGGGGCCGCCCATCTCCTGGTTGAACAGGTGCAGGCCCCGCTGGATGGCGGCGACGGCCTCCAGCTCCGGATAGTCGTCGTCGCTGATGGTGATGCGCGGCGCGGGCGCGCTCACCCGAGGCGCCCCCAGGCCGCGACGCCCACGGTGAGCAGCCCGAGGGCGAGGTTGAGCGTGACCATCTGGCGCAGCTTCTCGTTCGCCTCGCCCGCGGCCTTGAGGTCGCCCGCGGCCAGCGCGGCGCGCATCTGCTTCCAGGGGCCGGTGAAGATCGCGACGTAGATCGCCGCCATCAGCAGCCCCGTCAGGTGCATCAGGTGCACGTGCCAGCCCGCGCCGCGGAAGCCGCCGTAATGGCCGAACAGAAGGAAATACCCCGAGAGCAGCACGATCGGCATGGCGTGCCAGACGACGAGGAAGAAGCGCCGGTGCACCCCGCCCAGCAGCGCCAGGCGCTGCGCGGGCTCCAGCGCGGCGAGGGAGGGCCGCAGCGCGAGGATGGCGAAGGCCATGCCCCCCACCCAGAGCACGGCGAACAGGACATGGAGCAGATAGGCGAGCTTCGCGGTCATGCCCGCAAACTACGCCTTGAAGCGCCGGAGGGAAGAGGCCAGCGCGCGCACCTCCTCCGCCGCCGTCCCGCGCGGGGCGGCCTCCGTCACGCCCAGGCCGAGCGCGAAGGCGGTGCCGAAGGCGGTGCGGTTGCCCAGGCTCTCGGCCATCACCGGCGCCTTCCGGCGCGCCAGCTCCTCCAGCACCACGTCGCGCAGCCGGCCCGAGGGCGGAAGCCGGTTCAGCACCAGCCGGTGCGGGCGTTTCTCGGCCTCGGCGAGCGCCAGCGTCGCCTCGCTCGCCCAGAGATCGGGCAGGGAGGGCTGCAGCGGCACCAGCACGAGATCGGCGCCGCGGATGGCGATGCGGCTGTCCGTCTCGGCGTGCGGGGGCGTGTCCACCACCACGAACTCCACCTCGCGCCGCAGCCGGTCGAGCGCGCCGGTCAGCCGCCAGCCCGAGGGCGCGTCGAAGCGCAGCGCCGCGGCGGTGGCGGGGCGCAGCGCGTGCCAGCGGGCGAGGGTGCGCTGCGGGTCGGCGTCGAGCAGCGCCACCCGGCCCCCGCCCTCGGCCAGCGCGACGGCGAGATTGGCCGCGAGGGTGGATTTCCCCGCGCCCCCCTTCTGCTGCGCGACGGTGAGGACGAGCGCCATGGCCGGCTCCTGCGATTCGCCGCGCGCAGCATAGCAGCCGGGGCGGCTCAGCCGCGCGGGGCCAGCGCCTCCGGCACGCGGACGGTGAGCGAGAGCAGGCGGAAGCTGTGCGTCTTGCCGTGCCCGTCCAGGTTGAGGCTGCCGTTCACGCCGCCCTCCAGCACCTCGTCCAGCACGAAGTTGAAGGCTGAAAGCAGCGGCAGATCGTGGCGCGTGCAGCGCGTGGCGCCGCGGTGGCGGAACAGGGCGAGCACGCGCGCCTCGCTCACCTGCTCGGCCAGGATCGGGTAGAGCGCCGGGTCATAGGGGATCAGCGAGAGGTTGAGGCGGTTGCCCTTGTCTCCCGCGCGGCTGTGCGCCAGCCGGTGCAGCGGCACCTCCACCTCGCTCATGCGGCGAACTCCCGGGCTTCGCGCACCGTCACGCGGGTGGGCACGCGCTCGCGCAGCACGAGGTGGCTCTGCGTGAGGATGCGCGGCGTGACGCGCCAGCGCGCGCCGCCCGTGCCGGCCGTGCCGCAGCAGAGCAGGGCCAGCACCTCGCGCGCCGCCTGGTCGGCGTCGTCGCGGCGCGCGGATTCCACGGCGAGGCGGATGCGGATGTCGGGCGGCTCGGGCCCTTCATAGGCGCGCCACAGCACGCCCGCGTCGCTGTCATGGACGGAGGCGACGCCGATCAGGTCCACCCGCGCGCGCACGGAAAGGCCGCGCCGGCGCAGGCGCTCGAGCAGCACATCGGCGGTGGCGCGGGCGCGGGCCAGCGCATTGGGGCCGGCGACGCTGACCTCGCCCTCGCCGAGCCAGCTTCCCTCGAAGCTCGCCGTCACCTTCAGCGTCTCGGGGCGGGGGTGGCCGATGAGGCCACGCACCGCCACGCGGTCCGGCCCCTCCTGCGCGAGGGTGCAGCGGGTGATGTCGAGCACCACGTCGGGCGTGACGTAGTGCGCGGGGTCGTGCAGCTCGTAGAGGAGCTGCTCCTTCACCGTGCGCAGGTCCACGAGCCCGCCCGTGTTCTCGGCCTTGGTGATCAGGAGGCCGCCCTCGGCCGTGACCTCGGCGATGGGGAAGCCGATGTTGGCGGGGTCGGGGATGTCCTTCACGCCCGGGTCCCAGAACACGCCGCCCGTGACCTGGCTGCCGCATTCGAGCAGATGCCCCGCCGCCGCGCCCACCGCCAGCGCCTGCCAGTCGTCGAAGCGCCAGCCGAAGTGATGCGCGAGCGGCGCGATGGCGAGGGCGGGGTCGCTGGTGCGGCCGGCCACCACCACATCGGCGCCGAGGCGCAGCGCCTCCACCAGCGGCTCGGCGCCGATATAGGCGTTGGCGGCGATGAGGCTCCAGGCGCCCATGTCGAGCCCGGCGTCGGCCTCGTGCACCGGAAGCTGCCCGCCCGCGACGAGCGCCGTCACGTCATCGCCCTCGACGAGGCCGATGCGCAGCCCGGGCAGCCCCTGGGCGAGGGCGAGCCGCGCCACCGCGCGCGCGGCCGCGGGCGGGTTCGCCGCGCCCCAGTTGCCGAGCAGCGGGATGCGGTGCGCATGGGCGGGCGCGAGGATGGGCTCGAGCAGCCGCTCCAGCATGGGCTCGTAGCCGAGCGCGGGGTCGCGCCGCTTCTCGAGATGCGCGAGCGCCACGGTGCGCTCGCCCAGCGTCTCGAAGAACATGGCGGCCGGCAGGCCGCGCGCGATGAGGGTGCGCAGCACCGGGATGGGCGCGTCCACGCGGTCGCCCGAGAAGCCCGCGCCGTTGCCGAGCAGGAACATGGCTAGCCGCCCTCCAGCACGCGGCGCACCGCGCCCTGCCAGGCGGCGTGGCGCGCCTCGGCCTCGGCGCGCGGCATGGCGGGGGTGAAGCGGCGATCGAGCGCCCAGAAGCCCGCCGCCTCGCCGGGCGGGGGCAGAAGCCCCGCCTGCAGCCCCGCGAGATAGGCCGCGCCCAGCGCCGTGGTTTCCTGCACCACGGGCCTGTCCACCGGCGCGCCGAGGATGTCTGCGAGGAACTGCATGGTCCAGTCGCTGCGGCTCATGCCCCCGTCCACGCGCAGCACCGCCTCGCCCATGGCGGGCCAGTCGCGCCGCATGGCTTGCAGCAGATCGGCCGTCTGCAGCCCCACGCTCTCCAGCGCGGCGCGCAGAATTTCGGCCCGGCCCGAGCCGCGCGTGAGGCCGAGGATCGCCCCGCGCGCCGCGGCGTCCCACCAGGGCGCGCCGAGCCCGGTGAAGGCGGGCACGAAGTGCAGCCGCTCGGCCGGGTTGGCGCGCGCGGCCAGCGCGTCGCACTCCGCGGCGTCGCGGATGATGCCGAGCTGGTCGCGCAGCCACTGCACCACCGTGCCGGCGTTGAAGATCGCCCCTTCCAGCGCGTAGCTGCGCCGCCCGCCGAGCTGCCAGGCGATGGTGGTGAGCAGGCGGTGGCGCGAGGGCACGGCCGCCTCGCCGGTGACGAGCAGGGCGAAGCAGCCCGTGCCGTATGTGGCCTTCATCATGCCCGGGGCGAAGCAGGCCTGGCCGAGTGTGGCGGCCTGCTGGTCCCCGGCCATGCCGAGGATGGGGATGCGCCCGCCGAGCAGGCTCGTCTCGCCGAAGGGGGCGGCGCAGTCCCGCACCTCGGGCAGCAGGGCGCGCGGGATGCGGAAGAGCGCGAGCAGCTCCTCGTCCCACGCGCCGCGATGGATGTCGAGCAGCATGGTGCGCGCGGCGTTGGTCGCGTCGGTCGCGTGGGCGCGGCCTTCGGTGAGGCGGAAGAGCAGGAAGCTCTCGATGGTGCCGAAGCAGAGCGCGCCGCGCTCGGCCGCCGCGCGCGCGCCCTCCACGCGATCGAGCAGCCAGGCGAGCTTGGTGGCGGAGAAATAGGGATCGGGCAGCAGCCCGGTGCGCGCGGCGATCAGCGCGCCGTGCCCGGCCTCGCGCAGCGCCTCGCAGGCGGGGGCGGTGCGGCGGTCCTGCCAGACGATGGCGGGGGCGATGGGCCGGCCGGTGGCGCGCTCCCACAGCACGGTGGTCTCGCGCTGGTTGGTGATGCCGATGCCCGCCACCTCGGCCGGCGTCGCGCCCGCCCGGGCCAGCGCCTCGCGCAGCACGGCGAGGCTGTGGCTCGCGATCTGCTCGGCGTCGTGCTCCACCCAGCCCGGTTCGGGGAAATGCTGCGGCAGCGGGATCTGCGCCATGGCGCGCGGGCGCAGCGACGCATCGAAGGCGATGGCGCGCGTGGAGGTGGTGCCCTGGTCGAGGGCGAGAAGCAGGCCCATGCGCGGGATCATGCGCCAGGGCGCATAACATGCGAAGTCCCTGCGATTTCATGTCCCTTTGCCTTGCCGGGGCGAAGCGGCGGCTCCTATCCTCGCCCTCGCGGACACGACAAGAGGAAGGAAAGCCGCATGCGTCTCGCCACCCTGGCCGCCGGGGCCGCCTTGTCCCTCGGCCTGCTCGCCGCGCCGGTTCCGGCGCAGAACTTCAACCTCAACCCCACCTTCGGGACCATCTCGCTGGTGGCCGGCTTCACGCCCGATCCGCGCTTCATCGACGTGACGGCGGGCGGCACCATCGCCGCCAACCGTCTTGGCCCGGACTGCGCGGGCAGCATCGCCAACGCGCCCGACGTGCGGCTGAACTACACGGCCGGCACCTTCCCGCTCTACCTCTTCGCGCAGTCGCGCGAGGACACGACGCTGGTGGTGAACCTCCCCGACGGTTCCTGGATCTGCAACGACGATTTCGACGGGCTGAACCCGGGCATCGTGCTGCAGCGCCCGCCCTCGGGCCAGTACGACATCTGGGTGGGCGTCTTCGGCGGCGGCAGCGGCATTCCCGCGCGGCTGGGCATCTCGGAACTGCCGCCCCGGCGCTGAGGCTCAGCGCCCCTCCACCGCGCGGCGCAGCCGTGCGAGCAGCGCCGCGCGGGTTTCGTCGTCGGGCGCGGTATCCAGCGCCTCCTCGATGCCGAGCAGCAGCGCGGCGCGCTGGTTGTGCCAGTCGGGCAGGCCCACCTCCTCGGGGTGGAGGCGGCGCGCGCGCGGCAGGCGCGGCGCGGGCTGCGGCGCCGCGCCGGGAGCGAGGCGGAAGCCCTCGTCCAGCACCGGGCGGGCGATGCGCGCGGCCGGCGCCACCCCCGCCCCGGCCAGCCGCGCGGCGAGGGCGGTGCTCGCCTCCGGCTCGCCATGCACGAGGAAGATCCCGCCCGACACCGGCCCGCGCGCGGCGGCCCAGCGCGTCAGCGCCGCCGCATCGGCATGGGCGGAATAGCCCTCGATGGTCTCGATGCGGGCCGCCACCTTCACCGTCTCGCCCAGGATGCGCACGCGCCGCGCGCCGTCCTGCAGCAGCCGCCCGAGCGTGCCGGTGGCCTGGTAGCCCACCAGCGCCACGATGGTTCCCGGCTTCCAGAGATTGGCGAGCAGGTGCTGGCGGATGCGCCCCGCTTCGCACATGCCGCTGCCGGCGAGGATGATCCGGAACCCCTCGCGCCGCGCGAGGCGGCGGCTCTCCTCCGCGTCGGTGACGTGGACGAGCTGCGGCGCGCCGAGCGCGGCGCGCAGCCGCGCCCCTTCCTCCATCGCGGCGGCGTGGCGGGCGAAGACCCGGCTCGCGCGGATGGCGAGGGGGCTGTCGAGATGGATGGGCGCGCGCGGCGCCTGCCCCGCCTCCATCAGCCCCACGAGGTCGAGGATCACCTCCTGCGCGCGCTCCACCGCGAAGGTGGGGATCAGCAGCGCGGCCTCGGCGCGCGCCGCCTCGCGCAGCAGGGCGGCCAGCGCGGCGCGGCGGCCGGCCTCGTCCACCCGCGGGCGTTCCTCGTCGCCATAGGTGGATTCGAGGATGAGGTGGTCGAGCCCGCCCGAGGGGCCCTCCGCGTCGGGCTGCATGTTCGTGCCAGGCTGGCCGATGTCGCCCGAGACGAGCACGCGCATGGGCCCGCCCTCGGTCTCGATGCGGAGTTCGATGGAGGCCGAGCCCAGCATGTGCCCCGCATTCCACCAGCGCGCGGCGAGGCCGGGCAGCGGCTCGATCCACTCGCCATAGGCCAGCGGGCGGAACTGCTCGAGGCAGCGCTCCGCGTCCTCGGCGGTGTAGATGGGCTGCACCTCCGCCCGCCCGCGCCGGCGGTTGCGGCGGTTGAGGATCTCCACCTCGCTCTCCTGGATGTGCCCCGCATCGGGCAGCATGCAGGAGCAGAGATCCATGGTGGCGCGGGTGGCGTGGATGGGGCCGCGATAGCCCGCCTTGGTCAGCCGCGGCAGCAGGCCGCTGTGGTCGATGTGCGCATGGGTGAGCAGCACGGCCGAGAGCGAGCGCGGGTCGAAGGGGAAGGGCTCGTGGTTCAGGGCCTTCAGCGTCTTGGGGCCCTGGAACATGCCGCAATCCACCAGCAGCCGGCCGCGCGCGGTCTCGAGGAAGAGGCACATGCCCGTCACCGTGCGGGCGGCGCCGCAGAAGCGCAGCGTGACCATGCCGGGCGGCCTCCCTCATCTGCCTCGGTTTTGGCAGCATAGCGCGGCGCGCCGCCCCCGCCAGCCGCGCGCACCGGAGGGAGCATGACGAGAGGCCGCCGCGCGAAGGACTGGCCGAGCTATCGCCTCGCGCTGCTGGATCACGAGTTCCTGCGCAGCCCCGCCGCGCGCGGCGTGCGGCTGCAGCTCGAGCAGTTGAAGGCCGAGGAGGCGCTGCGCGCCGCGGGCATCCGCTCCACCCTCGTCGTCTTCGGCAGTTCGCGCGTGCGCGAGGACGGGCCGGGCGCGCAGCCGCGCTGGTATGCCGAGGCGCGGCGATTCGGCCGCCTCGCCTCCGAAGCCGGCGGCGCGCTGCATCCCGTGGGCGGCTGGCGCGACAACGTGATCGCCACCGGGGGCGGGCCGGGCATCATGGAGGCCGCCTGCCGCGGCGCGCGCGAGGCCGGCGCGCCCGCCATCGGCTTCAACATCCGCCTGCCGCGCGAGCAGGCGCCCAACCGCTACACCACGCGGGAGCTGACCTTCCAGTTCCACTACTTCGCCATCCGCAAGCTGCATCTCGCCATGCGCGCGCGGGCGCTGGTGGTCTTCCCCGGCGGCTTCGGCACGCTGGACGAGCTGTTCGAGATCCTCACCCTGCGCCAGACCGGACGGATGGGCCCCGTGCCCGTCGTGCTGGTGGACGAGGCCTTCTGGCGCGGCGCGATCGCCTGGGAGAAGCTGGTCGAGGCCGACATGATCGAGCGCGCGGACCTCGACCTCCTCCGCTTCGCGCCCGATGGCGAGGCGGCCTGGCGCGCGCTGGAGGCGGCCGGCGTGGCCGTGCGGGGATGAACGGGCAGGGGGCGCACGCCTCGGCGCTGCGCGGCTTCCTCGGCCTCTCGCGGCCCTGGCTGCTGCGCCGGCGCACCCTCGCCGCCCTCGCCCTGCTCGTGCTGCTCACGGCGGTGCAGGTGCTGCTCGTCGTCGCGCTCAGCTTCTGGAACGCGCGGCTCTTCGACGCGCTGGAGGGTCGCGACGCGGCGGGGCTGTGGGGGGCGGTGGGCATTTTCGGCGCGCTGCTGCTCGCGGTGGTGGTGAGCAACGCCGCGCATCTGGAGGCGCGGCGCGGCCTCGCGCTCGGCTGGCGGCGGGCGCTGACGGCGCGGCTGCTGGAGGCCTGGCTGGCCGAGGGGCGGCAATGGCGGCTCGCCCAGCTCGCGGACGCGCCCGACAACCCGGACGGGCGCATCGCCGAGGACATCCGCATCGCCACCGAGCATGCGGTGGAGCTGCTGGCGACGCTGCTCTACGCCCTCATGCTGCTCGGCGCCTTCGTGGGGCTGCTCTGGGCGCTCTCGGGCGAGGTGAGCGTGCTGGGCGTGCCGGTGCCGGGGCACATGGTCTGGCTCGCGCTGCTATACGCCCTCGCCGGGGCGGCGGCGGCCTTCGCGCTGGGCCGGCCGCTCGCCCAGGCCACCGAGGGCCGCCAGCGCGCGGAGGCGGAGCTGCGCTCGGCGCTGGTGCGCGCGCGGGACGAGGCGGAGGCGCTGGCGCTCGCCCGCGGCGAGGCCGAGGCGCGCGGGGGCGCGCAGACGCGCTTCGCCGCGCTGGGCGAGGCCTGGCGGCGGCAGACGGCGGGGCTGCGCAACCTGCTCGGCTTCCAGTCCGCCTACACCAGCATCGCGCCGGTGCTGCCGCTGCTCGTCTCCGCCCCGCGCTACCTCGCGGGGGAGATTTCACTCGGCGTGCTGGTGCAGATCGGCCAGGGCTTCCAGCAGGCGGTCTCGGCCCTTTCCTGGCCGGTGGACAACACGGCGCGGCTCGCGGAATGGCACGCCTCGGCCGACCGGCTCCTGGCCCTGGCGGAGGCCGCGGCCGGGGCGGGGCCGGAGGGCGGGATCGCGCGCAGCGCCGAAGAGGGCGGGGTGGCGGCGGAGGGGCTCGCGCTCTGCGCCGCCTCGGGCGCGCCGCTGGCTGGCCCCGTCTCCTTCTCGCTGCCGCCCGGGGCGCTGGCGGGGCTGGAGGGGCCGCCCCCCGCCACCGCCGCGTTGCTGGCCGCGCTGGCCGGCCTCTGGCCCTGGGGGCGGGGGCGGGTCGCCGGCCCGCCGCCCGAGGCCTGCGCGCTGTGGTCGCGCCCGGCCTGGCTGCCGGAAGCCGCGCTCGCGCGGCTGCTCGACCCCACGGGCGAGGTTCCCCGCCCGGCCCTGGTGGCGGCGCTGGAGGGCGTCGGGCTCGGGGCGCTGGCGCCGCGGCTGGACGAGACGGCGAACTGGTCCGCGAGCCTGGAGGAGCCCGAACGCCTGCGCCTCGCCTTCGCGCGGCTGCTGCTGAGCCGGCCCGCGCTGGTGCTGGTGGGCGAGGGGCTCTCGGTGCTGGAGGCGGAGGAGTTGCGCCGGCTGATCGCGCTGTTGCGCGCCGCCCTGCCGCGGGCCGTGGTGGTGATGGCCGCCCCCGCGCCGGAGGGGGCGGAGCGCATCGTCCTCGCCGCCCCCGAGGGGGAGGCGCTGCCCGCCGCCCGCGCCGCCCAGCGCCCGCCGCGCCGGGCGCCGCTCATCGCCTGGCTGCGGCAGGGCTTCGGGCATGCGCGGGAGTGATACGGTCGGCATGACATGCCGACCGTATCGCGCGCAGGGTTGGTGTGGCGGCTGCGCGCCAAAATAAAGGCATACCAGCGGCCGCTCCGCCTCCTGAGGAATCCAGATCAGCGGCCGCTGGTATGATACGGTCGGCATCACATGCCGACCGTATTACCCCAGCGCGGCCAGCCCTTGCTGGAGATCGGCGATCAGGTCCGCCACATCCTCGAGGCCGATGTGGATGCGCACCATCGGCCCGCCAT
>NZ_AUDH01000041.1:0-4941 GCF_000425365.1 Rubritepida flocculans DSM 14296 | reverse complement strand
ACCGGGATGGGCCGGCTGATGCGCGCCCTCGGCCTGTCCTGGCAGACGCCGCGGCCGCGGCACGCCGAGACGGACCGCGCCGCCCAGGAGGCATTCAAGAAAAGGGCTTCGCCGCGGCGCTGGCGCAGATCGCGGCCGACCACCCCGAGGCCGAGCGCATCGAGGTCTGGTTCCAGGACGGTTGGACGTATACGTCCAACGAGTAGGCCAGAAGGGCCGCACGGTCCGCCGCTGGTTCCAGCGCGGCATGCGGCCGCGGATGGTCAAGGATCAGCGCTATCGGTCGGCCTGCATCTTTGGTGCGGTCTGCCCCGCGCGCGACACCGGTGCCGCGCTGGTGCTGACCCGCGTCTCGGTCGCGGCGATGAACCTGCTGCTCGAGGAGGTCGCCTCGCAACTGCCGGCCGGCACGCACGCCGCCATGCTGATCGACAACGCCGGCTGGCACACTGCGAACGACCTGCGGGTGCCGCCGAACATCACCCTCGTGCACCTGCCGCCCTACTCGCCCGAGCTGAACGCCATCGAGAAGGTCTGGCAGTACCTGCGCGACCGCTACCTTTCTGGCCGGCTGTTTCCCGGCACACGAGCCATCGTCGACGCCTGCTGCGCAGCCTGGAACAGCCTCATCGCCGAGACTGGACGCATCCGATCGCTGACCGATTTCGAGTGGGCTCGACAGGTCAATCGATAGTCCGCTGCGTATGATACATCATGTTCAGCGGCCGCTGCGGCAAGCAGACCGGCCGCGCCATGTTGCAGGCCTCAGCCGCGAAACAACCCTGCCATGGGCGGCGTCGTGTCGCTGCCCGGGAAGGCCTGGGCGACGGCCTGCGGCAGAAGGCGAAGGTGCTCCGCCAGGACGGCCTTCGCCACCGCGCGAACATCCCCAGTGGGCATGAGGTCGCGCCCCTCGAAGAGGTCCGTGGGCGCAAGCCCGGGCCAATCGGCCAGCACTCGCCCGCCGGCCACGCTGCCGCCCAGCAGGAAGGCCACTCCGGCGGTGCCATGGTCCGTGCCGGCATTGCCGTTCACGCGGGCCGTCCGTCCGAACTCCGTCACGACGAGAACGGCGGTCTGCGCCCAATGCTCGCCCAGAGCGGCGCGCAGCGCCGCGAGCCCGGCATCCAGCGCCCGCAGCGGCGGGACGATGCGCGGCCCCTGCAGGGCGTGGGTGTCCCAGCCGCCAAGGTCGAGGGCGGCGATGCGCGGTCCCCGCGGCTCAGCCAGCAAGCGGCCGGCCGCAGCGGCCAAGCGGGGAAAACTGTCGCGCTCTTGCTCGCGCTCTCCCGCCCCCAGGGTCTGTTCGGCGAAGCCGCGCGCCCGCATGCCCTCCCGGAAGGCGGTGTTCAGACGAGGCTCCGCGTCGTGCAAGGCGGCGAGGCGATACATCAGGTCCGGCGAGGGCCGATCGAGGCCGGCGGGCGAGTAGGCGCCGACCGGCGCGGGGCCCCGCAGCAGGAGCGGCACACCCGTGCCCACCGCGAGGCCGGGCCGCACCGGCCCGGTCATCGGCATCGCCTGCAGGGCCCGGTTCAGCCAGCCCGAGGCCATCAGCCGCTCGCCGCCGCCCTCCAGAAGATCCTGAGCCTCGAAGTGCGAACGGCTGCGATGCGGTGCGGCCAGTGCGTGCAGGAACACCGCCTCGCCCTGTCGGAACATCTCATGCAGCCGCCCCAGGGCGGGATGCAGCCCGAAATAGCCGCCGAGATCGAGCAGTCCTCCCTCCCGCCCCGGCTCCGCGAGCGCGATGGACCTGCGCAGCGACGCATGGTGCGGGTCGCCATAAGGGGCCACCACATGCAGCCCGTCGAGCCCGCCGCGCAGCAGGATCACAACGCAACGACGCTCGCCCGGCGCCTGGGCGAAGGCGATGCGCGAATGGCCGACCGTCAGCGTCGCGCCCAGCCCGAGCAGCAGGCTGCGGCGCGTGACCCGGAAGCTGGCGTGCGGTGGGGAGGCGCTCATCGGAACTGGAACTCCGGGCTGCAGAGGAGAAGGGTCAGCGCGTCGCGCACGGAGCCGGCCCGCCGCATGGCTTGCAGCGTCTCGGCGCGGCCCAGCGGGCCGAGCGCAGCCTCGGCCGCAGCGGACAGATCCACCCGGCCGAGGCGTCCTGTGAAGGTGTAGGCCCAGTCCGCCCGGCGCATCAGGGCTTCCGGCCCCGCCCAGTCCTGCATCCTGTCGGGCCAGCCATCCGGCTGCCGGGCCTGCCAGAGCGGCTGGCCGAGCTCGCCCATCCCCGAGAGAATGGGCTGGCCCCGCTCCAGCCCCACCGCCCGCCCGGCGGCGAGAACGAGATCGCGCGGGGTGCGGAACTTCGCGCCCGCAGCCTCCCAGGCGTCGGGCAGGGTGACGAGGCGGCGATGCACCGCTGCGAGATCCCCCTCGGTGCGGCGGAGCGTCTCCTCCAGCGCGGCCACGGCGCGGGCGGGCGGCTCGTCCGCCACGAAATGCCGCGCGAGCTTCAGCGCGAGGTGCCGGTAGGTGGCAGGGTGGGTGGCGAGCAGACACAGCGCCTCCTCCTGGCTGCCGGCACCTTCGGCGAAACGACGGCCAAGCAGCGTCTTGGTTCCCGGCTCGTGCGCGTCTTCGCGCCAGAGAAACCCGTGCGGTTCGCCCGTTCGACGCACCGACCAGCCGGTGAGGATCTTCGCCAACTCCTGCACGTCCTGCTGGGTGTAGCCGCCCTCGCGCGAGAGGGTGTGCAGTTCCAGCACCTCGCGGGCGAGGTTCTCGTTCAGCCCGCGCCCGCTGCGCCGCCCTTCCGGGCTGTTGGGGCCGATCGAATCCACGTTGTCGAGGTAGAGCAGCATGGCCGGATGCCGCGTCGCGGCCAGCAGCATGTCGGCGAAGCGGCCGTTGAGATGCGGGCGGATGGCCTCGCGCTCGAAGGGCCCCGCCAGCCCTCCGACGGTGACCTTGCGCCGGCTCACCGTGAAGTGGTTCGCCCAGAAATCCGCCAGCCGGTCGGCGAACGGAGTTGTGGAGGCGAGGCGATGCTCCGCCCAGGCAAGGGCGTCCGCCCGCAGCATCACGGCCAGGGGCTCTGCCGTCGCGGGATCTCCCGGCGCGGCGCGGGGCGGGAGTTGCATCCCCTGGGCCTCCAGCCGAGCGCGGGCCACCTCCTGCGTCACCCGCCGGCCTTCGCTGGCAGCGGGCGCTTGCAGGGCGAGCCGGAGTTGACGTGTCCGCGCCGGCTCGTCGAGGACGCGAAGGGCCTCCGCGCCGCTGGGCCCGGCGAGCGGGGCATCGGCCCGGGAGAGCTGGCCCAGGAGCCAGGATTCCGGATCTCGCGGGGCCGCTTCACCCAGCCGCAGGCCCAGCCCGAAGCGGATCGCCGCGATATGAGGACGGGAGGTCATGACCCCACTCTATACCATGGACGCGGTGGCCCGACCCTCTCGCAATGTGAGCGCCTGTGACGGCGGGTTTCGCCACGAAGACAGGAAGGATAGCTTCCCGACCAGGCACGGGGCTGGAACAGGGACGACGGGGCGGCGGCATGGACGAGACGGCGCGCAGCACGATGACGGCGGCGGGCAAGGCGGCCCGTCCCGCCTCTCGCCCGGCCGCCGCGGCGGCGGCGCAGGCCCGGCAGGTGGGCCCCTTCGCCGAGCGCGTGACGGTGTTCGAGGGGATCGGCGTCACCCGCAACCTCCCGGACGCGGTGGGGCGGCGGCAGCTTCCGCTGCGCCCCGGGCTCTGCTTCCCGCCGGATGCGCCGCCCTGGGTCTATGACTGCACGGGCGGGCGCGCGACCAATATGGGCGTGCCGGCTCCCTCCGTGCCGTCTGACGCCCCGCTGATCCCCGGAACTTTCGTCTATGGCGGCCCGGTCTGGCATTCCTTCGGCCATTTCATCTCGGAGTTCGTGCATCGCCTCTGGGTGACGGAGTTGCCCGAGTGGCGCGATGCGCCGGTGGCGTTCATCGCCACCGAGGGGCGCTCGCCGCCCGGCTTCCTTGGGCAGATCATGGCCCTGATGGGCGTGCGCGACTGGCGCGTGCTGGAGGGCCCCGCGCGGATCGAGCGCCTGGTGGTGGCCGAGCAGGGCAAGATGCTGCACTGCCCCCCTGCGCCGGCCTATGTCGCCTTCCTGCGCCGCAGGCTCGCGCAGCTCCTCGATGCACCGCCCCGCTTCCCGCGGCGGCTTGCGGTGCTGCGCGGGCATCTGGGCGCCGGGCATGGGCGCTGCGTGGGCGAAAACTGGCTGCTGCGGCAGCTCACGCAGCTCGGCTACGCCGAGTTCAGGCCCGAGACCGTGCCGATAGCCGATCAGGCGAACGCCTATGTCCATGCGGAGAAGATCGTCTTCTCGGAGGGCAGCGCCATCCACCTCTTCGACATCCTCCCGCCCGTGCGGGCGGAGATCGCGGTGCTGAACCGCCGGCCCGGATCGCATCTCGGCCGCGACTCCCTCGGGTCGAAGGCCGCGCGGCTGCATGTCTTCGACGACATCCGCCTGCTCGGGGATCCGCGCGGTGGGCTGACCACGAGCCTCGGCTTGTTCGATCCGCGCAAGGTGCTCGGCTTCCTGCAGGAGACGGGGATGATCGCCTCGTTGCCCGACGCCGATCTGCTCGACGAGGCGCCCGAACTGGCCGAGGACGTCGCCGCCTTCGTCCGGGCCCGGCATCCCGTCGCCGCCGTGCGCAGCACGAAGGACGACGAACGTCTGCTGGCGGAGACGGTCGCCTATCTCGCGCGTATGGCCCTGCGCGGCGCCGCGAACGCGGCGCCTACGGATGTCGCCCCGCCGCCGCCGCGTCGGCGGGGCACGGGCGCATGATACGCGCGGCACGACATGCCGGCCGGATAACACGTCCGCCCAGCCATCCGGCTCGCCTCACCCCAGCGCGGCCAGCCCTTGCTGGAGATCGGCGATCAGGTCCGCCACATCCTCGAGGCCGATGTGGATGCGCACCATCGGCCCGCCAT
>NZ_AUDH01000040.1 GCF_000425365.1 Rubritepida flocculans DSM 14296 | reverse complement strand
TCGCGGGGCGTCCCGGAACAGGCCGTCGGCGCCGTCTTGCATGTAGCGCGCCTGCCAACGCCAGATCGTGGGTTTGCCTTTGCCGGTCGCCGCGCGGATCGCCATCGTCCCCACGCCGTCCGCGGTCAGCAACACGATCCGTGCCCGCCAGACATGGTGCTGCGGGCTCTTGCGGTCGGAGACCACGCCTTCGAGCCGCTCTCGGTCGCCCGGACGGAGCCGGACCTCAACGCCTTCCCTCATGCGCCCAGACTCGCAGGTCTAGGCCACCAAGGGAATCATCAACATCGATCAAACCACTAGCTTGATCCACCCCACATTATGCGTGTGCCACATGGCTTATGCTGAATCGGTCAAGATGCGGCCGTCGTCGGACCCCATCCAGGCTGATACGCCGATGTTGCGCGAGGTACTAACGCTCAACCTTGCCCCAATCGGCTTTTCGGCCACGACCATGCGAGTGGGACGGCTGCCCTACCAGGATGAGGAGCAGTACCGCGCCTTGCGCGAGGCGCACCCCCAGCATGCCTTCAGGTTCGACAGCCGGATCGGCGCGATCCTCAACATTGGTCTCGCCGCCGATGTCGCCGTCCTCGGCGAGGCCAGCGACGTTCCGGTGGCTGAGCACCTGCTGCTGGTGGGCAAGGCCGTGCAGCAGGCGCTGTTCGGCTGGCTTGTCGGCCGACGCACCATCCTGCGGCGAGCCAGGCCGCTGCAGTGCTGGGGTAGCAGTCGCAAGGCCGCCCTGCTCTCGGCCGCGATACGCGAGATCGGCCTCGATCCCACGCCCGGTATTGAGGTGCTGGTGCGCCACAGCTTCGATACCCGCGTGGTGCAGCCGGCACAGGACGGGGCTGCGCCTTACCTCGCCCTGCTACTCGACATCGGCACTTCCAACGACATCGCCATCCCGGTTGCCGTGTTGATCAGGGCCGGGCTTGACCCGTGCGGGCTCTATGTCTGCCGTCAGGAAGGCGACAACGAGGGATTGCGGCCCAGGCTGGAGACCATCGGCTGCGTTGCTGCCGTCGAGAACGGACGGCTGCACCTCACCGATGCTGAACTGGACGGCCCGGTGGATGCCGGCGAGGTCGTCCTCGAACCCCGGCAGGAAACCCTGGAGAAGGTCGTCCGGCTCTTCTACCCGACCGCCGCCGACCGCATCCTTGGCGGGCTTCAGCGGCGGCGCCAGCCCTATGTCACTGCCGCCGACAAGCTCCAGCACATCGCGCGGGTCCTTGAAGAAACCAGCCGGGTTCTGCCGCTGACCTTCACTGGCGGGCTAAAGGCAACGATCGGCACGCTGCTCCAGTTGGGCGACCCGGCCTTCCCCGCGGAGATCACCGTGAGCCGGCCGGGCCTTCTGTTCGGCCCGCAAGGGCGCGAGACCGGCTCGCAGGCCGACGCCGGCATCAGGCGCTTCGGCCCCTACCAGTATATCCAGCAAGAGCGCAACGAGCCGGTCGTTGCCGTGATCTGCGAGCGAACCCAGCGCGGGCGCACCGAGCAACGGCTCCAGACGCTGCGCAGCGGCTTCGATGAAGCGCTGTGGCAGCGTGCCAACAAGTCGCGGGCCCAGCCGCCCGACAACCCGTTCCAGGGCGGGCTGATTGGCAAGTTCCGCCTGCAGCGCATCCGGTTCCAGATTGAGGACGTCGCGGCACCCCAGGCAGAGGAATATCGCCGTGCCATCGCCCGGCTGCTGCAGCGCCTGCCCCAGCGCCCTGATCTTGCCCTGGTGCAGACACGGGCGAGCTACTGGACCCTGCCCGCAGCCGACAATCCGTATCTGGCCGCCAAAGCCCTGTTTATGGCGGCCGGCGTGCCGGTGCAGAGCATCAAAGCGGAAACCATCGAGGCGTCGGACCGTAATCTACCCTACATACTCAACAACTTGGCTCTAGCCAGCTATGCCAAGCTCGGCGGAACGCCGTTCGTGATGTCCACCCGGGCGCCGGCCTCGCATGAACTGGTCATCGGCCTCGGTGCCAGCGAGGTGGGAGAAGGGCGGCTTGGTCCCAAGGCGCGCTATGTCGGACTTACCACCCTGTTTCAGGCCGATGGCCGCTATCTCGTATGGGGGCAGACTCGCGAAGTCGCGTTCGAGGACTATGCTGTGGCGCTTCTAGAGAGCCTAACCAGCACCATCCGCTTCGTGCGCGAGCAGAACAACTGGCAGGTGGGCGATCACGTCCGGCTGGTGTTCCATGTCTACAAGCCGCTGAAGCACCGCGAGATCGATGCGATCAAGGCGTTGGTCCGGGACTTGGTCGCTGGGCGGCACCAGGTGGAGTTCGCTTTTCTCGACATATCACGCCACCACGATTTCTTCCTGTTCGATCCCCGGCAGACCGGCATCGAGTATCACATGCCCGGCGGCCGGAGGGGCCTGAAAGGCGTGGGGGTGCCCCGCCGCGGCCAGTGTCGCCAGCTGAGCGCTCGGGCGGCGCTGCTCCAGCTAGTCGGCGCCGATGAGGTGAAAGCCGATGCTCAGGGGCTGCCTCGTCCTCTGCTAATCGAGTTGCATCCGGAGTCGGACTTTACCGACCTGACCTATCTCGCCCGTCAGGTCTTCCACTTCTCGTACCTGTGCTGGCGCAGCTTCTTCCCGGCCGAGGAGCCGGTGACCATCCTCTACTCCCGCCTCATCGCCCGGGCGCTGGGCAATCTCCGGCTGGTGCCGGAGTGGCGCTGCGATGTCCTGACCGTCGGTTCGCTGCGGCATAGCCTGTGGTTCCTCTGACCCCCACATTCCTGCTCGCCCCCCGCCTCGCCGAGCTCCGCACGGTCGCGGCGATGTCCGAACCGAGTGCCGGCGCCGCTTCGCGTGGCTTCGCCCGCCGCCTGCAGGGGGCGGCGCCCGATGACGCGCCGGCGCTGATCGAACAGGCGCTGGCGGATGCCGCCTATGGCGGCATCCCCGACGTGGCCTTCGCGGGCTTCCTGCTCGGCGCCGCGGGGCCGTTACCTGAAACGGTGCTCGATGGCTTCCTGAGTGCGGTCGAGCGCATCCGCGGACGGCCCAAAGCCGGTCGCGACCAGTTGGTCGGTGACGACATCGCGCTGCTCGGCATTGCCGAGGGCCTCTCCCGCCTTATGGCCGAGGGGCGTGCCGTCGCCGACGCCGTGGCGTGGCTGATTGCGATCGCCGACGGCCCAGCATCCGGGCCGGACTGGACCCGACGTGCTCGCGCCCTCGCCGCCGATCGGCTCGACAGACGCGGCCGGCTGCGCGCTGACGTCGAAACCGACGACTTCGATGCCTTCGCTCTCGATTTATGCCTGCGGCGCGTCTGGCCAGCCTGCTTCCACAGCGCCGGCCATCCCGCGCGTGCGGCGCAACAAAGCCTGTTTGCCCGGCTGCTGAGCGAGCCCTGCCCTATAGCAGGGGAACTGGAGCGTAGCGTGGTTTGGCTTGTCGCCGCCAACGCTCTGGTGCAGGCGGCGGTGCTGGAGCTGGTGCCCGATGTTGACCGCGTGGTCGATCTGCTTGAGCGCACCCAGGGTGCCCTTAAGCGCTGGGTCTGGGACGAAAGGGCCAGCCGCCGGGACGCGGCGCCGGCGCGCTGGCTTATCGACAGCGAGGCCCATGTGCAGGCTTTCCTGTGGGCGATGCTTTATCCTGCTTTCGGCGATCAGCTGCGTGATGAGCAGTACCTGCCTGGCTTCGGTCTGAAGCAGCCGCGCTACGATTTCGGGATCCTCAACTTGAAGCTCATCATCGAGGTGAAGATGCTGCGCGCCTCGACGGACTTTCGCGCGATCGAGGAGCAGATCGCCGGCGATATCGGACTCTACTTCTCTGACCCGGCGCGCTTCGACCAGATGGTTGTCTACATCTACGATGATTGCGACGCGCCTCGGCCCGAGCGCCATGATAGCCTGCGTACCGCCATCCTGCAGCGGGATGCGCGGGTTAAGGCTGTGGTCATTGTCCGGCGCCCCGGGATGCTTCCAGATCGCCATCAGCGCGGATCCGTGTAACAGGGCTACCGCATGGCGCCCCTGCCGGTGTGAAGGGGCCGAGGGGGATTCCCAACAGCACGGAAGGGCGATTCCTAACTCCCTCCTGAGAGGCGACCGTGGAACCGAGTACGGATCGGTTACCAGCGTAGGCCTGGTGGAGCGGGTGGTGTCGCCCGCAGGAGCCGACGTCTGCCTCTGCGTCGAGGGGCTGGCCGGCCCCGTCCGAGACCTCACCGCCATCGTGCCCGAGGCGCTGAGGGCCGCCGCGTGACGACCGCTACCAGCATCACGGTCCGGGTGCCGCTTGTCATCCGGCGCCGGCCGGGGCGGAGGAGGTGTAACCCCGGTGCGGGACGGCACCGAGGCGGCGCTCCCGGCGCGGGCCGATCCGGCGCTGATAAAGGCATTGGCGCGGGCGTTCCGGTACCAGCGGCTGCTGGACGAGAGGCGCTACGCCTCGATCAGCGAGATGGCTGCGGCGGAGCGAATCGAGCGAGGTTCCTTGGGCTGCCTGCTGCGGCTGACCCTGCTCGCGCCGGGGATCGTCCAGGCCATTCTCGATGGGCAGCAGCCGGAAGAGGTGACATTGCCGCGGCTCATGGGTTCGTTCCCCACGACCTGGGCTGAACAGCGCACCGCATTGGAGTTCGACAATGATTGAGAGCTGGCCGGTAGCGTGGGCGGCGTGGCGCACAGCCCCTAACACTCGACGCTCATTGCCACCCTGAGGGCACACTTCAGGCACTCCGAGTTGACAACGTTTGCCCATGCTTGGCAAACTTTCGGTGTCATGCAGCCCGATTCGGAGCCGCGCCCGTTCCTTACAATAGCCCAAGCCGCTCGGCTCCTCGGGGTTTCCGCGTCGACGCTGCGGAATTGGGATCGCACCGGGAAGCTGAAGCCGCGCCGTCACCCTATGAACAGATACAGAGTATATGACCGTGCAGAGCTTGAGCGGTTGAAGAGTAAAATTGAGGGAAGCCATGCGAGCCGCTAAAGCTAAGCCCCTTGTTGATGACGTCGACGAGGACGCGACCGAGATAGAGGTCGGGGGCGAGGACCTGCCGAGGACGGTAGATCCTCGCAACCAACTTAACGACCTGACCGCCCGCGAGTGGATACCGGAGACTGTCTCGGTCTGGAACCAGAGAGGCCTCGGCGCCAACCATCCCGACGCTCAAATTGAGCGCCAGCATCCTGCCCCCTTCTCGTTCACCGACGTCGGACGCCTGGTTCGCTTCTTCACGAAGCGGGGGGCGACTGTTCTCGATCCTTTCGTTGGGGTCGGCTCGACGCTGAAAGCCTGCGCCATCGATGGGCGCAACGGCATCGGCATTGAGCTGAACCCAACCTTCGCAGACCTCGCACGGCAGCGCCTGCGCACCGAGGTACGCGACATGTTCGCCGCAGTCGGGAGTCAGACGGTCCTGGAAGGCGATGCGCGCGAGCACCTCCCTAACATCCCCAGCGAGAGCGTCGACTTCGTCGTCACCAGCCCGCCGTACTGGTCGATCCTGAAGAAGGAAGACCACAAGGTGAGGCAGGAGCGTTTGGAGAAGGGGTTCGCCAAGGACTACGGCGAGGACGAGCGCGACCTGGCGCGCATCGAGAGCTACGAGGAGTTCCTGAGTGAGCTTGCCGCGATCCTAGGGGAGAGCGGCAGGACGCTAAGGCGCGGCAAGTACATGTGCGTCGTCGTCAGTGATTTCCGCGACAAGGCGAAGTACATCATGTTCCACGCTGACCTAGCACGGGCGCTGGAGCCACGCGGGCTAGAGATGCGCGGCTTGAAAGTCCTCTACCAGCGGCACAAGAAGGTATTCCCGTACGGCTATCCCTACTCGTACGTGCCGAATATCCACAACCAGTACATCCTAATCCTTCAGAAGCCCAAGTGATGGCGCGCGAAGAAATCGTGCTGGGCGACTGCATCGAGGGGATGAAGCAGCTCCCGGCCGGGTCGTTCAACCTCATCGTCGCCGACCCCCCATACAACCTGAACAAGGACTTCGGTCCCTGGAAGGAGACGGAGCGCAAGGCGGAGTGGCGCGAGTGGACGAGGAACTGGCTGAAGGAGGCCAACCGCCTCCTTTCAGACGAGGGAAACATCTTCGTTTACGGCATCCACCACCACATGTGCTGGGTGCAGTGCATGATGTACGAGCTGGGGCTGATCTACCGGCGTCAGATCATCTGGCACTACGAGAATGGATTCGCGGGCTACGGGAAGCGGACGCTTAACGCCAACTACGAGCCGCTCCTCTGGTTCTCCAAGACGGACCGCTACATCTTCACCCCCATTCGAGAGCCGTACAAAAGCCAGGAGCGGCTGAAGCACAAGATCGTCAAGAACGGGAAGGTCTGGGAGCCGAATCCCGAGGGCCGCATGGCCAGCGACGTCTGGTCCTTCCCGACGCTGGCGGGGCGGCGCTTCCGCGACGAGAAGGTGGACCATCCGACGCAGAAGCCACTTAGCATCTCGCGCCGGCTGGTAAAGCACTTCTCAAGCCCGGGCGACACCGTGTTGGTACCGTTCGTGGGCAGCGGCAGCGAATGTGTCGCGGCCGTCATGGAGGGACGTGGCTTCGTGGGGTTCGAGCTGAACCCCAAGTACGTCGAGCTGGCGCGCGAGCGCGTGGCGATAACGCGGCAGGCGTTGGAGGGCGACCTCCTCAGCCTGCCGGCCTGAAGGCGCCGGCGTAGGGCTCGCGCAGCAGGGCGCGCGGGATCCCGAGCCCAGCCTCCAGATCGACCCCGCTATCCCCGACGGCAAAGGCGGCGTTCTGGAAGCCGTCCAGGCGCGTGCCTGTCCATAGCAACGCCACTAAGGCGCCGAGCGTGATCGTTCGGCACCGCACGTTCAGCACGCGCTCGATGTCGCGGATGACGCGGTAGTACTCCGAGCGCACGTTCGGGAGGACCAAGACCACGCTCAGCGGGTCGATATCGGTGACCGAGAAGCCGTAGCGAGAATGCAGGACCGCGACGTCCTCCAGCAGCGCGCGCGGGGACTCCAGCACGGCCGGGGTCAGCTCTATCTCTGCTACGAAGGGCCGACCATTGCGCGACTGACCAACGGCATCAATCCGCATGTTCGTGTCGCCTCGCCGGCGAACACGCGCGTTCACGCCCACCTCGTGCAGGAGATTGCGCACGAGGAGGGCCGCCCGCGCGTCTTGCAGCGTGCTGACCGCGGCGGGCAGCTCGGTTGCTGCCGGCGCGTCGAGCGCTGCCAAGGCGCCCGTCCTCGTCGGCTCTGGATGCGCGCCCTCTGTCCGGCCGCGCGTGACTAGGCGATCCGGGTCAGCCGTCTCGACCCGCGCAATCTCCCCGCCCGCCAGGTGGATCGCGCCGTAGGGGCAGCGCGCGACGCAAAGGCCGCAGCCAATGCAGTTATCCGTGATGGCCACCGCCGTGCCGTCCCGATTCCAGACGACGGCTCGCGTTGGGCAAACGTCGAGGTTTGGGTCTCCGGGGTAGGAGTCCAGCTCGCCGGCAAGCACCAGCTCGCTGGGATCCTTCTCCATGCAGGGCGCCTTGCCGCATCCCAGGCAGCTGCCCCGCCCCTCTCGGCCGTCCATTAGCCGGACCAATGTCGGGCCGCCGGCGCTGAACGCTACCTCCCGGACGTCCGAGCCGTAGTGCCGGGCGAAGCCCCTTGCGGGCCTCCGCCCCTTGTGGAGGACAAACTCAGACATCGAGGAAGCCCCGGAGCTGGCTCAGCTGGTCGCCGTCGATTGTCACGCCCTCCGCGATGGCGCGCGCGGTTAGGTGAGCCAGGGCGGTTATGTCTATGACGCCGAGCCGGAGGCCGTAGGCCTTGAACACGTCATCGATGAGGGTAGACATCTCGCCCCGCTCGTTCGGTAGCTGGTATCCGACGACCAAGCTGGTCAGCTCGCGCCTTGTCGTGAGGCCACCGCGCGAGAGGAGGATGACCTTGTTCTCCAGCGCTTGGCGGACCGCCTTCGTGGAGAGGAATACCTCCTCCGTCGGGGACTTGATCTCGACCGGTAGCGCCGCCTCGCCGACCCACACGCAAGCGTCCCAGCGCTGGTAATTGACGCCCGCGCGCGAATGCTCGCTCCTGAAGCCGAGGATGCGGAACAGAAAGGTCACGAGAGGGTAGAACTCGGCCTGCGTGTCGCCGGCGTGCGCCTCAGCGAACGCAGCCGCGGCCCGGGCCGGCGTCTTGTGCCGCTTGAGAAGGGCGACAAGCTCGGCGCGGACCGCCTCGGCCTGCGGCTCAGTCGCGCCGCGCGCGGCTACCAAGCGCGGCGCCACGAAAAGGTGCGACCGATCGTCCCGCCCCGCCACACCAACAGTGCCGGCGCCGCGTTCGACGCGTGGGGCAGTCGCTCCAGCAGGGAACACCGCCGCGATGTGAGGCAGGGACAGCGCCTGGAACGGCGAGAACAGCAGACCGTTCCCCCTCATGCCCCGTCGCGCCAGCACCGGCAGCGCGACCGCCTTTGCGGCCGCGACGCGCTCGGCCACCGGGGTAACGTCAAACCCGGCTCGGTCCAGCATCTGGTAGTGGGCAAGCAGCGCTACCGCGTTGCGTTCGTCAGGCGTCATCCTCTCGGCGTCGGCTGCCCGTAGGTCGAGGGACGCAGACACCCTTGCCGCGACCGCCTGGCCTTTCGCCGTCAACGCCCAGGCACGGTACTTCCGACCATCCCGGTAGCTGACGTTAGCCTCCTCGGCCCAGCCCGAGTCCCTGAGCACGGCGATTGGCCAGCGGGTGTAGTTGTGGAGGGTGTTGACCTGGGTTCGCCGCAGCTCGGCGACCGCAGCCAAAGCGGCCTTGCTTGCCGCCTGACTCTTGCGCGCTGCCATCACCTTATCTGCAATCTCTTCCACCGCCCGCGGGCCACGGTCATCCGAAGCGCTCAGCGGCCCGACGATCATCTCGTCACGCGCCAAGTAGCCACCTGCCGCGACCATGACCCTGAGCAGGCAGGCGAACGGGCGAAGGTTGAACTCGCCCTTTACCGCAAGAATGGGCGTGGGAAATGAAATGCCGAGGATGCACTCTTCGAGCAGCGGCCAGTAGTCACGACCGGCCGCCACCAGCTGCTTCCCGAGCAGCGTGAAGGTGTAGTTCAGGCTGCTCTCGGGCGTTGGGTGCAGCCAGCCCAGCATCCTGAACAGCTCCGCATACATTTTGAGCTGGTTGAATAGCGGGTCCCGGCTGCGGTCCTCACGCGTGGACCGCGCAACCGCCTCTGTGCCCATGTACCCAGACGAAGTCGCAAGGTTGGCCGCGACCACGGCTTCCACGATGTCGTCAAGGTCGACGACGCGCCCGTTGAGCCGCTCAAACGCGGCGCCATAGACTCGCACAAAGTTATCGATCGTGGAGCCCGGGTTTGGAAAGCGGAGCAACCTTATCCTCCGCCCCGTCGCATCTTTTCGTCGGAGACGAGGTCGGGAACGGGCAGATGCAGCCCTCCAGCGGTCTTGCATTTGACGAAAAAGGTTGGGTTCTGCTCGCCTCGCTCGACGCCGCCGATGTAGCTGCGGTCGATTCCGCCTTTCTCGGCGAGCTCCTCTCGCGTGAGGCCGGCCGTTACGCGCGCTCTACGGACCACTTCACCGAAATCACAGCGCTGCTCCGTCGCTCGATCCACCCCCTGATTATCGAGCGGACGTGATTATGTGTCCATAGATTGTGAGCGCGGTCCGGTTCATCGTCGCCGGGCTGCGATCTAAGAGGGGCCGGTCAGCTAGGGGAGCTCGGGGGAGGGAGACTAGTCCTCATTGTCCGGCCACCGATGAGGCGATGGACATGCTGAATTGCAGCGGAGACGTGGCGTCAAAAACTTATCGGAAGCAATGAGATAGACCTTGTTGGCGGAATCGCCCAACCCTCAAGGTCCGGAGAGGCTTCGCCGTCCAGAGAGCGAAACGCGCCCTCGTTCCGCCTGCGCACCCTCAAGGTGTGCGCTGAAAACCGCGGAAACACTGCGCCTCAGCGCGGTCCCGGTGCTGCGGAGAATGGTTCGGAGAGGACCGACTGGAGCAGCGGTGGGAACCGGGAACTGAAATTCTCTGGGCGGTGGCGCTTGCCAGCGATGACGCCGAGGAGTTCGAACCGCGGCGGTGGTCGCCTGCCACGCGATGCACCGAGACAAGGGCGAGCGGGATGCGGCGGTGTCCGGCGGCGGATGTCGGGAGCACCGGGCGGAAGGAGCACCGCCGTATGCCATTGACGACGCTGGGCTGGCCGGACGGGCACCGTGCCCCCCCTCGGCGGTTGCCCTTGGGGAGCTCTGTCGGCTACTTGCAACGTGATGTTCCGCCCCGGCGCGCGCCTCCTCAGGCTGTTGCTTGCCCTGGTGCTCTGCCTGCAGAGCGGCCTGGCCGCAGCGCATTGCCTGCGTCTTGCGGCCGCACCGGCGCACAAGGCCTTCCACGTCGAGATCTGCACCTCCGAAGGCATCGTGCTGATGGACCTCGGCGGCACGTCCGACCAGGACGCGCCGTCTGGCCACGACCATGCCGGCTTCTGCCTGGCCTGCCACGGCCTGCCGCAGTTGGTCCTGGCCGAGCCGGCCAGTGTTCCGCTGCCCGTCTCGCGCCCCGCCGCCGCGCCGCAGGCGACACCCGAGGCGCTGCCGCCGCTTGGCGCCCGCGCGCCCCCCTACGCCTCCCGGGCTCCACCCACCTTCTCCTGACGCCTGTCCGTCCCCTGCGCCGCACGCGGCGCGGGATTTCGTCATGTGTCCAGGAGAATTCCGGGAATGTCTCGTTCGCTTCTCGCGGCCGCGCTCGGCGTGCCGCTTCTTGCCACATCCCTGCCCGCTGAGGCGGCGGATCGCCTTTTCGTGTCGGGCCGCGACGCGCTCGTCGCCTATGACCTCGCCACTGGCCATGAACTCGCCCGCTTCGCCACGCCCGGCATCTCGGCCGACATGGTCGCGCTGGAGAGCGGCCACATCCTGCTGAACCACCGCGACGGCAACGCCGTGCTGGTGGTGGATGCCCGCACGCTGACCGAGGTGGCGCGGCTGCCTTCCTCAACGCTCGGCGGCACGCGGCCGGTGCATGCCTATCTCTCGCCGATGCTGAACGGACGGCGCTTCTTCGTCGCGCTGAACGACGGCGACGAGGCGCGCACCGCGCCCTTCACGCCGGCCGCCGACAGCTCCGCGCTGTTCGTGGATGCGACGCCGGGCAGCCCGACCTTCCTCCGCCCAGTCGGCGAGATCCGGCTCGGCACCGGCCATCACAAGCTGAACTTCGCCCCCGACCGCGCCCGCGCCGCCGTCTCCAACATCGGCGACTGCGAGGCCGTGCTGCAGGTGCTGGACTTCGCCGATCCGGCCAATATCCGCATCGTCGCCACGCTCTCGGCCGAGGGCATCGGCCTCGATGGCCGCGACGGCCGCCGGCCCTGCCATCCGCGCGGCGGCGAGGCGGGGGTGCGCCCCGCGCCGCACGGCGCGGCGACCGATCACGTGACGGGCCGCGGCTACCACAACATCAACAATGTCGGCGCCTTCGTCAGCCTCGACATGCGCGCCGAGACGCCGACATTCCGCCTGCTGCCGGCCACCCGCGGCTGGGGCGGCGCGGCGATCGCGGTGCATCCCACCGCCGGCCTGCTCTACGGCCCGCAATACGCCCCGCGCGAGGCCGACAGCCGCGCGCCGGGCGCGGCCTGCCAGGTCGGCCAGCTCGCGCTGATCGACGCGCGCGCGGACCGCATCGCGGCGGAGCTGCCGATCCTGAAGGACGGGCCGGACTGCACGCGGAGCCTCGCCGGCACGGGGGAGATCGGCGCGCGCACCGGCTACGCGACGCTTGCCGGCGACACGCTGTTCCTGCCCTTGTCGAGCCTCGGCGCGGCGACCACGCGCAGCCATGCGGTGGCGGTAGTGGATGTCTCGACGCCGAACGAGCCGCGCCAGCTGCCCTCGATCCGCGTCGGCGCACATAACGGGCATCGCGACAATGCGCTGTCCGGCGATGGGCGCTTCCTGGTCGTGCCGTCCAACGTGGACAACGTCGTGCATGTGATCGACACGACAACGCGCCAGGTCGTCCGGCACTTCCCCGTCGTCGCGCAGCCGAACCGCGTGGCCGTGTTCGGCGCTTCCGGCGCGTCGAAGGCGTCGGGGCCGATGCCCGCCGCGCGCTGACGGGACCGCGCGCGATGGCGCGCAACCTCGGTGCGATCGCCGGCGGCGTGATGCTGCTGGCGATCGCAGGCTTCGGGGCGATGCAGTGGCTCGGCGGCGCACATGCGCCGTCGGCCCTGCTTGACCCGGCCCCGACGGTCGGCGGTCCCTTCGCGCTGACCGACGAGGATAGGGGGACGGTGACGGAGGCGACCTGGCGCGGCCGCTTCGTGCTGCTCTATTTCGGCTACCGCTACTGCCCCGATGTCTGCCCGACCGAGCTCGCCAAGATGGTCGAGGCCTACGAGCTGTTGCCCGCATCCGCCCAGGCGCAGACCGTGCTTGCCTTCGCGACCGTCGATCCCGAGCGCGACGACGCGGCGTCGCTGCGCGACTACACCGACCTGTTCCATCCGGCGCTGATCGGCCTGACCGGCACGCCGGCGCAGACCGACGCTGCCGCACGCGCCTTCCGCGTTTACCACCGCCGCGTCGCCGAAGGGCGCGACGCGGACGCCTACCTGCTCGACCACTCCTCCTTCACCTACCTGCTCGGGCCCGATGGGCGCACGCGGCAGGTCTTCCCCGCCACCATCACCGCCGAGGCCATGGCCGCCGATGTCGCGCGCCAGATCGGCCCCGCGCTTGCCGAAAGGAGACTGCCATGACCCGCACGCTGCCGACCGCAGCCCTGCTCGCCCTCGCGCTCATCGCCGCGCCGCCACTGGCGCGCGCCTGCGACCCCGAGGCGATGAACCAGGAGATCACCGAGATATGCCGCGCTGCCTTCGACCCCGCGGCGGAGATCGCGCGCGCCGTCCTGGCCCGCGCCACGCCCGAGGAAGCGCGCGCACTGACCGCCGCGCTGACCGCCGCGGGCGATGCCTGCGACGTCGGCGACCCGGCCGCCGGCGCGCGCCAGGCGGTGGAGATTGCGCGCCTGGCAGGCCGCATCGAAGCCCGCACGCTCTGACGCCAACCAGAAAGACAACGCCATGACCACGCTTTCCCGCCGCCTGCTGCTGGCCAGCCCTGCGCTGCTGCTCGCCGCACCCGCAGGCGCCCATCACGACACGACGGTGGGCGCCATCACCATCGGCCATCCCTGGTCGCGCGCCGCCGGCGCCAACACCAACGGCGCCGCCTACATGACGCTGCGCAACACGGGACGCGAGGCCGATCGCCTGGTCTCGGCCAGCACGCCGATTGCCCGCACAGTCGAGTTGCACACGCATGTCCGCGACGGCGACGTGATGCGCATGCGTCCGGTGCGCGACATCGCCGTGCCGGCCGGTGAGACCGTGCGGCTCCGCCCCGGCGGGCTGCACGTGATGCTGATCGGCCTCACCGAGCCGCTGCGCCAGGGTGCGACCGTCCCGCTGACGCTGCGCTTCGAACGCGCGGGCGAGGCGACCGTGCAGCCTGAGATTCAGGCCGCCGGTGCGCGCGGCCACACCCACTGACAGGAGCAACCGAGATGATCCGCACGCTCGCCCTTGCCACGCTTGCCTTCGCTGCCACGCCCGCGCTCGCCCAGCAGGAGGTCGCGATCCGCTTTGCCGCGCAGGTGAACGGCAGCGCCTTCGCCTGCGGTCAGAGCTATCCCGGCCTCGGCAGCACGAACGCGACCGCGACGCCGACCGATTTCCGCTTCTACGTGCATGACGTGCATCTGCTGCGCGCCGACGGCACCGCCGTGCCGGTTGCACTGGCCGAGACGCCCTGGCAGCGCGACGGCGTCGCCCTGCTCGACTTCGAGAACGGCCACGGCCCCTGCGCGCAGGGCGGCAATGCGCCGATGAACGAAGCGCTGCGCGGCACCGCGGCACCCGGCAGCTACACCGGCATCCGCTTCACGCTCGGCGTGCCGGAACGCCACAACCACCAGGACGCCACCGTCGCGCCGAGCCCGTTCAACCTGACGGCGATGTTCTGGAACTGGCAGAACGGCTACAAGTTCCTGAAGGTGGACCTGCAGGTCGCGGGCGAGATGCCGGTGCCCACCGCGGCCGCTTCGCATGGCGGGCAGGCCGGGCGCGGCGGCTTCTCGCTCCATCTCGGCAGCACGCAATGCGTCGCCGCCGCGCCGACCGAGCCGGGTCGCGACTGCCGCAACCCGAACCGCCCCGTCGTCACGCTGACCGGCTTCGATCCGCTGAGTGCGCCGGTCATCGCCGATGTCGGCCCGGTGCTGGCGGGCGTGGACATTACGCGCAACACGCAGGGCACGCCGCCCGGATGCATGTCCTTCCCGAACGACCCGGAGTGCCGGAGCGTGCTGCCGGCGCTCGGCCTGCCCTACATGGACGTCGTGGCGGGCGAGCAGCGCTTCTTCCGCGTGCAGCCGCAGCGCCAGGCGGCGCGATGAGGCGGCTTTCCGCGATCCTGGTCGCGGTTGCGCTGCTCTGCGGCACCGCGGCCGGCACCGCCACGACCACCCTGTGGGAGTGGCGGCTGCCTGCCTGGGTGCCGCCGCCCGCGCTCGACCACCCGCTCACCGCGGCGGAGGTCGAGCTCGGCCGCTGGCTGTTCCACGACGTGCGCCTGTCGCGCGACGAGACCATGTCCTGCGCGACCTGCCACCAGCAGGCGCGGGCCTTTGCGGTGAACCGCGCGACGGTGCCGGGCGTGGATGGCTCGCCTGGCCTGAAGAACCCGATGAGCTTGGTGAACCTCGCCTGGACGCCGGTCTTGACCTGGGCGAACCCGGCGCAGACGAGCCTCGTGCAGCAGGCGCTGATCCCGCTGTTCAGCGATCATCCGGTGGAGATGGGGATGTCGGGGCGCGAGGAGGCGCTGTTCGCGCGGCTCGCGGCCGACCCGCGCTATGTCGCGCTGTTCGCCGCCGCCTTCCCGGACCGCGACGGCGCGATCACGCTCGAGACGCTGACGCGCGCACTCGCCGCCTTCCAGCGCGCCATCGCCAGCTTCGACAGCCCCTATGACCGCTATCGCTGGGGCGGGCAGCGCAACGCGATCAGCACCTCGGCACGCCGAGGCGAGCGGCTGTTCTTTGGCGAGCGGCTGGAATGCTACCACTGCCATGGCGGCTTCCTGTTCTCCGACAACGTGATGCATGCGCGGCTGATCGCGCCGGAGATGGGCTTCCATGACACCGGCGTGGCGCGGACGGGCGGCATCGGCGAGCACACGGGCGATGCGCGGCAGATGGGCGCCTTCCGCACGCCCAGCTTGCGCAACATCGCGCTGACCGCGCCCTACATGCATGACGGCAGCATGGCGACACTCGACGACGTGATTCGTCACTACGAGCGCGGCGGACGCCATCGCGGGCCGCACACCTCGTCCCTGCTCGCGGGCTTCCGCCTGACGCCGCAGGAGCGGCGCGACCTGATCGCCTTCCTGGAAAGCCTCACCGACCGAAGCGTGACGACCGATCCGCGCCTTGCGAACCCCTTCACCACCGAGGACAACCGCCGATGAGGCGCTGGGTGCCCTCCGTCATCGGGACCTTAAGGCGCTCCCATACTCGTGCCGAGTATCGAGATGCTGTTGGCTAGGCTCAGGACCCATTAATCTGCTTGCGGCGACGCGGGCGGACGTGATTCTGAACGGGGCGGAGGTGCCCTCATGTCCGTCCCGTTCCTGCTCACCGCGGCGCAGATGCGGCGCATCCGGCCGCACTTTCCGCTCTCGCACGGCATCCCGCGCGTGGACGACCGCCGCGTCCTCAGCGGCATCATCTTCGTCATCCAGGGCGGACTGCGCTGGCGCGATGCCCCGCCGGGCTACGGCCCGCACAAGACCCTCTACAACCGCTTCGTCCGCTGGAGCCGCATGGGCGTGTTCAGCCGCATCTTCGCCGCGCTCGCCGGCGAAGCGGGCGAGCCCG
>NZ_AUDH01000039.1 GCF_000425365.1 Rubritepida flocculans DSM 14296 | reverse complement strand
CACCCGATGAACGGCATCACCTTTCGGGCCTATGTCGAGCAGCACCTAGCGCCCGCGCTTGCGCCCGGCGACATAGTGATCTGCGACAATCTGCGATGCCACAAGTCACCGGGCGTGCGCGCCGCCATCGAGGCGCGCGGTGCCGAACTGCGCCCCCTGCCGCCCTATTCGCCCGACATGAACCCCATCGAGCAGGTCTTCGCCAAGCTCAAGAACCTCGTCCGCGCCGCCGCGCCCAGGGACATCGAGGCCTTGTGGAACACCATCGGCCAGAGCCTCGAAGCCTTCACACCGAAAGAGTGCGCAAACTACTTCGCCCACTCAGGTTATCCACGGATGATGTGAGAATGGTCTATTCGGCGGCGCTGGCGATGCTGGCGCGGATGGTCTGGCGCGATCTGCGGCTCGGGTGAGGCGAGGGCGCGGCGGGAGCGCCCCTCCCGCCCTACCCCGCCGCATGGGCCTCCAGATCCTCGCGGCGGCAGAAGCGCAGGGCGGCCATGTTGGTCGCGGCCAGCACCACGGGGGGTGCCACGCCCGCGGCGCGCGCCTCCTCCCAGCGGGCGGCGCAGAGGCACCAGCGGTCGCCGGGCTTCAGCCCCGGGAAGCGATATTCGGGGCGCGGCGTGGAGAGGTCATTGCCAACCCGCCGCGAGAAGGCGAGGAAGGCCTCCGTCATCACCGCGCAGACGGTGTGGCTGCCGTGGTCGTTCTCGTCGGTGCGGCAGCAGCCGTCGCGGAACCAGCCGGTCAGCGGCGCCATGCTGCACGGAAGCAGCAGGCCCCCCAGCACGTTGCGCGCGAGCGGGCCGCGCCCGAAGCCGCTGCCGTCGGGCATGGCGCGCCCTCAGGCCGCGGCCTTGATGGCGACGGCCTTCACCTCCTCGTCCACCGCGCCGGCGAAGCTCTCGAAATTCTTCTCGAACAGCGAGACGAGCTGGCGGGCGGTGGCGTCATAGGCCGCCTTGTCGGCCCAGGCCTCGCGCGGGTTCAGCACATGGGCGGGGATGCCGGGAACCTCCTTGGGCATCATCAGCCCGAAGAAGGGGTCGCGCACGAACTCCACCTGCGCGAGCGAGCCGTCGAGCGCGGCGCGCAGCAGGGCGCGGGTGTGCTGGATGCTCATGCGATGGCCCGTGCCGTAGGCGCCGCCCGTCCAGCCCGTGTTGACCAGCCAGCAGTCGGCGCCGTCGCGCGCGATGCGCTCGGCCAGCATCTTTCCGTAGACCTCGGGGTGGCGCGGCAGGAAGGGCGCGCCGAAGCAGGTGGAGAAGGTGGCCTGCGGCTCCTTGCCCAGCCCCTTCTCCGTGCCCGCCACCCGCGCCGTGTAGCCCGAGAGGAAATGGTACATCGCCTGGGCGGGGCTGAGCTTGCTGATGGGCGGCAGCACGCCGAAGGCGTCCGCCGTCAGCATCACCACGTTGCGCGGCTTGCCCGCCATGCCGCCCTTCACGACGCCCGGGATGAACTCGAGCGGGTAGCAGGAGCGGGTGTTCTCGGTGTGGCGGTTGTCGTCGAGGTCGAGCTCGCCGTCATCGTCGGCGACGACATTCTCCAGCACCGCGCCGAAGCGGTGCGAGGCGTCCCAGATCTGCGGCTCCGCCTCGCGCGAGAGCTTGATGACCTTGGCGTAGCAGCCGCCCTCGAAGTTGAAGACGCCCGTGTCGCTCCAGCCATGCTCGTCATCGCCGATCAGGCTGCGCTCGGGGTCGGAGGAGAGCGTCGTCTTGCCCGTGCCGGAGAGGCCGAAGAACAGCGCCACATCCCCCGCCTTGCCGACATTGGCGCTGCAATGCATGGGCAGCACGCCGCGCGCGGGCAGCAGCCAGTTCATCACGGTGAAGATGCTCTTCTTGATCTCGCCCGCGTAGCTCGTGCCCGCGATCAGGATGGTGCGCGCGGCGAAGGAGAGGGCGATGCAGGTGCTGCTGCGGCAGCCGTCCGCCGCCGGGTTTGCCTCGTATTCGGGCGCGTGGAGGATGGTGAAGTCCGGCTGGAAGGAGGGCAGCTCGGCCGCCGGGGGGCGGATGAACATGTTGCGCGCGAAGAGCGCGTGCCAGGCGTTGGTGGTGACCAGCCGCACGCGGATGCGGTGCGCAGGGTCGGCCCCCGCATAGAGATCCTGGGTGAACAGCACCGGCCGCGCGGCCAGCCAGGCGCGCACCTTCTCGGCGAGGCCCGCGAACTTCTCCGGCGCCATCTTCTGGTTGATGCGGCCCCACCAGACCTCGTTCGTCACCTCCGGGTCATCCACCACGAACTTGTCCTGCACGGAGCGGCCGGTGTGCTGCCCGGTGAGTGCGATGAAGGCGCCCGAGGCGGAGAGCCGCCCCTCGCCGCGCCGCAGCGCGTGGGAGACGAGGCCAGGCGCCGTCAGGTTCGCATGGACGGGGTGGGAGGTCGAAACCCCCGTGCCGGACAGCGGATGTTCACTCATGCGGATGCCCCCTCACAGTCGGACGGATGATGTCGCCTCCCGGCAGGGGGGCCGTTTCCGTGACAGTCACGGCGGAATTAGGGCGGGGGCTCGGCCATCGTCAATCGCGAAAACCCCGGCTTTTCCGCCGCTTGCGCCAAATCATTGGGCAATCGTCATTGGTGCGATGCAGCAAGCTGCGCCCTGCCCTGCCGCGCGGCGAGGATCAGCGCCTTGCGCACATCCTCGGCATCGGCCGCCGGCCTGGGGAAGGCGAGACGCAGCACCTTCTCCTCGAGCGCGAGGTCGCAGCCCTCCGCATCCAGCGCGACGAGGCGCCAGGGCCCCGGCCCGCCGCCCAGAACCCCCTGGGCGATGGCCGCCACCGCATCCGCATGGTCGGCGTTCACATGGGCGATGATCCCGGCCTCGGCCTCGGCCAGGGCCGCCACATGGGCGGGGTCGGGGCGAAGCTGGGCCTGGCGCAGCCGGGTGGCGCGGGCGAAGCCGCCGACCAGCAGGGCGCCCTCGGGAGCGATGCGCCAGAGCGCGAAATCCGCGAACTCCGCATAGAGCGCCGCATAGGGGTGGCGGGCCAGCCAGCGCGCCTTCAGCGCCGCGTCCTCGATCCGCTCGGCGCGCCCCGTCACCGTCACGCGCGGGGCGGTCTGCGGATTCGCCGTCTCGGCCTCTCCGGTGAAGAGCAGGGCGCAGCGCGGCTCGCGCAGCAGATGGCGCGTGTGCTCGGAGAGGCTGGAGAGCCAGAGCAGCACCGAGAGATCGGGCGCGGTGGCGGGGGTGACGAGGCTGGCGAAGGGCTGCCCATCCTGCTGGGTGGCGAGGGTGGCGGCGCTGGCGGCGCGGATCAGGCGCCGCGCCTCGAGGCCGTGATCCGGCGCGGGGTCGCTGCTCATGCGGCCAGCGTGACGCAGCAGGGGGCGGGCGTCCAGCGCCTGGCCCCGGCCCTCCCGGCGGCGCTCAGCCGAAGCTGCAGGTGAAGCGCACCGTCCGGCCCACATCCACGGCCGAGGGCGCGCCCTGCCCGCTCGGGTTGTTCACGCGCAGCGTGAGGAACTGGATGTCGCGCTGCTGCCAGCCGTCGAGGGTGAAGGTGCCGATGTGGCGCACCACCGTGAACTGGATGTTGTTGATCGTCACATGGGTCACCGTCGCCATGCTGGCCGTGATGCGCCGGCCCTGCGGGTCGCGGTTCTGGAACTGGCCGTGATACTCCACGTTCGCCGTGCGGCCGTCCGAGCGGACATTGGCGTAGAGCGAGTTGGTGTAGAGGGTGTTGTTGCAGTAGCTCGGCAGGCCCTGGGCGGCGGCCGGGGCGGGCTGGGCGAGGGCCATCACGGCGGTGGCGGCGAGGGCGATGGTCCTGATGGGGAATGGCATGGCGGCGTCTCCTGTCCCTGTGGCCTCTGGCGTCCACGGGAGGCACTGTGCGCGTGCCGCAGGCGAGGCGCCAGCCGCATCGGCCGATGGCGGCGATAGCCTCCCCCGCTCGGCGCCCGCGGCTGGCGGCCCGACGCGCCCTGCCACGGCGCCGCCCGTTTCGTGCCATGATCGCGCGCGATAGGAGTCCGGCAGGAGGCGCCCATGCCGCAGACCATCGCCCTGGTGGACGACGACCGCAACATCCTCACCTCGCTCTCCATGACGCTGGAGCAGGAGGGCTACACCGTCCGCACCTACACGGATGGCGAGAGCGCCCTGCAGGGGCTGCTCGGCAAGCCGGCCGATCTCGCGGTGCTCGACATCAAGATGCCGCGGATGGACGGGATGGAGCTGCTGCAGCGGCTGCGCGCGCGCAGCACCATGCCGGTGATCTTCCTCACCTCCAAGGACGAGGAGGTGGACGAGCTGATGGGCCTGCGCCTCGGCGCGGACGACTACATCACCAAACCTTTCAGCCAGCGCCTGGTGCTGGAGCGCATCCGCGCCCTGCTGCGCCGCAACGAGGCGAGCCGGGCCGAGGGCTCGGGCCAGGCGCCGGGCGGGCTGATCGTGCGCGGCGACCTCACGCTGGACGAGACGAAGCACGCCTGCACCTGGAAGGGGAAGCCCATCCAGCTCACGGTGACGGAGTTCCTGCTGGTCAAGGCGCTGGCGCTGCGCCCGGGCATCGTGAAGAACCGCGACCAGCTCATCGACGCCGCCTATGGCGAGAACATCTACGTGGACGACCGCACCATAGACAGCCACGTCAAGCGCGTGCGCAAGAAGTTCCGCGCGGTGGACGAGGAGTTCGCGCAGATCGAGACGCTCTACGGCATCGGCTACCGCTACAAGGAGCAATAGGCGCGGCGGCCGCCCCGATCAGCCGTAGCTGAAGCGCTCCTCGAGGATGCGCGCCTCCGCCACGCCGAGGCCGCGCAGCGCCCGGCGCGCCGCGCGCAGCATGGGCGGCGGGCCGCACAGCACGAAGAGCCAGCCCTGAGCGGCGACATCGGCGCAGCGCCGCGCGATGAGCGCGGCGTCGAGCTGCCCCGTCTCGCCGCTCCAGCCGGGCGGCGGCTCGCCGAGGACGAGCACGAGATCGAGCCGCCCGGCGGCCGCCAGCGCCTCCAGCTCGGCCCGCGCCAGCACCTGCCCGGCGTGGCGGTTGCCGTAGATCAGCCGCATCGGGCGCGGGTCGGGCCGCGCGGCCTCCGCGCGGATGAGGGAGAGCGCCGGCGCCACCCCCACCCCGCCGCAGAGGAAGGCGATGCCGGGCTCGGGGCGGCCCTCCGCCACGAGATTCCCGTGCGGCCCGTCCACATAGGCCCGCGCGCCGACCGGCAGCGCGCCGATGCGGCGGGTGAAATCCCCCGCCTCCTTGATGAGGAAGCGCAACGCCCGCTCCGAGGGCGCGGAGGCGATGGAGAAGGGGTGCTCGCGCCGGCCGAAGGGCCCGGTGTCGAGCTTGAGCCAGACGAATTGCCCGGGCTTGAAGCGCAGCCCCTCATGCCCCTCCGGCTCGAGCGCCAGCTCCCAGATGCGCTCTGCGGCGGGCGAGAGGGCGGCGACGCGCCAGGGCCGGCGGGCCAGGCCGATGGGGCGGATGAGCCGGACCCAGACCAGGCTCAGCGCCGCGAGCGCCGTCAGCGCCACCCAGAGCCAGGTCAGGGCGGGGGCGGCGCTGTAGCGCCCCGCCTCCAGCGCGTGATGCAGGCCGAGCCCGGCCACCGCCAGCGCCAGCAGCCCGTGCGTGGTCCGCCAGCTCTCGTAGCGGAAGGGCAGCATGTCGCGCCCCAGCGCCATCAGCGCCAGCAGCCCGAGCAGCAGCCAGGCCAGCATGCCGCTGACCAGCGCCCAGCCGGAGAGGCCGAGGCTGCCCGCCCGCGCCAGATCGTCCGGCCGGGCGAAGGCCGGCCCGTCGGGCAGGCTATAGAGGAAGGGATGCGCGAGCAGCAGCAGCACCGCCACCCCGATGGCGCGGTGCCAGCGCATGGTGCGGTCCATGCCCAGCCCGTCGGAGAGCAGCCGGAAGCGGCCGGAGAGCACGAAGCTCCAGAGCAGGGCGGCGAAGCCGAGCAGCCCCGCCGCCCCGGCCAGCTCGTCGCGCCAGGGCCGGGCGGGGCCGAGCAGCGCCCAGCCGAGCGCCAGCGGCGACAGCACGCCGAGCAGCAGCAGCGCCCCCACCGCCCAGCCTCGGCGCCGCCCCGCCGCGGCGGCGGGCGCGGGTTCAGGGCGCGACGGGAGGGATGCGGACGGCTCAGCGGACATGCGCGGTTCCTCCTGCAATGGCGACGCGCGGCCGGGGCCGGCCCCTCGCGGAGCATGCGCCCTGGCGGATCGCGCTTCCGCCCCGGCCCGGAGGATGGCGCGCGCCCCGGCGCGGCGGCGCGATGACGGCTGTAGCCCGGCGGCGGCGGCGCGGGTTTGATCGGGCGCAAGCCGCCCGACGACGCCCTATCGCCGCCGCCGCCCCACCAGCCACAGCCCCGCGAAGATCAGCCCCGCCGCCGGCAGGGTGAGCAGGCCGAGCCGCTCGCCGAAAATCGCCCAGCCCCAGAACACCCCGGCCAGGGTGACGATATAGCCCACCTGGCTGGTCACCACCGGCCCGGCCGCGCCGATGAGCCGGAAATAGCTGAGGTAGGCGAGCGCCCCGAGCAGGGCGAGGGCGAGCAGCAGCGCCTCCGCCCGCCAGCCCGCGGCGAAGGGCAGATGCGTCTGCCCCAGCAGCAGCCCGGCCAGCAGCGTGGGCCCCGCCGCCGCGAGCAGCGTGCCCGCCGCCACCGGAAGCGGCGCGGCCTCCGGCGGCGCCATGCGCGCCGCCACGAGGTTGGAGGCCGCGTAGCAGACCGGGGTGAGCGCGGCGAGCAGCGCCCAGCCCAGCAGCGCCGCATCGGGCAGCGCCGCGCCCGGCGCCATGGCCAGCGCCACCCCCGCGAAGCCGAGCGCCGTGCCGCCCAGGCTGCGCGCCGAGAGCCGCTCGAGTCCGAGCAGCGCCGCTCCCAGCACCGTGATCATCGCCGAGAGCGGCACCAGCAGCGCAAAGAAGCCCGCCGGAACATGCTGCAGCGCGTGATAGGCGGTGAGGTTGGCGAGGGTGGAGCCCGTCACCCCGGCCGCGAGGTAGTAGCGCAGATGCCTCGCGTCGCGCCGCAGCGGCTCGCCGCGCAGCCGGGCGAGCAGGAGCAGCACCCCGCCCGAGCCCAGCGCCACCCAGAAGGCGATGCCGAGCGGCGCCACGCCCATCCCGAGGCCGAGCTTCGCCAGGGTGGGCGAAAGCCCCCAGATGCCGCCGGCGATCAGCAGCAGCGGCAAGGCGCGTGCGAACCCCATGCAGCGGAAAGGGCCCTTCCCCGGTCGCTTGTCAACGGTTGAAGCGGCGCGGCGCGCCGGCCCATGGTGGCCCCATGCCGCTGCCCGAGTCGGAAACCATCGCGCTGCGCCGCGACCCGCTGCTGCCGCCCGAGCCCTGCCCGGTGCGCTGGCGCCGCTCGGCCAGGGCGCAGAACGTCTGGCTGCACATCTGCCCCGCCGAAGGGGCGGTGGTGGTGACCCTGCCGCAGCGGGTCGGCCGCAACCAGGGACTCGCCCTGCTGACCGAGCACGCGGGCTGGGTCATGCAGCGCCTTGCCGCCCTCGCGCCGGAGCGGCCGCTCACGCCCGGCAGCAGCGTTCCGCTGGGCGGGGTGGAGCACCCGATCCGCCACGATCCCGGCCGGCGCGGCGGCGCCTTTCTCGAGGGGGGCGCCATCGTCGCCACCGGCCAGGCGGAGTTCGTGCCCCGCCGCGTGCGGGATTTCCTGCGCGCCGAGGCGCTGCGCCGCATTTGGGCCTCCGCCCGCCCGCATGCGGAGGCGCTGGGCGTCGCGCCGCGCGCCATCCGCCTGAAGGACACGAAGAGCCGCTGGGGCTCCTGCGCGCCGGACCGCACCCTCGCCTTCTCCTGGCGCCTGGTCATGGCCCCGGGCTGGGTGCTGGACTATGTGGTGGCGCATGAGCTCGCGCATCTGCGCGAGATGAACCACTCGCCCCGTTTCTGGGCGCTGGTGGAGGCGCGCACCCCGCACCGGAAGGCAGCGACGCAATGGCTGCGCCGCCATGGCCCCTCGCTGCTGCGGGTGGGATAGGCCCCGGCACGAACCCGGGGCGGGACTAGGTCCGGCGTGACCGCCGGCCCGCTCAGCCGACGGTCAGCCGGCGCTCCGCGATCTGCTGCTTCATGGATTTCTGCAGCTTTTCGAAGGCGCGCACCTCGATCTGGCGCACCCGCTCGCGGCTGATGTTGTACTGCTGCGAGAGCTCCTCGAGGGTGGTCGGCTCGTCCTTCAGGCGGCGTTCGATCAGGATGTGGCGCTCGCGCTCGTTCAGCGTCTTGAGCGCGCCGGCGAGCAGATCCTTGCGGTTGGACATGTCCTCGCGCTCGGCCAGCTCGGTCTCCTGGCTCTCGCCGTCGTCCACCAGCCAGTCCTGCCACTCGCCCTCGCTGTCGGCGCGGACGGGGGCGTTGAGGCTGTTGTCCGGGCTGGCGAGGCGCCGGTTCATGCTGATCACGTCCTGCTCGGGCACCTGCAGGGTCTTGGCGATCTTCGCCACCACCTCGGGCTGCAGATCGCCTTCCTCGAGGGCGGCCATCTGGCCCTTCAGGCGCCGCAGGTTGAAGAACAGCTTCTTCTGCGCCGCCGTGGTGCCCATCTTCACGAGCGACCAGGAGTGCAGGATGTATTCCTGGATGGCGGCGCGAATCCACCACATGGCGTAGGTGGCCAAGCGGAAGCCGCGGTCCGGGTCGAACCGCTTCACCGCCTGCATCATGCCCACATTCCCCTCGCTGATCAGCTCGCCCACGGGCAGGCCGTAGCCGCGATAGCCCATGGCGATCTTGGCGACGAGGCGCAGGTGCGAGGTGACGAGCTTGTGCGCGGCCTGCTCGTCGCCCTGGTCGCGCCAACGCCGGGCGAGCTCCAGCTCCTCCTCGGGCGTGAGCATGGGGAACTTGCGGATCTCCTGCAGGTAGCGGGAGAGGTTCCCCTCGGGGGCCAGCGGGATTGAGAGGGACGCCATACCGTTCATGACCTTCCATCCGCGCCGCGCCCCACCCCGTGACGGCGGCGGGCGCGCGGCCATTGTGGCGCTCGTGGCGAGGGCCCCTCCCTGCGCATCCGCCCCGGTCACGGAAGGGGCGGTGGCAGCGCAGCGAGTTGACGCGGCGCCCTCGCGGCGACGCCGTTAACGAAACGCTAGACCCGTTCACGAAGGGGCGCAAGCAAAACCGACCGATCTGGTCGGGTTATTCCGCCTGCGGCCCGGGCCCCGCCTGATCGGGCGCTCCGAGCCGTGCCAGCAACCCCTTCAGGTCCGGCGGCGCGTCTGAGATGAAAGATAGCACAGATTTGGTGGCCGGGTGTTGAAATTTCAGCGTGGCCGCATGAAGGGCCTGGCGGGGGAAGGCCAGCAGCGCGGCGCGCAGCGGCTCGGGCAGGGTGCGGCTCGCGGCCGGGATGCGGCGCAGATAGACCGGATCGCCCACCAGCGGGTGGCCGATATGGGCGAGGTGGACGCGGATCTGGTGCGTCCGCCCCGTGGCGAGGCGGCAGCGCAGCAGGCTGACGGCCCCATGGAACACCGCCTCGGTGCGGTAGCGCGTCAGCGCCGGCTTGCCCGCCTTGGCGCCGCCGCGCCCCACCACGGCCATGCGCTTGCGGTCGGTGGCGTGGCGGCCGATGGCGGCCTCGATCTCTCCCGCGGCGGGGTGCGGCACGCCCCAGACAAGGGCGAGATACTCGCGCTCCAGATCCCGCGCGGCGAAGGCCTCGGACAGCGCCTGGTGCGCGCGCTGGCTCTTGGCCACGACCATGACGCCGGAAGTGTCCTTGTCCAGCCGATGCACGATGCCCGGGCGCTTCTCGCCGCCGATTCCCTCCAGTTCCTCCCCAGCATGGGCGAGGAGGGCATTGACCAGCGTGCCCTCCGCATTGCCGGGCGCGGGGTGGACGACGAGGCCCGCGGGCTTGTCGAGCACGATCAGGTCCGCGTCCTCGTGCAGGATGGTGAGCGGGATGTCCTGCGCGACGGGCTTCGCCGGGGCGGGGGGAGGTTCGGCCAGGGTGTAGCGGGCGCCGGGGCGGATGGGGCGCGAGGGATCGGTGAAGGGGGCGCCGTCCTCCGCCGCCTGGCCGGCCTCGATCAGCGCCTTGACGCGGGAGCGCGAGAGCGTGCCTATCCGCGCCGCGAGGAAGCGGTCGGCGCGCGCGCCGCGATCGGCCTCGGTGGCCGTGTGATCGTGGAGGGTGTGGGGCATGCAGGCGCTGAAATTCCTCGTAGTGGCGATGGGCGTGCTGATCGTGGCGGGCACGGTGACGCTCATCGTGTTTCTGGTCCAGCGGGCGGGCGGGCGCGAGGGGGCGGCCAGCCTGCCGCCCATCAACCTGGACCTGCCGCCGGGCAGCCGCATCCTCTCCGTCGCCGGGGCGGGGGATCGCTTCGCCGTGCTGGTGCAGCGGCCCGATGGCGAGCGGGTGCTGTTCCTGGATGCGCGCAGCGGGCGCGTGGTGGGGCAGGCCTTTCCGCAGCTCGCCGCGCCCGCGCGCTGATGGCGCACCGCAAGCCGCACCTGCCCCAGAAGCCCTGCGCCGCCTGCGGGCGGCCCTTCGCCTGGCGGAAGAAATGGGCGCGGGTGTGGGAGGAGGTGCGCTTCTGCTCCGATGCGTGCCGCGAGGGGCGGCATGCGAAGGCGAGGCTTGATCGGGCGGCGAAGCGGCGCTAAGTGCGCGCTCCGCAAGGCCACGTCCCATTCGTCTAGAGGCCTAGGACACCGCCCTCTCACGGCGGCAACAGGGGTTCGAATCCCCTATGGGACGCCACCAGCCTGCGCCGGGAATCGTCTATCCGCCTTGTGGCCGCGCCGTGTGTCGCAGGTTTTCCGCGCTTCTCGCGCGCCGGGTGGCGGATGCGGAGCCGGAACGAGGTGCGAAAACGGCTCTCTCCGGCGCCATTCTCTCCGAACCTGGCGACTTGGACGATTGACCAGCCAGGCGGAAAGCCGCAGGAAACCTCGATTTTCTGCGGCGGAAATGTGGCGGAGTTGGTGTGGCGTACGCCCCTCCACTCGATGCAAGCTGCGTGCTCTCCTCCAGCCGCCATGCTTGCGTGGCGCGCGGGATCGACGGACGATACCGCGGCTCACCATCACGGAGACCTTGCCCCTGTCCCTGCTCCCCGACATGTCCGGCATCATCGCCTGGGCCCGTCGCGAGGAGTGGCGCACAGCCCTGGCCGCTCGGCTCGAGCGGCACGCCGCACAGGCCTGCGCGGAAGCCGGCATCACCATAGCCGAGATCGCGACCCTCCTCGGCGAGCATGCCGCCTCGACCGTCTGGGGCGCCGCCTTCGAGGATCTGCTCGCGCTCGACCTGCCCGACGACCGCAACCTCGCCGACGACTACCTTCGTCGCCGCGGCTGGAAGGAGAGCCCGACGACGCGGGACTACATTGCCGGCCTGAGGCGGTCGGTCATGAGCCTGTACGAGGTCAGCGGTCTTGTTCCGGGCGAGTCGATGCTGCTGCGTGATCTCGTGCGGGGCGGCGAGCCGGTCCGTGTGATGGAGAGGAGCGGCTCGCGCGGCCTGCGCCAGTGGGATCGTGTCGCCACGCGCGTCGTGCCGCAGCGGCAGCACCATGTGGCGAGCGGCGTGCTGATGGTCTTCGACCAAGAGACCAGCGATGCGCTGCTGTCCTCCCTTCGGCGCATTCGCAAGCGCGCGCCGCGGGAGGCCGCCGCCGTCGCCCGCGAGCTCGGCGTCGCTGCAGATGATGCAACACTCGCCGCCGAGTTCACGCCGGAGCGGCTGCTCGCGCAGGCGGCCTTCCTGTTCACGAATTGCTGGCTCGACGCGAAGCTGAAAGCCGCCCAGGGCCGCAACCGGCCGACGGTGGTGAATGCCGAAGGTGATCCGATCGCCTTCACACTCTCGCATTTCCCGCTGCGGCAGGGCGTGACGGCGGAGCGGATCCGGCAGGCGCTGGCCGCCCTGCCCACGCTGAGGCAGGAGAATGCCGGCTTCTGGAACTGGCTGGCCGATACGGGCGCGAAGACGAAGGCGGGGCCGCTGCCCGGCAACGCGCAAAGCTTCATCACCACCATGGAGGATGGCGCGCTCGTTCTCGGCACGGTGGCGCTCACGGGACGGCGCCTGACGCTGGAGACGAACTCCCTGGCCCGCGCCGAGCGCGGCAGGGCCGTGATTGCAGCGGCGCTGGGCGATCTGGTCGGACCGCCGCTGGTCGAACATCTCGATCTCGATCGCCTCAGTGACGAACGCCCGGCCGCGCCCGCGTCGAGCGGCCTGGCGCCAGAGGAGGAGAGGGCCATCGTGCATCGGACCCTCGATGCCCACTACCGGCGGGTGCTGGATGAGCCGGTGCCGGCGCTCGGCGGCAAGTCGCCACGCGCGGCGGCAAGAACGCCCAAGGGACGGGAGAGGGTGGCGGCCTGGCTGAAGCTGCTGGAGAACCACGCCGCGCATCGCCCGCCGGAGGACCCCATCGCCAGCTACGACACCGGATGGATGTGGCGCGAACTCGGCGTGGAAGCGTTGCGGCGGTGAGAAGGCAGGTCAGCCAAGCCGCCAGACCTCGCTCATCTTCCCCACCAGCGCCTTCTGCCGCCTCTCCAGAACGTCCGGCGTCCAGACGGGTTCCGACAGGACCTGGCTTGTCAGGGCGAAGGTGGTGACGCCCGCCTTGGTCGCGAAGTATTTCGCCTTCTTCTCCGCGAAATCCAGGTTGCCGGCCTGCGCGTTCTTGCGTCGCGGCACGAGCAGGACGGGATGCTGAACAGGTAGTCGTCGCAGAAGATCTTCTGCAGCGGCTGCTCGGCCGCCTGGATGGTCTGCCGCGTCATGCCGCGAACACCCGCATCGCCTCGTCCCCGTAGTGGTTGATCACCTTCACCGCGATCCGCCCCGACTTCGGCGGCGGGAAGGGGCGGCTTTCCGTGGCGTAGAGGGTGGACCAGGCGGCCTCGTCCACCTCGGCCTTCAGCGCCGTCTTCAGCTTCTCGAACGGGTCCTTGCCGCCGAGGAAATAGGCCTGGCGGACGAAGAAGCTGTCGCCGTCGTAGTCGGTGTCCACGAACCAGCAGGCGACATCCTCCTCCACCTTGGCGGAGGAGCGGACCTCGCCCGTGGTCGGGTCGAAGATGTCCACGCCAAGCAGCCGGACCACGCAGTTCCCGTCACTGGTGCGGTCGAGGGCGATGTCGGGTTCGCCGAACACCACGAACAGGTTGCCGCCGCCGGCCTTGTACGCGTCCGCCGCGTGCAGCTCCTGGCTCATGCGCGCCTTGAGCACCGTCAGGCGGCCGAGATTCATGGTGGTCTCGCCTACCTGCGGGTCGAAGGCGAAGCCGCAGACCACCAGGGCATCGGCCCAGTCGCGGCATTCGCGCGCCGCCTCGCGCACCAGCTCGGCCCCCACCGTGCCGTATTCGGGGCCGATGACGATGGCGGCGCGGCGCGGCTGGCCGGCCTCTTCATAGGTGGCCTCGGCCGCGACATGGCCCTTCCCGGGCCAGGGGCGGATGGTGGCGAAAGTCAGGCGCTCGTTCTTCCTGGTGTTCTGCACCCCGGCCTTGGCCAGGTTGTCCAGCACGGCGGTGACGAAGTCGTCGCCGGTGCCGGCGGCGGCTTCGGATCTGGGCCGCAGCTGGCGGCGGGGGGGCGGGGCCTCGCCGGCCTCGGCGGCCAGGGCTTCCACCACCGCCTCGTCCTCCTCATCGGCGGGCAGGACGCGGTGGGGGGAGAGGCTTTCCACCGTGAAGGGGCCGGTGACGCGGATGGCGCCACGCTTGGGCTCCGGCTGGTCGTGCAGGTATTCGACCTCGGCATTGCGGGCGATGGAGGCGTCCATCTCCGCTTGGCGTTCCCGCCAGGCCTGCCAGAAGGCGTCGTGCGCCTGGCGCGCCGCCTCCGGCGCGTCCTCGGGCAGGGTGCGCGGCACCTGCCATTCCTCATGCGCCGTGCCGAGGGCGGCGTTCAGCGCGGCGCGGGCGGCGTCGAGCTTCGGCTGCCACTTCGCGTGGATGATCTCGATCTCGGCGTTGTTGGCGACGACCGAGGAGGTGATGCGCAGGGCGCGCTTCAGCACGAAGCCCTGGCGGATGTCGCCGCGGAACGGGCCTTCCTCGGGCGGGCGGCCGGTGATCTCGGCCTCCTTGGCCGCGCCCTCCTGGCTGTCGCGCAGCAGGAAGGCCGGGTGGCGCGCGGCCATCAGCCGCGTGCGGGCGAGGGCGAGGGCGACGCGCGAGGTATCAACGGTGATCCAGCGCCGGCCCCATTGCTCGGCGACATGGGCAGTAGTGCCGGAGCCGCAGGTGGGGTCGAGCACCAGGTCGCCGGGGTCGGTGGTCATCAGCACGCAGCGCTTGACCACCTCCTCGTTGGTCTGGACCACGTAGATGGGGCGGCTTGCCCCGCCCAGCCCGTCCCACCAGTTGGAGAGGGTCTTGAACCCGAAATCGTCGAGATAGCGCTTGAAGCCGGGCGCCTGGGTGGTGCCGGCGAGTCGGCCGGCCATCACCACGCGCTGCATCGGCGCCACCTGCCCCTCCGGTGCCCGGCTCGGGTGGCGCCAGCACTGCCCTCGCGGTGGCGGCACCGCTACGCCGCGATAGCGCACCGGGTCCATCTGGTTCGGGCGCTCGCCGCCATTGGTGATCGGCCAGGAGCGGAACAGCCGCGCGCCCGGCCAGTCGCGGAAGAGCTGCTGCGGGCGCAGGCGATAGTCGGTCGGCGTGCCGTCGGGGGCGGCGAGATCGGCGAGCCTCACCTCCCGCCCGTCCGGCAGTTCGACCAGGGTGAACTCGTCCAGCGTCTCGGCATCCAGCGCGCGCGGTTCGAAGAGCGGGCGGAACTTCAGCCGCCCCTCGGCGCGCGGGGTGCGCCCATACCACAGGATGTAGTCGTTGACCGGGTCGATCAGCGTGCTGCGCTGGCTGCCCTTCTTCTTGACGAGCAGCGTCACCACCGCGCAGTCCGGGCCGAACACCTCGTCCAGCAGCGCGCGCATGCGGTGCGCATTCTCCTCGCCGATCTGGACGAAGATGCTGCCGCTCTCGGCCAGAAGCTCCCGCGCCACCAGCAGGCGATCCCGCCAGAAGGAGAGGTAGCTGTGGATGCCGTCCTTCCAGGTGTCGCGGAAGGCCTTGATCTGCTCCGGCTCGCGGCTGAGATCGCGCGCCGTCTCACCGACCGTGCGGCTGCGCGTGGTGGGCTGCCAGTTGCTGGCGAAGCTGATGCCGAAGGGCGGGTCCAGGTAGATCATCTGCACCTGGCCGCGCAGCCCCTCCTTCTCCGCCAAGCTGTTCATCACCAGCAGGGAATCGCCCAGGATCATCCGGTTCGACCAGTTCTCCGCATGGCGGTAGAACTCGAGCCGCGTCTCGGCATCGGTGAGGCGGTCGAAGCCGCCGAACAGGTCCGCCTGCGGCGCCACACCCTCGCGCGAAACCCGCATCAGGTCGCGGATCAGCGCCTCGGGCAGCACCTTCTCCTGGATGTAGATCGGCACCGTCGGCACCGCGAGCGGCTCGGCATCCAGCGCATCCTTGCCGCGCCAGACGAGTTGCGGATCAAGGTCGGGGTTGCGCGGATAGAGCCGCGGCTTCGCCCGCGCCTCCTCCTCCGCCATCAGGGCCGAGGTCTCGGCGGTCGGGATGTTGGGGCGCGTGACATCGGCCGGGTGGTGCAGCGCTTCGATGCCGGTGGCGGCGGCGGGGTTGTCGCTGCGGCTGGTCCTCTTCGCGGGTGGCATGGCGGGGCGGTTCCGGTTCAGGCGGTGGTCAGGGCGAAGGGCGCGGGGCGGGGCGGGCGGCGGGCGAGATGGGCGCGGATCGCCTCGGCCACTTCCAGCGGGCCGTCGAGGCGCAGGACATCCCACCGCCCGTAGCGTCCCGTGCCGTTCACCGCCGGCACCCACAGCCGCGCCATGGTGTCGTGCTTGGCGTCGTCCTGCGCATCGCGCTCGCCCTTCACCTCCAGCACCAGGTGCAGCGGGTCGTCGGGACCGGCGCCGTCATCCAGCACGGCGATGAAGTCGGGGCGATAGAGGCGCTCCGTGCCGCCGTGCTCGTAGGGCACCTCGAAGCCCAGCCGGTCATTCTTCACGTAGCGCAGCACCTCGGGCATGGACTCCAGCGCCTGGGCGCAGGCCGCCTCCCAGTCGCCGTCGCAGACCACCAGGTTCACCTGGCACTTGGCCGGGTCGGTCTGCCAGAAGTTGGTCTTGGTCGTGGTGAAGGCGACGTGCCGGCTGCTCCCCGTCTCGTTGTAGGGGTCCATGATGGGGCGCAGCGTGCCGGCGCCCTCCTCATGCTCCACGCAGGCGCGGTAGATGCGCTCGGCCGCCTTGTCGCCCACGTCGCGCCACAGCAGATAGGCGGGGAAGGTGCCGCCCACGCAGGTCAGGCACTCCTCTATCCAGCGCCGGGTGATGGCCAGCAGCGAGGGGAAAAGCCAGGGCTTGCGGTTGCCCTCCTGGTCCTTGAACCAGCGTTCCAGCGTGTAGCCGGCCAGGTGGAAGGCAACGGTGGCGGGGCGCGTCTCCGCCAGCTCCTCCAGGCTCAGCTTG
>NZ_AUDH01000038.1 GCF_000425365.1 Rubritepida flocculans DSM 14296 | reverse complement strand
CCGCCCTCCTGTCCCTCGTCATGTCAGACTTTGACATGGCGGCTGCCCGTTTCAAGTCCGGAGACCGCCCATGCTCACCCTCGACCTTCCCGCCGGACCCTACTGGCTCGACCTGCCGCGCGGCGTCCGCGTCGAGATCCGACCCGCGACGACCGCGGTCATGGCAGCCGCGCAGGCCGCCGCCGCGCGCCGTCTCGCCGCCATCCGGATCGCTGATCCCGACCTCGACCCCGACATGGCGCGCGGCCTCTCATTCGCCTTCCTCGTCAAGGCGCTCGCGCGCCACGCCGTCACCGCCTGGGAGGGCGTCGGCGACACTGCGGGCAAGCCGCTGCCGCTCTCGCCCGAGGCGGTGGAGCGCCTCATGGATCTCGATGACATCGCCGCCGCCTTCTGGGACCGCGCCACCGCGCCCGTCGCCGCGGTCGCCGCCGAGGGAAACGGCTGAGGGCCCGCGCCGCCTGGCACTTCGGCCGCGGGCCCGAATACTGCCGCGGCTGCGCCGCCCTCGGCCGCGACTGCGCCGAGGCCTGCCCCTACGCCGCGCACGCCCCCACCAGCCTCGAAGGCCACGCCTGCTGGGCCGCCGGGACCGCCTGCACCGAAGCCAGCATGGCCGGCCTGACGCTCGACACGGCCGGCGCGCTCGCCGCGGCGCGCGAGATGGGCGCCTCCGGCTGGGCGGCGGCCGAGCTGCTGCTCGCCATCCGCATCGGTATGGCCGAGGGCGCCAGCGCCCGCCGCGAGGGGGAGGAAAAGCCGCATGGCTTGTAACTGGTGTCCCCGCCGGTGCGCCCTCCTTGGCTAGGGTGGCGCGGCGGTCGCTGGGAGAGGGTCGCCGCACATGGTTTGGGGTCTCTTCCCCGGGCGTCAGATTGGCGCCCTCGACCGGCGTTCTCGGCTCGAACGGTATCCCGAGGTGTCGATCAGCCAGTCGGCAGCCTCGCTTGCACAAGCGCGAGCTCGAACGCCGGCTCCGAGGCTCCCGGCCTGCACCACACCGAGGAGGCCCCATGTTCGCCGGCATCGACATCGCATCAGAGCGCCACGTCCTCGCCCGCCTCGATGAGCAGGGCGCGCCCATCGGCAAGCCCGCGCCGTTCAGTGAGGACCGGGAAGGCTACGACACGCTCCTCCGCCTGCTGGGACCGGCGCCGGTGCTCGTGGTGATGGAGGCGACTGGCCACTACTGGAAGAACGTGTTCGCGGTGCTCACCGCGGCTGGTCACGACGTCGCCCTGCTGAACCCGCTCGTGTCGCGGCGCTTCCAGGACGCCAAACTCGAGCGCACCAAGACGGACGCGATCGACGCCACCGCCCTCGCGCGCTTTGGCTTCGAGCGGCGCCCCTCGCCATCGCACCTTCACGACGAGGCCGTCGAGAACCTGCGGGAGCTCGTTCGGCATCGAGATCGCCTCCAGCAGGATTTCGAAGCGCGCATCCTGCAGCTGCATCGGCTCGTCGACCTGACCTTCCCGGAGTTCACCCGCTACGTCCATGGCCTCGACACCCGGCTGGCGACGAGCCTCCTGGCAGACTACCCGACAGCGCGCGCATTCGCCGCGGCCACACCGCGGCGTATCGCCCGGCTCCGATATGCCCGGACCCGCCTGGTGGGTGCCGAACTCGCGGAGCAGCTCGTCAACGCCGCCAAGCGGTCCATCGGCCAGCACCATGGCGCGACGTACGAGATGCAGGCGCGGCACATCTGCCAGGATCTGGACCTGTGGCGCGAACGCCTCGCTGAGATCGACCGGGACATCGCCCGCATCATCGACGGCCACGAGCTCGGCAAGCTGCTTCTGACGGTGAACAGCATAGGGCCACAGACAGCGGCACGCATCATCGCCGCAGTCGGCGATCCGGCGCGCTTCAAGTCGGCCTCGGCATTTGCTGCCTATGTTGGCGTGGTCCCCGGCCTGAAGCAGTCGGGCAAGCAGAATGCACGCCGGGCGAAGCTGGCGCCGCTCGGCAACGCGCGGCTCCGGCGCGCGCTGTGGATGCCGGTGCTCGGCGCCGTGCGACGCGATCCATGGCTGCAGAATTTCTTCGATCGACTGAAGGCCAGCGGCAAACCTCACAAGGTCGCGCTCATCGCCGCGATGCGGAAGATGCTCATGGCCATCTACAGCGTCGCGAAGAACCGCAGGCCTTTCGTCCCGATCACAGAGCAGGGGCGCGCGGCGTAGCCATCCAAATAGCGCAGCCGCGCGTCCCTGCGGGCCACACAGAAGGGCCTTGCATTGCATGACGGTATCTGATGCAACCCGCCGCGTTTCGGTCCGCCTCTCGCTGGACGATGCCGCCCGGGTCAAGGCCGGGCTCCGCGAGGTCGGCGAGACCGGCCAGCGCTCCCTCGACCGGATCAAGGGCGGCGCCGAGCGCGCCTCCCGCTCCCTCGAACTCCTGGACCTCGCCACGCGCGGCCTGCAGGTGGCCGGGGTGGCCGCGGCGGCCCGCGCGCTGGTGCAGGCCGGCGACGCGCTCACTCAAGGCCTGTCGCGCCTGCAGAACGCCACCGGCTCGGTCGAGCGCGCCAGCCAGGTCTACGAGGCGCTGTACCGCAACGCGCTCTCCACCGGCGTCGCGGTGTCGGAGAGTGTCGACGCCTTCCAGCGCTTCTCGATCGCTGCACGCGAGATCGGTGCCACCTCCGATCAGGTGGTGCGACTGGTCGGCGGGTTGCAGCGCGTCGCCATCGTCTCCGGCGCCTCCACGCAGGAGATCTCCTCGGCCACCCTCCAGCTCGCCCAGGCGCTGGCCTCGGGCGTGCTGCAGGGCGACGAGCTCCGCTCCATCCTCGAGGCCATGCCGCTGCTCGCCGAGGGTCTGGCCCGCGAGCTCGGCGTCTCCATCGGCCAGCTCCGGCAGCTAGGCAGCGAGGGCAAGCTCACCGCCGAGCGGGTCTTCCCCGCCCTGCTGCGGGCGACCGAGCGGCTCGGCGCGGAGCTCGACCGTGCCCCGCTCTCGCTCGGCCGCGCCTTCGGGCAGCTGACCGCGGCGACCGAGAACTTCCTCGGCCAGCTCGATCGCGCGATCGGCCTCTCCAACGCCCTGGCGCGCGCGCTCTCGGCCGCCGCCCGTGCGGTGGACGGCGTCCGCCAGGGCGCCGGGCTGCGCAGCGAGGAGGAGCGCCTCGCGGGCCTGCGCCGCCAGGCCGAGGCGCTGTCGACGCAGATCGGCCGGCTGGAGAGCGAGCAGGACGGCCGCGACAGCCTGCGCGCCCCGGTGCGCCGCGGCAGCATCCGCCCCGGCCTGGTCGGCGCGGCCGAGCGGCAGGCCGGCATCGACAGCCGGGCGCGGCTGGAGGAGCTGCGCCGCGACTACTTCGCCACCCTCGCCGAGATCGACACCGCCGAGCGGGAGTCCCTCAACCGCCGCCTGGAGGAGCAGGAGCGCGCCGGTCAGGCCGCGGCCGACGGCCGCCGTCGCCGCGCAACGCAGGAGGTCCAGGAGCTCACCCGCGACCTCGACGACCGCTTCCGGATCACCCGCGAGTACGAGGAGCGCGTCCGCCGACTGCGCGAGGCCGAGGCGGCCGGCGCGGTCACCGCCGCCGAGCGCACCCGCCTCGAGACGCTGGCCCTGCAGGAGCGCGACGAGGCGCTGCGCCGGCTTGAGCCCCGCGTGGCCGCGGTCCGGCGTGCCAGCAACGAGGGCGCGCGCGAGGCGCGCGAGGCCGAGCGGGAGGTCAACGAGATCCTCCGCGAGCGCGAGCGGCTGATCCAGGCCAACGAGACCGCCTACGAGCGTTACCAGAGGCGGATGGAGCGGCTGTCCGATCTGGTGCAGCGCGCCGAACGCGCCGGCCGACCGGTCCCGGACGCGACGGTGCAGCGCGAGGCGGAGCGCGCGCTGGAGGAGCTGGAGCGCGCGGAGAATCGGGTCGAGGCGGCCGCGGAGCGCACCAACGACACGGTGCGCGAGCTCGGCCTGACCTTCAGCAGCGCCTTCGAGGACGCGGTCGTGCGCGGCGAGAAGCTGTCAAAGGTCATGCAGGGCCTGCTGCAGGACATCACCCGCATCATCGCCCGCAAGACCATCACCGAGCCGCTCGGCAACGCGGTCTCCTCGGCGCTGTCGGGCGTCTCGTTCGGCGGCGTGTTCGACGGCATCGGCTCCTGGCTCGGCGGGCTGTTCCGCGCCGAGGGCGGCCCGGTCGCGGCGGGCCAGCCCTACATCGTCGGCGAGCGCGGCCCCGAGTGGTTCGTGCCCGACCGCGGTGGGACGGTCCTGCCGAACGGCATGGCGCCGGGCGGGACCACCATCCACCAGACCATCAGCATCGACGCGCGCGGGGCGGACGCCGGCGTCGAGGCGCGGCTGCGGCTGCTGGCCGGGCAGATCGCCCGCCAGGCCTCGGCCATGACGCTGGACGCGATCCGCCGCGGCGGGGCGGCCTACGAGACGGTGCGGGGGTAGCGTCCATGGTCGAGTACGCCTGGCCGGAGGCGCTGCGCCCCTCGCGGCTCGTCTTCTACCTGCAGCACAATACGCTGCGCTTCGTCTCGCCGGTCACCCGCGCGACGCAGGTGCTGCGGCGCGAGGGGGCGCGCTGGGTGGCGGAGGCGAGCTTCGACCCGCTGAGCCCGACCCGCGCCGGGCTGCTGGAGGGGCTGCTCGCGGCGCTGGCCGGCGCAGTGAACACCGTCCGCCTGCGCGACTTCCGGCGCGAGTTCCGCACCGGCGATCCCAGGAGCCAGGGCGACGTGCCGAGCGGTCCGTTCTCCTTCGACGACGCGACGATCTTCACCGACGGGACGGGGATGGTGGTGGGCTCGGGGAACCCCGCCTTCGCGGCGGGGGCACCCAGGGGCGCGCTCTCCATCGCCACCCAGGGCTGGTACCCGAACGCCGTCGCCGTCGGGGCCGGGGACTACCTCGGCATCGCCGGTCGCCTCTACATGGCAACGGAGCGCGTCGTGGCCTCCGGCACCGGCACCGCGACCATCCCGATCGCCCCGCCGCTGCGAACCGCGGCGCCGATCGGCGAGCCGCTGGTGCTGAGCAACCCGACCGTGCCGATGCGCCTGGTCTCCGACGACGAAAGCGCCAACCCGACCCGGCCGGGCCGCTTCACCGCCATCACCGCCCGCTTCGAGGAGGCGCTGCCGTGACCACCGAGGGCGATCCCGCGGTCCGCGCGACGCCGCGTCTCACGCTGCAGGCCTCGGCCGCAGCCACCGCGCCGGTCGTCGCCCCCGTCATCCTCTGCGAACTCGACTTCGCCAGCGGCCCCTTCCGGGTGTGGACGGGCCTTGGGGGGCTCTCCTGGGCCGGCCTGACCTTCGCCGGCATCGGCGACCTCGGCGCCATGTCGGAGGTGGAGGAGACGGTGGAGCTGCGCGCCGTGCGGCTGACCCTCACCCTCTCACCCGTGCCGCAGGAGGTGATCGACATCGCCCTCGCCGAGCGCAGCTTTCGGCTGCGGCCGGCGCGGCTGTGGTTGGCGCTGCTCGATGCCGAGGGCGCCTTCGTTGCCGACCCGTTCCCGCTCTGGACCGGGCTGATGGACACCATGGAGGTAGTGGACGGCGAGGAGCCGCGCGTGGCGCTGACCTGCGAGAGCCGCCTCGTCGACCTCGAGCGCGCCGAGGTGCGGCGCTACACCGACCCGGACCAGCAGGCCGAGTACCCGGGCGACCGCTTCTTCGAATTCGTGCCCGCCCTGCAGGACGCCGAGATCCGGCTGCCGGCGCGATAGCCGATGCGCCATCCCGACTGGGTCGCCCGGCTCGCAGCCCTGCTGCGGGAGGCCGAGACGCGCGCCTTCCATCCAAGGGAGTGGAACTGCGCGATCTTCGCGCTGGCCGCGGTGCAGGCGGTGACAGGGGAGCGGCCCGCCATCCGGGTGCTGCCCGACCTGGCGGCCTCCGCCGACAGCACCGGCTTGCCGCGCGTGGCGCCGCTGCTGGCGGGCATGGGAGACGTGGCGCTCGCCCCCGACCCCGACCGCCTCGGCGTGGTGCTCGACGCGGGCCGCGTCGCCTTCGTCGGACTGCGCGGACTGCTGCGCGCGCCGATCACCCTCTGCACCCAGGCCTGGAGGATCGGCTGATGCCCGCCGCCGTCCCCCTCATCGCCGTGGTCGCGGCCGGTGCCGTTTCGGCCGCGGTTGGTGGCGGCGTCATCGGCGCCATCGTCGGCGCCGGCGCAGCCATCGGCGTCTCGCTCATCGGCGGGGCCATCTTCCCGCAGAAACGCCCGCGCAACAGCGCCCTCGGCGGCGGAAGCGGCGGCTCCACCGCGCAGGAGGCGCAGCAGCGCACCCAGTCCTTCCGCCAGCCGATCACCGAGCACCAGATTGTCCTCGGCCGCGCCAAGGTCTCGGGGCCGATCGTCTTCCTGCACAGCAGCACCGACGACGAGGGCCGCGCCGACGGCTTCTTCCACATGATCGTGGTGCTCGCCGGCCACCGCGTCCGCGCCATCGGCGAGGTGTTCCTGGGCGACAAGTCGGAGAGCGACCCCGCCTTCGCCGGGCTGCTGCGCGTCGACCGCCACCTTGGCGATCCCGACCAGGCGGCGAATGCCAACCTCATCGCCGAGACCGGCGGCAAGTGGACCGAGCACCACCGCGGCCGTGGCCGGGCCCATCTGGCGCTGCGGCTCAAGCTGCGCCCCGAGGCTTTCCCCTCCGGGCCGCCCAATGTGGCGGCGATCGTCGAGGGGGCGGACACCATCCTTGACCCACGCACCGGGGCGGTGGGCTGGTCCGACAACCCCGCGCTCTGCCTCGCCTGGTACCTGACCGCGACGTTCGGCTGGAAAGCGTCCTGGGAGGACATCGACCTGCCCTCTCTGATCGCCGCCGCCAACATCTGCGACGAGATCGTCGGGCGCCGCGACGGCACCGCCGAGCGCCGCTACACCGTCAACGGTACGCTCTCCCTCGCCGAGGGCAAGATCGAGATCACCCGCAAGATCGTGGCTGCCATGGCCGGTGTGCTGGTGGTCACGGGCGGCAGATTCTTCGTCCATGCCGGGGCGCCCGCCCTGCCGGCGGCGACCATCACCTCGGCCGAGCTGCGTGGCAGCGTGACGGTGCAGGGTTCCCGCCCGCGGCGCGATCTCTTCAACGGGGTGCGCGCCGTCTACGTGGACCCGGGAAAGAACTGGCAGCCGACCGACGCGCCGCCGCTGCTGGCCGCGAACTACGTCGCCGAGGATGGGGGCGAGCAGATCTATCGCGACCTCGACTTCCCGCTGACCACCTCGCCCTCCATGGTGCAGCGGCTGATGAAGGTCGAGCTCGAGCGCAACCGACGCCAGCGCGCGGTGACGGTGCAGCTCAACCTTTCGGCGCTGCGGCTGCGGCCCTGGGACGGGGTGATGGTGGCGCTCGACCGGCTGACGCCCTTTCCGGCGCGCGTCGTCGGCTGGCGCCTGGCGCCGGAGGGCGGCATCGACCTCACGCTCGCCGAGGAGGACGCGGCGGTGTGGGACTGGAACCCCGCTACCGACGAGCGCGCCACCGGCGACAGCCCCACGGTCGTGCTGCCGCTGCCGGGGGTGATCGCGGCGCCGGCAAGCATCAGCGTGGAGACGCCACAGACGATCTCGTTCGCCGCGCTCTCCATCGCCTGGTCCGCCGTGGGCTCCGCCCACCTCGCCGGCTACGAGGTGGAGTTCCGGCCGCTCTCCGTCGCCCTGTGGCAGGGCTTCGCGGGCGGGGTTAGCGCGACCTCGGCGACGATCCCCGCGATCGAGCCGACCGCCCTCCGGGTGCGGGCGCAGGCCCGCAGCGGCGCCGTCTCCGGCTGGCGCGAGGTGCTGGTTCCGTTGCCACCGGGCGGTCTCACCGCCACCGGCGTCGCGGGGGGCATCCAGATCAGCGGCAGCGTGCCGGGCGGCACCGCCTTCCTCCAGGTGTTCGAGGCGGATGCCGACGATCTCGCCGCCGCCGTGAAGCTGCCGGCCGAGCCGACCGCACTGCCCTGGACCCGCACCGGCCTCGCCGCCGGTCAGGCGCGCTGGCTCTGGCTACGCGCCGTCTCCCCCGAGGGGAACGTCTCGGCCCTCGTCGGACCCGTCACCGCCACCGCCCTCTGATCCGCCGGAGGCGCCATGCCCGCCCGCATCGACGACCTGCTCGTCCTCGACACCGCCGTCAGCAAGACCGACCTCGCCAAGTATCTGCGCGACCGCGAGGCGGTGCTGCCCGCCGACTTCGCGGGCTTGGGCGACGGCGTCGCCGACGACACCGCCGCCATCCAGGCGGCCTTCGACCGCGCTGGGGCGGATCAGAAGTTCTGCGTCATCCCGCCCGGCACCTGGAACGTGTCGGGCACCGTCACGCTCCCCGGCGCCGCCCGCGGCCTGATCATGCAGGGCATCATCCGCTACACCGGCAGCGCGCCCGCCTCGGTGCTGGTGCTCGGCGACGGCGGCACCACCCGCAACGGCGAGAAGCTCTACACCGGCCTGAACGTCATCCGCGCCACCCAGTCCGACTGGTCCTCCGAGGCCGACATCGGCATCACGGTCAGGAATGTGGACGCGAGCCAAATCGAGCTCCGCCTGGTCTCGGGCTTCACCATCGGCCTGCGCACCCTCGGCGACGGCCGCGGCGTCGAGGACAGCACCTTCACCCTCGGCCGCGTCGTCAACTGCAAGATCGGCCTCGACGTCTGGTGCGCCACCGCCACCGCCTGGAACACCTCGATCCGCTACTACGGCGGCCACTTCGCCTGCGCGACGGGGGTCAACGCCGAGCAGGACCGCTTCGGGATCCGCCTCGCCAACGCCCCCGGCGCCTACACCAACCACAACCGCCACATCTTCGACGGGCCGAACTTCGAACTCCGGCAGGCCGGGTCGAACGTGGCGATCCCGTTCCTGAATGAGACCAACGGCTCGGCGATCATCGGGCGGAACCTGCGCATGGAGGCCTGTTCCCCGATCGTGGCCCGCCACACCGCCGGCGCCCAGGACTGCGAATACGACATCGCCTGGACCAACACCTACCTCGTCGGCATCGACTACACGCCGACCGCGAACCGCTGCGGCAACGCCGTCATCAACCGCCACCGCGCGCCGGCCTCGCGCTTCACGCGGTTCCTGGCGGGGGTGGAGAACGTCCGGGCGAAGGCCTTCCGGCACTCGGCCACAGAAATCGGCGTCGAGGGGCTCTGCACCCTCGCCACCTCCACCACCACTGCGACGGCGATGGCGGACTTCTGCTTCAACGGGCTGTCCGGCATGACGCCCGGCGCGCGCGGGCTCCAGCTCGCCGCCAACCGCGGGCTCGGCTTCGTCATTGACACCACCCAGGCCAAGGAGTTCGCGCTCGCCCACTGGCTCGCCTTCGGCGCCGCGGGCGGACGGCTCTTCGTGCGGTGCTTCGATGCGGCGAGCAACATCCGCGAGAACATCCCAGGCGACGTGCTCGCCTCGCTGACGACGATGCAGTGGAACGCCCCGGCCAAGGGCTGGAACGCCGGCGCGCCGATGGACGATGCGAACCTCAACCGCCGGCAGACCCTCCGCCTCGGGCCGCAGGTGGCCTTCGCGCAGATCGGCATCATCGGCTTCGACGGGGTGATCGAGCTCGAGGCGCTGCGCCTCTACGGGCTGCCGGAAGCCGCGCCGGTGATCCTGAACGGGGCGCCGATCCTGCCGAACTCGGGGCAGCGCCACTTCGCTGTCGAGACGGAGGTGGACCTGCCGAATCTTGACCCCGGCGCGGAGCATCTTTTCGACGTCGCGCTCGCGGGCGCGCGGCAGGGGGATCACGTCGCCGTCTCGCTCGCCACCCCCAGTCGCTTCATCCAGGTCGCGGGGCATGTCTGGAGCAACAACACCGTGCGCGTCGTCGCGCGCAACGTGTCGGGGTTCAGCGTCGATCTGCCGGGGGTGATGTTGGCAGTGGAGGTGAGGAAGCGCGGGGTGCCGTAGCGAGCAGGCGCGCGGCGCGAGCAGCTACATGGCACGTCATCATGCCGACCGACCGGCGGCGAGCAGGCTGCTCGCAACCTCCGGCAGGAGCGCGATGCCTGAAGCGTTGCCCGCTGCCCAGAAATCCTTGAGGACATCATCCGGGACGAGATTGTCGAACTTGGCGCTCGCCACGGCACCGATCCGCGCCGCCAGCTCCTCGGGGCTGGGAGGTTGGGAGGCGAGCTCTTCCAGTGCCGCAAGCAGGTCGGGCTGCACCTCGTCCTTCTCGGGGCGCTCCACGATGGCCGTCACACCGAGGTCGTGGGCTTCGCATTGCAGGCCTGAACGGGTCAGAGCGGCTGCCAGAAGCCCATTGAGCCGCGTGCCGCGCCAGGTCAGCAGATGGGTCTCTCGACCGCGCTCCAGGATGCGGATCCGGTCCGCATTGTGCCGCCTGAAGGCGGCACGTCCCTCGGCGAGCAGGTCCGCCGCTGTCGGGTCCAGCCACGCAGGCACGTCACTTTCGCGGTAGACCGCCAGCATCTCGGCCGCCAACCGGTCATGGATAGGCTCCACGGAGCCTCGCTCAAAGGCGGGAATCGATCCGCCGCGATGGGGGGCCACGTCGATGACCCGGGACCGCTCGTCGACGGACAGCACCACCCATCGGCGACCGGCGAAGACAAGGAGGCTGTCGGGCGCCACTGGGTTGTTCAGCGGGATGGTGCCAAGCGCCCTTCCGCCGTTCACAAGTCGCCATTCCTCGCTGCTCTCGAACAGTGCGTAGAAGTCGCGCGAGCCGACGACCTTCTCGCCCACCTCCCCGAGCATGAGCAGGCCATCCGGTGCCTGCTCGATGAGGCGCGCTTCGGGCGAGCCCATGCCACGCAGCATGCGCGCGAACAGCGCAGGCGGCACCGATGCGAATGGCCCCGGACCGCACAGGATTCTATAGAGGGCGTCGGCGCGCGCACCGCCACGCTCCGCGATGACGGACAGGCACTGATGCAGAAGCGCCGTTGCGACGCCCTCGCCACCGCTGGGTGGTTCGATGAACTTCGCCAGCAGCAGCCGCACGGCCGCGACCGCCAGGACGACAGCGGGTCGCATCTCGTCCAGGGGGTCCGGATCCGGCGGCAGCTCCTCCTCAAGAACATAGATCCGCAAGATGGACGGCGTGCCCTTGCGACGCCCCGAACGGCCAAGGCGCTGCCGAAGCGCAGCCAATGACCGCGGTGCGCCTACCTGAGCGACCGACCGGACGGAACCGATGTCGATGCCGAGCTCCAGCGTCGACGTGCACACAGCCGTCGTGGGCAGCCGGTTCTCCTTGAGCCGGAGCTCGAGTTCCTCGCGCAGCTCCTTCGAAAGATTGCCGTGGTGGGGGAAGAACTCGTTCGGGACACCCTCGCGCTCGCAACGGCGACGCAAGCGATCCGCCAGCGCTTCGACCCGTTGGCGCGAGCCTCCGAATACCAAGTTGTTCGTGCCGCGCAGGCGCGCGAACAGGTGGTCCGCAATCGCGTCGAGCCCGGTCGGGGTCACAGGACCGTTCTCGGGCTCGGCCGGGGACGCACGCTCGTCGGGGACAAGATAGCCGCGCAGCTGGAGCTGGAGCTCGGCGCCGCCCTCTGCGGCGATGAGCCGCACCGCTTCCGGGCTGTCCGGACGGAGCCACGCCGCTGCCATTCGGGGGTCACCAAGCGTCGCCGACAGCCCAATGCGGCGCGCAGGCGCCTTCGCCAGGGCGTCGATCCGGCGGAGCAGGGAAGCCAGGTGAATGCCGCGCACGCCGCCCAGGAACGCGTGGACCTCATCGACGATGATGAAGCGCAGTCTGCTGAACAGCGCACGCGCCGCGGCCGCGCGTCGAACAAACATCGCCTCGATGGATTCCGGCGTGATCAGGACGATGCCGCGCGGCTTGGCGAGAAGCCGCGTCTTGGCGGTCTGGGGAGCGTCGCCGTGCCAACGGACGACAGGGAGTTCCAGTCGCTCGCACAGCTCGGTCAGCCGACCGAACTGGTCGTTGATCAGCGCCTTCAGGGGCGCGACGTAGAGGATGCTGAGTCCGTCACCCTCTTCACCGGCCGCCTGGGTCAGGGCGGGCAGGAATGCCGCCTCGGTCTTCCCGGCCGCCGTGCCCGCCGCGATGAGGACGTCGCCTCGTGAACCCAGGATGGCTGCCGTCGCCTCGGCCTGGACCGGCCGCAACCCGGTCCAGTGCTGCTCCCGGATCCATTTCCGGATCTCCGGGTGCAGGGCGTCGTAGGCCCTGTCCGGAGGAATGGTAAGCGGTTCAAAGCTTGAAGCTGGCAAGCTCCTCGTCCCCCGATCCGGCAGCCCCTGCGAAGCCGCCTGCACCGGCCTCATCCTCCGGAATGTCGGCATCGTCCGGCTCGGGCACGTCGGGCGCCACCTGGACGCCGCCCAGGAGTGCCTGCCAGTCGGTTCCGGGGTTCTGCTCCAAGATGCTCAGCATCTGACAGAACGCCTTCACCGTGTTCCGCGGCGTCCGGAAGTAGGCCTCGCCGATGCGCTCATTGCAGTGGATCATGAAGGCGTGCAGCGCCTCGTCGGGCACGAGGTGCCTGTCCGGGTCGCCACCCGCGAAGACACGCCGCACGTTGCCGAGCAGGACCAGAAGCTCCTCGGGCGTCAGGCTGGCAAGCCGCAGGACCGGGCCGGACATGTCCACCAGGCCCTCTTTCGCGAAGGAGTTCTCGGAGAGCCGCGACTGCAGCGCGGCATAGCTGAACAGGCCGCGGCGGGTGTCCGTCAGGAACTCCGGCGTGCCGCCACAGACGAAGCCGATGCCGGTAGTGTTGCCCTGGAGAACGTCATTTAGGATGGAGAGGAGCTGCTCGTAGTTCTGGTCGCGCGCCTGCTTGCTCTGGAGCTTGTAGAGGTTGACCATCTCATCGAGGACGACGAGCAAGCCGCCATAGCCCGCCAGCCGGGCCAGCGCCGCCATGAGCTTCAGTCCCTCGTAGAAGTCGTGGTCCCCGAGGATGTTCCTGACGCCGAGCGCCTGGCGCGCCTCGGTCTTGGTCGAGAACTCGCCGCGGAGCCACCTGAGGGCGTGGGCCTTCAGCTCCTCGTTGCCGTCCTCGGCGCCGCGCCAGTAGGCCTCGACGACGGTTGCGAAGTCGTATCCGCCTACGCCCTCCTGGAGGTGGGCCAGCCTTTCCTCCAGCACCTTGCGGACGGGCACCGACCGTTCCCCGGCCTCCTTGATGAGGTCGGCCACGAAGCGCTCCAGAACGCTGGCGAGCGCGCCACCGTCGGGCTTGGCGCGCGTGGCCATGTTTCGCACGGCCTCCGCGTACAGGGCCCTCGCCTGGCCGCCGCTGGCGTGCAGGCGCCGGTCGGGGCCGAGGTCGGCGTGGACGGTGACGAGCTTCTTCTCCAGGGCAACCAGGCGGACAAGCGTGAGGAAGAAGCTCTTCCCGGCACCGTACTCGCCGATGATGAAGCGCATGGCTGCGCCACCGTCGGCGATGCGATCGATGTCCCGGATCATTGCCTGGAGCTCGCGGGAACGGCCGACGGCGATGTGCTGCAGGCCGATGCGCGGCACCACGCCTGCCGCCAGGGCCTGGATGATCGTGTCGCGTTCGCGGGGGCGGATGCGTGGCGTTGTCATTCTTTTCCCTCAGTTCGGTGCGAGCGACGGAAGCAGGTGGTCGGGGACGGCGATTACGTCGCCATCCTCTTCCAGCACGGCCTCCTCATGGGTGGCGAAGCCCCAGTCGTTGATGGCCTCCATGGCCGCACCGGGCAGCAACCTGAGCGTCCTGGCCTCAGCCTCGAAGGCCTCCTGGGATACCCGCCCCCCGTGTCTCGTGACAAATGCAAGAAGCCTGCCGTGACGTTCGTCCAGGCCATCGTAGGGGGACGGTTCACCTTCCGGTGTCTCGGGCGTTGCCTGTTGCGGCACCGGCGCCGTCGCCGCAGCCTCCTCCTCAGCAAAGACCTCGGCGAGCAGGGCCGAGACGCTGGTCGTCTCCGCTTGGATGCGGGCGAGGCGGCCCTGGTCGATCCGCAGTCCCGGCGCCTTGGGCGCGGCAGCCCTGGCCGCCTCCGCGGCCGGAAGTGGCACGTCGGGTGGCAGATCCTCGGCAGCGACGACCAGGGGCTCATCGCGCAAGGCCGCGCGCTGGTGCAGGGCCGCATGCACGGCTTCGGGGGGCAGCAGCAGCGTCCGGTGGAGGCGCTCCAGAAAGCGGATCTCGTCGGCGGTCGCCTGCCCGTCCGCGAGCACGGCCCCGACGGCCGCCCCAGCGATGGCCGTCCGCCGGTCGGCTGACAGGGCGCCAGCGCGCTTGAGCGCCGCCTGGATGCGCGGCGGTTCGCCGGCGAGACTGCGGACGAAGGCCTCCAGTCGCAGGCGCTCGTGGGGCTCCAGCCCAGGGGCCTTGTGGGCCTCGGCCACCAGCGCCTCGAGCTCGGCCGGGGTGACGTCCCCGTCCGCGGCAGCGGCCAGCACCGCAATCTCCAGGGCGAGCCGCGTCGCCTCGAACGCCGAGTGGCCCGCAGCCACCGGCGCGCCGCCCGGTGCACGGAACGCCACGACCTTGGCGTCGGCGCCTGCCGGCGGCCCGCCGTAACGACGGTCGGGCTCCAGGCCGATGTCGAGGTGGTCCAGCATCAGGGACAGCCGGGTGACAAGCTGCTGCCCCTGGTCGCCCTGCGCTGCCTGCACGCCGAGCGCTTCCGCCAGGGCGCGTGGCGTTGTCAGCGCCATGCCGGTCGGCCCGAGAAGAGCGTCCAGCCGGGCTCTCGCGGCCCCAAGCACGCCGCTGGCGGCGATGCCGCGGATGGCCGCTGGCAGGAGCATGGCAGCCTCCAGGCCGTCGCGCGCCTCGGGACGGCGGCCGAGCAGCCTGCTGTAGGGCTCGAGCTCCGTCATGCAGGATTCGAGCAGGTCGCGCAGGCCCTGCAGGGGAGCGGTCACGGATGTGATGTCGGGCAGCCCCTCGTGGGGACCAGGGACATCCACCTCGAAGGTGCCGCTGGCGGCGCGGTAGCGTGCCTTGATGCGTCGCTGCGGGGTACGGATTTTCAGGCCTCCCGGGTTCCGCTCCGCGAAGCGGAGGGCCCAGAGTTGCTCAAGCTCGGCGAAACACCGTTGGCCCGGTGTCCTGAGACGGGTCTCCGGACTCCCCAGCACCCAAAGCAGCGCCGCCCCGGCATCGATCGGCTGCTCGGCGGCCAGCAGGCGACCGATGTGCACCCTTGTCGCCAACGGCAGTTCGTAGGAGTAGCTCGTCGGCGTGGGCTTCGGTGTGGCGAGGTCGCCCGCGGCGAGGCGTGCGGCGCTGAGGAAGGCCTGCGCGTAACCCTGGAAGGACCCGTTGGCTCCATAAATTCCGAGCAGGCGCTCGACCTCCGCGATGAGCATGGGCGCCTCGGTCAGTGCCCGATCGATGAAGAGGCGACGCTCCAGCCCGTAGAAGAAGATGAACACCAGGCCGATGTCGACCGACGGATCGCGGCGTCCGTCCGCGAGCCACAGGAGGAAAGCACGGCGGCCTGTCGGAGTGATGCTCGCGTAGGACGGCCAATAGTGCAGTCCGGTGTCGCCCCTCAGCGTCTGCGCCACCGGTAGATCCGGATCAACGAGGCAGTTCTCCTCGCGGCCGTCCCGGGCCCGCAGGGACTTGCCGACGTAGAGCATGCCGCCGGTGACCCGGATGCCAGCGATCGTGAACTCTTCGCCCGGGCCGAGCCAGCGCGCGGCGTCGCCGCGAGGTGCTGCCGACCGCTGACCAGTCCAAGGAGATGGAGCGGTGGTCGTTAGACCAGATAGCCCGGCCGAACCCTTCGGCTCCATCGACGAGGGCGTCTCGCGGGTGACCGCCACCACCCGAGACAGGATGTCGTCGAGCTTGACCCGACCTGCTGCCCCAATATCTGCCGAAGGAGGCTTCGCCGCAGCTGAACTTCCCGCTGTGGAAACCACCTTGGCCAGGAGCTCGGCCGCTCGGCGCTCTGCCGCGTGGCTGCGCTCCGCTCCAGGGACCACCAGCGGCCCCGCGCGAGTGCGCTCCGCGCGGAGGCGCGCGGCCTCGCGCGAGCGCAGCAGGGTGCGGACGGCAAGCCATGTACCCGCCGTGGCCGCGAGGCCGATAATCAGCTCTTCCGCGGAGAACGGGAGGTTCATGGGGCCGCGGCTCCGGTGGACGCCGGCAGCCCTTCCAACCGGCTCTCTCGAGGCAAGACGAGCGATGCCCGACGGCGAGGCGCCTCAAGCCGGGTGAAACGGCTGGTGCGGTGGCGCGGCGCTGATTGGGTGATGACGCAGGGGCATATTGCGATGCCCCGCGGAACGTTGCGGGCGGACCGCCCGGCCGGGGTCCGCCTCATTCTGCGGCGTCCAGCAGGCTGGAATGGATCCAGCCCCACGGGACGGTGTCCCCGATCTGGATCCATCCGCCGGGACCGCGGGAGAACACCGACAGCCGCACCGCGGCGGGCACGGTGCGGACGACCTCGGCGGTTCCGTTCGGACCGGCTCGCACGTTGGCGCCGGTGCGCGTGATGACCTGCTCGCGTCGCGCGGACGCGGGCGGTGGCGCGGGCCTGGCTGGCTCGGCCTGCACGGGCGCTGACGGTGGTGTGGGCCGGATCGGCTCGGCCTGCAGGGCCGTGGGCATGGGCGCCTGCTCGGCCGCTGGCTGGACCGGCTGTTGCGGGGGCTCGACCCGCGGTGGACCGGGTGGGGGGACTGCCGTTGGGCTTGGCTCGGTGGGCGCGGATGCCATGGGTGGGTGCGCCGCGACCTGCGGTGGACTGGCGTGCAGGCCGGAAAGGGACCACCCGGCCAGACCGATCGCGACAGCCAAGGCAGCCGTCAGCTCGTGAGCGGCGCTGGCGCGGGGTGGCGGCGGCACGCGCACGACGGGCTCTGGCCCGCTCGCGGGCCAGGCATCGCGGTCATGCTCGTCCTTCGCCGACTTCGCCGAGCCGGGCGACGCAGCGCGCAGGGACGCCTGAAACAGATTGATGGCCTCGGCAAAGCTTCTGGCTGCCTCTCGGTTGCTGACCAGGTAGGCGCGCCGGTCATTCGCCCCGATGGCTACATGCAGGCAGCCATACGCCACGATCGGAATACGGGCGTTGTTGGCGTAGCGCCGGTCGGGGCTGCCGTCCCGGTTCACCCGCTCCCACGTGTAGTCGACCACCATCGCGTCGGGCGGCAGCGCTTCCCGCTCGGGCAAGCGCACCTCGCCCGACTCGACCGTCACGGTCAGAAGATCCGCCAGGGCTGTGTCCCCGACTGCGCCAGCCTGCCGGGTCATGACGAAGCCGGGGAACACGGTGATGCCCGCACCATCGCGGTCCTGAAGCGCGAGACCCGGCCAGCGGGAGACCACGAACTCGGGCAGGAAGGCCTTGGCGGTAACGGGGGTCCGAGGCGGCATCACGCCCATCTTTGCCGCGACCTGACCGTGAGGCACCTCCCAGATGTGGGCCGCCCGTGCCAGCCCGGCGTGGGCGGCCGCGACGCGGATGAAAGCGTCGAGGGCGGTCTCCCCGATATCAAACCGCAGGGCCACCGTGCAGGCGTTGCGCTGGGCCGCCAGCTCCTGGAGCTTGGCTTCGGCGGCGTCCAAGCGCGGCCTCAGGCTGGCCGGGCGGCCCGGCATCAGGGCGGAGAGGGGGAACTGCGATGCCCGCGAGTGCCGCAGGGCGGCTGCATCGCGGGCGGCAAGTGCGGCCGGGAGTTCTGCCTCCAGCCTGCGTGCTGTTGTGGACATATGGGCGAGCAACGTCTCCAGCTGGCGCAGGCCGCCGTCGGCATCCGCCGGAGCCCCGTTGATCTGGAGGCTGAGCTTCCCATAAGCGATTGCGATGCCGGCACTTGCGGTCATAGCGCGCGAGCCCAGGATCTCACTCAGTCTGTTGGCCGAGCAGCCCAAGTAAGCGCTTCTTGGCAACAAGATGAGGGCTGCGCCCGGCCGATTGCCAATCCATCTTGTCTCTCGCGCTATCGGGCATCAACAAGCCTGATCCGAGCCTGATCGCGAGATATTCGACCCGTTGGGAGGCGTTCGCGTCGCCACTACATCCGAACGCCAAAAAAAGACGTGCATGCCTTCAGTGTGCATCATACTTCGCAACGCCCTCGCCGTACCCGCACTACAAGCCCAATTCGTAGATGATGGCGTTGCGCTATGCCACATTGGGTTGAACGCTAAGCGTACCGATCCAGCGAGAACCTTACGGATCCAGCGTGCCGCGCGGGTCTCCGTCAGAGAGCTTTGTTCCTCGGTTCCCTTTCCTACGCCATTTCCCACCGCAGCAACCTGTCTCTGCGCCGAATGGCTGCGCCGTGAGGCGCATCTTTCCCGCCGTTCTGACGCGGGGGGCTGGCGGAAAGGAGGGCCGACTGAGTGCGGCAACGCGCTCTCCGCAGTCCCTTTTTCTCCGGACCTGGCGACCTGGGCGATCTACCGACCAAGCGAAAAACCCGCCGAAAGCAAACGCTTGGCTGGTAGGACCAGTGGTACGGTTCGCCCCGAGGACGCCCCACCAAGCGCAACCACCGGCATCGGCCTACTCCATCGGCATGGATCGACCGCTGAAGCGCTTTTCAGAGCGGCCGGCAACTCTCGGCGGTGGCGTATGCGAGTCGCAGCATGCGCCGCGCGGCCACCGCGGCGCCCGCTGCTTGGCCTGCCAACCCGCCGGCCATGGGCGAGTTCAGCAGCGCTTCAGTGGCCGATGACACAGCGACGTCCGCAGCCGCCACCGCGCTTGCATCCACGGCAACGCGGCGAAAAAGAGCAAGCGTGCCGACCACCCCGGGCCGGTGCCCGTGCAGCTGAGCCACCTGTCGCACGAGCCTGAAGCCGCGCCAAATCACGAGAACCCCGTCCATTCCTGGCCATGGGCTCACAGCGGTGGCCGCCAAAACCTGAACAGCTGCTGCGCGTCCCGCGGCCGCTGTGCGCTCCTGCACTTCAGCGATCGGGCCGGAGCGCAGCAGTTCGCGCAGCGTCAGAGCATCGGGTGCATTGCCAACGACCCTTCGGGTCTCACCAGAAGCCCCAATAGCCAACATCCAGCGTTCCGCGTGCTGACGTACAACCGCCAGGTCCTGGCTGGCGAGACCGCGGCGCACCGCCTCGATCTGCGCGAGTGCGGCGTAGCTGCGCCACTCGCGCAAGACGGACCACACGAGCGCGACCGCGGCAGGCGTGAGAGCGGCAATCGAGACGATGCCAAGCCAGGTTGCTCTCGCGAACTGATCTGCGACGAAGTTGGCCAGATCCAACACCGCGAGACCAACCAGCAACGCCACAAGCGCCGTCGCCCCAACGACGAGCGCTGGGCGGTCGAGAGACGCCACCTGGAGCGGAACAGCTTCATCGTGCCGGATCGCCCCCTCGCCACCTGCGGCACCATCGACCCAACCGCGGTGGGCCGTCACAAGGCCAGGCTGCTGGGTAGCCGAAGGACGGGTGGCCGCACTTGGAGCCGATGGTTTTGCGGGCTCATCAAGGAAGCGTGGTCCTTGGGCCTCATTGAACGTCGGCGCTGGCGCGGCACCGCTTACTGTCACGGCCTCAGCCGGCTCCTGAGATGCCAGCGGGGGCACGGGCACCTCGGCCGGCGTGGCTGGCTCATCGAGGAAGCGGGGTCCCTGCGTCACAGCACGTCTCCCAGCAAGTCCGCCAGAACACTGTCGAGGTTCAGATGCGGGATCGGGTGCGCATCGCCGGCAGGGAACTCGGGCGGCGCGAGTTGGGGCATGGCGAAATACTTGTTCGACCAGTAAGCAGGCGGGACCTCACCGGCCGGCACGTAGCCGGCGTCAAAGGGGCGTTGCCGCGATTGCCCGAGAGGAAGACCCATGACCGCTCGACGCTTGCGTCCTTCAGAGTCCGTCACGTCGACGTCCGTTGTGCAGTTGACCGCGGCGACGGCGTGGTAGGTGGCGCGACCGCGCTTCGGTACTTTTTCGGCCTCGATGTAGTGCTGCAGCATGCGCCGAAGGTTGTCTCGCTGCAGATCGTCGACGTGATCTGACTTGGTGGCGGCGAAGGCAACGGCGTCAATCTTGCTGCCCGTGACCCATCCGCGTTCCAACTGCCGTGCATAGCTTTCGCCGATGCTGCGTAGCGCGCGCGTGGTATCCTCGAAGGCTGTGCGACCGGCGAACAAGGCCCCAAGCATATCCACTAGGCCACGTGGACAAACTGACCTGAGGGGGGATTCCCTCGACGCGGTGGAGTGTGATTCGAAGCTGATCTCTGGGATGGAGATCAGCGTTGATCCGCGGACTGCTGACGGACGAGGAGTGGTCCTTCTTCGAGCCCTTCGTGGTCTCAGCCAGCCCGCTTGGCGGCAGGCCCGCGCGCGACCATCGGCGGGTGCTCGATGCCATCTTCTGGATCGCGCGCACCGGCGCGCCGTGGCGTGACCTGCCGGCCGAGTTCGGCAACTGGAACTCGGTGTTCCGCCAGTTCCGGCGCTGGACCGCGTCCGGCCTGTGGGACGTGATGCTGGAGGCCTTGGCCGATGGTGGCGGCGATGCCGACCTCCTGCAAATGATCGACAGCACCAGCAT
>NZ_AUDH01000037.1 GCF_000425365.1 Rubritepida flocculans DSM 14296 | reverse complement strand
CGGGCCTGGCGCGCAGATGCGCCAGCAGCGCCGCCTCATGCCCGGCCAGCACCGCCTTGCGCCGCGCGCCACCACGCGCCGAAGCGGTGGTCGCCCCCGTCGCCGCACGGCGCGCCAGCGCCTTGTAGATGTAGGAGATGCTCACCCGGAACAGCGGCGCCCCCTCGCGCACGCGCAGTCCGCCGTCCACCGCCGCCAACACGCGCTCACGCAGATCCTGCGAATATGCCTGGCCAGATCGCCATGTCATCGCTGCCTCCGGTTTCAGCTCCGGAGACCGATGAATCACACATCAGCGCCGTGCCGGAATCCCCGATCGCGATTCCGGTCGATGTGAAATGGCTCTAGGGAAACGCCCGCATGAAAGCCGCCGTCGTCACCGGGCAGGGCCTCGTCGTGAAGGAGGTGCCCGAGCCGAAGCCCGGGCCCGAGCAGGTGCTGATCCGCCTGCGCGCCATCGGGCTGAACCGCGCCGATCTGGGCGTGGCGGCCGGGCACAAGCACGGCGCCATCGGCGGGCCGGGCGCCATCCCGGGGCTGGAGGGCGCGGGCGAGGTGGTGGAGGTGGGGGCCGAGGTGCCGCAGGCCATCCGGCCCGGCATGCGCGTGATGGCCTCGCTCCCCGCCTCCTACGCCGAATACGCGCTGGCCGACTGGGGGCGCGTCACGCCCCTGCCCGAGGCCAACATGTCCTGGGAGGTGGCGGCGAGCCTGCCCATCGCGCTGCAGACCATGCACGACGCGGTGGTGACGCATGGCCTGTGCAAGCCAGGCAGCGCCATCATGATCCAGGGCGCCTCCTCGGGCGTCGGGCTGATGGGGCTGCAGATCGCGCGGCTGATGGGGGCCTCGGTCGTCGTCGGCAGCTCGACCAACCCGCAGAGGCGCGCGCGGCTGGCCGAGTTCGGCGCCACCCTCGCCGTGGACACGAAGGACCCCGGCTGGGTCGCGCAGGTGCTGGAAGCGACCGGCGGGCGCGGCGTGGACGCGGTGGTGGACATGGTCTCGGGCCCGCTCGTCTCGCAGACGCTCGCGGCGACGGCCATCCTCGGGCGGATCGTCAATGTCGGGCGGCTGGGCGGGATGAAGGCGGAGTTCGACTTCGACCTGCACGCCGCGCGCCGCATCAGCTACATCGGCGTCACCTTCCGCACCCGCAGCGTGGCGGAGGTGCGCGAGATCGTCCGCCGCATGCGCGAGGATCTCTGGGCGCCGCTCTCCGAGGGCCGGCTGCGCCTGCCCATCGATCGCGTCTTCCCCCTCGAGGAGGTGAACGCCGCGCTGGCCCACATGAAGGCCAACGCGCATTTCGGGAAGATCGTGATGGTCACGGGTTGAGGGAGGCCGCCGCGTCGCCTAGCATGCCTGTTCATGGGGAGGGCGCGCCCGTCCCTCCCCCCGAACCAGGAGCGCGGCCGTGCATCTGACCAACCTCCTGGCCTTTTTCGGACTGTGGCTGGCGGCGGGCGGGCTGGTCTATGGCGCGCAGCGCCGGGCCTTCCGGCGGATCCAGGACCGCTCGGCCCAGAGCATGGGGCGGGGCGGCGAAATCTTCGTCTCCGCCCTCGCCGGGCTGATTCTCGCCATGGTGGCCATGGTGGCCGCCACCTTCGTCTATCACGGGCTGCGGTAGGGCGGGCGTTCAGACCCGCGGCCGCTTGCTTCGACCCGTGCGGCAGCGGCGCAGCCGCTGGCACGCCATTGTTCTGGCACGCCGCCGCCCCACCGGGCCCCAACCCGGCGCGCGCGATACGTCCGGCGTGACCGCCGGCCCTATCAGCCCGCCAGCACCGCGCGCACCGCCGCCAGCGCCTCGGCCGCCTTCGCGGCCTCGGGACCGCCGGCCTGGGCCATGTCCGGCCGGCCGCCGCCGCCCTTGCCGCCCACCGCCGCCGCCGCCGCGCGCACCAGCGCCACGGCGTCCGCCCGGCCCCGGGCGGCCTCGCCCACGCCCACCACGATGCTGGCCTTGCCGCCCTCGGTGGAGACGAGCGCGGCCACATCGGCGCTGCCCGATTTCAGGATGGCCTCGGCCAGGCCCTTGAGGTCGCGCGCCGGCACCTCGCCCAGTTCGCGCAGCGCCACGCGCAGCCCGCCCAGCGTCTCGACCTCCGCGGCCGCGCCGCCGGTGGCGAGCTTCCTGCGCGTCTCCGCCAGTTCGCGCTCCAGCTTGCGGCGCTCCTCGATCAGCGCGGCGATGCGGGCGGGGAGTTCGGCGGGGCTCGCCTTCAGCGCGGCCGCGGCCTCGCGCAGCAGCCGCGCCTCCTCCTCCACCACGGCGAGCGCGGCCGCGCCCGTCACCGCCTCCACGCGGCGCACGCCGGCGCTCACCGCGCCCTCGCCGATCAGGCGGAACAGCCCGATGTCGCCCGTCCGGCGCACATGGGTGCCGCCGCAGAGCTCGATGGAGTAGTGGCCGCCGCGCGCCGTGGCCGCCTCGTCGCGCCCCATGGCGACGACGCGCACCTCCTCGCCGTATTTCTCGCCGAACAGGGCCATCGCCCCCTCGGCCACCGCGGCCTCAGGCGTCATCAGCCGCGTCGTCACCTCGGCGTTCTCGCGGATGCGGGCGTTCACCTCGGCCTCGACCCAGGCGAGATCCTCGGGCGTCATGGGCGTGGGCTGGCTCACGTCGAAACGCAGCCGGTCGGGCGCCACCAGGCTGCCCTTCTGCGCCACATGGGCGCCGAGGCGCCGGCGCAGCGCCTCGTGCAGCAGATGCGTCGCCGAATGGTGCGCGCGGATGGCGCCGCGCCGCGCGTGGTCCACCTCCGCCACCACGGGCATGCCCACGCGGATGTCGCCGTGCTCGACCACGCCCAGATGCACGAAGAGGTCGCCGAGCTTCTTCTGCGTGTCGCGCACGCGGATCACGGCCTCGCCCGCGCGGATCACGCCGGCATCGCCCACCTGGCCGCCGCTTTCGCCGTAGAAGGGCGTCTGGTTGAGGATCACCGCCACCTCGCGGCCCTGGCTGGCGCTGTCCACGCTTGCGCCATCGGCCACGATGGCGGCGATGGCACCCTCGGCCCGCTCGGTGCTGTAGCCCAGGAACTCGGTGGCGCCGAGCTTTTCCTTCAGGTCGAACCAGAGGCTTTCCGTCGCCGCCTCGCCGCTGCCGGCCCAGGCGGCGCGGGCGCGGCGGCGCTGCTCGGCCATCGCGGCCTCGAAGCCGGCCACGTCCACCGCCCGGCCCTCGGCGCGCAGCGCGTCCTGCGTCAGGTCGAGCGGGAAGCCATAGGTGTCGTAGAGGCGGAAGGCGACCTCGCCGGGCAGGGCCTCGCCGTCGCCGAGCTTCCCCTTCTCCGCCTCCAGCAGGTGCAGCCCGCGCTCCAGCAGCGAGCGGAAGCGCGTCTCCTCGAGCTTCAGCGTCTCGGCGATCAGCGCCGCGGCGCGCGAGAGCTCGGGATAGGCCGCGGCCATCTGCCGCTCGAGCACGGGGAAGAGGCGATGGAGCAGCGGCTCCGCGGCCCCCATCATGTGCGCATGGCGCATGGCGCGGCGCAGGATGCGGCGCAGCACATAGCCGCGCCCCTCGTTGGAAGGCAGCACGCCGTCCGCGATGAGGAAGGCGCCGGCGCGCAGATGGTCGGCCACCACGCGGTGGCTGGCGCGGAAGCGGCCGTCGGGCTCCTGGCCGGTGAGATGCGCGCTCTCGAGGATGATCGCGCGGAAGGTGTCGGTGTCGTAGTTGTCGTGCTTGCCCTGGAGGATGGCGGCGAAGCGCTCGAGCCCCATGCCCGTATCGATCGAGGGCCGGGGCAGCGGGTGGCGCACGCCCTTGGGCTCCTCCAGGAACTGCATGAAGACGAGGTTCCAGATCTCGATGAAGCGGTCCCCGTCCGCATCGGCGCTGCCGGGCGGGCCGCCGGGGATTCCCTCGCCGTGGTCGTAGAAGATTTCCGAACACGGGCCGCAGGGGCCGGTGTCGCCCATCCGCCAGAAATTGTCGTCGGTCGGGATGCGGATGATCTTCGAGTCCGGCAGCCCCGCGATCTTCCGCCAGTGGGCCGCCGCCTCCTCGTCCTCGCTGAAGACGGTGACCAGCAGCCGCTCCTTCGGCAGGGCGAAGTCCTTCGTCAGCAGCTCCCAGGCGTAGGCGATGGCCTGCTCCTTGAAGTAGTCGCCGAAGGAGAAATTGCCCAGCATCTCGAAGAAGGTGTGGTGCCGGGCGGTGTAGCCCACATTGTCCAGGTCGTTGTGCTTGCCGCCCGCGCGCACGCATTTCTGCGCCGTGGTGGCGCGGCTGTAGGGGCGGTGCTCCAGCCCGGTGAAGACGTTCTTGAACTGCACCATGCCGGAGTTCGCGAACATCAGCGTGGGGTCGTTGCGCGGGACCAGGGGGCTCGACTCCACGATCTGGTGCCCGTTGCGCGCGAAATAGCCGAGGAAGGTCGCGCGGATGTCGTTGCTGCTGCTCATGGAAGGCCCGGTGCGGAATGACCGGCTGGCATTACCGCGCCGCGACACCCCCCTCAAGGGCGGCACGCGCATTGCTTCGCCGGGCGGCGGGGGGCCAGACTGGCGCGCGCGCCGCGCGCCTGCCCATGCCCCATGCAGACCGAGGAGGCACACCGCCCGATGTTCCGTCGCCGCACGCTTCTCGCCGCGCCCGCCGCGCTGGCCGCCGCCCCCGCCCTCGCCCAGGGCGGGGCCTGGCCCTCGCGCGGGCCGATCCGGCTGATCTCCACCTTCCCGCCCGGCGGCTTCGCCGACACCATGGCGCGGCTGCTGGCGGCGGAGCTCGGCCCGCGCATCGGCCAGTCGGTGGTGGTGGAGAACCGGGTGGGCGCGGGCGGCACCATCGGCGCCCAGGCCGCCGCCCAGGCCGCGCCCGACGGCTACACGCTGGTGATGAGCCACTCCTCGCCCTTCGGCGTGGCTTCGGGCACCTATCCCAACCTGCCCTACAACGTGGTGGAGGATTTCACCCACCTCGCCCTTCTGGCCGAGAGCGCCAACCTGCTCATGGTGAAGGGCGACAGCCCGATCCGCACGCTCGCGGACTACATCGCCCTGGCGCGGCGGCAGTCGGTGCGCTTCGGCTCCTCCGGCGTGGGCAGCGGCACGCATCTGATGGGGGAGTATCTCTCCCGCCTCGCCAACCTGCCCAACCTCGAGCACATCCCCTATCGCGGCAGCGCGCCCGCCCTGCAGGATCTGCTCGCCGGGCGCATCGAGAGCATGTTCGACCCCATCACCACCAACACCCAGATGATCCGCGACCGGCAGCTTCATGTGCTGGCGCTCTCCACGCCGAACCGCATCCCGGCCTTCGCCGAAATCCCGACCTTCGCCGAGCAGGGCTTTCCGCAGCTCACCAACACCACCTGGGCGGGGCTGTCCGCGCCCAAGGGGCTGCCGGCCGAGATCGCCGCGCGGCTGACCGAGGCGGCGGTGGCCGCGATGGCCACGCCGGCGGTCGCGCAGCGCCTCGAGCAGCTCGCCAACTACGCGCCCAACCCGCCGGTGACGGGGGCCGCCTACGCCGCCTTCATCCGCGACTTCGCCGAGCGCTGGGGCGGGCTGGCGCGGCAGGCCGGCATCACGGCGAGCTGATGCGCCCGGCCAGGCGCCGGCATGATTGAGCCCGACGGGCGGCGCTGGCAGACTGGGCGCGGAGGAAACGCCCATGCTTCGCCGCCACCTGCCCGCCCTGCTGCTGGCGCCGGCCCTCGCGCGCGCTCAGTCCTGGCCGCAGCGCCCGGTGCGCGTCATCGTGCCCTTCCCGCCGGGCGGGTCGAACGACGTGATGGCGCGCCCCTTGGCCGAGAAGCTGCAGGCGCGCTTCGGCCAGCCCTTCGTGGTGGAGAACCGCCCCGGCGCGGGCGGCGCCATCGGCGCGGCCCAGGTGGCGCAGGCGCCGGCCGACGGGCACACGCTGATGGTCACCTCCTCCTCCTTCGCCGGCTCGGCGGTGGTGCAGCGCACGCCCTATGACGCGCTGACGGATTTCACCCCCGTCGCGCTGCTCGCGCGCTCGCCCTTCATCGTGCTGACGCACCTGAACTTCCCGCCGCGCGACATCCAGGGGCTCATCGCCCACGCGCGCGAGAACCCGGGGCGGGTGGATTACGGCAGCTCGGGCGCAGGCAGCATCGGCCATTTCGTGACCGAGATGCTGGCGCTGGCCGCCGGGCTGCGGCTCAACCACATCCCCTACCGCGGCATGGGGCCGGCGGTGACCGATCTGGTGACCGGGCACATCCAGCTTCTGATCACCACCATCGCCAGCGCCTCGGGCGTGGTGCGGGAGAACCGCGTGCGGCTGCTGGCCTGGACCGGCCCGGGCGCGCCGCCCGGCAGCCCCGCCGCGCCGCTGGTGCGCGAGGCCACGGGCCTCGACTACGAGGCGGCGATCTGGTGGGGGCTGCTGGCCCCGCGCGGCCTGCCCGCCGAGACCGCGGCCACGCTGAACGGGGCCGTGCAGGCGGCGCTCGCCGATCCCGCCATCGCCCGACTCTACGAGACGGAGGGCGCGACGCCCGCCCCGGGGCCCGCCTCGGAGTTCGCCGCCACCCTCGCGGGCGACATCGCGCGCTTCCGCGCCGTGGCGCAGGCGGCCGGGATCAGGGGGGAGTAGCCCGCCCTCACCAGGCCGGCGCGGCTTCGGTGACGCTGACCTGCGCCAGCACCACCTTCCAGCCCTGATCGGGGAAGCGCACCCATGTCTGGCTCTGGCGGGCAGGCTGGTCGCGCCCGCGCATGTCGAACTCGAGGTGCACGGTCGCGAAATCCCGCCCGAAGGTGGTGATCACCAGGCGCCGGCGGTTCAGCTTGATGCCGGGCCCGGGCGGGCGGCGCACGCGGTGGGCGTGGATCTCCTCGAAGCCGTAGCCGTTCTCATGCAGCGCGGCGCGGATCGCGAGCGGCGAGTTCCAGAAGGTCGCGTCCAGAACGGCCACGTCCTTCTCCACCAGCGCCTTCTCGTAGCGTTCGAAGAGGGCGCGGACCTCCTCCACCACCTCGGGGATGTTGATCTCCACCGCGGGGCTAGTCCTCGTCGCCGCCCTCGGCGCTGGCCAGCATGCTGTTCGCCACCTCGTTCGCCTGGCCGCGGATGCGCTTCTCGATCATCTCCGCCATGGCCGGGTTGTCGCGCAGGAACTGCTTCGCGTTCTCGCGCCCCTGGCCGATGCGCGTGCCGTCGCAGGAGAACCAGGCGCCCGACTTCTCCACCACGCCCGCCTTCACGCCGAGGTCGATGAGCTCGCCCACCTTCGAGATGCCCTCGCCGTAGAGGATGTCGAACTCCACCTGGCGGAAGGGCGGCGCCATCTTGTTCTTCACCACCTTCACCCGCGTCTGGTTGCCGATGGTGTCCTCGCGCTCCTTGATGGAGCCCACGCGGCGGATTTCCATCCGCACCGAGGCGTAGAACTTCAGCGCATTGCCGCCCGTCGTCGTCTCCGGGTTGCCGAACATGACGCCGATCTTGAGGCGGATCTGGTTGAGGAAGATCAGCAGGCAGTTGGAGCGGCTGACGGTGCCCGTGAGCTTGCGCAGCGCCTGGGACATGAGGCGCGCGTGCAGGCCCACATGGCTGTCGCCCATCTCGCCTTCCAGCTCGGCCTTGGGCACGAGCGCGGCGACACTGTCCACCACCAGCACGTCGATGGCGCCGGAGCGCACGAGGGTGTCGGCGATCTCGAGCGCCTGCTCGCCCGCGTCGGGCTGGGAGATCAGCAGGTTGTCCACATCCACGCCGAGCTTGCGGGCATAGCCCGGATCCAGCGCGTGCTCGGCGTCGATGAAGGCGCAGGTGCCGCCCTTCTTCTGCGCCTCGGCGATCACGTGCAGGGCGAGGGTGGTCTTGCCCGAGGATTCGGGGCCGTAGATCTCGACGATGCGCCCCTTGGGCAGGCCGCCGATGCCGAGCGCGAGATCGAGGCCGAGCGAGCCGGTGGAGATGACCTCGATGTCCTCGATCTGGCTCTTGGCCCCCATCCGCATGATGGAGCCCTTGCCGAAGGCGCGCTCGATCTGGCTGAGCGCGGCCTCGAGCGCCTTACCTTTTTCCATCCTGGGAACCCTTCGGCGTGTTGCTGTTTCACTATGTGCCACCGTGGGTTGAGTCGCAAGCGCGCCGCCGCCCAACCGGGCCGCAAGGCGGCTTGCCGCATCGGGTCGTGACAACCCGGCCAGCGCGATGCGGGCGGCATGCCATGCGATGCCGCCTGTCTCAGCCCCGGGCAAGCGCCTCGGCCACCGCGGCGCAGAGCGCCTCGGGCGCGAAGGGTTTGGCGAGGAAGCGGAACCCCTCGCGCGCCGGCGCGCCCGCCGCGGTGGCGGCGGAATAGCCCGAGAGCAGCAGCACCGGCAGGCCGGGGATGACCTCCCGCGCCGCGCGGGCGAGGCCGAGCCCGTCCAGCCCGGGCATGGCCACGTCGCTCACCAGCAGGCCCGGGCGCAGCCCCTGCTGCAGCCGCTCCAGCGCCTCCTCGGCCTCGGCGCAGGCGATCACCTCATGCCCCGCCTGGCGCAGCGCCAGCGCGGCGACGCGCAGCAGCAGCGGCTCGTCGTCCACCAGCAGCACGGGGCCGGGGGCGGGGTCGGGGGCGGGCGCGGCGGGCGGCGAAGGGGGCGCCGGCGCCTCCGCCGCCTCGTCGCGCGGCAGCAGGATGCGGAACACCGTGCCGCCCTCGGGCGGGCAGCGCACGGAAATCCGCCCGCCGAACTGGCCGACGATGCCCTGCACCGTGGCGAGGCCAAGCCCCGTGCCCCCCTGCTCCAGCCGCGTGGTGAAGAAGGGCTCGAAGATGCGCTCGCGGATTTCGGGCGGGATGCCGGGGCCGTCATCGGCCACCTCGAGCGTCACATAGCGGCCGGGCGGCAGGCCCTGGCCCTCGGGCTCGCCCCCCAGCAGCAGGGCGCGGCCGGTGGACAGGCGCAGCCTGCCCCGCCCGCCCATGGCCTCGCGCGCATTGACCGCGAGGTTGATGATGACGCGCGACCACTCGCTGGGGTCCACCCGCACATGGCGCGCGGGCTCCTCCAGCGCGGTCTCGATCGCGATGCCGGGGCCGAGCAGCCGCGGCAGCAGCGCCAGCGCCTCACGCACCGTCTCGTTCAGCGCCACGCGCCGGGGCGCGAGCACCTGCTGGCGCGCGAAGGCCAGCATCTGGCGCACCAGCGCCGCGCCGCGCCCCGCCGCGGCCTCGATGGCCGCGAGCTCCTCCTGCGCGGCCTCGCCGGGCGCAAGGGGGCGCAGCGCCACCGCCGCGCCGAGGATGATGCCGAGCAGGTTGTTGAAGTCATGCGCCACCCCGCCGGCGAGCCGGCCCAGCGTGGCGAGACGTTCCGCCTCCTCCACCCCCGGCGGCTGCCACAGCAGCAGCACCCCGGGCGGGGCGGGGCGCAGGGTCAGCTCGCCGCCCTGGGGGGGCGCGAGCCGCCCCGCCTCGCCCGCCAGCGCGGCGGCGAGCGCGGCTTCGGCCTCCGGCAGCCGGGCGAGCAGCGATTCGCCGGGCAGCCAGGGGCGCACCCCGCCCAGCCCGCGCCGGAAGCCGGCATTGGCCGCGACCAGCGCGCCCGCGCCGTCGAGCAGCGCCGCCGGCTGCGGCAGCGCGGCGAGCAGCGCCTCCACCCCGGGCGCGCTCATAGCCCGGCCCCGCGGCGCATGACGAAGGCGATGATGCGCGCCACCGCCTCCCAGTGTTCGGGGGGGATTTCGGTGTCGAGATCGAGCCGGTGCAGGGCGCGCGCCAGGGGCGGGTCGGAGACGATGGGCACGCCCGCCTCCCGCGCCGCCTCGCGGATCCGTGCCGCCATCGCGTCCACCCCCTTCGCGACCACCTTCGGCGCGGCGGATTGCCCCGCCTCGTAGGCGAGCGCAACGGCATAGTGCGTGGGGTTGGTGATCACCACCGCCGCGCGCGGCACCGCGGCCATCATGCGCTGCCGGCCCTTCGCTTCGCGCAACTGCCGCAGCCGGGCGCGGATGGTGGGGTCGCCCTCGCTCTCCTTCATCTCCTCCTTGATCTCCTGGCGCGTCATCCGCAGGCGCTGGAGGAAGCGGAAGCGCACCAGCAGCACATCCAGCCCCGCGAGCAGCGCGAAGACCGCCAGCGTGGCCGCCGCGAGCCGCAGCGCCCCCTGCCCCGCCGCCGCCAGCAGCGCCCCGGGCGGCGCCTCCATCAGCACGGCGAGGCCGGGCAAATCCCGGGCCACGAACCACAGCGCCGCCCCCACCGTGACGAGCTTGAGCAGCGTGCGCAGGAATTCGAGCAGCCCCTCCGTCCCGAACAGCCGCGAGAAGCCCGACATGGGCGAAATCTTGGAAAGGCTCGGCTCCAGCCCCTTGGTGGTGATCGCCCCGCGCGTCTGCAGCAGCGTCGCCGCCACCGCCCCCAGCGCCGCCGCCCCCGCCACCGGCCAGGCGAGGGAGAGGAACAGCGAGGCCCAGTCGCGCAGCACCAGAACGGGATCGCGCAGCACGCCCTGCGCCAGGGTTCCCGCCAGCGCGGCGGCGAGCCGCCGCCCCTCGCCCGGCAGCACCAGCGCCGCGGCCAGCATGGCCGAGAGCAGGGCGGCGAAGCCCACCGCCTCGCGCGAGAGGGGAACCTGGCCTTCCTTGCGCGCCTTCTCGATCTTGCGCGGCGAGGCGGGTTCAGTGGCTTCGCCGCCGCCGCCCTCGTCCTCCGCCTCCTCGGCCATGGTTCAGCCCGCCCCGGGCAGCCGCGCGAGCCCCTCGCCCGTCGCGCGCCACCAGGCGGCGAGCAGCGAGGGCAGCAGCACCATCAGCAGCAGGAAGCCGCCCAGGATCTGCGCCGGCGCGGCCACCACGAAGACCTGCGCCTGCGGCGCGAGCCGCGCCATCAGGCCGAGCGCCGCGTTGAACAGGATGGCGGCGGCCACGAAGGGCGCGGCGAGCTGCATCGCCACCAGCAGCAGCGCCGCCGCGGCCCCGGCCAGGGCCTCCGCCGCCGGCCCCGCGGGCAGCCCGCCGCCCGCGGGCAGCACGGCATAGCTCGCGGCCAGCGCACGCAGCGGAACCTCGTAGAGGCCGGTGGCGAGGAACAGCGAGGCGGTGGCGAGGCCGAGCAGCCGCGCCGGCGCCGTCACCGTGGCGCCCTGGAGCTGGTCGCCCTGCAACGGCGAGGCAAGGCCGATCATCAGCGCGATCACCTGCCCCGCCTGGGCCAGCGCGAGGGCGAGGAAGCGCGCGAGCAGCCCGATCCAGAGACCCAGCAGCAGCTCCCCCGCCACCAGGAGGGCGAGCGGCCCCACCTCGGCGGGCATGGGCGGCAGGCCGGGCGCCAGGGCGGGCAGCAGCGCGAGCGCGACCAGCAGCCCGAGGCTCAGGCGCAGCGTGGGCGGGATTTCCATTTCGCCGAGGCCCGGCAGCAGCATCACCGCCGCGCCCATGCGGCAGAACACCAGCACCGCATGGAAGGCGAGCGCGGGCAGCGCCGCCAGCAGCGCCTCATCCCCCGGGCTCACGGCGCGCCGCCCACCGCCACCACCTGGTCGAACAGCACCCCCGCCCAGCCGCGCAACACCCCGCCCATGAAGGGGCCGAGCACCACGAGAATGCCGACCATGGCCGCAAGCTTGGGCAGGAAGGCGAGCGTCGCCTCCTGGATCTGCGTCAGCGCCTGGATCAGCGAGACGGTGAGGCCGATGGCCAGCACCAGGAGAAGCGGCGGGCCGGCGAGCTGCAGCGCCACCCACAGCGCCTCGCGCATCGCCATCGCCGTGGCGGTCTCGATCATCGGCGGCTCCCTCGCGTTTTGCGGGGCGCGGACGATCCGGCCGGGCGCCGCCCGGTCAGATCGGCATGCGCATCACGTCCTGGTAGGCGGTGATCACGCGGTCGCGCACCGCGGTCGCGGTCTGCAGCGCGATCTCGGCGCGGGAGACGGCGAGCACCACCTCCGTCACGCCGCCCTGCCCGGTCAGCGCCGCCTGGGAGGCGGCGTCCGCCGCGCGCCCCGCGCCGATCGCGCCCTGCACGGCGCGCTGCAGGGCCTCGCCGAAACCGGCGCCCTGCCCCACGGCCTCGCCCAGCCCCTGGGCGGCGCGATAGGCGGCCGCAGCCCCGGCCGCGGCGAGCACGGGCGCGACCATCAGCGCAGCGCCTCGATGGCGCGCATCAGCATGCCGCGCGTGGTCTCGAGCACCGCGAGATTCGCGTTGTAGCTGCGGTTGGCCTCGCGCATGTCCATGTTCTCCACCAGGCTGTCCACATTGGGCGTCTTGACGTAGCCGCGCGCATCGGCCGCCGGGTGCGAGGGCTCGAAGCGTTCGGGAAAGGGGCGGTCATCGGTGCCGATGCGCGCCACGCGCACCGTCTCCACGCCGAGGGCGCGGTCGAGCCGCGTGGCGAAGGTGATGGTCTTGCGCCGGTAGGGATCCGCCCCGGGCGTCTGGCCCATGCTGTCCCGGTTGGCGATGTTCTCGGCGACGATGCGCAGCCGGGCGGACTGCGCCGAGAGCCCGGCGGCGGAAATGGCGAGCGCGCGGTCGAGATCCATCCCTCTCCTCCTCCTCAGGGCCGGCCCAGCGCGGCGCGGAACAGGCCGAGATATTTGCGGTGCAGGCCCATGGCGAGCGCATGGGCCTGGTCCGTCTCGGCGATGCGCAGCGCCTGCTCCTCGATGGAGACGGCGTTGCCGTCGGGCGTGCGCTCGCGGATGCGGGCGGCCACCTCGCCGGGGCCGAGCCCCGCGGGGGTGATGTGCCGCGCATCCGTCACCGCCACGCCGGGGGCGGCGCGGCGGCGGGCCAGCACCTCGGCGAAGGGCATGAGATCGCGCGGGCGGAAGCCCGGCGTGTCCGCGTTCGCGACGTTCTGCGCCAGCAGCCGCTGCCGGGCGTCGAGCCAGGCGAGGCGGCGTTCCGCGAGGGCGATGGGGCCGGTGCCGATCACGTCCATGCGCCGGAGCCTCGCCCCGCATCGGTGAAGGAAAGGTGAAGCCGCGCGGAGAGGAAGCGTTAACCCCGCCCCGGGCAGGATTTGCCCATGCCCCGCCCCGCCCCGCCCGATGTCGAAATCCTCGCCACCCTGGCGGCCATCGATTCCCTGCAAGGCACGCTGGCCCTCGCCCGCGCCCTGGTGGAGGCCGGGCGCGCGGTGGATCTCACCGGGCTCGACCGCGAGGCCGCGCGCCTCTGCGCCGCCCTCGCCTGCCTGCCCGAGGGCGCGGGGACGCGGCTGCGCGCGCCCCTGCACGGGCTGACGCAGGAGCTGGACCGGCTGAGCGCCACGCTCACCGCCGCCTGACCCCCTTCCCCCCACGCGATGGCAGGAGGCCTCGCCATGACACCGCTCGACACACCCAGGCTGCTGGAGGCCGGCGCGGCCCTGGCCGCCGTGCTGCTGCTGCTCTGGGGCGCGGCGAAGCTGCTGGAGCGGCGCGGCGCGCTGCCGCGCCCGAACGCGCGGCTCGGCGTCGCCGCCGCCTGCGCCCTCGATTCCCGCCGGCGCCTGCTCCTCATCCGCTGCGACGGGCGCGAGGGGCTGCTGCTCACCGGCCCCGCGGGCGACCAGTTCCTGGGCTGGCTGCCGGAGGGGGCGCGGCCGTGAGGGCGCCCGGCCTTCTCCTCGCGCTGCTGCTCGCCGCGGGGCCGGCGGCGGCGCAATCCGTCTCCATAGACCTCGGCGCCGCCGGCCAGCCGGGCGCGACCGCCCGGCTCGTGCAGCTCACCGCGCTGATCGGGCTGCTCTCGCTCGCGCCCTCGCTGCTGGTGATGGCCACCGCCTTCACGCGCATCGTCATCGTGCTCGCGCTGCTGCGCACGGCCATCGGCGCGCAGGGGGTGCCGCCCAACCCGGTGCTGATCGGCCTTGCGCTCTTCCTCAGCTTCTTCGTGATGCAGCCGGTGCTGGAGGCCTCCTGGACGCAGGGCATCCTGCCGATGACGGAGGGGCGGATGGGCGAGATGGAGGGCCTCGCCGCCGCGGCCGAGCCCTTCCGGCGCTTCATGGCGGCCAATGTGCGCGAGAGCGACCTCGCCCTCTTCCTCGACCTCGCGCAGCTTCCCGCCAGCACGCCGGCCGAGGCGCCCTGGCGCGCGCTGATGCCCGCCTTCCTGGTGACGGAGCTGCGCCGCGCCTTCGAGATCGGCTTCCTGCTCTTCCTGCCCTTTTTGGTGATCGACATGGTGGTGGCGTCCATCCTCATGTCGCTCGGCATGATGATGCTGCCGCCCTCGGTGGTCTCGCTGCCCTTCAAGCTGATCTTCTTCGTGCTGGTGGATGGCTGGTCGCTGCTGGCGGCGAGCCTGGTGCAGGGCTTCCAGTGATCATTCCGTCGGCGCGGGCGGCAGCACCGCCTCGCCGCGCGGGAGGGGGCGCGGCGGCACCCAGGGTCGCTCGCCGCGATGCGCGCGGTCCGAGAGCACCCGCGCGCCGGCGCCGGTGAGCCAGACCGCGTGCGCGCCGTCGCGCCAGAGCGCGAAGCGGTCCACCAACTGGCTGCCGGGGCAGCCGCCGCGCAGCGGCTCGGGCGCGAGGATCACCGCCACCGCCCCGCACGCCTCCGGCGGGGCGCGCAGGGGCGGCGCGCGCTGGCCGCGGCGCGGCGGGGCGGGGCGCAGCAGCAGCACCCGCGCGGCCCCCGTCGCGTCGTGCAGCGTGCAGGCCTCGGGCGTGCAGCGGATGCGCCCGCCCGCGGCCTCGCCCTCCGCGGGCAGCGCCTCGCCCTCCTCGTCGCCCTGGCTGCGCAGCCAGAGCTCGCGCGTGAAGCGCGAGGCGCCGGGCCGGCGCTCGACATGGAGCTCCCCCTCCACCGCGAAGGCGAAGAGCCGTCCATCGGCCGCGGCCAGCGCATCGGGCGGGCGCGCCAGGCCCCAGGCCAGCAGCCCCGCGCCCAGCAGCGGAAGCCCCCAGAGCCGCCAGCCCGTCCGCCAGAGGCAGAGCCACAGCAGGCCGAGGCTCGCGAGCCCCAGCCCCCAGCCCGGCAGCGGCGCGAGCGTGGCCGCCGCCCCGGGCCAGGACGCCACCTCCCGCGCCACGAGCAGGATGCCCTCCACCCCGCGCCCCATCAGCCAGAGCGGAAGCGCCTCGAGCCCGAGCGGCATGAGCGCCAGCGCCAGCATCCCCGAGGGCATCACCAGCACCGAGGTGAGCGGCACCGCCAGCGCATTGGCCGCGACGCCATAGAGCTGCACCCGCCCGAAATGATGCAGCCCGTAGGGCGTGGTCGCGAGCCCCGCGACCAGCGAGGTCAGCGCCGTGCCCAGCACCGCCGCCACCGGCAGCCACCACCAGGGCCGCGCCGCTTCGCCCCGCGCCAGCACGGGCCGCAGCCGCTCCCAGACCGCGATCAGCGCCAGCACGGCCGCAAAGCTCATCTGGAAGGAAGGGCCCATCAGCGCGAAGGGGTGCAGCGCCAGCACCGCCGCGGCGGCGAAGGCCAGCACGCGCGGGCTGAAGGCGCGCCGGCCCGTCAGCAGCGCGAGCGTCACCAGCGCCGCCATGGCGAAGCTGCGCTGCATCGGGATCTGCGCGCCGGTGAGCACCATGTAGAAGCCGCCCGCCGCCAGCGCGGCCAGCGCCGCCCAGGGCCGCGTGCCGAAGCGCAGCGCGAAGCCGGGCCAGAGCGCGAGCCCCGCGCGCACCACGAAAAAGGAGACGCCCATCACGATGGCGATGTGCAGCCCCGAGACGGAGAGCAGGTGCACAAGGCCCGAATCGCGCATCGCCTCCATGTCCGCGCGCGCGATCGCGCTCTGCCCGCCCGTCAGCAGCGCGGCGGCGATGGCCCCCGCCCCTCCGGGCACGGCGGCGATCACCCGCGCCTCGATCGCCGCCCGCCAGCCGGCCAGCGGCGGCGCCCGCGCCCCCTCGCCGAGGATCTCGGCCGGGCCGAGCGCGAAGCCCGAGGCGCCCAGCCCCTCGAAGAAGGCGGCGCGCTGGAAATCCCAGGCGCCGGGATAGGCGGGGGCCGAGGGCGCGCGCAGCAGCGTGCGCAGCCGCACCGTATCGCCGGGCTGCGGCCGCACCGGATCGTTCGCGCGCAGCCGCACACGGATCAGCCGGGGCGTGGGCGCCATCGCCTCGTCCCAGCGCGCGCCGGAGAGGGTGAGGCGCACGCCCTCGGGGAGCAGATCCGTCTCGGCCACCACCCCGGTCAGCACCACCGCCCCGCGCGGGGGGTCGAGCGGCGGGGGGGCGCGGGCGGCGTGGAACAGGCAGAGCGCGACGCCGAGCCCCGCCGCCGCCACCAGCCCCAGCGCCCAGCCGCCGACCAGGCTGCGCCGCGCGAGCCACAGCGCCGCCGGCAGCGGCGCGAGCGCCGGCAGCGCCCACCAGAGCGGCGGCTCGAAGCGGAGCTGGAAGTAGAGAAGGATCCCCGCGCCCATCGCCACCGGCAGCCAGAGCGCGAGCCGCCCCTGCTCGGCCGCAAGGCGGCGCGCGATCCAGGAGGGCTGCGGCGGCTGCATCGCCCGGCAACTGGCCCACCCCTGCGCGGCGCGCAAGCCGCGTGGTAGAGGGGGCCATGTCCGTCCGCACCCGCTTCGCCCCCTCGCCCACCGGCTTCCTGCACATCGGCGGCGCGCGCACCGCGCTGTTCAACCAGCTCTTCGCCCGCCGCCATGGCGGGCAATACCTGCTGCGCATCGAGGACACCGACCGCACGCGCAGCACCCAGGAGGCGGTGGAACAGATCCTCGAGAGCCTCGCCTGGCTCGGCCTCAGCCCGGACGAGCCGCCCGTGTTCCAGTCGCAGCGCGCGGCCCGCCATGCCGAGGTGGCGCATCAGCTCCTCGCCGCCGGCCGCGCCTATCGCGCCTATGAGACGCCCGAGGAGCTGGCCGCGATGCGCGAGCGCGCGCTGGCCGAGAAGCGCCCGCCCCGCTACGACGGCTTCTGGCGCGACCGCGAGCCCGGCCCCGAGCAGGCGGGCAAGCCCTTCGCCATCCGCATCAAGGCCCCGCTGGAGGGCGAGACGGTGGTGGAGGACCTCGTCCAGGGCACGGTGCGCGTGAAGAACAGCGAACTGGATGACATGATCATCCTGCGCTCGGACGGCACGCCCACCTATCTGCACGCGGTGGTGGTGGACGACCACGACATGGCCATCACCCACGTCATCCGCGGCGACGACCACCTGACCAACACCTTCCGCCAGTGCATGGTCTATGACGCGATGGGCTGGCGGCGGCCGCATTTCGCGCACATCCCGCTGATCCACGGCGCGGATGGCGCGAAGCTCTCCAAGCGGCACGGCGCGGTCTCGGTGCTCGAGTTCCGCGAACAGGGCTTCCTGCCCGAGGCGGTGTGCAACTACCTGCTGCGCCTCGGCTGGGGCCATGGCGACGAGGAGATCATTCCCCGCGCGCGGGCCGAGCGGCTCTTCGACATCGCCGATGTCGGCCGCGCCGCCGCGCGCATGGACTACGCGAAGCTGACGCACTTCAACGGCGTCTATCTGCGCCAGGCCGACCCCGAGGCGCTGCTGCCCGAGGTGATGCGCCGCCTCGCGCGCGGGCGGCTCGATTTCGGCACGGAGAAGGCCGCGCGGGTGCGCGCCCTGCTGCCCGCGCTGCAGGAGCGCGCGAAGACGCTGGCGGAGCTGGCCGAGAGCGCCGCCTTCGCCGTGCTGGACGGCGCGCCCGCGCCCGACGCCAAGGCCGCCGCCCTGCTCACCCCCGAGGCGCGGGCGCGGCTCGCGGACCTCGCGGAGTTCCTCTCCGCCCTGCCCGACTGGAACCGCGCCGACCTCGAACACTGGCTGCGCGACTACGCCGAGGTGAAAGGCGTGAAGCTGAAGGAGGTGGCGCAGCCGCTGCGCGTGGCGCTGACCGGCAGCACCACCTCGCCGCCCATCGACGTGACGCTGGAGGCGCTGGGCCGGGGCGAGGCGCTGGCGCGCATCCTGGCGGCGGCGGAGGCGCCGGCGGCGTAACGCGCTTCAGCCCGCCCTGAGCCGGGCGATGAGGCGGCCGACCTCGTCGCGCAGCCCCTCGCCCTGGCGGCGCACCTCGGCTGCATCCTCTCCCACGCCGCGGGCGGCGGCGAGGGTTTCGCCCACATCGCCCACCACCCGGGCGGCGCCGGCCGAGGCGGTCTGCGACTGCTCGGCCGCCTCCTGCACGGCGCGCGCGATCTCGCGCGTGGCCGCGCCCTGCTCCTCGACCGCGGCGGCGATGGTCGTCGCCACGCCATCGAGGCGCTGGATGGTTTGGGCGATGGCGCGCACCGGCTGCACCGAGGCCCCGGTGGCCGACTGCATGGCGGCGATCTGGGCGGCGATCTCCTCCGTGGCCTTGGCGGTCTGCGCGGCGAGGTTCTTCACCTCCGAGGCCACCACCGCGAAGCCCTTGCCCGCCTCGCCGGCCCGCGCCGCCTCGATGGTGGCGTTGAGCGCGAGAAGGTTCGTCTGCCCCGCGATGTCGTTGATGAGCCGCACCACGTCGCCGATCTTGCTCGCGGCCTCGGCCAGTTCCTGCACCGTGCCGTCCATCGCGCGGGACTGCTCGGTGGCCTCGTTGGTCACCGCCGCGGCCTCGGCCACCTGGCGGCTGATTTCGGTGGTGGAGGCGGCGAGCTCCTCAGTGGCGGAGGCGACGGTGCGGACATTCGCGGCCGCACCGTCCACGCCCTGGGCGGTGTCGCGCGCGGCCTCGCCGCTGCGCGCGGCGACCTCGCCCAGCCGGCCGCCGGCCTCGGTCAGCCGAGCGGCGGCGGCGGCGAGCCCGCCTGCGATGCCCGCGAGCGAGGCCTCGACCTCACCCGCAAGGGCGAGGGTGGCGGCGCGGCGGTTCTCCTCCTCCCGCGCCGCCGCAGCGGCGGCCTGCGCGCGCAGCCCCTCGGCCTCGACGAGGCCCTGGCGGAACACTTCCACCGTGCGCGCCATCGCGCCGATCTCGTCGCCGCGCGCGGCGCCCGGAACCTCCGCGGCGAGATCTCCGCGCGCCATCGCCTCCATGCGCGCCGTCAGCGCGCGCACCGGCCGCGCCACCGAGCGCGCGACGAGCAGGCCGAACAGCGCGGCGAGCAGCAGCAGGCCGAGGCCGGTGATCAGCACGAAGCGCAGCGCCTCGGCCCGCGCCGCGGCGGCCGCGCCCATGTCGGCGGAGAGCTCCACCACGCCGATCGGCTGGCCGGCGAAATCGCGCAGCGGGAAGGCCGTCACTATCAGGGAGCGACCGGCGGTCTCCGCCTCGGCGCGCAGCGCCTGCCCGCCCATGACGGCGCGGCGCTGCGCATCCCCCAGCAGGCCGCCCGGCGCACCCTGGAGCGTGCTGCCGATGGGCTCGAACCCCTGCTCGGTGGCGCGCAGGATGGCCAGATCGAGCCCCAGCGCGGTGCGGAAGCGCGCCAGCATCTCGGGGGTGAGATTCAGCGCCACGTCCACCACGCCGAGCACCCGCCCCTCCTGCCGAATGGGGGCCACGCCGAACAGGCTCACGTCGCGCAGCCCGCGCTCCAGACCCGTCTGCAGCGTGCCGGTGCGGATCGCCTCCGTCACCGTGCGCCGACGCGCCGAGAGGTCGTCCCCATGCTGGTTCGGCTGCCAGACGCGCAGGAAGGCGGTGGCCGGCGGTGCATGGACGTTGAGGCGCTTGCCCGAGGGAGCGAGGGCGCGCTGGCTCGGCGCCAGCGCCGCGAGCAGCGCCGCGCGATCGCCGCGCGCCACGGCCTCGACCACCACGGGCATGGCGGCGAGCGTCTCGGCCAGCGTCGCCACCTCGCGCACCTCGGCCTGCAAGGCGGCGGAGAAGCCGGCCTCGGCGTGGGCCAGGGTCGCTTCCGTCTGGGCGGTGATGGCGGCCTCGTTCTTGATGTGCACCACGAAGCCGAAGCCCGCGCAGGCGAGCAGCGCGATGAGCGAACAGGCGGCGGCGATCCGGCGGCCGAGGGAGAGCGGGCGCATGGGCATTTCCGTATGGTTGGCGCGGCCAGGCTCGCACCGCGAACACTAAGGAAAGCCTGACGCCGGCCGGGAATCTGGCCAGCCGGCCCCGCCGCGTTACACTCCCCGCCATGAACCTCTCCCGCCTCCTCGACGCCCGCGCCGCCGCGGGCCGGCCCATCCGCGTCGGCGTCATCGGCGCGGGCAAGTTCGGCGCCATGTTCCTCGCCATGGCCGCGCGCCGGCCGGGCATCCATGTCGCCGCCATCGCCGATCTCTCGCCCGCCCGCGCGCGCGCGAACCTCGCGCGCATCGGCTGGGAGGCGGAGCGCGCGGCCGCCCCCTCGCTCGACGCGGCGCTCGCCAGCGGCGCCACCTTCCTCACCGAGGATGCGGCCTGCGTGAACGATCCGCGCATCGAGGTGGTGGTGGAGAGCACCGGCCACCCCGCCGCCGGCATCGCGCATGCGCTGGCCGCCATCGCGGCCGGCCAGCATGTGGTGATGGTGAACGTGGAGGCCGATGTGCTGGCGGGCCCGCTCATCGCGCGGCGCGCCGCGGCGGCGGGCGTGGTGTACTCCATGGCCTATGGCGACCAGCCCGCCCTGGTCTCTGAGCTCGTGGACACGATCCGCGCCATGGGCCTGCCCGTGGTGGCCGCCGGCAAGGGCACGAAATACCTGCCCCGCTATCACGAGAGCACGCCCGAGACGGTCTGGGGCTTCTACGGGCTCACGCCCGAGCAGGCGGCCGCGGGGGGGATGAACCCGCAGATGTTCAACTCCTTCCTCGACGGCACCAAGAGCGCCATCGAGATGGCCGCCATCGCCAACGCCACCGGCCTTGCCCCGCCCGAGGACGGGCTGCTCTTTCCCGCCTGCGGCGTGCAGGATCTGCCGCATCTGCTGCGCCCCGCCGCCGAGGGCGGGCTGCTGCCGCGCAAGGGCATGGTGGAGGTGATCAGCTCGCTGGAGCGCGACGGCCGGCCCGTGGCGGGCGATCTGCGCTGGGGCGTCTATGCCGTCTTCGAGGGCGAGACCGACTACATCCGCCGCTGCTTCGGCGAATACGGCGTGCGGACGGACGAATCCGGCCGCTACGCCGCGCTCTGGCGGCCCTATCACCTGATCGGCCTCGAACTCGGCGTGAGCGTGGCGAGTGTCGCGCTGCGGCGCGAGCCGACGGGCAGCGCCGAGGCCTGGCGCGCCGACGCCGCCGCCACCGCGAAGCGCGACCTCAGGGCGGGCGAAATCCTGGATGGCGAGGGTGGGGCGATGGTCTGGGGCAAATGCATCCCCGCCGCGCGCAGCCTGCGCGAGAACGCGCTGCCCATCGGCCTCGCCCACGGCGTGCGGCTGCTGCGTGACATCCCGAAGGGCGCGCTGCTGCGGCAATCCGATGTGGCGCTGGATGCGACGCTCGAGGCGGTGCGGCTGCGCCGCGAGATGGAGGAAGAGGCCCGGCCCCTGTTGGCCGCCGCCTGACGCGGCTAGAGCCATTTCACGTCGACCGGAATCGCGATCGGGGATTCGGGCACGGCGCTGATGTGTGATTCATCGACCTCCGGAGCTGGAACCGAAGGCGGCGATGACGTGGCGATCTGGCCAGGCGTATTCGCAGGATCTGCATGAGCGCGTGTTGGCGGCTGTAGACGGCGGACTGCGAGGGCGCGAGGTGGCGCCGCTGTTCCGGGTGAGTATCTCCCATGCGCGTGGCCTGGCCCCGCGCATCAGCCGCGCCACCCGCTTGCGAGCCACGACCGTGCCCTCGGCCCGCAGCTCGGCATGCACCCGCGGCGCCCCGTTGGTGCCGTGCGAGGCGGCATGGATCGTGCGGATCCGGCGCAGCAGCGCCGCGTCGCTTGTGGCATGGGCCGAAGCCGGGCGGCGCCGCCATGCGTCATAGCCGGAGGCCGAGACCCGCAGCACGCGGGCCATGACACGGATGAGGAATTCGGCTTGGGTAGCGCGCTCATGAATTCGAAGACCCGGCGGGGTCTTGTCCCGCGCGGTATACGTCCGACGGCCACCGCCTTTGCCAAGATATCGCGCTCCTGGCGCAGGCGGTGGTTCTCACGGCGAAGCTTCGTCAGCTCCTCTCGCTCGGGACTGGTCACGCCGCCGTCCTTCCGAACGCCGCCGTCGCGCTCGGCCTGCCGCACCCAGTTCCAGATCGTCTGCGCCGTCGGCTCGAACTCGCGGGACAGTTCTTCGGGCGTTCGTCCCGATCGGACCAACTCCACCATCCGCCGCCGGAACTCCGGCGGGTAGGGCACCCTGAATTTCGGCATCTCAGACACCTCCGTCTCAAGCCTCGGGGTGTCCACGAAACCGGGTCGACTCCAACCGCGGCCATGAGTCGGCTGCGCGCTTCGGGCGTCAGGCGGTCAACCATCCCGCCGCGGCGGCGCGCCTAACTGGCCAGTCCGGCCAGCGTCGCCTTGCGCTTCGCTTCGAACTCCCCGGCGGCTTCCTCGAAGGGCCGCGCCGGGTTCGCGAGCGGTCGCACCATCGTCAGGGACGGCTTGCGCCGGACATGGTAGCCGCCCTTCATGGCGGCGAGCCATCCGGCCATGCCTTGCGCGGCGAGGCCGCGCTCGGCCCGATCCACCTTTTCGGGCGAAGGGTCCGTATGCCGGCCCAAAGCGACGTGGCGACCGTCGGTGCCGAGGACGATCCAGCGGGTTTCGAGAGCGGGGCGTTCCGTGTCAGTTACCCACCGGCGGTCCCGACCCGCCGTGGATGAAACTGTGGCACTGTGGTTTGGCTGGTGGCGAGGTCGGCATGGTGATGGTTCGCCAGAGCCCGCGTATCAGTTGGACCCGGAAGGCCCCGAGCACCCTCGCTTGCGCCAAGGGCGGCGACGCCTGGGAGCGCGCTGTCTAGACTTCCCTTCTTGGGCCTTCTCCACCGGTCTTGGCAGAGGAGGAGAGAGCGATGGAAGTGCTGCATCCCCGCTGTGCGGGGCTTGATGTTCACAAGGACAGCGTGACGGCGGCGGTGCGGATAGCCGCGCCGGGCGGAGCCTCGGTCGAGGTGCGCTGCTTCGACACCACCACGCCGGG
>NZ_AUDH01000036.1 GCF_000425365.1 Rubritepida flocculans DSM 14296 | reverse complement strand
ACGGTGCCCTCCGCCCAACGTTGCCACGCCCGGCTGTGCGCATCGTCGGGCCAGCGCGTCGTGATGCCGGCGCCGACCGCGTTGCCGGTCCAGAGATCGACGATGCGGCTGGCATAGGGATCGTTGCGCACGGCATCGCGCGCGCGGCGCGCTACCGTCGCCGCCGCCGTGCCGATCTCGGCATTGGCGCTGCCGCCGGAGGGCGCCCAGGCGGAGGCGCGCCCATCCTGCGCCGCGGCGTAGCCGCGGAAGGCCCGCCAGGCTCGGATCATCCGCTCGATCACGCGCCACCCCCGCGCGCGAAGCTGGCGAGCGTGACCGAGGGCCGCCGCGCGGCACCGTTTTCGGCGCCATGCAGCACCGCGAGCGCCCGCCCGAGTTCGTCGAGGCTGCGGTACTCCACGGTGCGCCCCTCGAAGCTCACCCGCGTGGTGCCGCCGGTGTAGGCGGCCGCGAGGGCGGCCGCACGGCTGCCCGCCGGCTGCGCCAGCGCCCAGGCGAGGACGGCGGGATCCATCACGCGGCCCGGAGCGTCGGCAGCGGCGCCGCCGCGTTGACCAGGTAGGACAGCCCGCTCGGCGGGTTCGGCATGATCGGCACGCCGGCCTGGTGCGCCAGCGGCGCGAAGAACCCGTTCTCGCTCCCCGTCGTGCCGCCGCCGGCGCCGCCGTCCGCCGCGGCCGAGCCGAGCAGCAGGGTGTTGCCGCCGCTGAAGGCCTGGGTGCTGGTGCCGCGCACCGAGGGCGTGCCCGAGAAGCACAGCAGCAGCCACCAGACCCCGGCGGAGATCCAGCGCGGCTGCGCGAAGGGGCAGAGCGCCGCGCCGGTGGTGGTCTCGGCGTCGGCCAGCGGCTCCTCGATCACCGCCCCCGGCCGGCCGGCGCCGTTGTCGGCGGCGAGCGCCATGCGGAGGAGGCCGGCGGCGCCGGTGGTCACGCCCACCGCCATGGCCGAGAACAGCCCGGGCCGGGCGAGGACGTAGGGCACGCAGTACAGCCGGTTCGCCGCCATCGCCACCGCGCCGCCCACCGCGCGCGCGTGCTGCGAGGCGTAGAACCGGCCCGGGACGTAGGGCAGCATCGCCGGCGCGGGCGGCAGGTGGTGCTGGAACAGAGCGGTCATGCGAGCGGCCGGATGCCGAGGGTGAGCAGGCGCTCCGCCGCCTGGTCCACCGGCGCCGCGGCAAGGCCGGAGCGCAGCCGCAGCCACCGCCAGCCGAGCAGCAGGGTGGGCGGCAGGGTGAGCGCCCGGCCGCCGGCGACGGTCAGCACCACCTCGTTGCCGAGGTGGTCGTGCAGGTCCGCCCAGGCCGCGGGCTCGCCCTCGTCGAGCGAGCCCTGGACGGTGAGCGGGGCGTCGGTCCAGGCGGCGGGGAGCAGCAGCAGGCAGACGCCGTAGCCGACGCTGGCGACCGGCGCGCTCAGCGCCTGGCTGGCGGCGATGCTGGTGCGCACCGGGACGATGGCGGTCATGAGGGTCTCCAGGGTCAGCGCAGCCAGCCGCCGCGCGGCGCGAGCCAGCCACGCGGGCGATGGGTCTCGGGCACTTGCGGCGCCGGCGGCGGCGATTGAGAAGCGACGTTCCCAGCAGCGGGAAGCTCGCTCGGCCGCAGCGAGGCATTGGCGATTTGGTCCCGCAGCTGCTGCCAGAAGCGCTCGCCGTAGCGGTCGGCACCGAGCAGCCAGAGTGCCGCGCGCGCCAGCACCGCGCAGTCCAGCGCTTCATTTCGTTCCCTGAGCTTCGCCCATTCCTGCCGGGCGAAGCCGCGGCGGTCCTTCACCGTGCGCAGCTGCTCGGCGACGAGCTGCTTCACCCACTCCGCCTCGATCGCCCGCGGCAGGTGCACCCAGCCGGGCGGGAACTCTGCGGCATCGCCGCGCCCGAGCCAGAGCCGGCGGTAGAGGTCGGCCTTCCAGGTGGAGACCGACACCGTCCACAGCTTCAGGCCGCGGCGGAGCTTGCGGCCATCGACCAGCGCATCGACCGGCGTCGGGCCCTGCACCGGCTGCGCCCGGTTCCAGCCGTCCACGCCCTTGGTCGGCGCGATGCGCGAATCCCGCAGCCGGCGGAGATGGCCATAGACCGCCGCCGTGTCCCGCCCGCCGGTGTCGACGCAGAGCCGGGCGATCTGCATCGTCCCGCCACCAGACCGGGGCCAGTCGCGCGCCAGCAGCTTCGCCAGCGCGTCCCACGGTTCCCGCTCGCGCGGGCTGCCGGGGATCACAACGTGGTCCACCAGCCAGGAGGAGAAGCCCTCGGCCCAGCCCCAGACGTCGCATTCCAGGCGGTCGTCCTGCACGTCGATGCCAGCGGTCAGCACCAGCGCGCCCGGCGGGACGATGCCCATCCGGAAGTCCTCACGCCGCTCGACGAGGCGTTCCCAGTCCGGCGCCTCGCCCTGCTCCTGCCAGGTCTCGCCGAGCACGGTGTTCTTGAAGGTCTTCAGGTCCTCCGGCTTGCCCTGCGCCGCCTCCCAGTCGCGGGCGATCTGCTCCCAGGACAGCCAGCCGACCGGCGAGTAGAGCGCCGAGATGTGGAAGCCGACCGTGTGCGGATCCTGCGCCTCCGCCGTGGCCCGCCACTGGCCGCCGGCCAGCATGGCGGTCTTGTGGTGCTCCTCGATCGGCTCGTCGCAGCTCTCGCAGTGGTAGCGGACCGAGCGCGGGTCGCCCTTCTCCCAGCGCAGCCGCTCGAACTTCAGCCATTGCATCTCGCCGCAGTGCGGGCACGGCACGAAGTAGCGGCGCTGGTCGGAGGCGGCATATTCCCGCTCGATCCGGCTGCGCCCGGCGATGGTCGGCGTCGAGACCAGGAAGGCCTTGCGCCGCCAGCCGAAGGTGCGCGCCCGCGCCTCGGCCAGCGAGATCGGGTCGCCCTCGCCCTCGACGTCGCCGGGATAGGCGTCGATCTCGTCTAGGAACAGGAACCGCGCCGTCATCGAGCGCAGCCCGACCGCGCTGTTGGCGCCGGTCAGCACCAGGATGCCGCCGGGGAATTCCTTCGACAGCAGCGTGTTGCCGGAATCGCGGGCGCGGGCCGGGGCGACCCGCTCCTTGAGCGCCGGGGTCTCCTCCAGCAGCGGGTCGATGCGCTGGCGCGAGAAGCGCTTGGCCAACTCGACGGTGGGCTGCACCGCCAGCGCCGGGGCCGGCACGTGGTGCAGGATGTAGCCGAGCCAGCAGTTGCCGCTCTCGGTGGCGCCGACCTGGGCGCCCTTCATGAACACGACGCGCCGGGCCGGGTGCACCGCCGACAGCGCGTCCATCACCTCCCGCAGGTAGGGCGTGCGCGAGGTGCGCCAGGGCCCCGGCTCGGAGGAGGCGCGGCTGCCGAGGATGCGGTGCCGCTCCGCCCACTGCGAGACGGTGAGCTGCGGCGGCGGGCGGAGCATCGCGCCCATCCGCCGGCGCACATGCTCACGCGCCCGGCTGCCGAGCTCCGCCGAGGCCTGCGGGGTCGAAGCGATCGGCGGCCTCCGAGAGCAGGTCGGTGACGTGCTGCTGCAGGATGGTCTGCAGCAGATGCGGGTCGACGCCGAGCTCGGCGGCGATCAGGCCCGAGACCCGGGCCGGCCAGTTCAGCAGCGCGTCGCGCATCGCGCCGGCGATCTCGTCGATCGTGGCGTTGGCCTCGGCGACGTCGAGCAGCCGGCGCTTGTTCTCATCGAGCGCAAGGCGCTGCGCCTCCACCTTCAGCGCGAGCTGCGCGACCTTCAGCCGGGCGTACGGTGTTCCCTCTGCTTTGTTTGCCTTGGGTGGGCGGGCAGGGTCGGCGGTTTCGGTAAGGCGTCGGCGGGTCTTGTCGATGTCCCAGCTTCCGTCCGGCTCGCGGCCGATCCGCCCCGTCGCCTCCGCCTTGCGCAGCGCCGTCTCGGTGATGCCGATGCGGCGGGCGGCCTCGCGGGTCGAGGGGGTCAGCTCGGGCATGGCGGCGACCTCCCGCCGCCCATGGTGTTCATGACGACCAAGGGCCCGCTACCCTTCGGTGGCGGGCCCTCGACGCGTCCGGCGGGGTTGTCAGGCCGGCAGGTGGTAGATCGTGTAGGACCCGCGGGCGCCCTCCTTGTTCGGGCCGACCTGGCGGACCCGCTCCAGCACCTGCACCTCGATCCCCTGGCGCTTCTTCAGGCCGGCGAAGAAACCGCGGACCGTGTGCTGCTGCCAACCGGTGGCCTCGCAGATCTGCGCTATGGTCGCGCCCTCCGCGCGGCGGAGCAGGGCGAGCACCTGCTCCTGCTTCGTCCCCTCGCGCGGCTTGCGCGGGGCGCCGGGCTCGCGCGCGGCGCGGGACGGCTTGCCGGCCAGGGCGGCGCGGAGGGCCTGAATCGGTCCGTCGAGGGCGGTGATCATGTCCGTCTCGCGGTTGGCCTCGTTGTCCCAGGCGGCCAGCACCGCCGCGGCGGCATCGCGCAGGCTGCCCCGCGGGGCGGACGTGGGCGCGCCCTGGGTGGGTTCGGCCTCCTCCGCGGGGGCATCCCCCTCCGCGGCGTCCTCCCCGCCCGTCGGCGCCGTGTCGGCCACCGGCGCGGCAGCCTCCGCGGCGGCGCGGCGCTCGGCGTTACGGCGGGCGATGGCTGCGGCGCTCTGCTCGTCCTCCTCCGGGGCGTCGCCCGCGTTCGGGTCGATGCCGATGGCGCGCAGGCCCTCGTCGGTGATCTTCAGCAGCATCTCGTCGCCATCCACCGTCCACTTCGCGATGGCGTCGTAGGCGGGGCGATGCACGCCGATCACCAGGTCGTTCTTCAGCAGCGTCTTCGCGACCGTCTGCCGCGCGCCGGCGGGCAGACGCGCGGGCGGGTAGGCCAGGTGCTCGGGGTGCTGCGCGGCGGCTTCGAGGATCGCGCGCTGCGTGTCGGAAAGCTTCATCGTCATGGTCTCCGGTGTCGGGTGCCGACCATCGGCCCCTACTGCCGGGAGCCCCGCCGGCGCGTGCCGGTCGGGGCGGTGCGGGAGCGTCCCGCGTTAGGCGGCGTATTCACCCCGGCGGAAATGCTGATCCGCGATGTCCTTCAGCTTCGCGGTGGCGTCCGTGAGCCAGGCCGCCTCGCCCCAGAGCACCGCCCCCGGGTCTGCGCCGAAGTGGTCCGCGCTGGCCTGCTGCAACTCGGCGAGCAGCGCATCGAACTCCGCCTTTTTCGCTAGGAACGCTTCGAGGCTCCGCTGCTGCACCGCTTCGCGCTTCGTCATCGTGGTCTCCGTCATCCGCATCGCGTGACGGACCATTCGCGCTGTGCCACGCGCGAGCCAAGCGCGATCGTCACAGCGCGGTTTGCGTTCTTCGAGAGATCCCAATCACATCATGATCTCTGCCCGGCAGGAGCTTCCCGCCGATCGGCAATCGAAGCGTGCTGGCGACATTCCTAGCGGTGGGAAGTTCGCTGCCATCAGCACCGCATGCCGACAGGCAGGTGGCTGCGCTGCGGCCGCCGCGCCAGGCTTCCGCTCCGCGCGGACTTCGTCTCCGCGGCATCAGCGTTGGAATGCTCGGCGATGGCGGGGCAAGTCGCCGACGACGTGGCACGCCCCGAGCCGACGACTGGCTCGCCGTCTTCAGCGAGGTGCCGCCCGCCCCTCGAAGCGGTCGGCCATGTCGTTCAATAGCACCGCGACATGCTCCTGCAGCAGCGTCTGCACGAGGTGCGGCTCGGCGCCGATCTGCGCGGCGATCTGACCCGACACTCGCGCAGGCCAGTTCAGCACCGCATCGCGCATGGCGCCCGCGATCTCGTCGATGCGGGCGTCCGCGGCCGCGATGTCCATCAGCCGCCCCTTGCTGCGATCGAGCGCTAGGCGCTGCGCTTCCACGCGCAGGGCCAGCCGCGCGATGGTCAGCCGCCCGAGTGCGGTGGCCTCCATCGGCGGCGCCAGCGGCGAGCCGCCTGGCCGTGCCGTCTCGGTCATGTCGCGGCGCACTCGGTCGATGTCCCAGCTGCCGTCAGGCTCGCGGGTAATGCGCCCGACCCGCTCGGCCTTCTGGATTGCGGTGTGCGAGACGCCAAGCCGCCGCGCGACCTCGCGGGCGGAGGTGGTGCGCTCCGGCATGATCCTCTCCATCGGGGCAGGGGCGCTGGCAATCGGGAGGGGCGCGATGCCAGGCCAGGTTGGAAACTGGCCGGGTCTGGCATCTGCCTCGCTCGGAACGAAACTGTAATGTACGCAATGAGTTGCGAGGCGTTCTTAACGGTCTGGCATCCGCCTGGAACCCTGAAAAAATCTCCTGACGCTAGCGAAGTCGCACGCTTCCGCCCCCCGCATACGCCGGGCCCAGGAAGGACCCTGCGGCTGGCGAGCCACGATCTCGATCAGGCGACGCTGTGGCTCATTCGCCACCGCCGCGTCGAGCTCCATCAGCGCGGCGCAGCTTCTCGATAGACTGGGTGCTTCGCGCGCCGCTACGGGGGCAATTGTAACCTCGCCATGCTGCGTGCACGTGGGCGCCGACCAGAAGGTAAGCCCAGAACGGGAGGAGTGTGACGATCTGCTATTATAAGGAGATCCCTAATAGCAAAACGTCACACTCCTCCGCGTCTAGCGGCCGGGCGGGTCAGGCCTGTGCCGCGCGGCTGGCCGCTACCTCGGCCGGCGATGGCGGCGGCATCACCACTGCGGCGGTGCGGCGAGACCGGGGCGCCAGGCCATAGTGCTCGACCAGCGTCCCGAGCGCGCAGACCAGGATGCCCTGGCCATGCGCCGGGACGAGCGCCTTGCCGTTCCATCCCTGCTGCATGGCCCACTCGCGGATCGAGCATTCCAGCCCGACCACGTGCCAGAGGCTGCTGCCTGCGGGGCTATCCATCCCGCCCACGTGCTTGATCGCCGCCAAGACCTTCTGGCGGGCGCTGACGTGGCGTTCGGTCAGTGTGTCGCCGGTGCCGCGTGCCACCCGGATCAGCGGCATGGTGCGCATGCCGTCGAGGGCTGCGGCACGGAACTGCGTCCGGAAGATCTCCGCGGCCTCGTGCATCTGCGGAGTGATGGAGCCGTTCTCCAGGAGCATGCCGAGGGTGTCGACGGCGCGGCGCCGCTGCACGGGCACGCCCGTCTCGGGGTCGGTGGCGCGCTCCGGGGCAGTGATGGGGCCGTGCTGGAGCCGCCACTTGGAGGGCTTGGACAGGTCCTCGCGCGGGGTGGTCGCGCGCTTGCGCTTGCTGGCCATGGTGGCGTCTCCCGTCAGTTGCTCGTCGTGCGGCTGCGCCCGGCAGCGCTGCGCTTGCGGCGCTCCTCGTCCTCGCGCTCGTCGATGCGGGACTCGCCGGTCAAACGATCGATGTGCCTGCCCTCGCCATGCCGCGCGAAGGCGATGAGCGCGTTGGTGAGGCGGTCGAGGCAGTCGTTGCGACGGATCGTGGCGTGCGTCATCAGGAACGGCTCGACGTACCCGACGTGAAACGGCAGCCAATCCGCTGGGTCAGGGATCCAAACTTCGGCGTGGCTGTACTCCTCCGCCATCATGTCGACGAAGTAGCCGCCATCCGGCGTGCGACGGGTGATGACCTCCGCCGCGGGCCAAGCAACGCCATTCACAGCACTGTGCGACGTGCGCTGGCCGAGCACGTGGTCGAGGGCTGCGTCGTAGTCCTCCCGCTCGACCTCTGCGGCATGCACTGCCTCCATCCAAGGTGGGTAGGGCTCGGTGCTGAAGACACCCGCGCGGAACACGGTGATGCGCTTGGTGATCATGCTGGCCTCCCGCGTCCGGTGGTCTGGTGCGGGTCGCGCAGGGCGGGGCTCCAGCGCGGGTGCGTGTCGAACTCCGATGTGCCGGTGGTGGGGTCCACGTGGTCACCCTCGCCATGCCGCGCCCGCGCGATGAGCACGTCGCCGACGCGCTGCTGCCGGTGGGCGAGTGCGACCGTCGCGTGGCCCTGGAGAAAGGGCAGCACGAACGCGATGTAGAAGCTGAGCCAGTCGCGCTGGTCCGGGACCAGGACGGCCGCCACAGGCTGGTAGAGGCACTCGAACTCGGCGTAGTGCCCGCCCTCCGGCAGCGCCCACCAGACGACTGATGCCTCGCGAATGGTTCCGCCATGGAGCGCGATGCGGTTGCCCTCGCAGTCGAGTTCTGCGGAGACGGCCTCGGCCCAGTCTAGATCGGATGGCTGCGCGTAGTCGCGCGCAGCAATTCGCCAGGGCGGATCGGGCTCCTCGGCGAAGGAGCCGGCGCGATAGACGGTGATCATGGTCTCTCCCTGTGGATGGTCGGTGCGCCGCAGCGGGCAGCGTGGGTCAGGCCGCGGCCGGGTGTGGCTTCGCGGCTTCAAGGCGGGCCGACAGCGCCGCGAGGCGGGCGCGGTCGATGGCAAGGCGCTGGTGGATGGCGGCGTCGAGCCGGGCGCTGAATGCGGCCAGCCGGGCACGCGCATCGGCGACGGGATGGGCCGGTGCCGGGGATGGCTCCCCGCCGAGCATCTCGAAATGCGCCAGCGCCCCGAGGCGGGTCTCGAGCCAGCCCCTTGGATCGGGGACGAGCTCGAGGTCGAACCGCGCCTGCCGGTCCTTTTGGCCGGGCCCCGCCGGCCGGTAGCTCACAACCGAGGAGGAGTGTGAGGATCTGCTATTATGGAGATCCCTATAATAGCAGTTTCTCACACTCCTCCCGTCCTGGCGGGCCGCGTCATGGCTGGGCCAGAGCTCCGGGAAACACCGCGCCATGTCGGCGGCGTTCTCCAGCTCCACGCCGGCGGCGGCCATGATGTCGTGCCGGCTCGGCTGGACCTCCTCCCAGGCCAGCACCTCATGCACGGCGACGGGCAGGACTACATCGGTCAGCAGGTCGATCTCGAGCGGCGTCTCGGGGGTGCGGTTGACCCCGCGGCCGCGCCCGACGGCCTGCACCAGCTCGCCCTCGCAGATCGCCCAGCGCAGCGCCTCGGCGGTGGGATCCGCGTGCTCCTCGCCGGTGGTGGCGTGCACGCCCCCATCCGCCAGCGCGATGCGCCGCTCCACGCGGCCATACCACCACGCCACGTCACCCCGGCTGGTCAGGGGTGGGCGGTTGGTGAGGGCGGCGGCGAGGCGTTCGACTGTCAGGGGCGCCGGCAGCGTGCGGCCGAGCACCATCATGCCCGCGACCTCACGCCAGCGGTCGAGGCCGCTCAGCGCGTTGAAGTGCACCGCCTCGGCGTTGGCCGGCAGACCGAGCGCCCGGAGCGCATCGACCGCCGCCTTCTGGCCGATCACCAGCAGGTCCTTCCCCGATCGCGCCCGGCCGTGCAGCGTCCGCGCCCGCAGGGCGATCAGCGCGGCCATCTCACGCCGGCGCAGCTGGGCGGCGGACTGGTCCCGGGCCGGCGCGCTCGGATCGGGAGCGAGGGCCTTCGCGCTGGTTGGCGCCCCGAGCACCTGGCGAACCCGGACATGCGGCTCTGTCGCCCGCACCGGCTCTGCGACGGTGATGTCCGGAAGGAAGGGCGTGACCAGCTCGGGCCGCAGCGTCGCGTCGAGGTGCAGCACGGGCCCACCGGCGCCCCAGGACTTCCGCAGCCCCGCCCGCCAGGCCAGGCGCAGCGACCGCACCGTGCCGTTCTCGGTCGTCACGTCGCACAGCACCGCGCCGGCCACGTCGTGGTCGTTTTCCAGCGCCTCCGCGATCAGCATCCACATCGCGGCGGTGCGGCCGGGCGGCGCCCAGGGCTCGCCCTCCTTCGGCAGCACGGCGGCGATGCGGCGCCGGCGCTCGGCTGGGTCCATCCCGGGGTAGAGCCCGGGATTACGAAGGCGCCGGTGCTCGTGGCCGGAGGCGTCCCGGCAGATCTGCGGGGTGAGGCCAGCTGCCCGCAGCGCGGCGATCGAGAGCGGCCCGCTCGGCGCGGTGGCGAGCACCTTCCAGAGCTTCTCGCGCGCAGCGTGGAGGTCGGCGGTGGCCTCCCAGTTCTCCTTGTTGCGCGCCGTCCAGCACAGCACCGTGCCGAGATGCGGGCGGAGCCCATCGAGCGTCAGCAGCGCCTTGCCGTCGGTGCCGCGGAGCCCGGCCGCCCAGAAGCCCTCGTCCAGCACCAGCAGGCCGACGGCGCCGAGCTCCTTCGGGGCCATGTGGAACAGCGTGTCGTGTGCGGTGATCACCACCTCGGCGCGGCGCAGCGGTGGCTTCTGCGCCTGGTAGCCGCACTGGTGGTAGAACGCGCAGATCTTCGTCACGCCGTCCCGGGTCACCTTGCAGCTGGTGGTCTCGACGACGCGCTCGACTTCGATGGCGTCGAACGGCGCGGATGGATCGAGGCACATCAGCCGGTCCGGCTCGCCCGGCCGAGGGTCCGGGGCGCTGCGGCCCTTCCAGAGGGCGGCCTCCACGCCGAGCGCCGCGAAGGCGTCGCGCTGCTCCGCCGCGAGGTCGTGCCGCGGAACGCCGACCACCACCGTCTTGCCCCGCAGAGCACCGCTGCGCAGCAGGCCGGCGAGGCCGCGCTGCATGGCGGTGGTCTTGCCGAGGCCCACGGCCACCGGCAGGGCGAGGCGCGGCGGACGCGGCGCGGCGTTGAAGTCTAGGAGCATGCCGCCCCGTGCACGGCCTCGGCCGCGGCGAGCACGGCCCAGTCCGGCGGACCCGGCTGCGGGGCGAGTTCGGCCTCGAGCGGATCGGCGGTCCAGTACGCCGCGACCTCGGCCATGAAGTCGGCGATACGGTCCTCGAGCAGCGCACGCGCCCCGACCAACTCCAGCGAGGCGAGCGCATAGGTGGGCAGTGGCCGCGGCGGGGGCGCGGCGGCAGCGATGATTTCGCGGACCGCCTCGAGGCCCTGCGCGGCCGCCAGGTCGTTGAGGTCGCCAGGCTCCGGCGGGATCGCCACGAGGGCGCCAGCGGCGCGGGCGGCGGCGATGGCGGCAGTGACGCCGGGGTTGTCCACGCGGCCGGGCTTCGTGTCGTTGTCGGCGAGGATCACCAGCCGCGCTGACGGGTAGCGATCCCTGAGGACCGGCGCGACCCGCTTGAGGTTGCCTGCGTCCATCGCGGCGACCACCGGCAGGCCAGTCGCCTCATGCGCGGTGGCGCCCGTCGCCCAGCCCTCGCAGACCAGGATCGTCGCGGCGTCGGCGAGCGGTCCGCCGATCGGGGTGAAGTGGCCGGCCTTCGCACCGCCCGAGAGAAAACGCTTGGTGCCGTCCTCGTAGATGCGCTGGAGCGTGTGGATCGTGCCATCGAGGTCCACCAGCGGCACCACCAGCACGTCGCCCGACTCCATCCGGATGCCGTGCGGGCGGACGCCCTTGCGCTCGAGGTAGCCGTGCGCGGGATCCGCGGGGCCGGCGCTCTCCCAGGTGATCGTCGCGGCGCGGTGCGCGTAGTACCGCAGCTGCGCCTCCCACGCGGCTGCAGGATCGGGTGGCTGGTCCGCGGCAGCGCTGGTACTGGCCGCGGCGGCTGCGGCGGGGCGTGGCCGCGCCGGGTCCCACGCCGGCATGCCGAGCCAGCGGCGCGCCCAGTCGGCCGCATCCTGCCAGTCGCCGCCGCGCTCGCGTGCGATCAGCTCAAGCGGCCCGCCGCCGGTGCCGGCCTCGTGGTCGAACCAGGTGCCGAGCTTCGTGCCGCTCACGACCGCGGAGAGGCTGCCGCGGCGATTCCATCGCCACTGCCGTGCCGTCCGCCGCGCCGGCTTGCCGAGCAGCTCCGTCAGCAAGGACGGCCAGTTCGCGATGAGGGCGAGGCGAAGGTCACGCAGGTCGGAGACAGCGTCGGAAACGGCAGCGGGCGACGATGCGCGCATGCGGGAATCGTCCTGTCTGTCGGATGGGGCGTGAGCTGCGCCGCGCTGATTGCCGGCCGCAGTTGTTCACATGGTCAAAGTAGGTCGATGATGATTACCGCGCAAGAGTATTTAAGCTTGTGTAGTGGAGAACGGATTTCAATATTGGCGACCGCCAAGCGAGAGCGACCGGGAGCGAACTACGTAGGCAGCGAATGTTGGAGAATTTCATCATCTCTACTGCCCGAGCGGTTTGCGATGCGAACCGCTCGCCAAGCTCCCAAGCCCGAGCGGGGCGCCGGCGTGGAACACGTCACAGGTGGCCCCGGTAATCAGCAGCAGGGGGATGATCGTCTGCGGTCCGGCAGGGCGCGTGAGAAGAAAGGCGGGCTCGATCGGTAAATGAGGGTCAGAGGATTGCGTGTCGGAGGGACCACCATGGTCGCCATCATCCCGTCTGAACCCTGCTGCGGCAGCGCGTGCGCCAGCTCCGAGTCGCGGCCGCGATCACCAGCGGCGGCGCCTGCTGCGGCCACGCTGCGCTTCCTTTGTTTTCGCTCGGCTACGCGCGTGACAAGAACGCACTCCCCGCAGTGCGCTGCGCTCGGCATGGTGCACGCGATGAACACAACAGCACCCCTGGCGAGCGCTCTCCTGTTGCGTTCCACGCCATGCGGATTTCGCAGCGCCATCAGTGCATGGCGCCGGACTGCGCGGAGCTGGCATGTGGCGCGCATGCGCCAGACGATCCAGACCATCGACGCCGCGGTCTCCGGCTCGGCAATCATTGGCAGCGTGGCCGGCGATGCTGTCGCTGTGATGATCAGAAACGGCCGATGCCGTGGGACGGATTCCGGGGAGGCTGGGTAATGCTAAGTATGGACAGCATCCCGCCACAGCCGCCGCTGTGCATTCCGCCCCGCTTCCGCGATGCCCGCGGCATCTTCGCCCCTGGCGAGCTGCGGCTGCGCAGCCGCGCTGCCGCGGATCTCGCGCGCGCCGCCGAGCAGGCCCGAGGGTCCGGAGAAGTTCGCCTACACTCGACTGCGCCGCAGCGCCGTCATGCGAACCCCAGGAGAGAGGGAGTCGCATGACCCGACGATCGACCGCGAAGGCGAAGCAGAAGGACGCGGCGCCGCCGGCGCCCACCCTCCCGAAGATCCCGCCCGCGCAGGTGCTGCCGAGGCTCGCGGCGCTCCAGACCGCGACGGCCGCGGAGCTGCGGGAGCAATGGCGGGTGCTGTTCGGCAAAGAGCCGCCGCCCTTCAATCGGCCCTACCTGGTGAGCCGGCTCAGCTACCGCGTGCAAGAGCTCGCATACGGCGGGCTGCGGCCGGAGACGCGGGCGCGGCTCGAGGCGCTGGGCGAGCAGCTCGATGGCGGCAACGTGGTCCTGCGCCGCATCCGCGCCGATAGCCGGCCGCTCCCCGGCACGCGGCTGGTGCGCGAGTATGACGGCGTGCAGCATGTGGTGACGGTCCGCGCAGATGACTTCGAGTTCGAGGGGCGGCCCTACCGGTCGCTCTCCGCCATTGCGCGGCACATCACCGGCACGCGCTGGAACGGTTGGACCTTCTTCGGGCTGAAGGGGAGGCCTGGGGCATGAGCCGCCGCAAGCTGACGGACGAGGCCATGCCCGCCTCGGTGAAGAAGCTCCGCTGCGCGGTCTATACTCGGAAGTCCACTGACGAGGGGCTCGACAAGGAGTTCAACACCCTCGACGCGCAGCGCGAGGCATGTGAGGCGTACATTGCCAGCCAGCGCGCCGAGGGATGGGTGCTCGTCCGCGACCGCTACGATGATGGCGGGTTCAGTGGCGGCACCCTCGATCGCCCCGCGCTGAAGCGCCTGCTGGCCGACATCGAGCAAGGCCTGATCGATGTTGTTGTCTTGTATAAGATCGATAGGCTCAGCCGCTCGCTGATGGACTTCGCGAAGCTGGTGGAGACGTTCGAGGCGCACGGCGTCACCTTCACGAGTGTGACTCAGTCCTTCTCCACGACCACGTCGATGGGACGGCTCACGCTGAACATCCTGCTCAGCTTTGCACAGTACGAAAGAGAGATCATCGGCGAGCGGATCCGCGACAAGGTCGCGGCGTCCAAGGCGCGCGGCATGTGGATGGGGGGCAAGGTGCCGCTCGGTTACGACGTGGCCGATCGCAAGCTGGTGGTGAATGATGCTGAGGCCGCGCGCGTGCGGCGCGTGTTCGAGCTCTTCGTCGAGACCGACTCAGGCGTGGAGACTGTGCGCCGCCTCCAGGCTGAGGGTGTCACGGCGAAGTCGGGCCGGCCGATCGACAAGGGTGACGTCTACAAGATCCTGAACCTACGGACGTACATCGGCGAGGTCACGCACAAGGGGAACGTCTACCGCGGCGAGCACGAGGCGATCGTGCCGCGGGATCTGTGGGAGCGCGCACATGCGGTCCTGCAGGTCAGCCCGCGGAAGCGCGCCGCGCAGAATCGACAGCACGCGCCGGCGCTGCTGAAGGGCCTGATCTACGGCGTGGACGGTCGGGCGCTGTCGCCGACGCACTGCGTAAAGAACGGCCGGCTCTACAGGTACTACGTGGCCCAGCGCGTGCTGAAGGGCGACGCGCCCCGCGATGATGGCATCGTGCGGCGCGTGTCAGCCGCGGAGATCGAGGCGGCGGTGGTGGACCAGGTCCGCGCGCTGCTGCGGCAGCCGGAGGTCGTCGTCGGCACCTGGCTCGCTGCACGGACGGAGGCGCCCGACCTGAAGGAGGTCGAGGTCCGGGACGCGCTGGCTCGGCTCGAGCCGCTCTGGGGTGAACTGTTCCCGGCTGAGCAGGCGCGGCTGATGCGATCAGTCGTTGACCGCGTGGTCGTCGGCCCGGGCGGCGCCGACATCCGGCTCCGGGTGGAGGGGCTGAGCAGCCTCGTCCACGATCTCACGGCCAATGCCCTCTCTGCCTCCACGGTGGCAGCATGAGCGCCACCACGACGCACATCACGGTCCGGGTGCCGCTGAGGATCCGGCGGCGGGCAGGCCGGAAGACGCTGGTGACGCCGGTGGTGCAGGAGGGCGCCGCCGCCGCCGTTCGCACGCGCACGGACCCGGCGCTGATGAAGGCGCTCGCCCGTGCTTTCCGGTACCAACGGCTGCTGGACGAGGGACGCTATGCGTCGATCACCGAAATGGCGGAGGCAGAGAAGATCGACCGCGGATACCTTGGTCGCATCCTCCGCCTCGCCCTTCTCGCGCCCGACGTGGTCGAGCACGTCCTCGATGGCGCAGGCATTCCTGAGCCTTTCGCCGGCCGCCTTTTGGAAGCAGTGCCCGCAGACTGGAAGCAGCAGCGCGTGATCATCGGCATGTCGCGAGATGCACAGTCCGAGTAAGCCGCCGCCGAGTGACGACGGGGTCATCGCGCTGGTCAGCGCATCTCAGGCTGCCCTTGCTAGGCTCTCGAAAGTTGAGTCAGCGGCGTCCTCCTGCACGATCTTCGCGGCCTGCGCGACGACAGGCAGCAGATCCCCAAAGGCATCCTTCCGCCGTACCACCGCGATGCGTGCAGGCGCATTCTCCAGCAGGGCGATATCGTGGAACTTGGCGGCGGCGAAGGCCACCGAGACCGGCGCGGGAGACACGAAGTCGAACAGGGCCAAGCCGCGCTCCGTCTCCACCACGGCATCCACCTGCCATGCGTGGGTCGAGGCACCGCGCACCTCCGCATCGGGCCGAATCTGCCTCCCTGGGAACAAGCGGCTGAGCCGCGCGATCAGTCGATCGGCGGCGGTCTGAGGGCGGCGGTCAGCCGCACGCAGCATTGCCCGCTCCATGGTGCGCAGAACCGCGCTGGCGAGCGCCATGGTCGCGCCGGTCAGCTCCTCCGGGCCAAGATCGCGCAGCGACAGCGCGCCCTGATCGGCTGTCAGTCCTTGAAGGCCAGCGACGTCCTCGGCCTGGCGCCGATAGATGCGGCCAAAACCGAGCGTTTCCGCCTCATCATGCCCCTGGCCGAGGTCCGTGATGCGGAAGCGGCCGGCGCCCTCCTGCTCGATCACCACCACCACCGACGCACCAGAGGGCAACAGCATGGGTGTGCGGAGGTAGGCGCGTCCGCCGAAGACCTCGGCACTGGCCAGCCCACGGCTGATCTCCGCCGCGATCTCGTCCAGATCGGGCGCTGCCGGCGGCGTCGCGATGAAGCTTGTGATGGTCACCTGCCACGCCCTCCCCGTCGTGCCGTGTCCGCGAAAGGCAGGAGGTCATACTGCCACGGCGGCGGCGGCAGGTGAACAAGCGCCGCGATCCGCCAGGCCGCCGCTGCCGCGGCTGTGAAGGCGGCCCAGTCCAGCGGCTCCGGGGCCAGGGCCTCGGCCGCGGGAAGGTTCTCCGTCATCGCCGCTGCCAGCCCGCCGGCGACGCGCGCATTCAACGCCAGCGGATGGCGGTGAGTTGTCTCGATGATCCGGTGGCGGTGCGGCTTCGGCACGATCGGCTTGTTGGTATGGCGGTCATGTGGCCGCCACTCGAAGCGCTCAAAGGGCTGCGGCCGCACCGCAGGCCCTTGCCAGGTAAGGGTCAGCGACACGCTGCGATCCGGCATCGAAGCATGTGCGCGACCCATCAGGCGGGCCCGGTCTTCAGTCACCTCTCCGACATCCAGCGTGGCGGTGAAGCGGAGATAGCTGCCGTCCTCCACCCACTGGATCGGAACACTCGGTGCCTTCTCCGCGGCCAGGAAGGCCGAGAGATCGCTCAGCAGCACCGCATCGGCCGCTTCGTCTCTGTCGGCGCCGCTGGCCATCAACGCATCCTTCGCCCGACTGTGCAGGAGCCGCGCTGCGGCGACAGCGAGGAGGTCACAACGGCACCTCCTCAGCCAAGCCGTGCCGCGACCGCGCGGAAGCGAGCCAGCGCCGCCTCAAGGTCCTCGGCGATGCTGGCGGCGATCTCGACAGGCGGGGGCAGCGAGGCGGGGTCGGTCGCGCCCTCCTCCCGCAGCCAGCTCAGGTTGAGGTCCAGCTTCTCGCGCGCGGCGAGCTCGGCGTAGGTGAAGCACTTGAAGCGTTCGGTCTCTCGCCGCGACCGGCGGTCGGAGAGCTTCGCCAGGCTGACGAACTCTGCCATGTCGGCGTCGCGCAGCGGGCGTTCCTTCAGGGTGAAGCGCTTGTTGGTGCGAAGGTCGTAGACCCACAGCGCCTCGGTCCAGGGCTCCTTGCGGCGCGGGCGGGCCTCGAAGAACAGCACGTTCGCCTTCACGCCCTGGCGGTAGAAGATGCCGGTCGGCAGGCGCAGCAGGGTGTGGCAGTCGAACTCGTCCAGCAGGCGGCGGCGGATCTTCTCGCCGGCGCCGCCCTCGAACAGCACGTTGTCGGGCAGCACCACGGCGGCGACGCCGTTCGGCGCCAGCACGGTCATGATGTGCTGAACGAAGTTGAGCTGCTTGTTGCCGGTGGTGACGTTGAAGTCGGGGCGCTGATAGTCCTCGCGCTCGGTCTCCGCCTCGCCGTCGCCGGTGAAGACCTGGATGGACTGGCGGCGGCCGAAGGGCGGGTTGGTGAGGATCACGTCCCACCGCCGGCCGGGATCGGCCAGCAGCGCGTCGGCGCGGTGGATCGGCGTGACGTCGGCGCGGCCGAGGCCGTGCAGGTAGAGGTTCATGGCGGCGAGCCGCGCGACGCCGGCGACGATGTCGTAGCCGGTGAAGCCTTCCTCCCGCATCTTTCGCCCCGTCTCGCGGTCGCGCGCCTCGGGCTTCTGGCGCATGTGCTCGAAGGCGGCGAGGAGGAAGCCGGCGGTGCCGCAGGCGGGGTCGCAGATCGTCTGGCCCGGCCTGGGGTCCACCACCTCGACGCAGGCCTGGATGACGGGACGCGGGGTGAAATACTGGCCGGCGCCGGACTTGGTGTCGGAAGCGGTGCGCTCCAGCAGGCTTTCGTAGATCGCGCCCTTCACGTCCACGCCGAAGCCCGACCAGCTCTCCGCGCCGATCATGCGCACCAGGCGGTGCAGATGGGCCGGTTCCTCGATGGTGTTGCGGGCGCGGGTGTAGATGGTGCCGACAAGGCCGGGCTGCGTGGAGAGCGTCTCCAGCGTGCGGGCATAGTGCTGCGCGAGCTCTCGGCCGGAAAGCGCGGCGAGGCGCGCCCAGCGGCAGTCCTCCGGCAGCAGGGAGGGCAACCCGTCCTCCTCCCGCTCCGCGTCGAGCTTGAGGAAGAGCAGGTAGGTGACCTGCTCCACATAGTCGCCGGAGCCGACGCCGGCGTTGTTCATGACATGGGCGAGGTTCCAGACCTTCGCGGTCAGGACGTTCTCGGTCTCGCTCATGCTTGTGTCTCGATCAGGTCGGCCTGTGTGGTGCTGCGGCGCGCACGCGGGCGGCGTGACGCGGCCGGCGTGGCGCGGAGGCGCGCGAGCAGGGCGGCGGCGGGCTCGTCGGCCGGGTCCTGCGGGACGAGGCGGCCGGTGAAGGCGGTGTGAAGGACGGATTGGCGAAGCGAGGACAACGCACCCGACTGCTGATCGAGGACCAGCGCGCCGTCTGCATGTTCGCGCTTCATCTCGGCGCATCGTGGGAGGATGCGGCGTAGCTCGGCGGCTGGCGGGATCGGAACCGGCAGACCTTCGATCTTGCTGATGCTCAGCGTGTGCAGGCCCGACGTCGAGGAGGCGGCCGCTTGAACGAACTGCTTCCCGAGGGGCGACATGAACCAGTCGCGCATCCAGCGCCCGAGGAAGCGCCGCACAGGCCGAGCCTTGATTAAGTGGTTCTGGTGAACGCACGGACGGACCTGCCCGCTCCACAAGGCCACGCGCCCAATCTGATCGGCGCTGCCATTGCCCTCAACGAACAGCAGGTCACCGGGCAATAACGCGATCCTCGGCAACTCCCCCTCCGTCACCCCGATTTTGCGGAGGTCAGTGAGATCAATGCGGTCCTCGCCGACGTTCGCGACGCGGAGATAGGGAAGCTGCATCGGGCTGTCGTTGCGCGATGCGTTCTTCGTCAGGCCACCGGACACGAAGCTGAGCTGCGCAACAGTCGCCCATGCCCAGCCGGCCGGCAGCAATGGCAATTCCGCGGCATCTGCTTCTGGAGGTCGTTGATAGGCTGAGGGCCGGCGACCGCGGGCCGTCTCCCCATGTTCCCAGAGGCGCTGGCGGCGGCGAATGACCGCCGCGAGCATATCGCCGCCCGTCTGATTCATCGGGTTCGCGGCGCGCCAGTCGGCGGTGAGGGCGCCGGTGCAGGCGGCGTGGAGGAGGCTGACGCGGAACTGCGTCAGGCTCTCGCGCGCCCGCGCCAGCGCGGCTTCGCCGGCCTCCACCTCCTCGAACAGGTCGTTCACCGCGGCGACGATGCGATCCTGCTCGGCTCGTGGTGGCACGACGACAGGCGCGCCCTTCACCGCAGAGAGGGAGAGCGACGCGAGATTCGTCGTCTGCTTGGCCCCGGTCAGGAAGTAGTCGCGACCGAACTCGTTGAGGTAGAGCGACAGGAAATAGGGACAGACGACGTCATCGCGGACGCGCGCGCGAAAGACGTGGTTCTGGAAGACGCATTGCGGAAGCTGATCTTCCCATACCCATCCCCGGCCTACCTTGTCGCGGTCGCCGCCTTCGTTCAGCAGCACGTCACCAGGCTGGAGCGTCAGCGCTTCGAGCTTCGCTTCCGGGACGCGGATGGTCCGCATCTTCGCGAGGTCCAAGCGACCGCGCTGGACGTTGGCCACGCGCAGATACGGAACCTCAACATGGCCGGGGCCGCCGCGCTTCGCGTCCACCGTGAGGCCGCCGATGACGTCGCAGAGTTCACCAAGCGTTGCCGAGGCCCAGCCTGCCGGCAGCCCCATGCCGGGCAGCGCGTCCATCCTCAGGCCACCAGCGCGTCGGTCAGGTCATCCACCAGCGCCGGCAGCCGCTCCGCGCCGAACAGGGAGGGGGGGCGAGCCGTGCCGCCCAGATGCGCATACTGGTCACGCAACACTTCCATGCTCAGCTCGACATTGCTCGCGATCTCGTCACGCATCAGCCGCAGCCACTCCATCTGCGCCTCGGTGTAGTCGCGCCCGGCCTTCTTCTCGCGGCCGAGCCACAGCTCGAAATTGCGGTTCACGTCTGGCGCGAAGGGGGCCAGCACCGCGCGTGCCCCGATGGCGTAACGCACCAGCCCCACCAAGTCGGTCAGCAGCCCCGCCGGCGCGCGCGTCTGCCCCGCATGGAGGCGCCGGTAGCACGCCCACACCGCCTTGTCGTCCAGCAGCCAGGGCGGCCGCGCCATGGCCGCGCGCAGTTCCTGCAGCATGGCGTAGGTCAGCCGGCGCTGCGCATGCGGCCGGGCATAGAGGATGGCTAGGGCGGCGAGTTGGTCGGCTTCGTCGGCCAGGAAGCGGCCGAAGCGCTCGGTGATCTCCGTGGCGCGGTTCAGGTCGAAATCGGCGGACAGCACGGCGTCGGCCGTCAGCTCGTCCACGATGATCTCCGTCGAGCGCTGCGCCTCCAGGATCGCGCGGCGCAGGGCGGGGTTGGCGGCGAGCGGCCGGCAGGCCTCGGCGCGCAGGGCCTCGGCGGCGGCGTCCCAGGCGGCTTCGTCGTCGGGCGTCGCGGCGCCGGCCTCTCGCGCGCGGGCCTCGATGCGGATGGGGTCGGCGGCGTCCACCAGGGCGCGGGCGAGGTCGGTCAGCGTCGCCCCGGCGGCGGCCTGGGTCAGCTCGGCGCGGGCCGGGTCGGGTAGGCGCCGTTCCAGCCGGGCCAGGCGGCCCGCGAGGGTGGCGCAGGTGTCCTCGTCGGTGTGGCCGAAGGCGACGCGCTCCAGCAGGGCTTCCAGGCTGAGGGTGCGGTCACGCTCCAGCGGCTCGGTCGGCGTCTTCACGCTCTCCGTCACGCCGACCGCGTCCACGATGATGAAGCGGTCCTTCCGCTCGGCAGAGGGGGTCGCGCGCTGGAGGTCGGTGGGCAGGATGGTGCGGGCGCCGCGGCCGCGCATCTGCTCGAAATACTGGGCGCTGCGGACGTCGCGCAGGAAGATCACGACCTCCAGCGGTTTGATGTCCGTGCCGGTGGCGACCATGTCCACGGTGGTGGCGATGCGGAACAGGTGGTCGGTCCGGAAATCCTGGATCAGCTCCTGCCCGCTGCGGCCGGTGGCGCGGTAGGTGATCTTCTGCGCGAAGCGGGTGTCGGCCTCGAAGACTTCGCGGGCGATCTCGGTCACCGTCTCGGCGTGGCTGTCGGATTGGCAGAAGATGAGGGTCTTCGGCACCTCCTGCCGGCCGGGGAAGAGCTGGGCCGGCAGGGCGTCGCGATAGGCCTGCAGCACCGTGCGGATCTGGTTCGGCACCTCCACGGCGCGGTTCAATTGGCCGGGGGTGTAGGGCATGTCCTCGTCCAGCGCGGCGAAGCGGCGGCGGCGCGTCTCCTTGTCGCGGTGGGGGACGGTGAAGCCGGCGGGGATGGTGCCGCCGCGCTCGCCGACCTCGGTGCGGACGCGCCAGACTTCGAAATCCACGTTCACGCCGTCGGCGACGGAGCGCTCGAAGGGATACTGGCTGACCAGGTTCTGCTGGAAGAAGCCGAGGGTGTGGCGGCCGGGCGTGGCGGTGAGGCCGACGAGGAAGGCGTCGAAGTATTCCAGCACCTGGCGCCAGTTGCCGTAGATGGAGCGGTGGCACTCGTCGACGATGATGAGGTCGAAGGTCTCGGGCGGGATGGCGGGGTTGTAGGTGACGGGGCGCTCGGCGTCGTCCGCCGCGCGCTCGAAGCCGCCGCGCTCGTCGTCGGCGTCGTCGAAGGGTTGGCCGCGCAGGACCGAGTAGAGCCGCTGCACGGTGGAGATGACGACGCTGGCCGAAGGGTCGACGGTGCTGCCCTGGAGGTGCTGGACCGTGAACTCCTCGCGGAACAGCAGGCCGGCGCCGGCGGGCGCGAAGGCGTCGAACTCGCGCTTGGCCTGGGTGCCGAGATTGGCGCGGTCGACCAGGAACAGCACCCGGCCCATGCGGACGGGCGGCGAGAGCAGGCGGTGGGTGAGGGCGCAGGCCGTGTAGGTCTTGCCGGCGCCGGTCGCCATGGAGACCAGGGCGCGGGGCCTGCCCTGCGCGAGGGAGGCTTCGACGCCGGCGATCGCCTCGGCCTGGCAGGGGCGCAGGCGCGTCGGGTCGAGCGGCGGCAGGGTGCCCAGACGGGCGCGAAGGCTGCTGCCGGCGCCGAGCATGGTGCGCAGCGTCTCGGGCCGGTGGGGGGCGAAGACGCGGCGGGGGCGGGCCTGTGGGTCGCGTGCGTCCTGGAACAGGGTCTCGGCGCCCGTCGAGACGTAGACGAAGGGCAGCGGGTCGGCCCAGGCGGGATACCTGGCCGGTGCGGCGCGGGTGTAGTCGTCGCCCTGGCGCACGACGCCCGACAGGGTCGTGCCTTCGGGCTTCGCCTCCAGCACGCCGCAGGCGCGGCCATCGAGGAAGAGCAAGTAGTCGGCGGGGCCGGTGGCGGTCGGCGTCTCGCGCACGGCGATGCCAGGGCCGGCGTGCAGGTTCACTTCGGCACGGTCCTGGACGATCCAGCCCGCGGCCGCGAGGCCGGCATCAATGATCTGTCGCGCCCGTGCCTCTGGGGCTGCGTCGCGGCGCCCGCGCTCCTGGCCATCCATACCGGAAGAGTAACACAGGATCGGGAGATTCGAGGGGCTTGGGCCTGCGACGCGCCGGATTCAGGCGTCCGAGGCGTTCAACTGGGCGAAGCGGTTGCTGAATATCCAAGCCCTGCGACGCCGAAAAGATGAGGCAGAACAACGGGTTGAGGCTTGTAGACTGGATCGGGCAAGTCCCAAGGTCCGGAGAGAAAAGCCCGGAGAGAGACGCGCGCCGGGGCTCGCGACCCCACTCGAAGTCCCAAGGTGCGCACGGAAAACGTGGCGGAAGGCCGCGATTCCGCCGGGGGACGTCACAACGGAGAATGTGGTTCGGAAGACCGACTGGAGCGGGCGAAGGGATTCGAACCCTCGACCCCGACCTTGGCAAGGTCGTGCTCTACCCCTGAGCTACGCCCGCCCGCTCTGCGGGTTCCTATGGCAGGCTTTGATCGGCTTGGCAACGGGTACCCCCAGGGTAGAGTTATGCGGTTGCCTTTTTCGCCGGATGTGTCACACACACTGGGCTGGCGGGCGGCGGCCCGCTAGGCTCAGGACTCATTGCCCGAGCCAGAAGATGACGGTGGCGGCGAGTGTTATGGCTGCGAAGAAGGTGTGGGCGCAGCGGTCGTAGCGCATGGCGATGCGGCGCCAATCCTTGAGCCTGCCGAACATGATCTCGATGCGATGGCGCTGGCGGTAGAGCAGGGCGTCGTGCGGGATGGGGCGTTTGCGGCTTCGTGTGGATGGGATGCAGGGCGTGATGCCCCGGGAGATGAGGGCTTCACGAAAGCGCGCGCTGTCGTAGCCACGGTCGGCGATCAGGTTCCGGGTCCCG
>NZ_AUDH01000035.1 GCF_000425365.1 Rubritepida flocculans DSM 14296 | reverse complement strand
CGTTCGACCACCGCGGCGATCTGCTCGGGCGAGGCGGCGGCGAAGGCGCGACCTCGCGGGGCGTCCCGGAACAGGCCGTCGGCGCCGTCTTGCATGTAGCGCGCCTGCCAACGCCAGATCGTGGGTTTGCCTTTGCCGGTCGCCGCGCGGATCGCCATCGTCCCCACGCCGTCCGCGGTCAGCAACACGATCCGTGCCCGCCAGACATGGTGCTGCGGGCTCTTGCGGTCGGAGACCACGCCTTCGAGCCGCTCTCGGTCGCCCGGACGGAGCCGGACCTCAACGCCTTCCCTCATGCGCCCAGACTCGCAGGTCTAGGCCACCAAGGGAATCATCAACATCGATCAAACCACTAGACCTACGGAGGCGGGTGCATTCCCGAGCGACCAGGTCGTTGGCATCGCAGCAATGGATCTCTGGCTCGGGCAGGCTCGGGTCGATTGACTTGGCTTCGGCGATCGCCGCCCTCAGGGAAGCGATGTTATCCTCGTTGGCATCACCGAACACATACCGATTCAGCCTCTCGGCATTCCTCAAGACGCGCAGCGCTGAACCGGCGGCCGCCTCTGGTTCGGGTAGCAGGCTGCCCTGACCGTCCGTTGCGGAGCCCACCGCGCGCCAGCCAGATCCCGCGAACGCGTCGAGGTAGGACAGGCGGAAGCCTTTATCCTTCAGGGCACGCGCGTAAGCAGCGAGATAGCCGGAAACTACGTCGAGCTTGAGCTCAGTGTGACTGCCTCCAAAGTGCTGCACGCGCCTCGACATCTTTCCTCCGCCTCAGTTCTCCGCTGATGTTGCTGATGCTGCCGCATTTTGTGCCACGATGGCAACGAGCGGGTTTGCCTGTCCCCCTCGGCCCGCTGTTACAATTCACCCTGTGGCGGCTCGAAATCCACGTCGGGTATTCTCCCGATACGTCGCAAAGATGTAGCCGCACCGCGGCTCCCGAGCCGCAGTCGCCGCCGAGCCACAGTGGCTCGCCAATCGCAGGGTCCTTCCTGGGCCCGCCGTATGCGGGGGGCGGAAGCGCGCAAGGTTTCTAGCGCCAGGCCAGTTTTCCAGGTTGCCAGCGTCGCGCAGTTGCCAGCCGCGCTGGCCGCCATTCCATCATCACGCAGGTGCAGATGCCCCAGGCCCCATGGTCTGCGAGCGCCGTCGAGGCGCGCGCGGTTGCCTCCCTGCTGCCCTATGCCGGCAACGCGCGCACGCATTCCGCCGAGCAGGTGGCGCAGATCGCGGCCAGCATCCTCGAGTTCGGCTTCGTCGCGCCCGTGCTGGTGGACGAACGCGGCGAGGTCATCGCGGGCCACGGCCGACTGCTGGCCGCGCAGTCGCTCGGCCTCGACACCGTGCCCACGATCGTCCGCGCTGGCCTGACCGAGGCGCAGAAGGCCGCGTATCGCCTCGCCGACAACCGCATCGCGTTGAACGCGGGATGGGACGAGGCGCTGCTGGCGGCCGAGCTCGCAAAGCTGCAGGACACCGGCGAGGTGGACCTCGCCTTCACCGGCTTCGCGGCGGAGGAGATCGACCGGCTGCTGGCCGGTCTCGATGCGGTGGCAACCGAGCCTGGCACCGGGGCGGTTGCCGCGCCTGCAGTTGCCACCACCGCCGCGGCAACCGATGCGCCTGCGCACGAGGAGGCGGAGGACCCCGCCGACGCCGAGCCAGATCCGCCGCGCCAGGCCGTCACCCGGCCGGGTGACCTCTGGCTGCTCGGCGAGCACCGGCTGCTCTGCGGGGACAGCACCGACGCCGCGGCGGTCGCCCGCGTGATGGGCGCCGACCGCGCGGCGCTGCTGTTCACCAGCCCGCCGTATGGGAACCAGCGTGACTACACCACCGGCGGCGTCACGGATTGGGACGCGCTGATGCAGGGCGTGTTCCAGCATCTCGACGGTGCGCTGCGCCGCGACGCGCAGGTGCTGGTGAATCTCGGGCTGATCCACCGCGAGGGGGAATGGCAGCCGTATTGGCAGGGCTGGCTGGACTGGATGCGTGGCCAGGGCTGGCGGCGCTTCGGGCTCTACGCCTGGGACCAGGGGCCCGGCCTTCCGGGCGACTGGAACGGGCGCCTCGCGCCGGCTTTCGAGCTCGTCTTCCACTTCAACCGCGAGGCGCGGCCGCCGAACAAGATCGTGCCGTGCAAGTGGGCCGGCACGCCGAACAAGGGCAGCGGGCTCCGCGCCGCGGACGGCGAGGTGAAGGCCTACACCCACATCGGCCTGCCGGTGCAGGAGATGCGCATCCCCGACAGCGTGCTGCGCATCACGCGGCACAAGGGCCGTGGCATCGAGACCGAGCACCCGGCGGTGTTTCCGGTCGCGCTGCCGGAGTTCCTGATGCGCGCCTACACCGACGAGGGCGACGCCGTGTTCGAGCCCTTCGCGGGGAGTGGCACCACGATCCTCGCCGGCCAGCGCACTGGGCGGCGCGTGCGGGCGATCGAGCTCGCGCCGACCTATGTCGACCTGGCCATCGCCCGCTGGCGGATGCTGCATCCCGACCTGCCGGTGAAGCTGGCCGACGATGGCCGAGGATACGACGCCGTCGCCGCCGCGCGCGCCAGCCTTCAGGCAACGCCCGATCAGGGCGGTAAGGATCCCGCCCGTGCAGCCTGAGATCCAGGTCGAGATGATGCCGCTGGCGTCGCTCGCTCCGTACGCTGCCAACGCCCGGCAGCACCCGCCCGAGCAGGTGGCTCAGCTCGCCGCCTCGATCGGCGAGTTCGGCTTCACCGTGCCGGTGCTGGTGGATGATGCCGGCGTGCTGATCGCCGGCCACGGCCGCGTGCTCGCCGCCAAGGCGCTCGGCATGGAGGCGGTCCCCGCCATCCGTCTCTCGCATCTGACCGCGGCGCAGGCGCGGGCCTATCGGCTGGCCGACAACCAGCTCGCGCTGACCTCGACCTGGGACGAGGCGCTGCTCGCCGCGGAGTTGCGTGCGCTCCGCACGGACGAGTTCGACCTCGGGCTGATCGGCTTCGACGGCGCGACGCTCGACCGCCTGCTGGGCGAGGCCGTATCGGACGCCCCCACGCCGGCCGCCGCGGACCCCGACGCCCCGGCGCCTCCGCCGCCCGAGGCGCCCGTCGCCCGGCCCGGCGACCTCTGGCTGCTCGGGCGGCATCGGCTGCTCTGCGGCGACGCAACCTCCGCCGCCGACGTCGCCCGGCTGCTCGACGGCGCGCGGCCACACCTGATGGTCACGGACCCGCCCTATGGCGTGAACTACGATCCCGAGTGGCGCAACGAGGCCGGCGTCTCCGCCACCATGCGCACCGGCAGGGTCGCCAACGACGACCGCGCCGACTGGCGCGAGGCCTGGGCGCTGTTTCCGGGCGACGTCGCCTATGTCTGGCACGCGGGCGTGCATGCGCGGACCGCGATCGAGAGCCTGGAGGCGGCGGGCTTCGCCATCCGGAGCCAGATCGTCTGGGCGAAGTCGCGCTTTGTGTTGGGGCGGGGGGACTACCACTGGCAGCACGAGCCCTGCCTCTACGCCGTCCGCAAAGGCGCGACCGGCCACTGGCAGGGCGCGCGCGACCAGGCGACGCTCTGGTCGATCGCGACGGGCGGCGACGAGGACGCGGCCACGATCCACGGCACGCAGAAGCCCGTCGAATGCATGCGCCGGCCGATGCTGAACAACAGCGCGCCCGGCGATGCGGTCTACGAGCCCTTCTGCGGCAGCGGCAGCGCGATCATCGCCGCCGAGACCACGGGGCGCCTCTGCTACGCGATGGAGATCGACCCGCGCTACGTGGACGTCGCGGTGCAGCGCTGGCAGGTGTTCACGGGGCGTGCTGCGACGCTCGCCGGGGGGGAGACAGTCTTTGACGACATCGCCGTCGCCCGCGGCACACAGGCGGCGGCGTGAAGCCCTATGCGATCAGCGCCATGAGCTTGGCGCGGACTTCCTCAAGCTCGGCCGCTGCGACGCGGCCCTTGTGCGAAGCGCGTCGGGCGCGCCAATCCAGGCTCTTCACCTGGTCGGCAAGGACCACGCTGTCGGGCTTGCCGGCGATCACAACCTCGAACGGGTAGCCCTTGATCCGCGTTGTCAATGGACAGCAGACCATCAGGCCAGTCTTTCCATTGTAGGCCGCTGGACTCAGCACCAGCGCCGGGCGGCGCCCGGCCTGCTCATGACCGGCCTGGGGGTCAAACTCCAGCCAGACGATGTCGCCGGCGTCCGGGACGTAGGGCGCCCGCCTTACCACACCTCACGGCCCTTCGCCGGGCCGAAATCGACCGCATCGTGCCGGTTCTCCTCGGTGATGCGATCGAGCAGAGAGGCGAGATCGCAGCCGCGATCGCGGATCGGCTCGATGATGATCCGCCCCTCCTCCTCGCGGAGCTCGACAGGCTGATCGAGCGAGAGACGCGCGGCCGCCATCACCGACGCCGGAATGCGCACGGAGGCGCTGTTGCCCCACTTCTTGATCGTGACGCGCATGGCGCCCTCCGATTGCTTGTTGTTGTCAGGCTGTACGGTACCGCCATGGATGTGTCAACATTGTATAGACTCCCTGCCAGGGGTCGCAGCTCCCTGGCGGACGCCATGGCCACGGGGCGCCGGTGCCGGCAGCCCTCACTCCGCGGTCCGGTAGATCGAGTGGGACCCCTTCGCGCCCTCCCTGTTCGGCCCGACCTGGCGGATGCGCTCGGCGGCGATCACGGTGATGCCCTGGCGCTTCTTGAGCCCCGCGAAGAACCCCCGCACCGTGTGAGGCTGCCAGCCCGTCGCCTCGCAGATCTGCGCGATGGTCGCGCCCTCCGCGCGGCGGAGCATCGCCAGCACCTGCTCCTGCTTGGTGCCCTCGCGCGGCTTGCGCGGGGCGGCGGGGTCACGGGGCGTGCGGGCAGGCTTGCCCGCCAGCGCGGTGCGGAGGGCGTCAATGGCGCGGCTGATCGCGTTGTCGGTCGCCAGCTGCGCCGGGCTCGCCTCCCAGGCGGCCAGCACCGCCGCGGCGGCCTCGCGCAGGCTGGCGCGCGGGGCGGGCATGGGCGCGCCCTGGGCGGGTTCGGCATCCTCCACGGGGGCATTCTCCTCCGGCGCGTCCTCCCCGCCCGTAGGCGCCGTGACGGGTACCGGCGCGGCCTCGGCCGGCGCCGGGCGGTGGTGCTGGGTGCCGTCATCGGCGGCGGTGCTGTCCTCGGGGTCGATCCCGATGGCGCGCAGCCCCTGCTCGGTGAGGCGCAGCAGGCGGGTGCGGCCGTCGATCTGCCAGGCGTCGCGGGCATTGTACGCGGCGGCGTGCTCGTCGCGGACCAGCCCCTGCTTGAGCAGGGCCTTCGCCACCGCCTGCCGCGCCCCGGCGGGCAGCCGCTCGGGCGGCGGCGCCAGGCGGTCGGGGCGCTGGCTGGCCTCGCTCAGGATCGCGCGTTGCGTGTCGGTGAGCGTCATCTCGGGGTCTCCGGTTGCGGGAGCCGACCCTTCGGCCCCCTACCGCCCCGAGCCCCGCGGGCCTAGCCCGTCGGGGCTGTGGCGACGCCGCGTCGCGGCGGGCGATGCGGGTCAGTCCTCCGGCGCGGCCTCGGCGGCGATGCCCTCGCCGAGCACAAGGCCCGTCAGGTAGGGCAGACCCGCGGGGATCCCCGTCTCGCGGCTCATGCGGCGCCCGATCCGCCAGGTCATCCACGCGGCGATGGCGCGGGCGACGGCGTCCGGCAGGCTCGCGCCGACGTTGAGGTGGTTGCCGACCTCGTCCGCGAAGTGCCGGCCATGGCGGCTGTCCAGGAAGGCGCGCACCGAGTCCGCATCCGCGCCCGTCGCGTCATGGATGGCGGCGAAGGCGATCGGCCAGGCGGCGGCGGCGCGCTCGCCCATGGTGCCCCAGAAGCCCCAGGCCTCGTTCTGGGTGGGCAGGATGGCGGGGTTGGTCATCGTCGTCTCCATCATGGTGCGGGGCATCCCCTGCGCGTGAGGGAGCATTCGCGCTGCGGCGGGGGCTGAGCCAAGCGCGATTGGCGCTTCGTTGATTGCTTTCTTCGAGGGGTCTCGATCACATCATGATCGCCGCTGCGCAGCCGGGCCGCGTGGCCTCGCAGCGCGAGGTGGCGCGCCGCCTCGGCATTTCCCACACGGCGCTGCAGAAGGCGCAGCGCGCCGGCCGCATCGCGCCCGAGGCCGACGGCGCCTGGGATGTCGAGAAGGTTCGCGCGCGGCTGGCGGACAGCAGCGATCCTGTCCGGAAGACCGCGACTCTGGTGCAGTCAGCAGTGGCAGCACCCCGGCCCGCATCGCCGCCGCCTGTCGCCGCGATTCCGCCGGCCGCCGATCCCCTGCCGCGCGCCGCCCAGAACACCTTCCACGATGCGCGCACGGCGAACGAGGTGCTCAAGGCGCAGGAGCGTCGGCTGCGGCTCGACGAGCGCAAGGGCAAGCTGGTGGACAAGGCGCGTGCCCTGCTGCTGGTGCACCGCCTCGCCAAGGAGGAGCGGGACGCCATCCTCGCCTGGCCCGCCCGCGTCGCTGCCGAGATGGCGGCCGAGCTCGGCGTCGATGCGCATCGGCTGCAGACGATGATGGACACCCGGCTCCGGGCGCACCTCGCCGCGCGGCACGATGTCCGAGTGCAGGTGTCGTGATGCCCGGGGAGCTCGGGACCCCATCGCGGCAAGCCGCGACGGGCACCGATCTGCTGGAGGAGCTCGGCCGCTTCGACGGCGACGCCGAGATCCTGCAGGCCTGGCGCGACGGCATGGCGCCGGAGCCGGCGCTGCTGGTCTCGGAATGGGCAGACCGGCACCGCCTACTCGGCAGCCGCGGCTCGGCCGAGCCCGGCCCCTGGCGCACCGCGCGCACGCCCTACCTGCGCGAGATCATGGACGCGCTGTCGCCGTCACACCCTGCCCGCCGCGTGGTGTTCATGAAGGGGGCGCAGGTGGGCGGCACGGAGTGCGGCAACAACTGGATCGGCTACGTCATCCACCACGCGCCGGGGCCGATGCTCGCGGTGCAGCCGACCACCGAGCTCGCCAAGCGCTTCTCGGACCAGCGCATCGACCCGCTGGTCGAGGAGACGCCGGCGATCCGGGAACGGGTGGCGCCGGCGCGCTCGCGCGACAGCGGCAATCGTCAGCTCAGCAAGGAGTTCCCCGGCGGCCAGCTGGTGATGACGGGCGCCAACAGCGCCGTCGGCCTGCGCTCCATGTCGGCGCGCTTCCTGTTCCTCGACGAGATCGACGCCTATCCGGGCGACGTCGAGGGCGAGGGTGACCCGATCGCGCTGGCCGAGGCCCGCGCCCGGACCTTCGGCTGGCGCCGCAAGGTCTTTCTCGTCAGCACGCCGACCATCGCCGGGCTGTCGCGGATCGAGCGGGAGTATCTCGCGACCGACCAGCGGCGCTATTTCGTGCCGTGCCCCCACTGCGGTCACCAGCAGCATCTGCGCTTCGAGCGGCTGGTCTGGGACGAGGGCCAGCCGGAGACGGCGCGCTACCTCTGCGAGGCCTGCGACGGCGCCATCGGCGAGCAGCACAAGGCGGCGATGCTGGCCGCCGGCGAGTGGCGACCGACCGCCACGGCGACCGACCCGCACGCGATCGGCTTCCACATCTCGGCCCTCTACTCCCCGCCCGGCTGGATGCCGTGGTCGGAGATCGCCCGGCTCTGGCTCGCCGCGCAGGGCGACGATCGCACGATCAAGACGTTCCGGAACACCGTGCTCGGGGAGACCTGGCAGGAGGCCGGCGAGGCGCCGGACTGGCAGCGGCTCTACGACCGTCGGGAGCAATGGCCCGCCGGCACCGTGCCAATGGGTGGGCTGCTGCTGACGGCCGGCGTCGACGTGCAGCGCGACCGGCTCGAATGCTCCCTCTGGGCCTGGGGGCAGGACCGCCAGTCCTGGCTGGTCGAGCACCGCGTGCTCGCCGGCAACCCCTTCGAGGGGAGGGTGTGGGAGGAGCTGCGCCTGCTGCTGGGCGAGACCTGGCGGCACGAGAGCGGGCACCGCATGCCTATCGCCATGGCGGCGATCGACAGCGGCGACGGGATGACGACGGCCGAGGTCTATGCCTTCGTGCGGCGCGCCGGAGCCGGCCGCGCCATCGCGGTCAAGGGCCAGGACGGGCTGCGCGCCGCCATCGGCCAGCCGGCGGCGACAGAGGTGCGGCGCCACGGCCGCAAACTCGGCGGGCTGAAAGTCTGGCCGGTCGGCTCGTCCTTCCTCAAGGCGGAGACCTATGGCTGGCTGAAGCTCGACCGCCCCACCGAGGAGAGCGGCGATCCCTTCCCGCCGGGCTATGTCCATCTGCCGGTCCACGCCGCCGTCGAGGAGTTCTGCCGCCAGCTCACCGCCGAGCAGCTGGTCGCCCGCGCCGGCCGCAACGGCTTCCGCCGGCTGGAGTGGGTCAAGACCCGCGAGAGGAACGAGGCGCTGGACTGCCGGGTCTATGCCCGCGCGGCCGCGGCGGCGCTCGGCATGGATGGCTGGGGCGACGGACGCTGGGCGCGGATGGCGGATGCGCTGTCGCTGCCGGCGGCCGAACTTCGCACTGGCGGGAATGTCGCTCGGCCACCACCCGCGCAGGCCGCACCCGGTACCCATCGCCCGCGCGCCTGGCTCGGGCCGCGCGGCGGCTGGCTGCGCTGACAGGAGGCCGCGCATGGACCCGACCGTCCTCGCCTGGGCGCTGGCGCAGCCCACCGGCAGCCGCGCCGCTGCCCTGGCGTCCGCCTACACGGGCGGCACGACCCGTGTGACCTTCGACGGGCGGACCGTCGAGTACCGCAGCCTGGGTGAGCTCGGCCGCGCGCTCGCGGTGCTGCGCGGGGCGGAGATGACGGCGGCTCGCCGCCCATCCATGACGCTGGCCAGCTTCTCTCGCGGGGGAAGCACGTGATGGGCCGGCTACGAGACGCGTGGAACGTACTGCGCGGGTACGCCGCGGCGCAGGACCAGCGTGCCTCTGCCTGGGCGCCGTCCGGGGGCAGCGCCACGAGCGAGGTCGGCATGGCCGCGGCGACGGTGGCGCGCCGTGCGCGCGACGCCGTGCGCAACGATCCCTACGCCAGCCGCATCGTCGATCTCTGGACGGGCAATGCGGTGGGCGCCGGCATCACGACGCGCTGGCCCGATCAGCGTCATGCCGATGCCTGGCGCCGCTGGGCAGAGAGCACGGCCTGCGATGCCGAGGGCCGGCTCGATCTGTACGGGCTGCAGGCCCTCGTGATGCGCGCCGTCGTCGAGAGCGGCGAGTGCTTCGTCCGCTTCCTCATGGTGCCGCCGTCGCCAGTGAACCCGATCGGCCTCCGCCTGCAGGTGCTGGAGAGCGATCATCTCGACACGGCGCGCAACGGCATGGTGGCCGGGGCCGCGACGATCCAGGGCATCGCCCTCGGCGAGGCCGGCGAGCCGATCGGCTACTGGCTGCACCGGGTGCACCCCGGCGCGGCGTGGATCCTGCCTGGGGCGACCTGGCAGAGCAGCACGCGCGTCCCATCCTCGGAGGTGCTGCACATCTACCGCAAGCGCCGCCCGGGCCAGCTGCGGGACGTCTCCTGGCTCGCCCCCGTGCTGCTCCGGCTGCGTGATCTCGGCGACTACGAGGCCGCGCTGCTGATGAAGGCCAAGATCGAGGCCTGCCTCGCCGCGGTGGTCACCGAGGAGGGCGACGAGGCGCTGACCGGCGCCGCCGCCGGCCTGCTCCGCGACGCGCAGGGCCGCGCGGTCGAGAGCTTCGAGCCGGGGATGATCCTTTACCGTCGCGGCATGGGCTCGGTGGAGGTGGTGAACCCCTCGGGCGGGGGCAGCCACGCCGCCTTCGCCCGCCGTGCCCTGGAGGCGGCAGCGGTCGGCGCAGGCCTGACCTACGACCAGGTCTCTGGCGACCTGACCCAGGCGAACTACTCGTCGCTCCGCGCCGGCAAGATCGAGTTCCGCCGCCTCTGCGAGCAGGTGCAGTACGGCATGCTGATCCCGATGCTGGTGCGGCCCATCGCCGAGCGCTTCCACGCCCAGGGCGCGCTGCTCGACCTGTGGGGCACGGACATGCCGGACGGTGTGTCGCACGTCCCACCGGCGCATGAGATGATCGACCCGCTGAAGGACACGACGGCCCTGATCGCCCAGGTGCGCGCGGGCTTCGTGCCGCAGCCCGAGGCCGCCGGCGCCTTCGGCTACGACTTCCGCGCCGCCGTCGAGATGATCCGCGAGGCGAACGCCCTCCTCGACGAGGCCGGCGTCTCGCTCGACACCGACCCTCGCCGCGTCGCCAGGTCCGGCGCCGCGCAGGACGCCGCGCAGCTCGCCGCCATCGAGATCGCCGCCACCGGCGCGGCCACCAGCCCCGGAGCCCCCGCATGATCCCAGGCGCCTATGACTGGTCCGAGGACATGCTGCGCATGACCTCGCTGCGCCGGCGCTTCCGCGACAGCTTCGTCGGCACCACCCTCGACGAGCGCCGCTGGGAGGTGCTGACGCGTGGCAGCGGCATGACGCTCAGCCTCGCCGATGGCAGCGCCCGCATCACCACCGGCACCACCCTCGACGACGAACTCGCGCTGCTCAGCCGTCCGAGCTTTCGTCTGCCGCTGCGCGTGCTCGTCGCCCTCCACCTCAGCCAGCGCATCGCCGGGCAGACCCTCTGGATCGAGCTGGTCAGCGTCCATCCGGAGACCGGCCAGCCCGACGAGCGCAACATCGCCGCCTGGCGCGTCGACGGCACCAGCGCCACGCTGGCCAACTACGAGGTCGCGGGCGACGGATCGCCCCGGCTCGGCACGCCCTCGGGCGTCACCATCCCGACCACCGCGCCCAGCGGCTGGTCGGTGCTCGAACTCGAGCCGACCAGCGAGGAATGCCACTTCCACACGCGGCTGCTGGACGGCACGGGCCAGCGCGCGCATTCCTACCTGCGCCAGCAGCAGCTTCCCGACCCGAACGCGCTCTACAAGCTGCGTCTGCGCGTGCGCAACCGCCAGGTGTTCCATGGCATCACGGGTGTGGCCGACAATGGCGGCGGGCTCGTGCGCATCACCCGCGCCGCGCACGGCTATGCGAGCGGCGACAGCGTGACACTGGAGAACGTCGCCGGCGTGCCCGGGGCGAACGGCACCTTTCTCATCACCGTCGTCAACGCGAACAGCTTCGACCTGGTCGGGTCGAGCTTCTCGGGCGCCTATGTGAACAACGGCTGGGCCAGCATGAGCCGCAACGCCGACCCCGCCTCGAGCACCGAGCTGCGGCTGCAGTTCGTCACCCTCTCCGACTATGCCGAGCTGACCACCGCCATCACCGCCGGGCGCGGCGGGCTGATCCCCGCCCAGGGGGTCGGCGTGAACGTGCTGAACGCCGCGGTGGCGGTGGGCGGCCAGGCGCGCAACACGGCGGGCGCGCTGCCGGTGCTGGCGGCGACGGGCTACGCGGCGAACCCCGCCGCGGTGACCTCCGCGCGCGGGGTGGATCTGCTCGCCACGCTGATCGGCGCGCTGGTGACAAAGCCCTATGCGATCCCCGAGGCGGATTGGAGCTATGCCGGGCCGCTGTCGGGTCTGGCGACGGGCAGCGACACGCCGGTGCAGACGGCGGCGGGGACGGGTCTGCGCCGCTACGTCACGGCGCTGCAGCTGCAGAACGCGAGCGGCACGGCCAGCGAGTTCCAGGTCAAGGACGGGGCGAGCGTGATCTGGCGCGCGCTGCTGCCGGCGAACCTGCCGCCGACCGACATGGTCTTTCCGACGCCGCTGCGCAGCAGCGCCAACACCGCGCTGAACGTGCAGGCGGTGACGGCCGGGGCGGTGGTAATCGCCAACCTGCAGGGCTTCACGGCGCCGTAGCGGCGCGCGGGAGAGGCGCATGACCGAAACCACCCAGCCGGGCGGCAGCGATGCCGCGCCGGAGCCCGCCGCTGCGCCCGCCGCGGCGGAGGTTCCGCTCCTGGCGCAGCGCGCCATCACCGCGCCGGCCAGCGTCGATCACGCCGCCCGCACCGTCGAGGTGGTGTGGAGCACCGGCGCCCGCGCCCGCAACTTCGTCCCCGCCCTCGGCCTGATCACTGAGGAGCTGGAGATGTCGCCGAACGCCGTGCGCATGGAGGCGCTGCGCTCGGGCCAGGCCCCGGTGCTGAACACCCATCGGCGTGGCGATGCCCGCGACGTGCTGGGCCGGGTCACCGCCGCCCGCCTCGAGCGCGGGCGGGGCTACGCCACGCTGCGGTTCAGCAGCGCCGCGGATGTCGAGCCCGTCTGGCAGCGCATCGCCGACGGCACGCTGCGGGCGGTCAGCGTCGGCTATCGCGTGCACCGCTACGAGCCGCGGCCCGATCCCGCCACCGGCGAGACCGTCCATCGCGCGGTGGATTGGGAGCCCTTCGAGATCTCCGTCGTGCCGGTCCCGGTGGACCGGGACGCGGCGGTCCGCGCGCAGGGAGAGCAGGGCCTCTCCGCGCCGGCAATCGAACCCGCCCTGCCTGACGAGGACCCACCCATGCCCGAGACGACGCCGGCCGAGCCGGCTGCTGCCCCGTCGGCGCCGCCCGCTGCGTCGCCGTGCACCCCGTCCCAGGAGGCCACCGTGACCGCCACGCCCAGCGCACAGGCGCCGGAACCCACCCGCACCGCGCCCGACCTCGACGCCGTGCGTGCCGAGGCGAGCCGCGCCGAGCGCGAGCGCATCGCCGGCATCGACGCCGCCGTCGAGGCCGCACGCGCCCTGCTGCCGGCAGAGCGCATCGCACCCATCCGCGCCGAGGCGATCGCCCAGGGCTGGACGGGCGACCAGGTCCGCCGCGCCCTGTTCGACGCCCTCCTCGCCCAGGGCCCGCGACCCTCCATGCCCGCCCGCCCGGAGACCGGCCCCGGCCACGACGACGCGGCGCAGATCCGCGACGCCATGGCCGAGGCGATCGCCACCCGCGCCATGCCCGGCTACCAGCCGCCCAGCACCGGCCCCGGCGCCGGCCGCCACGCCGAGTTCCTGGGCTGGCGCCCCTCCGACATGATCGGCGAACTCCTCCGGCTGAAGGGCGAGCGGCAGATCCCGCGCAACCCGGCGCTGCTCGCCGAACGCGCCTTCCACACCACGAGCGACTTCCCCGCCCTGCTCTCGGCGGCGGCCAACAAGATGCTGCTCGCCGCCTACCAGCCGGCCCAGCCCAGCTACCGGCAGATCTTCCTCCGGCGCGACTTCCGCGACTTCAAGCCGCACCGGCACCTGCGCCTCGGCGATTTCCCGACCCTGCTGCCGCTCGCCGAGAACGGCGAGATCCAGGTCGGCACCATGTCCGAGAGCCAGGAGATCGTCCTGCTGCAGACCTTCGCCCGGCGCCTCCGCGTCACCCGGCCCATGCTGGTGAACGACGACCTCGGCGCCTTCACCGACTTCGCCGCCGCAATCGGCCGGCGCGTCGCGGATTTCGAGAACGCCACCGCCTACCAGCTGCTCAACGCCGCCAATGGCGACGGGCCGACGCTCGCCACCGGCAACGCGCCCGTGTTCTCCACTGCGGCGGCGCGGGCCAACAAGGCGGGTGCGGGCAGCGCCCTCGACCTCGCGGGGCTGGCCGCCGGCCGCGCCGCCATCATGCGCCAGCGCACGCTCGACGGGCCGCCGATCGCCATCGGCAACGCCATGCGCCTGCTGGTCGGGCCGAACCAGGAACTCGCCGCGCGGCAGCTCACGGTAGCGATGCAGGCCACGCAGGTCGGACAGGCCAATGTCTACGCGGGCTTCGTGCAGCCGGTCGTCGAGCCGCTGATCCCGGCCAACCGCTGGTACCTGTTCTCCGAACCCGCCGCCGCGCCGGTCTACGTCTACGGCACCCTCAACGGCGCCGAGGGGCCGCAGGTCACCACCGGCCCGGTGCAGGGCGCCGACGGCATCGAGGTCTCCGTGATCTTCGATTTCGGCGTCGGCGCGATCGACTTGGGCCCCAAGCGCGTTTCGCAGAAACGCGCTTGGGAACCCGGTGGCGCGGCGCCTGGTTCAACCCGGGGACGTGATCAGCCGAAGCCCAGAAACACGGCGAGGCTGCGGTTCAACGCCACCGCCTCGTCGTCCGAGATGCGGCCGATCACGCCTCCGACCCGATCCCGCCGAATGCTGGTGAGCTTGTCCACCATCACCCAGCTTGGCGCCCGCAGCGCCAAGCGGTCGCTGGGCGACAGCGGAACCCGCAGCAGCCCCGCATCCTTCCGTACCGAGGTCAGCGGGCACACCACGACGCCGAGCGTCTGGTCGTAGAGATCGGACTGCACCACCACCGCCGGGCGAGGCTTGCCGGCATAGTCACCCCCGCCGCGATCGGCGACGAGAACGACATCACCCCGGCGCATCGTAGGCAGGAATGTCGGTGTCCTCCTCGGGCCAGGCGCAATGGTGCTCGATGAAGGCCATCACGTCCTCGAACTCGGCGCGGTCGGCATCGACCAGCCGCGACTGACGGCGCGCCTCCTCGACAAAGCCGGGCGCGCGAGTGTCCGGCACCCAGATCTGGATCGGGCGCAGCCCGCGTCGCCGCAGCTCGGCGCGGTGGGCGGCGACCCGCTTGCGGACTTCGGAGCCGGGCATCAGCACCTCCAACGAGGGTTACATGTAACGCGCGCCGGCGTGGACTGCAAGCCGCGCTGCGCCTCCACCCACCACAGGAGTTCTCCCCATGCGCAACTGCCTTCGTCCCGACGCACGCTCCATCCCGATGGCGGTGCCCTACACGGGCGGCATCCTCGCCGGGCAGGGCCTGCTGGTCGGCGCCTTCTTCGGTGTGGCGGCCGCCGACGCCGCGCAGAACACGCTGGTCGAATGCGAAACCCGCGGCGAGTTCGAACTCCCCAAGGAGCCTGCGCTGGCCATCACCCAGGGCGCGCGCGTGTTCTGGGACAACACCCACCGCCGCATCACCACCACCGCCAGCGGCAACTACGAGGTCGGACTGTGCACCGTCACCGCCGCCGGCACCGATCCCACCGTGCGCGTCATGCTGGCCCGCGTGCCGGCGGCAGGCGCTTGACCGCCTTCGCCGCGGCCATGGCGGCGCTGCTCGCCGATCCCCATCTCGGCGCGGCGGCGCTCTACCGCCAGGGCGGCAGCGGGCCAGCGGTGCCGGTGCGCGTGCTGCGCTCCTCGCCCGATCGCGTCGGCGAGGCCTTCGGGACCGAGATTGTCGCGGCGACCGACCTGCTCTCCGTCGCCATCGCGACGCTGCCCGACCTCGCCCCCGGCGACAGCTTCACCCTCGGCGACGAGCTGCTCACCGTCACCCAGGCCGAGCGCGACGCCACCGGCACCGTCTGGCGCGTGCTCTGCCAGCGATAGGACGACCGCCATGCCGCAGAACAGCCCGAGCCTCTGGGTGGTGGCGGTCGAGCTCGCCATGGGCGCCGCCGCGGGCCTCGCCGGGGGCTTCGTGCGCTGGAACCACCCGGAGCGGCGGCGCCTCGGCTGGTGCCTGGCCTGGGAGGTGCCCTCGGCCGCGCTGGTCGGCAGCGCCGGTTATGCTTTGGCCGGGCTGCTCGAGTTCAACGAATACGGGCGCTTCCTGTTCGCCTTCGTGTTCGGCTACCTCGGCCAGGCGGCGCTGCACGATCTCGCCGTGGCGATCCTGCGCCACCGCAGCGGCCTGCCGCCGGGCGGGCCTGCGCCGTGAGGCTCACCGCCACCCTCACCGGCGATCTGCGCCGGCTGCTGGCCGAGGAGGTGCGCGCCGGGGAGCGGGCGGCGATGGCCGCGATCCGCGCCGAGACCGAGCAGGTCAAGCAGGAGCTGCGCCAGCAGGTGATGGCGGCCTTCGGCGGCGACGCCCGCGGGGTGGCCAATGCCTGGCGCGGGCGGGTGTTTCCGACCTCGGGGGAGTCGCTGCGCCCGGCAGGGCTGGTGTTCACCAGGCTGCCGAAGGTGATCGACGCCTTCGAGCGCGGCGCGCTGATCCGCCCCAAGGGCGGAGGGAAATTCCTGGCCATTCCGACCAGCTTCAACCGGCAGGGCGGGCGGCGCGGCGCCAAGGCCCGGGTCAGCCCGGCGCAGATGGTCGCCTCGCGGCAGGGGTTTCTCCGGCCCTTGAAGTCCGGGCGGGGTTTCGTGTGGTGCTTGCCCGTGCGCCAGGGACAGAGGACCGGGCGCGGCCGCGCGCCGCTGATTGCCGGCGGGCTGATGGCGGTCGCCACCTCCCGCCGCAAGGGGGCGGCGGCCTGGCAGCAGGCGCTGCTCGCCCAGGGCTTCGTGCCGATGTTCCTGCTGCTGCCGCAGGTCAGGCTCGCCAAGCGGTTGGACGTGCAGGGGGCCGCCGAGCGCGCGCTGCGCCGGCTGCCCAGGCGCTTTGTCGCCGCCTGGGAGCGCGAGAGCGGGAGGGCAGCGGCATGAGCCGACGCGCGAGTCTCTTCCTGATCGCAAGCCTCGCCGTTCTGGGTTGGGTCGGCGTCGCCTTCGGCCTGGCGCTCACCTGGGTCGCAGGGCGCTTCATGGCGACACTGCTGGGCTGGGCATGAGCACGCGCGAGGCCGCCATCGCGGCGCTTCATGGCCGGCTCGTGACGGCGCTCGCCGCACGAAATCCGGCTCCCACAATCCTCCGCGGCGAGACCGTGCCGCAGCGGCTGCCGCCCGGCGGGCTGGTCATCCTGCGCGACGGCGAGACCGTGGAGGAGAGCGCGATCCTCTCGCCGCTCTCCTACGCGATCGAGCACCGCGCCGAGGTGGAGGTCACCGTCGCCGGCGCGACGCCCGCCGCCCGCGCCGCCCTGCTCGACGCCCTGCTCATGGACATCGCCGCCGCCACCACCGCCGACCGCACGCTCGGCGGCGCGGTGGAATGGGCGCAGCCCGGCGCGGCCGAGTTCGAGGACGTGGAATTCGAGGGTGCCGCCGCCGCCCGCGCCGCGCGCCTGCCGTTGACGCTGTTCTTCACCGTGGCCGGCTCGCCGCTGGCCTGACCCCTGTCGATCCCGATCCCGGAGACCCGCGATGCCCCGTGCCATCGGCGCCAACTGCCGCGTCCACACCTTCCCCGAGACGGTCTACGGCACCGCGCCCGGCGGCAACTGGCGCCGCATGCCCTTCCTCTCCATCGACCTCGGCGCCGAGCAGCCGCTGCTCGACAACGCCATCATCGGCGTGGGGGCGAACCGCGATCCCGCCGCCCCCTTCCTCGACACCGTGACCGTGCAGGGACAGGCGGTGGTGCCGGTCGACCTCATCAACATCGGCCACTGGCTGCGCCTGCTGCTCGGGCCGCCCACCACCACCGGCACCAGCCCGAACTTCATCCACACCTTCGCCTCCGGCGCGGCGGCGTTGCCGTCGAACAGCATCGAGATCGCCTATCCCGACGTGCCAAGCTACGACGTCTGCGCCGGGGTGCGCGCCGACGCGCTGGAGATCGACTTCTCTCCCACCGGGCCGGCCACCGCGACCCTCGGCCTGATGGGCCAGGGCTCGACGCGCGGCGCCAGCAGCAGCGCCGGCACGCCGACCAGCCACGCGCTCACTCTGTTCCACAAGGCGCAGGGCAGCATCTCGCGCAACGGCACGCCGCTCGCCCAGGTCACCGGCGCGCGGCTGACCTTCGGCAACGGCATGGAGATGGTCCGTACCATCCGCACCGACCGCCGCATCGAGGGCATCGATCCGGGCGTCTGCCAGGCGACCGGCCAGATCACGGTCCGCTTCGAGAACACGACGCTTCTGACCCAGGCCCAGGACGGCACGGCAGCGGAGTTCGCCCTGGCCTACACCATCAACGCCAACCGCAGCCTGACTTTCACCCTGCACGAGGTCTATCTGGCGCTGGCTAGGACGCCGATCGAGGGGCCAGCCGGGGTGGAGGCGAGCTTCGACTTCCGGGCGGCGTTCAACGCCACCGCCACCCGCATGATGACCGTGGCGCTCAGGAACGATCAGGCCGGCACGGTCTATGCGTGAGGATCACGTGTCGCCAAACATGCCGCGCAGCGCGTCCTGCAGATCGCGGGCCCCGTGCAGGACCCGCAGGATGCGCGGCGGCGTCGCCGTCGCCCGATAGACGATCACGAACTGGAAATCCGACACGACGAGGAAACGCACATCCTCGGGCGCCAGGGCAGGGCGCGTGACGCCCATCTGCGGATAGGTCCCGATGCGAAGAGCGGCGGCCACGACCTGCTCGCGAAGCCGCCGCGCCGCGGCCGGATTGTCGTCGGCAATGAACGCCGCTGCTTCCGCGAGGTCGCGACGTGCCTGGGCCGACAGGATGGCCGGGCGTGGGGGCGCGGAGCTCAGCGGGCCTGCTTCCGAGCCCGCTTTGCTTCCGCCTCGGCGATGACCGCGTCCATTTCGCCGGCGACCTGCTCGACCTCGAACCAGCCCGTCTCGTCAGCCTCGCGCTCCGCGGCTTCGAGCATGCGCGTGAAAGCCGCGCGCCTCTCCTCCTGGTGCTGCAGCAATCGCAACGCCGCGCGCATGACCTCGCTCACACTGCCATAGCGCCCGGAGGCCACGCAGCGCTCCGCAAAGCCTTCGAGCTCGGGCGTCAGGCTGACATTCGGCATCCCGCCCTCCTGTCCATAGCTATGTCAGAGTTTGACATGGCGGGGGTGCATTTCAAGTCCGGAGACCTCCCATGCTCACCCTCGACCTCCCGACCGAGCCCTACTGGATCGACCTTGCGCGCGGCGTGCGCGTCGAGATCAAGCCCGTAGACACCGCCATCATGGCGGCGGCCCAGGCCGGGGCGGCGCGCCGCCTCGCCGCCCTGCGCGCCGCCGATCCCGACCTCGATCCCGACCTCACGCGCGGGCTCGCTTTCGCGCTGCTCTGCAAGGGCCTCGCGCGGCACGCCATCACCGCCTGGGAGGGCGTCGGCGACGCCAAGGGCAGGCCGCTGCCGCTCACGCCCGAGGCCGCCGAACGGCTGATGGACCTCGACGACATGGCCTCCTCCTTCTGGGACGCGATCTCCCGCCCGCTGGCGGCGGTGGCCTCCGAGGGAAACGGCTGAGGGGCCGCGCCGAATGGCATTTCGGCGTCGGCCCGGAGTACTGCCGTGGTTGTGCGGGCTTGCAACGCGACTGCGGCATCCAATGCCCCTACGCCGCCCACGCCCCCGCCAGCGCCGAAGCCGCCGCCGTCTGGCGGGCGGGAACGGCGGCGGCGAGGATCGGCCCGGCGGGGCTTGAGGTCGATGTGGCCGGCGCCGTCGCGCTGGCCGCCGCGGCCGGCGTGGCCGGCTGGGCGGCGGCCGAGATGATCGCGGCGTTCCGCGAGGGCGTGGACCTGGGGCAGGCGGCGCGGCGCCACCGCGCCCCGGCCCCGGAGGGAGGCGGCGAGAATGGCTGACGCCACCCGGCGCGTCTCCGTCCGGCTGTCGCTCGACGACGGCGCGCGCGTCAAGCAGGGCATGCGGGAGGTCGGCGAGGCCGGCGACCGTGAACTCAAGCGCATCAAGGACGGGGCCGATCGCGCTTCGCAGTCCCTGCGGCTTCTCGATGCGGCGACGCGCGCGCTGTCTTTCCTCGGCGTCGCGGCCGGGCTGCGCGCCCTCGTCATGGCCGGCGATCAGCTTGCCGCGTCCATGGGTCGGCTCACGAACGCCCTCGGCAACGTCGAGCGGGCCGGCGAGGTCTATGAGGCCCTCTCCCGCGATGCCTTGCAGACCGGCGTGGCGGTGCGCGAGAGCGTCGATGCCTTCAACCGCTTCTCCATCGCGGCGGGCGAGATCGGCGCGACGTCGGAGCAGGTGCTCCGGCTCGTCACCGGCCTGCAACGGCTTGCGATCTCCTCGGGCGCCAGCACGCAGGAAATCCAGGGCAGCACGCAGCAGCTGGCCCAGGCGCTCGCCTCGGGCGTGCTGCAAGGCGACGAGCTGCGCAGCATTCTCGAAGGGCTGCCCCGCCTGGCCCAGGGCCTCGCACGCGAGCTCGGCGTCTCCATCGGCGAGCTGCGCAAGCTGGGGAGCGAGGGCAGGCTCACCGCCGATGTGGTCTTCCCGGCGCTGCTCCGCGCAATCGACCGCGTCAACGGCGAGTTCGAGCGCGCGCCGCTTTCGGTCGGGCGCGCCTTCGGGCAGTTGACGGCGGCGGCCGACCAGTTCCTGGCGCGGCTCGACCAGGCGATCGGCCTGTCGAGCCGTCTCGCCCAGGCGCTCTCGGCCGGGGCGCGGGCGCTCGACGCCGTGCGGCGCGGGGCGGGGCTGATGACCGAGAGCGAGCGCCTCGCCGACATGCGCGCGCAGCGCGACGCCCTGGCGGCCGAAATCCGGCGCCTGGAGGAGGAGGCCGAGCGCCCGCCGCCGCGACGCGGCACGATCCGCCGCGGGCTGACCGGCATCGCGGAGCGCCAGGCCGGCGTCGATCGCGCGCGCCGGCTCGAGGAGCTCCGCCAGCAGTACCGCGAACTGAGCGAGGAGATCGGACGCCAGGAGCGGGAGGCCGCCGAGCGCAGCGAGGCCGAGCGGGAGGCGGCGGCGCAGCGCGCGGCCGAGGCGCGCCGGCAGCGGGCCTTGCAGGACGCCGCCGAGCTTCGCCGGAAGCTCGACGCCGAGTTCCGCATCCAGGAGGAGTTCGAGGAGCGCATCCGCCGCCTGCGCGAGGCCGAGAGCGCTGGCGCCATCGACGCGGCCGAGCGGCAGCGCCTGGAAGCCCTGGCGACGCGCGAGCGCGACGAAGCCCTGCGCCGCCTGGAAGGCTCCGTCCGTCGCGTCACGGCGGCGCAGCGCGAGAACCGCGACGCCGAGCGCGAGACGAACGAAATCCTGCGCGAGCGCGAGCGGCTGATCCAGAACAACGAGGACGCGCAGGAGCGCTATGCCCGCCGCCTGGAGACCCTTGGCCGGCTCGTCGAGCGCGCCGAGAGCATCGGCGTGCCGATCCCCGACGAGATCATCTTCCGGGAGGCCACGGCCGCGCTGGAGGAGCTTGAGCGCGCGCAGAACCGCCTGACCGACGCCACCGGCCGGAGTTCGGACACGGCCCGCGAGCTCGGCCTGACCTTCTCCTCGGCCTTCGAGGACGCGATCATCCGAGGGAAGAAGTTCTCCGACATCCTCAAGGGGATCGGCCAGGATGTCGCCCGCATCATTGCGCGCCGGACGATCACCGAGCCGCTCGGCAATGCGCTCAACAATGCCCTGTCGGGCTTCTCCTTCGACAGCGTGTTCGGCCGCATCGGCTCCGCGATCGGCGGCCTCTTCCGGGCGGAGGGCGGCCCGGTCGCCGCCGGGCAGCCCTACATCGTGGGCGAGCGGGGACCGGAATGGTTCGTGCCGAAGCAGGCGGGCACCGTCCTGCCGAACGGCACCGCGCCGGGCGGCACCACGATCAACACCTCCATCGCCATCGACGCCCGCGGCGCCGATGCCGGGGTCGAGGCGCGGCTGCGGATCATGGGCGCGCAGATCGCCCGGCAGGCCTCGGCGATGACGCTGGACGCCATCCGCCGCGGCGGCGCGGCCTACGAGACGGTGCGCGGATGACGGAATACGCCTGGCCCGCCGAGCTTCGCCCCTCCCGGCAGGTCTTCTATCTCCAACCCAACACGCCGCGCTTCGTCTCGCCGATCACGCGGCAGACCCAGGTGCTGCGGCGCGAAGGCGCCCGGTGGATCGCCGACCTCACCTTCGATCCGCTGAACGCTCGGCTGGCCGGCGTGCTGGAAGGGCTGCTCGCGGCACTCGCCGGCTCGGTCAACACGGTCCGGCTGCGCGACTTTCGCCGGGAGTTCCGGACCGGCGATCCGCGCAGCCAGGGCGACGTGCCGAGCGGCCCCTACAGCTTCAACGACAATACCATCTTCACGGACAACACCGGCCTGGTCGTCGGGTCCGGCAACCCCTCGCTCGCCGCCGGCGCGCCGCGCGGCGCCCTGCAACTGAGCACGCAAGGCTGGTGGCCGAACGCCCTCGCCGTGGGGGCGGGCGACGGCATCGGCCTCGGCGGACGGCTCTACATGGCCACCGCGCGCGTCACCGCCTCCGGCACGGGCACGGCGACCATCCCCATCGCGCCGCCGCTGCGCGCCGCGGCACCCATCGGCGAGGCTTTGATCTTCAACAAGGTCACCACCCCCATGCGGCTCGTCTCCGACGACGAGAGCGTCAACCCGACCCGCCCAGGCCGCTTCACCGCGATCTCCTGCCGCTTCGAGGAGGCCCTGTGACCGATCCGGCCATCCGCGCCACGCCCCGGCTCACCGATCAGGCGGCCGCCGCCGCCACCGCTCCCGTCGCCGCGCCGGTCATCCTGTGCGATCTCGACTTCGCCTCCGGCCCGTTCCGGGTCTGGACGGGCCTCGGTCAACTCTCCTGGGCCGGCCACCTGTTCGAAGGCATCGGGGATCTCGGCGTCATGAGCGACGTGGAGGAGACGGTCGAACTGCGCGCCGTGCGCCTGACGCTCTCGCTCTCGCCCGTCCCGCAGGCGGTCATCGACATCGCGCTTTCCGAGCGGTCCTACCGGCTGCGGAGCGCGCGGCTGTGGCTCGCCCTGCTCGACGAGGCGGGCGGCTTCGTCGCCGATCCCTTCCCGCTCTGGGCCGGCATCATGGACACCATGGAGGTCGTGGACGGCGCGGAGCCGCGCGTCACGCTCTCCTGCGAAAGCCGCCTCGTCGATCTCGAGCGCGCCGAGGTGCGCCGCTACACGGACGCCGACCAGCAGGCCGAATACCCGGGCGACCGCTTCTTCGAGTATGTGCCGGCCTTGCAGGACGCCGAGATCAGGCTGCCGCGCCGGTGAAGCGACTCCCGGACTGGCCGGCCCGGCTCGCGGCGGTGCTGCGGGAGGCAGAGCGGCGCCCCTTCGACGAGGCGCGCTGGAACTGCGGACGCTTCGTGCTCGCCTGCATCGAGGCCATGACCGGGCGGCGCCCCTCCTGGCGCGCGGCGCCCACCCTCGAAGCCACGGCGGCCAGCGCGGGCTTCCCGCTCATCGCCCCGGCCCTCGCGCGGGCGGGCGACGCGGTGATGGCGCCCGATCCTGATCGGCTCGGGATCGTGGTCGCGGCTGGCCGCGCCGCCTTCGTCGGGCCGCACGGCCTCCTGCACGTCCCTGCCGCGTCCTGCGCGGCGGCCTGGAGGATCGGCTGACGGCACCCTCGCGGCAGCGCGGCCGGCCGGATTTTCCAACCCCAGCGGCGCCTTCGGCCGCGATGCCGCGAGGATCCCTCATGCCCGCCGCCATCCCCATCGTCGCGGTCATCGCGGGCGCGGTCGGCTCGGCCGCGGTCGGCGGCGGCGTCATCGGCGCCCTCGTGGGCGCGGGTGCCGCCATCGCCGTCTCGGTCATCGGCGGCGCCATCTTCTCCTCGCCGCGCGCCGCCAGCAGCGCGAGCTTCAACGACACGGGCGGCGGCACGACCACCACCGCCGTCGAGGCCCAGGCGCGCACGCAGTCCTTCCGGCAGGCCATCACCGAGCATCAGATCGTCTTCGGGCGCGCAAAGGTCAGCGGCCCCATCGTCTTCATCCACAGCGCCACCGACGATGAGGGGCGGGAGGACGGCCACTTCTACGCCGTGGTCGTCCTGGCGGGCCACCGCGTCCGTTCGATCGGCGAGGTGTTCCTCGCGGACAAGTCCGAAGCCGATCCGGTCTTCAGCGGGCTGGTCCGGATCGACCGTCATCTGGGCGACCCCGATCAGGCGGCGAACGGGAACCTCGTCGCCGAGACGGGCGGGAAGTGGACCCCCGATCACCGCGGGCGCGGCCGGGCCTACATCGCCGTCCGGCTCAAGATGCGCCCCGAGGCATTCCCTTCCGGGCCGCCGAACATGGCCGCCATCGTCGAGGGGGCCGATACGATCCACGACCCGCGCACCGGCGGCTTCGGCTGGACGGACAACGCCGCGCTCTGCCTCGCCTGGTATCAGTTACCCACCGGCGGTCCCGACCCGCCGTGGATGAAACTGTGGCACTATGGTTTGGCTGGTGGCGAGGTCGGCATGGTCATGGTGCGCCAGAGCCCGCGTATCAGTTGGACCCGGAAGGCCCCGAGCACCCTCGCTTGCGCCAAGGGCGGCGACGCCTGGGAGCGCGCTGTCTAGACTTCCCTTCTTGGGCCTTCTCCACCGGTCTTGGCAGAGGAGGAGAGAGCGATGGAAGTGCTGCATCCCCGCTGTGCGGGGCTTGATG
>NZ_AUDH01000034.1 GCF_000425365.1 Rubritepida flocculans DSM 14296 | reverse complement strand
TGGCGCGCAGATGCGCCAGCAGCGCCGCCTCATGCCCGGCCAGCACCGCCTTGCGCCGCGCGCCACCACGCGCCGAAGCGGTGGTCGCCCCCGTCGCCGCACGGCGCGCCAGCGCCTTGTAGATGTAGGAGATGCTCACCCGGAACAGCGGCGCCACCTCGCGCACGCGCAGTCCACCGTCCACCGCCGCCAACACGCGCTCACGCAGATCCTGCGAATATGCCTGGCCAGATCGCCATGTCATCGCTGCCTCCGGTTTCAGCTCCGGAGACCGATGAATCACACATCAGCGCCGTGCCGGAATCCCCGATCGCGATTCCGGTCGATGTGAAATGGCTCTAGACAGAAACTGACACGCGGGCTCTGGCGCACCATCGGCATGCCGACCTCGCCACCAGCCACACCACAGTGCCACAGTTTCGTTCACGGCGGGTCGGGACCGCCGGTGGCTAACTGATACGCGCGGCATTTCATGCCATTCGTATCGCGCAGGCCGGGTCGGCGGGCGGCGGCGTGCCGAAACAAAGGCATACCAGCGGCCGCGCCGCCGTCTCACGGGTCGGAAACAGCGGCCGCTGGTATGATACGGTCGGCATGAGATGCCGACCGTATCGCGCGCAGGGTTGGCGTGGCGGCTGCGCGCCAAAGCAAGGCCATACCAGCGGCCGCACCGGCTTCTCAGAAGTCGAAATCAGCGGCCGCTGGTATGAGAAAGGCGCGGATCGCGCGCGCCGTCGCCTCAGGGGCCTCCTCCATCGGCGCATGGCCGATGCCGGGCAGCACCACGCTGCGCGCATCGGGCAGGGCGCGCAGGTAATCCGCCGCATGGGCGGCGGGCACCATCGCGTCCTTCTCCCCCCAGAGCAGCAGGGTGGGGGCGGCGATCCGCGCGAGGAAGGGCTCGGGCGGGACCAGGATGTGCTGCCCCATCCGCGCGAGGATGGCGCGCCGCACCCCGGGGGCGGTGAGCATGGCGTGGTAGCGCTCCACCCGCGCCTCGGTCAGCGCCGCCGGGTCGGCATAGGCCGGGGCCATGCCGGCCCGGACGAGGAATCGCGGCAAGGTGTAGGGCAGCAGCCGCATCAGCGGGGCGAGGCGCGGCGGCTTTCCGTAGTCGAGCCCCGGCGAGGCGAAGCCGTCCGGCGCCATCAGCACCAGCCGCTCGACCCGGTCCGGGTGTTCGGCGGCGAAGCGCCAGGCGATGCGCCCGCCCATGGAGCTGCCCACCACATGCGCGCGCGCCACGCCCAGCGCATCGAGCAGCGCGGCCAGCACCTCGCCCGCGCGGGTGTCGGAGTAATCGCCCGTGGAATCGGGGCCGGTGAGGCCGAAGCCCGGCAGATCGAGCCGGATCGTGCGGAACCCGTCCTCCAGCGCGGCGGCCACCTCCTCCCATGTGTGCAGGGAGCTGCCGAAACCGTGCAGGAACAGGATGGCCGGCGCGCCGCGCGGGCCGGTGTCGCGCAGATGCAGCCGCAGCCCCGCCGCCTCGACGAAGCGCGAGGGCGGGGCGGCCCAGCGCGCCTCCAGCGCCGGCCGGGGCGCATCGGGCGTGTGCAGCCACCAGGCTGCGGCGAGCAGCGCGAGGAGGAGGAGGGCGAGGCGGCGGTCAGCATGCGAGGGATCATGGCAGCGAGGCGGAAGGGCTGCGGCCGGCGCTCACGCCGCCGCGCGCAGCCAGGCGAGCAGCGGCTCCACCACCGGGGAGCGGCCGGCGGCGTCGCCGAACAGGCACATCTCCGCGACGCCGAGAGGCGGCAGCCCCTCCAGCTCCACCAGCCCCTCGGGCAGGCCGCGGCGGCCCATGACGGTGACCGCAAGCCCCGCCTCGGCCGCCGCCGTGATGCCCTGCAGGCTGGGCGAGGTGCAGACCACCTCCGCCGCGATCCCGGCGCGCGCCAGGGCGGTCAAGGCCCTTTCGCGGAACAGGCAGCCCTGCGGCAGCATGGCGAGCGGCAGGGGCCGCCCCTGCGGCGGGGCGAAACCGGGGGCGGCGGCCCAGACCACCGCCTCGGTGAAGATCACCCGCCCCTCCGTCTCGCCGTCGCGCCGCTTGCCGAGGACGAGATCGAGCTCCTCCCGCGCCAGGGCGGCGCGCAGCTCGTGCGAGCGGCCCACCTGCACCTCCAGCCGCAGCGCGGGCCAGGTGCGGGCGAGCCGCGCGAGCGCGGGGGCGAGGTGGCGGGGCACGAAATGGTCCGCGACGCCGAGGCGCAGCCGCCCCTCCACGGGCGGGCTGACGAAGCGGCGCACCGCCTCCTCGTTCAGCGCCAGCATGCGCCGGGCATAGGCGAGCAGCGTCTCGCCCTCGGCCGTCAGCGCCACCCCCTTCGCGCCGCGGCGGAAGACGGGCTTGCCCAGCAGCTCCTCCAGCCGCTTCACCTTGAGGCTGACGGCGGACTGGGTGAGGCCGAGCGCCTGGCCGGCCGCCGTGAAGCCGCCCCGCTCGGCCACCGTGACGAAGCCGCGCAGCAGGTCGAGGTCGAGGTCGGGCACGCGCATGGGGGCCTGATTCGCGCAGCGGCCCGCAAAAGAAAAGGGCGGCCGGGGCCGCCCTTTCCCGTCGATCCCGCGCGAGGGGATCAGAACTCGTCGTCGTAGCCGCCGCCGGCGTCGTCATAGCCGCCGGAGGCGTCGTCGCCGCTGTCATAGCCGCCCGTGGCGTCCGCCCCGCCCCAGCCGGAGGGCTGGGCCGCAGCGCCCGGATCCGTCCAGGGCGAGGAGGCGGGCACCGCCTCCTGGCCGAAGGCGCCGCCGCCCGTAGCCGCCTGGGCCGCGCCGCCGCCGCTGAAGGCGTTCATCAGCAGATTGCCGAGGATGATGCCGCCCGCCACGCCGGCCGCGGTCATCGCCGCGGTGCCCAGGAAGCCCGGGCCCTGGCGGCCGGCCGGCAGCGGGCCGCCCGGGGCCTGCATGGGCGCGGGGCGCGGCGGCATGGGCGCGGGGCGCGAGCCGCCGAAGCCGAAGAAGCCGCGGTTGTTCGCCGCCTCGGCCTGGCGGCGGGCGTTCTCCAGCTCCCACTCCAGCTCCTGGATGCGGTTCTGGGCGGCGACCAGCGCATGCTCCTGCACGAAGGCGGTCTGCGTCAGGCGGAAGCGGGCCTCGGGGTAGCGCTGGAAGAGCTCGGCGATCAGCGCGTCCGCCTCGGGGTCGATGGGCGGGAGCGGCCGGGCCGGCGCGGCCCCCGTCTGCGGCACGCGCCCGCCCCAGGGGCCGGGCGCCGGGGCGGCCTGCTGCACGCCGGCCATGCGCGCGACGAAATCGGTGATGATCCGGCGTTCTTCCTCGGTCATGGGCTCCTTTCCTCCAGAATCCCGTGCGGGCGGGAATCGGCCCCGCCGCTGCGGCGCGACTTGGCGCGGACGGCGGCGGATTTCAAGAAGTTTAGCGATACGTCACACGGCCGTCACGCGATCCGCTCGGGCAGGCCATGCACCCGCCATTCGATGGCCGGGCAGCGGTCCATCACCACCGCCACGCCCTTGGCCCGCGCCCGGGCGGCGGCGGCCTCGTCCACCACGCCGAGCTGCAGCCAGACGGCGCGCGCGCCCAGCGCCACCGCCTCGTCCACCACCGCCCCCGCCTCCTCGGAGCGGCGGAACACGTCCACGAGATCGAGCGGCGCGGCCTCGGCCAGGCGCGCCACCACGCGCCGGCCATGGATCTCCTGCCCCGCCAGGGCGGGGTTCACCGGCGTCACGTCATAGCCGCGCTCGAGCAGGAAGCGCATCACGCCGAAGGAGGGGCGGTCGGGCTTCGCGGAGGCCCCCACCAGCGCGATGCGCCGGGTGGCGAGCAGGATGTCGCGCGGGCTGTCCATGGCGTGGCAGGATTGCGCGGCGCCCGGGCGGGGGCAAGTTGGGGGCATGTGGAACCCGTTCCGGAAGAAGCCGCCCCTCATCCCGATCGTCCGGCTGGAGGGGATGATCGCCCCGCGCGGCGGGCCCTTCGGGGGGCTGAACCTGGCCGCCGTGGCGCCGCTGCTGGAGCGCGCCTTCGCCATGAAGCGCGCGCCGGCGGTGTTCCTCGCCGTCAACTCGCCCGGCGGCTCCCCGGTGCAGTCGGCGCTGATCGCGGGCCGCATCCGGGCCCTGGCGGAGGAGAAGGGCAAGCCCGTCATCGCCTTCTGCGAGGACGCGGCGGCCTCGGGCGGCTACTGGATCGCCTGCGCGGCGGACGAAATCTGGGCCGACCCAGCCAGCCTGCTCGGCTCCATCGGGGTGATCTCCTCCGGCTTCGGCTTCCAGGAGGCGATGGGCCGGATCGGGGTGGAGCGGCGGCTGCGCACGGCGGGCGCCGAGAAGGCGCTGAACGACCCCTTCTCGCCCCAGCGCCCGGAGGATGTCGCGCGGCTCGAGGAGCTGCTGGCCGCGCTGCACGAGGAGTTCAAGGCCTGGGTGCGGGCCCGGCGCGGGGCGCGCCTCGCCGCGCCGGAGGAGGCGCTGTTCTCGGGCCGCGTCTGGACCGGGCGGGCGGCGCTGGAGGCCGGCCTCTGCGACGGGCTGGGCGAGGCGCGGGCGGAGGCGAAGCGCCGTTTCGGCGAGAAGGCGGAGCTGCTGCCCATCGGGCCGCGGAAGCGGCCCTTCCCGCTCTCGCTGCTGCCCGGCGCGCTGGCCTCCCGCGCCGGGGCGGGGCTCGCCGAGGCGGCGCTGACCGCGGCCGAGGAGCGGGCGGCCTGGGCGCGGCTCGGCCTGTAGGGCGGCGGGCGGGGCCTTCCGCCCTGTCCTGGACAGGGCCGGTGGCGCGCCGGCCTGATCAGACCGGCACCTCACCCGGCGGCTTGAGCGTGGCGAGCACGAAGGAGGTGCGCGTCTCCTTCACTCCCGGCAGGCGCAGCAGGCGGCGCGTGGCGAAGGTGCCGAAAGCCTCCATGTCGGGCGCGAGCACCTGCAGCAGATAATCCGTCTCGCCGCTCAGCGTGTAGGCGGCCCGCACCTCGGGCAGGGCGGCCAGCGCCTTGTGGAAGCGCTCGGCCAGCTCCTCGCCATGGCTCTCGAGGCGCACCTGCACGAAGGCCTGCAGGGGAAGGCCGATCCGCGCCGCCGAGACGCGCGCCGTGTAGCCCTCGATCACCCCCGCCTCCTCCAGCCGCTTCACGCGGCGCTGGCAGGGGGTGGGGGAGAGGCCCACCTCCTCGGCCAGCGCCACGATGGAGAGCCGCCCGTCGCGCTGCAGGGCGCGCAGGATGCGCCGGTCCACCGCATCCAGCGCGATCTGAGAGGATTTCGCCATGAAACCGCCTATCCTGAGTGGAATCCCGCGCGGATACCACGGAATCGCGGCGATATCAGCGAAAAACCCCGGGGCGGAGCGTGTAGAAGCCTTCCGGCATCGCCCCGGAGGAAGACGCCCATGGACATCCCGCCCGACCGCACGGACATCGCCGGCCGCATCTGCGAGGCCAACCCGATGGGCACGGACGGCTTCGAGTTCGTGGAGTTCACGGGCCCCGATGTGGAGCATCTGCGCGCCGTCTTCGCGCGCATGGGCTTCGCCATGGTGGCGCGCCACCGCAGCAAGGACGTGACGCTCTGGCGCCAGGGCGAGGTGAACTTCATCCTCAACGCCGAGCCCGCGAGCTTCGCCCAGGCCTTCGCGCGCGTGCACGGGCCCTCGGCCTGCGCCATGGCCTTCCGCGTGGCGGACGCCGCGGCCGCCTTCGAGCGCGCGGTGATGCTGGGCGCCAAGCCCTTCCACGGGCGCGTGGGCCCGATGGAGCTGAACATCCCCGCCATCGAGGGCATCGGCGGCTCGCTGATCTATTTCGTGGACCGCTACGGGCCCAAGGGCTCGATCTACGACGTGGACTTCCGCTTCCTCGATGGCGTGGACCCGCACCCCGCGGGCCATGGGCTGACGGTGATCGACCACCTGACCCACAACGTCCATCGCGGCCGCATGGAGGCCTGGGCGGGCTTCTACGAGCGCCTCTTCAACTTCCGCGAGATCCGCTACTTCGACATCGAGGGCAAGCTCACCGGCCTCAAGTCCAAGGCGATGACCTCGCCCTGCGGGCAGATCCGCATCCCGATCAACGAGAGCGCGGACGACAAGTCGCAGATCGAGGAGTATCTGCGCGCCTACAACGGCGAGGGCATCCAGCACATCGCCATGGCCACGACGGACATCCACGCGAGCGTGGAAGGCCTGCGCGCCGAGGGCGTGCGCTTCCTCGACACGCCCGACACCTACTACGAGCTGCTGCCGCAGCGCCTGCCCGACACGGGCGAGGATCTCGCGCGGCTCCAGCGGAACCGCATCCTGATGGACGGCTCGCCCTCCGGCGGGCGGCTGCTGCAGATCTTCACCGAGACGGTGATCGGGCCGATCTTCTTCGAACTCATCCAGCGCAAGGGCGACCAGGGCTTCGGCGAGGGCAATTTCCGCGCGCTCTTCGAGTCCATCGAGCTCGACCAGGTGCGTCGCGGCGTCCTGAAGCCGGCGGCCGAGTAGGCCGGCGGCGGAAGACGCGCCGCGCCCGGGAGAGGGCGGCGTCCTGAAGCCGGCGGCCGAGTAGGCCGGCGGCGGAAGACGCGCCGCGCCCGGGAGAGGGCGGCGTGCTCACCCCCGCCGCCGAGTAAGGCAGGCCTGCCCATCGGCGCGGCAGGCCAGGCCGCGCCTCGCCCCGCCCCCGGCGCGCCCCCCTTGCGGGCGGGCGCATGACGGCGCATGGCAGCGGCCATGACTTGGTCCTTGCTGGCGCGTGACGATCGGACGGGCGAGCTGGGCGTGGCGGTGGCCACGCGCTTCTTCGCCGTGGGCGCGCTCTGCCCGCGCGTGGAGGGCGGCGTGGCGGCGCTGGCCACCCAGGCGCTGGTGAACCCCATGCTCGGCCTGCGCGGCATGGAGCGGCTGCGGGCCGGCGCGGCGCCGCAGGAGGTGCTCGCGGCGCTGCTGGCCGAGGACGCCGGGCGCGAGAGCCGCCAGTTCCACATCCTCGACGCCCGGGGCCGCATCGCGCAGCACACGGGGCGCGACTGCGTGGGCTGGTGCGGCGCGCTCGCCGCGCCCGGCCTCTCCCTCGCGGGCAACATGCTCGCCGGCCCCGCGGTGCTGGAGGCGACGCGCGCGGCCTTCCTCGTCGCGCCCGACCTGCCGATGGCCGAGCGGCTGCTGCACGCGATGGAGGCCGGCCAGGCGGCGGGCGGCGACGCGCGCGGGCGCCAGGCGGCCGCGCTGATGGTCGCAAGCCGCGACCCCTACCCGGACCTCGACCTGCGCGTGGACGACCACGCCGACCCGCTGGCCGAGCTGCGCCGGCTGCTCGGCGTGGCGCGCGAGCGCTTCGTCCATTTCCGCCGCTTCCTGCCGGGCGCGGATCATCCAGGCGTGTTCGACCGCGCGGTGATCAACGCGGCCATCGCCGAGGCGACGCGATGACGGCGCTTTCGGTCGAGGATCTCTCCATCTCCTTCCGCACCGACCGCGGCCTGCTGCGCGCGGTGGAGGGGCTCTCCTTCTCCGTGCAGCCGGGCCGGACGCTCGCGATCGTGGGCGAGAGCGGCTGCGGCAAATCCGCCACCTCGCTCGCCATCATGGGGCTGCTCGCGCCCAACGCGGAGGTGGCCGGACGCATGACGCTCGCCGGCGCGCCGCTCACGCCCGAGCGCCAGCGCCGCGCGCGCGGGGCCGAGATGGCGATGATCTTCCAGGAGCCGATGACGAGCCTCAACCCCGCCTTCACCGCGGGCGAGCAGGTGGCCGAGGCGCTGCGCCTGCACGAGGGGCTCGATTCCGCCGCCGCCATGCGCCGCGCCGTGGAGATGCTGGAGCGCGTGCGCATCCCCGAGGCGGCGCGCCGCGCGCGGCAGTATCCGCACCAGCTCTCGGGCGGGATGCGCCAGCGGGTGATGATCGCCATCGCGCTGGCCTGCCGGCCGAAGCTGCTGATCGCCGACGAACCCACCACCGCGCTGGACGTGACGGTGCAGGCGCAGATCCTCGCCCTGCTCGACGAGCTGAAGCGCGAGACGGGCACGGCCGTGATCCTGGTGACGCACGACCTCGGCGTGGTGATGGACCATGCGGAGGAGGTGCTGGTGATGTACGCCGGCCGGGCGGTGGAGGCGGCGCCGGCCGCGGCGCTCTTCGCGCGGCCCGAGCATCCTTACACCATCGGGCTGCTCGGCGCCGCGCCGCGGCTCGATGCGCGGCGGCCGCGCCTTGCCTCCATCGCCGGCACGGTGCCCGATCTGCGCGCGCCGCCGCCGGGCTGCCGCTTCGCCCCGCGCTGCCCCTTCGCCATCGCCGCCTGCGGCCGGACGCCGGAGTTCGCGGAGGTGGCGCCCGGCCACCGCACGGCCTGCCACCGCGCGCCGCTCGACCAGGTGCTCGCCGCATGAGCGCGTCCGATCGCCAGAGGGCGGAGCCGCAGGAGGCGGCGAGCACCGGCGGCGTGAATCGGCCGCGCAACACTGTTCCGATCCTGGAGGCCGATGACCTTGTGAAGCACTTCCCCATCCGCAACGCGCTCGGGCGGCGGGTGGGGGCGGTGCGCGCGGTGGATGGCGTCTCGCTCTCGGTGGCGCGCGGCGAGACGCTCGCCATCGTCGGCGAGAGCGGCTGCGGCAAATCCACCCTCGGGCGGCTGCTGCTGCGCCTGATCGAGCCCGATTCCGGCGCGCTGCGCTTCGAGGGCGAGGATCTGCGCGCCCTTGCCCCGGCCGCGCTGCGCGCGCGCCGGCGCGCCATGCAGCTCGTCTTCCAGGACCCCTTCGCGAGCCTCGATCCGCGCATGACGGTGGAGGCCGCGATCATGGAGCCGCTGAAGCTCCACGGCCTGCACCGCGGGCGGGAGCGCGCGCGGGTGGCGGAGCTGCTGGCGCGCGTCGGGCTGCGGCCGGAGCTGGCGCGGCGCTGGCCGCACGAGTTCTCCGGCGGGCAGCGCCAGCGCATCGCCATCGCCCGCGCGCTGGCCTCCGAGCCGCGGCTCGTCATCGGCGACGAGCCGGTGAGCGCGCTCGACGTGAGCGTGCAGGCGCAGGTGGTGAACCTGCTGAAAGGCCTGATCGAAGAGCTGGGGCTGACCTTCATCCTCATCAGCCACGACCTCGGCGTGGTGCGCCAGATCGCGGACCGCGTGGCGGTGATGTATCTCGGCCGCATCGTGGAGGAGGGGCCGGCGGAGGCGATCTTCCGCGCCCCGCGCCATCCCTACACGCGCGCGCTGCTCGCCGCCGTGCCGGGCCAGGGCGGCAAGGTGCAGGTGCTGGAGGGCGATGTGCCCTCGCCCGTGAACCCGCCGCCCGGCTGCCGCTTCCACACGCGCTGCCCGCACGCCGAGCCGCGCTGCCGGGCCGAGGCGCCGACGCTCGGCGCCGGCGGCCCCGGCCATTTCGCCGCCTGCCACCTCCAGGACGCGCTGCCGCCCGCGCCGCCGCTGTCCGAGCGCGCGCCGGATGCGCGCCTCGAACGCCTGCAAGCCTTCTTCACCCGGGAGACCGCCGCATGATCCGCCGCACCCTGCTCGCCGCCTGCGCCGCGCTCGGCCTCGTCGGCGCCACCGCCGCCGAGGCGCAGGCGCAGAACCTGCGCATCGGCCTGCGCGAGGACCCCGACATCCTCGACCCCACCCTCGCGCGCACCTTCGTGGGCCGCATCGTCTTCGCCGCGATCTGCGACAAGCTGTTCGACATCAACGAGCGGCTGGAGATCGTCCCGCAGCTCGCCGAATCGCACCGCTGGGAGGATCCGCGCACGCTGCTCGTCACCATCCGGCCCAATGTGCGCTTCCACGACGGGAACGTGATGGACGCCGAGGCGGTGCGCTACAGCCTCGACCGCCACCTGAACATGCAGGGCAGCTTCCGCCGCGGCGAGATCGGCGCGATGGAGAGCGTGGAGGTGGTGGACCCGCGCACGGTGCGCATCCGCCTGCGCGCGCCCTCGGCCGCCTTCCTCTCGCAGCTCACCGACCGCGCGGGGATGATCGTGAGCCCCGCGGCGGCCGAGGCCCTGGGCCGCAACTTCGGCACGCGCCCCGTCTGCACCGGGCCCTTCCGCTTCGTGGAGCGCGTCGCGCAGGACCGCATCGTGGTGGAGCGCTTCCCCGAGTACTGGAACGCCTCGGCCATCCACCTGCAGCGCATCACCTATCTGCCCATCCCGGACAGCACGGTGCGGCTCGCCAACCTGCAGTCCGGCGCGCTGGAGATGGTGCAGACCATCGACCCCGACGACGTGCCGGCCGTGCGGCGCAACAACCGCCTGCGCATCTCCGTCAGCGACGAGCTGGGCTACCAGTCCATCACCTACAACATCGGCAACGGGCCGCGCGCGCAGACGCCGATGGGCCAGGACGCGCGGGTGCGCGCGGCCTTCGAGCTGGCCATCGACCGCGAGGCCATCAACCGCGTGGTCTATGAGGGGATGTATGTGCCGACGGCGCAGCCCGTCGCGCCCGGCAGCCCCTTCCACATCCGCGACTTCCGCCCCGAGCCGCGCAACCTCGAGCGCGCGCGCGCCCTGCTGCGCGAGGCGGGTGTCGCCACGCCGCTCCGGGTGGAGATGACCATCCCCAACAACCCCGATCTGCGCCAGGTGGGCGAGGTGATCCAGGCCATGGTGCGCGAGGCGGGCTTCGACCTGCGCCTCAACGCCATGGAGTTCGCGAGCTCGCTGCAGGCCGCCCAGCGCGGCGATTTCGAGACCTATCTGGTCGCCTGGTCGGGCCGCGCCGATCCGGACGGCAACACGCACAGCTTCATGCACTCGCGCGGGCCGCAGAACGACGGGCGATACAGCAACCCGGAGGTGGACCGGCTGCTGGACGCCGCGCGCCTCGAGCTCGACCCGGAGAAGCGCCGCGACCTCTACGCGCAGATCTGGCAGATCGCCATCCGGCAGGACCGTTCGCGCATCTACCTCTGGCACCGCAAGAACATCGTGGCGCACAGCGCGCGCCTCTCGGGCTTCGTGAACATCCCCGACGGGCTGATCCGCCCGCAGGGGCTGCGGCTGAACTGAGGTGGCGGGCTTCCTCCTGCGGCGCGTGGGGCAGGTCATCCCCACGCTGCTGATCATCTCCGTGCTGGTGTTCGGCCTGCAGCAGCTCATGCCGGGCGACCCCGCCCTCATCCTCGCCGGGGAGGAGCGGGGCGACCCGGAGGTGCTGGCGCAAATCCGCGCGGAGCTGATGCTCGACCGGCCGCTGGCGGAGCAGTATCTCCACTGGCTCGGCCGCGTCGTGCAGGGGGATTTCGGCTTCTCCTGGCGCATCCGCCTGCCGGTGGGCGAGCTGATCCTCGACAAGCTGCCCGTCACCTTCCAGCTCGCCTCGATGAGCTTCGTCATCGGCGTGCTCATCGGCGTGCCCGCGGGCGTGCTGAGCGCGGTGTGGAAGGACCGGCCGGCGGACTGGGCGATCAACGCGGTGGCGCTGTTCGGCATCTCCACGCCGAATTTCTGGCTCGGCATCATGCTGATCCTGCTGTTCAGCGTGCAGCTCGGCTGGCTGCCGCCCTCGGGCTACGTCCCGCTCTGGGAGGATCCCTGGCAGAGCCTCGCCACCACGCTGATGCCCGCCTTCGTGCTGGGAACGGGTGTGGCGTCGGTGCTGATGCGCCACACCCGCGCGGCCATGCTGGGCGCGCTCGCGCAGGACTATGTGCGCACCGCCCGCGCCAAGGGGCTGAGCGAGCGTGTGGTGGTGGCGAAGCACGCGCTGCGCAACGCGCTGATCCCGGTGGTGACGCTCGGCACCATCGAGTTCGGCCGGCTTCTCGCCGGTGCGGTGCTGACGGAGCAGATCTTCACCATCCCGGGCTTCGGCAAGCTGGTGGTGGATGCGGTGTTCAACCGCGACTACCCGGTGGTGCAGGGCGTCGTGCTTGCCACCGCGCTGATCTTCGTGCTGCTGAGCCTGATCGCTGACATCCTCTACATGCTGGTCAACCCGCGGCTGCGCACGGTGTCGGCATGAGCGCGGCGGTGGAGGGCCGGCCTGCCGTCGAGAGCGGCGAGAGCCCGGCGCGCCGCGCGCTGCGCCGCTTCCGGCGGCATCGCCTCGCCATGTTCGGCCTCGTCGTCGTGGTCGTCTTCGTGCTGGCGGCGATCCTGGCGCCCTGGATCGCGCCCTTCGATCCCCTGGAGACGAGCTGGAGCCGCATCCGCCAGGCGCCCTCCTGGGCGCACCCCTTCGGCACGGACGAGAACGGGCGCGACGTGCTCTCGCGCGTGCTGTTCGGCGCGCGCGCCTCGCTGATGGCCGGCGTGATCGCGGTGGGCGGGGCGGTGCTGATCGGCGTGCCGATCGGGCTGCTCGCGGGCCTCGCGCGCGGCTGGGTGGATGTGGTGATCAGCCGCATCGCCGATGCGATGCTCTCCATCCCCTTCCTCATCCTCGCCATCGCGCTCGCCGCCTTCCTCGGACCAGCGCTGGAGAACGCGATGCTCGCCATCGCCATCAGCGCCTCGCCCATCTTCGTGCGGCTGGCGCGCGGCATGGCGCTGGAGGCGTCGAGCACCGACTGGTTCGAGGCCGCGCGCAGCCTCGGCAGCCCGCCCTGGCGCACGGCGGCCGTGCATGTGCTGCCCAACGCCCTGCCGCCGCTGCTGGTGCAGGCGACGCTCGCCATCGCCGAGGCGATCATCGCCGAGGCCTCGCTCTCCTTCCTCGGCCTCGGGCAGCAGCCGCCCAACCCCTCCTGGGGCTCCATGCTCAACAGCGCGCAGCGCTTCATCGAGAACGCGCCCTGGCTCGCCATCTTCCCGGGGCTCGCGATCTTCCTCGTGGTGCTCGCCTTCAACCTTCTGGGCGACGGGCTGCGCGACGCGCTGGATCCGCGCGCGCAGGATCGCTGATACGGTCGGCATGAGATGCCGACCGTATCGCGCGCAGGGTTGACGGGCCCCCATCGAAGCTTTGCGTCGATGGGATCCGGCGTGGCGGCTGCGCGCCAAAGCAAGGCCATACCAGCGGCCGCACCGACTCTTCAGGAGTCGAAATCAGCGGCCGCTGGTATGAAGCGTCTCTTGCGCGCGGGCCGCGCTGCCCCGCATGGTGCGCGCGCAACGGCAGGGCAGGGCGGGCATGCACGGCGCTACGGGCGACAAATACGCGCGGCTCATCGCGGCGCTGGGCGGCGCGCCGGCCGTGCCCACCGCCGTGGCGCACCCCTGCGACGCGCCCTCGCTGACCGGCGCGGTGGAGGCGGCGCGCGCGGGGCTGATCCGGCCCATCCTCGTCGCCCCCCGCGCGCGGCTCGAGGCCGCGGCGGGCGAGGCGGGGCTCGACCTCGCGCCCTTCGAGCGGGTGGAGAGCGCGCACAGCCACGATTCGGCCGAGAAGGCCGTGGCCCTGGTGCGCGAGGGGCGCGCCGAGATGCTCATGAAGGGCTCGCTGCACACCGATGAGCTGCTGGCCGAGGTGGTGAAGCGCGAGACGGGGCTGCGCACCGCCCGCCGCCTCAGCCACTGCTTCCTGATGGACGTGCCGCACCGCGCGCAGCTGCTCATCATCACCGACGCCGCCATCAACATCTTCCCCACGCTGGAGGAGAAGGCGGACATCGTGCAGAACGCCATCGAGCTCGCGCAGGCCCTGGGCATCGCGGAGCCGCGCGTCGCCATCCTCTCGGCGATGGAGACGGTGAACCCGAAGCTGCCCTCCACCATCGAGGCGGCGGCGCTGTGCAAGATGCTCGATCGCGGGCAGATCCGCGGCGGGCTGCTCGACGGGCCGCTCGCCCTCGACAACGCGATCGACCCGGAGGCCGCGCGCATCAAGGGCATTGGCGGGCCCGTGGCCGGCCGCGCCGACATCCTGGTGGCGCCGGATCTGGAGGCCGGCAACATGCTGGCCAAGAGCCTCACCTTCCTCGCGGGGGCGGAGGCGGCGGGGGTGGTGCTCGGCGCGCGCGTGCCCATCGTGCTGACGAGCCGCGCGGACTCCGTGCGCACGCGCCTCGCCTCGGCGGCGGTGGCGGCGCTGGTCGCGCAGCGGCGGCGGCAGGCGGCCCCGGTGGCGGGCTGAGCCGGCGGATGGAAGGCGCGGCCCCGCGCCACCAGCGGGCCGAGGGCGCGGCGCTGCTGCATGTCTCGCCCGGGGGCATCGCCCGGCTGCACCAGAAGGCGCCGCTGCGCCTGCTCTTCCCCACCCCCGAGCCCGGCGAGCCGCTGCAGGCCGCGCTGGTGAACACGGCGGGCGGCCTCGCCGGCGGCGATGCGGTGCAGACGGAGATCGCGCTCGCGCCCGGCGCCGCGGCGCTGGTGACGACGCCAGCCGCCGAGAAGCTCTACCGCAGCCTCGGCCCTCCCGTGCGCGTGGCGACCCGCCTCGATGTCGCCGCGGGCGCGGTGCTGGAATGGCTGCCGCAGGAGGCCATCCTGTTCGACGGCGCGGTGCTGGAACGCCGCGCGCAGGCGCGCGTCGCGCCGGGCGGGACGCTGCTCGCCGCGGAATCCCTCGTGTTCGGCCGCATCGCGCGCGGCGAGGCCTGGCGGCGCGGGCGGGTGTTCGATTCCTGGCGGCTGCATCTCGGGGCGCGGCTCGCCTGGGCCGACGCCTTCGGCTGCGAGGCCGCCGCCCGCGACGCGCCCTTCGGCCTCGCGGGCGCGGAGGCGCTGGGCCTCGTGCTGCTCGCCGCCGAGGATGCCGCGCGCCACCGCGACCTCGCACGGGATCTCGCGGAGGGCGCGGCCACGCTGCCCTGCCCGGGGCTGCTGCTGCTGCGTTTCCTCGGCGATGCCCGGGCGGTGCGCGCGGCCATCGCCCGGGCCGTGCCCGCCCTGCGCGCGGCCGCGCTCAATCGCCCCGCGCGGCTGCCGAGATTGTGGACGTGCTGAGCACGCCCGCGCCATGATGCCCCCATGCACCTGACCCCGCGCGAGAAGGACAAGCTGCTCATCGCCATGGCCGCGCAGGTGGCGCGGCGGCGGCTGGAGCGCGGCGTGAAGCTCAACCACCCCGAGGCGGTGGCGCTGATCACGGATTTCGTCGTCGAGGGCGCGCGCGACGGGCGCAGCGTCGCCGAGCTCATGGCCGCGGGCGGCGAGGTGCTGCGGCGCGACCAGGTGATGGAAGGTGTGGCCGAGATGATCCACGACATCCAGGTGGAGGCGACCTTCCCCGACGGCACCAAGCTCGTCACCGTCCACAACCCCATCCGGTGAAGGAGGCCGCGCGATGATCCCGGGCGAGGTGATCTGCGCCGCGGGCGAGATCGAGCTCAACGCCGGCCAGCCGGTGACGGAGCTCGATGTCGCCAACACCGGCGACAGGCCCATCCAGGTGGGCAGCCACTACCACTTCTTCGAGACGAACCCCGCGCTGGCCTTCGACCGCGCCGCCGCGCGCGGCCAGCGGCTCGACATCCCGGCCGGCACGGCGGTGCGCTTCGAGCCGGGGCAGAGCCGGCGCGTGCGCCTCGTGCCGCTGCGCGGCGCGCGGGTGGTGCACGGCTTCCGCGGCGAGGTGGAGGGGAAGCTGTAAATGGCGCACCGCCTCTCCCGCCCCGCCTATGCGGGCATGTACGGCCCGACGGCGGGCGACCGGGTGCGCCTCGCGGACACCGAGCTCTTCATCGAGGTGGAGAAGGACTTCACCACCTATGGCGAGGAGGTGAAGTTCGGCGGCGGCAAGGTGATCCGCGACGGCATGGGGCAATCCCAGGCCACGCGCGCCCAGGGTGCGGCGGACACGGTGATCACCAACGCCCTCATCCTCGACCACTGGGGCGTGGTGAAGGCCGATGTGGCCCTGCGCGACGGGCGCATCGCCGCCATCGGCAAGGCCGGCAACCCCGACACCCAGCCGGGTGTGACCATCGTGATCGGCCCGGGCACGGAGATCATCGCGGGCGAGGGGAAGATCCTCACCGCCGGCGGCATCGACGCGCACATCCACTTCATCTGCCCGCAGCAGATCGAGGAGGCGCTGGCCTCCGGCATCACCACCATGTTCGGCGGCGGCACCGGCCCCGCGCACGGCACGCTCGCCACCACCTGCACGCCCGGCCCCTGGCACATCCGCCGCATGCTGCAGGCGGCCGAGGGCTTCCCGATGAATCTCGGCTTCCTCGCCAAGGGCAACGCCGCCAAGCCGGCCGCGCTGGAGGAGCAGATCATCGCGGGGGCGGCGGGCATGAAGCTGCACGAGGACTGGGGCACCACGCCCCAGGCCATCCGCACCTGCCTCGCCGTGGCGGACCGTTTCGACGTGCAGGTGGCCATCCACACCGACACGCTGAACGAAAGCGGCTTCGTGACCGACACCATCGCCGCCTTCGAGGGCCGCACCATCCACGCCTTCCACACCGAGGGCGCGGGCGGCGGCCATGCGCCCGACATCCTGCGCCTGGTGGGCGAGGCGAATGTGCTGCCGAGCTCCACCAACCCCACCATGCCCTACACGGTGAACACGGTGGACGAGCACCTCGACATGCTCATGGTCTGCCATCACCTGGATGCGCGCATCCCGGAGGACGTGGCCTTCGCCGAGAGCCGCATCCGCAAGGAGACCATCGCGGCCGAGGACATCCTGCACGACCTCGGCGCCATCAGCATGATGAGCAGCGACAGCCAGGCGATGGGCCGCGTGGGCGAGGTGATCCTGCGCACCTGGCAGACGGCGCACAAGATGAAGGTGCAACGCGGCCCGCTGCCCGGCGAGACGGGCGCGAACGACAACCTGCGCTGCCGCCGCTACATCGCCAAGTACACCATCAACCCGGCCATCGCGCAGGGGATCGCGGCGCATGTGGGCAGCGTGGAGGTGGGCAAGCTCGCCGATCTCGTGCTCTGGAGCCCGGCCTTCTTCGGCGTGAAGCCCGATCTCGTGCTCAAGGCCGGCATGATCGCCATGGCGCCGATGGGCGACCCCAACGCCTCCATCCCCACGCCGCAGCCCACCCACATGCGGCCCATGTTCGGCGCCTTCGGGCGCGCCATGACGATGGGCAGCGTCACCTTCGTCTCCCAGGCCGCGATCGAGGCGGGGGTGGACCGCTCGCTCGGCCTGATGCGGCCGCTGCTGCCGGTGCGCAACACGCGCGGCGGCATCTCCAAGAAGAACATGGTGCTGAACGACGCCACGCCGCGCATGGAGGTGGACCCCGAGACCTACGAGGTGCGCGCGGACGGCGAGCTGCTGGTCTGCGAGCCCGCCGCGGTGCTGCCCATGGCGCAGCGCTATTTCCTGTTCTGACGGAGGCACCGATGCACGACATGCTGCCGCGCGCCACGCGCATCCGCCCCCCGGGCAGCTTCACCGCCGATGGCGAGGTGCGGCTCGACTTCGACGACCGCTTCCGCCGCCGCAAGCGCTACGAGACGGCCGGCGGCATCCCCTTCCTGCTCGACCTTGCGGAAGCCACGGTGCTGCGCGACGGCGACGGGCTGGAGCTGGAGGACGGCCGCGTGATCCTGGTGCGCGCGGCCGAGGAGCCGCTGCTGGAGGTGCGCGCGAAGGGGCCGGAGCATCTCGTCCGCCTCGCCTGGCACATCGGCAACCGCCATCTTCCGGCCGAGCTTCAGGCGCAGCGCATCCTGATCCGCGAGGACCATGTGATCGAGGCGATGCTGAAGGGCCTCGGCGCCACGCTCGCGCGGGTGCGCGCGCCCTTCAACCCGGAGGGCGGCGCCTATGGCGAGCACAACCACAGCGCCCGGCAGCCGCATCACGACCATGGGCACAGCCATCACCACCACGCTCACGACTGAAGCGCTGCTGCGCCTGCTGGCCTGGACCTCGCCGGCCTATCCCGTCGGCGGCTTCAGCTACAGCCACGGCATCGAGACGGCGGTGGAGGAGGGGCTGCTGCCCGACGCCGCGGCGCTGACCGCCTACATCGCCGCGGTGATCGAGCGCGGGGCGGGGCGGGTGGACGGCGCGCTGCTCGCCGCCGCCCACGCCGCGCCCGACGATGCGGCGCTGGATGCGGTGGCGGAGCTCGCCGCCGCCTGGCGCGGCACGGCCGAGACCGCGCTGGAGGCGACGCAGCAGGGCGGCAGCTTCGCCCTCGTCACCGCCGCCCTGCTGCCCGATCCGCGCTTCGCCGCCTTCGCGCGCCGGCATCGCGGGCGGCTCACCCATGCGGTGGCCTTCGGCGCGGCGGCGGCGATGGCGGGCATCCCGCGGCAGCCCGCGCTGCTGGCCTATCTGCAGGGCTTCGCAGCCAATCTCGTCAGCGCCGGGGTGCGCCTCGTCCCGCTCGGCCAGACGGACGGGCAGCGCGTCACCGCCGCGCTCTGGCCCGTGGTGATCCGCGCGGCCGAGGCGGCGGAGGCCACGCCGCTGGACGAGCTCGCCACCGCCCTGCCGTGCGTGGAGATGCTCTCCATGCGCCACGAAACCCAGTACACGAGGCTGTTCCGCTCATGAGCGATTCCGCGCCCTCCCACGGCCCGCTGCGCGTCGGCGTCGGCGGCCCCGTCGGCTCCGGCAAGACCGCGCTGGTCGAGCGGCTGTGCAAGCTGCTGCGCGCCACGCACGATGTCGCGGCCATCACCAACGACATCTACACGAAGGAGGACGCGGAGTTCCTGACGCGCGCCGGCGCGCTGGAGCCCGCCCGCATCATGGGCGTGGAGACGGGCGGCTGCCCGCACACCGCGATCCGCGAGGACGCCTCGATCAACCTCGCGGCGGTGGAGGAGATCACCGCCCGCTTCCCCGCGCTGGAACTGCTCTTCATCGAGAGCGGGGGCGACAACCTGGCGGCCACCTTCAGCCCCGAGCTCGCGGACCTCACGATCTACGTCATCGACGTGAGCGCGGGCGACAAGATTCCGCGCAAGGGCGGCCCCGGCATCACGCGCAGCGACCTGCTGGTGATCAACAAGACCGACCTCGCGCCGCTGGTGGGGGCGGATCTCTCCGTAATGGACCGCGACGCCCGGCGCATGCGCGGCGCGCGCCCCTTCCTGTTCACCAACCTCAAGAAGGACCAGGGCGTTGCCGACATCGCCGATTTCATCCTGGAGCAGGGCGGGCTGCGCCCCCGCTGATCAGAACAGGAGCTGATCGAGCGTCCGCACGCCCGAGAAGTTCGCGATGATGATCCCGCCGGTGAAGTTCAGCCAGGTGGTGGTGATGATGGCCGCCCCCGCATTGTCGGCGATGATGAGCTGCCCGGCGGCGAGGCCGGTGAAGACGAGCATGTCGAAACCGGCCGCCCCGGCCTCGCTGAAATCGTCGATATAGTCCCATACGCCGGCGGCGAAGTCGCTCGCGTCGAACCAGAACTGGTCGTTGCCGGCGCCGCCGTTCAGGAAGTCCGCGCCGGCATTGCCGCGGAGCTGGTCGTTGCCGGCGCCGCCGTAGATCGAGTCGTTGCCCTCCAGGCCGAGCAGGATGTCGTTGCCGCCCTGGCCGAGCAGCACATTCGCATCCCCATCCCCGAGCAGGATGTCGTCGAAGGGCGAGCCGACCAGCCCCTCGATGCCGATCAGCGTGTCGCCCTGCGCCTGGCCCGCGAAGCCCGTGCGCTGGCCGAGCCAGACGAAGACGCCCTCGCTCACGCCCGCGCCGTCGTAGCGGGCGTAGTCGAAGCCGGCGCCGCCCTCCAGAAGGTCGAAGCCCGTGCCGCCGTCCAGGAAGTCGTTCCCGTCGCCGCCCACCAGCACATCGTTGCCCGCGCCGCCGAAGAGCGCGTCGTCGCCCTCGGCGCCATGGATCTCGTTCACTCCCGCATCGCCGATCAGCACATCGGCGAAGCGCGTGCCGATCAGGTTCTCGATGGAGGAGAAGCTGTCGCCCGCCGCCGCGCCGCCGGTCGCGCCCGTGCCGAGGTTCACGAACACCGCCGCGCCGGTCTCGATGATGTAGGAGGCCCAGTCGAGCCCCGCCCCGCCGATGAGCTGGTCCGCGCCGCCGCTGCCGATCAGCACGTCGTTGCCGGCGCCGCCCTCCAGGCGGTTGGCCCCGTTGTTGCCGATCAGCACATCGGCGAAGGCGGAGCCGACCAGGTTCTCGATGGAGATCAGCACATCGCCCGCCGCGTCGCCGGAGTGCGCGCCGGTCATCATGTCCACCACCATGCCGGCCGCGGCGTCGGCGTAGGAGGCGGCGTCGATGCCCGCCCCGCCATCCAGCCAGTCCGCGCCGGGGCCGCCCATCAGCACGTCGTTCCCGCCGAGGCCGTAGAGCCGGTCGTTGCCGGGCCCGCCGCGCAGCTCATTGGCGAGATCGTGGCCGCTGATCACGTCATCGCCGCTGCCGCCGATGGCGTTCTCGATGAGCGAGGCGGTGTTCCCGCCGAACAGCAGCGCGTTGTACACGGTGCCGTTGGCCCGCTGGCCATTGCCGAGATTGGCCCGCTGCGTGTCGGAGGTGATGCTCCAGGACCCGGGCGCGAGGTCGATCACCACCGCGTTGCTGTAGTTGGACATGTCGTAGGTGTCCACGCCGCCGCCATCCCAGATGGTGAGGAAGACGCGGTTGCCCCCCGGCAGACCCTGGCCCACGCCATTGACGAACATCTGCCCCGTCGTGGGGTCCCACTGATAGACGGTGTTGCCGCTGTTGGTCGTGTAGTCGGCGCCGTACATGGTCTGCAGCGCCAGGATGTCGTACATCATGAAGGTCTGCGGCGCGTCCCACTGGCCGTAGGTGTAGCCGCCGTTGTCGGGCCCGCCGACATAGCTGCGATAGCTCATCACCGTGAACTCGATCGCGTCGCGGCTCGCCGGCACGGCCACATTCGCTGGCCCGCCCGTCTCGTGCGCGTGCTTCAGCCCCAGCGCATGCCCCAGCTCATGGATGTAGGTGTGGTAGGCGTAGTTTCCGAGCACGGGGTTCGCATAGTCGTTCCGCGTTCCCGCATAGGCCGTGCCGTACCAGACATCGCCGCCCTCGCCCCGGGTCGCGTTGCTCGGGTAGTAGGCCCAGGCCGTGGAGGGCAGGGAGGAGACGGCCGAGCGGATGTCGCCCGAGGCGTTCAGCCCGTTGCCCGTGGTCTGGGAGATGGTCGCGCTCACCAGGCTCTCGACGCTGCCATAGGTGCTCACGCTGGTGGTGCCGTTCGCGGTGAAGCCGCCCAGGATCGCGCGCGTCGCCTCCATGCCCTGCAGCGAGAGCGGGGCGAAGCCGCTCAGCGGCTCGCCATTGCCGTAGCCGCTCATGTACTGGCTGGCGAGCTGCGGGAAGCTGAAGGTGATGGTGCCGCTCCATCTCGTCCCGGAGAGGAGCCCGTCGATGAAGGCGTCGCCCGTGGCGCCCTGCGAGACGGAGGTGGCCTCGACGGGGCCGGACCATTCCGGCTCCAGGAGCGAGAGGGACATCCGGCGGGTTCCTCATCCAGGGTGATGCGGCCGAGCATGCGCGATGGCAGTTCGGCGACTCAACCGTGAATAAGTTGAGAAACCCTCAACCGCAGGAGGCGATGGCCGGCTCCAGCCCCTGGCTTTTCGCGGCGGGATGCCCCGGGTTGCGGAAGCGCAGCTCTCCTTCCGGGGCCGCATCGGGCAGGCCCAGCAGCTCCTGCCGGGTCGTGCAGGTGGCGGCCACCACGGGCTTCGCCGCCGGTTCGGTGAGGAAGCGCCGCACCACGCCCTCGAGCTCCAGCGTCTCGCGCAGGCTGCGCCACTCGGCGGCGTCGAGATCGTCGAGGAAGAGCGCGAGGATGCCGGGGTGGCGGCCCGTCAGGCGCTGGGTCGCCGCCTGCGCGAGGCGGCGGCGCGCCGCTTCGGCGATCTCGTTCTCGCGGCCCGCGCGCGCGGCCATCACCATGACCGAGCCGCTCGCCGGATCGGCGGTGACGGCGAGATGCGCCTCGACGCCGAAGGCCTCGCGCAGGCGCTGCGGCAGGGCGCGCTGCGGGTCGCCCGCCGCCTGGGCGCCGGCCAGCACCAGCGGATCGAGCTTCAGCACGGCGTCCGCGCTCGAGTCCTGCCGCTTCTCGGCGGCGAGCATGGCCGAGATGCGGGCGTGCAGCGCGGGCAGGCGGTTCTTCTCGCTCACATCCTCGGGCAGGGTCATCTTCAGGATGTAGCGGCCGGGATGGGCGGCGAGCCAGGTCTGCAGCTCGGGATTCACGCGGTCCACCAGGCTGGCCCAGTCGCCCTTGTGCATGGGGCGCCCCTCCTCGGCGGAGAGCGTCTCGCAGCACACTTCGGCCAGCGCGCCCTCGCGCCGCACGAGCAGATCATAGGAGGTGCCGTGCAGCAGCCCGTCATGCCGCACCTCGAAGCCGCGGGCGCGGAACAGGGCCGCGGTGCGCAGCAGGTGGAAGAGCGGGATCAGCGTGCCCTCGCCCTCCAGCCCCCGGGCGATCAGCGCCTGCAGCCGCGCGCGCGGGCCGGGCTCCAGCCGCGCAGCGAGCTGCGTGGCCTCGCGCACGAAGGCCAGCACGCGCCGCTCGGGCCGCCCGGCCTTGGCCAGAAGCGCGGGGTTGTTCAGCCGGTCCAGCACCAGTTCCAGCGCGTGGCGCTGCTGCATAGCGCGCGCAGCGAAGGAGCCCGGGCGCGCCCGCCGCCCGAGATCGGCCACGCGGGCGCGCCATTTCTCCTCGCCCGCCAGGGCGAGGAAGGCGTCGAGCGGGGCGGGATCGGCCTTGGCGTCGGCGACGGGCATGGGCCTCTCGGTCGAAGCGGTTGCAGGCGAAGGGCCCGGCGACGGACCCTCCGACAGAGTTAGCCTTTCATTCCCGACCCCTCAAGTCGGAAAATCGCGCGGCAGCCGGGGCAGGCTGGGCGCGCCGGGGTTCTGCGCGCGATGTCTTAGCACATGGTCGGCGAGCACGCAGGCCATCATCGCCTCGCCGACCGGCACGGCGCGGATGCCCACGCAGGGGTCGTGCCGGCCCCTGGTGCGCAGCTCCACCTCCTCGCCCGCGCGGGTGACGCTGCGGCGCGGCGTGAGGATGGAGCTGGTGGGCTTCACCGCGAAGCGCGCCACGATGGGCTGGCCGGTGGAGATGCCGCCCAGGATGCCGCCCGCGTGGTTGGAGAGGAACTCCACCGTGCCGTCCTGGCGCATGCGCATCTCGTCGGCGTTCTCCTCGCCCGAGAGGGCGGCGGCGGCGAAGCCGTCCCCGATCTCCACGCCCTTCACCGCGTTGATGGACATGAAGGCGGCGGCCAGATCGGCGTCCAGCTTGCCATAGACCGGCGCGCCGAGGCCCACGGGCGCGCCTTCGGCCACCACCTCGATCACGGCGCCGATGCTGCTGCCGGCCTTGCGGATCTCCGCGAGCCGCTCGGCCCAGCGGGCGGCGGCGGCGGCGTCGGGGCACCAGAGCTCGTTGCGCGCGGTCTCGGCCCAGTCCCAGGCGGCGCGGTCCACCGCGTCGGCGCCCAACTGCACCATGGCCCCGCGGATCGTGACGCCATCGCCCAGGATGCGGCGGGCGATGGCGCCGGCGGCGACGCGCATCGCCGTCTCGCGGGCCGAGGCGCGGCCGCCGCCGCGATAATCCCGCAGCCCGTATTTCCACTCATAGGCGATGTCGGCGTGGCCGGGGCGGAAGCTCGCGGCGATCTCCGAATAATCCTTGCTGCGCTGGTCCTGGTTCTCGATCACCAGCGCGATGGGCGTGCCGGTGGTGCGCCCCTCGAAGACGCCCGAGAGGATGCGGACCCGATCCGGCTCCTGCCGCTGCGTCACGAGCTTCGAGGAACCCGGCCGGCGGCGGTCCAGGAAGGGCTGGATCCAGGCCTCGTCCAGCGGCAGGCCGGGCGGGCAGCCATCCACCACGCAGCCGATGGCGGGCCCGTGGCTCTCGCCCCAGGTGGTGACGCGGAAGAGGTGGCCGAAGCTGTTGTGACTCATCGCGCCGGGGGAGGTAGCGCGAAGCGCCGCGCCGCGCCATCTGGCGGGGATGCGCGCCCTGCCGCTCGCCCTGCTGCTGCTGCTGCTCGCGCCGGCCCCGGCCGGGGCGGTGAACGATCTCTGCCGGCTCTATCCGCGCGAGGGCGAGCATGCGGGCTGCGGCGCCTGCGGCGGCCCGGGCTGGCGGCGGCCCGACGGGCAATGCGCGCGCTGGAACGATGTGGGCGCGCCGGACTGCCGCGCCCTGCGCGGCGAGCTGCGCGACCCGGCGCGCTGCAAGGGGCCGATGCGGGAGCGGCCGCGGCGGTGAGCATGGGGCTCTGACCGGGCGGGGCCATCTCGGCGATCGCGACGTGCGCCCGTGACGCCGGCGCGGCCCCGGCGGTGCAGAATGATCTTCGTCGCGACGCGACGACTCGCTAGACCATTTTCACATCATCCGTGGATAACCTGAGTGGGCGAAGTAGTTTGCGCACTCTTTCGGTGTGAAGGCTTCGAGGCTCTGGCCGATGGTGTTCCACAAGGCCTCGATGTCCCTGGGCGCGGCGGCGCGGACGAGGTTCTTGAGCTTGGCGAAGACCTGCTCGATGGGGTTCATGTCGGGCGAATAGGGCGGCAGGTGGCGCAGTTCGGCACCGCGCGCCTCGATGGCGGCGCGCACGCCCGGTGACTTGTGGCATCGCAGATTGTCGCAGATCACTATGT
>NZ_AUDH01000033.1 GCF_000425365.1 Rubritepida flocculans DSM 14296 | reverse complement strand
GCCAACCGCAGCCTCACCTTCACCCTGCACGAGGTCTACCTGGCCCTGGCCAAGACGCCGGTCGAAGGGCCGGGCGGGGTCGAGGCGAGCTTCGAGTTCCGCGCCGCCTACAACGCGACCGCTACCTGCATGATGACCGCCGTGCTGAAGAACCAGCAGCAGGCGAGCGAGTATGCGTGAGGATCACGCGCCGCCGAGCAGGTCACGCAGCAGCTCCTGCAGGTCGCGCGCGCCATGCAGGACCCGCAGGATGCGCGGCGGCGTCGCCGTCGCCCGATAGACGATCACGTAGGGGAAGTCCGGGACGACCAGGAAGCGCACCTCCTCCGGCGCCAGGGCGGGGCGGACGACCCCGATCCGCGGATAGGCCCCGATCCGGACGGCAGCCGCAACGACCTGCTCGCGCAGGCGTCGGGCCGCGGCAGGGTTGTCGGTGGCGAGGAACGCCGCCGCCTTGGCAAGGTCACGACGCGCCTGCGCCGAGAGGATCGCCGAGCGCCTACCGCCCATCGGGCCTTGCCCGAAGGCTGCCGATTGGGCTCAGCGGGCCTGCTCCCGCGCCCGCCCGGCTTCCGCCTCGGCGATGATCGCGTCCATCTCCTCCGCGACCTGCTCGACCTCGAACCACCCCGTCTCGTCCGCCTCGCGTTCCGCGGCCTCGAGCATGCGGGTGAAGGCCGCGCGCTTCTCCTCCTGCTCCTGCAGCAGCCGCAGCGCCGCGCGCATCACCTCGCTGACATTGCCGTAGCGGCCCGAGGCCACGCAGCGCTCGGCGAAGCCTTCGAGCTCCGGCGTCAGGCTGACATTCGGCATCCCGCCCTCCTGTCCCTCGTCATGTCAGACTTTGACATGGCGGCTGCCCGTTTCAAGTCCGGAGACCGCCCATGCTCACCCTCGACCGTCCCACCGAGCCAGTGATGGGGAACACCACCACCTCGTCGCGGCCATCCTCGCCGCGCACCAGCGCGACGACCGCTGCCGGACGATCCTTCGACCCTTCCTCCCGTCCCGCCGCGTGCTCGTGGCTCCACAGATAGGCGTGGCGGATCACGTCGCCGACGGCCGGCAGCGCCGGCTTGTCAGACCTCATGATCGAAGCGCTTGTTCTCCTCTGGCGGCCGTGCCGCGAGGATGGCGTCCACGATCTCCTGCGGCGCGTCCTCGGTGCGCACCACCTGGCGGTCGCGGCGCTTGAGGCGCTCGTACTCCTCGATCGAGATCAGCACCGTCCGCGGCCGCCCGTTGAGGGTGATGGCGACGGGCTGGGTGAGGGCCTTGTCCTGGTAGAGGCCGAAGTTCCTCTGCGCATCGGCCTCCGCGACCTTGAGCATCGGCTCGATCATCGGGGGGCTCCCTGACTTCCGCAGAATACACAACCCCTGGAGGATGGCCCGGCACCCAGGCCGCCGCCTCGCGGATGATGACCGTGGTGCTCCGGGACCAGCAGCCGGCGGGCGAGTACGCCTGACGCTCATCGCGGCCCCCGCATCTCGATCAGATCGCGGCTCCGGGTGACCAGTTCGCTCAGCATGGCGTCGATCCGCTCGCGCAGCCGGGCGCTCGCCTTGCCGACGATCCCGTGGCCGGGCTGCCCGAGATCGGGGAACCACCGCTCGGTCAGCGGCACCTGCGCGAGGCAGCGCAGGTCGAGGTGGAACGGCTTCTGGCCGACCGCCCGGGCGGCACCGGCGTCGAACTCGATCACGCCCAGCGGCACCCGGCCGGCGGCGCCGCGCCAGGGGCCCGAGCTGGTGTAGGCGAGCAGCAGCATCGGCACCTTCGGCTTGCTGTCCGTCGCCAGCACATAGGCGATGTGCCGCACCGGTCCTGGCCGGTCGGGCGCATCCGGCGGGCCGAACGGGAACATCGTCCAGACGAAGCATCCGGACGGGATCGGGCAGTCCGCCACGCCGCCTCAGCGGCCGAACAGCGCGGCGATGGTCTTCTTGCGGCGGGCGTAGCTCCTGTCGCTCTCGCCCGGCCGGCGATCGGGCTCCCCGAAGGGCTGGCCCTGGAGCTCGGGCGCCACATGCACCCGGATCACCCGCTCGGCCTCGTCGCGGGCGCGGAGCTCGCGCTCGATCAGCCGCTCCAGGAAGGCCGCGACGGAGCGGTGCTCGGCCTTGGCGATCTGCTGCAGCCGCTCGTGCGCCTCGGGGTCGAGGCGGACGGTGACGCCCGGACGGGCGGAGGGGTTCGCGGTCGGCATGCCCCAAATCTGCATCAAAGTGATGCGCCGTTCAAGGGCGGCGCCCTTCCCGGACAGGAGAGATGGATGCTCACCCTCGACCTCCCGGCCGAGCCGTACTGGCTCGACCTGCCGCGCGGCGTGCGCGTCGAGATCAGGCCGGTGACGACCGCCGTCATGGCGGCGGCGCAGGCCGCCGCCGCGCGCCGGCTGGGTGCGGTCCGAGCCACGGGCGAGGACCTCGACCCCGACCTGGCCCGTGGCTTGGCCTTCGCCTTCCTGGTCAAGGCGCTGGCCCGGCACGCGGTCACCGCCTGGGAGGGCGTCGGCGATGCCGCCGGCAAGCCGCTGCCGCTCTCCCCCGAGGCGGTCGAGCGCCTGATGGACCTCGACGACATTGCGGCCGCGTTCTGGGACCGCGCGACGGCGCCGGTCGCGGCGGTGGCCGCCGAGGGAAACGGCTGAGGGCCCGCGCCGCCTGGCACTTCGGCCGCGGGCCCGACTACTGCCGCGGCTGCGCCGCCCTCGGCCGCGACTGCGCCGACGCCTGCCCCTACGCCGCCCACGCCCCCGCCAGCCTCGAGGGTGCCGCCGCCTGGACGGCCGGCACCGCCTGTGCCGAGACGACGCTGGCGGGGCTGACGATGGACACCGCCGGGGCCCTGGCGGCGGCGCGCGAGATGGGCGCTACGGGCTGGGCCGCGGCGGAGCTGCTGGCTGCGATGCGGGCGGGCATGGTCGCCGGGGCCGCCTCCCGGCGGGAGGGCCCGGGAGGCCCGCTCGGGGAAAGCCTTAAATAAACAAGTGCCTGATCCAAAAAGGTTTTCGCCTGGACCGAGGCGGCCTCTGCGGTGCCGACGAAAATGAACCTCAGGCCCAGAAGGGGAGATACCGGGCGTACTTCCGCGACCCCCCGACCTTCTCGTCGGGCTTGATCAGCCCCGCCTCGACCGTGGCCGCGATGATCTGCGAGGTGACGGCCGCCTTCGACTCGGGCAGGTTGAACCGCTCCCGCAAGGATTGGTTGGTCATGCGCTCCGACATCACCCACTTCAGCGCGGCGTGCTGGTAGCAGGCCCGCACCCGGTCCTCGCGGTCCATGGCCTCGAACGGCCGCTGGCCGAAGATCGTGACCACGGTCCGCCGATGCCCGACCCGGAAGTCCGGCGCGGGGAGCTGGTACACCTCGGCGGCCCGGACCACGCGGTCGATGCCGCTGCCCTTCTCCTCGCAGATCCCGAGCCGCCGCATCAGGTCGGCCAGGCGCTCGTTCCGGGACTGGTAGCCGTCGATGAAGCGCGCCACGTCCACGATCGGCTCGCCGGGGTTCGAGATCTCCAGGCGATCCGCGTAGATCTCCACCATGACCGAGGTGCCGCCCATGGCGAGGTCCTGGTGGACCAGCGCGTTCGCCACCAGCTCGCGGATGACCACCTCCGGCACGAGCTTCACCTCGGTCCGCAGCGCGTCCTTGATCACCTCGTTCTGCGGCAGCTGGCCCATCACGAAGCGGACCAGCCCCTGGAAGCCGGCCGCGTAGCCGCGGGTGCCGAGCTGATCGAGCTTGGTCTCCAGCTTGGACGTGCCGGTGTAGACGACGACCCGCGGCGCCTTGCGGGAGACGTCGGGGAAGTCGGCGAGCTGCTTCGCGAGCAGCAGCGCGCCGAGGCGCCGCACCGCAAGCCCATCCGGCGTCTCGTCGACGAGCCTCTCCCTGGCGAGGCGCTCGATCACGCCGGCCCGCTCGGTCGGGTAGGGCAGCTTCAGCAGCTCGAAGAACGCCTGGGTGTCGAGGAGCTCGACGACCGCCTGCGCGTCGAGGCCGGTTCGGGAGTGCTGCTCCAGCCAGTCGGGCTGGCCCTCGGCGAAGATGCGCCGCAGCTGGTCCTCGCTCATCGGCACCAGCGATCCGCCGGAGCGCATGAGGTAGGCGCCCTCCAGGTGGTAGGCCGTGCCGCGCGGGCGGGACGGGATGTGGAAGACGAGCACCCGGCCGTCGGGGTGGGCCACCTCCTCGACGTCCACCCGGAAGCCGACGGCGGTGAACAGCCGCTCCGCCGTTGCCACGACGTCCGGGAAGGCCTGCGTGCCGACCACCGGCCGCGGGGGCGCGTCGGCGACGCCGAGGAGGAGGTGCCCGCCGCCTTCGTTGGCGATGGCCACGCAGTACCTGTTCAGCTTGTCCGTGTCGTACTGCGTCTTCGCCTCCTTGAACTCGAGCCGCTGATGCTCGGTCGAGGCTTGGCGCCATAGGTCGATCTGCTGTGGCGTCGTGGCCATTTCGCTGCGCGTCTCTCCGGCGTGCGGCCCCGGGCGTCCCGCGGCCGGTTCGCCGCGTCTGCCACGCACGATCCGCTGATCATAGCTGGCCGGCCCGGCGGCAGCGAGGCCGGGTGCCTTCCGGCCGGCATTCGCCACCCGGGACGCAGGGGATTCCGCAGCCATGGCCGACGCCACCCGCCGCGTCTCGGTGCGCCTGTCGCTGGACGACGCCGCCCGGGCCAAGCAGGAGCTGCGTGAGGTCGGGGAGACCGGCCAGCGCTCGCTCGACCAGATCAAGGGCGGCGCCGAGCGCGCGTCCCGCTCGCTCGAACTGCTGGACGTCGCCACGCGCGGCATCCAGCTCGCCGGCCTCGCCGCCGCGGCCCGTGCCCTGGTCCAGGCCGGCGACGCGCTCACCCAGGGCCTCTCCCGCCTGCAGCAGGCCACCGGCTCGGTCGAACGCGCGAGCGCGGTCTACGAGGCGCTGTACCGCAACGCGCTCCAAACCGGCGTCGCTGTCTCCGAGAGCGTCGACGCCTTCCAGCGCTTCTCGATCGCCGCCCGCGAGATCGGCGCCACCTCCGACCAGGTGGTCCGCCTCGTGGGCGGGCTGCAGCGCGTCGCCATCGTCTCCGGCGCCTCCGCCCAGGAGGTCTCCTCGGCGACGCTGCAGCTGGCCCAGGCGCTGGCCTCGGGCGTGCTGCAGGGCGACGAGCTGCGCTCCGTCCTCGAGGCGATGCCGCTGCTGGCCGAGGGCCTGGCGCGCGAGCTCGGCGTCTCGATCGGTCAGCTCCGGCAGATGGGCTCGGAGGGCCGGCTCACCGCCGAGCGGGTGTTCCCGGCGCTGCTGCGCGCCACCGAGCGTCTCGGCGCCGAGCTCGACAAGGCGCCGCTCTCGCTCGGCCGCGCCTTCGGCCAGCTCACGGCGGCGACCGAGAACTTCCTCGGCCAGCTCGACCGCGCCATCGGCCTCTCCAACGCGCTGGCCCGGGCGCTCTCGGCCGCAGCCCGCGCGGTGGACAGCGTCCGCCAGGGCGCCGGGCTGCTCAGCGAGGGCGAGCGCCTCGCCGGCCTCCGCCGGCAGGCCGAGGCGCTGTCGGCGCAGATCGGCCGGCTGGAGAGCGAGGAGGACGGCCGCGCCAGCCTGCGCGCCCCCGTCCGCCGCGGCAGCCTCCGTCCCGGCCTGGTCGGCGCCGCCGAGCAGCAGGCCGGCGTCGACAGCCGGGCGCGGCTGGAGGAGCTGCGCCGGGACTACTTCGCGACGCTGGCCGAGATCGACTCCGCCGAGCGGGAGTCGCTGGCCCGCCGCCTGGAGGAGCAGGAGCGCGCCGGCCAGGCCGCGGCCGACGCCCGCCGGCGCCGCGCGGCGCAGGATGTCCAGGAGCTCACCCGCGACCTCGACGACCGCTTCCGGATCACCCGCGAATACGAAGAGCGGGTCCGCCGGCTGCGCGAGGCCGAGGCGGCCGGCGCCCTCACCGCCGCCGAGCGCACCCGCCTCGAGACCCTGGCGCTGCAGGAGCGCGACGAGGCGCTGCGCCGCCTCGAGCCGCGCGTCGCCGCCGTCCGCCGCGCTGGCAACGAGGGCGCCCGCGAGGCGCGCGAGGCCGAGCGTGAGATCAACGAGATCCTGCGCGAGCGCGAGCGCCTCATCCAGGACAACGAGACCGCCTACGAGCGCTACCAGCGGCGGATGGAGCGGCTCTCCGACCTGGTGCAGCGCGCCGAGCGCGCCGGCCGGCCGATCCCCGACGAGACGATCGGGCGGGAGGCGCAGCGCGCGCTGGAGGATCTGGAGGAGGCCGAGCGCCGGCTGCAGCGCAGCACCGAGGGCACGCGAGAGGCGGCGCGCGAGCTGGGCTTCGCGTTCGCCTCCGCCTTCGAGGACGCGATCGTGCGCGGCGACAAGCTGTCGAAGGTCATGCAGGGCCTGCTGCAGGACATCACCCGCATCATCGCACGGCGCACCATCACCGAGCCGCTCGGCAATGCCGTCTCGGCCGGCCTGACCAGCCTCGGCGCGGGCAGCTGGTTCGACGGCATTGGCTCCTGGCTCGGCGGGCTGTTCCGGGCCGAGGGCGGGCCGGTCGCGGCAGGCCAGCCCTACATCGTCGGCGAGCGCGGGCCCGAATGGTTCGTCCCGGACCGCGGCGGGACCGTCCTGCCGAACGGCATGGCGCCGGGCGGCCCGGTCATCCAGCAGACCATCAACATCGACGCGCGTGGCGCCGACGCCGGTGTCGAGGCACGGCTGCGGCTGCTCGCCGGCCAGATCGCGCGGCAGGCCTCGGCGATGACGCTGGATGCCATCCGCCGCGGCGGCAGCGCCTACGAGACGGTGCGGGGATAGCCGCCATGGTGGAGTATGCTTGGCCCGAGGCGCTGCGGCCTTCGCGGCTGACCTTCTACCTGCAGCACAACACCACGCGCTTCGTGTCGCCGGTCACCCGCGCCACGCAGGTGCTGCGCCGCGAGGGCGCGCGCTGGGTGGCGCAGGCCACCTTCGATCCGCTCGACCGCGTGCGCGCCGGCCTCCTCGAAGGTCTGCTCGCCGCGCTGGCCGGCTCGGTGAACACCGTCCGCATCTGGGACTGGCGGCGGGAGTTCCGCACCGGGGATCCGCGGGTGCAGGGCGACGTGCCGAGCGGGCCTTTCTCCTACTCGGACGCCACCATTTTCACGGACGGCACCGGCTTCGTGGTCGGCTCGGGCAACCCGGCGCTCGCCGCCGGCGCGCCGCGCGGGGCGCTGGCGATCCAGACCCAGGGCTGGTGGCCGAACGGGGTCGCCGTCGGCGCCGGCGACCTCATCGGCCTGGCGGGGCGGCTCTACATCGCGACCGAGACGGTGACCGCCTCTGGCGCGGGCACGGTGACGATCCCGATCGCGCCGCCGCTGCGCGAGGCGCTGCTGATCAACCAGCCGCTGGTCCTCACGAGGCCCACCGTCGCCATGCGCCTCGTCTCCGACGACGAGGCCGCCAACCCGACCCGGCCGGGCCGCTTCACCGCCATCACCATCCGCCTCGAGGAGGCCCTGTAGTGTCCGACATGCACGGCACGCCGCGGCTGTCGCCACACGCCGCGGCCTCCGCCACCTCGCCGGTCGCGGCTCCCGTGGTGCTGGTCGATCTCGACTTCGCCTCCGGCCCCTTCCGGGCCTGGACCGGCCTCGGCCAGCTGAACTGGGCGGGCAAGGTGTTCGAGGGCGTGGGCTCGATCGGCGCCGTCGGCGAGGTCGAGGAGACGGTCGAGCTGCGCGCCGTGCGGCTGACGCTGGCAGTGTCGCCGGTGCCGCAGGAGGTGGTGGACATCGCGCTCGCCGAGCGGAGCTTCCGGCTGCGCCCGGCGCGGCTCTGGGGCGCGCTGCTCGACGCGGAGGGTGCCTTCGTCGCGGACCCGTTCCCGCTCTGGGCCGGGCTGATGGACACGATGGAGGTGACCGACGGCGCCGAGCCGCGCGTCGCGCTCACCTGCGAGAGTCGCCTCGTCGACCTCGAGCGCGCTGAGGTGCGTCGTTACACCGACGCCGACCAGCAGGCCGAATACCCGGGCGATCGCTTCTTCGAATACGTCCCCGCCCTGCAGGAGGCGGAGATCAGGCTGCCAGCGCCGTGACGCGGCGGCCGGAATGGGCGGTGCGGCTGGCAGCCCTGCTGTCGGCGGTCGAGACGCGCGCCTTCGACGCCCATCGCTGGAACTGCGGGCGCTTCGCGCTGGCGGCGGTGGAGGCGGTGACGGGCACCACGCCAAGGGTGCGCATCCTGCCCAATCTTGAGACTACGGCCGACAGCGCGGGCTTCCCGCGCGTGGCGCCGCTGCGGGCCCGCATGGGCGACGTCGTCCTCGCCCCCGATCCCGATCGCCTCGGCGTGGTGCTCGATGCCGGCCGCGTCGCCTTCGTCGGGCCGCGCGGCCTGGTCCGCGCCCCGCTCACCCTCTGCACCATCGCCTGGAGGATCGGCTGATGCCGGCCGCCGTTCCCCTGATCGCCGTCGTCGCCGGCGGCGTCGCCTCGGCCGCGGTCGGCGGCGGCATCATCGGCGCCATCGTCGGCGCCGGCGCCGCCTTTGTGGTCTCCACCATCGGCGCCTCGGTGTTCCCGGCGAAGCGGCCGACCGCGCCGACGTCCTCGGCCGCGCTCCGCCCCGGCGACGATCCCACCGCGCCCGGCGCCGGCCGCACGCAGTCCTTCCGCCAGCCGATCACCGAGCACCAGATCGTCTTCGGACGCTGCAAGGTCGGCGGCCCGATCGTCTTCATCCACTCCGCGACCGACGACCAGGGCCGCGCCGATGGCTGGTTCTACGCCGTCGTCGTGCTCGCCGCGCACCGCGTCCGCGCCATCGGCGACCTCTGGCTCGGCGACACCCTGGCCACCGATCCGAAGTTCGCCGGCCTGGTGCGGATCGACCGCCACCTCGGCGCCCCCGACCAGGCGGCCAACGCCAACCTGATCGGCGAGACCGGCGGCAAGTGGACCGCCGACCATCGCGGTCGTGGCCGCGCCTATGTCGCCATCCGCCTCAAGATCACCGCCGAGGCGTTTCCCGCCGGCCCGCCGAACATCGCCGCCCTCGTCGAGGGTGCCGACACCATCCTCGATCCGCGCACCGGCGCGACGGGCTGGTCCGACAACCCGGCCCTCTGCCTTGCCTGGTACCTGACCGCGCCCTTCGGCTGGAAGGCGTCCTGGGACGACATCGACATCCCCGCCCTGATCGCCGCGGCCAATATCTGCGACGAACTGATCGGCACCCGCGCCGGGGTCACCGAGCGGCGCTACACGGTGAACGGCCGCGTCTCGCTCGGCGAGGGCAAGATTGCCATCACCCGCAAGCTGGTCGCGGCCATGGCCGGCGCGCTCGTCGTCTCCGGCGGGCGGTTCTTCATCCATGCCGGCGGGCCGGCGCTGCCGGCCGCCACCCTCACCGCGGACGACCTCCGCGGCGACGTCACCATCCAGGGCAGCCGGCCGCGGCGGGATCTCTTCAACGGGGTGCGCGCGGTCTACGTCGACCCGGCGAAGAACTGGCAACCGACCGACGCCCCGCCGCTGCTCGCCGCGAACTACGTCGCCGAGGACGGCGGCGAGCCGATCTACCGCGACCTGGAGTTCCCGCTGACCACCTCGGTCGCGACGGTGCAGCGGCTGATGAAGGCCGAGCTCGAGCGCATCCGCCGCCAGCGCGAGGTGGCCTTCCCGGCCAACCTCTCGGCGCTGCGGCTGCGGCCCTGGGACGGGGTGACGGTCGCCCTCGACCGGGTCGGGCCCTTCCCGGCGCGGGTGACCGGCTGGCGGCTCTCGCCGGACGGCGGCGTTGACCTCACCCTCGCCGAGGAGGACCCGGCGGTGTGGGACTGGAACCCTGCGGTGGACGAGCGCGCCGCCGGCGACAGCCCCTCGGTCGTGCTGCCGAACCCCGGGGTGATCGCCGCGCCGGCCAGCATCAGCGTGGAGACGCCGTCGGGCACCGCCTTCGCCGCCCTCGGCGTGTCGTGGTCGGCGGTCGGCAGTGCCTACCTGGCTGGCTACGAACTCGAGTTCCGCCCCGCCTCCGTGGCCACCTGGCAGGGCTACGGAGGCGCTCTTGGTGCGACCGCGGCGTCGGTCCCCACCGCCGAGCCGACTGCCTTCCGGGTGCGTGCCGTGGCCCGCAGCGGGGCGGTGTCGGGCTGGCGGGAGGCAGCCATCCCCGGCGCCGTCACCGCGCCCGCTGCGCTCGGCATCGCCGGCGGCGTGCGGCTCTCGGGCGGCGTCCCGGCCGACGCCGTGCGGCTGCAGGTGTTCGAGGCCAGCAGCAACAGCCTCGCCGCCGCCGTGAAGCTCGCGACCGAGCCGACCGCGCTGCCCTGGGACCGCACCGGCCTCACCGCTGGCCAGACCCGCTGGTACTGGCTCCGCGCCGTCTCCGCCGAGGGCAATGTCTCGGCCCTCGCCGGGCCCGTCACCGCCACTGCGACCTAGGCTGGACCTATGCTGTCCGCGGTCCGAACAAGATGACGGCTGCGCCGGCCAAGCATACCGCCCCGCCGAGCAGATCCCACCGATCGGGCCGCAGACCCTCGATCATCCAGAGCCAGACGATCGCAGCAACGATGTAGACGCCGCCGTACGCGGCATAGGCGCGACCGGCCGCGGCGCTGTCCACCAGAGTGAGAAGCCATCCGAAGGCCGCCAAGGACGCCATGCCAGGCAAGAGCCACCAGGCCGATGCACCGAGCCTGAGCCAAGCCCAGAAGGCGTAGCATCCGGCGATCTCGGCAACAGCCGCACCGCCGTAGACAAGCGCTGTTCTCATCGTTGTTCCCGAATCACAACGCAGAGGCCATAGCATGGCCGCCCGCATCGACGACCTGATGGTCCTCGGCCAGAACATCTCCAAGATCGACCTGGCGAAGTACCTGCGCGACCGCGAGGCGGTGCTGCCGCGCGACTTCGGCGGACTCGGCGATGGCGCGGCGAACGATCGCGCCGCCATCCAGGCCTGCTTCGACCGCGCCGCGGCGGACGGGAAGTTCGCCGTCATCCCGCCCGGCACCTGGAACGTCGACGCTGGCGTCACGCTCGGCGGCGGCGCCCGCGGGCTGATCATGCAGGGGGTGCTCCAGTACACCGGCCCAGCCAACGCCCCGGCCGCCGTGCTGACGCTGGGTGACGGCGGCACCACCCGCAACGGCGAGAAGCTCTACCTCAACCTGCAGGTCACGCGGCAGATCCAGTCCGACTGGGCGAGCGAGGCCGACATCGGCATCCTCGCGCGCAACCTCGACTCCTCGCTGGTCGACCTCCGACTGGTCTCGGGCTTCACGATCGGGCTGCGGACCCTCGGCGACGGCCGCGGCTTCGAGGACACCACGCTGATCCTCGGCCGCATCCTGAACAACCGCTACGGGCTCGACGCGCACTGCGCCACCGCCACGGCCTGGAACACTTCGATCCGCTACTACGGCGGGCACTTCGCCTGCGCCACCGGGATCAACCCGACCCTCGACCGCTTCGGCGTGCGCTTCTCGCGGCAGGCGGGGGCCTACAACAACCACAACCGCCACATCTTCGACGGGCCGAACTTCGAGCTCCGCCAGCTCGACCCGAACGTCGCCATCCCCTTCCTGAACGAGACCAGCGGCACCGCCATCATCGCGCGGGGGATGCGCATGGAGGCCTGCTCGCCGCTCGCGGCGCGGCACACCGGCGCGGCGACCGACTGCGAGTACGAGGTGGCCTGGGCGCAGACCTACGCCATCGGCATCGACTACACCGCCACGGCGACCCGCGCTGGCAACGCGGTCTACAACCGCCACCGCGCGCCGGCGTCGCGGCTGACCCGGCTGCTGGCCAACATCCCGAACCTCCGCGCCGCCGCCTTCCGCCACAGCAACACCGAAATCGGCGTCGAAGGGGCGTGCATCATCGCCACCTCCACCACGACCGAGACCACCATGGTGGCGCTGTCCTGGAATGGGCTCGACGGCATCGCCGCGACGGGGCGGGGGCTGCTGCTGAACGCCAATCGCGGCGTCGCCTTCGTGGTGCAGACGACGCACGCAAAGGAGTTCGCGCTGGCCCATTGGCTGGTTGGCGGCGCCGATGGCGGGCGGCTCTGCGTGCGCTGCTTCGACGGCGCCGGCACCGTGCGGGAGAACCAGCCGCAGGACGTGTTGGCCTCCGGCACGACGATGCAGTGGGACACCGCGTCGAAGAGCTGGCAGGCGGGCGCGGTGATGCAGGACAGCTCGCTGAACCGGCGACAGACGGTGCGGCTCGGCGCGGGCGTGGCCTTCGCGCAGATCGGCATCATCGGCTTCGACGGGCAGATCGAGCTCGAGGCGCTGCGGCTCTACGGCCTGCCGGAGGACGCGCCGGCGATCCTCTACGGCTGCCCCTCGCTGCCGGCGGGGACGCGGACGCTCGCGCTGGAGACCAGCTGGGATCTGCCGAGCCTCGGGCCTGGCGCGACGGCCAACGTCGACGTGACGGTGCCCGGCGCGCGGCGGGGGGACTTTGCGGACGCCTCGCTCGACACCAGCAGCATCGCCTTCGTGCTGGACTGCCATGTGTGGAGCAACAACAGCGTGCGTGTGACGGCGCGCAACGTCAGCGCATCGACGGTGGACCTATCCGCGGCGCCTCTGGCGGTGCAGGTAACGAAGCGGCGCGTCGGATGAACCAAACGATGGAGCGCAGTTGGTAGCCCGTGAGGTCGCTGTCTCCAAGACAGATCTGGCGTACCGATCTTCGCAAGGAGCAAGAGCATGCGTACGGCATGCTCTACTGGCTGCCTCGCCGCTCTGGCTTGATGTCCAGCAGCGGCGTCCCATCCACGCAGTCGAGGCCGCGAACAACAACTGCTCCGTCCCCGACTTCCACGACTGTTGCTAGGGAGGTTGCGATGGGGTTCGGCCGGTTCGGCGAGCGAAGCGCGAAGGTGCCAAGCGGCGCCCGGGCGTCACGCGGGACTTGCAGCAGCAGATCTCGCCGCGCCAAATGCATCCAGTAGATCAGTTCCACCCGCGCGCCGGCTGCGAGCCCGGTCAGCCCCGTGCGCCAGGGCGCGTCGACCTCGACGCGGCAGACGGGCCCGTCCGGCGACCCTTGCCGGGGGCAATCCTCGCGCGTGGCGAAGGGCGTGCGGATGCGACCAATGAAGGCCAGTGCCGCGTCCGCGCGGTCTGGCGCCGCGCCGGCCACCTCGCCGGGCCTGATCTCACCCCGCTTCATCATATCCTCCCGTGCAGTCGGCTGCCAGCACTCAGAGATTGAACGCGACCGCGCCCATCTCGGCCACGTCGTAGCCACCCATGCGCGTCGCCCGCGCGGCGAAGGCGGGCCCGCGCGCGAAGGCGAGCAGCGCCTGCATCGGTTCGCCGAAGAAGTGACGTCGCTCCATCACCAGGTCGAAGCGCTCGCGGATCAGCGGCACGAAGCCGAGCCCGCGCGCCGCCGCTTCCGCGCGGATGCCGAAGCCGGCATCGGCGCGGCCCTCGGCCACCGCGGCCGCGACCTCATCCTCGGATAGCGCCGGCTCGGGCAGGAAGGGCACCTGTTCCAGCCGGACGCCAGCCTCCGTCAGCAGGTGTGTCAGCAGCACATGGCTCCCGGCACGTGCCTGTCGCCTGACGACGCGCATGCCGCCGGTCAGGTCGCGCACATGGGCGAGGTTGCGCGGATTGCCGGCCGGCACGATCAGCCCCTGCTCGCGCCAGGCCCAGGTGATGCCGACCATGGCGCGCCGTGGCAGCATCTCGCGCACGGCAGGCTCGTTCCAGGTGCCGCTGTCCGGGTCCAGCAGATGGCTCGCGGCCACCTGAGCCGCGCCGGCCGCGAGCTCCGCCAGACCGTCCAGGCTGCCCCCGGCGCGCATCGCGAGCCCGCAACCCGACTGCCGTACCGCCCAGTCCAGCAGCGGGTCGTGGCTGCCGGCAAGGATCGGCGGCGGGTCGAGGCGGTGCGCGACATCAGGCTGATCCGCCTGTGCCGCCAGCCAGCGCTCGAGCTGCGCGCGGGGGAACAGCCACTTGCCCCCCACCTGGGCGGCCGGCAGCCGCCGGCTACGTGCCAGCTCGTAGAGCGACCGCTCCGACAGGCGGAGCCAGGCCGCTGCCTCCTTCATCGTCAGCACATCCGGCATTAAGCGGCAAATTCCGGCAAAATCACCATCCGCGTCAAGGTCGTACATGAATTGACGCCTCGACCTGCCATCCGCAAGTAGAGGACCTGCGGGAGACAGCATTGAACGATCTTGGGAGCGCCTTCTCGACGGCCTTGGGCTTGGTCGCGACCGCCGATCCGGCGGTGGCGCAGATCGTGTTGCTCTCGCTCCGGGTGAGCCTGACGGCGGTGGCGGTTGCGGCCCTGGTGGGCCTGCCGCTCGGCGCCCTGCTGGCGGTGGCGCGTTTTCCCGGCCGCGGCGGCGTGATCGTCGTGCTGAACGCGCTGATGGGGCTGCCGCCGGTGGTCGCGGGGCTGCTGATCTACCTGCTGCTGTCGCGCTCCGGGCCGCTCGGGTCGCTCGGCCTGCTGTTCACCCCCACCGCCATGGTGATCGCGCAGGCCGTGCTGATCACGCCGATCCTCGCCGCGCTGACCCGCGGGGTGCTGGAAGGGCTGTGGGAGGAATACGCGGAGCAGCTGCGCAGCTTCGGCGCCGGCCCCTGGCGCGCGGTGCCGACGCTGCTCTGGGACGGCCGCTTCATGCTGCTCACCGTGCTGCTGGCGGGCTTCGGCCGCGCGGCGGCTGAGGTCGGCGCGGTGATGGTGGTCGGCGGCAACATCGAGGGCTTCACCCGCGTGATGACCACGGCGATCGCGCTGGAGACCAGCAAGGGCGACCTGCCTCTCGCGCTCGCCCTCGGCATGGTGCTGATGGCGATCGTCGTCACGGTGAACGCGCTGGCGCAGGGCCTGCGCGACACGGCGGCGCGGTGGGCGGGCTGATGCGCACCCCCGACACCATCCTGCCGCTGCGCGCCGAGGGGCTCGGCTTCGCCGCGCGCGGCCTGCGCATCCTGTCCGACGTCTCCCTGACCATCGAGGCCGGCGCACCCACGATCGTCATCGGCCCGAACGGCGCGGGCAAGAGCGTACTACTGCGCCTGCTGCACGGCCTGCTGGCGCCGAGCGAAGGCCGCGTCACCTGGGCCGGCCAGGCGGCGCGCCGGCAGGCGATGGTCTTCCAGCGCCCCGTGCTGCTCCGCCGCTCCGTCCTCGCCAACGCCGTCTATCCGCTGGGCCTCTCCGGCGTGGCGCGGGCCGAGCGCGAAGCGCGCGCGCGCGATGCGCTGGCGCTGGTCGGCCTCGGCGACCTCGCCGACCGTCCGGCGCGCCGCCTCTCGGGCGGGGAGCAGCAGAGGCTCGCCCTCGCCCGCGCCGCCGCGCTGCACCCGGAGGTGCTGTTCCTCGACGAGCCCTGCGCCAGCCTCGATCCCGCGGCGACGAAGGCGGTCGAGGAGATCGTCGCAGCACTCGCCGCACGCGGCACCAAGATCGTGATGACGACGCACGACCTCGGCCAGGCCCGACGCCTCGCTGGCGAGGTGGTGTTCGTCCATCGCGGACGCGTCGCGGAGCACGCGCCGGCCGCTGCCTTCTTCGCCCAGCCCGCCACGCCGGAGGCCGCGGCCTTCCTGCGCGGCGAGTTGGTGTGGTGACCGACCTCAACGACAAAGCCCGGAGACACGGCATGTTCACAACACTTCGACGCACCTTCCTCGCCGCGGCCATCGCGGCAACGGCCTCCCGGCCGGCAGCGGCGCAGGAGCGCTTCATCACCGTCGCCTCCACCACCAGCACCGAGCAGTCCGGGCTGTTCGGCCACATCCTGCCGATCTTCACGCGGGAGACCGGGATTGCGGTGCGCGTGATCGCGCTCGGCACCGGCCAGGCGCTCGATGTCGGCCGCCGCGGCGATGCGGACGTGGTCTTCGTGCACGACCGCGCGGCGGAGGAGCGCTTCGTGGCGGAGGGCTTCGGCGGCCCGCGCCGGCACGTGATGTACAACGACTTCGTCATCACCGGCCCCGCCGCCGATCCCGCGCGCATCGCCGGGCTGCGCGACACCAACCAGGCGCTGCGCCGCATCGCCGAGGCGCGCGCGCCCTTCATCAGCCGCGGCGACCGCTCCGGCACGCATGCGGCCGAGCTGCGCCTGTGGCAGATGGCCGGGGTGGATCCGACGACGGGACGTGGCCAGTGGTACCGTGAGGTTGGCCAGGGCATGGGCCCGGCGCTCAACACCGCGGCCGCCCAGGGCGCCTATATCCTGACCGATCGCGGCACCTGGCTCAGCTTCCGCAACCGCCAGGACCAGCGCATCCTCGTCGAGGGCGACACGCGGCTGTTCAACCAGTACGGCGTCATGCTGGTGAACCCGCAGCGCCACCCGCATGTGAAGGCGGCCGACGGGCAGCGCTTCATCGACTGGATCGTCTCGCCCGCCGGCCAGGCTGCGATCGCCGACTACAAGATCAACGGCGAGCAGCTGTTCTTCCCGAACGCGACGCAGCCGGAGCCGACCTCGTGAGGCGGCGGGATCTGATGCTGGCCGCGAGCGGGATCGCCTTCGCGCCGGCAGCCATGGCCCAAGGGGGCGGCGCGCCGCAGCCGACGGCCGTGTGGGGAACCGGCAGCCAGCGCTTCAGCCTAGCCACCGGCAGCCCCGGCGAGCTCGGCCTGCTGCAGGCGCTGGCCGAGCGCTTCACCGCCGCCAATGACGCGCAGATGGCCTGGTTCTTCGCCGGCTCCGGCGCGGCCATGGACCACCTGCGCGCGCGCCGCGTGGACATGATCCTCGCCCATGCGCCGCCGGCCGAGCGCCGCGCGGTCGCGGATGGCTGGGCGACCGGGCGTGTGCTGTTCGGCTCCAACGAATTCTGGGTGCTTGGTCCCGAGGAGGATCCCGCCGGGATCCGGGGCATGGAGGCGCTGGCCGCCTTCCGCCGCATGGCGGAGACCAAGGCCCGCTTCGTCAGCCGCGGCGACAATTCCGGCACCCACCAGAAGGAGCGCCAGCTCTGGGCCGAGGCGGGCGTCGAGCCCGATCCAGCGCAGCTGATCGTCACGCGCGACTTCATGACGGCGAGCATGCGGCGCGCGAATGCCGAGGGCGCCTACTTCCTGACCGACAGCAGCACCTTCATCGCCGAGCGGGCGAACATGCCGCGGCTGCGCGTGCTGGTGCGCGGCGGGGCGGTGCTGCTGAACCCCTACCACACGCTGTTCCTCGCCGAGCCGACGCCGGCCACCCCGATCGCGCGGCGCTTCGGCGAGTTCCTGCTCTCTGATGCGGCGCAGGCGATGCTGCGGGACTTCGGGCGGGACCGCTTCGGCGAGCCCATGTACAACGACCGTGCCGCGACCGCCGCCGTCTGGCGGGAGTGAACTGGTCTTTGCGCCTGCCACCTGTCGGAGGGATTGCATGACCACGACGAAACGACTGCTTGGCCTGAGCCTCGTGAGTTTCGCGCTGGCGCAAGGGGCGCCGCGTGCCTCTGCACAAGAGGCTCCGTTGACCGTGTTCGCCGCCGCCAGCCTGCAGGACGCGTTGCGCGCCCTGGAGCCGGCCTGGCGCGCTTCGGCACCCGGCAACGTTCCGCTTCGCTTCTCCTTCGCCGCGTCGTCAGCGCTTGCCAGACAGATCGAGCAGGGCGCGCCGGCCGATCTCTTCATGTCGGCGGATGAGCCATGGATGGACTACCTCGCGCAACGGAACCTTATTGTATTGTCCCTGCGACCCGAGTTAGTCCGCTCGGCAACCGGCTCGTCTTGATTTCGCCCGCCTCCGGCGGAGCCGCCACCATGCCAACCCTGGGTCGGGGCACCGATCTCGCGGCGCTGCTCGGCGCTGGCGGCCGGCTGGCAACCGGCGACCCGGCACATGTGCCGGTCGGCCGCTATGCCCAGGCCGCGTTGGAGTGGATGGGGCAGTGGTCGGTGCTGGCACCCCGGCTTGCGCGCGCAGACAATGTGCGCGCGGCGTTGCTACTGGTGGAGCGCGGCGAGGCGCCTCTCGGCATCGTCTACGAGACGGACGCCCGCGCCAGCCAGGGCGTCCGCGTCGTCGCTGCCTTCCCAGCGGAGAGCCACCCGCCGATCACCTACCCGTTTGCCGTGACGCGACGGGCGGAGCGTAACCCGCAGGCGCACGCCCTGCTCGCCTTCCTTGCCGGTCCCGGCGCAGCGCCAGCCTGGGACAGGTTTGGCTTCTCGCTTCGCGGCCAGTGACACACACCGCGCCAACCAGGAGCCCCTCATGCTGAAGCTCTCCGCCCGGAACCAGTTCGCCGGTACCATCACCGAGGTCCGCAAGGGCGTCACGACCACGCATGTGAAGATCGAGGTCGCGCCCGGTGTGGTGTTCACCTCCGCCATCACCAATGAATCGGCCGAGGAGCTTGGCCTTGCCGTCGGCGGCCGTGCGGTCGCCGTCGTGAAGGCGTCCGACGTCATGGTCGGCGTATGATGTCGCAGAGGGGGGGCTGACGCATGTCGGCCGGCCGCCGCACATTGGTCGCCACGGGGCTCGCCGCGGGCCTCGCTGCGCTGGCCGCGCCCCCCCGGGCGGACCGGAGCGTGGTGGATGCGACCGGCCGCCGCACCGCCGTGCCGGATCGCGTCACCCGCGTGCTGCCCGCGGGCTCGCCGGCCGCGATCCTTCTCTACACCGCGGCGCCCGAGACGCTGATGGGCTGGCCCGCTCGCCCGCCGCGACCGGCCGAAGCAGCCTTCATGACACCGGAAGCGGCTGCCCTGCCGCAGGTCGGGCGCCTCACGGGCCGCGACAACACGGCGAATATCGAGGCGGTGCTCGCCCGCCGCCCTGACCTGGTGCTCGACTATGGCTCGGTCGGCCAGACCTATGTCTCGCTCGCGGAGCGGGTGCGCGAGCAGACCGGCCTGCCGGTGCTGCTGCTGGACGGCGCGCTGCCAAAGATCCCCGAGACCTATCGCCTGCTGGGCGAGATCCTCGATCGCCGCGAGGCCTGCGCGGCGCGTGCCATCGCGGCCGAGCGGATCCTGGCCGAAGCGACTGAGAGCGCCGAGCGGCTGCGCGCACGCGGCCGCCCGCGCGTGCTGTACCTGCGCAACCCGCGCGGGCTCGAAACCGGGCTGCAGGGTTCGATCAACACCGAGATCATCGAGTTCGCCGGCGCGGAGAACATCGCGGGACGAGCGCTCGGACCCGGCGGCCTGGTGCAGATCAGCATGGAGCAGGTGCTCGCCTGGAACCCGGACTGGCTGATCTTCCAGAACCCGGATGCGCTGGCGCTGACCCGCACGGATCCACTCTGGCGCGCGCTGCCGGCGGTGCGCCAGGGCCGTGCCGTACTGCTGCCCGGCCAGCCCTTTGGCTGGATGGATTTCCCGCCCTCGGTGAACCGGCTGCTCGGGCTGATCTGGCTGCCGGTGCTGTTCGGTACGCGGCCGCGTGACGGGCTGGCCGAGGCGGTGGCCGACTTCCACGCGTTGTTCTACCACCGCCGGCCGGAGAACACGCAGGTCGAGGCGCTGCTCCGACCGGCGCTGCCGTCGGCGTGAGCAGGGGAAGTCCGCGCGCATGAGCGCGACCGCGCTGCGTGCGAGAGCGGCCCCCGGCTGGCGTGGGCCGCTGGCCTGGAGCCTGGCGCTGTTGGCGCTGGTCGTCGCGTTCCTGGCGGCGCTTTCGGTCGGTCGGTTCCCGATCGCGCCCGCGCAGTTGCCCGCGATCCTGCTCGGCCGCGACGAAAGCCCCGCCGCGCTGGTGTTCTGGAACATCCGCCTGCCCCGCGTGGCGGCCGCCATGCTGGTCGGCGCAGCGCTGGCCGCGGCGGGCGCGGCCTTCCAGGGCATGTTCCGCAATCCGCTCGCCTCGCCCGATCTGCTCGGCGTCAGCGCAGGGGCGTCGCTCGGCGCAGTGCTCGGCATCTTCCTCGGCCTGCCGGTCGCCGCGATCCAGGGGCTGGCCTTCGCCGGCGGCATCGCGGCGGTGGCCGCGGTCGCGGCCCTGGCCGGGGCCGTTCGGGGCCCAAGGGGATACGGGGGCGATCCGATCCTGGTGCTGATCCTCGCCGGCATCGCGCTGGGCGCGCTGATGGGGGCGGCGATCTCGCTGCTGAAGATCCTGGCCGATCCCTATAACCAACTGCCGGCCATCACCTTTTGGCTGCTCGGCACGCTCTCGGCGGCCACGCGCGGCGACATCCTGGCCGCGGCGGCGCCCGCCCTGCTCGGCCTCGTCGGCCTGTTCCTGATCCGCTGGCGGCTGAACCTGCTGACGCTCGGCGAGGACGAGGCGCGGGCGCTCGGGGTGAACACCACCGCGCTGCGGGCCGGCGCCGTCGCCTGCGCGACGCTGTGCACCGCCGCCGTCACCGCGCTGGCCGGCGCGGTGGGCTGGATCGGCCTGGTGGTGCCGCACATGGCGCGCATGCTCGGCGGGCCGGACCTGCGGCGGCTGGTGCCGCTGTCCATGCTGCTGGGTGCGGCCTTCCTGCTGGCGGTGGACACGCTGGCACGGAGCGCGGGCCGCATGGAAATCCCGCTCGGCATCCTGACCGCCGTGCTCGGCACGCCGCTGTTCCTGTGGCTGCTGATCCGGGCACGGCGGGGCACCGCATGACGGCGCTGCTGGCGGCGTGCGACCTCGCCGTCGGCCACGGCCGCAGCGTCGTCGCCTCAGGCATCTCGCTCGCGCTGGAGCCGGGCCGCGTGCTCTGCATGCTCGGGCCGAATGGCGGCGGCAAGACGACGCTGCTGCGCACGCTGCTCGGCCTGATCCCGCCGCTCGCGGGCACGGTCCGGCTTGGTGGCGCGGAGATCGGCGGGCTGGCGCGGCGCGAGGTCGCGACGCGCCTCGCCTATGTCCCGCAGGCGGCACCCGGCGGCTTCGCCTATCCGGCGCGCGAGGTGGTGGCGATGGGCCGCGCCGCGCGCCTGCCGCTGCTCGCAGCCCCCGGGCGCCGCGATCGCGACGCGGCGGAGGCGGCGCTCGCGCGGCTCGGCATCGCGCACCTCGCGGACCGGCCCGTGACGGAACTCTCGGGCGGCGAGCGCCAGCTCGTGCTGATCGCCCGCGCGCTCGCGCAGGAGGCCGCCTGCCTGGTGCTGGACGAGCCCACGGCGAGCCTCGACTTCGGCAACCAGGCGCTGGTGCTGCGGCAGGTGCGCGCGCTGGCGGAGCGCGATGGGCTCGGCGTGCTGATGACGACGCACCATCCCGACCACGCCTTCCTGGTCGCCGACGAAGCCGCGGTCCTGCACCGTGGCGCGCTGGACGGGCCCGCGCCGCCGGCGGAGCTCGTCACCGCCGCCCGCCTGCGCGAGGCTTATGGCGTCGAGACTGTGATCGGCACGCTCGACACGCCGGACGGCCCGCGCCGTGTCTGCGCACCGGTCGTGGCGGGAGGCGCCGCATGAGTGCTCCGCTGCGCCTCACCGATCCCGCCGCGGCGCTCGAGGTGCTGCTGTCGCTGGTCGTGACACCGGTCGCGCCGACCCGCAGGCCGATCGCCGATGCGGTCGGATGCGTTCTCGCCGAGCCGCTCGTCGCCCACCAACCGGTGCCTGCCCTGCCGGTCGCGGCCCGCGACGGCTGGGCCGTGACGGCGGCGGACACCGACGGCGCCAGCCCCTACGCCCCCGCGGTCCTGCCGATGCCGCCGGGGCGCGTCGCCCCGGGCGACCGCTTGCCCGCTGGCGCCGACGCTGTGCTCGCGCCGTTCGAGCTGAGCGAGGATGGTCCCTTCGCGACGGCGGTCGCAGCCGTCGCCCCCGGCGAGGGCGTGCGCCGCCCGGGCGAGGAGATCGCACCGGGCGCGGTCCTGCGTAGCACTGGCGAGCGGCTTGCCGCGCGCGACCTTCCGGCGCTGGCCGCGCTCGGCATGGTGGAGGTCGCGGTGCGGCGGCCGCGCCTGGGCTGGATCGCCACCGGCGACGAGATCGTCGCCGATCCGGCGCGGGACACGCTCGCGTCGCTGCTGACCTCCATGGCCTCAGCCGCCGCCTTCCATCGCCTGCCGCCGATGCAGGACGAGCCTAGGGCCATCGCGCCGGCGCTGCGCGCCGCGGCCGCGGCGCATGACCTGCTTGTCGTCTCCGGCGGCACGGGCGAGGGCCGCGATGATCGCAGCGCCGAGGCGCTGCGCGCAGCCGGCACGCTGCGACTGCACGGGATCGGCGCCCGACCCGGGACAACAGCGGGGTTTGGCACGGTCGATTGCCGCCCGGTGCTGCTGCTGCCTGGGCGCGCCGAGGATGCGCTCGCGGCCTGGGTTCTGCTGGGCCGCCCGCTGCTGGCGCGTCTTGCCGGCGAGAGCCTTCCCCTGCCGATGCGCGCCACGCTGGCGCGCAAGGTTGCTTCGACCGTCGGGTTGGCGGAGATCGTGCCGGTCCGGTTGGCGGGCGGCCTCGCCGAGCCGCTGGCGGTCGGCGCCGTGCCGCTCGTCGCGCTGTCGGCCGCCGATGCGCTGCTGATCGTCCCGCCCGGCGCCGAGGGCTACGATGCCGGTGCCGAGGTGGACCTGGTTGCCTTGTAGGGAAGCGATGGCCGATCATACCTCCCCCGCCGACCTGCTCGACCGCGTCCGCCGTACGGCGCGGCAGGAACAGTTTCTTGAGGTGGTCTCCGCCGAGGAGGCCACGCACCGCTTCCGCGCCGCGCTCGACCTTCGCCCGCTGGCCGAGGAGGTCGTGCCGCTGGCGGCCTCGCTCGGCCGCGTGGTGGCGAAGACGATCGCCGCCACCGCGGACGCGCCGCCCTTCGACCGTGCCTCGGTGGATGGCTTCGCGCTGCGAGCGGCGGACACGGTCGGCGCATCCGAGGCCACGCCCGCGCGGCTGCGCCTGAACCCGGAGGTGCTCGCCTGCGGCGTCGCGCCCGGGGTCGAGGTCGCGCCGGACACCGCGACCGCCATCGCCACGGGCGGGATGATTCCGCGCGGCGCGGATGCGGTCGCCATGATCGAATGGACCGAACTGGCCGAGGATGCCGACGGCCCCGCCGTCCTGCTGAAGCGTGCCGTGGCCCCCGGCGGCTTCGTCGGCTTCGCGGGCAGCGACATTGCGCGCGCCGAGGCGCTGCTGCGCGCCGGCACGGTCGTGACCAGCCGCGAGATCGGCATGCTTGCCGCCGCGGGCCTCGCGGAGGTGCCGGTGGTGCGCCGCCCGCGTGTGGCGGTGCTCTCGACGGGCGATGAGCTGCACCCGCCCGGCGCCTCCCTGCCGCCCGGCGGCATCACCGACAGCAACGCGGCGATCCTCTGCGCTGCCGTCGCCGAGAATGGCGGCGAGCCGGTGCCCATGGGCATCTTCCGCGACGAGGAAGCGGCGCTGGAAGCGGCGGTGCGCGATGCACTGTCGCGCGCCGATCTCGTCGTGATGTCGGGCGGCACAAGCAAGGGCGCGGGCGATGTGTCGCATCGCATCCTGTCGCGGCTCGGCGCGCCCGGCGTGATCGTGCACGGCGTCGCGCTGAAGCCGGGCAAGCCGCTCTGCCTCGCCGCGGTGGGCACGACGCCGGTGGTCGTGCTGCCGGGCTTTCCGGCCAGCGCGGTCTTCACCTTCCACGAATTCGTCGTACCCGTCATCCGCGCCCTCGCCGGCCTGCCGCCGCGCGAGGAAACGGAGGTCGAAGCGACGCTTGCGGTGCGCACGCCGAGCGAGCTCGGGCGGACCGAGTATGTGATGGTGTCGCTGGCCGCGGCGCCGGGCGGCGGGCTGAACGCCTTCCCGCTTGGCAAGGGCTCCGGAAGCGTCACCGCCTTCTCCCAGGCCGATGGCTTCTTCCCGATCGCGGCGCTTGATGCGGGTGCGGAGGCTGGCGCGCCGGTGCGCGTTCGCCTGATCGGCGGCGCGGCGCGTCCGCCCGACCTCGTGGTGATCGGCAGCCACTGCGTCGGGCTGGATGCGGTACTGGAGGAGCTGGCGGCGCAGGGCATCCGCGCCCGGACGCTGGCGATCGGCAGCCTGGGCGGCCTGGCCGCGGCGAAGCGCGGCGAATGCGACCTGGCGCCGGCACATCTTCTCGATCCGAAGACCGGCACCTACAACGAGCCCTTCCTGGCGCCGGGCCTGCGCCTGGTGCGCGGCTGGGGGCGCCTGCAGGGCGTGGTGTTCCGCCCGGGCGATCCGCGCTTCGAAGGCATCGACGGCCCTGAGGCGGTGCGGCGCGCCGCGGCGAACCCGTCCTGTCTGCTGGTGAACCGCAACGCGGGCTCCGGCACGCGCATCCTGCTGGACGGGCTGCTGGGCGGCGTGCGGCCCGCGGGCTACGCCAACCAGCCGAAGTCGCACAACGCCGTCGCGGCCGCGGTCGCGCAGGGGCGGGCCGACTGGGGCGTGGCGATCGCGACGGTGGCGCGCGCCTATGGCCTCGGCTTGCTGCCGCTCGCGGACGAGACGTACGACTTCTTCCTGCCGGAGAGCCGTGCCAACCGCCCGGCCGTCGCGGCGTTCCTGACCGCGCTATGCGCACCCGCCGTCATGGAGCGGTTGCGCGCGATCGGGTTCACACTCCCCGCAGAGGCAGCATGATGTTCCGCCAAAGAACCCGACTGGGAGATCCCGCTGACCCCTTTATGCGCACGTGATCACAGCGCCGGCCAGGGCATCAGCACGCGGAGGCGAGCCCAGAGACTTTCGCTCCCGGTTCGCACGGCTTCAGAAACATCTAGGCTCAGGACTCATTGTCCGAGCCAGAAGATGACGATGGCGGCGAGTGTGATGGCGCCGAAGAAGGTGGTGGCGCAGCGGTCGTAGCGGGTGGCGATGCGGCGCCAGTCCTTGAGGCGGCCGAAGGCGATCTCGATGCGGTGGCGCTGGCGGTAGAGCGCCTTGTCGTAGGGGATGGGCTGCTTGCGGTTCTTCTTGGGGGGGATGCAGGCGGCGATGCCACGCTCGGCGAGGGCGGTGCGGAACGGGTTGCTGTCATAGCCGCGGTCGGCGATCAGCTCGCGCGCGGGTGGGAGTAGCGGGGCGAGGATGTTGGCGCCCTTTTGG
>NZ_AUDH01000032.1 GCF_000425365.1 Rubritepida flocculans DSM 14296 | reverse complement strand
CGTCAACATCGGCCACTGGCTCCGCCTGCTGCTTGGGGCCCCCACCACCACCGGCACCAGCCCGAACTTCGTCCACAGCTTCGGCTCGGGCGCCGCCGCGCTGCCCTCGAACAGCGTCGAGATCGGCTACCCGGACGTGCCGTCCTACGACCTCTGCACCGGCGTGCGCGCCGACACGCTGGAGCTCGACTTCTCGCCGACCGGCCCCGCCACCGCGACCTTCGGGCTGATGGGGCAGGGCTCGACGCGCGGCGGCACGAGCGCCGGCGGCACGCCGACCAGCGCCGCCTACACCGCCTTCCACAAGGCGCAGGGGGCGATCAGCCGGAACGGCGCGGCGCTCGCCCAGGTGACGGGCGCGCGGCTCACCTACGCCAACGGCATGGAGATGGTGCGCACCATCCGCGCCGACCGGAAGGTGGAGGGGGTGGATCCCGGCATCGCGCGCGCCACCGGGCAGATCACCGCGCGCTTCGCCGACAGCACGCTGCTGACGCAGGCGCAGGACAACGCGCCGGCGGAGTTCGCCTTTTCCTACACGATCGACGCCAACCGCAGCCTGACCATCACCCTGCACGAGGTCTACCTGGCGCTGGCCAAGACCCCGATCGAGGGGCCAGGAGGGGTCGAGGCCAGCTTCGAGTTCCGCGGGGCCTACAACGCCACCGCGACGCGCATGATGACCGTGGTGCTCCGGAACCAGCAGCAGGCGAGCGAGTACGCGTGAGGATCACGCGCCGCCGAGCAGGTCACGCAGCAGCCCCTGCAGGTCGCGCGCGCCGTGCAGGACCCGCAGGATGCGCGGCGGCGTCGCCGTCGCCCGATAGACGATCACGTAGGGGAAGTCCGGGACGACCAGGAAGCGCACCTCCTCCGGTGCCAGGGCGGGACGGACGACCCCGATCCGCGGATAGGCCCCGATCCGGACAGCAGCCGCAACGACCTGCTCGCGCAGGCGGCGGGCCGCGGCAGGATTGTCGGTGGCGATGAACGCCGCCGCCTCGGCAAGGTCACGACGGGCCTGCGCCGAGAGGATCGCCGGGCGCTTACCGCACATCGGGCCTTGCCCGAAGGCTGCCGATCGGGCTCAGCCGGCCTGCTCCCGCGCCCGCCTGGCTTCCGCCTCGGCGATGATCGCGTCCATCTCCTCCGCGACCTGCTCGACCTCGAACCACCCGGTCTCGTCGGCCTCGCGTTCCGCGGCCTCGAGCATGCGGGTGAAGGCCGCGCGCTTCTCCTCCTGCTCCTGCAGCAGCCGCAGCGCCGCGCGCATCACCTCGCTGACATTGCCGTAGCGGCCCGAGGCCACGCAGCGCTCCGCGAAGCCTTCGAGCTCCGGCGTCAGGCTGACATTCGGCATCCCGCCCTCCTGTCCCTCGTCATGTCAGACTTTGACATGGCGGCTGCCCGTTTCAAGTCCGGAGACCGCCCATGCTCACCCTCGACCTTCCCGCCGAGCCAGTGATGGGGAACACCAACACCTGGTCGCGGCCATCCTCGCCGCGCACCAGCGCGCGACGACCGCTGCCGGACGATCCTTCGACCCTTCCTCCCGTCCCGCCGCGTGCTCGTGGCTCCAGAGATAGGCGTGGCGGATCACGTCGCCGACAGCCGGCAGCGCCGGCGCGTCAGACCTCATGATCGAAGCGCTTGTTCTCCTCTGGCGGCCGCGCCGCGAGGATGGCGTCCACGATCTCCTGCGGCGCGTCCTCGGTGCGCACCACCTGGCGGTCGCGGCGCTTGAGGCGCTCGTATTCCTCGATCGAGATCAGCACCGTCCGCGGGCGACCGTTGCGGGTGATGGCGACGGGCTGGGTGAGGGCCTTGTCCTGGTAGAGGCCGAAGTTCCGCTGCGCCTCGGCCGCCGGGACCTTGAGCATCGGCTCGGTCATCGGGGGTGTTCCTTGGTTTCTGCAGGATACATAACCCATGGAGGGGCCAATTTCCATGCTCACCCTCGACCTCCCGACCGAGCCGTACTGGATCGACCTCCCGCGCGGCGTCCGCGTGGAGATCCGTCCGGTGAACACGGCCGTCATGGCCGCCGCCCAGGCCGCCGCCGCGCGCCGGCTGGGCGCGGTTCGTGCCGCGAGCGACGACCTCGACCCCGACATGGCCCGCGGCCTGTCCTTCGCCTTCCTGGTCAAGGCGCTCGCCCGCCACGCCGTCACCGCCTGGGAGGGCGTGGGCGACAGCGCGGGCCAGCCGCTGCCGCTCTCGCCGGAGGCCGTCGAGCGCCTGATGGACCTCGACGACATCGCCGCCGCCTTCTGGGACCGCGCCACCGCACCCGTCGCCGCGGTGGCCGCCGAGGGAAACGGCTGAGGGCCCGCGCCGCCTGGCACTTCGGGCGCGGGCCCGACTACTGCCGCGGCTGCGCCGCCCTCGGCCGGGACTGCGCCGAGGCCTGCCCCTACGCCGCGCACGCACCCACCACCATCGAGGGCCACGCCTGCTGGGCCGCTGGCACGGCCTGCGCCCAGGTCACGATGGCCGGCCTGACGCTCGACACCGCCGGCGCGCTCGCCGCGGCGCGCGATCTCGGCGCCGCTGGCTGGGCCGCCGCCGAGTTGCTGCTGGCCCTCCGCATCGGCATGGCTGAGGGCGGCGCCGAGCGGCGCGCGTCGGCGCCCGCCACCTAATCCGCCGGCCGGTCGCTCGGTCGCCGCTCCAGGATCGGGGCGAGCCTGCCGATCTGCTCGGCGATGCGCGGAACGCCGGCCTTGCGGAGCGCGACGACATACTCCGGGAGGTCGAGCGGCGGGGCGCGGTAGTGGCCCAGATCCTCCCGCACCGCATCGGCGAAGGCCGTCGGATCCATACTCTCGATATCCAGCAGGAAATCGTCCGGGTGCACGGCGTGCAGGCCGTAGGGCGCCAGGCGGGCCGGCGGGAAGTCGGCGACGTTGAACGTCACGATGCAGCTCGCCTTGCACACCACCGCCGCGGCGAGGACATGGCGGTCGTCGGGATCCGGCAGGACCATCGCGTCGATGAGCGGCTCGTAGCCCGTGACCAGCGCGTCCAGCACCGACGCGTCCATGAGCTCGCGGGTCCGCGCCAGATCGGCCGGCTCCAAGTCGGGCCGCTTCTCCAGCAGATTGCGGATCCACTCCTCGTGCACCCTGTCGCTCCACCGCGCCCGGAACAGCTTCGTCTGGGCGAGGAAGAGGATCAGGCTGCGCAGGCGCGCCCCGTAGAAGACGTTCGCGTCGAAGAACGCCGTGAAGGTCGAGATCACGCCTCAGTCGAGCCCCAGCCGGCGCGCCTCCGCGGCCATCTCCGCCAGCGCCTGCTTACGCTTCTCGGCGGAGGTGCGCTCGAAGGCCAACAGGTCTGCGAACCGTAGCCGCCGATGCCGCCCCACCATTCGGTGCGGGATCTCGCCCCGGTCGATAAGGCTGATGAGGAAGGGCCGCGACACGTTGAGGTAGTCGGCGGCCTGCTGCGTGGTGAGTTCGGCCTCGTGGGGGATGACCGAGATCGGCCGCCGCTCGGCCATGGCGCTGAGCACGGTGAGCACGACCTCGACCGCGCGGGCCGGCAGCGGGACGACCACGTTGGGCTGCTCGCGCAGCACGAGCTGGACGCCCTGGCCCGCCCGGGCGGCGGGGGCCAGGCTGGCGGCGGCGGTCTTGGCGATGGCGGCCTCGGCCTCGTCGGCGACGATCGGCTCGGCCTGGTCGAGCAGAGCGAGCATGGGGCCCTCCGGTGCCTTCTGGTGCCCGCCCTTATACGCAACAGACGGATTAAACGCAACTGACGAAACCGCCAGCCGGAGAGGGCACCATGGCCGACGCCACCCGCCGCGTCTCGGTCCGCCTCTCGCTGGACGACGCCGCTCGGGTCAAGGCCGGGCTGCGTGAGGTCGGCGAGACCGGCCAGCGCTCCCTCGACCAGATCAAGGGTGGCGCCGACCGCGCCTCGCGCTCCCTCGAACTGCTCGACGTCGCCACGCGCGGCATCCAGATCGCCGGCGTGGCGGTCGCCGCCCGCGCCCTGGTCCAGGCCGGCGACGCGCTCACCCAGAGCCTCTCGCGCCTGCAGAACGCCACCGGCTCGGTCGAGCGCGCCGGCCAGGTCTACGAGGCCCTCTACCGCAACGCGCTCTCCACCGGCGTCGCCGTCTCCGAGAGCGTCGACGCCTTCCAGCGCTTCGCGATCGCCGCCCGCGAGATCGGCGCCACCTCCGACCAGGTGGCGCGCCTCGTCGGCGGGCTGCAGCGCGTCGCCATCGTCTCCGGCGCCTCCGCCCAGGAGGTCTCCTCGGCGACGCTGCAGCTGGCCCAGGCGCTGGCCTCGGGCGTGCTGCAGGGCGACGAGCTGCGCTCCGTCCTCGAGGCGATGCCGCTGCTGGCCGAGGGCCTGGCGCGCGAGCTCGGCGTCTCGATCGGTCAGCTCCGGCAGATGGGCTCGGAGGGCCGGCTCACCGCCGAGCGGGTGTTCCCGGCGCTGCTGCGGGCGACCGAGCGGCTCGGCGCCGAGCTCGACCGCGCGCCCCTCTCGCTCGGCCGCGCCTTCGGCCAGCTCACCGCGGCGACCGAGAACTTCCTCGGCCAGCTCGACCGGGCGATCGGCCTGTCCAACGCGCTGGCCCGGGCGCTCTCGGCCGCCGCGCGCGCCGTGGACAGCGTCCGTCAGGGCGCGGGGCTGCGCAGCGAGGGCGAGCGTCTCGCCGGCCTGCGCCGCCAGGCCGAGGCGCTGGCGGCGCAGATCGGCCGGCTGGAGAGCGAGGGGGACGGCCGCGCCAGCCTGCGCGCCCCCGTCCGCCGCGGCAGCCTCCGCCCCGGCCTGGTCGGCGCCGCCGAGCGGCAGGCCGGCGTCGACAGCCGGGCGCGGCTGGAGGAGCTGCGCCGGGACTACTTCGCCACCCTCGCCGAGATCGACGCCGCCGAGCGGGAGTCGCTGGCCCGCCGCCTGGAGGAGCAGGAGCGCGCCGGCCAGGCCGCGGCCGACGCCCGCCGTCGCCGCGCGACGCGGGAGGTCCAGGAGCTCACCCGCGACCTCGACGACCGCTTCCGGATCAACCGCGAGTACGAGGAGCGGGTCCGCCGGCTACGCGAGGCGGAGGCGGCCGGCGCGGTCACCGCCGCCGAGCGCACGCGGCTCGAGACCCTGGCGCTGCAGGAGCGCGACGAGGCACTGCGCCGGTTGGAGCCGCGCGTCGCCGCCGTCCGCCGCGCCAGCAACGAAGGTTCACGGGAAGCCCGAGAGGCCGAGCGCCAGCTGAACGACCTGCTGCGCGAGCGCGAGCGGCTGATCCAGGACAACGAGACCGCCTACGAGCGCTACCAGCGCCGGCTGGAGCGGCTGTCCGACCTGGTGCAGCGCGCCGAGCGCGCGGGCCGGCCGATCCCGGACGAGACCATCGGGCGGGAGGCGCAGCGCGCCCTCGACGACCTGGAGGAGGCCGAGCGCCGCCTGCAGCGCAGCACGGAGGGCACGCGCGAGGCGGCGCGGGAGTTGGGCTTCGCGTTCTCCTCGGCCTTCGAGGACGCGATCGTGCGCGGCGAGCGGCTGTCCAAGGTGCTGCAGGGCCTGCTGCAGGACATCGCCCGCATCGTCGCCCGCCGCACCATCACCGAGCCGCTCGCCGACGCCGCCTCGAGCGCGCTGTCGGGCTTCTCGTTCGACGGTGTGTTCAGCGGCATCGGCTCGTGGCTCGGCGGCCTGTTCCGCGCCGAGGGCGGGCCGGTCGCGGCCGGGCGGCCCTACATCGTCGGCGAGCGCGGGCCCGAGTGGTTCGTGCCGGACCGCAGCGGCACGGTGCTGCCCAACGGCGTCGCGCCGTCCGGGCCGGTGGTGCACCAGACCATCGCCATCGACGCGCGCGGCGCCGACGCCGGCGTCGAGGCGCGGCTGCGGCTGCTCGCCGGGCAGATCGCCCGCCAGGCCTCGGCCATGACGCTCGACGCCATCCGCCGCGGCGGCGCGGCCTACGAGACGGTGCGGGGGTAGCAGCCATGGTGGAGTACGCCTGGCCCGAGGCGCTGCGCCCGTCGCGGCTCGTCTTCTACCTGCAGCACAACACCACCCGCTTCGTCTCGCCGGTCACCCGCGCCGCGCAGGTGCTGCGCCGCGAGGGCGCGCGCTGGGTGGCGGAGGCGACCTTCGACCCGCTCGACCGCGTCCGCGCCGGCCTCCTCGAAGGGCTGCTCGCCGCGCTGGCCGGCTCGGTGAACACGGTCCGCGTCTGGGACTGGCGGCGCGAGTTCCGCACCGGCGACCCGCGCGGCCAGGGCGACGTGCCGAGCGGGCCCTTCTCCTACTCCGACGCGACGATCTTCACCGACGGCACCGGCTTCGTGGTCGGCTCGGGGAACCCGGCGCTCGCCGCCGGCGCGCCGCGTGGGGCGCTCGCCATCCAGACCGGGGGCTGGTGGCCGAACGGCGTCGCGGTCGGCGCCGGCGACCTGATCGGCCTCGCCGGGCGGCTCTACATCGCGACCGAGACGGTCACCGCCGTCGGCGCGGGCACCGCCACGATCCCCATCGCGCCGCCGCTGCGCGAGGCGCTGCCGATCGACCAGCCGCTGGTGCTGACCAGGCCCACCGTCGCCATGCGCCTGGTCTCCGACGACGAGGCCGCCAACCCGACCCGGCCCGGACGCTTCACGGCGATCACCATCCGCCTCGAGGAGGCGCTGTAGTGTCAGACACACACGGCACGCCGCGGCTGTCGCCGCATGCCGCCGCCTCCGCCACCGCGCCGGTCGCGGCTCCCGTCGTGCTGGTCGAGCTCGACTTCGCGTCGGGCCCGTTCCGCGCCTGGACCGGGCTCGGCCAGCTGAACTGGGCGGGGAAGGTGTTCGAGGGCGTGGGCTCGATCGGCGCGGTCGGCGAGATCGAGGAGACGGTCGAGCTCCGTGCCGTGCGGCTGACCCTCGCGCTGTCACCCGTGCCGCAGGAGGTGGTGGACATCGCCCTCGCCGAGCGGAGCTTCCGGCTGCGGCCGGCCCGGCTGTGGGGCGCGCTGCTCGACGCCGAGGGCGCCTTCATCGCCGACCCGTTCCCGCTCTGGGCCGGGCTGATGGACACGATGGAGGTGACGGATGGGGCGGAACCTCGCGTCGCGCTGACCTGTGAGAGCCGGCTGGTCGACCTCGAGCGCGCCGAGGTGCGCCGCTACACCGACGCCGACCAGCAGGCCGAATACCCGGGCGACCGCTTCTTCGAATACGTCCCCGCCCTGCAGGAGGCGGAGATCCGGCTGCCGGCCCAGTGACGCGGCGGCCGGACTGGGCGGTGCGGCTGGCAGCCCTGCTGTCGGCGGTGGAGACGCGCGCCTTCGACGCCCATCGCTGGAACTGTGGGCGGTTCGCGCTGGCGGCGGTCGAGGCGGTGACAGGGGGGAGGCCAGCCTTTCGGGTCTTGCCCGATCTGGCCGCCTCCGCCGACAGCGCCGGCTTCCCGCGCGTGGCGCCGCTGCGGGCCCGCATGGGCGACGTCGTCCTCGCGCCTGATCCCGACCGTCTCGGCGTGGCGCTCGACGCCGGCCGCGTCGCCTTTGTCGGGCCGCGCGGGCTGCTGCGCGCGCCGATCACCCTCTGCAGCACCGCCTGGAGGATCGGCTGATGCCCGCTGCCGTTCCCCTGATCGCCGTCGTCGCGGGCGGCGTCGCCTCGGCCGCGGTCGGCGGCGGCATCATCGGCGCGATCGTCGGCGCCGGCGCCGCCTTCGTCGTCTCGACCATCGGCGCCTCGGTCTTTCCGGCCAAGCGGCCGACGGCGCCGACGTCCTCCGCCGCGCTGCGCCCCGGCGACGATCCGACCGCGCCCGGCGCCGGTCGCACGCAGTCCTTCCGCCAGCCGATCACCGAGCACCAGATCGTCTTCGGCCGCTGCAAGGTCGGCGGCCCGATCGTCTTCCTCCACTCGGCGACCGACGACCAGGGCCGCGCCGATGGCTGGTTCTACGCCGTCGTGGTGCTGGCCGCGCACCGCGTCCGCGCCATCGGCGAGGTCTGGCTCGGCGACACGCTGGCCACCGACCCGAAGTTCGCCGGCCTGGTGCGCATCGACCGCCACCTCGGCGATCCCGACCAGGCCGCGAACGCCAACCTGATCGCCGAGACCGGCGGGAAGTGGACCGCGGAGCACCGCGGCCGCGGCCGCGCCTATGTCGCGGTGCGCCTCAAGATCACCGCCGAGGCCTTCCCCTCCGGCCCGCCCAACATCGCCGCCCTGGTCGAGGGCGCGGACACGATCCTCGACCCACGCACCGGCGCGACGGGCTGGTCGGACAACCCGGCGCTCTGCCTCGCCTGGTACCTGACCGCGCCCTTCGGCTGGAAGGCGTCCTGGGACGACATCGACATCCCGGCCCTGATCGCCGCGGCGAACATCTGCGACGAGCTGATCGGCACCCGCGCCGGCGTCACCGAGCGGCGCTACACGGTGAACGGCCGCGTCTCGCTCGGCGAGGGCAAGATCGCCATCACCCGCAAGCTGGTCGCTGCCATGGCGGGCGCGCTCGTCGTCTCGGGCGGGCGGTTCTTCATCCACGCCGGCGGGCCGGCGCTGCCGGCGGCGACGCTCACCTCGGACGACCTGCGCGGCGACGTCACCATCCAGGGCAGCCGGCCGCGGCGGGACCTCTTCAACGGGGTGCGGGCGGTCTACGTCGACCCGGCGAAGAACTGGCAGCCGACTGACGCGCCGCCGCTGCTGGCGAGCAACTACGTCGCCGAGGATGGCGGCGAGCAGATCTACCGCGACATGGAGTTCCCGCTGACCACCTCGGTCGCGACGGTGCAGCGGCTGATGAAGGCCGAGCTGGAGCGCGTCCGCCGCCAGCGCGAGGTGGCCTTCCCGGCCAACCTCTCGGCGCTGCGGCTGCGGCCCTGGGACGGGGTGACGGTCGCGCTCGACCGGGTCGGGCCGTTCCCGGCGCGGGTGACGGGCTGGCGGCTGTCGCCGGATGGCGGCGTGGACCTCACCCTCTCCGAGGAGGACCCGGCGGTGTGGGACTGGAACCCGGCGGTGGACGAGCGCGCCGCCGGCGACAGCCCCTCCGTGGTGCTGCCGAACCCCGGCGTCATCGCTGCCCCGGCCTCGATCGCGGTGGACACGCCCACGGGAGCCGCCTTCGCCGCGCTCGGCGTGTCCTGGTCGGCGGTCGGCAGCGCCTACCTGGCCGGCTACGAGCTCGAGTTCCGCCCCGCCTCCGTCGCCACCTGGCAGGGCTACGGCGGCGCCCTGGGCGCGACCGCGGCCTCGATCCCCACAGGGGAGCCGACCGCCTTCCGGGTGCGCGCGGTGGCGCGCAGCGGGGCGGTGTCGGGCTGGCGGGAGGCGGCCATCCCCGGCGCCGTCACCGCGCCCGCCGTCCTCGGCATCAGCGGCGGCGTGCGTCTGTCCGGCGGCTTCCCGGCCGACGCCGTGCGGCTGCAGGTCTTCGAAGCCAGCAGCAACAGCCTCACCGCCGCTGTGAAGCTGCCCACGGAGCCGACCGCACTGCCCTGGGACCGCACCGGCCTCACCGCCGGCCAGACCCGCTGGTACTGGCTCCGCGCCGTCTCCGCCGAGGGCAACGTCTCGGCCCTCGCCGGGCCCGTCACCGCCACCGCGCTCTGATCGGAGGCAGCCCATGGCCGCCCGCATCGACGACCTGATGGTCCTCGGCCAGAACATCTCCAAGACCGACCTGGCGAAGTACCTCCGCGACCGCGAGGCGGTGCTACCGCGCGACTTCGGCGGCCTCGGCGACGGCGCGGCGAACGACCGCGCCGCTATCCAGGCCTGCTTCGACCGCGCCGCGGCAGACGGAAAGTTCGCCGTCATCCCGCCCGGCACCTGGAACGTCGACGCCGGGGTGACGCTCGGCGGCGGCGCCCGCGGGCTGATCATGCAGGGGGTGATTCAGTACACCGGCGCCGCCAACGCGCCGGCGACCGTGCTGACGCTCGGCGACGGCGGCACCACCCGCAACGGCGAGAAGCTCTACCTCAACCTCCAGGTCACGCGGCAGATCCAGTCCGACTGGCTGAACGAGGCCGACATCGGCATCCTCGCCCGCAACCTCGACTCCTCGACCCTCGACCTCCGCCTGGTCTCGGGCTTCACGATCGGGTTGCGCACGCTGGGCGACAGGCGGGGCTTCGAGGACACCACGCTGATCCTCGGGCGGATCCTCAACAACCGCTACGGCCTCGACGCGCACTGCGCCACCGCCACGGCCTGGAACACCTCGATCCGCTACTACGGTGGCCACTTCGCCTGTGCGACCGGGATCAACCCGACGATCGACCGCTTCGGGATCCGCTTCTCCCGCGGCGCTCCGGACGCCTACAACAACCACAACCGACACGTCTTCGACGCGCCGAACTTCGAGCTGCGCCAGCTCGACCCGAACGTCGCCATCCCCTTCCTGAACGAGACCAATGGCAGCGCCATCATCGGCCGGGCGCTGCGCATGGAGGCCTGCTCGCCCATCGTCGCCCGCCACACCGGGGCGGCGCAGGACTGCGAGTACGAGGTGGCCTGGGCCAACACCTACCAGGTCGGCATCGAGTACACCCCGACCGCCACCCGCTGCGGCAACGCGGTCTACAACCGCCACCGCGCCCCGGCCTCGCGCCACCTCCGCCTGCTCGGCAATGTGCCGAACCTGCGCGCCGCCGCCTTCCGGCACAGCGCCGCCGAGATCGGCGTCGAGGGCCTGGCGACGGTCGCCACCTCGACCACCGCCGCCACCACCCTGGCCGGCCTGTCCTTCAACGGCCTGGACGGCATCACGCCGACCGGCCGCGGGCTGCTGCTGGAGGCGCAGCGTGGGCTCGCCTTCGTGGTGGACTGCTCCCAGGCGAAGGAGTTCGCACTCGCCCACTGGCTGGTCGGCGGCGCCGACGGCGGGCGGCCCTTCGTGCGCTGCTTCGACGCGGCGATGGCCGTGCGCGAGGACCTCGCCGGCGACGTCCTCGCCTCGCTCACCACGATGCAGTGGAACGCCCCCGCCAAGGCCTGGACCGGCGGCGCGGTGATGGCCGACGCCTCCCTGAACCGGCGCATGACGGTGCGGCTCGGGCCCGCGGTCGCCTTTGCCCAGATCGGCATCGTCGGCTTCGATGGGCAGATCGAACTCGAGGCGCTGCGCCTGTATGGCCTGCCGGAGCACGCCCCGGCGCTCCTCTGCGGCACGCCCGCCCTGCCGGTGGGCCAGCGGGAGTTCGTCGCGGAGACCAGCTGGGACCTGCCCTCGCTCGCGCCGGGTGCAACCAGCCTGCTCGACGTCACGATCACCGGCTGCCGGCAGGGCGACCTGGCACAGGCGGCGCTCGCCTCCTCCACGCGCTTCGTCGAGCTCGACGCCACGGCCTGGACCACCAACACGGTCCGGGTGATGGCGCGCAACATCTCGCCCTCCGCCACCTTCGATCTGGGGCCGGCCACACTCTCCGTCGCGGTGACGAAGCGGCGGGTGCCCTGACCGCTCTTCCGGTCGGCCCCCGGCGCTACTCCGCCTCCCCAAAGCGGTAGCCGACCCCCGGCTCGGTTCGAATCAGTCCTGCCGCCGCACCCAGCTTCTGCCGCAGGCGCCCGATGTAGACCCGGAGGTACTGTGCGTCCTTGGCATGTGCAGGCCCCCACACCGCGGTCAGCAACTGCCGCTGGGTGATCACGCGTCCAGCCCCCGCCTGTGCGAGGGCGGCAAGCAGGTCCCACTCCCGCGGCGTCAGGCACAGCGGCTCGCCGCCCTCCACGCGCGCGCTGCGGCGCGTCAGGTCGAGCTCCAGGGGACCGATCCGCAGCAGTGGCCCCGGCACCCCACCCTCGGATGCCGCACGCGCGCGGCGCAGCGCCGCCCGTATCCGCGCCAGCAGTTCGCCGAGCGCGAAGGGCTTTTCCACATAGTCGTCCGCCCCGGCATCCAGCGCCGCGACCTTCTCGCCTTCCTGGTCCCGGGCCGAGAGCACGACCACCGGCACGGCGCTGAAGCTGCGCAGGCGCGGAAGCGCCTGCTGGCCATCCATGTCGGGCAGGCCGAGGTCGAGCAGGACCAGCGCAGGCGACCGCTCCGCCGTCAACCGCAGTCCTTCCGCCGCTGTCTCTGCTCGCAGCGGTTCGTAGCCGGCGGCCTCCAGCGCGGGGCCGAGGAAGCGGTGGATCTGCGGCTCGTCATCCACGACCAGCACGCGTGGCCGACCGGGCGCACTCATGCCGGGAACCGCACCGTGATGCGGGCACCCCGCCCGTTTGGTGTGATCGGGCTCTCGGCCGCGATCCGGCCACCCATGGCGTGGGCCAGCCCACGGCAGATCGCCAGGCCGAGCCCTGTCCCCGCGGCGACCCGGTCGGTCCGGCTGGCGCGGAAGAAGGGATCAAAGATCCGGGACAAGTAAGAGGGCGGGATGCCGGGCCCGTCGTCTTCCACTGCGATCGCCACCTCATGGCCCTCGCGCCGTGCGCGCACCGTCACCTGCCCGGTGGGCCCCGAGAATTTCAACGCGTTGTCGAGCAGGTTGCGCAGGATCTGGTCGAACAGGGCGGGATCGAGCCGCGGCTGCGGCAAGGTCCCGGCCAGTTCGCGCCGGATGGTCCTGCCGCCGCTGCCCCGCTCTGCCCGCGCAGCGGCGGCCTCGACTGCCTCGGCGAGGTCCACCGGCTCGCGCTTCGGCTCGATCTGGCCGTTCTCGATGCGCACGATGTCGAGGATGTTGGTGATGTAGCGGGTCAGGCGCTCCGTCTCCTCCGCGGCGGCCGCCAGCAGGTCCTGCCGCGTCGCCTCGGTGAGGGCGGGTCCGGCGCTGCGCAGGGTCTCCAGCGCGCCGCGGATGGAGGTCAGCGGCGTCTTCAGGTCGTGGCCGAGCGAGGTGAGCAGCGCGGTGCGCAGCTGCTCCGTCTCTGCCCGCGCCGCGTTGCGCGCCCCCTCCTCCATGAGTTGCGCCCGCTCCAGCGCCACCGCGGCTTGGTCGAGCAGGGCGGCGAGGGTGCGGTCCGTCTCCACCCCGAGCGGTCCGGCGCCGTCGCCCTCGGGCAGGCGCAGCCCGACCAGGCCCACCAGGCCGCGCGCGGTGCGCATCGGCCGGAACTGCCAACTGGCGGCGGGCAGCGTGTCGGTGCCCCGCCCGGTCGGGATGCTCTTGGCCATGGCCCAGCGTGCGGCCGCCATGGAGGCCTCGTCCGGCTCGGCGTCCAGCGGCACCGCCGCACGCACCACCGGCTCCGGCGCCGTCTCACCCGGCGCCGGCGGCAGGGGCATCAGCACGCAGGCGGGGCAGCCGGCGACGCGCGCTGCCTCGTGCGCCACCGCCTCCATCAGGTCGCCCGCGCCCCCCGGTGCCCCGAGCTTGCGGCTGAACTCCACCAGCCGCCGGAGGCCGAGCAGCCGGGCCCGCGCCGCGCGGACCGAGCGGCTGAGGCCGCCCGTGGTGCCGGTCAGCAGCAGCGCGACCAGGCCGAAGACGATGACGCCGACCACGTCCTGCGCCCCGGCGATCGCCAGGGTGTAGCGCGGCGGCAGGAACAGGAAGTTCCAGCACAGGAAGGACAGCGCGGCCGCCGCCAGCCCATGCAGCGGCCCGAATCCGACCGCCGCGGCGACGATGGCGGCGAGGTAGACCATGCCGAGCGCGCCCTCTGGCACCACGCCGTCGGTGACATGCCCGATCCCCGTGGCGAGGCCGACCAGCCCCGGCACCGCGGCCCAGCCGACCCAGCCGGGCAACTCCACCTCACGGCACCACGGCCGGCGCGGTGACGGGCCGGCGGGGTCGGGCACGACGTGCAACGTGAAGTCGGTGGCGTGGCGCAGCAGTGTGGCCGAGAGGGTGCGGCCCGTGAGCCTGCGCCACCGGGACGGATGCCCGCGGCCGATCACGAGATGCGAGGCGTTGCAGGCGCGCGCCTGGGCGAGGATGGCGCTGGGCAGGTCCTCCGCCACCACCGTCTCGACCTCGGCGCCGAGCCGCTCGGCAAGCCGCAGCGCTGGGCCGGGATCGCCGTCCTCCGGCGCGTTCGGCCGCTCGACGTGCAGGGCGAGGAGCGGCGCCCGCAGGGCGTCGGCGATGCGGCGGGCCTCGCGCACCACCGTCTCGGCGGCCGGATCGGCGCCGACCAGCGCCATGACGCGGTCCCCCGCCGGCCAGGGGCCGGTGATGGAATGCGCGCGCATGTAGCCGGTGACGTCGGCATCCACCCGCTCGGCGGTGCGGCGCAGCGCCATCTCGCGCAGCGCGGCGAGATTGCCTTCTCGGAAGAAACCCTTCAGGGCGCGCTCGGCCTGGTCGGCACGATAGACCTTGCCCTGGCGCATGCGCTCGAGCAGCTCGGCGGGCGGGATGTCGATCAGCTCGATGGCGTCGGCCTCGGCCAGCACGCGGTCGGGCACCGTCTCCGCCACCCGCACGCCGGTGATGCGGGCGACGGCCTCCGACAGGCTCTCCAGGTGCTGTACGTTCATCGTCGTCCAGACCTCGATGCCGGCCGCGCGCAGCTCCTCCACGTCCTGCCACCGCTTGGGATGGCGGCTGCCGGGCGCGTTGGTGTGAGCCAGCTCGTCGAGCAGCAGGATCTGCGGCCGGCGGGCGAGCGCGGCGTCCAGGTCGAACTCCTCCAGCGTCTGGCCGCGGTAGTCGATGCGCGCCCGCGGCAGTACCGGCAAGTCGGCGATCTGGGCCTGAGTCTCCGCCCGCTCATGCGTCTCGACCAAGCCGACGACCACATCGGCTCCGCCCAGGCGCCGGCGTCGGCCCTGAATCAGCATCTCGAAAGTCTTGCCCACGCCCGGAGCAGCGCCGAGGAACACCTTCAGCCGCCCGCGCCCTTCCTTGGCGGCAAGCGCCAGCAGGGCATCGGGATCGGGGCGGAGCGGCTCGGCCGGTGTCGGCGTCATGGCAGGAGCATACCCTACTCGCCCGCCCTGCTCATTCCCTGCTGCGGCTCACGGCACCGCGTGGACCTGTGGGGCTCTGACCGTATCGGACCCCGCCAGCCTCTCACTCGTGCCCGGGCGGCTCCGGCGCGGCCAGCCAGGCGGCAAGACCAGTAACGATGGCCAGCAGGACCGCCCCGGCCAACCAGGCCAGGGCGGTCGCGTCGTCGGTGACGGGCGGACGGGCACCGAGGCCGAGCACCAGCGACCCGAACAGCGCCCAGCCGAGTTCCGCCGCCAAGCCGAGCCACACCACCACCGCGACACCGACGCGCCGCAGCACCTGCCGTAATGCCGCGGCAAGCAGCCGGGTTCTCGACCTGCGCGGGATGAGGTCGTGCCGGTCGTCGAACATGGAGAGCGTCGCGGCCATGGCCGGTGCCTCAGAACACCTTGCTCAAGGTGAAAAGCACCCGTCCCTCGCAGATGCGCTGGCCGCCAGTGGCGCGGTCGGCAACGGGGGCGCAGTCGCGCTTGCCGATATTGGTGCCGTACCAGGTGAGGGTGGCGGTCACGCCCCAATAGATCTCGTGCGACAGGCCGACCGAGTACCAGAGGTAGTCGGGCGTGCCGAAGCGTGGGTTGTTCTGGATCCACTGGTAGCCGAGACGGCCGGAGGCGGTGAAGGCATAGGGGAGCGTCACGTCGACGCCGCCCTCGACATAGTGGCCCGTGCCCGAGCGGCCGAAGAAGTTCGGCGAGTAGTTGTAGGCGGCCAGGATCTTCACCGGATCGATGGTGGTGTTCGCCCTGATCGCGACCTCATGGTACTCGTTGAGCTGGGTGCCCGGCGCCTTGTCCTGGCCCGGGTACAGGTAGCCGACATAGCCGATATCGACGTTGACCCTACCCAACGCGAAGCGGTAGCCGGCCAGCAGGTCGAGCTCCTGCCGGGTGTCGTTCCAGGGGCTGGCCAGGAACTTCGCGTTGGTGAGGAAGGCGCCGACATAGACGCCGCTCTCATGCGCGAGGTCGAAGGTGCCCTGCACCGCCCAGTTGTTGCGGGTCTGGCTGATGCCGCGGAACAGGTAGTCGTTGGCGACGGCAGCCGTCGTGGTGAGCGTGAGGCCCGTGCCGGGGATGGCGATGCCCGGCGCGGCCGTCGGGTCTGCCGGGGTTTCCGCCGCCGGTGCCGCGCCGGGCGGCGCGGTGCCGGTCTGGGCGGCTACGGGATCCGCCTGGGCCGCGACCGACAAGGCCACCGCGGCGGCCCCGAGGATGCAACGGTGAAGTGGCATGGCTCAGCGTCCCTGCGGGAGGGCATCGAGCGCGAGGTTGAGGCGCAGCACGTTGACTCGCGGCTCGCCGAGCAGGCCGAGGGCGCGGCCCTCCGTGTGCGCGGCGACAAGGGCGCGGACGCGCTCCTCCGGCAGGCCGCGGGCCGCGGCCACGCGTGCCACCTGCCGCAGTGCATGGGCCGGGCTGATGTGCGGGTCGAGGCCGGAGCCCGAGGCGTAGGCGGCGTCCGCCGGGACCGGGGCAGGGCCGTTCGCCGCCACCCGCTCGCGCACCGTGGCGAGCAGGCTCTCGCTGGTCGGGCCGAGCTGGGACGCGGCGGAGGCGGCGGCGTTGTAGGGCGCCGGGCGCGTCTTGCCCTCCTGCTCCGGGTCGGCCTCGGTCGTCGCCGACGGGCGGCCGTGGAAGTAGCGCGCCTCGGTGAAGTTCTGGCCGATCAGCGCCGAGCCGATCACCTTGCCGTCACGCTCGATCAGGCTGCCATTGGCCTGGCGCGGGAAGGCGAGCTGGGCGATGCCGGTCATGACGAGCGGCATTGCGAGGCCGGTAACGAGGGTCAACCCGAGAATCATGACGATGGCCGGACGAAGAACGGTGTTCATGGCTCAGTAGATCCCGAGCAGGTTGAGCAGCAGGTCGATGGCTTTGATGCCGACGAAGGGTGCGATGACGCCGCCGACGCCATAGAGCAGCAGGTTGCGCCGCAGCAGCGCGGCGGCGCCGATCGGCGTGAAGCGCACGCCGCGGAGCGCCAGCGGAACCAGGGCCACGATGATCAGTGCATTGAAGATCACCGCCGACAGGATGGCGCTCTCGGGGCTCGTCAGGCGCATGACGTTCAGCGCCTGCAGCTCCGGGTACTGCGCCACGAAGATCGCCGGCAGGATGGCGAAGTACTTCGCCACGTCGTTGGCGATGGAAAAGGTGGTCAGCGCGCCGCGGGTGATCAGGAGCTGCTTGCCGATCTCCACCACCTCGATCAGCTTCGTCGGGTCGCTGTCGAGGTCCACCATGTTGCCCGCCTCTCGCGCCGCCTGGGTGCCGGTCTGCATGGCGAGGCCGACATCGGCCTGGGCAAGCGCAGGGGCGTCGTTGGTGCCGTCGCCGCACATCGCCACCAGCTGACCCTCGGCCTGCGCCTTGCGGATGTAGGCGAGCTTGTCTTCGGGCGTCGCTTCGGCGAGGAAGTCGTCCACGCCCGCCTCGGTGGCGATGGCAGCGGCGGTCAGGCGGTTGTCGCCGGTCACCATCACCGTGCGGATGCCCATGCGGCGCAGCGCGGCGAAGCGCTCCCGGATGCCGGGCTTGACGATGTCCTTGAGCTCGATGGCTCCGAGCAGGCGCCCGTCCTTCGCCACAAGGAGTGGTGTGGCGCCCTGGCGGGCGATGCGGTCCACGGCCTGCGCGAGGGCGGGGGGCAGCTCCGCGCCGAGCGCCCTGGCCAGGCTGTCCACGGCGCCCTTGCGGTAGCTGGCGCCGCCCATGTCAAGGCCGGAGATGCGGGTCTGTGCGGTGAAGGGCATCACCTTCGCTTCTGCGGGCAGTTCGGGCGCAGCGATGCCGTATCGCTCCCGCGCGAAGGCAAGGATCGAGCGGCCCTCCGGCGTCTCGTCGGCCAGCGAGGCCAGCACCGCGGCCTCGGCCACCTCATGCTCGGGCACGCCCGGTGCAGGGACGAAGGCGGCAGCCTGACGACTGCCCTGCGTGATCGTGCCGGTCTTGTCGAGCAGCAGCACGCTCACGTCGCCCGCCGCCTCCACCGCGCGACCGCTGGTCGCGAGCACGTTGAAGCGCACCAGCCGGTCCATGCCCGCGATGCCGATGGCCGAGAGCAGGCCGCCGATGGTGGTGGGGATCAGCGTGATGAGCAGCGCCGCCAGCACCGGCACCGAGGGCGGCTGCCCGTTCCAGGAGGCGAGGCCCACCAGCGTGGCCACGGCGATCAGGAAGATGATCGTCATGCCCGCCAGCAGGATGTCGAGCGCGACCTCGTTCGGCGTCTTCTGCCGCACGGCGCCCTCGACCAGCGCGATCATGCGGTCGAGGAAGGTCGAGCCGGGTGCCGCGGTAACACGCACCACGATCGAGCCGGAGACCACCAGCGTGCCGCCGGTGACCGCGCTGCGGTCGCCGCCGCTCTCGCGGATGACGGGGGCGGATTCGCCGGTCACCGCGGCCTCGTTCACCGAGGCGATGCCCTCGATCACCTCGCCATCGGAGGGGATGAGGTCGCCGGCCTCGACCAGCACGACGTCGCCCACCTGAAGCTCGGTCGCGGCGCGGGGCAACCAGAGCGTCCGGTCATCGGGTCGGACCAGCAGCTTGGCCTGCGTCGTGGTGCGGGTCTGGCGAAGGCTGTCGGCCTGCGCGCGGCCGCGGCCCTCCGCCACCGCCTCGGCGAATGTGGCGAAGAGCACGGTGAGCCAGAGCCAGACCGCGATACCCGCCTGGAAGCCCCAAGGCTCGCCAAGCAGGGCGGCGCGGACGGCAAGCACGGAGACCAGCAGGGAGACGACCTCGGTGACGAAGATCACCGGGTTGCGGGCGAGCATCCGCGGGTCGAGCTTGCGTATCGCGTCCAGCGCGGCGCGGGAGAGGATGGCAGGGTCGGCCAAGGTGGAGGCGGTGCGCATTGCGCGCCGGCTCTCGCCCTGGTGGGCCATGGCGGAGGCGACGTCGGGCATGATTCGGGATCTCAGAAGGTCTTGCCGGCGAGCATCGCGAAGTGCTCCGCCAGCGGGCCGAGGGCGAGGGAGGGCAGGAACTGCAAGCCGCCGACAATCAGGATCACGCCAGCGAGCAGCCCGGCGAAGAGCGGCGTGTGCGTCGGAAAGGTGCCGGCGCTCTCTGGCACCTTGACCTTTGCCGCGAGCGAGCCGGCGATCGCCATCATCGGTACGACATAGGCGAAGCGGCCGAGCAGCATGGCGAGGCCGATGGTGGTGTCGAACCAGGGCGTGTCCGCCGTCAGGCCGCCGAAGGCCGAGCCGTTGTTGCCCGCGCCGGAGCTGTAGGCGTAGAGAACCTCCGACAATCCGTGCGGCCCGGCATCCTGGATCGAGGTGACGGCCATCGGCAACACCACCGAGACAGCGGTGAAGCCGAGGATCGTGGCCGGCAGCACCAGCACCGCCAGCATCGCCAGCTTGATCTCCCGCGCCTGGATCTTCTTGCCCAGGAACTCGGGCGTACGGCCCACCATCAGCCCGGCGATGAAGACCGCGAGCAGGGCGAAGACCAGGATGCCGTAGAGGCCCGAGCCGACGCCGCCCGGCAGCACCTCGCCGAGCTGCATCAGGAACAGCGGCACCATCCCGCCGAGCGGGGTGAAGCTGTCGAACATGGCGTTCACCGCGCCGCAGGAGGCGCCGGTGGTCGCCGCGGTGAACAGCGCGACGAGGGCATGGCCGAAGCGGACGTCCTTGCCCTCCATGTTGCCGAGCGCGGGGTCCACGCCGCCCGCCAGGTGCAGCGGGTTGCCCGCGGCCTCGGCGGCGTAGACGATCGCCGTCGCCGCGACGAGGAAGCCCATCATCACAGCGAACAGGACCCATCCCTGACGCCGGTTGCCGACGATGGCGCCGAAGGTGAGGCAGAGGGCGAAGGGGATGACGATGTGGCTCCAGGTCTGCAGCGCCGTCGCCAGCGCACTCGGCCCCTCGAAGGGGTGCAGCGCGTTCACGCCGAAGAAGCCGCCGCCGTTGGTGCCGAGGTGCTTGATCGCGACCTGGAAGGCGACGGGCCCACGCGCGATTACCTGCGTCCCGCCCTCGAGCGTTTGCGCCTCGACATAGGCACCGAGGGTCTGCGGCATGCCCATGGCGACGAAGGCGAGGCCGACGATCAGTGCGAGCGGCAGCAGGACGTAGAGCGTCATCCGGACGAGGTCGGCCCAGAAGTTGCCGAGATTCTTGAGGCCGCCGGCCGCGAAGGCCCGCGACAGGGCGAGCGCAAGCGCGATGCCGGTGGCCGCCGAGACGAAGTTGTGGACGGTCAGGCCGGCCATCTGGCTGAGGTACGAGGCCGCGGACTCGCCGGAATAGGCCTGCCAATTGGTGTTGGTGACAAAGCTCACCGCGGTGTTGAAGGCGAGGTAAGGCGCCATGCCGCTGAAGCCCTGCGGGTTGAAGGGCAGCACGCCCTGCAGCCGCAGGATGGCGTAGAGCGAGGCGAAGCCGACCGCGCTGAAGGCGAGCATCGAGAGCGTGTAGGCCTTCCAGCCCTGGCCGCGGTTCGGATCGACGCCGGCGGCAGCGTAGATCATGCGCTCCAGCGGGCCGAGCACCGGATGCAGGAATGTGCGCTCACCCGCTGAAACCTGGGCGATGAAGCGCCCGAGCGGCATCGCGGCGGCAATGACGCAGGCGAGGACGAGGGCGATCTGCGCCCAGCCGATCAGGGTCATGGCTCAGAGGTCCTCGGGGCGCAGCAGCGCCCACAGCAGGTAGAGCAGCAAGGCGGCGGCGACGCCGCCACCCAGGATGAGGTCGAGCGGCATGGGATCAGACCCGCTCGCAGCCGACCGTGTAGGCGGCCATCAGGCCGAAGAAGCCGAGGCCGAGGACGAGCAGGATCACATCGAGCATGGCGGACTCCAGGAGAGAGGGCCTGAGTCCGCGTTCCGTAGGAGGGGAGCGCGTAAAGGCGCCATGTGAAAGAGGAGGCGGGCGCATAAAAACAGCATAAAGACGGGGCGCGGAATCCGCCTCTGCGATCGTCTTGGCATGGTCTTCGTGCCGGCGCGGCGAATCTCGCATGCCGCCTTGACGCCCGACAGGCCGACGGCACTCGGCGGAGGATCCCATGCCATCCCACCTCGGCACGAACCACGAACCGAGCGTGGCGACGCCGCGAGGTGCGGCAAGTCTTGCCAGCCCTGTTCCGCAGCTGCGCCGCGCGATGCGGCGCAACGGCTCGGCGAAGCGGTCGCGAGGATGACGCTGCAGCGTGGCTTGGCGTCACCGCGCCAGCTTGGGCGACACGCGGCGTTCTGCAAGGCCGACGCCGCCGGCAGGGCGCTACCGGGCGCGCCGCGAGGCCGGCGCGTCGGGGCGCAGGCGGCAGCCTGGATCTCCCGGCTACTGCCGCGCCAGGGCACCACGGCGGGCGCCTCGCGTTTCAGAACAGCAGCAGTCAAGGGGGCCGCGCTCGAAACGGATGGGCCCGGCCATGCCAAGCACCACCGACGGTGTCTCCCCCGCTGCCGTCTCCATCCCGGCCGCCGCGGCCCCTCCGGCGGGCACCGCGCTGCTGCTCGGCGCCCTCGGCGTGGTGTTCGGGGACATCGGCACCAGCCCGATCTACGCCTTCCGCGAGACGCTGCGTGCCGCCGCGGACGACGAGGCCGGCGGGCACGGCGCCGCGCCGGCAGCGGCGCTGACGGTGGCCCCAGAAGCTGTGTTCGGCGTGGTCTCGCTGATCTTCTGGGCGGTCGCGCTGGTGGTCGGGCTGAAGTACGTCGTCCTCGTCATGCGCGCCGACAACCAGGGCGAAGGCGGCACCATGGCCTTGCTCTCGTTCGCCGTGCCGGCCGCGCCGGAGCGGCTGCGCCTGGGCGTGCTGGTGGCGGGCCTCGCCGGGGCCTCGCTCTTCTTCAGCGACGCGATGATCACACCAGCCATCTCGGTGCTCTCCGCCGTCGAGGGGCTGGCGGTCGCCACGCCGGTCTTCGAGCCCTACGTCGTCCCGGTCGCGGTAGCCGTCCTGGTCGGCCTGTTCGCCATCCAGAGCCGCGGCAGCGAGCGCGTGGGTCGGCTGTTCGGGCCGGTGACGGCAGCCTGGTTCGCCACCTTCGCGCTCGCGGGCCTCGTCCGCGTCGCCGGGCGCCCCGAGGTGCTGGCCGCGCTCGATCCGCGCCACGCCCTCGCCCTCCTCGCCGGGAACCCGGGCGCGGGCGCGCTGGCGGTGCTGGGCTCGGCCTTCCTGACGCTCACCGGGGGCGAGGCGCTCTACGCCGACATGGGCCACTTCGGCCGCCGTGCCATCCGCATCGACTGGTTCGCCGTGGTCATGCCGGCTCTGGTGCTGAACTACCCCGGCCAGGCGACGCTGGTGCTGGACGACCCGGCGGCCGCCGGTAGCCCTTCTTCCGGCTGTTTCCCGGCCCGCTGCTCTACCCCGCGGTGGCGCTGGCCACCGCGGCCACGGTGATCGCCAGCCAGGCGGTGATCAGCGGCGCCTACGCGCTGGTGCAGCAGGCGATCCAGCTCGGCGCCGTGCCGCGGCTCGAGGTGCGCCAGACCTCCGAGCGCACCGCCGGGCAGGTCTACATGCCGCAGGTGAACTGGCTGCTCGCCGCCGCGGTGCTCGGCCTCGTGCTCGGCTTCCGCGGTTCGGCGGCGCTGGTCAACGCCTACGGCGTCGCAGTCGCCGGCGACATGCTGGCGACCACGCTGCTGATCGCGGCGGTGGCGCGCGGCCGCTGGAACTGGCCGTGGCCGGCGGCCGCGGCGGTCCTCGGGCCGTTCCTGGCGCTCGACCTCGCCTTCGTCGCGGGCAACCTGCACAAGGTCCCGGCCGGGGGCTGGTTCCCGCTGCTGGTCGGCGCGGCGGCGCTGACCCTGATGCTGGTCTGGCGGCGCGGCCGCGCCGCCCTGCTGGCGCGCCGCGACGAGGGCGCACAGCCCCTCGCGGCCTTCCTCGCCGGCCTCGACACACCCGGCGCGCCGCCGCGGGTGCCGGGCACCGCGGTGTACCTGACCGGACAGCGCGAGGTGGTGCCGACGGCGCTGGCGCTGAACCTGCGCCACAACGGGGTGCTGCACGAGGCGGTGGCGCTGCTGCACGTGCGCGCCGAGCGGGTGCCGCGGGTGGCGGAGGCCGAGCGGGTCACGGTCGCGGAACTGGGCGACGGCGTCCGCGACGTCACGGTCCGCTTCGGCTTCGCCGAGGCGCCGGACGTGCCGGCGGCGCTGCGGCTGCACCGGCGCGAGGCCGGCCCCGACCCGGACGCGGCGTCGTTCTTCCTCGGCCGCGAGGTGCCGGTGCCCTCCATGCGGCCCGAGCTGAAGGCCTGGGAGGAGCCTCTGTTCGTCTTCCTCACCCGCAACGCGGTGCGCGCGCCGGACTACTTCCGCATCCTGCCGCCGCGCGTGGTCGAACTCGGCACCCGGGTCGAGCTGTGAGATCCGGCCGCCCACACCGCGCGGAGGACCAGCCGGCACCGGGCCAAGCCGGGCCGCGATGGAGGCTTCCAGCACCGCTGGCGGAGGCCGTGGCCCTCGCTGCCGCGACGCTGCCTGTCGGCGCCGTACTGGCCGCACTCGCACCGGAGGGGCACTTGGCCGGGAGCCAGGCCGCCGCGGCGGGCGTTGCATTGCTGGTATGGTGCTACTGCGATGGCACCGTGGGGCGGCGCTTGCACTGGAGACCCCTGCGAAACCCGCCTGATCGTGTGATGGAGGCGTGGCGGCGGCCTGTAAGCGGCCTTTGTGTTCGGTTTCGATGTCTGTCGGCTGGGCGTTGGGCGCACGTCTCCTGTCAGGCGAGGAGCCGTTCGGCGCGGCGGAGGTTCATGGCGGTGCAGAGCAGGTGCAGATGGGCGCCGTTGCGCAGCAGTCCGCGGTAGCGGACACGGCGCCAGCCGTAGCTGCGCTTGAGCGTGCCGAAGGCGCGTTCGACCTGGCCGCGGATCGGCGCCAGCGCCGTGTTCATCCAGCGCTGCCAGGCGGTGAGCGGGCGGCGCGCATGGCCGCGATGCATGATGCCGTCGGCGATGCCGGCCGCGGCCAGCGCCTCACGCCGAGGCGCGCTGTCATAGGCCTTGTCCATGAACACCGCCGCTTCGTCGCCCTGCACCAGGCCGTCGGCGACGAGGCTGTCGCCGACATCGGCACCGGTCAGCACGGCGTCGCGGATCAGATCGGAGCCGAGATCCACCGCGACATGCGCCTTGAAGCCAAAGAAGCTGCGCTGGCCGCGCCGCGTGAAGCCGGCCTCCGGGTCCTTGATGGAGACCTCGCCCTCGCTGAGCGGCGGGCGGGCGACGGCGGCCTCGACCAGCGTCGCGTCGATCAGTGTGCCGGCCTTCAGCACCAGGCCTTTCGTGTCGAGCTGGCGGTTCAGCTCGGCGAACAGCGCCTCGGCCAGGCCGCGCTCGGCCAGCGCGCCGCGGAAACGGCACAGCGTGGTTTCGTCCGGCGTGGCGTCATCGAGGCCGAAGCCGCAGAAGCGACGGAACGACAGCCGGTCGGCCAGCGCCTCCTCGAGGCCGGGATCGGAGAGCTGGTACCACTGCGCCAGCAGCAGCGCGCGAAAGAGCGCCAGCGGCGGGTAGCCGGGCCGCCCTATCGGCGCGCGCAGCGGCGCGAGCAGGCGCTCCATCGGTGCCCAGTCGATCAGGCCGGCGATGCGCTCCAGCCGCCGATTGGAACCGGCACCCGCCGGCAGCAGCGCCTCCGCCAGGCTGCCCTGTCCGATCCGCCGCTGACCCATCGCCGCCTCGTCACCATTGCCGACCCACGAAGCGAATCAGCGTTCATCAGCACCGACAAGCCGTTTCGCAGAGGTCTCCACTGGGGCTTGGCGGCTCTCGAAGCCCTGTTACGGCTCCGCCTCGCGCTAGCCTGGGCCCGGGTGCTGCTCGACGGTCCGGACCTCGGCGCCGGCGGCTGATCGCGGCATGCGTTGGATCCTGTTTGCCGCTCCGGGCGGGCGCTCGGCCAGAGAGTGTTCGTTCCCGGTTCTCTTCGCCACGCCATTTCCATGCGACGCGAATGGTCTCCCTGACGGTGAGTCACGCCGTGAGGCGCAGGGTTTCCGCCGGTCTCGCAGCCAGACTGGCACATACGTCCGCGCAACGAGCGGCCGAAACTGATGCGGTGGACGGCCCCTGAGCGGCATCGATGTGCCAGGCTCGCGGCTGTTGACGTCAGCGAGCAGAGGAGCCGTCCACCATGGAGATTACCACGATCGGTCTGGACATCGCCAAGCGCGTGTTCCAGGCGCATGGAGTTGACGCCAGCGGACGCGCCGTGATGCGGCGCAAGCTCGGGCGGGCCGAGGTGCTGGACTTCTTCCGTGCGCAGCCACCTTGCCTTGTGGGCATCGAGGCCTGCGGCACGGCGCATCACTGGGCGCGCGAGATACGGGCGCTTGGTCATGAGGTGCGACTGATCCCGGCGGCTTACGTGAAGCCCTACGTCAA
>NZ_AUDH01000031.1 GCF_000425365.1 Rubritepida flocculans DSM 14296 | reverse complement strand
TCCAACCGCCTGCGCAAGGGCGCGCCCTGGCTCAAGACCACCCTCGTCCAGTGCGCCTGGGCCGCCACCCGCAAGAAGGACAGCTATCTCCGCGCCCAGTTCCACCATCTGCGACAGCGCCGCGGACCGAAAAAAGCCATCTGCGCCGTCGCCGCCTCCATCCTCACCGCCGTCTGGCACATGCTCCAAAACGGAACCTTCTGGCACGATCTCGGACCAAATCACTTCCACCAACGCTCGCCAGAACAGCAGGCACGCCACCTCGCCGCCCAAATCACAAAGCTCGGCTTCAAGTGCTCCCTCGAACCACAAGCCGAGGGAGTTTCTGTCTAGGTCGGCGCCGCGGAAGCGCTCGCGGTGCCGACGCATTCTCACATCATGCGGCGGAATCCACCTCTGGTGATGGCCACCTCTGCGAATCCCCCGGTCACCCGCCTTAGGATCGGAGGCCCTCGAGGAACGGCCGTGCCGCTGCCACGGCTGCTGTGCAGCCCGGTGTCGACTCCGCGACGACTGCAACGCCATCGCGGAAGCCGATCATCACGCCGGCGGCAGTGGTGATCCCCCACCAAGGGTCATCGGCCGCACGAGCAGCGAGTGCCGGCCCGGCCTCGGTGGTGCAGCGCGTCATCTCCGCCACGACGGGCTGAGATGCGCCGGCGGCCTGCAGGCGTGCGCCCCATTCGGCCTGGATCGGATCGATTACGAGGCTGGTCAGGAGCCAAAGGAAGAAGTCGCGGATCATTTCATGGTCTCCAGGTTGTGGGTCTTGGCGGTCTTGCCGAGCCAGCCGGCGAAGGCGTCGAGGATATCCATGAGGGGACCGGGCTCCGCGCGACCGGGCTCCGCGCGAGGGTTAGACGGTCCGACATGATGCAGCTTGGCGCACCAGAGGAGCCCGGGATCCGTCTTGTCGTGGATATCGCCATATCGCCCGCGCCCCGCAACGGCAGACACGCGTGCCGCGTGCTGTTCCGCACGGTCTCGGCCTACGCTCCATTGAACCACGTACCTTCGGTCCGAATGTCATGAGCGTTAGGTCCGGGTAGCCTCTGGTGCCGCGCTCTGATGACGGGGCGGTGCGATGTCGGACCTTCACCTTGCGTGCCCGATCCTCAGGGCACCAAAGACGGAGACGCCGACCATGACCGCCGACGCTCGTCCCCCGACCGCCTCGAGGCCGACCGCCATCACGTGCCACCACCAGGCCCTGCGGGAAGGGTACCGACTGTTTCCCACACGGCTGTCGTTCGAGCGAAGCGCGCCGCAATCCAGCGATAAGCCGCCTCAAGTCTTGGCAAGCCTGACCTGGCTCATGTCGCGGCTCTGGCTTCACCATTCAGTTCTGGAGCGCCGGATCGCGGAGGCGGCGGCGAGACCGCGGCCGGACTCTGCCGCACTCGGCGTCCTTAAGCGCGAGCGCCTGGCCGTGCGCGACCGCATCGCCGCCCTGGAGCGCAGCATCTGAGGGAGCGCCTCCCGTCCTCGCCGCCATCGAGACCACCGCTTCTCGGTGGCGCGAAAGGCCATCGCACGGAATACTACCCGCCGCAGCCAGTTAAGGAACCGCGGTGGACAAGGAACGCCTCGCGCCGGGCCTCGGACGACTTGCCTTCTTCAGGGAGGCGGACGCCGCGACGCTCGCCCGTGCGGAGGCTGCGTCGCGGGTCGTGGAAGTCGCTGCCGGCGAGCTGGTGCTCGACTTCGACTGCCCCTCCACCGAGGTGCGCGTGGTCCTGCGTGGCGGGCCGCTGCGGGTCCTCATGCGATCGAGCGGGGGGCGGGAGAAGATCGTGGCCGAGGTGGGCCCGGGCGCCTTCGTGGGCGAGCTGGCGGCCTTCGCGGGCCCCGCCGTTTCCCCTTCGGCTGGCATTCACGCCCTCCATCGCGCGGTGATTGCGGTGATGCCGGGCGACGCCTTCGTGGAGCTGATCCTGGCTTCGCCACCGCTCGGGCGGCGGCTGATCGCGGTGCTGGCGGAGCGGGTGCGGAGCCAGAATCGACGCCTACTCGAATACGCCGTGCTGCCGACGCGGCAGCGACTCTGCGCCGAGTTGCTTCGTCTTGCGCGGCCTCGCCCGCCGGAGGCAGGAGGCGGCCTTGCAATCTCACCGCCGCCGACCCGGCCCGAACTCGCGTCGCGGATCGGGGCGCGACGCGAGGCGGTGTCGCGTGAATTGGCGGACCTCGTCCGTCTCGGCCGCCTCCGGGTCGGGCCACGCGCCATTGTCCTGCTGAATGAGGCGGCGATTCGGGCCGACGTCGAGGCAGCGATGGAGGCGGCGAAGCGCCTGGGCTGAGAGCGCCTCCTGGACAAGTGTGACGCAGCGTGAGAGCCATTCGGCGAGGGGCCGAGCATGAGGCGGATCATGGCCATGCGCACAAAGCCTATGTGCGATGTTGCACGGCTACTCGGAGCCGAGGACGGCGCGCCGAGGCGGTCGATCGACTGATCGCGCGGGACCGCCTTTCGTTGCGTAGGCGGACGATATTCGCCGGAGGGATAGATCATGGTGGCGAACGAGACGGTGCGGCCGGGGGTGCCGCGCGTGATGCACGAGCACGATCTGTTCGCCCTGGCGCGGAGCGGCGTGCCACGCGGGCTGCGGAGCCACGGCGGCGCCACCATGCCGGAGATGGTGGACATCCTCTGGGGCAACGGCCTGACCACCACGATCACCGGCGGAGGGCAGGTCGCGGTGTTCGTCGCCGTCGGTCACCGCTCAGCCGAGCGCGGTGGCGTCCAAGCCGCGTCGCGCGCCACCCGCTTCGAGACTCTCGAACCGATCCGCCATGGCGTGCGCTGCCACTTCGGCGGCTTCGCCGAGGTGTCGCTCGCGGCCTCACGCTTCGCCACGACCACCCCAGCCGGTCCATGGCCGACGACTTCCATCAGGATTTCTGCCCCCCCCGGGATCGGGCGCTCGCCCGCCTTCGTCCGCGCACCCGAGGGTAACGTCTGCCAGGCCCGCCGATGAACCAGGAGGCGCTGATCCTGTTCAACCTCGCCGAAGCGCTTGGGATCGGCCTCCTGATCGGGGCCGAGCGCGAGCGGCGCATGTCGTCCGACGTCAAGTCTTTGGCCGGGATCCGAACATTTGCCATCACGGCGCTTTTGGGCGCCATTGCGCAGCAGGCCGGCGGTGTCATCCTGCTGGCCACCGCCATCATCAGCATCCTGCTGCTGGCTGGGCTGGCCTACTGGCGCGACAAGTCAGAAAACATCGGCCTGACCACCGAGGTCGCCTTGGTGATGACCGTGCTGCTGGGCGGGCTTTCGGTGACACATCCCGTGGTGGCCGCCGGGGCCGGCGTCGTGGTGGCGGTGCTCCTGGCGTCGCGGGCTTTTCTACACGGCTTCGTGCGGTCAGTCATGACCGAGCAGGAATTGCGCGATGGGCTCATGCTTGCGGCCGCGACCCTCGTGGTGCTGCCGATCCTCCCAAACCGGACCTTCGGCCCGTACGGCGTGCTGAACCCCTATCTGATGTGGTCGGTGGTGATCATGGTCATGGTCATCGCCGCAGCCGGCCATGTGGCGGTGCGGCTCTACGGGGCGCAACACGGACTGGCGCTGACCGGTTTCGCCTCGGGTTTCGTCTCCAGCACGGCGACCATCCGTGACATGGCCCGGCGGACGCGCTCGGCACCTGCGCAGATGCGGGGGGCGGCCGCGGGGGCCTGTCTGTCCTCGCTCTCGACGGTCGTCACGATGTCGGTGGTGCTGGCGGCGGCCAGCGTGGCCACGCTGAACGCGATGGCGCTGCCACTGCTGGCCGGGGGTCTGGCGGCAGTCCTTTATGCCGCGCCATGGACGATTGCGGCCTTGCGAGCGCCGCCGGTCTGCGCTGAGAACCCTCCGCCAGACCAGGGCGCCACCCCGGTCGTGCAGCCGCGCGTGATCAGCCTGACCGGGGCGCTGGCCTTTTCGGCGGCCCTGGCCGGGATCATGCTGGCGTCCACCGCCGTGCAGCAGGAGTTCGGGCTGAATGCCATGATCGCGGCCGCCGCGCTGGCCGGCATCGTCAACACGCAATCGGCGGCAATCTCGGTCGCGCTGATGGTCGGGGCGGGCCAGATCGCGCCGCAGGAGGCGGTGCTGCCGATCCTTGCGGCGATCAGCACCAACACCGGTGCCCGGGTCGTCCTGGCCGTGACGCTCGGGCGCGGCGGCTTTGCCGGCCGGGTGGTGCCTGGGCTCATTCTTGGCCTGGCGGCGGCCTGGGCGGCGTTCCTGCTGCCGGTTCCGGCGGCGCTGCCCGGATGACCCGCCAGCCGCCCGAGGCCGGAGGCGGGTCCGTCGCGAAACGGTCCGGCCTCGCGGGGATGCCGCCGCGAGGGCAGCTCGACTTCCGCTTCCCGTCCCTGGTCGGCCCGGCGCCTGCCCGAGATGGGTTCCCCGTGCAGTCTGGCCGTCATGCCCGGGTGTGGGCCGGTCGAACCTGCCGATCCTGGCCCCCATCGCATCAGCAACCCGAACCTCGCTCTGGATCGCGTCGGATCCTTGCGGGGCATCGGGCATGAATGCGATGGGCATGTCGGCAGGACCATACGCGGCGTCTGCCCGCCCGGCGGCGCGCGGCGATGGCCCTCCGCCGCCGCGGGAACGCGACAGCCGCCCCTGCCGTGACGATGGTCGCTGCGACGACGGCAACGATCCGGGCCGCCGCAAGCGCAAGCCGATGCCGAGTGGCCCGTTCGACCTCTGATTGTCGCGACCGGCGGCCGACCCGCTGCGTCGCGATGGCGCGCAAGGTCCTGGTGGTCGCCGGCCGCCATCGGCGGCCCGGGACGCTATTGCGGCATCCGCCTGGCGCGGTATGTTGTGCCGCTCTCGGTCGGGTGGCCCGTCCGCGGGGAGGTAAGCGCTGCCCACGGGCGATTATTAGTTCTCCGGTCGCCGCAACCTCGCAAAGCAATTGTCATCCAACCGGGCAAACATAAGGTATTCGAAGTTGATGCGCCTTGCCTCAGTGCTGAACCGGTCGGTGATTTTCGCGCTGCTCTGGGTCACCTTGACGGGTGGGGCGGCGGATGCGCTGATCTACGGGGGGGTTGCGGTTCCCGCCGCGACGCTGCTCAGTCTGCGATTGTATCCCGTGGACCAGCCTGGCGTCGTCCTCTGGCGGGTGGCAGGGTTCATGCCGCGTTTCCTGGCGCAGGCCTTCATGGGCGGGCTTGATGTCGCGCGGCGTGCCCTCGACCCCCGCCTGCCGATCGCGCCTGGCTGGGTGCGCGCTGAACTCACCAACCGGAATGAAGCGGCCGGTGTGCTGCTGGGCGGGGTGGTCAGCATCCTGCCCGGAAGCCTCGCGGCGGGATCCGGCGACGCGGCGATGGACGTCCACCTTCTGAACGTCACGGGATACTCTGCCGACAGGATGCAGGCCGATGAACGCCGGATTCTTGGCCTGTTCGACCGGCGCATTGACAGCCAGGATGTCGCGAATGGCTGACTGGTTTACGCTTGCGGCCGTCTTCCTGCTTCTGAGCGTCGCGGTCGCGCTGGGGCGCTGCTGGCGCGGCCCCGGTCCGGTGGAGCGGATCATGGCCGCCCAACTGGCCGGCACCGGAGTGATCGGCGTGGCGGTGGTCCTCGGCGCGGCGCGGCGCGATGCGGCGATGCTGGACGCGGCGCTGATCGGCACGCTGCTGGCCGCCGTCGCGGTGACCGCCTTCGCGCGCAGCGCCGCCAAGCCCGGCGACCGGCCGGAGGGCAGGGGATGAGCTGGATCGATCTGGCGGTTCTGGCGCTGCTGGGCACGGGGCTGGCCTTCTATGGGGCAGGCTCGCTGGGTCTCCTGCGCTTTCCTGACACCGCCTCGCGTTTGCATGCGCTGACCAAGGCCGACAACCTCGGGCTCGGGCTGGTGGCGCTGGCGGCGGCGCTCCACTGGGGTTCGCTGGCAGTGGCCGCCAAGATCGCGCTGGTCTGGCTGTTCGCGGTGATCGCGGCCGGCATCACCTCTCAACTGCTGGCCCGGCAGGCCCGCTTGGACGGGACCCGCAGCCATCCGGACGGCGACCGGCCTTGACCGCTGCCTTCGACATCATCCTGTGCCTGTTGATCCTCGGTACGGCGGGCATCGCGCTTTTCGTGCGCGACGCGCTGGCGGCCATCGCCTTCTTCATCGCCTTCGGCAACCTCCTGGGTCTGGCCTGGCTGGGGCTCGATGCGGTCAACGTGGCGCTGGCCGAGATCGCCCTCGGCGCCGGGGTCACCGGGGTCCTTCTGATCCTGGCCCGGGCGCGGCTTCTGGCGCTGGGCGATGACGCGACCTGCGCCGATACGTCCGCGTGGCTGCGGGTGGGCGCCCTTGCGGCCTGCGGGGGCTTCGTGCTGCTGCTGGCCGCGGCGGTGCTGTCGATCCCGCCGGAAAGCGGGCTTGACCGCGCGATCACACCGCTGATGCCGGCGCTTGGCATCGAGAACCGGGTGACCGGTGTCCTGCTGGCCTTTCGCGCCTATGACACGCTCCTGGAAAGCTTCGTGCTGCTGGGCGCGCTGGTCGCGGTCTGGTCGTTGGCGCCCGCCGGGGTCTGGCCGGGCCGTCCGGCTGATCTCGGCATGGCCGATGGGCCGATGCGCCGGGTGGCCGGCAGTTTCGCGCGGTTTCTGCTGCCGGTGGCGCTGGTGATGGCGACATATCTGGTCTGGGCCGGATCGGACGTGCCGGGCGGAGCCTTTCAGGCCGGCACCGTTCTTGCGGGCGGGCTGATAGTGTCGGCGATAGGCGGCGCGATCGGCCTGCCGCGCAGCGACCTTCCTGGGCTGCGGGTGGCGCTGGTCCTGGGACCGCTGGTGTTTCTGCTGATCGGTCTGGCCGGAACGGGGTTCGGAGGCTTTCTGGTCTATCCTGAGGGATTGGCCAAGGCGGCGATGCTTTCGATCGAATACTCGCTGTTCCTTTCGATCGGGGCCACGCTGGCGCTGCTGGTGACAGGGCCCAATGTCATCGGGTTGGCGGACCCGGCTGGTGGCACCGAAAGGAAAAGCGATTGCTGAGGCCGAGTTCATGGTGACGGGGCATGTTTACGCCCTGACGGGCGCGGTCCTGACCGGACTGGGTCTTTTTGCCTTCATCACCCTGCGCCATCCGTTGCGCCAGCTTCTTGCGATCAATGTGGTCGGGGCAGGCATCTTCCTGATCCTGGGCGGGCTGGGCCGAGGGCCCGACGCGACCGATCCATTCCCGCAGGCGCTGGTGATCACCGGGATCGTCGTGGCCGTTGCGCTGACCGCCTTCGGCGCGGCAATGATCGTGCGGCTGGCCGAGGCGCGCGCGGCGACGAAAGCCGCCACCCGCCCCGACGGCGGAAAGCCCGGGCCATGAGCCCGCTTGACCTTCTGGTGGCGGTGCCGCTCGGATTCATGCTGGCCACCCTGCTGGCGGGGCGGGCCGCGCGCTGGCTGATCCTGCTGGCGGTGCCCGCGATGGCGGGGCTGGCGTTCTGGCTGGTGCTGGTGTCGCCCGATGCGGCCTATCTGATCGGTCACTGGGACTTGCCCTTGGGCATCCTTTTGCGCCCCGATGGGGTAGCGCGGCTTATGGTGGCGGCCACGGCGCTGGTGATCGGCGCGGTCGGCCTGCACGCGCTGGTCGATCCGCCCGAAAAGGCCGGCAACGCAGCCCAGGCCGAGACCTTCTGGCCGCTGATCTATCTGCTCTGGGCGGGGGCGAATGCGGGCTTTCTGACCACCGATCTGTTCAACCTCTATGTCACGCTGGAGATGGTCAGCCTGGCCGCCGTGGCGCTGGCGGCGATGGGCTCGCTGGAGGCGGCGCTGCGCTATTTCATGATCGCGCTGGTCGGCTCGCTGGCCTACCTCCTGGGAGTGGCGCTTCTGGTGGCGCGTTACAACACCGTGGACGTCACCCTGCTTTCGCAGGTCGCACAGCCCGATCTGGCGACGATGCTGGCGCTGGGGCTGATGACGGCGGGACTTCTGATCAAGGCCGCGCTTTTTCCGATGCATGGCTGGCTGCCGCCCGCCCACGCCGCCGCCCCCGCCCCGGCCAGCGCGCTGCTGTCGGCGATCGCGGTCAAGCTGGGATTTGTCATCCTGCTGCGGCTCTGGTTTGAGGCCTTTCCGGCCGTCACCGGCCAGCCCGCGCTGCATGTGCTGGGCGGGGCGGGGGCGCTGGCGGTGATATACGGCTCGGTCCAGGCGATGCGGCAGCAACGGCTGAAGGCGCTGGTGGCCTATTCGACGGTGGCGCAGGTCGGCTACCTGTTCCTGGCCTTTCCGCTGGTCGCAGGCGCGCCGGACCCGTCCGGTGCCTGGGCCGGGATGATGATGCATGCGGTGGCGCACATGCTGGCCAAGGCGTCGATGTTTCTTGCCGCGGGCCTGATGCTGAAGGCCGCCGCCGGCCACAGGATCGGCGATCTGGGCGGGCTGGCGCAGGCGATGCCGATGACGGTGACCTCCTTCGGCTTGGCAGCGGTGTCGCTGATGGGGTTGCCGCCCTCGGGCGGGTTCACCGGCAAGTTCCTGCTTCTGAACGCGGCGATCGCGCAGGGCGCCTTCCTTTATGCCGGAGTAATGATTCTGGGCGGTCTGCTTGCGGCGGTCTATTTCTTCCGGGCGCTCTCGGCCTGCTTTGGCGCCGGGCCGGCGCCGCGTGAGCCTGCGATTCGCGGGGTGTGCACGGCGGCGCCGCTGGTGCTGGCGGGGCTGGCCATCGTCATAGGTTTCGCCGGCAGCGCGCTGGACACTCTGTCGGCGATTGCCGCGCCCTGGGCCGCCCCGGGCGTGGCCGCGCCATGATGACCTTCGCGCCGCTTCTGCTGGTCCTGCTGCCGGTCGTCGCCGCTCTGGTCAGCTTTGCCCTGCCCGAGCGTCTCTCGGCGTGGCGCAATGGGGCGAACATCGGCGTGGCCTTCGTGAAGCTCCTGGTGGTGGCATACCTGCTGTTGCAGGCGCAGGCGGGCGTGGTGTTCGAATGGCGCTATGAGTTCCTGCCGGGCTACGATTTCGTGCTGCGGCTGGACCCGCTGGCTCTGCTGTTCGTGACGCTTTCGGTGTTTCTGTGGCTGCTGACCACGATCTACGCCATCGCCTATTTCGACCGGGGTCCGAACCTGCCGCGCTTCTTCGGCTTCTTCAACCTGTGCGTGCTGGCGGCCACCGGTGTGGCGATGTCGGGCACCGCGATCACCTTCTTCCTGTTCTACGAACTGCTGACGCTGGCGACCTGGCCGCTGGTGACACACCGGGGTGACGACAAGTCGCTGCGCGCGGGGCAGACCTATCTGACCTACACGCTTGCCGGCAGCGTCACCTTCCTGGCCGGGATCCTGTGGCTGCAATCGCTGGTCGGCGCGATCGAGTTTTCCGCCCCCGCCAATCTGGGCGCCATCCCGCCCCTGACCCTGACGCTGATCTTCATCCTGTGTATCGGCGGGCTGGGGGTCAAAGCGGCGATCATCCCCTTCCATGGCTGGCTGCCCGAGGCGATGGCCGCCCCCGCCCCCGTCAGCGCGCTCCTGCACGCCGTCGCGGTGGTCAAGGCCGGGGCCTTCGGCATCGTGCGCGTGATCTACGATGTCTACGGCATCGGCACCGTGGCCGAACTGGGCCTGGGTGTGCCACTGGCCGCCCTTGCGTCGGCGACGATCCTCTACGGTTCCGCGCGGGCGCTGATGCAGAGCGACCTCAAGAAGCGGCTGGCCTATTCCACCGTCAGCCAGGTCAGCTACATCGTCCTGGGTGCCAGCCTGGTTGGGCCCTTCGCGGTGATCGGCGGGCTGGTGCATCTGGTGCATCAGGGCATCATGAAGATCACGCTGTTTATGTGTGCTGGCGCGCTTGCCAACAGGATGGGGATCACGGCGATCGCCGAGCTGGACGGCGCGGGCCGGCTGATGCCGGCGACGATGGCGGCGTTCTCGGTCGGGGCGCTGGGAATGATCGGGATGCCGCCGGTGGCCGGCTTCATCTCGAAATGGTATCTCGGGGTCGGGGCGTTGCAGTCGGATGCGGCCTGGGCGGTCGCGGTGCTGGCGGGCTCGTCGCTGCTGAACGCCGCCTATTTCCTGCCGCTGCTGTACCGCGCATGGCTGCTGCCGCCGCCCCCCGGCCGGCCCGCCATCGCCGAGCTGGCCACCACCCGCGACCGGATGCTGATCCTGCCCGCTGTGGTGACGGCGGTGGTGTCGCTGGGGGCTGGCATCTTCGCCTCGCTGTCCTTCAGCCCGCTCGGCTGGGCCACGCTGGTCGGACAGGGCTATCTGCGATGACCGCCGATCCGACGGTGCTTTTGCCGCTGGCCGTACTCTGGCCGATGCTCCTGGCGGGGCTGGCCCTGCTGCCGGGCTGGGGGCCGCGCATGGTGCTGCTGCTGCCGCTTGGCCCACTGCCGGCCTTGGCGGCGGCCCTCGTCGCATCGCGCGACGTTCCCGTCGCGCTGCCGGGGGTGCTGCTGGACAGCGGCCTGGAGCTGGGCGCAACCGGCGCGCTGTTTCTCGGCGGTGCGGCGACGCTGTGGTTCTGGGCCGGGGTGTATGCCGCCTTCTACATGCGGCACGACGGGCGGCCCGCCGCCTTCGCGCTGTTCTGGAACCTGGTCCTGGCCGGCAATCTCGGCGTCTTTATCGCCGGCGACATCGTCACCTTCTACGTGTTCTTCGCGCTGGTCTCGCTTCTGGCGTATCCGCTGGTGATCCATGACCGCCAGCCCGCCTCCATGCGGGCGGGGACGGTCTATCTGGTGCTCGCTGTCTGCGGCGAGGTGGCGATCCTGGTCGGGCTGATGCTGGCCTCGTTCGGGGCGGGCGGCGCCATAGGCATCGAGGCGGTTCGCGCGGGCCTTGCCCTGCCTTCGGCGCATCCCGCGGCGGTGCCATTGCTGATCGCGGGCTTCGGGATCAAGGCCGGGCTGATGCCCCTGCATGTCTGGCTGCCGGTGGCGCATCCGGCCGCGCCGGTGCCGGCCTCGGCCGTGCTGTCGGGCTCCATCGTCAAAGCCGGGATTTTCGGGCTTGTGGCCTTCCTGCCGCTGGGTATGCCGACGGCGGTCGCGGGCAATGTCCTGATGATCCTGGGCTTTTCCGGCCTCTTCCTCGCGGCGCTGATGGGGCTGGCGCAGGCCGGCGCCAAGGCGGTGCTGGCCTATTCTACGGTCAGCCAGATGGGCCTGGTCATGGGGGTTCTGGGCTTTGCCCTGGCCGAAGGCAGCGCGCCGGCGGCCGTGCTGCCGGCGGTGGCGTTGTTCGCGCTGCATCACGGGCTGGCCAAGGGGGCGCTGTTCCTGGGCGTCGGGCTGGCGCCGGTCTGCGGGCGGGCCTGGCGCTGGGGGCTTCTGGGGGGGATGGCGGTGCTGGGCTTGTCGCTGGCCGGGATGCAGCTACTGGCCGGGGCGCTGGTCAAGTCAGCGCTCAAGGACCAGGCCGGAGCCTTCGGGGCCACGCTGATCGGCCTCTCGGCGCTAACCACGGCGCTGGCGATGGCGCGCTGTCTGGCGGTGCTGCCAAGGGCGAAATCGCGCTGCCGCCCGCCGCTGCTGATGGCCCTGCCGTTCCTCGCCCTGTCCGGGGCGGCGCTGTGGCTGCCCTGGCTTCTGTACGCCAGGATCACCGGCACGATCCCGCTGACCGCAGACCTGCGGTCGCTGATCTTCGAGGCCTGGCCGCTGGGGCTTGCGGCGCTGTTGATTGCGGGCGCGGTCGCGGTCGGGCTGAAGGCGCCCGGCCTGTCAGCAGGCGATGCGCTTGGCCCGGTGCAACGCTGGATGGCGGCCCTGAGCGCTGCGGCAAGGGCCGCCGAGCGTGCCGGGTCACGGTCGCTGCGCCGATCGCGCCCGAAGCCGCAAACCGTCATCGGCGAGGATCTGGACCGGATCGAGGACGTTTTCCGCGAAGGCGCCGCCGCCGCCATCCTGGTATTGGCCATCGCGGGGGCGGTCGTCGCCGCCAGCCTGATCTAGCAGGCTGCGGAAATTCGCGGCCAAGGGCTTGGTTTTCCCGGCCGGCGCAGTTTCTGCGAGGTGCTTGGCGGACCGATGGGCGTGGTTTTCGGTGGCCAACCGCCGCGAACTGCCGCGTTGAGGCTCGTTGCGGCGCCAGTCAGGCAGGCGCCTCCAACAGCTTCGGCAGCCGGACGAGGTTGTAGGCGGCGACGCGGAGCGTGAAGCTCCATCCGACCGTAAGCGTGCGCTGACGGCTACGGCGTCGGCGGCTTGACGGTGATCAGGCTGTGTCGGGCCGCAGGTTCCAAGGCGCGAGATCGCCGATGCGATTGATCGGGTGATCGGCGATGCGGTCGAGCAGGACGCGGAGATACGCCTGCGGATCCCAGCCGTTGAGCTCCGCGGTGCCGACCAGGGTGTAGATGATCGCGGCCCGCCTGCCGCCCTCGAGTGACCCGGCGAACAGGTAGTTCTTCCGGCCCAGCGCGAGCGGCCGCATCCGCCGCTCGGCGGCGTTGTTGTGCAGGCAGGCGCGGCCGTCGCTCAGCACCGTCGTCAGCGCACCCCACTGCGCCAGGGTGTAGCGGATCGCCTTGGCCAGGTCCGACTTGCCGGAGATCCGCCGCAGCGTCGCCTCCAGCCAGGCGTGCAGGTCGGCCATCACCGGCGCCGAGCGGGCCTCGCGGGCAGCGAGACGCGCCTCCGGTGGCTGGCCGTGGACCTCGGCCTCGATGGCGAACAACGGCTGCATGCGCTCGATCGCCTCGCGCGCGATCGGGCTGCCATTGGCCAACAGCTCGTCGTGGAAGTAGCGCCGCGCATGCGTCCAGCACGCCGCCTCGACCACGCGGCCGCTCTCGTAGAGCGCGTTGAACCCGGAATAGGCGTCGGCCTGCAGGATGCCCTGGAAGTCGCGCAGGCGCCGCTGCGGATGCTCGCCCTTCCGGTCCGGCGTGAACTCGTAGAGCACCGCGGGCGGGTCGGTCCCGCCGAATGGTCGATCGTCGCGGAGATAGGCCCAGAACCGCGCCGCCTGCGTCCTGCCCTTTCCAGGCGAGAGCATCGGCATCGGCGTGTCGTCGGCATGCACCCTGGGCCCTGCCAGGGCATGGCGGCCGATATACGCGGCCATCGGCTCGGCCAGCGCAGCCGACCTGCCGACCCAGCCCGCCAGCAGCCCGCGCGGCAGGTCCAGACCGTCGCGGGCGTAGATCTCCGACTGGCGATAGAGCGGGATGTGGTCGCAGTACTTCGAGACCAGCACATGGGCCAGCAGCCCAGGCCCCGGCCTGCCGCGCTCGATCGGCAGCGAGGGCATCGGTGCCTGCGTCATCGCCTCGCAGGTCCGGCAGGAGAACGCGGGGCGGACGTGGCGCACCACCTCGAACCAGCCTGGGCGGTATTCGAGCGACGAGGATCCTTGATGCCCCCGCCGATGCGGTGGGCGGCGCCGAGGCGGGGGATGTCTCGGTGCGCGTCACTGACCCACGCCACCCGCTGTTCGGCAAAGACCTGCCGCTGGTCTCGATGACCGGCTCACGCCTCGCTCGTGGCCACGTCTACGTGAGGCACGGTGGCACGGCGCTGCTGATGATCCCGATCTCCAGCACGAGCCTCCGTGCCGCCCCCGATGCGCCGCGGAGCAAGCTCACGGGCGACGCTGTGGCCTCTCTCCTCGCCCGCGTCCGAGAGATCAGGGAGGCGCTGGCATGCGCGTCCGCCCCGGAGAGGTCTGGTCCCGCCTGTCGGACGCCCGACGCGAGGACGCCCTCGCCGCGCTCGCGTCGGCGCTGCGGGAGGTGAGCGATGCACTCCGATCTCATCACGCCGGCGCACCTGTCGCGGTGCGCCCTGATCTACGTCCGCCAGTCCACGCCGCACCAGGTGCTGGGCAACGGAGAGAGCCTGCGCCTGCAGTACGCGCTCCGGCAGCGCGCCGTTGAACTCGGCTGGCACGCGGCCGACGTCGAGGTGATCGACCAGGACCTCGGCGAGAGCGGCGCGACCGCGGCCAACCGCTCGGGCTTCAAGGAATTGCTCGCCCGCGTCGGCCTCGGCGAGGTCGGCATCGTGCTATCCTACGAGGTTACCCGCCTGACCCGGAACTGCTCGGACTGGTACCCCCTGCTCGACCTGTGCGGGTACCGCCGCTGCCTCATCGCCGACCGGGACGGGGTCTATGATCCCTCGACTGGCAACGGTCGGCTGCTGCTCGGCCTCAAGGGCACGATCTCCGAGGTGGAGATGCACACGCTCCGCGGGCGGCTCACCGCCGGGCTGCTCGCCAAGGCCGGCCGCGGCGACTTGGCGCTGCCACTGCCGGTCGGCCTCGAGCGCGACCCGACGGGGGTGGTCGTCATCACGCCCGACCGCGAGGTGGAGGACCGCATCCGGCTGGTGTTCTCCACCTTCCTCGAGCGCCGCTCGGCCCAAGCGGTGCTGCGGGTGTTGCTGGCTCGCCGGCTCGCCCTGCCCCGGCGCGAGGGGCCACAAGGCGGCCTCTGCTGGCGCGCGCCGACCAAGAACGCGATCTGCAGGATCCTGCGGCAGCCAGCCTATGCGGGCGCGTTCGTCTACGGGCGTACGGCTGCGGCGCGCCCGCCCGACGGCGGCCGCGCCAAGGTCCGCACGCGCCCGCGAGCCGAATGGCGCGTCGTCGTCCGGGACCGCTTTCCCGCCTACATCAGCTGGGAGACGCACGAGGCGATCGTGGCCACGCTGCAGGACAACCACGCCGACTACCGTCGCAAGGGCACGCGGGGCGTGCCGCGCGACGGTGCTGCCCTGCTGCACGGCCTCGTCCACTGCGGGGCCTGCGGCCGCAAGATGACCGTATAGTACCACAACCGGGCGCGCTATATCTGCCGCAGTCTTGAGCAGGACCGTGGCCTGCCGCGATGCCAGAACGTGCTCGCGGCCCCGGTGGACGCGCTGGTGGCCGCGGCGTTCCTCGAAGCCGTGACGCCGGCCGAAGCGGACGCGTTCGAGCGGGCCGAGGTGACGCGAAGCGAGAGCGAGGCGGCGCTCAGGCGCGCGGCCGCCCAACAGGTCGAACGGCTCCGCTACCGGGCGCTCCTGGCGGAACGCCAGTTCGACAAGGTCGATCCGGACAACCGCCTCGTCGCTGCGGAGCTGGAACGCCGCTGGGAGGCCGCTCTTTGCGAGTTGCGCGCAGCCGAGACGGCGTTGGCCGCGCAGGAGCGGGCGGGAGGCGACCCCGAGGCGGCGGAGGGCCCGACGATCGCCGCATCCTCCACACTGCGGATGCAGTTGCTGGAGATCCAGCGGAGCCTGCCGCCGCTCTGGGCAGACCCGAGGCTCACGCCCGCACAGCGCAAGGCGCTGCTGCGGTGCCTCATCGAGAAGGTGGTGCTGGAGCGCACGGCGGCGGACCGGGTGAACCTCCGGATCGTCTGGTGCGGCGGCGACTGGAGCGACCTGGTGGCCGACACCGGCGGGCACGCCCTGCGCGAGCTGTCCGGCATCGCCGAGATCGAGAGGTGCGTCGCGGCGATGGCGAGGTCCGGGGCGTCGGATGCCGACATTGCCGCGGCGCTCAACGAGCGCGGCTACCGCCTGGCCCACGGCCGTCCGGTGCTGGTGAACACCGTCCGCAAGCTGCGCCTCGCCCAGGGCATCCGATACCGGCCGGAGTTCCGCCGTCGGGTCAAGGGAGCGCTGACGCTGCCTCAGCTCGCCGAAGCCGTCGGCGTCTCGGCGGCGTGGATCCACCACCGGATCCGCACGGGCAGGATCACCGTCACCCACGGCTCGAAGTACCGGCTCTACCTGTTCCCCGACGAACCGGCGACCATCAACGTGCTCCGGCAGCTTGTCCGGGGAGAGCTGCGCCATATCGATCTCTCGACCCGCCAACGGGATTGAGGAGGGCATCAATATGCCAAATCGAGGATCTCGGTGACGTCCTCGCCCACCTTGCGCAGCGCGCCGCCACAGGCGCGGCAGGTGCAGCCCTCGGCGGGCAGGTGCTCGACATCGCGTCGCGGCAGGCTGTCCGGCAGCGGCTTGCGGCCGCGGCGCCGTGCCTTCTCCTCCGGCACCTTGACGCTGGGCGTCTCGTCCTCGGCGTCGTCCATGCCGCCCGTCGCGGCAATGTCGGCCAGCACCTCGTCGAGCCGCAGTTCGAGTTGCTCGACCTCGCCCGCCAGTCCAGGCCTTCCAGCAGCATCGCCAACTGCGCCGTCGTCAGCGTCACCACACCCTCGCGCGCGATCGTCGGCCAGATGAACCGGCCCTTCTCGAGGCGCTTGGCCAGCAGCACCAGGCCCTGGCCATCCCACCACAGCGCCTTCAACAGATCGCCGCGCCTGCCGCGGAACAGGAACAGGTGGCCGGAGAACGGGTCGGCCTTCAGCACCGTCTGCACCTGCGCGGCCAAGCCGTCGAAGCCCTTACGCATGTCCGTCGCGCCGAGCGCGAGGTGCACGCGCATACCGGCATGCAGCGCCAGCATCAGCCGTCCAGCACCGCCGCCAGCCGACCCAGCACCTCCGGCGCGATCGCCTCCGAGACCCGCAGCACGCGGCCGTTCGGCAGTATCACCTCAACCATCGCCGCCGACTTGCCCGCGCGCTCGGCCGACCGGCGCGACGGCACCGGCGGGCTGGCGCTCTCCTTGCGTGGCGGGTTATCCACGATGCGGATCGGCACCAGCTTCCTGGCCGTGTCCGCGCGCACCACGCCTGGCATCGTCCCCTCGCGGACCTGGCGACGCCACTCGAACAGCAGGCTCCGGCTCATCCCGTGCCGGTCCGCCACCGCCGCGACCGACGCGCCAGGCCGCGACACCTCCTCCACCAGCGACAGCTTCTGCTCCAGCGTCCAGCGACGACGCCGCGCCACCACGCTGATCACCTCGTCCAACCGACCGTCCGGCAACGACCTTACCCCTAGGCTTAAGGGCGACAGCGGACTTCCGCCTCACCCCGCAGCCAGGCAGGTCAGCCGATCAACGCGCCGCGCCGCAAGGCAGTCGACGGAAGACGCTTACATCCGACCCGCTCCAGCCCGCGCAGCAGGGTGCGGCGCATGCCGCCGATCTCCTTGCCCCGGCCGAACACCTCCTCGATCCGCTTGCGGATGCACTGGCTCACCGCGCAGCCCGGGTGCCGCGTAGTCCGTCTGTGGATCGCAGAGCGCCGGCCATTGGTGTGCTGCGTCACGTGCGGCGTCACGCCCATGTCGCGCATTGCCCGGACGAAGGCCCGCGTGTCGTAGGTCTTGTCGCCTCCCAGCGTGCTGCGCGCGGCACGATCGAGCCCTGCCATCATCGCCTCGCCGGCGTCGCGCTCGGCGGTACCCGTCTCCCGCGTCGTTGTCGCAGCGACCACCAGGCCGTGCCGGTTCTCGATCACCACATGCCCGGCGTAGCAGAGCTTCGATGCCTGCCCGCTCGACTTGCGCGCCAACCGCGCATCCGGGTCCGTGGTCGAGGCATGCGTCTCGTCGCTGCGCTTCTCGCCATGGAAGTCGCGCTCGCCGTTGCGGCCGGGGCCGAGCGTATCGCCGGAGCCGTCCTTCGGCCGGAAGCTTTTTATCAAAGCCCAGGCCGCTATCAACGTGCCAGCCACCGAGAAGTACTCCGAGCACAGCAGCGGCTTGACCTCCGGGTCGGCCAGCACGGCGGCGAAGAACTTGCTCGCCACCTCGGCTCCCAGCACCCGGTCCCGTTTCTTGGTGAACACCGTCACGTCCCATACGGGCGCCACGCCCGACGCAGCTGCGCAGGAACTGCCCAACGTCCACGTGCGGAACCGCACGGGGCGGCCGTACCCCGCCTTGCCCAGGGCGGTCTGCGCGGCGATGTCTTCAGTGGGACGGTGCCCGGCTGCCCTGCCGTCCGATGCGACACCACGCTGGGCGGCCGTGCCCCGATCTGGAGCCCGCTGCCCGCATGGACGTCTCCGACCCGATCCTGTCCGCCGACCGGCTTGGCAATCCCGCCCCGGATGTGGCTCGCCTTCATGGGCGGTCGTGTCAGGGTTCGCTCGGACGCGCCGTATCCTCGGGGCTTTTCCTGATCGCGACAGGCGGGACATGACGGGACCATGGCGCCGGAGCAACAACCACGTAGAGGAGATCACTTGATGACCCAGATTCAGACCGCCCTCGCCGCCGACATCACACTGCATAGCCTGGAGCAGGCAACGGCCGAGAGCCCCAGGGCGAGGCGGAACCTGCTCATGGGGCTCTGGGCGGGGCGTCGGCTCGGCCTTCCCGAGGCGGAACTGCCCCGCTATGCGCTCGACGTGATGTGGGTAGATCATGCCGAACCGGGCGATGCTGACGTGATGCGCAAGCTTGCCGCCGATTTCGACGCGGCAGGTTGCTGCGTCGGCGATGAGGCACTGCGCTCCGAGCTGACCGTCGCGCAGCGCCGCGCCTACGCCGAAACCGTTTTGCACCTGCTGTGATCCATTCGGTGGCAGCACCGCCGCCAGCGCAGGCGGCCAGAGACGGCGCGATGGGCGGCTGAGATGGAAACGGAGATTGTGCGATGCAGAAAGACTCAGAACGGCGGGATGCCGGGTTAGGTAGTCCGCCGCGAAGCCTGCTCCTCGCGACGGATCTCAGCTGCCGCTGCGACCGCGCCCTGGACCGCGCAGTGATGCTGGCATCGGCCTGGGGTGCCAAACTGCATGTGCTGTATGTGCTGGAAGGCAATGAGCCGGAGCAAGGCCCCGAACCGGTTCCCGGCGGTTCGGTGCGGGTGCTTGCCGAGCGTCACCTCCGCGCCGCCACGCGCAATCATGGTGTCGAGGCGGAGATCGTGATCGAGCGGGGGGATCCCGCGGAGATCATCCTGCGCACGGCGAACGAACTCGACTGCGACCTGATCGTCACCGGCATAGCCCGCAGCGGGAACCTTGCCCGAGCGGTGCTCGGCACGACGGTCGAGAGGCTGGTCCATCGTGCGCCGATGCCTGTCCTGATCGTGAAGACGCGCCCTTGGCGAGCGTACCAGACGCTAATCGTCGCCTCCGACTTTTCAGAGACTTCCGCCCACGCCTTGCGGCAGGCACTGAGCGTGTTCCCGGACGCCCACATGACGATGATGCATGCCTACCGCATGCCGTTCGAAGGGTTTATCTGCCGCGCGGCGAATGAGGCGGAACTGCTGGCGGACGCTGAGCGTGAGCGTGCGGCGTTCCTGCCGAGCTTGGGTACGCCGCCGGAGAAGATGGCGCGGATGGAGTGCCTGATCCGCTATGGAACACCCGAGAGCGTGATTGGGACGCATGTCTGGGAGAACGACATCGACCTCGTCGTGATGGGGACACATGGCCGGAGCGGTCGCTTCGGCATCCTCATGGGCAGCACCGCCGAGCGTCTCCTCATCAGCCTGCCTTGCGACGTGATGATTGTCCGCGAGCCGCGCGCGCTGCCCGCCACGATTGGCGCGGCCGGCGCCTCTGCGGGCCCTCGCCTGAGCGGGAATGGGTGAGCGATGGGGTAGCAGAAGCGGGCTGATTCTTGCCGCCATCGGCGCGGCCCCAGGCCTCGGAAACATCTGGCGATTCGCCTACTTGGCCGGGGAGAACGGCGGCGCCTTTCTGCTGGTGAACCTTTTGATCGCGCTGGCGTTGGGCGTGCCGCTGGTGGTCGCGGAACTCACCATCGGCAAGCGGGGTGCAGCCGACGCGGTGACGGCCTTCGAGGTGCTCGCGCCACATTCAGTCTGGCGGCATGCCGACTGGCTTGGCGTCGTGGGGGCCGGGCTGATTCTGGGCTACTTGGGGTGCGGCACGGTTCGATAAGACAGCCGGCTGCGGTAGATGCCTCCGCAACCGAAGATTGAACCCAAGGATCAAATCCGCAGCGACGAGCCCGAGGGGGCGCGGAGACGCGAGAACGCCGGCGGCGCCTCGGGCGGCGCCGGGAGCGCCGCTTCTCCGCGCCACGCAAGCTGGCCGCCGTCATGCGGCTGCTGCGCGGCGAGCCGCTGGAGACGCTGGCCCGCGAGCTCAACGTCACCGCCGCCCGCCTGAGCGGATAGCGCGGCTGGGCGTTGGCCGGTGCGGCATCGGCGATGAAGGCGCGAGCGCGGCAGCCGTAACGACGAGTTGCTGCGGCTCAAGGCCAAGCTCGGCGAGGTCACCATGGCCAACGAGCTGCTGGAGCGGAAGATCGCGACCATGGAGGGTGGCCGCCCTTTTGGCCGCCGGCGGCCGAGGCGGTGAACCGGCAGGTCTCGCCGGTGACCCGCCGGCGCTACGGCATGGTCCGTGTCGCCCGAGTCTGGCGGCTGTCCCGTGCCGCCATCTACCGCCACCGCGCGCCGGCCGTTGCCGCGGCAACGGCTAGGCGAGCGCGTCCAGCGCATCGTGCTGGGAGCGCCCGGGACGGAACCCGTAGGAGAGGCCGAGGAAATCCGTCTCGTAGATGGCGTTCAGCACCTCCACCACCGCGCGCTGGACGACCTTGTCCTCCAGCGCCGCGATGCCGAGCGGCCGCAGCCGGCCGTCGGGCTTCGGGATGTACTGCCGCCGCGACGGCTTCGCCCGGTAGCCGCCGCGCATCACGCGGCGGTGCAGGTCCCCGATGTTGGCATCGAGTGACACCGCATACTCGTCCCACGTCACCCCGTCGACGCCGGGAGCAGCCTTCGGCTTGAGCTGATGGAAGGCCCAGGCCAGCAGGTCCGGCGTGACGTGGTGCATCAGCGCGGTGAACCGTTCACGCTTGTTCCGCTTCGCCGCTTCTCGTACGCGGGCCAGCGCCTGTGTCACGGCGTCCCGGCTCAGCGTCCGGACCGTGCTTTGCCGCCCCGCGGTTCCCTCGGTCCCGCCCCTTCCCTCCACGACCTCCGCGCCCGGTTGCCCAGGTCTGTTCGGCCGCTTCCCTGGTACTATGGACGGGTCTGACTTCCCTGGGCCGTGCATCAGCTGATTGCGGCCGAAGCCTTCCCGCCGCGGCCTGGCGCACTCATGCCAGGCAGCCCATGGATCTCCCGGTTCTCGTGTGGATGGTGTCCCCGCGTGCATGGGGTCTCGGACCGCGCAGGGCCGACGTGCACCTCGCCATGGCGGTGCGCATCGTGTGGCCTTCCGCTTATCTCTACAGCGTCGGCGCCCTGGAGAGCGAACATTTCGCGGCTCAATACCCAGCCCGCGGTTTCCCCTGTCAACGCTTCGCCGCCGCCCTCGCGGGCGTCAGCGCATGACTCGGGGCCGTCGTGGTCGGCTACACCTTCAACGTGCGGCTCTTGCATCCGCATCCATCCACCGATCTCCCGGCGCGCAGAGAATTTCGTTCTCCGGTTCCCACCGCTGCTCCAGCCGGTTTCCCAACCTCATTCTCTGTTCAGCAGTAGCCGGCGGTCACGGCCAGATTTGGCGGGGCTTTGCGCCCGAAGCTCGGGATAGCGACTGCCCCGAGGTTGGCACTTTCTCTCTCCGACCGACCAATTCTCTCTGCACCTCGGGACTTGGGCGATTATTTCCCAAGCCGACAACACGTTGATTTTGTTCGCTATCCAACCCGCCCGCACTGCTTTGAGTTGCGGTCGGCTTCGCCTGCCAATGACAACCCGGCGCCAACTCAGGGCGGCGACGCACCCGAGCCGGACCCCTTATCGGGCCGATAGGTGGCGGCAAAAATGTTGTCCGTGAGGAATTTCCGGAACGACGGGTCGTCCTGGAACATCTTGAAAAGCTCGACGTGGTCCGCGACGAGGTCGTTCATCGCCCGTTGGAGAGCTGCGTCATGCTCTATTCGGGCATTCTGCCGATCGGAGTTCCGGACCGCATTCTGGAAGGCCTTGTCCGCAGACACCTTGGCCGGCAACTCCTCGGTGATCACCTTCCGGATCTTGTCCCCGTCTTTCCAGTCGACGTTCCCAAACTGGTCGTTGAACGCCTGGATGATGTTGCTCAGTCGGTCCAGTTCGGGCTCTGGCTTTCGGCCGCCGCCACTGGTCGGCACTGGATCGACCTCGGCATCGGTGTCCGGCAAGGCCACAGCCATCGATGCCTGGACCTCAACCCGGTAGCTGTCCATGTCGACCGCCTCGAGGATGCCCTTCGATAGGTCTTCCTCCCGCGGCGCTGGCAGTTTCGGGATCAGGAAATTGAGGAAGGTGGCGAGCTTTTCCCACTCCGCATTGGTGTACGGCAGGATGGACGCCAGAAAGCCGTAGGTCCGAACGAACGCCTTCGCCTTCCCCTTGAAGTCGACCTGTCCATCCTCATCCAGGTCGCTCAGGTATGTGGCGACGCAGGCATCCAGGATGGGGTCCAGAGCATCCCGTGGCGCGCCGGACAGGTAGCGGGCGACGAGGTCGTCCACCTGAGCCGCGTCGTACACCTGGTGGCCGTCGAGCGCGGCCTTCAGGTCGTGCAGCTTATTCGGGTCGGTCTGCTCGCTGAGGATCGTCGTGCGGTAGTAGGGCGCGAAGGACGCCTCGATCACGTCAGCATCGTTCTGGAAATCGAGCACGAACGTGTCGTGCTTCTTCGGGTGCGCACGGTTGAGCCGCGACAGGGTCTGCACCGCCTTTACCCCGGAGAGCGCCTTGTCCACGTACATCGTGTGAAGCAGGGGCTCATCGTAGCCCGTCTGGAACTTGTCGGCGCAGATCAGGAACCGATACGGGTCCTTCTGGATGCGCTCCTCGATGGCACTGCTCGGGAAGCCGTTCAGCGATGCCTCGGTGACCTTCTGCCCGCCATACTCATGCTCGCCCGAGAAGGCGACGATGGCCTGGTACGGGCTCTTCCGCTCCCGCAGGTAATCTCGGAACGCGTGAAAGTACTGGATCGCGCGCTGAATGCCCCCCGTCACCACCATCGCTCGCGCGTCACCACCAATTTTCCTTCGGGCGATGACCTGGTCGTGGAAGTGATCGACCATGATCTCCGCCTTCTGGCGGATCGCGTGCTCGTGCCCCTCGACGTAGCTGCGGAGCTTCTTCTTCGCCCGGTTGGAGTCGAATTCGGGGTCGTCCTCCACCGCCTTGGCCAGGCGGTAGTAGCTCCGGATGGGCGTGTACTGGGCCAGCACGTCCAGGATGAAACCTTCCTGGATGGCCTGCTTCATCGTATAGGTGTGGAAGGGGCGGTGCTTGGTGACGCCGCCTTCAGTGAACGGCGTGCCGAACACCTCCAGCGTCTTGTTCTTCGGCGTGGCCGTGAAGGCGAAGTAGCTGGCGTTGGGGAGGACCTTCCGCGATTCCATGATCCGGTTGATCGTGTCCTCGACCGTCTCGTCCTCTTCCTGCCCCTCGCCGCCAGCGCCCGAGAGGGCGATGTTCATCTTGGCAGAGGTGCGGCCGCCCTGGCTGGAATGTGCCTCGTCGATGATGATGGCGAAGCGCTTGCCACGATGCTCATCGCCGATCTCGTCGAGGATCACCGGGAACTTCTGCACCGTCGTGATGACGATCTTCTTGCCCGTCTTCAGGAATTCGCGCAGCGCGCCGGACCGATCGGCATGCCCGACAACCGATGCCACCTGAGCGAACTGCTTGATCGTGTCCCGGATCTGCTTGTCGAGCAGCCGCCGATCGGTCACGACGATTGCGGTGTCGAATGCCAGGCGCCCCGCATGCTCCAACCCGACCAACTTATGCGCGAGCCAGGCGATAGAGTTGCTCTTGCCGCTGCCGGCCGAGTGCTGGATCAGGTAACGCCGCCCGACACCGTGATCCCCGGCGTGGCGCAGCAGTTCCCGCACCACGTCGAGCTGATGGTAGCGGGGGAACACCTGGCGCGGAGGCTTCTTCTTGCCGTGCTCGTCCCGCTCCTCGACGATCTGAGCGTAGTTCTCCAGGATCTCGGTCAGGCGCGGCTTGGTCAGCATGTCGCGCCACAGGTAGTCGGTCTTCAACCCGGCTCGGTTGGGCGGATTCCCGGCTCCATCGTTCCAGCCCTTGTTGAAGGGCAGGAACCAAGACTCCTTCCCCTTCAGATGGGTGCACATCCGAACCTCGGCATCGTCCACGGCGAAGTGGACGACGCAGCGCCCGAACTTGAACAGCGCCTCCCGCGGATCGCGGTCGCGCTTGAACTGTTCGACCGCGTCCGCGACGGTCTGCTTCGTCAGGCTGTTCTTGAGCTCGAAGGTGGAGATCGGCAGTCCGTTGATGAAGGTCGCCATGTCGAGCGACTGCGCACCGCCATCCTTGGCGTAGCGCAGCTGCCGCGTGACGCTGAAGATGTTCGCGACGTGCAGCTCGACGGCCTTGGCATTCGCGGCCGAGGGCGTGCCGAAGAACAGCTCGACGGAGACAGGGCCGTCCTTCACCCCGCTGCGAAGCACGTCGATCACACCGCGCTTCGCAACTTCGCCCTGCAGGCGATGGAGAAACTTGAGGCGCTTGGCCTCATCCTCCAGCCCAAGCTGCGTGACCGCCTCGGGCTGTGTGGCTCGGAGGAACGCCAGGAGCTTCGGCACATCCACCGCGTGGTCGCGGTCGTAGTCCTTGGGGTCGCCGAGCACATAGCCGGCGTCATCGACCAGCGATCGCGCGATGAGCGCTTCGAGGCCCTTCTCGCTGGTGTCGGTACTCACGCCGCGGGCGTGGTCACGCGGCCCGGCAGCCAGCCCTGACCGGCCAGCGTGTCGAGCGCCAGGCCGATCTGCCGCGGCGAGAAGCGGCGCTTCCGCTCACCCCAGCCATGCACACGAACGACGATGTCCGCCGGCGTCGCGTCCGGGGCATCCTTGGCGACCCAGTGCACGGTAGAGAGTAGCTCCAGCCCGAACGGCGTCTCGAAGCCCTGGACGAGCGCAGCCACGCGATCGAAATGCGCCCGCGTCGCCTCCTCTCCTTCGAGGAAGGTCATGGCGTCATCCACGGCACCCGGCACGAGGGTGAGCTGCTTGTCCGGGGCGTCGCCGCCGTCACGGTAGCCCGCAACCAGATGCCCCTCGACCTGGGCGAGGACATTGCCGAGGTTCTCGGCGAAGGGGCCGTAGGGCGCCTTGGCATAGCGCAGGCGCAGGGGCTGCCCGGCCTCCTGCATGAAGTACATGAGCTTGTGCACTTCCAGCAGCGTCACGAACGGGTCCATCAGGCCGCCCAGATAGCGGTGCATCAGCCCGACCAGCGCAGCCCGGCCGGCGGTCATCGGCGGGACCTTGCTCGAGGCCATGCCGCGGCCATCCACGGGGGCGCCGGCGGGCTCGAACAGAATGACCTCGAGATCGTTGATGCCGCGCAGCGCCTCGACGATGCGCGGCTTGACGTCGCGCCACTCCAAGCCGCCAAGGCCACTGCCCAGCGGCGGGATGGCGATGGAGCGGATGCCCCGCTCCCGGATCTCGGTGGCCAGGGCGACGAGCCCGCTCTCGATGTCCTCGATCCGGCTATTGCCGCGCCAGTGGCGCTTGGTGGGGAAGTTGATGATCCAGCGCGGCCGGGTCAGCTGTCCGACCTCGACGACAAACATCTGGCCAGGCTGCACGTCGCCCCGGTCGCACGCGGCCTTGTAGGCTTTGAAATTCTCCGGGAAGGCATTCTTGAACTGAAGTGCCACGCCGCGGCCCATGATGCCCACGCAGTTCACGGTGTTCACCAGCGCCTCGGCCGGCTCGGCGATGAGGTCTCCGATTTTGCTGGTGATCATCCGATTCTCCTCCGCATCAGTAGTACCAGTCCGTTCGGACCTGAACAGGCGGCATGTGGTCCGCGCCGTCCAGTATTTCCCTCACGCGCTTCTGCATATCGATGGTCCGAACGCCGATCCTCTCGACAAGAGACCACGGGAAGCGTTCGTGGACGAGAAATTCAGCCTGCTTGCCTTCCTTCACATCGGATGAGCGGAAATCCGTGGCCTGGACCGCCGTCCAGTTGATATCGCTGAGCTGGCTCAAGTCTTTCCTGAACGACTGATAGTTCGCGCCGGCATTCCCAAGCGAGAAGGCCCACCGTCGCCCCACCTTGTCCGCGCGCTCGACCACGGTGTGGAGGTCCGCTTCAAGCGTGACGATAGGGACCTGGCCGCCCCGGTAATCGAGCCCCGGCGCGTTCCCCATATATAGCAAGTAGAGCATGATCGAGCGAGCACAAAAGTAGAACGGAACATAGTCCCCGACATAGGTCTTCGGGTGGCAGGTAACCGGCAGCGTGAGCCGGCGGTCCTTGATCCCCTGCATGCCGATGACCGTGCCGGCGCCGGCGCGCGCCCTGATGGCGGCGTCGCTGTAGAGCCGCTTGTTCGCCACCACTGAGGCAAGCCGGTCCACATGGAGGATGTGGTAGATCTTCGGCTTCGCTGGCGGTGCAGCCGTCATTCATCGACCTCGGCAAGCGCCACGTCGGCATCGTCCTCGTCGTCGGCATCCTCGGCTGTGGTTGCCTCCTCATCCTCCAAAGGCAGATCTTCGCCGTCGATCTCGTCGGCGAGCATCGCCAAGGCTGCGGCGCGGACGTCGAGCTTCCCGGTAACTGCGTCGGCGATCAGGCGCTCCCGGTACTCCTCGACCAACTTGATCTCTCTGACGAGCTTTTCAGCTGCGGCATTGATCTCGCCCAGCACACGGTCGAGGTGGTCAGCGATCGCCTCTTGCTCGGCGGGCGGAGGTACGGGGACCTCAATCGCGCCGAGTTCGGGCTTTGTCACGTGCACGAGGCCGATGATGCCGTGCGCGTTATCCTCGACCCGTTTCGTGACCGCGCGTAGGGCGTAGAAGAAGAACCGGCGATGAAGCGAGAAGCTCTCCAGCTTGAAGATGTGCTGGTTGAGGTATGCGGGGAAGGCCCGATCCCATTCAAAGGAACCGAATGACGTCCCGCGGTTGCCTGACCAAGCGAACAGTAGGTCTCCCGGCTGAATCAGCAGTCGTTCTGGAAGGTCCGCCCGATCTGTGTAGTTGAAATGGTCGCTCCCGTTGAGGTTTTCGATGCGGATGATCGGCGTACCCGCGTCCTTCCAATCCGCGGGCTTGAACGCGATGCCATTGGAGAAGCGGGTCAGATATTTCAGCCGCTTCAACTGCCAATGCGACGGGATCAACGGGACCGAGTCGAGCGGCGTTGCCTTCATGGCCGCGGCCGGATCGACGCCCCGCGTTACGGCGTCGTTGATAATGCCCTGACGGCGCTCCTTCAGCACAGCAAGCATGCGGCGACGGTTCCGGATCAGCCGGTTGGTCAGCCGCCCGTGCGCATCGAGGTAGTTGGCGATGCGCTGTTGCTCATCCAGCGGCGGCACGGGAAAGCGAATGTCGAGGAACTGGTCCGCGTAGAGGCGAAGGCGCGAGGCTCGGATGCCTTTCGACCGTCGATGATACTCAGCCTTGAGCAGCGGCGTGCGAAGCAGGTAGTCGAGATAGCGAGGGTCGAGATTTTCACCGCGAGGCCGGTACACTCCGTAGGACGGGCTCACGATGCCGAGATGCCCTGATACGCCCGTGGCCGCCATCCACGCCCACATCGTGTTTATGACGATGTCCTTCGGCCGCGCCAGCTTGTGACCTACGTAGGATTCGGCCTTGAACATCGTGACGTTCTTGAGCCTCCGCGGCGTCACGCCCGTCTTGTGTGAAACCGTCAGCAATTCCTCGGCGCCGGAAATTGATCGCTCGTCCACCTCGCGCAGGATCGCCTTACCGCGCATCAGCTCCCAATGGCTCGGCAGCCGCGGCAGCCAAGCGAGGCCGCTGTTACGATAGTCTGGATAGGGCGGAAGCCTCGACCCCATGGCTCAGCCCGCGCTCACAACCTGGCGCAGCAGGTCGGCCGCTTCCTGCTCCAGCGCCAGAATGTCCCGCTCGATTGTAGCCAAGTCGCGCAGCGGCTTCGGCTGATGGAAGTGGCGGGTGAAGGAGATTTCGTAGCCGATCTCCGTCCGATCCTCGTCGACCCAGGCATCCTCCGCGTGCGGCAGCACCTCGCGCCGGATGAAGGCCTCGATGCCGCCCTCCTCCAGGAAGGGCACCTGCTCCGTGTCGCGCAGTTCGGGGTCGGGCTCGTACTCGACCACGACCGTGCGGCCACCCAGCTTCTGCTGGTAGCGGCCGTGCAGCGATTCCTGCTCTGGCTGGGTGCCGGGCTTGGGCTTCGACTGCTTGCGAATGACCGGCGCCGCCTTCGGGTCGCGCCGCCCGAGCACGGCCAGCAGCAGCTTTTCCCGCTTGGCGGTCAGGGATTCGTCCTTCGCCGCGGCCGCGGTGCGGATCGTCGCGAGCACGGCGTTGATGTCCAGGTGGGGACCGGCGCCGAGCGTCGGCGCCACTGCGTCAACGAGGTCAGCGAGCGCCTCGTCCTTCGCCGCCACCGCGGCGCGACGCAGGCTGCGCAGCGAGGCATCATCAAGCCGTGCGGCCAGCCGGAGCGGACGCTCCACAACCACCTTCCAATAGCCGAAGGAAGCGTTCGGCAGCACCTTGGTGCGCACACGCCGCACCTCACCCGCTGCTGCCGGCTCCGGCAGATTGGCTTGGCTGAGAAAGACGTCGGAGACCTCTCGGATGTCGTCCGGCCCCATCTCGCAATTCTTCTTCCCGAGGTTGCGGCGTAGCGGGCGGGAGCATGCCGTCGCGTCGATCAGCTGCACCAAGCCTCGTCGCTCATCGGCCTTGCGGTTGCTCAGCACCCAGACGTAGGTCGCGATGCCCGTGTTGTAGAAGATGCCCTCCGGCAGGGCGACGATGGCTTCTAGCCAGTCGTTCTCGATCACCCAGCGGCGGATGTTGCTCTCGCCAGATCCCGCATCACCCGTGAACAACGATGAGCCGTTGTGCACCTCGGCAGTTCGGCTGCCGAGCGGCGTGCTGCGCTTCATCTTCGCCAGCTTGTTGGCCAGGAACATCAGCTGCCCGTCCGAGGAGCGCGTGACGAGGCTGAATTCAGCGTCACCGCCATGCTGGATGACGAAGCGCGGGTCCTTCAGATCCTTCTTGCCGCCCATCCGCTCGAGGTCGGTCTTCCAGCTTTTGCCGTAGGGTGGGTTGGACAGCATGAAGTCAAATTCGAGCGAGGGGAACGCATCTGACGAGAGCGTGGAGCCGTGCTGGATGCGCTCCGCTTCGGCCCCTTCGCCCTTCAGCAGCAGGTCGGCTTTGCTGATGGCGTAGGTCTCGGCGTTCACCTCCTGGCCGAAGAGATGCGTGCTGATCTCCTTGCCATGATCTGCAGCGAGCTTGGTCAGCGCCTCTTCCGCGACCGTCAACATGCCGCCCGTTCCGCAGGCGGCGTCATAGATGAGATAGGTGCCGGACTCGATGCGCTCTGCGACGGGGAGGAAGATGAGGTTCGCCATCAGCTCGATGACGTCGCGCGGCGTGAAGTGCTCGCCAGCCTCCTCATTATTGTCCTCGTTGAAGCGACGAATTAGGCTCAGGACTCATTGTCCGAGCCAGAAGATGACGATGGCGGCGAGTGTGATGGCGCCGAAGAAGGTGGTGGCGCAGCGGTCGTAGCGGGTGGCGATGCGGCGCCAGTCCTTGAGGCGGCCGAAGGCGATCTCGATGCGGTGGCGCTGGCGGTAGAGCGCCTTGTCGTAGGGGATGGGCTGCTTGCGGTTCTTCTTGGGGGGGATGCAGGCGGCGATGCCACGCTCGGCGAGGGCGGTGCGGAACGGGTTGCTGTCATAGCCGCGGTCGGCGATCAGCTCGCGCGCGGGTGGGAG
>NZ_AUDH01000030.1 GCF_000425365.1 Rubritepida flocculans DSM 14296 | reverse complement strand
CTCCAGCATCACGTCCCACAGGCCGGACGCGGTCCAGCGCCGGAACTGGCGGAACACCGAGTTCCAGTTGCCGAACTCGGCCGGCAGGTCACGCCACGGCGCGCCGGTGCGCGCGATCCAGAAGATGGCATCGAGCACCCGCCGATGGTCGCGCGCGGGCCTGCCGCCAAGCGGGCTGGCTGAGACCACGAAGGGCTCGAAGAAGGACCACTCCTCGTCCGTCAGCAGTCCGCGGATCAACGCTGATCTCCATCCCAGAGATCAGCTTCGAATCACACTCCACCGCGTCGAGGGAATCCCCCTCAGGTCAGTTTGTCCACGTGGCCTAGACGCCCACGGATCAACGCCGATCTCCATGCAAGAGATCAGCTTGGAATCACGTCCGCACTCCGATGGGAATCCCCAGCCCGCGGGATAGTCCACGCGGCCGAGAGCAGATCGCCCATGGCTGGAATCAGCCATGGCGCGAATCTGCTCGGAATGGCGCGGCGAGAGCGGATTCCGGTCATCTGGAAACCGCTCTGGTCGCGCCTTGAGCGCCCCCGCTCAGGCGAGGTCGAAGCGGTCGAGCTCCATCACCTTGGCGAAGGCCGCCGCGAAGTCGCGGACGAACTTCCCGGCGTTGTCGCTCTGGCCATAGACCTCCGAGATGGCGCGGAGCTGCGAGTTGGAGCCGAAGACGAGGTCCACCCGCGTGCCGGTCCACTTCACCGCGCCGGTGGCGCGGTCGCGGCCCTCGAAGAGCTCCTCCGTCTCGTCGGTCGGCGTCCAGACCGTGCCCATGTCGAGCAGGTTGACGAAGAAGTCGTTCGTCAGCTTGCCCGGCTGGGCGGTGAACACGCCGTGCGGCGAGCCGCCGTGGTTCGCGCCCAGCACGCGCAGCCCGCCCACCAGCACCGTCATCTCCGGCGCGGTGAGGGTGAGGAGCTGCGCCTTGTCCACGAGCTGCTCCTCGGCCGAGACGGTGTAGCGGGCGCGGCGGTAGTTGCGGAACCCGTCCGCCTCCGGCTCCAGCACCTTGAAGCTCTCGGCGTCCGTCATCTCGGCGGTGGCGTCGGTGCGGCCGGGGCGGAAGCGCACGCTCACCTCGTGGCCGGCCGCCTTGGCCGCCGCCTCGACCGCCGCGCAGCCGCCGAGCACGATGAGATCCGCGAGCGAGACCTGCTTGCCGCCGGTGGCGGAGGCGTTGAAGGCCTTCTGGATCTCCTCGAGCTTGCCGAGCACCAGCTTGAGCTGCTCGGGCTCGTTCGCCTCCCAGCCGTTCTGCGGCGCGAGGCGGATGCGCGCGCCGTTGGCGCCGCCGCGCCGGTCGGAGCCGCGGAAGGTCGAGGCCGAGGCCCAGGCCGTCTTGACGAGCTGGGAGATCGAGAGGCCGGAGGCGAGGATCTTCGCCTTCAGCGCCGCGATGTCCGCCTCGTCCACCAGCTTGTGCGTCACGGGCGGCACCGGATCCTGCCAGATCAGGTCCTCCTTCGGCACGAGCGGGCCGAGGTAGCGGGTCTTCGGCCCCATGTCGCGGTGCGTCAGCTTGAACCAGGCGCGGGCGAAGGCGTCCGCGAACTGGTCCGGGTTCTTGTGGAAGCGCTCGGAGATGGGCCGGTAGATCGGGTCCATCTTCATGGCCATGTCGGCCGTCGTCATGATCGGCGGGTGGCGCTTCGTCGGATCATGCGCGTCCACGACCAGGGTGTGGGCGGACTTGTCGGTGGGCACCCACTGCCAGGCGCCGGCCGGGCTCTTCGTCAGCTCCCAGTCATAGCCGAGCAGCATGTCGAAGTAGCCGTTGTCCCACTTCGTCGGGTTCGGGGTCCAGGCGCCCTCGATGCCCGAGGTGATGGCATCGCCCCCCTTGCCCGACTTCCAGGTGCTGATCCAGCCGAGGCCCATCATGTGCAGCGGCGCGCCCTCCGGCTCGCGGCCCACATGCTCGGCCGGGCCGGCGCCGTGGCACTTGCCGAAGGTGTGGCCGCCCGCGGTCAGCGCCACCGTCTCCTCGTCGTTCATCGCCATGCGCGCGAAGGTCTCGCGGATGTCGCGCGCCGAGGCGAGCGGGTCGGGGTTGCCGTTCGGCCCCTCGGGGTTGACGTAGATGAGGCCCATCTGCACGGCGGCGAGCGGGTTCTCGAGCTCACGGTCGCCCGAGTAGCGCATGTCGCCGAGCCAGGTGTCCTCCTTGCCCCAGTAGATGTCCTCCTCGGGCTCCCAGATGTCCACGCGGCCGCCGCCGAAGCCGAAGGGCTTCAGGCCCATGTGCTCGATGGCGCAGTTGCCCGCGAAGATGAACAGGTCGGCCCAGGAGATCTTGTTGCCGTACTTCTGCTTCACCGGCCAGAGCAGGCGGCGCGCCTTGTCGAGGTTGGCGTTGTCGGGCCAGGAGTTCTCGGGCGCGAAGCGGTGCGCGCCGTTGGAGGCGCCGCCCCGGCCGTCCGCGGTGCGGTAGGTGCCCGCCGCGTGCCAGGCCATGCGGATGAAGAGCGGGCCGTAATGGCCCCAATCGGCCGGCCACCACTCCTGCGAGGTGGTCATGACCTTGAAGATGTCCTGCTTCAAGGCCTCGAGGTCGAGCTTCTTGAACTCCTCGGCGTAGTTGAACGCCTCGCCCATCGGGTTCGACTTGGCCGAGTGCTGGCTGAGGATGCGCAGGTTGAGCTGGTTGGGCCACCAGTCACGGTTGCTGCGCGTGCTGAAGCGCGCCGCCGTCGGCCTGCCGTGCATCACGGGGCATTTCCCCGCGCCCTGACCGCTGTGTCCGTCCATGGTTCTCTCCGTTGCTGGCGAAGCTGCACCAGGGCCGGAAAGGGCCGGATGACCCCTTCCTCCCCGCATCGCGGGGCTGGTGTAGCGGCAGGGGATGCATAAAGGAAAGTGCAGGATTGCGACAGTCGCGATAGATGCACACTATCAGATTGTCACCCTCCCCCCTCTCCTGCCATGAACCTGCGCGACCTCCGCTACCTCCTCGCCCTCGTCGAGCACGGGCATGTCCGCCGCGCCGCAGAGGCCTGCGGCGTGAGCCAGCCCACCCTCTCGGTGCAGCTTCGCAAGCTGGAGGAGCAGCTCGGCCTCACCCTGTTCGAGCGGGCGAGCAAGGGCGTCACCCCGACCGCCGCCTGCCGGCGGCTGCTCGGCCATGTGCGCGCGGCGGTGGCCGAGGCCGATGCGATCTACGCCGCCGCGCGCAGCCTGCGTGATCCGCTCTCGGGCCCCTTCCGGCTCGGGATCATCCCCACCCTCGCGCCCTATCTGCTGCCGCTCGTTTTCGCCCCGCTGCGCGAGGCGCTGCCCGCGCTGGAGGTGGAGCCCTGGGAGGACCAGACGGCCGCGCTGCTCGAGCGGCTGCGCGCGCATGAGCTGGACGCCGCGCTGCTCGCCACCGAGGCGGAGGGGCCCGAGCTGCTGAGCCGACCGCTGTTCGAGGAGCCCTTCTTCGCCGCCCTCTCGCCCGAGCATCCGCTCGCCCAGCGCGAGCGCATCGCCGAGGAGGAACTCGCGGCCGACATGCTGGTGCTGGCCGACGGGCATTGCCTGCGCGACCAGGCGCTGGCCGCCTGCGGCCGGGCCGGGGCGCTGGGCGGGCCGCTGCGCGCGGCGAGCCTCTCCACCCTGCTCAACATGGTGGCGGCGGGCTACGGCACGACGCTGATCCCGGCGCTCGCGGCCGGGGCGGCGCAGGATGCGGGGCTCGTTCTGCGCCCGCTCGCCGCGCGCACCGCGCGCAAGGTGCGCATCGTCTGGCGCGCGCAATTCCCGCGCCGGGCGGCGGTGGAGGCGGTGGGCGAGGTGATCGCGGGCCGGCTCGCGGGCTTCGCCGCGGCCGCCGCGGAAGGGCGGATCTAGCAGGCTGCGGAAAATCGGCTGTTCAGATCGTTGATGGCCTGATTCGGCGCTGATGGCGGCGGCGGTTGTTTCGATGCGCGGATCGGATCGGCAGACGGGTTCGATGTTCAGCGACATGAGACCGGAGGCTCTGGTGCCGCCGGATCATGCGCTGCGTGCGATCCGTCTGCTGATGAACCGGGCGCTGGAGCGGCTGCCGGTCGAGTTCGACAAGCTCTCTGCGAGGGGTGGCCGGGACTCGATCGCGCCGGAGAAGCCGCTGCTGTCGTCGGAGCATGTCTCGGTGGACGGCACGCTGATCGAGGCCTGGGCCTCGATGCAGAGCTTCCGGCCGAAGGACGGCTCCGGGCCGCCGCCTGGGCCTGGCCGCAACGGCGAGCGCGACTTCCACGGCGAGAAGCGCAGCAACGAGACGCATGCCTCCACGACGGACCCCGATGCACGGCTGGCGCGCAAGTCGAACGGGCAGGCGTCCAGGCTCTGCTATGCCGGCCATGTCGTGATGGAGAACCGACACGACCTGGCGGTGGCGGCCATGACGACGCGGGCCGCCGGCACCGCCGAGCGCGCCGCCGGCGAGGCGATGATGGCGGGGCTGGATCGCGCGGCGCGCAGCACGCTGGCGGCGGACAAGAACGACGACACGCGGGACTTTGTCGCCGCGATGCGCGGCATGGGTGTGATAAGGCCGGCGGCTACGCCGGACGTATCTCGCACGCCGGGTTGGTGGGCGGCGGCGTGCCAAAACAAAGACATACCAGCGGCCGCGCCGCAGCTTCAGCGGTCGAAGCAAGCGGCCGCTGGTATGACGCCGCATGTGGCGCAGCACACGAACGGCCGGCGCTCGGCGATCGACGGCCGGATGACCCGGCATTCGAAGCTCATGGCGGCGCCTGCCTGAGCACCGCCAAAAACGACCCGGGCGCGGTCATCCGCGGCCGCTGACCGCCGAAAACCGGGCCTCTCATACCAGCGGCCGCTGATTTCGACTCCTGAGGGGCCGGTGCGGCCGCTGGTATGCCTTGGTTTTTGGCGCGCAGCCGCCACACCGGGTCCCATCGAAGCAAAGCTTCGATGGGTGCCCGGCAACCCTGCGCGCGCTACGGCCAGCATGTCATGCCGGCCGTATCAGCCCGACAAAACCCTCGCACCCACACCCCCGGCCAGCAAGACAAAGCCCGTGGCGGCGATTTCCCGCAGCCTGCTCGGGGCGGCGCTCCAGGGAGACCCGGGGCGCCGCTTCGCATTCCGCCCCCGGCTTGCCGAAGCGGGCGAAGGGGGGAACCATGCGCGCGAACCCCCGGTGCGGGAGGGCGGGGGAGCGCGGGCATGCGGCCCGCGCGCGCCCTTCCGCGCCCAGCGGAGGCCCCTGATGCCGCATGTCGTCCTGCTGCGCTCCCTCCATCCCGACGCCCGCGCGCGGCTGGAGGCCGAGCCCGGCTTCACCGTCGAGACCCTGTTGAACCCGACGCGCGAGAACCTGCCCGCCGTGATGGCGAAGGCGGACGCGGTCATCGTGCGCGCCACGCCCATCAATGCGGAGTTCCTCTCCTTCTCGCCCAGGCTCTCCATCGTGGCGCGGCACGGCGTGGGCTATGACGCGGTGGACGTGCCGGAGCTGACGAAGCGCGGCATCCCCCTCACCGTCACGGCGGATGCGAACGCGCTCTCGGTGGCCGAGCACGCGCTGATGCTCATGCTCGCCATCGCGAAGCAGCTTCCGGTGTTCGACGCCAACACCCGCGCCGGCAAGTGGAGCAGCGTGGACGCCCCGGTGGCCTATGACCTCGCGGGCATGGCGGTGCTGGTGGTGGGCTTCGGGCGCATCGGCGGGCGCGTGGCGCGGCTGTGCCAGGCCTTCGGGATGGATGTTCTGGTGCACGACCCCTTCGTGCCGATGAACACCATCAAGGGCGCCGGCTTCCGCTGCGCCAAGACCCTGCCCGAGGGCCTCGCCGAGGCCGACTGGGTGACGCTGCACTGCCCCTCCAACGCCGAGAATCGCGGCATGGTGGACGCCGCCTTCCTCGCCGCGATGAAGCCCGGCGCGCGGCTCATCAACACCGCGCGCGGCACGCTGGTGCAGGAGGAGGCGCTGGCCGCCGCCCTCAAGGCCGGCCATGTCGCCGCCGCCGGCCTCGACGTGTTCTGGGAGGAGCCGGTGAAGCCCGACAACCCGCTGCTGCACGCGCCCAACGTCATCGTCACGCCGCACTCCGCCGCCGGCACGGAGCAGGGGATGCGGCGCATGGGTCTCTCCTGCGTCTCCTCCATCATCGGCCATTTCAAGGGCGCGCTCGACCCCGACATGGTGATCAACAAGGAGGTTCTGCGGAGCAACCGATGAACCCGCTGCCCGTCCTCGCCGCGCACGCCGCCTCCTGGCGCGCGGCGCCGCTGCCGCCCGAGGTGGAGCACGCCGCCCGCCGCGCGCTGATCGACTGGTTCGCCGCGCTGCTGCCCGGCTGCCGCCTGCCGCCCGCCACCCTGATGGCCAAGGCGCTGCGCGAGGCGCGCGGGCTGGGCGAGGCCGTGTGCTACGTGGATGGCGCGAAGGGCGCGCTGCGCCACGCCGCGCTGCTGAACGGCACGGCCTCGCACACCGTCGAGTTCGACGACATCTGGCGCTGGGGCGTCTATCACCCGGGCTGCCCCACCGTGGCCGCCGCACTCGCCGCCGCCCAGGCGCGCGGGCGCGACATGGCCGCGCTGCTGCGCGCGCTGGTGGCGGGCTACGAGGTCTCCTGCCGCATCGCCCAGGCGGTGCAGCCCTCGCACTACGATTTCTGGCACACCACCGGCACGGTGGGCACCTTCGGCGCGGCCGCCGCCGTGGCGGTGCTCTACGACTGCGACGCGACGCAGACGGCCCATGCGCTCGCCACCGCCGCCACCCTGGCGGGCGGGCTGCAGCAGGCCTTCCGCGGCGATGGCATGAGCAAGCCCCTGCACCCCGGCCATGCCGCCGAGGCCGGCGCGCTGGCCGCCATGGCCGCCGCCGAGGGCATGACCGGCGCGCTCGACGTGCTGCACGGCCCGGCGGGCTTCGCCGCCGCCACCAGCGAGGACACGGGCAAGTGGGAGAAGCCGCTCGCCCTGCTCGGCAAGCCGCTCGCCATCACCGAGATGACGGTGAAGAACCACGGCTGCTGCGGCCACATCTTCGCCGCGCTCGATGCGGTGCGCGACATGCAGCGCGCCGAGGGCTTCGCGGCCGGGGATGTCGAGGCCGTCGAGGTCGGCGGCTATGCGGCCACCAAGAATGTCTGCGACCGGCCTGCGGCGCGCACCGAGCAGGAATGCCGCTTCTCCACCCAGTTCACCGTCGCGACCATGCTGCTGCACGGCGCGGTGCGGCTGGACGCCTTCGCGGAGGCGCGCCTCGCCGACCCCGCGATCCGCGCGCTCATGCCGCGCGTCTCGGTGCATCTCGACCCCGAATGCGAGGCCGCCTTCCCCGCGCAGCGCAGCGCCAAGGTCACGATCCGGCTGCGCGACGGGCGGGCCTTCTTCCGCCACCAGCCCACCCGCAAGGGCGACCCCGACGCGCCGCTCAGCGATGCGGAGCTGGACGAGAAGTTCATGGAACTCGCGGCGCCCGTTGTGGGCGAAGCCCCGGCGCGCGCGCTGCTCGCCCAGCTCTGGCGGGGCGCGGCGCTGCCGGGCGTGGTGCCGCTGCTGCCGGCGTGATCGCCGGACGCGTCAGCGCGGCGCGCCGCCCCGCCCCGCCCCGTGCAGCACCCCGCCGCGCCGGCTGCCGGCGGAGAAGGCGGCGCGCAGCGCCTCGCGCGTCGGCCGCCGCCCCTCGGCCTCGGCCTTGCAGAGCCGGATCGCCGCCTCGCCGATCCCGCAGGTGACGGCGAAGGTCCAGGCCGCCGCCGCCGCCCCGCCCCAGATGGGCGCGAGCTTGAGCACCTGGCGCAGCATCCAGCCCAGCGCGTAGCGCAGCACGAAGCCCGTCCCGAGCGCGCTGATCAGCCCGGCCCAGACCGTCGCGTCGTCCGCCACCTCGAAGCGGCGCGCGATGGCGCGCACCATCGCCGCCTGCAGGGCGATGGCCGGCAGCCCGCCCAGGATGGGCAGGGGCGGCGCATCCGTCGCCGCCGCCGCCGCCGCCCAGGGCAGGATCACGCGCTGCCAGATCCGCTCCTCGGGGTCGGGCTGCGGCGCGAGGCCGGGCGCCAGCGCGGGGGCGAGGCGGACCATCGCCGCGCGCAGCGCTTCCAGCCCGTAATCGGGCGGATCCAGCCCCTCCTGGCCCTCGGTGAGGTCGAGCGGCACGAATCCGTCGGCCAGATCGCCGAAGGCCGCGCGCTGCTCCGCGAGCGGCCCCGCCAGCCCGTGCGGCGCGCGCGGCAGCGGGATGCCCTCCACGTCGAAGGCATAGGGCAGCGCATGGCCCTGCCCGGGCGGGTAGAGCAGGTGCAGCCGCGTCTGCGCCACCAGCACCGGCCAGTCGGGATGGGCGCGGCGCACCCGGCGCAGCGTGGCGAGCAGCCCGGCGGAGACCGGCGCATCCGCCGCCTGCGTGACCAGCACAAGGCCCGGGGCCTGCGCGACCAGGGCCATGTCCTCCGCTTCGTCATAGGGTGTGTCGGGGCGGATGGCCGTGGTCAGCAGGAAGCGGATGAGCGGCATTTCCGGCGGATGCGCGAAGCTCTCGGCCGTGGCGGTGGCGGGCCGCAGCTCCTGCCGCAGCGCCGCGCGCCATTCCTGGGCGAGCGCGGCCATCACCGCCGTCTGGCCCGAGCCGGGCGCGCCCAGCATCCACACAAAGGGCGCCTCCGCCTCGGCCCGCGCGCGCGCCGCCTCGACCTGCGCCGGATTCTCCGCCCTCGCCATCCCCTGCCCCCTCGGCTTGCCTCGCCGCGCGCGCAAGCTAGGCCGGGAGGCGGCCGGAATGAAACAGGGCAGCGACGCTCAGCGCAGCCCGACGAGCCGGCGGATCAGCTTCCGCGCGAAGGCGCCCTGCGGCCGGTCGAACAGGCGCGAGAGGCTGAAGCACCCATGCCGCACCCGCGCGCGCAGGGTGGAGAACTCGCGGAAGCCCGCCTCGCCGTTGCGCCGGCCGAAGCCCGAGGCGCCGACCCCGCCGAAGGGCAGCGCCATGATGGCCGCGTATTCCACCGCCCGGTCGCAGACCAGCGCGCCCGAGGTCGTGGCCGCCGCCACCGCCGCCTCCTCCGCCCGCGTCGCGCCGAAAAGGTAGATGGCGAGCGGATGCGGCCGCGCCCGCACCCAGGCCAGCGCGGCGGCGAGGTCGGCGCATTCCTCCATCGCCAGAACGGGGCCGAAGATCTCCTCCTCCGCCAGCGCCCCGCCCGAGCGCGCGAGCCCGAGGCTGCCCGGGGCGGGGGCAAGCCACTCCACCTCCCGCCCCGCGATCAGCCGCTCGAGCCGCGCCTGCTGCGCCGCGTTGATGACGCGCGTGCCCGTCTCGGCCACGCCCGAGGCGCGGGCGGCGGCGGCGAAATCCTCCGCCCGGTGGCCGACCAGCAGCACCGTGTCGGGCGCGATGCAGGTCTGGCCCGCATTCACCGCCTTGGCCACCAGGATGTCCTTCGCCGCGCGCGCGAGCTCGGCCCCCGGCAGCACGATGGCCGGGCATTTCCCGCCGAGCTCCAGCGTCAGCGGCGTCAGGTTCGCCGCCGCGGCCGCCATCACCTTCCGGCCCGTCTCCGTCCCGCCGGTGAAGACCAGGTGATCCCAGGGCGTGGACGCGAACTCCCGCGCCAGCGCCGCATCGCCGGGCAGCACCAGCGCCACGCGGGGGCCGAGCGCCTCCGCCACGATCTCGCCGAGCAGCGCGGCCACGCGCGGCGCGTGCTCGGAGGGCTTGATGACCACGCGGTTGCCCGCCGCCAGCGCGTCCATCGCCGGCAGCAGCGCCAGTTGCACCGGGTAGTTCCAGGGGGCCATCACCCCCACCACCCCCTTCGGCACCCACTCGGCCCAGGCGCGGGCAGGCTGGAAGGGATAGGGAACGAACACCCGCCGCGGCCGCGCCCAGCGCCAGAGATTCCAGCGGATGTGCGCCGCCGCGTCGGCCATGATCTTCACATCGGCCAGCAGCGTGTCCTCGGTGCTGCGCGCGCCGAAATCGGCCGCCGCCGCCTCGGCCACCGCAGCCGCCCGCGCCATCACCGCACGCGACAGCGCAGCCACCCAGCCCCGCCGCCGCGCCAGCGAAGGCACGCCCTCCTCCGCCGCCACCGCACGCAGCGCGGCCAGGGCCTGGGCGGGGGTCATCGCCCGGCCCGCCTCGGGAGGGACGCCGTCCCTCCCGAACCCTCCCTGCCAAGGGCCAGTGGGCCCTTGGAACCCGAGCCTTGGGGCGGGAGAGGGAGGGGCGTCATGGGTGCTCCAGCGGATTCGGGTGCGCGCGGCCCCTCCCTCTCCCGCCCCATGAACCGCATGGTTTCCAAAGGCCCATGGCCTTTGGCGGGTGGGGTCCGGGGAGGGCGGCGCCCTCCCCGGGGGGCGAGGGGCGACACCCCGCTCATGCCTGGACCGCCCTGGCGGCCGCGAGGCCGGAGCGGGTGGCGGCTTCCAGCGTGGCGGGCAGGGCGGGCCAGGTCCAGTCGCCGGCGAGGGCGAGGTTGGCGAGGGGCTGGCGGGCGGGGCTGGGGATGGGGCCCGGGGTGTGGCGCGGCGTGGCGCGGCGTTCCTTCACCACGCGGCAGGCGGGCGGTGCGATGGGCCATTCGCCGGGCAGGCGGAAGGCCATGGCGGCGCGCAGGATTTCCCCCCAGGCGCGCGGGGCGAGGCTCTCCGCGTCCTCGCCCGCTTCCGCGTCCCCGGCCGAGACGGTGACGGAGACGCCCTCGGGCCGCACCAGCACCCACTGGCACAGCGCGCCGAGCATGCCGATGAAGCGCACCGGCCCCGGCCCGCCGCGCGCGAAATGCAGGTTCACGATGGGGGCGAAGCGGTCGGGCGCGTCCACATGGGTGAGCAGCCGCACCGCCTCCCAGGGCGGCAGGGCGAGGATCACCCGGTCCTCCGCGCCGAGGGCGATCTCCTCCTCGTGGAAGTGCAGCACCCGCGCCTGGCCGCCGGACTGGGTGACGCGGCGCAGCCGGCTCTCGGGGAGGTAGCGCACGCCCATGGCCTGCAGCGCCGCCAGGGCGGGCGCCACCAGATCGGGCCCCAGCCCGCGCCGGGCGACGTAGAGCCGCGCCGCGCCGGGCCCGCCCAGCCGCCGCAGCACCTGGCCGAGCCGGCGTGTCGAGGCCTCGGCGCTCGGCGTGTTCAGCGCGGCGATGGTCAGCGGGTCCACGAAGCCGCGCAGGAAGGCGGGATGGGCGGCCATGGCCTCGGCGATGGTCCGGTCGCGCCCCGGCAGGGCCATGCCCAGCAGCGCGGCCAGGGCGGCCGGCGAGGCCCCCTCCGGCCGCCGGTCCGCCCGCCACCAGCCGAGCGGCGAGAGCGCCACGCGCCGCGCCGATCCGTCCGCGAGGTCGAGCACCGGCAGCCCCTCCGGCTCCGGCTCGATCCAGTGTTCGCGCGCGCCGATGGCCGAGAGGAAGGCGAGGGCCGCGCGGTTCGCGCCCACCAGCGCGTGGGTGCCGTTGTCCGTGCCGTCGGGCAGGGCGCGGGCGCGCCCCCCGGCGCCGGGCGTGGCCTCGTGCAGCGTGACGGGCCGGCCCGCACGCGCCAGCGCATGCGCCGCGACCAGCCCGGCGAGCCCGGCGCCGACGACATGGATCATGCGCGCGCCCAGCCCAGCGCGAAGGCGAGCATGCCGAGCTTCTCGCGCGGCGAGAGCCTGGCGCGCGGCCGCGCCCCGGCGAAGCCCCGCGCGCGCAGCTTCTCGAGGATGCGCCGGTAGCCGAACATCATCACGCGCGCGGGGTGCAGGGCGCGCGCGTCGTGGCGCGGCAGCTCCGCCTCGGCGCGGGCGAAGCCCTCGGCCGCGCGCGCGGCCAGCGCCTCGCAGATGGCGGGGAAGGCGGGGTGGTTCACGATGTCGCGCGCCGGCCCCTCGGGGATGCCCGCGGCGGCGAGCAGCGTGCGCGGGACATAGACGCGGTCGCGCGCCGCATCCTCGTCCACGTCGCGCAGGATGTTGGTGAGCTGGAAGGTGTGGCCGAGGGCGAGGCCCCAGGCCTCCGCCTCGGGCGCGCCGAAGATTCGCACGCTCATCGCCCCCACGCTGCCCGCCACCTGGCGGCAGTAGAGGTCGAGCGCCGCCTCGTCGGGCAGGCGCAGATGCTCGGTCGCGTCCGTCTCCATCCCCGCCACCATGGCCTCGCATTCGGCGAGCGGGATGTCGAAGCCGCGGCGCGCGAGGAAGAGCTCGCGCGAGAGCGCGCAGTCGGGCGCCGCGAGCTTGCCGCGCCACTCGGCGAGGAAGCGGCGCTTCTCCACCTCGGGCATCGCGCCGTCGGCGATGTCGTCCACCGCGCGGCAGAAGGCGTAGACGGCCCAGAGGGCGCGGCGGCGCTCGCCCGAGAGCGTCGCCATGCCGGCGGCGAAGGAGGAGCCGGCGGCGCGCACCCGCGCGGCCACCAGCTCGCGGTCATGGTCGCCGAGCAGCGGCGCGCGCAGCAGCTCCTTCAGGAAATCCCCCTTCGTGAGCGCGACGCGCCCCCGCACCGGGTCCGCCGCGCGCAGCCGCGCCAGCAGCCGCCGCGCGAGCCCGATGGTCATGGCCGACTGGATGGCCAGCCGGCGCGAAGCGAGCAGGCGCGGCAGGGCCGCGGCGCGGTCGAGCTGCTCCTCCACGCGGTCCAGCATCGCGTCGAGCACGGCGCGGCGGCGCGGATTGGCGGGCTCGAAGAAGGCGTCCTCGCCGCCCGCCAGCGCCATCCAGGAGAGGGGCACATAGACGCGGTCGAGCTGCGTGCGGTCAGGCACCAGATCCTGCAGGTGGTTCAGGATCTGCAGCGCGGTGCAGAGCGCGTCCGCGGCGCGGCGCGCCTCGGCGCCGTCGCTGCCATGCAGGCGCAGCAGCATCCGCCCCACCGGATCGGCGCTGCGGGTGCAGTAGTCGAGCAGCGCGGCCCAGTCCTGGTAGCGCGCCTGGCGCGCGTCCTGGCGGAAGGCGGAGAGCATGCGGCGCGCCTCCTCCACCCCGACGGATTCGGCGTGCATGCGCGCGGCCTCGGGCAGGGTGGTGCGCGGATCCTTGAGCGCCGCCTCCATCGCGTCGAGCCGCGCGAGCTTCTCCTCGGGCGGAAGGGCGGGGCTGTCGGCGATGTCGTCGGCCGTGCGCACGAAGCGGTAGAAGGCCATCACCTTCGCGCGCACCGGCCGCGCCAGGATCAGCGAGGCGGTGGGGAAGTTCTCCGTGTCGTGGTCGCGATTGGGCGCGCCGGGCGCCTTCACCTCTGTCATGCCCCCTTTGTGGCGGGAGCGGCGGCCGCTTTCCAGCCCGCCCCGGCCATCGGCGGCGCGGATGGGCGCGAGAGGCCGCGGCCGATTGCATGCCGGGGCGCGATGGGCCGAAGCTGCGCACCGAGCCCGATGAAGGACCACCCCATGCTCCGCCCCACCCTCCCCGCCCTTCTCGGCGCGATCCTGCTGCTTCCGGCGGGCCCGGCCGCCGCCCAGGCCGACCACTCCTACGGCCCGGGCACGCTGAGCGTGACCTACGGCGCCAACGCGCGCTGCCGCCCGGCGGTGACGGCGGCCTCCGCCCGGCCCGATTCCGCGAGCGTCACCGTGACGCTGACCGACAGCGCGCGGCAGAACATCACCGTCACCGTCATCGCCACGGTCACGGCGGGCGGGCAGAGCTATCGCTTCGAGGGCGGGCGCAACCTGCCCACCGGCAGCGGCGCGGTCTCGGCCAGCATCACCGCCGGCGGGCGGCTGCCGGCGAATCTCAACGGCAGCCGCATGAGCGTGGATCTGTTCTACTGCCAGGTGAACGCGCCCGTGGCGCCGCCGCCCTCGGGCGATCGCTGATGCGGGCGATCAGCCTTCGGCCTTGGCGGGGCTGTAGGCGCGCCCCTTCCAGCCCGATTTGAGGCCCAGCGCCGAGCGCAGCAGCGCCGTCCACTGGATGGCCAGCGCGACGATGACGGTGAGCGGGTGCAGCGGCACCGTCCACCACGGCTCGCGCGTGCGGATCGTCACCGCCGCGCGCAGCGCGAACATCAGCAGGATGGTGACCAGCGCCTCGATGTCCGGCAGGAGCGCCCAGGGCCAGAGATGCGCGCCGGCGAGCAGCACCGTCCAGATCGGCAGGCCGATGGGGGTCGCCATGCCCTCGCGCGCGTTCTTGATGAAGCCGGCCCAGGCCTGGGCGAAGCCGTCATACATGCGGCAGGTGGCGAGCGGCGTGCCGTCCACGATCTCCGTGTCGTGCCCGCGCTCGCGGAACAGGCGCGCCAGCGCGATGGCGTCGTGCAGCACGCCCTTGATGGTGGTGTGGCCGCCCGTCACCTCATAGGCGCGGCGCTCGACGAGGATGAGCTGCCCGCAGGCGGCGGCCAGGCTCGGCTTGCGCTGGATGGCGCGCCCGCCGAAGGGCAGGTAGCAGAGCAGCAGGAAGTTGATGAAGGGCACGGTAAGCCCCTCGCCCAGCGTGCGCATCTCCTGCCGCGGCACGCCGCTGACGAGCGCGATGTTGCGCGCCACGCTGTGCGCCGCCATCGCCGCCGCGGCATGGGGGGCGAGGCGCACATCGGCGTCGATGAACAGGAAATGCGTGCCGCGCGCCGCCTCCGCGAGCCGCGCGCAGGCGTGCACCTTGCCCGTCCAGCCCGGGGGCAGCGAGGGCGCGGCGACAAGGCGCACGCGCGCATCCCGCGCCGCGTAGCCCCGCACGATCTCGGCCGTGGCGTCGGTGCTGCCATCGTCCATCACCACCACCTCGATGGCGCAGCCGGTGGAGGCGAGCGCGGCGTCGAGGCAGGCGCCGATGTTCGCCGCCTCGTTGCGCGCCGGGATCAGGATGGAGACGAGCGTGCCCTCGGGCGGCGTCGCGGCCAGGCGCGGCAGGCGCCGGAGGTTGATGATGCCGAACAGGATCGGCATCAGCGCGAGGGCGAGCGCGACATGCGCGTAGTCCATCTCCGCTACCTCCCTTCCGCCGCGCGCGGGTCGTGGCGCGGATCGTGTCTTTGGCCCCGCAGCAGGGCGCGGGCATACTGCACGGCGCCGTAGAGCCCGCCCACGCCCTGCCGCCCCTCCACCGCGACGAGGAAGCGCGCGGGATCGCGGGCGATGGCGTCCTCGGCCAGGCGGTCCATCACGGCGGTGTGGGCGGCGCGGATGGCCTCTGTGCGCGGCGCGCGCTCCATCGCCAGAAGCGCGCCGCAGTCGAGCGGCGGGCCGAAGGCCACCAGCGCCTCGCCGCGCTTCTCGGTCCAGTGGGTGTATTCGATGGCCACGGGCAGGATGGCGGCCGTGGGCGCGATCTCGGGCAGCCGCGTCACGCCCGGCGCCAGCGGCACGGGGCGCTCGCGCACATCGGCGAAGCGGCCGGGTGCGTTCATCCAGAGCGTGTGGCGGGGATCCTCCAGCACCTGCTTCGCCGTCTGCAGGAAGCGGACGGCGCCGCGGGCGGTGTTCTGCTCGACGCCGAACACGCCCAGCCGCTTCATGAAGCGGTATTTCTCGAGCGCCGCCGCGTCCATGGGCGTGAAGCCCGGCCGTTCGCGGAAGAAGCGGCGCATCAGCAGCATCACCAGCACCCCGTCCCACCAGCCCGGGTGGTTCATCAGGATGATGGCGGGCCGCCCTTCCGGCGCGGCGGGCAGGCCCCAGCGCGCCACGCGCAGCGCCGTGAAGGAGGCGGCGAAGCTGCGCGTGAAGGCGACCTCGAAGAAGCGCATCATGCGCTCCGAGCGCAGCGCGACGGGCGAGGGCTCGTCCGCCGCGGCCATGCTCAGGCGCCGGCCAGCTCGGCCTCGCGCCGGCCCGCGCGCTCCGCCTCGGGCGACATGCCGCGCCCGCCGAGATCCCGGTCGAGGCTGTCGGCGGCGATCCAGCCCGACATCATCACCATGGGCATGCCCGGGCCCGGATGCGCCGCGCCGCCGCAGAGGTAGAGGCCCTTCACATGGCGCGAGCGGTTGCCCGGCTTGAAGGCCCCGGTGAAGCTGCCATGCGAGGCGAGGCCGTAGATCGCGCCGTTCAGCACGCGGTAGCGCTCGTGGATGTCCACCGGCGTGAGGCGGGCTTCGGCCACAATGCGCTCCTCGATGTCGGGCATCGCGGCGGTGCGCTTCAGCTTGTCGAGGATCTTCTGGCGATAGCCGGGGAAGATCTCGTTCCAGTCGTGGTGCGGGCGGATGTAGGGCGTGTGCACCAGCACATAGAGCGCCTCGCCGCCCTCGGGCGCGCTGGTCGGGTCGGTCTGCGCGGTGGCGGCGAGGTAGGCCGTGGGGTCCGGCGCGGGCTCGCCCTTCTTGTAGATGGCGTCGAACTCCTCTTCCGCGTCGCGGGAGAAGACGAAGCAGTGGTGCGCCAGGTGCTCGTAGCGCCGGTTGAGGCCGAGGTAGAGCACCACGCCGGAGCAGGCGGGCTCATAGCCCTTCTTCTCGTAGGCCGCCGCCGCCTCGCCACCCACCAGCTCCTTGTAGGTGCGGATGGCGTCCATGTTGGAGATCACGGCGTCGCAGGCGATGCGCTCGCCGGAGGCGAGCTTCACGGCCACCACCTTGCCGTTCTCGATGTCGAGGCCCGTCACGTCCGCGTTGGCGCGCAGCTCCGCGCCCAGCTCTCCCGCGAGCTTCGCGAGCCCCTCGGCCACGGCGCGCGTGCCGCCCACCGGGTACCACACGCCCTCGCTCGCCTGCATGTCGCCGATCGAGGAGAGCACCGCCGGCGCGAGATAGGGGTTGGAGCCGACATACTGGCAGAAATGGTCGAGCATCTGCGCCAGCCGCTCGTCGGGCACATGGCCGCGGATCACCTTCGCCACCGTCTGGCCCATGCGCAGCGAGAGCACGTCGCGCAGCGTGTCGGGGTTGAAGTTGGCGCGCAGGTTCAGCGTGTCGCCGATGCCCTCGACGGATTTCCAGAAGAAGAACTTCTCGGAGACGCCGTGCAGGTGCTTCGCCACGCGCTGGAACTTGCGGTAGCCGTCGCCCGCGCCGGTGCCGGGGGCGAAGGCGTCCATGGATTTCGCCATGGTCTCCACATCGGCCATCAGGTCGATGCGCGTGCCGTCCTCGAAGAAGCAGCGCCACTGAGGGTCGAGGTAGATCAGCGGCAGTTCCGTGGCCTGGTCCCGCCCGGCCTCCGCGTAGATCCGGCGCAGCACGCGCGGCACGGTGAGGATGGTGGGCCCCATGTCGAAGCGGAACCTCCCGCTTCCGTCCGGCGCGTCGAGGTAGAGCTGCGCCGCCTTCCCGCCCAGCCAGGGATTCTTGTCGAGCAGCGTGACGCGATGCCCGCGCGCGGCCGCGGTGCAGGCGGCGGCGAGGCCGCCGAGCCCCGCGCCGACGACGACGATGTGAGAGCTGGTCATGCGGGGAACTCCCTACCGCGCGAGGGCCGGCGCCACGGCCGGCTCCATCGCCAGGTCTTCCTGGATGAGGCGCGTGGTGATTCGCGCGCCCTCGTAGATCACCGGCAGGCCGGAGCCCGGATGCGTGCCGCCGCCGACGAGGTAGAGGCCCTCGGTGTCGTTGAAGCGGTTGCGCGGCCGGAAGCTCAGCATCTGCAGGAGATCGTGGCTGAGGTTGAAGGTGGCGCCGAAGCCCACCGCGAACTCGTCCTGCCAGCCCTGCGGCGAGACGATGCGCTCGTAGCGGATGCGGCTCTCGATGTCCTCGACGCCCAGCACCTTGAGGCGGCCGATGGCGATGTCGCGGAAGCGCCTCTGCTCGGCCGCCCAGTCCGCCCCGTGGCGCAGGTTGGGCACCGGCACCAGCATGTAGAGCGCGCTGTGCCCCGGCGGCGCCATCCCCGGATCGGTGACCGTGGGGTTCTGGACGTAGAGGCTCGGCGCCTCCGGGATCACGCCCGTTTCGATCTGGCGGATGTTCTCCTGGTAGCTCTCGGAGAGCAGCACGTTGTGGTGCGCGAGCTGCGGCAGCGTCCCCTCCACGCCGAGGTAGAGCATGAAGGTGGAGCAGGAGTAGCGCGCCTTGGCGATCTTGCGGTCGGACCACGCCTTGCGGATGGAATCGGGCACGAGGCGCGGCACGGCGTGTGCGAAATCCCCGTTCAGCACCACCGCATCGGCCGCGTGGTGGCGGCCGCCCGCCTCCACGCCCACCGCGCGCCGGCCGGCGAAGGCGATGCGCTCCACGGGCGTGCCGAGGCGGAACTCCACGCCCAGCCGCTCGGCCACGCGGCGCATCGCCTCGCTGACCGCGCCGCAGCCGCCGATCGGGTGATAGACGCCGTATTCGTACTCCAGGAAGGAGAGGATGGTGAACATGGACGGGCATTTGAACGGCGACATGCCCAGGTATTTCGTCTGGAAGCTGAAGGCGAGCCGCACCCGCGGATCGCTGAAGTAGCGGCGCAGATCCTCGTCCACCTGCAGGTGCGGGCGAAGCTGCGGCAGGCTGAACAGCACATCCTTGCCCAGCATGCGCGCGGTGGTGCTGAAGGGCTTCTCCAGCACCGGGCGGAAGGCGTCCAGCTTCCAGCGATTGTCGGCCATGAAGCGCCGCACGCCGGCTGCATCCTGCGGCGCGAAGGCGGCGATGGCGGCCTCCATCCGGTCGAGATCGCCCGTCGCGTCCAGGGTGATGCTTGGCGAGCCCTCGAAGATGAGGCGGTATTGCGGGTCGAGCTGGACGAGCTCCACCTCCTCGTCCAGATCGGCGCCGCAGCTCGCGAACACCTCGCGGATGATGCGCGGGTAGAGGAAGAAGGTCGGGCCGAGGTCGAAGCGGTAGCCTTCCGGCGAGGTGAGGGTGCGGGTGCGGCCGCCCACCACATCGTCCTTCTCGAACACCGTGACGCGCGCGCCGCTCGCGGCGAGCAGCATGGCCGCCGCGAGCCCGCCCGGACCCGCGCCGATGATGGCGATGTTCGGCCGCTGGCGACGAAGCGCGGGGGCGGGAAGGGGTGCGTTCATGCCGTCGGTGCGATCTTTCGAACCATTCCAAGATGCTGCCTCGACCCGGCAGCGCAACCCCCCGCCCCGCGGGACGCGGCGTTTTCGTTACGCGATCAGCGCGAGCAGCTCCGCCGCCCCCGTGATCTCCGAGCAGCGGGCCTGGACTCTCGGCAGCAGCCGCGCGCGGTAGAAGGCGGCCAGGGGCGCGTAGCGCGCATCGAGCCGCGCCGCGCGGGCGAGCTGCGCCGCGCCGAGGAACCAGCCGCAGGCGTCGAGATAGGCGCTGGCCGAGGCCGCCGCCTCCTCCGGCGCGGCGGCGAGGATCCAGCGCGTCGCGCCCTCCAGCGCTTCCGCGGCCGGCGCGAGGCGCGGATCGGCCGCGGAGGCCGCGGCGAGCATCGCGCGCAGCGTCGCCCCCTGGTCGCGCGGCAGCTTGCGCGCCACGAGGTCGAGCGCCTGGATGCCGTTGGTGCCCTCGTAGATCGGCGCGATGCGCGCATCCCGCAGCACCTGCGCCGCGCCCGCATCCTCCACGAAGCCCATGCCGCCATGCACCTGCACGCCGAGCGAGGCGGCCTCCACGCCGCGATCGGTGCACCAGGCCTTCACGATTGGCGTGAGCAGCGCGAGCCGCGCCTCGGCCTGCGCATCGCCCGCGCGCGCGGCGTCGGCGGCCACGCAGGCCTCCATGGCGAGGAAGCGGCCGGCGAGGGTGGTGGCGCGCATCTCGGCCAGCATCCGCGCCACGTCGGGGTGGCGCGCGATGGGCCGCCCGCCCTGCACGCGCTCGGCCGCATAGCGTTCGGCGAGCCGCAGCGCCCGCGCGCCCGCCGCCACGCCCTCGATGCCCACCTGCAGCCGCGCGTTGTTCATCATGGCGAACATGGCGGGAAGGCCGCGATGCGCCTCGCCGATCAGCTCCGCCTCGGCGCCCTCGAAGAGCATCACGCAGGTGGGCGAGGCGTGGATGCCGAGCTTCTTCTCGATGCCGCCGCAGCGCAGCGCGTTGGCCGAGCCGTCCGCGCGCCGCTTCGGGCAGGCGAAGAGCGAGATGCCGCGCGAGCCCGCGGGCGCATCGGGCAGCCGGGCGAGAACGAGGTGCAGCGTGTTCTCGCTGAGATCGTTCTCGCCATAGGTGATGTAGATCTTCTGCCCGTGCAGCGCGTAGCGCCCCTCGCCCAGCGGCTCGGCGCGGGTGCGGATGGCGCCGAGATCGCTGCCCGCCTGCGGCTCGGTCAGGCACATGGTGCCGTTCCACGCGCCGCTGACGAGCGGCGGCAGAAGCCGCGCGGCCTGGTCGGGGCTCGCGTGCTTCTCGAGCAGCTCGATCGCGCCCCAGGTCAGGGTCGGGCAGAGGCTGAAGGCGTGGTCGGCGGTGGTGAGCAGCTCCTTCAGCGCGGCGGCGAGCGCGAAGGGCAGCCCCTGCCCGCCATGCGCCGGATCGGCCGGCAGGCCCTGCCAGCCGCCCTCGATCCATTGCGCGTAGAGCGCGCGATAGGCGGGCGGGCACTGCACCGCGCCCGCCTCGAAGCGCGCGCCCAGACGATCCGCCTCCAGCCGGCCGGGCTCCACCCTCTCCTCGGCGAAGCGGCGCATCTCCTCGATCAGCGCGGCGACATCCTCGGCGGCCAGCGCCTCGCCCGGCAGCGGGTGCAGCCGGGTGAGGGCGAAGACGAGATCCTCGCTCTGCGTCGTGCTCATGCGGCCTGCCCCTCCCTTCCCGCGGCCCAGGCGGAGAGCGCCGCCGGGTCCTCGTGATGCGCGATGGCGCGCGCGAGCCGCAGGCCCAGCAGCGCGCCGAATTTGAAGCCGTGGCCGGAGAAGCCGCTCATCACCCAGGCGGCATCGGCCAGCGGTGCAATGACGAAGCGTTCCTCCGGCTCCACGTCGTAGAAGCAGTTGGCGGCGCCGAGGAAGCCGAAGCCCTCGAGGCCCGGGATGCGCCGCCGGGCGAGGGCGAGGATGCGCTCCACCTCGCGCGGGTCGGCCTCGCGGTCGGGCTCGTCGGGGTCGCCCTGGCGGGAGAAGCTGTGGTCGCCGATCTTGAGCGGCGTGCCCGCCACGGGGGGCACGAGGTAGAACCCGCCCGCCTCGGCGAGGTCGAGCAGCATGGGCGCGCGCTCCCAGGCGGGCAGCGCCTCGGGCGGCGGCATCAGCCGCACCACCACCTGGCGCGAGGGAACGACGCGCGCGCCCAGCACCTCGGGCAGCAGCTTCGGCGCCCAGGGCCCGGCGGCGACCACCAGCACATCGGCCGCGCGCGTCGCGCCGTTCTCCAGGCGCAGGGCGCGGCGCGGCGCGTCCACCGCGACCGCGCGCGCCTGCTCGAAGGTGACGCCGAGCGCGCGCAGATGCGCCGCCAGCCGCTCGACGATGCGCCCCGCGAGCAGCACGCCGCCCAGCGGGCAGAAAAAGGCGTCGCGGATGTGCGCGCCGGAGAGGAAGGGGAAGCGCGCGGCGACACCCTCCGACTGCAAATCCTCGAGCGGAAGGCCCTGCGCGCGCAGGGCGGCGCGGCTGTCCGGCACCCAGGCGCCGCCCGTGTCGTCCAGGGCGAGGATGCCCGTGGGGATGTGCAGCGTCTCGCCGAGCGCGCGCCAGAGCTCCCCCCAGGCCGCATAGGCCTCGTCCACCATCCGCATGTAGCCGCGCAGCGCGCCGTAGGGGTGGCGGATCAGCCGGTGATGGTCCACCGAGCTGCCGCGGGGGTTGGGCGGGGCGGCCTGGTCGATCACATGCACGTCGAAGCCCTCGCGCCGCAGGCCCCAGGCGGTGCTGAGGCCCATGATGCCGGCGCCGAGGACAAGGGCGGTGGGGCGATTCTCCATGCGGCGCAGACTAGGCGAGGCGCGCCGCGGATGCACGCCGGGCGATCAGCGCCCCTGCCAGACGGCGGGGCGGCGGGCGAGGAAGGCCTCCACCCCCTCCTGGAAGTCGCGGCTGGTGAAGCACATGGCCACCAGGTCGTCGCCCTGGACGGCGCGCAGCGGCGCGCGCAGGCGCTTCAGCGCCATCTTCGTCGCGCGCAGGGTGAGCGGCGCGTGGCCCGCCACGGTGGCGGCCAGCTCCGCCGCGCGCGCCTGCAGCGCCGCATGGTCGGGCAGCACCTCCGACAGCAGCCCCGCGGCCTTCATCTCCTCCGCCTCCATCAGACGCGCGGTGAAGATGAGGTCCGCCACGCGGGCGGGGCCGAGCAGCGCGACCAGCCGCGCGTGGTTCGCCATGGAGAGCGTGTTGCCCAGCGTCTTCGCGATGGGGAAGCCGAAGCGCGCATTGGCCGCGCCGAGGCGCAGGTCGCACACCGCGGCGATGGCCGCGCCCCCGCCCGTGCAGGCGCCGGCGATGGCGGCGATGGTGGGTTTCGGGCAGTCCTCCAGCGCGCTCAGCACGCGGTCTATCCGCGCCTCGTAGGCCAGCGCGTCCTCGGCGCTGCGGAAGCTCGTGAACTGGGAGATGTCGGTGCCCGCGGCGAAGGCCTTCTCGCCCGCGCCGGTGATGACGATGGCCTTCACCGCCTCGTCCGCGCCCGCCTCGGCGGCGAGCGTCGCGAGCCCCTCGTACATCGGGAAGGTCAGCGCGTTGCGCGCCTGCGGCCGGTTCAGGGTGACGAAGACGATCCCCTCGCGGCGCTCGATCAGCAGCTCGTCGGACATGGTGCGGCTCCTCCAGGGGCGCGGAGGGTTGCAGCCTTCCGCCCGCGGTGGAAGATGCGGGCCTCTCGCTCGGGGACACTCCGCCATGATGCCGCTCGCCCGCTTCACCGTGCTCGACCTCACGCGCGTCCGCTCGGGGCCCACCTGCGTGCGCCAGCTCGCCGACTGGGGCGCCAACGTCATCAAGATCGAGGCGACCGACGAGGTGGACACCGGCAAGGGGCTGGGCGGCGAGCGCCACGGGCCCGACTTCCAGCTCGTGCACCGCAACAAGCGCGCGATGACGCTGAACCTGAAGAGCGAGGAGGGCCGCGCCGCCTTCCACCGCATGGTGAGGCGGGCCGATGTGGTGGTCGAGAACTACCGCCCCGACGTGAAGCACCGGCTGGGCGTGGACTACGAGAGCCTCTGCGCCATCAACCCGCGCATCGTGCTCGGCTCCATCTCCGGTTTCGGGCAGACGGGCCCCTATGCGAAGCGGCCGGGCTTCGACCAGATCGCGCAGGGCATGGGCGGGCTGATGAGCGTGACCGGCCTGCCCGGCCAGGGGCCGGTGCGCGCGGGCATTCCGGTGGCGGACCTGACGGCCGGGCTCTATTGCGCCATCGGCATCCTGGTGGCGCTGCTCGAGCGCGAGGCCACGGGCAGGGGCCGCTGGGTGCACACCTCGCTGCTCGAGGCGATGGTGGCGATGATGGATTTCCAGGCCACGCGCTGGCTGATGAAGGGCGAGGTGCCGCAGCAGGCGGGCAACGACCACCCCACCACCATCCCCACCGGCCTGTTCCGCACCAGCGACGGCGTGGTGAACATCGCCGGCGGTGGCGGCGAGATGTGGAAGCGCATCATCGGCGTGCTCGGCCTCGAGGAGGAGGCGAAGGACCCCGACATGGCGACCGACGCGCTGCGCTCGAAGAACCGGGCCAAGGTCAACGCCATGCTGCAGGCGAAGCTCGAGACGCGCCCGACCGCCGAATGGGTCGCCGCCTTCAACGCCGCGGGCGTGCCCTGCGGGCCCGTCTATTCCATGGACCAGGTCTTCGCCGACGAGCAGGTGAAGCATCTCGGCCTGGCCATGCCCGTGCAGCACCCGCTGCTGGGCGAGATCCGGCTCGTGCGCGCGCCCATGCAGATCGAGGGCGTGGCCTGCGCGCGCAACCCCACGCCCGAGCGCGGCCAGCACACGGAGGAGGTGCTGCGCGAATTCGGCTTCAGCGAGGACGAGATCGCCGCGCTGCGCGCGAAGAAGGCGGTCTGAGGCGATGAAGGTCACCTCCATCCGCCAGGCGGTGGCGCCGATCGGCAGCGCCATCGCCAACGCCTACATCGACTTCTCGAAGATGACGGCGAGCGTCGTCGCCGTCACGGTGGAGAGCGGCGACGGGCGCAGCGCCACCGGCTACGGCTTCAACTCCAACGGCCGCTACGCGCAGGAGGGGCTGCTGCGCGAGCGCTTCATCCCGCGCCTCGCGGAGTCGGGCGAACTGCCTGCGCACCCGGATGGCGGGTTCGACCCCTTCCCCGCCTGGGCCGCCATGATGAAGAACGAGAAGCCCGGCGGCCATGGCGAGCGCAGCGTGGCCGTGGGCGTGCTCGACATGGCGCTGTGGGATGCGGCGGCGAAGCTCGCCGGGCTGCCGCTGTGGAAGCTGCTGGCCGACCGCTACAACCAGGGCCGCGCGGACGAGAGCGCCTGGATCTACGCCGCAGGCGGCTACTACTTCCCCGGCAAGGACGTGGAGGCGCTGGTCGAGGAGATGAAGCGCTACCTCGGCCTCGGCTACACGGTGGTGAAGATGAAGATCGGCGGCAGCCCGGGGATGCCGCTGCGCGAGGCGCTGCTGCTCGACCTCAAGCGCATCGAGGCGGTGCTGAAGCTGCTCGACGGCGCGGGGCACCGGCTCTGCGTGGACGTGAACGGGCGCTTCGGCCTGCACGCGGCGCTGAGCTATGGCAACGCGATCCAGGGCTTCGGCCTGCGCTGGTACGAGGAGCCGCTCGACCCGCTGGACTACGCGACCCACGCCACGCTCGCCGAGCACTACGCCCCGCCCATCGCCACGGGCGAGAACCTGTTCTCCATGCAGGATGCGCGCAACCTGATCCGCCATGGCGGGCTGCGGCCGGACCGCGACGTGCTGCAGTTCGACCCCGCGCTCTCCTACGGGCTGGTGGAATATCTCCGCACCCTCGCGATGCTGCGCGAGCATGGCTGGAGCCCGCGCCGCTGCGTGCCGCATGGCGGGCACCAGTTCGCGCTGAACATCGCGGTGGGCCTCGGGCTCGGCGGCAATGAGAGCTACCCCGAGGTCTTCGCGCCCTTCGGCGGCTTCGCCGACAGCACGCCCGTGGAGAACGGGCGCATCCGCATGCCCGACATCCCCGGCATCGGCTTCGAGGCGAAGAACGATCTCTGGGCGGTGCTGCAGGCGCTGTAGCGCTTCAGCTCACGTCCATCTGCAGCCCCTCGCGCTGGATCACGCCGCGCCACTTCGCGATCTCGGCCTGCACGAAGCGGCCGAAATCCTCCGGGCTTCCCGGCATGGGCACGCCGCCCATCTGGGCGAAGCGCGCGCGCGTCTCCTCCATGTTGAGCAGCGTGTTGATCTCGGCGTTGAGCACGCGCAGCGCGGCCGCGGGAATCCCGGCCGCGGCGAACATGCCGAACCAGGTGTTCACCTCGTAGTGCGCAAGCTCGGGCATCGTCTCGCGCATCGGCGGCAGCTCGGGCATCTGCGCGTTGCGGTCCGCGCTCGTCACCGCCAGCGCGCGCACCTGGCCGGCGCGGATCTGCTGCACCGAGGTGGTGAGGTTATCGAAGCTGAACTGCACATTGCCCGCGATCAGGTCCTGCATCAGCGGGCCGGCGCCGCGATAGGGCACATGCGTCGCCTGGGTGCCGGTGAGCTGCGTGAACCACACCCCCGAGAGATGCGGCGACTGCCCCACGCCCGAACTGCCATAGGCGAGCCGCCCCGGGTTCTGCTTCAGATGCGCCACGAACTCCGGCACGCTCCGCGCCGGCACGCTCGGGTGCAGCAGCAGCACATTGGGGCCACGGATCATGTTGCCCACGGGCTGCAGGCTCTCGGGCCGGTACTGCAGGTTGCGGAACAGGGAATAGGCGATGCTCTGCGGCCCGATATTGCCGGAGAGCAGCGTGTGGCCATCCGCCGGCGCGCGCAGCACCTCCATGGTGCCGATGGTGCCGCCGCCGCCCGAGCGGTTGTCCACCACCACGTTCGCGCCCAGGCGCTGCTGCAGGTGCTGGGCGAGGAGGCGCGCCATGATGTCGGTCGTGCCGGCGGGCGCGGCCGGAACCACGATGCGCATGGGCTGGCTGGGGCGCCACTCGGCCTGGGCGAGGGCGGGGGCAGCGAGCAGCGCGCCCGGCAGGGCGAGCGCGGCGCGGCGGTGAAGGGCCATGACGTGTTCCTCCGGTTATCGGTTTCCGGGCAGCATCGCGCCGAAACGGGCCGGACGGAAGCCCGCAGGCACCTTGCCGCCGCGCCCCGCCCATGCTGCCCTGCCCCGGCGGAGATTCGGGCGGAGCGAGCCGACATGCCGGACAGCGGCCTCACCAACAGCGCCATCATCAACGCCTATATGGCGCGCACGCCGGGCAGCGCCGCGCTGCACCGCGAGGCGCTCGGCAGCCTGCCCTCGGGCATCGCGCATGACAGCCGCTGGCTGAAGCCCTGGCCGCTCTACGTCGAGCGCGGCGAGGGCGCCTGGAAGTGGGACGTGGACGGAAACCGGCTGGTGGACCTCTTCGGCGGCCACGGCTCGCACCTGCTCGGCCACTGCCCGCCCGCGGTGGTGGAGGCGACCATCGCCCAGATGCGCAAGGGCAGCCAGTTCGGCGCGGGCCATGCGCTGGAGGTGGAGTGGGCGCGGCTGATCCAGGAGCTGGTGCCCTGCGCCGAGCGGGTGCGCTTCACCGCCTCCGGCACCGAGGCCACGCACATGGCCATCCGGCTCGCGCGCGCCTTCACCGGGCGGCGCAAGATCCTGCGCTTCCACCGCCACTATCACGGCTGGCACGACGCGATGGCCTTCGGCGTGGACAACCACTTCGACGGCACGCCCACGCCCGGCGTTCCCGAGGCGGTGGCCGAGGGCGTGCGCCTTCTGCCGCCCAACGACATCGCGGCCGTGGCGGCGCTGTTCGAGAGCGACCCCGACTTCGCGGCGGTGATCCTGGAGCCCATCGGCGCCACCACCGGCCTCGTCCCCATTCCGGGCGCCTTCCTTCGCGCGCTGAGCGAGCTGACGCGCGCGCATGGCGTGCTGCTCATCATGGACGAGGTGGTGACGGGCTTCCGCCTCGCCCCCGGCGGCGCGCAGCAGGCGCGCGGCGTGACGGCCGATCTCTGCACCCTCGCCAAGATCGTGGCCGGCGGCATGCCCGGCGGCGCGGTGGCCGGCCGCGCCGACATCCTCGAGGCGCTGGATTTCGAGATCGCCGCCCGCAAGGGCCGCGAGAAGATCAAGCACCCGGGCACCTACAACGCCAACCCGGTCTCGGCCGCGGCGGGCATCGCCATGCTCAAGGCCGTGCGCGACGAGGACGCCTGCGGCCGCGCCAACAAGGCGGGGGAGGCGATGCGCGCGGCGCTGAACGCCGTGCTGGCCGAGGAGCGCATGCCCTGGGCCGTCTATGGCGAGTTCAGCTTCTTCTTCCTCTACACCAACCCGCGGAACCTGCCGGTGGACCCGCTCGCCTTCGACGCCTTCGCCCTGCCGCCGGAGGCCTTCGCGCCCGATCCGCGCAAGTCGCTGCAGCAGAAGCTCCACCTCGGCATGATCGTGAACGGGGTGGACCCGATGGGCCATCGCGGCGGCATCCTCTCCGCCGCGCATGACGAGGCGAGCATCGCCGCCACCGCCGAGGCGCTGCGCGCCACGATCCGCGCGCTGAAGGCGGAGGGCGAGGTCTGATCAAACCGGCCCCTTGCCCTCGCGCTACTGCAGGCGGATGTTGCGCGCGCGGATCACCTCGCGCCACTTCGCGTTCTCGGCGGCGAAATAGGCCGGCCACTCCTCGGGCGTGCCCACGGTCGGCACGACGGCCAGCGCGGCAAGGCGCTCGCGCGTCTCGGGCGCTTCCATCGCCGCGCGCGCCAGCGCGTGCATGCGCCGCCCGATGGCCTCCGGCAGCCCGGCCGGCGCCTGGAGGGCGATGTGCTCCGTCACCAGCACGCCGGGGAAGCCCTGCTCGGCGAAGGTGGGCACATCGGGCATCAGCGGGCTGCGCTGCTCGGACGCCACGCCGAGCGCGCGCAGCGCGCCCGCGCGCACATGGGGCAGCACGCCCGAGGCCGCCTGGAACACCATCGGCGTCTCGTTCGCCAGCACGGCCTGCACGGCCGGCCCGCCGCCGCGATAGCCGATGTCGGGGATCTCGAGCCCGGCCTCGCGCAGGAAGAGTTCCGTGGCGAGGTGGGTGGAGGAGCCGGTGCCCGAGTTCGCGTAGGTGAGCCGATGCCCGGGCGCGCGCGCCATGGCCACGAACTCGGCCAGGCTGCGGGCGGGAAAGGCCGCGTTCACCACCATCACGATGGGCATGGAGGCGAGCAGGCCGAGCCCCGTGAAGTCCCGCTCATTGTCGTAGGGCAGCGCCATCAGGTGCGGGGCCATGGCGTAGGTGCTGACGGTGCTGACGAGGAAGGTGTAGCCGTCCGGCCGCGCCCGCGCGACCGACTGGAAGCCGATGGTGCCGTTGGCCCCCGTGCGGTTGTCCACCACGAAGCTGCGCCCCGTGTCCTGCGAAAGGCGCTGGGCGAGGATGCGCGCCACGGCATCCGTGCTGCCGCCCGCCGCCCATGGCACGACGAGGGTGACGGCGCGCGCCGGCCATTCCTGCTGCGCGAGGGCGGGGGTGGCGGCCAGGGCAAGGCCGGCCGCGCCCAGGCCGCGGCGGGTGATGCTCATGCTCGTTTCCTCCATGCGGTATCGGGTCAGTGACGCCAGGCGATGCTCTCGGGGGGGCCGGCGGTGGGGTCGGCCTCGATCATCTCGCCGTTCATCACGGACTGGCCCGTGAAGGCCAGGATGAACCCCCAGTGGGAGACGACGAGGGTGTGCGCCCAATCCTGAAGCGCCGCCATCTCGGCGCGGAACAGGGCGGCGCGGGCCAGCACCTGCTCCTCCGGTTCCTCCACCGCGGGCCACCAGACCTCCTCGATGGCGTGGAACCCCACCTCCGGCCAGTCGCGCCGCAAATGGCTGACCGGGGTGCCGATGTCGCAGGAGAAGGCGTAGCGCTCGCGCACCGTGGGCGTGACGGTCAGCGGCAGGCCGAGCGCGCGGGCCACCGGCGCGGCCGTCTGCAGCGCGCGGGTGTAGGGCGAGACGATGATGCGCCTTATGTCCCGCCCGCGCAGGGCCATGGCCGCCGCCTCGGCCTGCTGGTGGCCGAGCGGGGTGAGCTTCGGGTCGGCGATGCCGGGATCCTTTCGCGTCTGCGTGAACAGAAGGTTGAACTCGCTCTGTCCGTGGCGGAGGAAGATCATGGGCGTGCCGGATCCTGCGACGATGCGGCGTGATGTGCCGCGCGCCCGGCGGCCGGGCAAGACCGCCCATGACATTGCGAAAACGCCACATGGCGCCTAAATGCCAGGGTGACCGGAGGGCGCGATGCAGGGCGGTTTCCCGATTGATCTGATCCTCTTCGCCATGGTGGCGGCGTTCCTGGTGCTGCGCCTGCGCAGCGTTCTGGGCAAGCGCACCGGCTTCGAGCGCCCGCCGCAGCCCCATGGCGCGGCGGAGGGCCCGACCGCGCGCGCCGAGGGCGTGCGCGAGGAGATCATGCCCGCCCGCCGCGGCGGTGCGCGCCGCATCATCCCCGATTTCCGCAGCCCCGTGGGCCAGGCGCTGGGCCGCATCAGCGGCGCCGATCGCGGCTTCGACCCGAACGGCTTCCTGGACGGGGCCGAGGGCGCCTTCCGCATGATCGTCACCGCCTTCGCCCAGGGCGACCGGCAGACGCTGCGCGCCCTGCTCTCCGACGAGACCTATGGCGGCTTCGAGCAGGCCATCGCCCAGCGCGAGCAGGCGGGCGAGACGCAGCGGACCGAAATCCGCTCCATGCACGAGATGGCGATCGAGGGCGCGGATTTGCGCGGCCCGATCGCCGAGATCACCGTGCGCTTCGTCTCCGACCAGGTGAACATGACCACGGGCCGGAACGGCGAGATCATCGCCGGCTCGGACGCCATCACCGAAGTGATCGACATCTGGACCTTCCAGCGCGACGTGACCAGCGCCGACCCGGCCTGGCGCCTGGTGGCGACCCGCTCGGGCTGATCCGCCCGGCTTCTCGGGCGAGGGGGGCGGGGAGGGCGCAGTCCCGCCCCGCCCTCGCGCCCCTCAACCCAGGCTGATCTGCGTGTAGTCCTGGAACCAGTTGCGCGCCTGCACGAAGCCCCGCGCGCGCGGACTCAGCGCGCGCGGGTTCAGGTCATGCACCACCATGAGCAGCGCCGCCTCCTCCACCAGGATCTCGTGCAGGCGGGCCATGGCGCGATCCTGCTCCGCCTGGTCGAAGCTGTTGCGCACCACGCGGAGCTGCGCGTTCACCGCGGGCGAGTTGTAGTGCCCCCAGTTGATGCCGCGCGGCGGCGCCAGCTCGCCGTCATAGATGTACCAGCCCGTGTTCGGCTCCATGGAGGGGATTGCGATGTTGAGCGCATGCCCGCCCCGCGAGGAAGGATCGCGCGCGCCGGCGCGCAGCATGTTGATGGAGGTCGCGAAGTCCACCGGCTGGAAGGTCACGTCGAAGAAGGCCTCGCGCAGCCCGGCCTGCATCGCCTCGTTCATCGGCTGCGGCACCATCTGCCCGCCGCCCGAGACGGGCATGATGCAGTTGATGGCGCAGCGGCGCGTGGCGCTGTAGCCCGCCTCGGTCATCAGCCGCCGCGCCTCCGCCGGGTCATGGCGCAGGCGGAAGGAGGGGTTGCCGAACCACGGGTGATCGGGCGGCACCTTCCCGCGGGCGGCGAGCGCCGCCCCCGAGAGCAGCGCGACCATCCCCTCGCGGTCGATGGCGAGGTTCGCGGCCTGGCGCACGCGCACATCCGCGAAGGGCGAGCCCTCCGTCACGTTCAGCCGCCAGGCCCAGATGTGCGGGTAGGCGTTCTGGACGATCTGGAAGCGCGCCGCGCGCAGCGAGGGGATGGCGTCGGGCGGCAGGGATTCCACCACATCCACCTGGCCCGAGCGCAGCGCGGCCACGCGCGCGGAACTGTCGGGGATGGGCAGCAGCGCGGTGCGCGGCGCCTTGGGGATGCGGCGCGGGTTCCAGTAGGCCGTGTTCGCCTCCAGCTCGGCCCGCTGGCGCGGCGTGACGGAGGCCACGCGATAGGGCCCCGTGCCCGAGGGGTTCAGCGCGAAGCGCGCCCAGTCGCCGCCCAGCGCCTGCCAGTGCGTGGGCGAGGCGAACCAGATGAAAGCGAGCTGGTAGGGAAAGGTCGCGTCCACCTCGCGCGTGGTGACGGCGATGGTGTGCGCGTCGATCTTCTCGTAGCTGCCGACGGAGGTGAGGCGCCCGCGCACGAGCGCCGAGCGCGTGGGCTCGAACTGCGGCGCCTGCTGGTTGAAGATCGCGTCGAAGTTCCAGATCGCGGCGTCCGCGTCGAAGGGCGAGCCGTCATGGAAGCGGACCCCCTGCCGCAGGGTGACGATCCAGCGGCGCCGGTCGCCCTCGTCCACGCGCCAGGCGGTGGCGAGCGCGGGCTCGATGCCCGAGGCGCGGTCGGCGCTGGAGAGATCCCACTGAGCCAGCGCGTCATAGACGAAATAGGCGCCGAAGCGCACGCCCTCGAAGCCGGCCTCCGGCCCGCCCCACAGGCGGGGCACATCGCCGATGGACATGGCGATGCGCAGCGGCTGGGCGGCCTGCGCCTCGGCCTCGCTGGGGCCGAGGGCGGCGAGGAGGGCGGGTGCGGCGAGCAGGGAGCGGCGGGGCAGCATGGGCGATCCTCCGGCAGCGGATGACGGAGCCTTCATGCGGCGCAGGAGCGGGGCCGTGGAACGCGGAAAAGCGGGGCGGAACGGGGCCGGGCCGCGCCCATCGCCCGCGCGGCGGGCAGAGGCGCGCCGCACCGCCTCACGCCTGGGCAGCGCGCCGCATAAACCCCGACTCCGCCGAACTCAGCTTGCGGCGACGCGGGGTGTGCTGATTCGCTCTGTTCATGTCTGGCGCTGTGCTGACCCCTGAGGACCGGGCCTATTTCCTTTCGGCGATGCGCCGGCAGGGGAACAGCGCGGTGCACCGGCGGATGAACGCGCTTCTGCTGCTGGATGATGGCTGGACGGCGGAGCGTGTGGCCGAAGCCCTGTTCATCGACGCCGAGACGGTGCGCGCGCACCGCCGGCTCTATGCGGCCGGCGGTCGGGCCGGCGTGGAGCGGCTGGCC
>NZ_AUDH01000029.1 GCF_000425365.1 Rubritepida flocculans DSM 14296 | reverse complement strand
GAGGAGGGCGCCGGCACGCTGCGCCCCATCATGGACCCCTACAACGAGACGGGGAGCAGCCGGCACGTCGCCTTCACCACGACCAAGACCAACTTCTGGCAGACCGACCCGGCCAAGTGCCAGGTGAACCTGGTGGTCTGCGACGGCGACTGGGAGGCGGCCTGCGCCCAGGCGCTGGAGTCCATGCCCGAGGTGCTGCGCTACGTGAAGAACGACCGGCTGGGCTTCGAGGTGCCCTATGAGCATGGCGGGGCGGAGCACCTCTACCGCCCCGACTTCATCGCCGTGCTGGACGACGGCGCCGGCCCCGACGACCCGCTGCACCTGGTGCTGGAGGTGAAGGGCGAGCGCGATGCGCAGGACGACGCCAAGCACGACACCATGGCCCGGCTCTGGGTGCCGGCGGTGAACGGCACCGGCCGCTACGGCCGCTGGGACTTCCTGCGGCTCGACGGCCCCTATGAGGTCGAGGAGGCCATCCGCCGCCACCTCGCCGGCAAGCCGCGCCGAGCGGCGCCTTTCACCTTGACCGCCGCCTGACCCGGGACCCTCACGCCATGCCGCCTGCGAAGAAGACCACCGGGAACGGTGCCTCCGCCGCGACGACTGAGGTGGAGGCGCTACGCCATCCCGCCGACGTCACCCGTCGCAACATCCCGACCGCCGAGACCTCCTCCCTGATTGCGGAGGAGGAGGCGCGGGCGCAGCCGATGCTCTACCCGCGCAACCCTGACCTCGACCCGCAGCTCGTCTGGCGCGGGAAGGATGCGCTGGACGCCGAGCCACTGAGCGTGCCGACAGTGCCCATCTACATCCAGGAGAAGGTGCTGCCGGAGGCGCTGATCCGCGACCTGATGCGCCAGTCGCGACAGGGGACGGCGCCGCAGGCGGACCTGTTCGGCGGCTTCGACCGGATCGAGGACCCGGAGACGCGGCTGGAGTTCTACGCGCACGCGGAGAACTGGTCGAACCGGATGATCCTGGGCGACAGCCTGCTGGTGATGAACAGCCTGGCGGAGAAGGAAGGGCTGCGCGGCCAGGTCCAGATGATCTACCTGGACCCGCCCTACGGCATCCGCTTCGCCAGCAACTGGCAGCCGAGCACCAAAGAGCCAAAAGCTGAGGACCGATCCGAGAAGGGACTGAGCCGCGAGCCGGAGCAGATCAAGGCGTTCCGTGACACGTGGAAGGATGGTATTCACAGCTATCTCGCCTATTTACGCGACCGCCTGATAGTCGCACGCGAGCTTCTAACGGACAGCGGAAGCATTTTTATCCAGATTGGCATTGAGAATAGTCCGCTGATCAGATTGCTCTTGGCAGAGGTATTTGGATACGAGAATCACATTTGCGATATTCTGATTCAGAAGACTGGAAGCCAAACAGGCGAGTTCATCCAAGCAAACTCTGATGTCATCGTTTGGTATGCCCGAAATCGGACTGCGGCAGCCTCGAAGTTTCGCAAGCTTTTCTTGCCCCGCGACGGCAAGCCAGAGATTGCGGGCAAGGGCCTCAACTCAATCGACCGTGATGACTGGTCTGCATATCCCCTTACTTCCGATGGCTTCCGAGAGACCACGACCGTCGATTTCGAGTTTGAGGGCCAAGTGTTCCACCCTGGCGCAAACCGGCATTGGGGAGTGACGACACCAGAGCTAGCTCGCGCTGCTCGTGCAGGTCGTATCGTGCGGCAGGATCGCATGATCCGCATGAAGTTTTTCTGGGACGACTATCCCGTTAGGCTTCTCGGACATGTTTGGAATGACGTTGGCGGTGCTCGCGACAAGGTCTACGTGGTTCAGACAGCCGAACAGGTGGTTCAACGCTGTATTCTGATGACCACAGACCCCGGTGATCTCGTCCTCGACCCGACCTGCGGCTCCGGCACCACCGCTTTCGTCGCTGAGCAATTCGGGCGTCGCTGGATCACCATCGACACCTCGCGCGTTGCTCTGGCCCTCGCCCGCACGCGCCTTATGGCTGCGCGCCACCCGGCCTATCTGCTGCGCGATAGTAGGGAGGGCGCGGCGAAGGAGGCCGAGATCACCGGCCGTCCGCCCGAGGAAGGGCCGTTCCACGGCGACATCCGCCAGGGCTTCGTGCTGGAGCGGGTGCCGCACGTCACGCTGAAGTCCATCGCCAGCAACGCCGAAATCGACGTCATCCACGAGAAGTGGCAGCCGAAGCTCGACGCCGCCCGCGCCGCGCTGAACGCTGTCCTCGGCACAGCCCATGAGGAATGGCAGGTGCCCCGCAGTCTGCCGGAGGATGCCCCGGCCCCGGCACGGGAGGCGCATGCCGCCTTCTGGCAGGCACGGCGCGAGCGGCAGGCGGAGATGGACGCCTCCATCGCCCGCAACGCCGAGGTCGAATTCCTGCACGACCGCCCCTATCCGAAGAAGGGCGCCGTCCGCGTCACCGGCCCCTTCACGGTGGAGAGCCTCTCCCCTCACCGCGTGCTCCCCGCCGACGAGGAGGACGAGGCGGTGGTGGAGGCGCTGGCCGCCGAGGCCGGCGAGGCTCCGCCGCCCCGCCGCCGGCTGCGGCCCAACTCCGAAGCCACCGCCAGCACCGGCGACGACTTCGTCACCGCCGTGCTGGACAACCTGGCCAAGGCCGGTGTGCAGAACACCAAGAAGAACGAGCGCCTGACCTTCGCCACCATCCGCCCCTGGCCCGGCAAGGGCCACGTCGCCGCCGAGGCCACCTACGAGGAAGCCGGCCAGCAGCGCCGCGCCGCCATTGTCATCGGCCCCGAATACGGCACGGTCGGCCAGGAGCTGGTGCGGGAGGCGGCGCGGGAGTGCCGCGACTGGGCCGATGCCCTGGTGGTCTGCGGCTTCGCCTTCGACCCGCAGGTGGGCGAGACCACCATGAATCTCGGCCGCCTGACGGTGCTGAAGGCGCGCATGAGCCAGGAGCTGCACGCGGCGGACGCCTACAAGGCCGGCGGCGGCAACCTGTTCGTGGTGTTCGGTGAGCCGGACATCGCCCTCGACCGCACCAAGGACGGCGCCTGCATCGTGCGCCTGCGCGGCGTGGATATCTTCGACCCGACCACGGGCGAGGTCCGCTCCTCCGGCAAGGTGGAGGAGGATGTTGCCTGCTGGTTCGTGGACACCGACTACGACGGCGACAGCTTCTTCGTCCGCCAGGCCTACTTCCTCGGCGGCAAGGACCCCTTCGAGAAGCTGAAGACCGCGCTCAAGGCCGAGGTGGACGAGGCCGCCTGGTCCACCCTCTACGCCAAGGAGAGCCGCCCCTTCCCGGCGCCAAAGTCAGGGCGCATCGCCGTGAAGGTGATCAACCACTATGGCGACGAGGCGATGCGGGTGTTCAAAGTGTAGCAACCAAGACCGCGGTTTCGCATGTCTTCCGGCCGCCCAACGCCCGGTCCCAAGGTGAATCGCTGAGATGGCGTGGCGATTCGCTTCCCGAAGACGTGGGCAGCAATCTCAGGTCTCGGGCTGATCCGCGATGGCCCCGCGGACCTCATCCAGCCCGCTCAGATAATCCAGGTCGGAGAAGCGTTCGTAGCCCTGGAGGTCAGCCACGGTCACCTCCGAGGTGAGATCAACCCCGAAATCCAAGGCGATGCCGCCGACCACTTTGCCTCCCGCGTGACCTGCGAACGCCGCCAGCAGGAGTCGGTCCAGGTGCTCCTGCGTTTCCTGGTCGTGGCAGAGTATGCGAAGGCGGACGGTGTAGTGAGCGCCCCCATCTGGCTGGAGCTCGGTGTCGGGGGTCGCGCTGAGGAAGATCGAGTGGACGCCGTCGGACACTCTCCGACCCCCGAGCATGCCGCGCAGGGCCGCTTCGATCACCGCGAATGGAGCACCGTCCGCGCGGGCCCGGCGGACGAGTTCGTTCGGCAGCGCGGCCCGGCCGTAATACCGTGCCAGCCAGCCCGCGAACCGGCGAGCGTCATCCGGGGCGACCTTTGGCGCGCTCCCAAGGGCGCACGTCAGGAGCTGTCTCCGGCCGAACACGAGGCGGCGGTTGATGTCGCACTCAAGTGCCGCGACGCCCGGCAGACCGACCACGGGCAGGTGGAACCGGCGGACGTTCTTACCCGTCGCCTCAGGCGACCGTGGATTCACGCTGACGAGGGGGCGTGCCTCGACGACCTCGACGAAAGGGTCGGTGTCGAAGCTGGCCGAGAGGAGGCAGCACGACTGCGTGCAGACCACCAGGAAATCGCTGTCCCGGTCGAAGCGCGAGCTGACGGGCAGGGACAGTGAGGCCGGTGGCCGGAACGCCACGCCCTGCCGCCATCCGGCATCGAGAAGCGACGTCGCGGCCGCGATGTCCTCGTTCGAAGGTTTCGCCACTCAGCGCGTCAGGCCGCTCAGGCCGACTCCCCGATCTCGAGGGACCCTTCGGTGAATCCGTTGACACCGCCGGAGATCGCGAGCCGGGCGCGGCGCGCGCTCGACTCCTCGGCTCGGCTTAGGAGGACCGACACGGCGTCTCGGACCGCCGCGGTATCAATCGTGGGAGCGGCAAGGAGGTCGCGCATGGACGCTCCGCCGGCGAGCGGCGTCGACCAGTATCGATAGGCCTCGCGCAAGCTCGCGACGCCGCCGCCAAACAGGGCCTCGTGGATGGCGGCGAGGCGGCTGGCGTTCGCGCCCCGCGGCTCGACGCCGTCCAACCAAGCATAGACCGTCTTCCGCTCGACCCCCATTGCCTCGGCCAGCGCCGAGACGGGCAGCCCCGCGTCGCGCAGCGCCACGGCCATCTGCTGGCCCGTCAGGACGTCCCCCGGAGCGTCCTGCGACCGGATGGACGCCAGGTCCGCCACCGGCGGAATCCGACGCGCCAGGAGGGACCAGGTCGCGTTGTGGGCCTTCGTCGGCATGCTGGCACAGGCGATCCCGAGGAACAGGACCGCCGGGAGGGCCTGCGCCGACAAGGAGGGCTGCCCCAGGACTCGCTGGTGACTCATGCTTCATTCTCCCATACCCGGCGGGCGAAGTCAGTCGCCATGGAGAGGAAGAGTTCCTTGGTGACGGCCCGGAGCGCCGTCAGCTGCTCGCAGACGGAGGCGACATCCAACGGCTGGAGCTGGGCGAACCGGGACCCGTGGTCCAGGTCCAGCAACAGGAAGCTCCTGCCAGGGTGGCGCGGACGCCAGCCGTTGCGCTCGATGAGGGGAGTCTCGAGTTCGGGGGGGAGGGTCGTAGGAGGATTCCAGAGGGTTTGGACGCGCATCTCCCCCATCGTGGTCTCGTAAGCAGACACACCGATGCTCTCGCGGAGCCTGAGCTCCGTCCCCGTGGAGAGGGGCGCCTCAAAAGGCAAAATCTCGGGGCGCAGGTACTGCGACAGGAGTTCGCCCTCCCGAGGCACGACGAGATCTACGTAGCGCACGCCGATGGCCTGCACCCAGCCAATCTTGATCTCAGGAACTTGGATGAGATTCTTGAGACCAAAGCCAAAACGCTTCACGAAATCCAAATGATCCAAATAGGAATTTGTGTGCAGGCCGAACAGTTCTTCGCCGAGCAGAAAGGCGAAGCGCTTGTCCGGGGATGCGAACTGCCAGAGGTGCCCCTTCGACTGCCTCACCTGCATGCCCTCCGGACCGACGGTGGCGTCGAACGACTGCGTCTCGATCTGGTCTGGGAGCGGATACTCGCCGCGCACGGCGTCGAGGAACGGCTCGACAAACCGCTCCATGCGGGGGACCTTCGGAAACCGCACCACGCCGATGACGTAGCAGAGTGGAGCGTTTGGCATCATGGCCATGGGCACGTCTCCCTTCCGTTCCGCCATCCACTATACACACAACTAAACACGCGGTTGGTAAACAACTCGTCGCCCGATGGCAAGCCGTCTCGCGGCGAGCGAGCGCGCCGTTCCCAGCTCAGCGCCGGGCTGTGTCGCACCCTCTGCCCCTACCGCGCGTCTGACGAGCACACTCGTCCGCCCCAGGTTATGTGAGCTTGTTCATGCGTAGGAGCGCATAGGGCGGGGGCGAAGATTCGCTGCCAGGCTCTTGCCGGGGCGATGGGAACCCCAACCCCGTACCACCCACGTCGGGCGGAGCGCGGCTCATTTCCTTGGGTCCGACCTTGTAGACTGGATCGGGGCAGTCCCAAGGTCCGGAGAGAAACCGGGGTTCGGAGAGAGATTTCGGGGGGCGTTGCGCCCCCGGCAGTCCCAAGGTTCGCGCGCGAACCCTGGCCAAACCTACGCCTCAATGAGGCGCCAGCCCGGTAAGAGAATGGTTCGGGAAAGGCCGACTGGAGCCCAAACAGGATTCGGACCCTCAGCCTCGTCCGGGTTTGTAAGCTGTTGATTTGCTTGAACCAAAATCTCGGGAGTAAATCGGCCAAGTCCCGAGGTCCGGAGAGAGTCCGCCGTCTGGAGAGAGAATTCCGGCCCGCCTCGACCTTGGCACCCCCAAGGTTCACGCGCCAAACCCTGGTACAACCTGCGGTTCCAGGCGCCGCTCGCCCAACCGGAGAGCGAGTTTGTAGGAAGGAATGGCGTCCCCGGCGGGATTCGAACCCACGGCCCCAGGATTAGGAATCCTGTGCTCTATCCGGCTGAGCTACGGGGACATGCGCCTCGCATACCACGCCCCCCGCCGCGCGGCGAGGGCTGGCGCGCAGCGGCCCCGCACCCCACTCTCCGCCCATGCCCGGCCCGATTCGCCCGCGCCTGCTGCTGCCCGAGGCGCCCGCGCTGGTGGCCGCGCATGGCCGGGCCACGCTGCTGACGGCGGAGGGCGAGCTTCTCGCGCTCGAGGGGGCCGCCATCGCCGAGACCCTGGCACGCCACCCGCCGCCGCTGCTGGTCCACGCCCCCTCCGCCGCGCGCCGGCTCGACCTTCCGCCCTTCCTCGACGCGCTGGACCTGCTCGAGCTCTTCGCCTTCGCCCTGCCGGCGCGCCACGCCCCGCCGACGCCGCGCGGGCTCGCCCTCGCGCTCGACCTTCCGCCGCCGCGCGACGAGGCCGCCGCCGCCGCGCTGTTGCCGGAGATCGCTGCGCGGCTGCTGCGCGCCCTGGCCGATGAAGCCGCGACGCCCTCGGGCAAGGACGCCGCCGGCATGGCCGCGCAGCTCCGCGCCGCCGGCTGGCCCTGGGCGGAGAGCGTGCTGGCCGCCCTCGGCGCGCCCGATGCGCGGCCGAGCCGCGAGGCCTTCAAGCCCTGGCGCCGCCTGCCCGAATGGGAGGAGACGAGCCCTCCCCCACCCCCCGCCTCGCATCCCGTCGCGGCGCAGGAGGCGCGCCGGCGCCTGGCCGAGATGCTGGGCCCGGGCGCTGAGCAGCGCCCCCAGCAGGCGGATTTCGCCTCTGCCGCCGCGCTCGCCTTCGCGCCGAGGGAGGCCGAGGGCGCGCCCCGCATGGTGCTGGCCGAGGCCGGCACCGGCACGGGCAAGACGCTGGGCTACATCGCCCCCGCCTCGCTCTGGGCCGAGCGCAACGGCGCGCCGGTCTGGATCAGCACCTACACGCGCAACCTGCAGCGCCAGATCGACCAGGAGCTGGCGCAGCTCTACCCCGATCCGGAAGAGCGCCGCGCGCGCGTGGCGCTGCGCAAGGGGCGCGAGAACTACCTCTGCCTGCTCAACCTGGAGGAGGCGCTGGGCCAGCTCAACCTGCGCGGCCTCACCCTGCCGCTCGCCCTCGTCGCGCGCTGGGCGGGCGCGACGCGCGACGGCGACATCCAAGGCGGCGATTTCCCCGGCTGGCTGGCGGAGCTGTTCCCGCCCGGCGCCTTCGCGGGGCTTGCGGACCGGCGCGGCGAGTGCATCCGCTCCGCCTGCGCGCATTACCGCAAATGCTTCGTCGAGCACTCCATCCGCCGCGCGCGCGGCGCGCGCCTCGTCGTCGCCAACCACGCGCTGGTGATGGTGCAGGCCGCCCTCGGCGGCGGCGAGGACGGCCGGCCGCTGCGCTATGTGTTCGACGAGGGCCACCACCTCTTCGACGCCGCCGACAGCGCCTTCTCGGCCGAGTTCTCGGGCGCCGAGGCGGGCGAGCTGCGGCGCTGGCTGCTCGGCGCGGAGGGCGGGCGCTCGCGCGCCAAGGGGCTGCGCCGCCGCATCGAGGAGCTGGCCGGCGAGATCCCCGAACTGCTGCCGCCGCTCGAGGCCGCGCTGCAGGCCGCCCGCGCCCTGCCCGCGAGCGGCTGGTGGGCGCGGCTCGGCGAGGACACGCCGACCGACAACCCGAGCGAGGCCTTCCTGCGCGCCGTGCGCGCCCAGGTGCTGGCCCGCGCCGCCGAGGACGAGGGCTACACGCTGGAGGTGGACCTGCACCCCGTCGGCGAGGCCCTGGCCGAGACGGGGGCGGCGCTGGCGCGCGCCCTGGCGCGGCTCGAGGAACCGCTGCGGACGCTGCACGAGCGCCTCGCCGCGCGGCTCGAGGCCGCGGGCGAGGAGGCCGAGCCGGGCGAGCGCATCCGGCTCGAGACGGCGCAGCGCGGCATCGAGCGGCGCGCGCTGATGCCGCTCGCCGCCTGGCGCGCCATGCTGGGCAGCCTCTCCGCGCCGCCGCGCGCGCCGGGCGAGCGGCCGGTGATGGTGGAGTGGCTGCAGCTCGATCGCCGCGAGGGGCGCGAGGTGGACGCGGGGCTGCACCGCCACTGGCTCGATCCCACCATCCCCTTCGCGCAGGCCGTGGCCGCGCCCGCGCACGGGCTGCTCGTCACCTCCGCCACGCTGACCGACGCGGCGAAGCGCGACGACCCCGAAGCCGCCTGGCGCGAGGCGGAGGCGCGCACCGGCGCGGCGCATCTGCCGCTGCCCGCGCTGCGCGCCGCCGTGCCCTCGCCCTTCGACTACGCGGCCAACACGCGCGCCTTCGTGGTGACGGATGTGGATTCGCGCCAGCCTGGCCAGGTGGCGGCGGCGATGCAGCGGCTCTTCCTCGCCGCGGGGGGGGGCGCGCTCGGCCTGTTCACCGCCATCCGCCGGCTGCGGGAGGTGGCCCAGCGCATCGCCCCCCCGCTCGAGGCCGCGGGCATCCCGCTCTACGCCCAGCATGTGGACGCGATGGACAACGCCACGCTGGTGGACATCTTCCGCGCCGAGGAGAACGCCTGCCTGCTCGGCACCGACGCCATGCGCGACGGCGTGGACGTGCCGGGCCGGTCGCTGCGCCTGCTGGTGTTCGACCGCGTGCCCTGGCCGCGCCGAACCATCCTGCACCGCGAGCGGCGGCTGCACCTCTCGGGCGGCGCGCCGCAGGAGCATGACGACGCGCTGGCGCGCCACAGGCTGCGCCAGGCCTTCGGCCGGCTGGTGCGCCGCGCGGAGGATCGCGGCGTCTTCGTGCTGCTGGACCGCGCCTGCCCCTCGCGCATCCTCGCCGCGCTGCCCGAGGGGGTGGAGGCGCGGCGCGTGCCGCTCGCCGAGGCGGTGGGGGAAATCCGCGCGCTGCTCGGGTGATGCGGGCGGGCCTGCGCCTACCAGCGCAGCGCGCGCAGCGCGGCGCGCGGGGCCACGCCCTCCTCCGCCGCCACCCGCGCCAGCAGGGCGGGGTCGGGATTCTCGCCATGGGCGTCGGCGGTGAGGCCGGTCATCGCCCAGAGGCTGTCCATGCCGGCTGCGGCCGCCCCGGCGAGGTCGGTGTGCGGCGTGTCGCCCACGGCCAGAACGCGCCTCGGATCGGCGAGGCCGAGCGTCTCCATCACCGGGCCATAGACGGCCGGATCGGGCTTGCCCACCTCCACCACTTCGCCGCCCCAGTCGAGGTAGATGTCGGCCAGCGCGCCGGCGCAGATGAGGCGCTCGCCGCCCACCATCACGGCGCGGTCCGGGTTCACGCAGACCATGGGCAGCTTCGCGGCGAAGCAGCGCGCGAGCGCCGGGCGGTAGGCCTCGGCCGAGTGGGAGCCGCGCTCGGGATCGGGGCCGGTGTTCAGCAGGAAATCGGCCTCTTCGGGCTCGGGCACGAGCTCCGCCACGCCCTCCTCCACCACGGAGAGGTCGCGCTCCGGCCCGATGTGGAAGGCGCGCCGGCCGAGTTGCGCGAAGAAGGGCGCGGGGCGGTCGCGCAGCCAGCGCCAGGTCACCTCGCCGGAGGAGAGGATGCCGTCGTAGAGCGCGCGATCGAGCCCCATGCGGTCCAGCATGCCCTGGATGAACCAGGCGCGGCGCGGCGCGTTGGTGAGGAAGGCGATGCGCTTGCCGCGCGCGCGCAGCCGCGCGAGGCAGTCGGCCACGCCGGGATAGAGCGCGCGCCCGTCATGCACCACGCCCCAGAGATCGAGCACGAAGCCCTCGTACTCGTCGGCGACGGGCGCGAGGCCCTCCAGGATCTTCACGACTCCACCCCCACCGCATCGCTCACCCGCGCGAAGCCGTCGCGCGCCAGGCATTCAGCAAGTTCGCGCTTGATGCGCCCGATCAGCGCGGGCCCGCCATAGGCGAAGCCCGTGTAGAGCTGCACGAGCGAGGCGCCGGCGCGGATCTTCGCATAGGCCTCGGCCCCGCTCGCCACGCCGCCCGCGCCGATCAGCACGAGCCGCCCGCGCGCGAGGCGATGCGCGCGGCGCAGCATCTCGGTCGAGGGGCCGAAAAGCGGCGCGCCCGACAGCCCGCCCGCCTCGCCCCGGTGCGGCGAGCGCAGCGAAGCGGGCCGCGCCAGCGTGGTGTTGGAGACGATGAGCCCCGCGACACCCGCGCGCACGCAGACCTCGACGACGGGGCCCAAGGCCTCCTCCGCGAGATCGGGCGCGAGCTTCACCAGCACGGGCCGCCCGAGGCCGGGCGGGTCCACCGCGGCGAGGATGGCGGCGAGCCGCTCCTCGCCCTGCAGGTCGCGCAGCCCCGGCGTGTTGGGCGAGGAGATGTTGATGGTCACATAGTCCGCATGCGGCGCGAGGGCGCGGCAGAGCATGGGGTAGTCGCGCTCCGGATCGGCCCCTTCCTTGTTCACGCCCACATTCGCGCCGAGCACGCCGGGCAGCGGGCGCGGCAGCGCGGCGAGCCGCGCGAGACAGGCCTCGAGCCCGGCGTTGTTGAAGCCCATGCGGTTGATCACCGCGCGGTCCTCCGTCAGGCGGAACAGGCGCGGGCGCGGGTTGCCCGGCTGCGGGCGCGGCGTGACGGTGCCGGCCTCGACGAAGCCGAAGCCCAGGCGCAGCAGCGGCAGCACCGCCACCGCGTCCTTGTCGAAGCCGGCCGCGAGGCCGATCGGGTTGCGGAAGGAAAGCCCCATCGCCCGGATGGCGAGGGAGGGCGGGTCCGGCGCCTCGTCGCGGCCCGCGAGGCCGAGCGCCAGGGCGCGCAGGGCGAGGCCGTGCGCCGCCTCGGCGTCCATCAGGCGCAGCAGGGGCATGGCGGCGGAAGCGAGGGCGGGCGTCATGGCGGGCGCTGCATAGCGGCAAAGCGCGCGTTGACACAGCCTCCCCGCCGCCCGACAGGAGGGGCCTCACACGGCGAGGGGAAAGCGGCGGTGAAGGGCCCGGCGATGCTGATGGCCGGCATCGGCCTGTTCGGCATCCTGGATGCGAACAGCAAGATCCTGTCGGCGGAGCACAGCGCGGCGCAGGCCATCTTCCTGCGCCACGCCACGCTGCTGCTGCTGCTGTTCCTGCTGCGCGCGGCGGCGCGCGGGCTGGGCGGGCCGCTGGCCACAGCGCACCCCTTCCTGCACGGGCTGCGCGCGGTGGCGATGCTCTTCTCCGGCGTGCTGTTCTTCCTCGCCTTCCGCCACCTGCCGCTGGCCGACGGCTATCTGGTCTTCTTCACCGCGCCCTTCATGACGCTGGTGATGGCCGCCCTCTTCCTGCGCGAGCGCGTGCCGCGCGCGGCCTGGCTGTGGTCGGGGGTGGGGTTCGGCGGGGTGATGCTGGCGCTCTGGCCGCAGCTCGGCCAAGGGGGCTCGGTCTTCGGCTTCGCCTGCGCGCTGCTCGGCACGCTGTGCTACGCGATCAACATCACCGTCAACCGCGGGCTGCGCGGCGAGCCGGGGATCGCGCGGCTCGTGTTCTGGCCGTCGCTGTTCGGCCTGCTGGCCACCGCGCCCTTCGCCGGCCTGCATTGGGTGGCGCCGGATGCGGAGGCCTGGGCGCGCTTCCTCTCCAACGGCGTGCTGGCCGGGGCGGCCACGATTCTGCTTGCGCTCGCCTTCCGCCACGCCAGCCCCGCGCGGCTCGCCCCCTTCGAGTTCATCGCCCTGCCCTGGTCCGTGACGCTGGACCTGCTGGTCTTCGGCAATGCGCCGGGCCTCGAGGTGCTGCTGGGCGGCGCGGTGGTGGTGCTGGCCTGCGTGATGAGCGAGCGCGCGGTGGCGCGCGCCGCGCGCGAACGTCAGGGGATGTCGGGCGGAAAGACGTGACGCCCGTCCTCGCCCAGCGGCGCGTGCAGGGCGCGGCGGACGGCCGACAGCGGCAGCGGCGCGTAGAGGTGGGGAAAGAGACCGGGGCGCGAGCCGCCCGCCGCCGGCTCCCAGCGCAGCGCCTCGCCGAGCGCGGCGGCCTCGGCCTCGATCATCCAGAGATCGGCCTCGCCCCGGCGGTGCTTCGCCGCCGTGGCGCGAAGCTGCGCGGCGGTGGAGAAGTGCAGGAAGCCGTCGCGCCGGTCGTCGGCGCTGCCGTGATAGGCGCCGAGGCGCCGGGCCTCGCGCCAGTCCGCGCCGCGCACCAGGGTGTAGATCATCGCCTCCATGCGCGGCCTGTAGCTCAGCCCGGCTCGGGGTAGAAGACGAGGCCGCCGATGGCGGCGCTGGGCAGGCGGCCCAGGGCCCAGCGGGGCAGGCGCGTCTCGTCGTGCCAGAGCAGGGCGCCGCCCGTCGCGTCCGGCAGCGCGCCGCCGAGCGCCCGGCCGGCGATGCGCCGGCACACCGCGAGCGCGGGGTCGCCCGGCGGCGGGGCGGCGAAGCGCGCATGGGCGGGGTGGCGCGGGTGGCGCGTCGGGAACTGGAAGGGCGCGCGCAGCACGGCGATCACCGCGCGCGGCAGGCTCGCGGGCGTCGCCCCGCCCGCGTAGCGCAGCGCGGCGGCGGGGCAGGCGCGCACCGCCCGGGCGCGGTTCAGGGCGAGGGCGGCCAGCGCCTCGATGGCGCGCACCGGGCGTTCCCCGGCCTCGGCGTAGAGCACGCGCGCGAGCAGCTCGGCCGCGGCGTCGCGCGCGGGCAGCCTGTCGGGGGCGATCATCGGCGGTTCTCCTGCTGGCGGCGCATCTCCTCGAGCTTCTCCTCGATGCGCAGGAGCTGCTCGGTCAGTCGGCGGTCCACCTCGCGGATCAGCGAGAGGGGAACGTAGGTGCGCGCCACCTCCAGCTTGAAGCCGGCCAGATCCTCGCGGGTGCGCTCCAGCCCGTCGGGCGGGCGGGCGCTCGGCCGGTCGAGATCGCGCCGGATGCCGTGCAGCATCCAATAGACGCTGACCAGCATCGGCGCCTCGGCGATCACGAGCCACCACAGAAGGCCGGGGTCGATGGCGAACATGGGATCTCCTTGCGCTGCGGGCGACGAGACCCCACACAGCGGGGGTCTGAAGGGGGCCTTGGACGATCGGATGTGGAATGAGCCGTATCTGGAAACCTGCTGCCGCTCGGCGCTGCACCGGCTGACGCTGGTGGGGCCCGCCGGGCGGCCCTCGGGCCTCGCCGACCAGCCCTGCCTGGAGCGCCTCGCGCGCAGGGGCTGGGCCGTGCGCCGCGCCGATGGCAGCTTCGCCATCACCGGCGAGGGCGTGGCGCGCCACGCGAGCGAGATCCTCAAGCGGCGGCGGGCCTAGCCGCGCCAGGCGGGGCGCGGGGACCTGGGCGGCAGGGCGGGCAGGCGCACCGGCTCGGCCAGGATCACGCCCGCCGCCGCGTCCAGCGCGTCGTCCCGCGCGCCCTTCGCGTCGGGGCGCCATTCCGCCATCTCGCGCGCGAAGGGGGTGCGCAGCACCGACTCCTGCACATGCAGCCGCCGCGCGGCGAGCAGCGGGTCGAAGGCGGCGAGGATGCGCTCCGCCTTGGGCCGCCGGTTCACGTGCTCGATCACCGCGCAGGCCACGCCCTGGCGCGCCATCTCCCGCTTCAGCAGGGCGGGCAGGAAGCGGCCGAGCCCGTTCGTCTCCACGCGCAGCACGGGCAGGTGCAGCTCGCCCGCAATGCGCGCCACGGCGCGGCATTGCTGCGTGGCCGGGTCCTCCGGCGCGTCGGGGCGCTGGGTGATCCAGGCGACGCGATGCAGGAAATGGTGGTTCTCCGCATCGCAATAGCCGGCGGCGAGCACCGAGCCGTCGCCGCCCTGTTCGCGGCCGTAGGAGGGATCCCAGTAGCCGCCGCCCGAGACCATGCGCCGGCCGAGCAGCCAGAGCTGCGCGCGGCCGTTGGCCTCGCGGTATTCCGTCTCCTCCGCATAGGGCAGCAGCAGCGCGGGATCGAGCCGCGCGGCCGCGGCCGGCACGGGCTGCAGCATCATCTGCCGGGCGAAGCGGACGGGCCCCACCCGGCGGCGCAGCGCGGCGATCGCCTCCTCGTCGAAGCGCTCGGGCCAGGCGCTGCGGCCTTCGGCGTCGAGGATGGGCACGACGAGGCGACGATAGCCGGAGAGGAAATCGTCCCCCTCCCGGTAGAGGCTCTCCTCCGTGTGCGGCGTGCCCGCGTAGAGGATCAGCCCGCCGGGCGTGAGGATGAACTCCGCCTCGGCCAGCCGCTCGCGCAGCTCCGCGCGCTTGCCCGGCGTGTCGCAGTTGCCCGGAACCTCCACGTCGTCGCAGAGGATCATGTCGGCGCGCATGCCCGTGATGTTGCCGCCGAGCCCCTGTGCGAGCATGGAGGGGTCGCGCAGGGGCGCATCGCGGGCGACGGTGAAGCGGTCCGTCGCCCAGCCCTCCACGCCCTCGGGCAGGAGATGCGCGCAGAGCGGATGGCGCTCCAGAATCCGGCGCGTGTGGCCCACCAGTTTCGCCGCGAGCGACTGCTCGGCCGCGAGCACGAGGATGCGCAGATCCGGCCGCCGGTAGAGCGACCAGGCGCAGAACAGCGCCATGAGCGTGGACTTGCCGCAGCCGCGGAAGGCCATGAGCAGCAGCCGCCGCGCGGGCGCCTCCGCCTCCATCCAGCGCAGGATGCGCCGATGCACGGCGGGTGTGCGCTGCCCGTGGCGGCGGTTCCAGATCCAGACGAATTCCTGGAGGTCAGCCGGCCCCTCCTTCGTCATTCCCTTTCTCCTCCGTTGCATCCTTCTCGGGCATCAGCGCGCGGCATTCGGCGAGCGAGGCCTCGCTGCCGCAGAGGCGCTCGGCGGCTTCCGCGTCGCAGCTCGCGGCGAGCTTGATGAGCTGTTCGAGATGCGCGAGCGCGGCCTTGGCGGCGGCGTGGCGCGCGGCGAAGGCCTTGGCGTCCTCCGGCTCGGCGCCGCGCGCGGCGCGCAGGAAGCCGAGATAATCCGCGGCCACCTCCGCCACCGTCTCCGTCAGCCTGATGCCGAAACCCTTCGGGCGTCGCCGGCTCACGACTTCACGACCCGCACGCGCACCGTGCCGGGATTGAGGTCTATGCTCGCGCCGCTGCGGTTCCAGGCGGTGACGGTCACGACATCCTGCGCGCCGATCTGCGCGAGGAACACCATGCCCGAGGTGGAGAGGGTGAAGGCCGCCTGGCAGAAATCGCCCGGCCGGGCGCCCGGGACGGGCACGTTGATCTGCGCGCTGGCGCCGGCGGCGACGGCGGGCGGATCCCACTCCGCCTCGCCGCGCAGCTCGCGCGCGCCGTGCGGCAGGTCGGGCAGGCCGTAGAGCAGCGAGGGCGACTCCGACGGGTCGCAGAACAGCCGCATCGCGCGCAGTTCGTAGTCCGACGTGATGCGCGCCACGCCGATGATGGCGTAGGCCACCGTGTCCCAGAGGCGGATCGTCTGCAGGCGCGTCAGGCTCGCATCCGTCATGTCCGCCGCGCCCTGCCACCAGCGCGCGGTGGCGTTCCACTGCAGCGACATGCCCGAGGCGCGCACCCAGTGGGGCGCGCTGTCGGTGATGACCAGCATGTTCTCGTCGAAGATCTGCACCACGAGGCGCGGGTTGTCCGCGTCCACCGCCAGGGCGAACTCGCGCGTGCGTCGGGCGTCCACCACGAAGCCGAGGCCCCGGCCGCCGGGCAGCACCACGCCGCGGCTCGTCAGCGCGTAGTTCTCGAGCCCCGGGAAGGCGAAGTGCGAGAGATGGCTGGGCGAGCCGCTGACGTTGCTGGAAAGGCAGGCGAGCTTGTCGAAGCCCGTCTGCGTCGCCGTCCAGCGGAAGGCGGCGGCGCGCAGGTTGGGAACCGAGGCCACCTCGCGGGTGAACTCGCGGTGCGCGGCCGCCTGGTGCAGCGCGCGCACGACGCCGCCCACGCGCGTCGCGCCCGTGGTGTACTGGATGTCCACGCGGTAGCCCTGGCTCGCCCAGGCCACCTCGTAGACATGGTCCTGCGCCGCGCCGGTGTGCCGCGCCACGAAGGGCGAGCAGCCCTCCATGCGCATCCCGTAGACGAGCACCGCGCGGCTGCTCACCTCCGAGAGGAAGGGGATGCCGACGATGGCCGGGCGGTTGATCGCCTGCAGCTCGAAGGCCGGACCGAAGAAGACGTGGCGGTTGTGCGCGATGTAGGCGCCCGGCTCGGCGGAGAAGCGCACGCCGAAGCGGTCCTTGTCGGGGTGGACGGAGCTCGCGATGGCGAAATGCCCGCCGTAGTACCGCACCGAGGTGTTCCAGGCGGCCGCCGTGAGCGTGTGGATGTCGAGGCCGATCCGGTTGTTGACGATGCGGCCGAGGAAGAGCTGGCTGTCCTCGAAGCCGCGCTCCTGCCCCTGGGTGCGGATGCCGACGGTGAAGCCCTCGACCTGGCGCACCTCGACGGTGCTGGCGTCGAGGTTGCGCAGCAGGATCCCGCAATCGGCGGTGTTGCTCCAGTCGCTGATCGTGGCGCGGAGCACGCGCAGCCCCTCGTAGAGCTTCGCCGCGTTGCGCACCGCCCCGCCATCGCCGAGGATCAGGGCCGCGGTGTTGGGCGGGCCCGCGTAGATCAGGCTGCCGCGCATGGTCAGCCCCGCTGCGGCGCCGGGCAGGGTCAGCGGCATGGTGGTGCGGAAGCTGCCCTCGCCGATGACGAGGTGCCTGCCCGCCGCCGCGGCGGCGTTCATCGCCGCCTGCAGGGCGGGCCCGTCATCGGTCACGCCGTCGCCCACCGCGCCGAAATCGCGCCCCGTCAGCACCTCGGCGAGCTTGTCCTCCACGCTGCGCGGCACCGCGCCCTGGAAGGCGGCGGCGATCACGCCGCCGCGCGGAATGGCGGTGACGTTGCCGAGCGAGTCGAAGCCGAGCAGCCTGTCCGCCCGGGCCGCGCGCGGCGGCAGCACGAGGCCCGTGGGCGGTTCGGCCTCGGAGACGCGGACGGCGCCGCGCACTTCCTCGCGCACCTCCTGCAGCGCGGCGACCTGGCGGTCCAGCTCGTCGTTGAGGGTGCTCGCGCGCAGCAGCCCGTTGGGCTGGAAGTCGGTGGTGCGGTCTATGGGCAGGCGGCGCAGCAGCGCGATCTGCGTGCCGGCGAGCGGCGGCGCGTCGAAGCGCACCACCCCGCCTTCCGACTCCCCCGCCCCCTCCACGACATAGCCGAAGGCCAGCGGCACACCGTTCGCCAGCACGCGCATGTCGCGCGCTTCGAAGATGGGAAAGGGGTAGGTGAAGGCGGTCTGCACCCCGTCCGCCACGTAGTGCACGCGGGGCGCGAGGTCGCCGATCTGGATGTGGTCGGACATCGCTTCCCTCAGTCGAGCAGGCTGCGCAGCGCGTTGCCGAAGCCGGGCAGGGCGCGCAGCAGCGTGGTGGTGGACATGTCGGGGTTGAGCAGCGAGGCGCGGCCCGAGGTCATGCGCGCGCGGTAGAGCGCCTCGTTGTCGCGCAGCCCGGCGGCGGCGTCGGCGCGCAGCCCCTCCTGCACGGTGGCGGCCGAGCCCTCGCCGACCGGGATGCCGCCGGCGGCCAGGCGCGCGCGCGTGGAGGCGAGCGTGCGCGCGAGCTGTTCGCGCCGCGCACGGGCTTCCGCCTCCTGCTGGAGGAGGAGCTGCTGCTGGCGCGCCTCCTCCTGCTGGCGCTGGTTCTCGAGCTGCGCGCGCTGCACGGCGCGCTGCGCCTGCGCGCTCTGCTGCTGGGCGTAGAGGCCGACACCCGCGGAGGCGAGCGTCGCGAGGGAGGCGAGTGCGGCCATCAGTCGTTCGTCCTCAGATCGGTGGTGACGGAGAGAAGGGTCATCGGCAGCGGCGCCTTGCCGGCGATGCGCCAGAGCGGCTGCATCGCGTCGCGCCGCCAGCCGAGGGCGGAGACGCGCACGTCGCCGCTGAAGCTCGGCGGCGCCGCATCGAGCACGGGGGTGTCGAAGCGGCGGAAGGGGATGGGCTGCAGCCCGCGCCCGAGATCGGCCTCCAGCGCCTTGCTCTCCAGCACGCGGAAGATCAGCCGCACCAGGCGCAGCGGCGCCATCCGCGCGCCGGCGGCGGTCAGCAGCTCGGGCGGCAGCGGCTCGATCACATGCCAGAAGGGCAGGCCGAACTGCGCCTGATAGGCGCCGGGCGAGAGCGCCACGGCCCCGCCCGAGACGGTCGCGGTGCCGCGCGGCGCGCCATCGGCCAGCACCTCGACCTCGCGCCCTTCGAGATGCGACAGGCCGGTCCAGTTGGAACGCAGCGAGGCGCTGGTTCCGTCCAGCGCCGCGTCCGTCGCGAGAGTCGGGTCGAAGCGTTCCAGCCGCCAGGTTCCGGCGCGCCAGACGATGACATAGACCTGCCCCTCCACCTCGGCCACGGCGTGGAACTGGCCGTCGGTGGTCTGCTGCGTCCAGGCCGTCACCTGCTCGGCGCGGAACAGCGTCAGCGTGGCGAGCGTGCCGTCCTCCTGGCAGACGTGCAGCAGCCGGCGCGTCTGGTCATAGGCCATGGAGACCGGGTTGCGGATGAGGTGGCCCGCAAGCAGCGCGAGATCGTTCGACTGGTAGGCCTGCTGCACCTCCGTATAGACGAATTCGTGGATGGCCCGGCCGCTGCGGGCGGCGAAGATGGTGCTGCCGTCCACGTCCACCGGCGGCACCTGCCGGTTCGCGATGCTGCCCACCCGCGTCTGCCGGTGGAGCTGGATGGAGGAGGGCGTCAGCGGGTCGCCCGTCACCATCCATTCGCCGCCCGTGGTGAAGACCTGGAGGTGGCGCGCCGAGAAGACGGCGCGGATGGCGTTCACCTGGTCGGAGAACAGGCCGAACTCGATGCCCTGGTCGTCGAGGCCCGTGCCCTTGTCGAAGTTGAAGAGCTGCCCGGAGCAGGAGAGCCAGAGCCGGTTCGGCAGATCGCGCGAGCCGCCGATCACCAGCCGGTCCTGGTGGAAGCAGACGCTGACCGGCCAGCCGCGCACGGGGCTGAAGGCCGCCTCCTCCCAGTCCGCGCTGCCGGAGAGGTCGGGCAGCGTGTCGGGGCAGGCCCAGGTCACCTGGGTGGGCGACAGCACGGAGAGGATGCGGCCGTAGCGCCCGCGGAAGCGCAGCGGATAGAGCTCGTGCCCGGCCTGGAACACAGGCGCGCTGGCGATCAGCGTGACCGTGCCCGACGCGGCGCTGGGCGCGAGCACCACCAGCGGGTCGCCGAAGCGATAGGTGGGCATCACCGTCCAGCCCCAGGGCGCCACCGTCCAGCTCGTGTGCCCGGTGCGCGTGATGGCGAGCGGATACATGTCGGGATGCACCGCGAGCAGCGTGTCCGCACTCTGGGTGAAGGCCATCTGCGGCAGCATGGCCGCCGTCCAGGGCGCGGCGACGGTGGCCACCAGCACATCGCCCAGGAAGACGCGCATCTCCCCGTGCGAGAGCACGAGCAGATAGGTCTGCTCGGTGTTGAACTCGAAGGGCACGAGCCGCGCGGGGAAGGGGATGGTGGCGAGGTGGCGCAGGCCCGGCCGGCGCGTCACGCCGCCCGTGGGCTGGATGAAGACGTTGCGCAGCTTCGCCGCCCCGTTGGCGTAGGCGCGCAGATCCGCGCGGCCGAGCATCTCGGGCGAGAGCTCGCCCGCGGTGAAGTTGGTCTTGACCTGACGCAGCGCGGACATGGCTCAGCCCCGGGCCTGGATCAGCGGGAAGCCCTCGATGGCCCTGGTGGTGGCCTGCTGGCTGTCGGCGCGGCGCGCGGCGCGCACCTCGGCCTCGGCCTGGGCGAAGAGCATCTGCGCGCGCGTGGTGCTCTCGGTCAGCGGGATGCAGAACTCGGCCGAGAGGCGCGCGACCAGCGCACTGGCGAAGAAGGCCGGGAAGGCGCTTTCGTGCGGGCGGAAGATGTAGGTCAGCGTCACCTGGGGCGAGTCGGTGTGCAGCCGGTCCTCGAGCAGGCGGTAGGCGAGGCCGCGCCCGCTGCCTGGGCCGCCGGCCGAGAGCACGCGCAGGAAGGCGGCGGGAAGCTGGAAAGCGTAGGCGTGATCCGCCGCAGGCGTGCCCGAGAGGCGCGGCAGGCTGGCCTGGGCGGTGGCGAAGCTCCAGGGATGGGAGGAGAGCAGCGCGTCGCGCACGCCGCCATAGAGGCCGGACGCCACCTCCGCCTCCGCCGTGCCCTCGCTGAAGGAGGCGATGGCCGGGGCGCCCAGGCGCAGCAGCGCACGCGAGCAGAGTTCGAGGGCGGTGAGCGCCATCGGGGGGATCTCCGGTGGGAAAGGGAAGCGGTGCGGCGGAAGGGGTCGGGCCGGCGGGGCTCGCCGCCGGCCCGGGGGGGCGCGTTATACCAGCGGCCGCTGATGTCGGCTCCTGAGAAGCCGGTGCGGCCGCTGGTATGCCTTTGTTTTGGCGCGCAGCCGCCACACCAACCCTGCGCGCGATACGGTCGGCATGTGATGCCGACCGTATTACTGTTCCTTGCAGCGCATGCGCACGACGCCCTGGTCGTCCACCAGCACGGCGCCCTGGCTCATCATGCTGTTGACGAAATGCGCGGCGCGGTCGCCGTGCCAGGTCACGTCGGTGATGATCTCCGAGGCGGCGGCGTGGCCCACCGCCGTGCGGTGGAAGAAGTAGCAGTGGCGCAGCGTGCCGTTCAGCGTCAGCCCGCTGTGCGGCATCCAGGTGGCGCCGAGCCAGCGCTTGGCCTGGGTGCCCTTCCAGGGCAGCTCGTCGTCGCCGACGTAGCTGGCGTTGGCGAACTCCTGGATGGTGAGCAGCTCGCTCCACTGCTTCCAGCCCACCACGGCGAAGCGCTGGCCGTCATCGGGCACGTCGAGCTGGCCGAGCATCTCGAAGGCGAGCAGCGCCTTCGCGCGGGTCATGCCGTCATTGTCCGTCTGGCCCGCCTGGGTGCCGACGGCCTCGTTCGTCGCCGTGTCCAGCGCGGCGATGATCAGCTCGTCCGTCTTGCGGCCGAGCGCGTAGGCGCCGGCGTTCGCCAGCACCTGCATCTCGTTGATGTTGGTCTTGAGGTCGTCGAACTTGTCGATCCAGTCGCCGGCGTAGTGGTCCTGCAGGAAGCACTCCACCGTGGAGTAGGCGAGGTTCATCACGGGCACCACGCCGTTGCGCGCCTTGGAGGCGGCGACGCCGCGGCCGACGCGCTGGAAGACGGTGCTCGCGCCCTTCACGTTGGTCTTGCTGCGCACGCAGGGGCGCAGCTTGCTGCCCTGGCGCTGGTAGGCCTCATGCACCTCGGCCTGGAACTGCTTGATGAAGGCCTGGTCGATCGAGCCGGACACAGGTGTCTCCTATGCGGTTGCGGGTGGGCGGGATCGCCGGGCGCCGGTTGGCCGCGCGGGGCCGGGCCGTGGCGGGGATGCGCTGCGCGCCGCGGGGCGGTTGTGCGCAGGGCGTGCGGGAAAGGGGGCGCCCACCGCGCGCCGGGAGGCGGGGCGCTGCGGTGGGCGCGGGCGGGCGAGACCGCGGCGCATCGCGCCGGGCGGCCGCCCGCCGAGCGGGCGCGCGGGGAGGAGGGCGCGCGCCCGGGTCGCTCAGCCGCCCGCGAGGCGGCGGAAACCCTCGGTGACGCGGCGCACGAGTTCGGGCTCGCGCGAGCGCCAGTAGCGCGGGTCGCGCATCAGCTTGCGCAGCTCGCCCTCGTCCTCGGCGGGCGGGGGCGCGGCCTCGCGCGTCAGCTCCGGCTCCTTGCCGCGCATCATGCGCTCGAGCGCGACCACGCCCTCCTCGGTGGTGGAGAGCGCCTCGAACACGGGCGGGGGCAGATTGGCCCGGCCCCAGGCGGAGAGCTGCTGCGCGAGGCGGCGGAAACGCTCCTCGCCGCCGTAGCGGGCGCGCAGCTTCTCCATCTGCCGGTCCGCCTCGAACTGCTGCGCGGCCTCGGCGATCAGGGGCAGCAGCCGCTCGGCCGCCAGGTCATAGACGAGCTGCACCTGCTGGCGGGAGAAGCCCGCCTCGTAGAGACGGCGGTTCACCTCGAGGTCGGGCGAGGTCAGCGCATGGCGCACCTCGATCTGGTAGTCCTCGGGGCTGTCGGGAATGTCGTGGATCTCGCGCCAGCGGCGGCGCTCCTCCTCGTCGGCGTCCGGGCCCGGGGGCGCGAGGCGCTGGGAGAGGCGGCGCTCCAGCTCGCGGTAGCTCTTCAGCAGCGCGTCCACGCGCAGCTCGCCGCGCTCGGCGTCCCAGAACTTCTCCGGCACGTCGCCGGGGCGCGGCTTCGCGCCGCCGCCGCCCTGGATCGCGGCGTCGAGCAGATTGTCTTCCATGGCGGGGGTCACTCCGTGGGGGTCGGGACGAGGATTTCGGCCGGCGCGCCGAGTGTGCGCGCCAGCCAGCGGGCGGCGGCGGCCGCGTCCACCTGCGCCGCGGCCGCGGGGCCCATGCGCGAGGCGGCGTCGAGGAAGAGCAGCGTGTTGGCCGCGTCCGAGCGGCCCTGCACCCGCGCCAGCGGGCTTTCGTAGCGCAGCGCCACGCGCCCGCCGTCCAGCAGCACGGGCGGGATTTCGCCGCGCCGGGCGAGGATGGACAGGCAGCGCGCGACCAGCGGCGTCAGCAGCTCCGACTGCAGGCGGCCATAGGTGGCGCCCAGCAGCCGCGCCGTCTCGGCGCTGCGCTCCAGCACCTCGGTCGCCGTCATGCGCGCGTCGCGCGGCGCCCCCAGCCGGTCGGCCAGCAGCGCCTGGCGGATACGCGCGCGCAGGTCGGCGAGCACGAGCTGCGAGACGTCGAAGCTGCCGGGTGCGGCGAGCGGCGTCAGCCCCGCGCTGCCCGGCGCCTTGGGGATGATCGCCCCCGGCGTGAGCTGTACGGTGGCGGGGTTCAGTACCCCGTCATCCTCCGCCTGCCAGATGCCGGTGACGGCGATGGAGGCGTTCTTGAGCACGAGTTCAACGACGCGGTTCGCCGTGCGGATGTCGGGCAGCGCCTTCACCACGGGCCCGCGGCCGTAGAGCTCACCCGGCGCCTTCAGCCAGCGGAAGGCGATGAAGGGCGATTCCGCGAAGCCCCCCTGGGCGAGCAGGAAGGGCTCGTCCAACCCGGGGGCGTCGAGCACGGCGGCGTAGCGGTGGCCGAAACGGTCGGGCCAGACCGCCTCGACGACCCGATGCGTGCGCGGCTCGGCCTGCTCGCCGGCCTCCTCCGCGAGGAGGCGCGCAGGCAGCTCGGCGAAGGGGAAGCGGCGGCGCAGGGCGGCGAGCGTCATCCGGTTCTCGCGGAAGACGGTGTCGAGGCGGCCCGAGGGCCCCTCCTCCAGCACCGCCTGGCGCACCGGGATGGCGGTAAAGCGCAGCGCCGAGGGCTCGCCCGGCGGCGCCTCCTCCACGAGGATCACGCCGGTGCCGGCGATCACCAGGTCGAGGAAGGCCTGGTGCATCTCGACCGCGAAGTTCGAGCGGTCGAGCTGCTGCTGCAGCACCGCCGCGGTTCCCTCGAGGGCGTAGGCGGCGGCCTGGCCCTCCTCGGTGTCGGCGAAGTCGCGGGCGGGGGCGAGGCCGAACCAGCGCGACCATGGGGGCGTCAGCTCCGCGAGCAGCGAGGCGGCGAGCTGTTCGGCCGCATCGGCGGCGGTGGCGTCGAACAGGCCGGCCGCCTCGTGCGGGGCGGGCAGCACATGGGCGTAGGCCTCGGCCCAGGCGGCCTCCAGCGCGCGGCGGCGTTCGCGGGCGCGATGCTGGCGGGCGAGGATGTCCTTCGCGTCCATCTTCCTCACTCGCCCAGCAGGGATTTGCGGCCGACCAGGGGCAGCGGCTCGAGCACGCCGCGCGCCGAGGTGGCGATGGTGCCGGCCAGGCCCTGGCGGGCGCGGCGGCGGGCGTCGATGCGCGCTTCCTCGGCGGCGCGGGCGGCGGCGGCCTCGGCCTCCGCCTGCTGCTGGCGCTGCTGCTGCTGCTGCGCCGCCGTGTCGATCTGCGGCGCGGGCACCACGATGGGCTTCGGGGCGCGGAACAGGCCTCCCATGCGGGCGGATCTCCTCTTCGAAGGGCGCCTCCCCCTCGCCGCGCGTCTCGCCGCGCCCGAAAAAGGACGGCGGGCCGCTTCCAGGAAAGGAAACGGCCCGCCGCCAAGGTCGGGAGAGGGAGAGGAGGACGCCACCGGGCGCAGTTCGCCCGTTGACGCCCCGCTTCTACACGCACGCCTCGGTAGAGGTCAAGCTTTTTTTCCTATGCCCGACGCGAAGCATGAGTCGGCGATACAACCCGTATGGCGTGAGGGCGAAGGGCGCATGCGGCCCGAGCACCGCCCGGCAGAGCGCCACGCAGCTATAGGGCGCGAGACCAAGGCCCCGCCCGCGCGCCGGTTCGGCGAGGAGAAAGGGACCGACGGGGCGCAGCCCGGCGCGCCGATAGAAGCGCGGCAGGTCGAAGCCCGGCGGCAGGTCGAGGCGCCCGGCGAGGAGCCGGCCCGTCAGCGGGTCCAGCACCAGCCAGCCCTCGCCGTCCTCGATGGCGGCGAAGCAATGCCGGAAACCCGGGCGCAGGAGGCGCTGCCAGAGATGGTCCGCCCGCCCGCCGAAGACGATCCAGACCCGCTGCTCGGCCAGCGCGCGGTGGTGATGGGCCGTCACGACGCCCGGCCGGGGAAAGGCAGGATCTCCGCCTCGGCGGGGGGCTGCGGCGCCGGATCGGCCACGATACCCTTGACGCGCAGCGGGAATTCCAGGCGCTGCATCGCCTCGCGCCACAGGCGGTGGTCGCCCCGCTCGGCCGGGTGGCGGGGGCAGGGCGGCACGCCGCGCTCGCCCCAGATGCGCAGGATGCGGGCATGGGCGATCTCGATCCGGCGCTGGCGGTAGAGGCGATCGAGGCACTTCACCACATCGTCAGGCTCGCAGGGCCGCAGGCTGAGGCCCTGCCCGGCGCGCACCCGCGCCCCCTCGCGCCGCGCCATCAATGCGGCCATGGTCCAGAACCAGGCCTCCTCCGCGGAGCGGAAGGGCTCGGCGCGGGCGAGGCTGCCGAGCACGGGGGCGGAGGCGGCACGGGGGGAGAGACGCATGGGAAACTCCGTTCAGCGGTTGTAAGGGGGCACGAATGCCTATGGGGGGCCTACACCGGCGGTTGTGCCCGGTTCTGAAAGCGAAAGCAAGATTTTCCTATTGCGTCCTGACCACAAACCTAACAAGGTGCCGAGGACATGCGACACGACGACATCTGGCGCGCCATCGATTCGCTGGCGGCCGAGCACGGCCTCTCGCCCTCGGGCCTGGCGCGGCGGGCCGGCCTCGATCCCACCGCCTTCAACCCCTCCAAGCGCGTGGGGCCGGATGGGCGCGCGCGCTGGCCCTCGACGGAGAGCATCGCCAAGGTGCTGGGCGCCACCGGCGCGGGAATCGAGACCTTCGCCTCCCTCGTCTCCGGCGGCAGCAGCCTCTCAGGCCAGGGGCGCGGCGCGCGCGGCCCGGCACGGCGCATCCCCCTGATCGGCTTCGCCCAGGCCGGCGGCGAGGGCTTCTTCGACGATGGCGGCTTCCCCGTCGGCGGCTCCTGGGACGAGATCAGCCTGCCCGAGATCGGCGATCCCAACGCCTATGCGCTCGAGATCAGCGGTGACTCCATGGCCCCCGTCTTCCGCGACGGCGATGTGATCATCGTCTCGCCCGCCGCCCCCATCCGCCGCGGCGACCGCGTGGTGCTGCGCACCCGCAAGGGCGAGGTGATGGCGAAGGAGCTGCGCCGGCAGAGCGCCAAGCGCATCGAGGTGGCGAGCCTCAACCCCGCCCACCCCGACTACAGCTTCGACCTCCAGGACGTGGCCTGGATGCACCGCATCATCTGGAGCAGCCAGTAGGCCGCGCCCGCATCATGCCGGCGGCCGCTGGGATCCCTCGGTCTTGGCACGCCGCCGCCCCACCGGGCCCCGACGCGGCGTGCCGCGTTGGGTGGCGGCAACCCGGCCTGCGCGATGCGTCCGGCGTTGCCGCCGACCGCATCACTTCTCGGCTTCCAGCCGTCGCTTGCGGAGGTTGAGCCAGACCAGCGCCGCCACCACGGGAACCAGCACGGCGAGGATCTGCTCCGCCGTCGTCCCGATGGACCGCCACCAGGGCAGAGGCTTGATCAGGTAGCCGATGACGGTGAGCAGGTAGTAGGTGATGCCCGCCACCGAGAGCCCCTCCACCGTCTGCTGCAGGCGGAGCTGCGCCCGGCCCGTGGCGGCCAGGGTGGCGAGCTGTTTCTCCGCCTGCGCCTCCTGCGCCACCGCCACCCGCGCCCGCAACAGGTCCACGAGCCGGGCGGCGCGCACCGAAAGGGCGGCGATGCGCGCCCCCGTTGCGCTCACCGTCGCCATGGCCGGCTCCATGCGCCGATCCAGGAAGCGCGACAGGGTCGGGATGCCGTGCAGCGGCACCTCGCCCAGCTCCGCGAGGCGGCGCAGCACCAGCCGGTGATAGGCCGCGCTGGCCGAGAAACGCTCGGCGGTGGCGGCGCTCGCGCGCTCGATCTCGCCCGCGACGGCGGTGAGCTCCTCCAGCGCCGCGCGCTCGGCGGCCAGGTCGTCGAGGCTCGGCAGCCGGGCCGAAATCCGCGCGAGCTGCTCGGAGGCGCTGGCGAGCTGCGGCCCCACCCCGCGCGCCACCGGAAGGGCGAGCAGCGCCATGGCGCGGTAGGTTTCGATCTCCCACAGCGCCTGGGCGAGCCGGCCGGCCACCACCGGGCTCGGCTCCCCTGCGATGAGGATGCGCGTGAAGCCGTCCGGGTGCAGGCGGAAATCGGTGAAGACCATGGCCGCCTGGTCCGCCACCGCGGCGCCGGCGATGCTGTCGCCGACGAACCCGCACTGCTCCACCCGCGCGTCCACCAGGGCGATGTGCAGGGCGGCCACCGCCTGGCCGGGCAGCCTGGCCAGCCATTCGGGCGGCAGGGCGGCGATGGCGGGGGAATCGAAAGGCCGCTCGGGGTCCGCCCCGGCGGCAAGGAAGTTCCAGCCGGTGAACTCCGTGTGCCGCTCGAAGCGCAGCCGGAAGGCGCCGAAATCGGCCATGAACCAGGTCGCGCCGGGGGCGGGCGGCGCCACCCCGTGCCAGGCGCAGAGCGCGGCGAGATGCGCCTCCTCCGCCGCCCGGTCGGGCGCGACCATGGCGAGGCGGGAGAGCCGTGCGGGCGCCTTGATGGGCACGGCGGGCCGGGCGTGGAGTTCGCCGGTCAGCGCCTCGCGCTGGGGATGGGAGGGGAAGCTCATCGGCGCGGACCCTAGACCAGATGCCGCCCTGCTGGCATCAGCCATCATGCATGGAGGCCTGCGCGCCGGCCCGCCCTGCGCCGCCCGCGGCCCTCGCCAGCCGCGGCGCCGCATGCGAGCCTGCGGGGCATGCGCATCCGCGACATCGCCGAGGCCGACATCCCCGCCCTGCTCGCCCTCAACAACGCCGAGGCGGAGGCGGTGAACGCCCTGACCCGCGAAGGCTTCGAGGGGCTGCTGCGCAACGCCTTCGCGGCGCGGGTGGCCGAGGGCGGCGCGGGGTTCCTCATCGCCTTCGACCACGCCACGCCGCCGCAGGGGCCCAACCATGCCTGGTTCACGGCGCGCGAGAGCTCCTTCGCCTATGTGGACCGGGTGGTGGTGGCGCCGGCGGCGCGCGGGCGGGGCGTGGCCCGGGCGCTCTATGACGACCTCGCGGCGCTGGCGCGGGCGGAGCGCATCGGGCTGCTGGCCTGCGAGGTGAACCTCGACCCGCCGAACCCGGAGAGCCTGGCCTTTCACGAGCGGCTCGGCTTCCAGGCGGCGGGCGAGGCGACGGACCCGCGCAACGGCAAGCGGGTGCGCTATCTGCGCAAGGCGATCTAGCCCCCCATACCGGCGGCCGCTGTTTCCGCCCCCTGCGAAAGCGGTGCGGCCGCTGGTATGCCTTTGTTTTGACACGCCGCCGCCCCACCGGGCCCCAACGCGGCGTGCCGCCTTGGGTGGCGCCAACCCGGCGTGCGAGCTACGTCCGGCGCGACCGCCGGCCGGATTACGCCGAGGGCTTGCGGAACAACGCCTCCGCTGCCGCGCGCTGGGCCTGACGGGCGGCCAAGGCGGCCTCGGCGCGGGCGATTTCGGCCTGTAGCGCAACGATGTAGGCGCGCAGCGCCTCCTCCGACCAGCCCTCAAGCGCGGCCGGCGCGAAGACCTCCGGGCGACGGGGGCGCTGCTCCTCCTCGAACATGCGGGGCTCTCCTGCGAATCGCGGGGCTTGGCCCCGGGGGGCCCGCGCACTATAGGGCAGTCGCGGGGCGCGCGCCCCGGTTCGCGCCGCGCCGCGCCCGCCCCGAGACCTGACGGACCCTCCCATGGCCCAGCCCCTCATGCCCAAGGCCACCGCCGTGTGGCTGATCGAGAAGACCTCGCTCTCCTTCGAGCAGATCGCCGATTTCGTGCAGATGCACCCGCTCGAGGTGCAGGCCATCGCGGACGGCGAGGTGGCGCAGGGCATCATCGGCTACGATCCCGTGGCGAACGGGCAGCTCACGCGCGAGGAGATCGCCCGCTGCGAGGCCGACCCGACGGCGCGCCTCACCCTCGCGCCGCCGGCGGTGCCGCTTTCCAAGTCCCGCGGCAAGGGCGGGCGCTACACCCCGGTGGCCAAGCGCCATGACCGCCCGGACGGCATCGCCTGGCTGCTGCGCCATCACCCGGAACTCAGCGTCGCGCAGATCAGCAAGCTCCTCGGCACGACCAAGGAGACGATCGAGAAGGTGCGCGACAAGACGCACTGGAACAGCGCGAACATCAAGCCGCGCGATCCGGTGATCCTCGGCCTCTGCACCCAGAGCGCGCTCAACGCCGCGGTCGCCGCCGCGGCCGAACGGCTCGCCGCCGAGGGCAAGTCGCTCCCCGAGCCGCAGCCCAGCGAGGCGGATTAGGCCGCGCGCCCGCCGGCCGGATCAGTTGCCCCGGCGCAGCCGCTCCATCTCCTCCTTCAGCGCCAGCTTCTCGCGCTTGAGGCGGGCCAGTTGTTCGTCGTCGGGACGCGGGCGGATCCCTTCCGCAGCGATGCGCTGTTCCAGCTCAGCGTGACGGGCCTCGAGGGCGCGGAGCCGCGGGGCGTGGATCATGCCGGTTCGTCCTCCATCCGTGCGCGCCAGCCAGCCGTGCCGGCCCGGGCCATTGGATCGAGGGGCGCAGCCTTCCGCTGCGCCGCCCAGGGCTGGCGAAGCCCGCATGGCCGCTCCGCGGCCGCGGGGCCCGGCTTGCCGCCGCGGGCGCTGTTGCGCGGCGGCCGGCTCATGCTATCCCCGAATCGGCCGGGAGGTGGAAGGATTTCGTGTCCGCCACGCCCCCGCCGCGCCTGATGCCCCCTCGCCCAGCCCAGGACCGATGCTCGAAGACCGCGAAGCCCTGTTGCGCCGCCTGCACGAGCTCCGCAGCGAGCATCGCGACCTCGATACGGTGATCGCCCGGCTGGAGGCGGGCCCGAGGGACCAGCTCCAGGTCCAGCGCCTCAAGAAGCGCAAGCTGAAACTCAAGGACGAGATCGCCTGGCTCGAGAGCCGGCTCGTCCCCGACATCATCGCCTGAGGGATGCCCATGCAGGACGCGGCGCCGCGGGTGGGCGTGATCATGGGCTCCCGCTCGGACTGGGAGACCATGCGCCATGCGGCCGAGACGCTGGCGGCGCTCGGCGTGCCGCACGAGACGCGGGTGGTCTCGGCGCACCGTACGCCCCGGCGGCTCTATGACTATGCCGCCTCGGCCGCCGGGCGCGGGCTGCGCGTCATCATCGCCGGAGCCGGGGGGGCGGCGCATCTGCCCGGCATGGCGGCCAGCATGACCAACCTGCCGGTGCTCGGCGTGCCGGTGGAGTCGCACGCGCTGAAGGGGCTCGATTCCCTGCTGTCCATCGTGCAGATGCCCGGCGGCGTTCCGGTGGGCACCCTCGCCATCGGCAAGGCGGGCGCGATCAATGCGGGCTTGCTGGCCGCCTCCATCCTGGCCCTCTCGGACCCGGCGCTCGCGGCGCGGCTGACGGCCTGGCGCGAGGCCCAGACCGAGGGTGTGCCGCATGAGCCCGTCTGAGGCGGCGCCGCTGCCGCTCGGCGCCACCATCGGCATACTGGGCGGCGGGCAGCTCGGGCGGATGAGCGCCATGGCCGCCGCGCGGCTCGGCTACCGCACCCATGTCTTTGCGCCCGAGGCGGATTCGCCCGGCATGCAGGTGGCCACCGCGCACACGGTCGCTGCTTACGACGATGCGGAGGCGCTGCGGCGCTTCGCCGCCCAGGTGGATGTGGTGACCTTCGAGTTCGAGAACGTCCCCGCGGCGGCCCTGGCGGCGCTGGAGGGGTTGGCGCCCTGCCGGCCCGGCGTCTCCGTCCTCTCGACCTGCCAGGACAGGCTCGCCGAAAAGGCGTTTCTCGAAGCCGCCGGCGTGCCCGTCGCCCCTTGGGCGGCGGTGCGCAACGAGGCCGATCTGGCCGAGGCGCTGGAACGGATCGGGCTGCCTGCCGTCCTGAAAACCACCCGCCTGGGCTATGACGGGCGCGGCCAGGCGGTGATCCGCGCCCCGGAGCAGGCCGCCGCCGCCTATGCCCGCCTCGCGCCCAAGCCGCTGGTGCTGGAGGCCTTCGTGCCCTTCGTGGCGGAGGTGTCGGCCATCGCCGCGCGCGGCGCGGACGGGGCGGTGGCGGTGTTCGACGCGGTGGAGAACCGGCATCGCGACCATATCCTCGACCTCTCCTTCGCCCCGGCGCGCGTCCCGCCCGCGGTGGCCGAGGCCGCGCGCGCCCATGCCGCCCGGGTGGCCGAGGCGCTGGGGGCGGTGGGAGTGCTCGCGCTCGAGATGTTCCTGCTGGCCGATGGGACGCTGCTGGGCAACGAGATCGCACCGCGCCCGCACAACTCCGGCCACTGGACCATGGACGCCTGCGATTGCGGGCAGTTCGAACAGCACATCCGCGCCGTGGCGGGGCTGCCGCTCGGCCCGACGGCGCGCCGGGCGGATGCGGTGATGCGCAACCTCGTCGGGCCGGAGGGGCTGGCCGCCTGGCCCCGCCTCCTCGCCGCCCCCGGGGTGGTCGCGCACTGGTACGGAAAGGCGGAGGCGCGGGCGGGGCGCAAACTCGGCCATGCCAACCTGCTCTTGCCGCCGGGACGCCTCGCGGCCGCCGAGGAGGCGGAGCTGCTGGCCCGGCTGTGAATATGCCCTGTGGCCGAATCGCCAGGGCCATTGTGTCGCGTGGGCCACACCCCTTTGGAAATGCTGGGCCGGGTGGTGCAAGGCGCGAGGCCCCGGTGTTAAGGTCGCCCCACGCAGCGGGGATTCGCGCCGTTCGGCGTGCCGCGCAGCGATCGAATGAACGTGATTGCCAAAGGAGAATGAGGATGAGCCTCAAGAAGGCCCTTCTGGCCGCGACGGTGCTGTCGCTGCCCGTGGCCGCCCAGGCGCAGCCCGTCTCGGGCCTCTATGTGGGCGCGGGCGCGGGTGCCAACTACCGCCAGAACTCGACCGCCGACATCCCCGCGACCGTGGGCGCCGACCGTGTGGACACCCGCTGGGGCTGGGCCGCGGTGGCCAGCATCGGCTGGGGCTTCGGCAACGGCATCCGCGCCGAGCTCGAGGGCAACTACCGCAACAACAGCGTGGACCGGATGAGCCTGGGCGGCGTGCGCGGCAACCCCGCCGGCGGCACGATCCACCAGTACGGCTTCATGGGTAACGCCTTCTACGACCTGGCGCTGGGCGATGTGCTCGGCATGGGCGTGAGCGTGACGCCCTATGTCGGCGCCGGTATCGGTTATGTGTGGAACGACTACCGCAAGGTGATCGGCCGCAACTCGCCGACCAACCGCGTGATGATCGACGGCAATGACGGCCGCTTCGCCTACCAGGGCATCGCCGGCGTGGCCTTCGGCCTCGGCTCCATGATGCCGGGCCTGTCGCTCACCACCGAGTACCGCTTCTTCGGCACGACGGATCCCTCCATCGGCTCCGGCAACATCAACAACGCCGGCCAGACCGTGGTGAGCCCCGTCTCCCCGCGCGCCTACACGCCGACCAACTACAACCACTCGATCCTGGTCGGTCTGCGCTACGCCTTCAACACGCCGACCCCGGCGCCCGCCCCGGCCCCGGCCGCGGCGCCCGCGCCCGCGCGCACCTTCCTGGTCTT
>NZ_AUDH01000028.1 GCF_000425365.1 Rubritepida flocculans DSM 14296 | reverse complement strand
TGGCGCGCAGATGCGCCAGCAGCGCCGCCTCATGCCCGGCCAGCACCGCCTTGCGCCGCGCGCCACCACGCGCCGAAGCGGTGGTCGCCCCCGTCGCCGCACGGCGCGCCAGCGCCTTGTAGATGTAGGAGATGCTCACCCGGAACAGCGGCGCCACCTCGCGCACGCGCAGTCCACCGTCCACCGCCGCCAACACGCGCTCACGCAGATCCTGCGAATATGCCTGGCCAGATCGCCATGTCATCGCTGCCTCCGGTTTCAGCTCCGGAGACCGATGAATCACACATCAGCGCCGTGCCGGAATCCCCGATCGCGATTCCGGTCGATGTGAAATGGCTCTAGATTGCGAAAAAGCTTGCTGACTAATCAAAAAAAATATCAATAATGTGAATATAATTTTCCTCATTTTGCTCTCCCTTTTTATCAAATTTCTGATTTAAAATAGGATATTTATATATTTTGCATTAATATAAAGAACTGCACCGAATTAAAAGCTCCTCCGATAAAGTGATGTGACTCATTTTTTTTGTTGAAGACCACGAAATGCCGTCCTTTTCTTGCTGTATCGGAGAGTTAGACGAAGAGCCTGCGGCACAAAACGCTGTAACAGTGTGCTTCCGGCGCTCTAAAACGGGTCACTAGGTTGCCGCGCCAGCATGTTGCGCGCCCGGAGCGTCGCCGGAATTCAAAGTTTATATCTGGCGTCTCGCTCAAGTCATTTACCCGCGCGCCGTAAGAGGAGGCCGAAGACAAGTCGCCGTTGCCCCCGCCTGTGGAGGGAACGGAAACATGGTCATTGCCCTTTGGGCAAGCGGCGCATCGTATTGAGCGCGCGCCAGCCGATGTCGCGCCGGCAGAAGCCGCCGGGCCAGTCGATCCGGTCCACCGCCGCATAGGCGGCGGCGCGGGCCTCGGCCAGCGTCGCCCCCACCGCGCCGATGCCCAGCACCCGCCCGCCCGCGGCCACCAGCGCCCCGTCCTCGCGCCGCGCCGTGCCGGCGTGGAAGATCGTCACGTCCGGCACCTGGGCCGCCGCCTCCAGCCCCTTGATCTCGCTGCCCGTGCGCGGGGCCTCCGGATAGCCCTCCGCCGCCATCACCACGAGGATGGAGGCCAGGCGCTCCCAGCGCAGGTCGAACATCGCAAGCTCCCCTTGCGTGGCGGCGACCAGCGCGGGCAGCAGGTCCGAGCGCAGGCGCAGCATCAGCGCCTGGCATTCGGGGTCGCCGAAGCGGACGTTGAACTCGAGCAGCCTGGGCCCCGCCTCGGTCAGCATCAGCCCGGCGAAGAGCACGCCGGTGAAGGGCGCGCCGCGCCGCGCCATCTCGGCCAGCACGGGGCGGATGCAGCTCTCCATCACCTGCGCCTCCAGGGCGGGCGTCCAGGCGGGCGGGGGGGAATAGGCGCCCATGCCGCCGGTGTTGGGGCCGCGGTCGCCGTCGAAGGCGCGCTTGTGGTCCTGCGCGGCGCCGAGGGGGATGGCCGTCGTGCCGTCGCACAGGGCGAAGAAGCTGATCTCCTCGCCCGCCAGATACTCCTCGATCACCACGCGGCGGCCGGCCGCGCCATGCAGCCCGCCCTCGAGCATGGCGGTGACGGCCTCGAGCGCCTCGGCCTCGCTCATCGCCACCACCACGCCCTTGCCGGCGGCCAGCCCATCGGCCTTCACCACGATGGGCGCGCCGCGCGCGCGGATATGGGCGCGCGCGGCCTCCGCCTCCTCGAAGACGGCATGGGCGGCGGTGGGGGCGCCGGCGGCCAGCGCCACCTCCTTGAAGAAGGCCTTGCTGCCCTCCAGCCGCGCCGCCGCCGCGCGCGGGCCGAAGCAGCGGATGCAGGCCTCGGCGCAGGCGTCGGCGAGCCCGGCCGTCAGCGGCGCCTCGGGGCCGACCACCACCAGATCCACCCCCTGGGCGCGGGCGAAGGCCACAAGGGCCGGGATGTCGAGCGCGCCGATGGGCACGCACTCCGCCACCTCGGCGATGCCGGGGTTGCCCGGCGCGCACCAGAGCTTCGCGAGCAGGGGCGAGGCGGCCAGCGCCCAGCACAGGGCATGTTCGCGCCCCCCGGAGCCGACAACGAGAACCTTCATGGGGCACGCCTCCGAAACGCTGAAAGCTGGTGTATGGAAGGGGGATGGACGCGCCGGGCGCCAACATCCCCGAATACGGTGTCGGCGAACTCGCCGGCGCCATCAAGCGCACGCTCGAGGGCGCCTTCGCGCGCATCCGCGTGCGCGGCGAGATCACCGAGCTCAAGCCCTACCCCTCGGGCCACATCTACCTCTCGCTGAAGGACGAGGCGGCCAAGATCGAGGCGGTGGTGTGGAAGAGCGCCGTGCCGCGACTCGGCCTCAAGCCCGAGAACGGGGTGGAGGTGATCGCCACCGGCCGCCTCTCCACCTACGCCGACCGCTCGAAATACCAGCTCGTCATCGAGCGGCTGGAATATGCGGGCGAGGGCGCGCTGCTCGCGCGGATCGAGGCGCTGCGCAAGCGGCTGCTGGCCGAGGGGCTGTTCGCGCGCAAGCGCCCCCTGCCGCTGCTGCCGCGCGTCATCGGCGTCGTCACCTCCGAGCGCGGGGCGGTGATCCAGGACATCCGCACCACCCTCGCCCGGCGCTTCCCGCGCGAGCTCATCCTCTGGCCCGTGGCCGTGCAGGGCGAGGGCGCGGCGGAGCAGATCGCCCGCGCCATCCGCGGCTTCTCGGAACTGCCGCCCGGCGGGCCCGTGCCGCGGCCGGATGTGCTGATCGTCGCGCGCGGCGGCGGCTCGCTCGAGGATCTGATGGCCTTCAACGAGGAGGCGGTGGTGCGCGCGGCCGCCGCCTGCAGCATCCCGCTGATCAGCGCCGTGGGCCATGAGACGGACACCACGCTGATCGACTTCGCGGCCGACCGCCGCGCCCCCACCCCCACCGCCGCGGCCGAGATGGCCGTGCCGGCCCGGGCCGATCTGCTGGCCGACCTCGCGCAGAAGGCCGCGCGGCTCGATCAGTCCATGCTGGCGCGGCTGCGCGCGGCGCATCTGGCGCTGAGCCGGGCCGAGCGCGGCCTGCCCGACGCGCCGGCGCTGGTCGCCCAGGCGCGGCAGCGGCTGGAGGACCGGGCGGAGCGCCTCGCCGGCGCGCTGCCGCAGATGCTCGCGGCCAAGCGCGCCGCGCTCGTGGCCGCCGCGGCGGGGCTGCGCCACCCGCGCGAGGCGCTGGCGGCGGCGCGCGCCGGGCTCGCCCAGCTTGTGCAGCGGCTGGAGGCCGCCTGGGCGCGGGGCCAGCAGCGCCGCGCCGCCGCCCCGGCGCTGGCGCGCCTCTCCCCCGCCCCGGTGCAGGCGCTGCTGCGCGAGCGCCGCGCCCAGCTCGCCGGGCTCTCCGCGCGGCTGGAGGCGGTGAGCGTGCATGCCGTGCTCGCGCGCGGCTTCGCCCTGGTGCAGGACGAGACGGGCGCGGCCATCGCCCGCGCGGCGGATGTGACGCCCGGCCAGGCGCTGCGCCTCACCTTCCAGGACGGCCAGCGCCGCGCCACCGCCGAGGGCGAGGCGCGGACGCCCAAACGCCGCCGCCCGGGGCCCGAGCAGGGCGCGCTGCTGTGATCCGCCGCGCGGCGCTGGCCCTGCCTGCGCTGCTGCTCGCCGCCCCGGCGCGCGCCCTCTCCTGGCGGGGGCGGGCCGAGCAGGGCGGGCTGCTGCGCGGCGAGGGCGCGGCGGGGCGGCGCCTCGCCCTGGACGGGGCGGCGCTGCGCGTCTCGCCCGGCGGGCTCTTCGTCTTCGGCTTCGGGCGGGACCATGGGCCGCGCGCCAGCCTCTCGGTGGACGGCGCGCCGCGCGCGATCGAGGTGGCGCGCCGAAGCTGGGAGGTGCAGCACATCACCGGCCTGCCCCCCGCGCAGGTGACGCCGGATGCCGCCACCCTCGCGCGCATCCGCGCCGAGCGCGAGCGGCTCTCGGCCGTGCGCGCCATCGACAGCGCGGCCACGCATTTCGCCGCGCCGCTGCTCTGGCCCGCGCGCGGGCGCATCAGCGGCGTCTTCGGCAGCCAGCGCGTGCTGAACGGCGAGCCGCGCCAGCCCCATTACGGGCTGGACATCGCGGGCCCCGTGGGCACGCCCATCGCCGCCGCCCTGCCCGGCCGCGTGACGCTGGCCGCCGAGTTCGTGTTCTTCGGCAAGCTTCTGGTGCTCGACCACGGGCATGGGGTGAACACGCTCTACGCCCATCTCTCGCGCATCCTGGCGCGCGAGGGGCAGGAGGTGGCGCAGGGCGCGGTGATCGCGGAGATGGGCGCCACCGGCCGCGTCACCGGCCCGCACCTGCATTTCAGCCTCTCCTGGTTCCGCACCTGGCTCGACCCCCAGCCGCTGCTGGAGGGGTGATACGGGCGGCATCACATGCCGCCCGTATCGCGCGCAGGGTTGGTGTGGCGGCTGCGCGCCAAGATAAAGGCATACCAGCGGCCGCACCGGCTCCTCAGGAGTCGAAATCAGCGGCCGCTGGTATGAGCGGCGCCCCCGAAACAGCGCGCCGCCGCCGCGAAACGGCCCGAGTCCCGCATTTTTCTACATGGCGGCGGGATGAACGTATTCCTCACGAAATTCCCCTGGCCATCCCGTTCAGCTTGGGTTAAGCGTAACGGAGTGTGGCGGGGAGCAAGGGGCCCGCCAGGCAGGAAAGGTCCGGGGCCGTCATGACCGTCATCGAACAGCCGCCGCGCGCCGACCAAAGAGCCGAGGAGGCGCTGAGCCGCCCGCAGGACTCCGCGGTCGCCTCGCCGCCGCGGCCGGCGCGCTGGCCCTGGCTGCTCGGCCTCGCCGTCGCGGCGGGGCTGGGCGCCTGGTTCATGCTCGGCCGCGAGGAGGCGCCCCAGCCCGCCTCCGCCGCCGCCGCCGCCCGCGCCCCCGGCGAGTTCCGCCTGAACGACGCCGAGATGCGCGCACTGCGCATCGAGCCGGTGCGGACCCTCGCCTTCCGGCCCGAGCGCGTGGCCGAGGGCCGCATCGCGGTGAACGACGACCGCGCCACGCCCATGTTCGCCCCCTACACCGGCCGCGTCACCCGCGCCTTCGCCAGGGTCGGGGACCGCGTGGAAGCTGGCGCGCCGCTCTACGAGATCGAGACGCAGGAGGTCACCGCCGCGGCGAACGAGCTGCTGTCCGCGCTGGACAATGTGCAGAAGACGCGCGGCGCGCTGGAGCAGGCGCGGCGGGAGGAGGCGCGGCAGGCCTCGCTGCTCGCCGCCCGCGCCGCCTCGCAGCGCGATCTGGAGCAGGCGCGCGCCGCCGCGCTCGCCGCCGAGGCCGAGGCCCGCACCGCCGCCGCGCAGCTCGACGCCGCGCGGGACAGGCTGCGCGTGCTGGGCCGCAGCCCCGCCGAGATCGCGCGCATCGAGGAGAGCCGGCAGGTCAGCGGCCTCATCACCGTCACCGCGCCGCTCTCGGGCACCGTGGTCCAGCGCCGGGTGGGCCCGGGGCAGTGGCTGCAGGCGGGCCAGGGCGAGCCGGTCTTCACCATCGCCGATCTCTCCACCGTCTGGCTCGTGGCGCAGGTGCGCGAGCTCGACGCGCCGCTGATCCGCGTGGGCCAGCCGGTGCAGGTGGAGCTGGGCGCGCTGCCCGGCCGCGTCTTCGAGGCGCGGCTGGTGCGCACCGCCGCCGGGCTCGATCCGCTGACGCGCCGCCTCACCGTGATGGCCGAGGTGCAGGATCCCGAGGGGCTGCTGCGGCCCGAGATGTTCGCCACCTTCCGCATCCAGGTGGGCGAGCCGCGCGAGGCGCCGGCCGTGCCCGTCTCGGCCGCCATCTTCCGCGGGGCGGAGGCGCATGTCTGGGTCGCGCTGCCCGGCAACCGCTTCGAGCTGCGCCAGATCGAGACGGGGCTGCGGCAGGACGGCATGATCGAGGCGCGCAGCGGGCTCGCGGCCGGCGAGCGGCTGGTCACCGGCGGCGCCCTGTTCATCGACCGCGCCTCGCGCATCGAATAGCGCCCCACCGTGCGCCAGATCGTCGCCTTCTCGCTCCAGCAGCGGGCGCTGGTGCTGCTGCTCTTCGCCATCTTCCTCGTCGCCGGGGCCTATGGCTTCACCCGCCTCAACATCGAGGCCTACCCCGACCCGGTGCCGCCGCAGGTCGTCATCATCACGCAGAACCCGGGGCAGAGCGCGGAGGAGATCGAGCGCTACGTCACCATCCCGGTGGAGCTGGCGATGGCGGGGCTGCCCAACCTCAACTCCATCCGCTCCACCTCGCTGTTCGGCCTCTCGGACGTGCGGGTGCAGTTCACCTTCGCGTACACCTACGAGCAGGCGCTGCAGCAGGTGCTGAACCGGCTGGCCACGCTGCGCGACCTGCCCGAGGGGGCGAACCCCGCCATCAGCCCGCTCTCGCCCATCGGCGAGATCATGCGCTACCGGCTGCGCGGCCCGCCCGGCTTCTCGCCCGACGATCTCAAGACGCTGCAGGAATGGGTGCTGGAGCGCCGCCTGCGCCGCATCCCCGGCGTGGTGGACGTGACGAGCTTCGGCGGGCGCAGCAAGGCCTACACGGTGGTGGTGGACCTGCCGCGGATGAACGCGCACGGCCTCTCCCTGCCCGAGGTGATCGCGGCGGTGCGCGCGGGCAACGTCACGGTCGGCGCGGGCACCATCAACATCGGCCCGCAATCGGCCGTGGTGCAGGGCGTGGGGCTGATCCGCTCCATCGAGGACATCCAGAACATCGTGCTCGCCGCCGATGCGGGCGGCGTGCCGGTGCTGCTCTCGGACGTGGCGCGCGTGGAGGTGGGGGCGCTGCCGCGGCTCGGCATCGCCGGCCACGAGCATGACGAGGACGTTCTGCTCGCCACCGTGCTGATGCGCTGCGGCGAGCAGACCATGCCCACCATCCGCGCCGTGCAGCAGGAGGTGGCGCGCATCAACGCCGGCGGCGTGCTGCCGCCCGGCGTGCGGCTCGAGGTGATCTACGACCGCGAGGACCTGGTGAAGATCACCACCAAGATGGTGGTGAAGAACATCATCCTCGGCGTGGTGCTCATCCTCGTGATGCAGTGGCTGTTCCTGGGGGATCTGCGCGGCGCCATCGTGGTGGCGGCCACCATCCCCTTCGCCTTCTTCTTCGCCGTGCTGCTGATGCTGGCGCGCGGCGAGAGCGGCAACCTGCTCAGCGTCGGCGCGCTGGATTTCGGCCTGCTGGTGGATGCGACCATCATCATGGTCGAGAACATCTACCGCCACATCGCCATGGCGCGGCGCAACCCGGCCGCCTACCAGGCGGGGCGGCGCGCCTCGGGCGGGCTCACGGGCATCTCGCTCATCGTGCTGAAGGCGGGGGGCGAGGTGGGCAAGCCCATCGCCTTCGCGCTGCTCATCGTCATCGTCGCCTTCATCCCGCTCTTCACCATGGGCGGCATCGAGGGTCGCATCTTCGGCCCCATGGCCAAGACCTACGCCTACGCCATCGCGGGCTCGCTCATCGCGGCCTTCACGGTGGTGCCCGCCCTCTCCTCCGTGCTGCTGAGCGAGCACAGCCGCGAGCGCGACACGGCGCTGATGCGCGCGCTGCGCGCGGGCTTCACCCGGCTCTACGCGCTCGGCATGCGCGTGCGCGCCCTCACCCTCGCCATCGGCGGGGGGCTCTGCGTGGCGGCGCTCTACATCCTCACCCTGCTGGGCGCGGAGTTCCTGCCCACCCTGGAGGAGGGCAACCTCTGGGTGCGCGCCACCATGCCCGGCACCATCAGCCTCGAGGAGGGGCACGCCACGGTGCAGGCCATCCGCGCCGCGCTGATGGAGTTCCCCGAGGCCATCACCGTCACCTCCCAGCAGGGCAGGCCCGATGACGGCACCGACCCCGCGGGCTTCTTCAACACGGAGTTCTTCGTGCCCCTGCGCCCGCCCGCCGAGTGGCGCACCGGCCGCACCCGCAACGAGCTGGTGGCGCGCATCAACGAACGCCTGCAGGAGCGCTTCGTCGGCATCCAGTTCAGCTACGCGCAGATGATCAGCGACAACGTGCAGGAGGCGGCCTCGGGCGTGAAGGGCGAGAACGCGATCAAGGTGTTCGGCCCCGATCTCGAGGTGCTCACGCGCAAGGCCGAGCAGATCCGCGTGCTGCTGACGCAGGTGCGCGGGCTGACCGACATCGCGGTGTTCCCCACGCTGGGCCAGCCCACCGTCTCCATCACCATCGACCGCGCCCGCGCCGCGCGCTTCGGCCTGCCGGTGGAGGCGATCAACGACGTGGTGCAGGCCGCGATCGGCGGGCGCGAGGCGGGGCGCCTCTACGAGACCGGGGGCGACCGCAACTTCCCCATCGTCGTGCGGCTCGCCGCCCCCTTCCGCGACAATCTGGAGGCGATCGGCCGCATCCCCGTGGGCGGGCCGCGCGGCGCGACGCTGGCCGACGTGGCGCGGATCGAGCTCGTCTCCGGCACCGCCTATGTCTATCGCGAGGACGGCAGCCGCTACGTGCCCATCCGCTTCTCCGTGCGCGGGCGGGATCCCGCCTCCGCCGTGCAGGAGGCGCAGGCGCTGGTGGAGCGCGAGATGCAGCTCATGCCCGGCTACCGGCTCGACTGGGTGGGCGAGTTCCGCAACCTCAAGGAGGCGGTGGCGCGGCTGGTGATGGTGGTGCCCGTCGCGCTCTTCATCATCTGCGTGCTGCTCTATGTGCAGTTCGGCAACCTGCGCGAGACATTCCTGGTGATGGCCATGGTGCCCTGCTCGCTGGTGGGCGGCATCCTCGCGCTGGCGGCGGCGGGGCTCAACTTCTCGGTGCCGGCGGCCATCGGCTTCCTCGCGCTGTTCGGCATCACGGTGATGGAGGGCATCATCCTGCTGAGCCACTTCAACCATCTGCGCCATGACGGCATGTCCTGGCGCGCCGCGCTCGACCAGTCCGGGCAGGACCGGCTGCGCCCCGTGTTCATGACCTGCTTCGCGAGCTTCTTCGGCCTGCTGCCCATGGCGCTCGCCACCGGCATCGGCGCGGACGTGACGAAGCCGCTCGCCCTCGTGGTGGTGGGGGGCATCGGGCTCGTGCCGGTGTTCATCCTCGTCGTGTTCCCCGCGCTGATCGACCGGTTCGGCCGCCCCTCCGACCTCGCCCAGCAGGAGGCGGCGCTGGCGGCGCGGCGCGCCCGCGCGGGGCTTTCGGCATGAGGGCGCTTGTTCTCGCGTTGGCGCTGCTCGCGCCGCTGCCCGCGGCGGCGCAGCAGAACCGCCCGCAGCCCGCGGCCCTGCCCAACGCGCAGGGCGCGCGCACCCTCACCCTCGCCGAGGCCGAGCGGCGGCTGATGGAGCGCAATCTCGCCGTCGTCGCCGCCCAGCGCGGGGTGGACGCGGCCAGGGCGCAGCGCCTGATCGCCTCCTCGCGGCCGCCGCCCACGGTCAGCGTCGGCAACACCTTCGCCGAGTTCCGCGAGCTGCGCAGCGGCCCCCAGCCCCCGCGCGGGCGCTTCCTCGACAGCAACGTGACGGTGGGCCTTTCGGTGCTGATCGAGCTCGGCGGCAAGCGGGAGCTGCGCACGCGGCTGGCGGAGGAGAACATCGGCGTGGCCGAGGCGCAGGTGCTGGACGCGCTGCGCCTGCAGCTTCTCCAGCTCCGGCAATCCTTCATCGCCGCGCTGGGCGCGCGGGCGAATTTCGAGGTGGCGCTGGCCAACCGCGCGAGCCTCGACCGCACCGAGGCGCTGCTGCGCCGCCAGGTGCAGGACGGCGCGCTGCCCGAGGGAGACCTGCTGCGCTTCCAGGCCAGCCGCCTGCCCTTCGAGGCGGAGGTGACGGCCGCGGCCACCGCCTATGCCGCCGCCGTGGCGCAGGTGGCGGCGCTGCTCGCGCTCGATGCGGCGAACACCGCGCCGCCGCCGCGCGCCTCCGCCCTGCCTGCCGTGGCGCTCGACCTGCGCGGGCGGTTGGACGCGGCGGCCGAGCCGGGCGTGCCGCGCGAGGCGCTGGTCGAGGCGGTGCAGAGCCGCGCCGATGTGGTGGCCGCGCTGCGCCAGGCCCAGGCGGCGGGGGTGAACACGAATCTGGCCGAGGCCGGGCGCTGGCGCGACGTGACGCTGAACGGCGGCTGGGACCGTTCGCGCCTCTCGCAGGATCAGCCGGAATCGAGCCGCGCGCTGATCGCCAACAACCAGTTCACCTTCAGCCTCTCCGTGCCGATCTTCACCGACCGCATCGTGCGCGGCGGCATCGGCGTGGCGCAGGGCCAGCAGGCCCAGGCCGAGGCGCAGGCCCAGGCCGCGCTGCTGCAGGCGCGCGCCGATGTGGCGGCGGCCTGGACGGGCTACGAGCAGTCCCGCGCGCTGCTGCGGCTCTATACCGGCGCGGCGCTGACGCGCGCCGAGCAGGCCTATCGCTCCACCGAGCAGGCCTTCCTCGCCGGCGGGCGCAACCTGCTCGACGTGCTGGACGCGCTGCGCACCCTCAACGCCACCCGCGTGGCCGCGAACAATGCGCGGGCCGCCTATCTCGCCTCGCTGGCCACGCTGGAGGCGGCGAGCGGGGTCTCGGGGATCAGCCCGCGGCTGTGACGTTTATTGGATGAGCCTCAGCCCGCGCCCCAGCAGCTCGCGCAGATCGAGCCCGGGCGGCGGGGGCGGCGGCGCGCTGCCGGGCGGCTGGAGGCGGCGCAGCCGCTCCATCGCGGCGCGCGTGTCGGAGAGGCGCAGCTCCGTCGGCTCCGCCCCGCCGCCCGGCGCGCCGAGGCCCGTCATCCGCACCAGCGCGCGCTCGGCCGCCGGCAGCTCCGCCGCCGCCCGGGGCGCATCCGCGGCGCGCGGAACGCAGACCAGGCTGCGCCCCTCGAGCCCGCAGGGCAGCTCCATCATCGTGTTCCGGTCGAAGCGGAGCTGCGCCGCGCCGGCGAGCGCGAAGAGCCCGCGCGCCGCGCCGTCCAGCCCCAGCTCGCGCGCCGTCACGGCCGGGAGAAGCTGGCCGTGGCGCTCCAGGATTTCGAGCGTCAGCGCCGGGCCCACCGCCGAACGCTCCACCGGGTCGCGGTGGCGCAGGAGGCATTCGGTCCGGTCGGTCATGCGGTCGGTGGCGCAGGCGAGGCGCCAGGGCCCGATCTCCTCGGTCGCCGTCTGCGCGGCGGCGGGCAGGGCGAGGAGACAGGCGAGGGTGATGGCGGTGCGGAACATGGCCTATCCTACCACGCCGAAGGAGGGCGCGGCATGACAGGGCTGCGGCTGCCCGATGGCGGGGAAATCCCGCGCCTCGGCATGGGCACCTGGCGGATGGGCGAGCGCGGGCGCGACCGCGCGGCGGAGGTGGCGGCGCTGCGTCTCGGCCTCGCGCTCGGCGTCACCCTCATCGACACGGCCGAGATGTATGGCGAGGGCGGCGCCGAGGAGGTGGTGGGCGAGGCCATCCGCGGCCGGCGCGAGGAGGTGTTCCTCGTCTCCAAGGTCTATCCGCACAACGCCTCGCGCCGCGCCCTGCCCGAGGCCTGCGCGCGCAGCCTCAGGCGGCTCGGGGTGGAGTGTCTCGACCTCTACCTGCTGCACTGGCGCGGCGCCGTGCCGCTGGCCGAGACGGTGGAGGCGATGGAGCGGCTGCGCGCGGCGGGAAAGATCCGCCGCTGGGGCGTCTCGAACCTGGACGTGGCGGATCTCGAGGAGCTCGGCCCCGCGCTCGCGGATTGCGCCACCGACCAGGTGCTGCTCAACCTCGAGCACCGCGGCGCGGAATACGATCTGCTGCCCTTCTGCGCGGCGCGGGGCATGCCGGTGATGGCCTATTCGCCGGTGGGGCAGGGGGGTGCGCTGCTGCGCCACCCCGTGCTGAAGGCCCTGGCCGCGGCGCGCGGGGCGACCCCCGCGCAGCTCGCCATCGCCTGGACGCTCTCGCGCCCCGGGGTGGTCAGCATCCCCAAGGCGGTGCGGCCCGAACATGTGCGGCAGAACGCGGCGGCGGGCGCGATGCGGCTGGAGGCGGAGGAGCTGGCGGCGCTGGACGCCGCCTTCCCCCCGCCCCGGCGCAAGCGGCCGCTGGCGATGCTGTAGAGCGCGATCCCCGAAGGCGGAATCGCCGCAGCGGTGAATCGCCCTCCGGGCAAAGGCGTGCCAGGCTACTCGAAGCGCAGCGCGGCGATGGGATCGAGCTTCGCCGCCCGCCGCGCGGGCCAGTAGCCGAAAAAGAGCCCGGTGAGGCCCGAGACCGCCACCGCCAGCGCCACCGCATCCCACTGGATCAGCACCGGCCAGCCCGCCGCGCCGGCGAGCCCGTGCGCGAGGCCGATGCCCGCCACCACCCCCACCGCGCCGCCAAGCAGCGCGAGCAGCACCGCCTCCAGCAGGAACTGCCGCAGGATGTCGGCGGGCCGCGCGCCCACCGCGAGGCGCAGCCCGATCTCGCGCGTGCGCTCCGTCACGCTCACCAGCATGATGTTCATCACGCCGATGCCGCCCACCAGCAGCGAGACGGCCGCCACCGCGGCGAGCAGCAGCGAGAGGGTGCGCGCCGAGGCGTCGCGCGTCGCCGCGATCTCGCTGAGGTTGCGGATCTGCACCGTGTCCGGCTCATTGGCCGCGACCCTGTGCCGCTGGCGAAAGAACTGGCGCAGCTCCTCCTCCACCGCCGCCATGTCCTCGCCCTCGTGCACCTTCACGCTGATGGTGGAGACCGCGCGGGCGAAGGCGCGCGAGGCGCCCATGACGCTGCGCCGCGCCGTCCAGTAGGGCATCACCACCGCGTCGTCCTGGTCCTGGCCCATCGGGTTCTGGCCCTTGCGGCCGAGCACGCCGATCACCTCGAAGGGGGTGGCACGGATGCGCACCTCGCGCCCGATCGGGTTCTCCTCGCCGAAGAGGTTCTGCACCACGGTCTGGCCCAGCAGCACCAGCTTGCGCCCGGCCATCGCCTCCTCGGCGGTGAAGAAGCGGCCCTCCTCCAGCGTCCAGTCATGCGCCACGAACCAGTCGGGATCGGTGGCGATGACGGTGGTGGCCCAGTTCTGGTTGCCCGCCACCACCTGCTGCTGCTGGCGGATCGTGCCCGCCGCCACCTGCACGGCCGCGATCTCGCGCGGGATGGCCTGGGCGTCGTCCCAGCTCATGTTGGGCCGCTGCCCCGCGCCGAGCGAGACGCCGCCCATGCGCACATTGGCGCCCCACACCACCAGCAGATTGGCGCCCAGCGACTGGATCTGCGCCAGCACCTGCTGGCGCGCGCCCGCGCCCACGGCGACCGTGACGATCACCGCCGCGACCCCGATGAAGATGCCGAGCGCGGTGAGCGCGGCGCGCAGCTTGTTCGCCGCCAGCGCTGCCAGCGCGGCCAGCATGGCCTGGCCGAGCGAGAGCCCCGCCCGCCCGCGCGGCAGCGGCGGCAGGGGGCGTGGCGCCTCGAGCGCGCGCGGGGCTTCGGCGGGCGCGTTCACGAGAAGCTCTGCTTCAGCATGGCCGCCGCATCCACGGGCGGGTAGCGCGTGTCCTCGAACATGCGCCCGTCGCGGAAGCGCAGCGTGCGGCCGGCGAAGGCCGCCACATCGGCATCGTGCGTGACGCAGAGGATGGCGACACCCGCGCGGTTGAGCGCCTGGAACAGCGCCATGATCTCGAGCCCCGTGCGGCTGTCCAGCGCGCCCGTGGGCTCGTCGGCCAGCAGCAGCTCGGGCCCGTTCACGAGGGCGCGCGCGATGGCCACGCGCTGCTGCTGCCCGCCCGAGAGCTGGCTCGGCGTGTGGTGCATGCGGCTTTCGAGCCCCACCCGCGCCAGCGCCTCGGCCGCGCGCTCGCGCCGGATGCGGCGCGGGATGCCGCGGTAGAGCATGGGCATCTCCACATTGGCCAGCGCATCGGCGCGCGGCAGCAGGTGGAAGGACTGGAACACGAAGCCGATCTTCTCGCCCCGCACCGCGGCGAGCCGGTTGGTGGACAGCCGCGCCACCTCCTCCCCCGCCAGGCGGTAGCGCCCGCGCGTGGGCCGGTCGAGGCAGCCGATCAGGTTGAGGAAGGTGGATTTGCCCGAGCCCGAGGGCCCCATGGCGGCCACGAACTCGCCCGGCGCCATGCTCACGCTCACATCCTCGAGCGCGGCGACGACGCCCTCGCCCGAGGGGTAGTGGCGCGTCAGCCCCTCCGTCTCGATCAGCATGGCTCAGAACAGCGGCCGGCCGGCGGCGGGGCGCGGCGCGGCGGAGGCGCGCTCCGTGCCCGTCACCACCAGCGCGCCCTCGGCCAGCGGCCCGCCCAGCACCTCGGTCACGCTGCCGTCGGTCAGCCCGGTGCGGATGGTGACGGCGCGCGGCGGCCCCTCGCCCTCCAGCACATGGACGGTGGCGGTCGCGCCGCGCTGGCCGCGGGCGGAGGCGAGCCGCGCGCGCTGGTCGGGTGTCAGCACCGCCGAGAGGCGGGACTGGAAGCGCTGCCGCGCCGCCTGGGCCTGCTGGCGGCGCGCCTCGGCGTCGGCGGGCAGGGCGGCCATGCGCTCGCGCAGCTCCCGCCCCGCGGCCTCGATCTCCTGGCGCTGGGCGGGGGTGAGATCCTCCATCTCGCGCAGCGCGGCCTCGAGGGGGCTCGCGGGCGGGGCCTGGGCGGGCCCCGCATTCGCCGCGCCCGGCGGGCGCCAGCGCAGCGCGGCGTTGGGCACGCGCAGCGCCTCCGCGCGCTCGTCGGTGACGATGCGCAGCGTCGCGGTCATGCCCGGCAGCATGCGGCCCTCGCGGTTCTCGGCGCTGACGACGACGGTGTAGGTGACCACGTTGTTCACCGTGGTCGGGCTCAGGCGGATGTCCTTCACCCGGCCCTGCAGGTTCACCGAAGGATGCGCCGCGACGGTGAAGGTCACGGCCTGGCCGGCGCGGATGCGGCCGATGTCGGCCTCGTCCACCGTGGCCCAGACCTCCATCTCGTCGAGGTTGGCGGCGATGGTGAACAGGGTGGGCGATTGCAGCGAGGCCGCCACCGTCTGCCCCAGATCCACGCTGCGCGAGACGATCACGCCGTCGATCGGGCTGCGGATGGAGGCGAAGGAGAGGTTCACGTCCACCTGGCGGAGCTGTGCGGCGCGCTGGGCGGCGGTGGCCTCGGCCGCCTCCACCTGGGCGCGGGCGGTGCGCGCCACCGCCTCGGCGGAGGCGAGCTGCGCCTCGGCCTGCTGCGCCTCGGCCTGGGCGGCGAGGAGCTGGGCGCGCGCGCTCTCGGCGGTGAAGCCCGCGCGGGTGGCGTCGCGCACCGCGCCCACGCCGCTGCGGCGCAGCTCCTCGGTGCGGCGGGCCTCGAATTCCGCATCCCGCGCCAGGGCCTCGACGCGCGCCACCCCGGCGCGGGCGGAGGCGAGCTGGGCGCGGGCGCTCTCGGCATCCGCCGCCGCGCGCTCGGCCGAGGCGCGGGCCACCGCCACCGCGGCCTGGGCGGCGCGCAGATCGGCCTCGGCCGCGGCGCGCGCGGCTTCGAGCTGCTGCGTGTCCAGCCGCGCGAGGAGCTGGCCCGCCGTGACGCGCTGGTTGAAATCGCCCGGCAGCTCGCGGATCTGGCCCGAGAGCTGGCTGCCCACGATGACCGAGACGACGGGATTGACCGTGCCGGTGGCCGAGACGACGGCGGTGATCGGCCCGCGGTCCACCGCCGCGGTGCGCAGGCGCGGCGCGTTCGCCTCGCCCCGCCCCCAGGGCAGGCCGAGCGAGGCGAGCGCGGGCTGGCCATAGACATAGCCGCCCGCCGCAAGGGCGATCAGGACCGGGATGACGATGAGGCGCTTGCGCATGGCTTCTGGAAGCTAGGCCCCGGGTGTAACCGGCATGTTGCGCCTTTCGGGGAGAATGTCACATGCGATGCCTGGTGCTGGGGGCGGGGGCGGTCGGCGGCTATGTCGGCGGGCGGCTGGCCGAGGCGGGGGCGGAGGTGACCTTCCTCGTCCGCCCCGCCCGCGCCGCGGCGCTGGCCGCGCGGGGGCTGAGGCTGCGCAGCCCCTTCGGCGACGCCGATCTCCCGGTGCGGACGGTGACGGCCGAGGCGCTGGGGCCGGGCCATGACCTCGTGCTGCTCGCCTGCAAGGCCTATGACCTGGACGCGGCCATCGCCGCGCTGCGCCCGGCGGTGGATGGGCGCACCGCCATCCTGCCCGTGCTGAACGGGCTCTCCCACCTCGCGGCGCTGGACGCCGCCTTCGGCCGCGCGGCGGTGCTGGGCGGGCTCGCGAAGATCCAGGCGCGGCTCGACGAGGAGGGGGTGGTGCATCACCTCAACGACTGGCGCTGGCTCGGCTTCGGCGAGCGCGACGCGGCCGACAGCCCCCGGCTGCGCGCCATCGCCGCGGCCTTCGCGCCCTGCCGCGGCCTGGTCGCCGAGGCGGTGCCCGACATCGCCCAGCGCATGTGGGAGAAGCTCGTGCATCTCGGCACGGCGGCGCTGGGCACGGTGCTGATGCGCGCGCCCGTGGGCGCCATCGTGCGCGCGGGCGGCGCGCCCTTCCTGCACGCGCTGCTCGATCGCCACGCCACGCTGGCGGCGCGCCAGGGCCACCCGATGCCCGAGGCCTTCCTCGCCGAATACCGCGCCCTGTTCAGCGACCCGGCCAGCGCCTACGCCACCTCCATGCTGCGCGACATCGAGGCCGGCCGCCGCTCGGAGGGCGAGCATGTGCTGGGCTTCCTGCGCGAGGCGCTGGCGGCGGCCGGGATGGAGACCGGCTGGCATGACCTCGCGCTGCTGCATGTGCGCGCGCAGGAGCAGCGGCGGGCGGGGTGATGCCGCCGGAGGGAACGCCGCCATGAGGCTTGCCGCGCGGCGTCGGCCGGGCGCAGCCTGCCGCCCATGCGTCCCGGTCGCCTCGTCCTCGCCCTGCTGCTCGCTCTCGCCGGCCCGGCGGCGGGCGAGACCCTCACCCTGCCCGGCCCCGAGGGGGTGGCGCTGCGCGCCTGGCTGGTCCGGCCCGAGCGGGTGCGCGCCGCCCCGGTCATCGCCCTGCATGGCTGCATGGGGATCGGCGGCCCCGATGCGCCGCCGCGCCTTGCCCCGCGCGAGGCCGACTGGGCGGCGCGGCTGGCCGGGCTCGGGCATCCGGTGCTGTTTCCCGACAGTTTCGGCAGCCGGGGCCTGGGCGACGCCTGCGGCCGGCCCGAACACCGCGCCCCGCCGCGGCTCAGGGCCGCCGATGCGCGCGCCGCCGCCGCCTGGGCCCGCGCCCAGCCCTGGGGGCAGGCGGGGCCGGGGCCGGTGCTGCTCGGCTGGTCGCATGGCGGCTCGACCACGCTGCTCGCCTGGCTCGCCGCCGCGCCGGGGGAGCTCGCGGCCGCCATCGCCTTCTATCCCGGCTGCGGGCCGCTCAGCATCGGCCGGCCCACCCCGGCCCCGGGCCGCGCGCCGCTGCTGATGCTGCTGGGCGCGGAGGATGACTGGACTCCGCCCGAGCCCTGCCTCGCGCTCGCCGCCCGCGCGCCGGAGGCCGTCACCGTCCGCCTGCTGCCCGGCGCGCATCACGGCTTCGACATGCTGGGCGGGGCGGTCCGGGCCTGGCTTCTGCCCAATGGGCGGCGGGTGCATCTCGGCCCCGAGCCCGCGGCGCGCGAGGCCGCCCGGGCTGAGCTGCCCGCCTTCCTCGCGCGCCACGCCGGCACTCCGTGAAGGGGGGCCATGACGCGCGCGCGATACCCGGCGCCACGCCCGGCGTGGTAAGCGCCCGCGCATGATCATCGCCCTCGGTTCCGACCACGCCGGCCTGCCGCTCAAGCAGGCCCTCGCCGCCGCGCTGGAGGCGGGCGGGCATGCGCTGCTCGACCTCGGCACCCACAGCGCCGAGAGCGTGGACTACCCGGATTACGCCCAGGCCGTGGCCGCGCGGGTGGCGTCGGGCGAGGCGGGCTTCGGCGTGCTGGTCTGCGGCACCGGCATCGGCATGGCCATCGCCGCCAACCGCCACCCGGCCATCCGCGCCGCCGTGCTGCACTCCGCCACCGAGGCGCGGCTGACGCGCGCGCACAACGACGCGAACATCGCCTGCTTCGGCGCCCGCACCACGGGGGTGGAGGTGGCGCTGGACGCGCTGGCCGCCTTCCTCGCCACGCCCTTCGAGGGCGGCCGCCACGCCCGGCGCGTCGCCAAGCTCGGCGCGCCGGCGGCCTAGCCCCTCTGTCCCCGCGCGGCCCGCGCCGTGCTAAGCCTGCCGCGACCGGAAAGGCCCCGCCCATGAACGAGAGCACCGCCCGCTTCCTCCCCGCCCGCTTCTTCCAGGCGGGCGTCGCCGAGAGCGACCCCGAACTCGCCGCCGCCATCGCCCAGGAGCTGACGCGCCAGCAGGACGGAATCGAGCTCATCGCCTCGGAGAACATCGTCAGCCGCGCCGTGCTGGAGGCGCAGGGCAGCGTGCTCACCAACAAATACGCCGAGGGCTATCCGGGCCGGCGCTACTACGGCGGCTGCGAATACGTGGACCTGGCCGAGACGCTCGCCATCGAGCGCGCCAAGCAGCTCTTCGGCTGCGCCTTCGCCAATGTGCAGCCGCACAGCGGGGCGAGCGCCAACATCGCCGTGTTCTTCGCCCTGCTGCAGCCGGGCGACAGCTTCCTCGCCATGGACCTCGCGGCGGGCGGGCACCTCACCCATGGCGCGCCGGTGAACTACTCGGGCAAGTGGTTCCGCCCCATCAGCTACGGCGTGCGCGCCGAGGACGGGCTGCTGGACTACGAGGCGATGGAGCGGCTGGCGCGCGCGCACCGGCCGAAGCTCATCATCGCGGGCGGCTCCGCCTATTCGCGCGAGATCGACTTCGCGCGCTTCCGCGCCGTGGCGGACGAGATCGGCGCCTTCCTGATGGTGGACATGGCGCATTACGCGGGGCTCGTGGCGGCCGGCGCCTACCCCTCGCCCGTGCCGCACGCGCATGTGACGACGACGACCACGCACAAGACGCTGCGCGGCCCCCGCGGCGGCCTGGTCCTGACGAACGACGAGGCCATCGCGAAGAAGATCAACAGCGCGATGTTCCCGGGGCTGCAGGGCGGGCCGCTGATGCACGTCATCGCCGCCAAGGCCGTCGCCTTCGGCGAGGCGCTGCGCCCCGAGTTCCGCGCCTACGCGAAGCAGGTGGTGGCGAACGCCCGCGCGCTGGCCGATGAGCTGGTCAAGGGCGGGCTCGCCATCGTCTCCGGCGGCACGGACAGCCACCTCATGCTGGTGGACCTGCGCCCCAAGGGGCTGACGGGCAAGGCCGCCGAGGCGGCGCTGGGGCGCGCGCACCTCACCTGCAACAAGAACGCCATCCCCTTCGACCCGGAAAAGCCCATGGTGACCTCGGGCATCCGGCTCGGCACCCCGGCCGGCACCACGCGCGGCTTCGCCGAGGCCGAGTTCCGCGAGGTGGGGCGGCTGATCGTGCGCGTGCTCGACGGGCTGCAGCAGGCGAACAGCCCCGAGGGGAACAGCGCGGTGGAACAGGCGGTGGCGAAGGAGGTGCTCGCCCTGTGCCAGCGCTTCCCGATCTACTGACGCCCTCGGAGGCCGGGCGCGGCCTCCGGCCGCTTGGCTTCGCGCCGCCGCGGGCGCAGTAGTGGCGCGGTTGGTCTGGGCGCGGCGGCCGCTTCGCGGCCGCATCCCCGAAAGGCGGTTCCCGCCGCCCCGGGGTGCGCCGGTGGGGAGGTTGCTCTTTGCGCTGCCCGTATTGCGGACATGAGGACACCCAGGTGAAGGACAGCCGCCCCTCCGAGGACGGCTCCTCCATCCGTCGCCGCCGCTTCTGCCCCGCCTGCGGCAACCGCTTCACCACCTTCGAGCGCATCCAGCTCAAGGAGCTGACGGTGCTGAAGTCCGACGGGCGGCGCGTGGCCTTCGACCGCGACAAGCTCGTGAAATCCATCACCATCGCCTGCCGCAAGCGGCCGGTGGACGAGGAGCGCATCGAGCGCATCGTCAACGGCATCCAGCGCCGCCTGGAGATGGAGGCGGAGACGGAAATCCCCTCGCGCCGCATTGGCGAGATGGTGATGGAGGCGCTGAAGGGGGTGGACGAGGTGGCCTATGTGCGCTTCGCCTCGGTCTATCAGAACTTCACCGAGGCGAAGGATTTCGGGGCCTTCCTGAGCGGCCTCGAAAAGCCCTGAGCATGGAGGAGGACGAGGCGCAGATGCGCGCCGCCCTGCGCCTCGCGGCGCGCGGCCTCGGCAACACTTGGCCCAACCCGGCGGTGGGCTGCGTGCTGGTGAAAGAGGGCCGCGTGATCGCGCGCGGCTGGACCCAGCCCGGCGGCCGCCCGCACGCCGAGGCGGTGGCGCTGGAGCGGGCGGGCGAGGAGGCGGCCGGCGCCACCGCCTATGTCACGCTCGAACCCTGCTCCCACCACGGCCGCACGCCCCCCTGCTGCGACGCGCTGATCCGCGCCGGGGTTGCGCGCGTGGTGGTGGCGATGCGCGACCCCGATCCGCGCGTGGACGGGCGCGGCCTCGCCAGGCTGCGCGCCGCGGGCGTGGCGGTGGAGGAGGGGCTGCTGGGCGCGGAGGCGGCCCGGCTGAATGCGGGCTTCCTCAGGCGCATCACGGAGGGGCGGCCGCTCGTCACGCTCAAGCTCGCCGCCACGCTGGATGGGCGCATCGCGACGGCGGGCGGCGAGAGCCGCTGGATCACGGGCGCGGCCGCGCGCCGCGCCGTGCATGCGCTGCGCGCCCGGCACGACGCGGTGCTGGTGGGCAGCGGCACGGTGCTGGCCGATGACCCGGAGCTGACGGTGCGCCTGCCCGGGCTCGATCCGGTGCCGATGCTGCGCGTGGTGGCCGATGCGCGGCTGCGCACGCCCCTCTCGGCGCGGCTCGTCGCCACCGCCGGGCAGCACCCCACCTGGCTGCTGACGAGCGCGGGGCATCGCCCCGCCGCGCTGGCGCCCTATATCCGCGCGGGCGTGGAGGTGGTGGCGCTGCGCCGCGCCCCCGGCGGCGGGCTGCCGCCGCGCGCCATGCTGGCTGCCCTGGCCCAGCGCGGCGTGACGCGGCTGCTGGTGGAGGGCGGCGCGGGGCTCGCGGCGGCGATGCTCAAGGCGGGGCTTGTGGACCGGCTCGTCTGGTTCCATGCCCCCGGCGTGATGGGCGCCGAGGGCCTGCCGGGGGTGGGCCCGCTCGGCGTCGCCGCGCTCGCGCGCATGCCGCGCTTCCGGCTGGTGGCGAGCACGGCGCTGGGCGAGGACGTGATGAGCGAATACGCGAAGGAAGAGGGCTGATGTTCACCGGCATCGTCACCGCGCTCGGCACGCTGCGCGAGGTGCAGCCCCTCGGCGGGGGGCACGACATGCGCCTCGTCATCGGCGTCGCGCCCGGGTTTCTCGAGGGGGCGGCGCTGGGCTGCTCCATTGCCTGCTCGGGCGTCTGCCTCACGGCGGTGGAGCTCTCGGCCGACAGCTTCGCCGTGGACGCGAGTGCCGAGACCCTCTCGCGCACCACGCTCGGCGCCTGGCGGCCGGGGCGGCGGGTGAACCTCGAGCGCAGCCTCCGCCTCGGCGACGAGCTGGGCGGGCATCTCGTCTCCGGCCATGTGGACGGGGTGGGCGAGGTGCTCTCCGCCACGCCGGAGAACGCCTCGGTGCGCTGGCGCTTCCGCGCGCCCGCGCCGCTCGCCCCCTTCATCGCGGTGAAGGGCAGCATCGCGGTGGACGGGGTGTCCCTCACCGTCAACGAGGTTGACGGGGCCGAGTTCGGGGTCAACATCATCGCCCATACCGCCGCCGTCACCAGCTTCGGCACGCTGCAGCCGGGCGATGCGGTGAACATCGAGATCGACACGCTCGCCCGCTACGTGGCGCGCCTGATGGAGTTCCGCGCGTGAGCGTCAATCCCGTCGCGACCAGCTTCCACGAGTTCATCTCGCCGCCGGAGGAGCTGCTGGAGGAGGCCCGCCGCGGCCGCATGTTCGTCCTGGTGGACGACGAGGACCGCGAGAACGAGGGCGACCTCGTCATCCCCGCGCAGTTCGCGACGCCGGATGCGATCAACTTCATGGCGCGCCACGCGCGCGGGCTGATCTGCCTCGCACTCACCCGCGCGCGGGTGGAGCAGCTCGGCCTGCCGCTCATGGCGCAGTCCAACGGCACGCGGCACCAGACGGCCTTCACCGTCTCCATCGAGGCGCGCGAGGGCGTGACCACGGGCATCTCCGCGGCCGACCGCGCGCGCACCATCGCGGTGGCCATCAACCCGGAGCTGGGGCGCGAGCACCTCGTCACCCCGGGCCATGTCTTCCCGCTGGTGGCGCGCGACGGCGGCACGCTGGTGCGCGCCGGCCACACCGAGGCGGCGGTGGATTTCGCGCGGCTCGCGGGCCTCAACCCCTCGGGCGTGATCTGCGAGATCATGAACGAGGACGGGACCATGGCGCGCCTGCCCGATCTCGTGACCTTCGCCCAGCGCCATGGCCTCAAGCTCGGCACCATCGCGGATCTGATCGCGCATCGCCGCCGCACCGAGCGGCTCGTGGAGCGGGTGGAGGAGGGCGAAATCCGCCACGCCGTCGGCGGCGACTGGCGCGTGGTGGTCTATCAGTCCTCGCTGGAGCGGGGCGAGCATGTCGCGCTGGTGAAGGGCGATCTCGCGGCGCCCGGGCCGGTGCTCGCGCGCATGCATGCGGGCAATGTGCTGAACGACCTCGTGGGCGGCCGCACGCTGTTCGAGCTGCATGCGGCGATGGAGGCGATCGCGGCGGAGGGGCGCGGCGTGGTCGTGATCCTGCGCGACTGGCGGCGCGACGGCATCTCCCAGCAGGTCCGCCAGGCGCGCGAGGCGCCGAGCCAGCCCCTGCTGCGCGACTACGGCATCGGCGCGCAGATCCTGGCCGATCTCGGCGTGAAGGAGATCATCCGCCTCTCCAACCACCCGCGCCCGCTGGTGGGGCTCGAGGGCTGGGGGCTGCGCGTCGTCGAGACGCGCCCGCTCGCCGGCGAGAAGCTGCGCTGAGATGTCCACCGCCGATGCGCCCGAACGGGCGACCCCGCGCTTCGAGGGCGCGCCCCCGCGCCTGCTGCTGATCCAGGCCCCCTATTACGCCGAGGTGGTGGGCGGGATGCGCCGCGGCGTGGAGCGCGTGGCCGCCGAGGCGGGCGCGAGCCTCGAGGTGGTGGAGGTGGCCGGCGCCTATGAGCTGCCGGCCGCGCTGCGCATGGCCATCCAGGCCGGGCGCGGCTGGGACGGCTTCGTGCTGCTCGGCTGCGTGGTGAAGGGCGAGACCGACCACTACGACCACATCTGCCGCGAAGCGATGGCGGGTGTCATGGCCATCACCGCCGCCACCGGCGCCGCGGTGGGCTACGGGCTGCTGACGGTGCACACGCTGGCGCAGGCCGAGGCCCGGGCGCGCGACGACGGCTACAACAAGGGCGCCGAGGCCGCGCAGGCCGCGCTGATGCAGGTGGCGCTGCGCCGCCGCTGGGGGCTCGGATGAAGCCCAGGCCCGCCGCCGGCCAGGCCCGCCCGCGCACCGGCGCGCGGGTGGCCGCCGTCCAGGCCCTTTTCCAGGCCGAGCAGACGGGCGAGAGCCCCGAGGCGGTGCTCGAGCAGTTCCTGCGCCACCGCATCGGCGCCGCCCCCGGCGAGCAGGGCTTCGAGGACGGGCGCGTGGAGGAGGCGGACACCGCCCTCTTCGCCCGCGTGGTCCGCGCCGCCGCGACCCGGCCCGAGGATCTCGACCAAGTGATCGCGTCCCATCTCGCCGCCGGCTGGGCGATGGGCCGGCTCGATCCGGTGCTGCGCGCCATCCTGCGCGCCGCGGGGGCGGAGCTGCGCGACATGGGCGGCCCGCCCGCGCGCGTCGTCATCAAGGAGTACATGGACATCGCCCATGGCTTCTTCGGCGGCGAGGAGCCGCGCTTCTGCAACGGCGTGCTGGACGCCATGGCGCGCAGCCTGCGCGCGGAGGAGTTCCACAAGGGGTGAGCCTGCCCGCGGAGTTCGCCGCCATCGCGCGGCATTTCCGCCCGCTCGCGGGGGCGGGCGCGCTCGATCTCGCCGATGACGCGGCGCTGCTCGCCCCCCCCGCCGGCTGCGAGCTGGTGCTCGCCGCCGACGCCATGGTGGCCGGCGTGCATTTCCTGGCCGATGACCCGCCAGAGACCATCGGCCGCAAGCTGCTGCGCGTGAACCTGAGCGACCTCGCGGCCATGGGCGCCGCGCCGCTCGGCTACCTGATGACGGTGGCGCTGCCGCGCGGCCTGCCCGATGCCTGGCTCGCCGGCTTCGCCGCCGGCCTTGCGGAGGACCAGGCGCGCTTCGGCCTGCAGGTGCTGGGGGGCGACACGGTCTCCACCACCGGGCCCGTCACGCTCTCGCTCACCATTCTCGGCACGGTCCCGCCCGGGGCGGCGCTGCGCCGCGCGGGCGCGCGGCCGGGCGATGCGATCTGGGTGAGCGGGCGCATCGGCGATGGCTGGCTCGGCCTGCGCGCCGCGCGGGGCGAATGGCCCGACCCTACGGGCGCGCTCGCCCTGCGCTACCGCCTGCCCGAGCCGCGCCTCGCCCTCGGCCGGGCGCTGCGCGGCCTCGCCCATGCCTGCATGGATGTCTCCGACGGGCTGCTGCAGGATCTCTCGCACCTCTGCCGCGCGGGCGGGGTGGCGGCGGAGGTGGAGGCGGCGCTCATTCCCGTCGCCGACGCCGCCGCACCCATCGCCGCGCTCGCCACCGGCGGGGACGACTACGAGCTGCTTCTCGCCGCCCCGCCCGAGGCGGAGGCCGCGCTGCGCGCCGCCGCGGCCGCGGCCGCAACGCCGCTGACGCGGATCGGCCGCTTCACGGCAGGCCCCCCGCGTGTGACGCTGCGCGGGCCGGGCGGCGATGACATCACGCCCGAACGCCTGGGTTGGAGCCATCTGTGACCGCGACGCAAAGCCCCGCCGATGAGCGGCGCATGAAGGCGACCGTCTGGCGCCTGTTCTTCTGCCAGGCGCTGATCAACGCCACCATGGTGGGCCAGGTGGCGATGGGCGCGCTGATCGGCCACTCCCTCTCGGGCGACCAGGCGCTGGCCACCCTGCCCATGGCGGTGCAGATGACGGCGGTGATGGCGGCCTCCATCCCGGCCTCCATGATCTTCGGCCGCTATGGCCGGCGCACGGGCTTCCTGATCGGCGCGGCGCTCTCGCTGCTCGGCTCGCTCACCTTCGCGGCCGGCGTCTGGTTCCAGGATTTCTGGCTCTACAACCTCGGCGCGGTCTTCGCGGGCGGCGGCTGGGGCATCGGGCAGCACTACCGCTTCGCCGCGGCCGAGGCCGCGACCCCCGCCTGGCGGCCGCGCGCCATCTCGCTGGTGATGGCCGGGCCCATCCTCTCGGCCCTGTTCGGGCCGGAGATCGTGAAGCACAGCTACGACCTCTTCGCGCCGACGCTCTTCCTCGGCACCTATCTCGTGCTGGCGCTGCTGCCCGTGATCGGCATGCTGCTGCTCTCGGGCCTCGAGCTGCCGCCCCCTCCGGCGCGCACGGGCGCGCGCACGCCCATCCCCGAAATCCTGCGCCGGCCGGCCTTCGTGGCGGCGGCGGTGGCGGGGCTGGTGGCCTATGGCACCATGAACCTCGCGATGACGGCGACACCGCTCGAGATGATGCTCTGCGGCTTCTCCGTCGGCGCGGCGGCGACGGTGATCCAGGCCCATTCGCTCGCCATGTTCGCGCCGGGCTTCGTCACGGGCCATCTCATCACGCGCTTCGGGGTGATGCGCGTCATCGTCACGGGCGCGGCGCTGACGGCGGCCTGCGTGGGAGTGGCGCTGCTGGGGCGGGAGTTCTGGCACTTCATCGTGGCGCTGACGCTGCTGGGCGTGGGGTGGAACTTCATGTTCGTGGGCGCGACGACGCTGCTCGCCACCAGCTACGCCCCCGAGGAGCGGGTGCGCGCCCAGGCGGCGAACGACTTCATCGTGTTCGGCACCGTGGCCTGCACCGCCTTCCTCTCGGGCTTCGTGCACCACCGCTACGGCTGGGAGGTGCTGAACCTCACCCTGCTGCCGCCGCTCGCCGTGGCGCTGGCGCTGCTCGCCTGGCAGCGGCTGCGCATGGGGCGGGTGCAGGCGGCGGAGTAGCCGCCGCCCCGTTCGGAAAGCCGGACGCAGGGCGCTCCCCTGTTCGGGATTCCGAACGCGCCGGCCGGCGGCGCGGCGGCCCGGCGCGCCGCGCGCTCTGGCATGGCGTTTGCCAAGGGTGGGGCGTGTCCGTCCTGCCCCTTCTCGTCGCCCTGCCCTTCCTCGCCATCCCGCTGGTGGCGCTCGGCCTGCGCGCGCGGCCCGGCGCCGCGCCGCTTCCGGCGCTGCTGCCGCTCGGCCTCTTCCTGGCGCTGCTGAGCCTGCCGCTCGGCGCGGCCTTCACCTCCGAGCGCATCCCCTCCCTCGGCCTCGAGACCTCCTTCCGGCTCGACGGGCTTTCGCGCCTGATGGCGCTGCTCATCACCGGCATCGGCGCGGGGATCTTTCTCTACGCCTCGGCCTATCTGAAGGGGCATCCGGCGCTGCACCGCTTCCTCGCGGTGCTGACGCTGTTCATGGGCGCGATGCTCGGCGCGGTGCTGGCCGATGACCTGTTCAGCCTCTTCGTCTTCTGGGAGCTGACGAGCCTCGCCTCCTTCATGCTCATCGGCTTCGATCATGAGCGCGCGGCCGCGCGCAAGGCGGCGCAGCAGGGGCTGATGGTGACGGTGGCCGGCGGGCTCGCCATGCTCGCGGGCTTCCTGCTGCTCGCCGCCGCGGCGGGCACCACGCGGATCTCGCTGATCCTCGCCCAGGCGGAGTCCATCTCCGCCCACCCCTTCGCGCCCTGGATCGTGCTGCTGGTGGCGGGCGGATGCTTCGCCAAGAGCGCGCAGTGGCCGCTGCATTTCTGGCTGCCCAACGCCATGGCCGCGCCGGCGCCCGTCTCGGCCTACCTGCATTCCGCGACGATGGTGAAGCTCGGCGTCTATCTGCTCGCGCGGTTCAATCCGGCCTTCCAGGAGATGGTACTCTGGCAGGGGCTGCTGACCGGAGCGGGCGGGCTGACCATGCTGACCGGCGCGCTGCTCGCGCTGCGCGAGCGGGATCTCAAGCGCAAGCTCGCCTGGTCCACCGTGGTGGCGCTGGGCACGCTGGTCACGCTCATCGGGCTGGAGGAGCCGCTCGCGGCCACGGCGGCCGTCGTGTTCCTGCTCGTGCACGCGCTCTACAAGGCGAGCCTGTTCCTCATCTCCGGCATCGTGGACAAGAAGGCCGGCACGCGCGATGCGCTGGTGCTGCGCGGGCTGGCGCGCGCCATGCCCCTCACCGCCGCGGCGGCCGCGCTGGCCGGGCTCTCCATGGCGGGCGCGCCCGGCTTCATTGGCGCCTTCGCGAAGGATCTGCTCTTCACCGTGCAGCTCGGCGTGCCCGGGCTGCTGCCGGCCATCGCGCTGGTGGTGAACGCGGCCATGGTGGTGGTGGCGGGCGTGGTGGCCGCCCGCCCCTTCATGGGCCGGCCCATGGAGGCCGACCGGGAGGTGAAGGAGCCGCCGCTGGCCATGCTCGCGCCGCCCATGCTGCTCGCCCTTCTCGGGCTGGTCTTCGGGCTGATGCCGGGCCTGATCTCGGCCGCGCTGATCGAGCCTGCGGCGGGCACGATCCTCGGCCGGCCGACGGGCGTGGCGCTGGGCGAGAAGCAGGGCGACGAGCTGGTGCTGCTGCTCTCCTTCGCCGCGCTGGGCCTGGGCGTGGTGATGTATCTCGGCTGGAGCCGGCTGCAGCCGCGCCTCGCCGGGCAGGAATGGCTCGACCGCTACGGGCCGGACAGCGCCTATGGCGAGGTGCTGCGCGCCGTCTCGCGCACGGCGGTGGCGGTGACGCGGCGCGTGCAGTCGGGCAGCCTCAGGCGCTACCTCGCGCTCAGCCTGCTCATCGTGTTCGGGGGCGCGGGGCTGGTGCTCGTGCTGGCGGGCGGGCTCGCCATTCCCTGGCGTGCGGCGCCGGTGCGGGTGGAGCAGGTGCTGCTCGTGCTGCTCATCGCGGGCGGCGCGGCGGCGGCGGCGCTGATGCGCGCGCTCTTCGCGCAGGTGATGGGCGCGGCCCTCGTGGGCTTCGGCGCGGGGCTGCTCTTCCTCACCCTCGGCGCGCCCGATCTCGCCTTCACCCAGTTCACGGTGGAGGTGATCGCGGTGGTGCTGCTCGTCGCCATCCTCGCCCGGTTGCCCTTCCGTGCGCTGGATGCGCGCCGGGCGAACGAGCGGCGCAACGACGCGCTCCTCGCGGGCCTCGTGGGCGCGGTGGGCGTGGCGGTGATGTTCGCCATGCTCTCCGTGCCCTTCGACGCGCGCATCCCCGAATGGATGGGCCAGGCCGCGGTGCCGGAGGCGAAGGGGCGCAACGTGGTGAACGTGGTGATCGTGGACTTCCGCGCGCTCGACACGCTGGGCGAGATCGCGGTGCTGCTCATCGCCGCGCTGGCGGCGGCCGCGCTGCTGGCGAAGCGGGCGGGGAGGAAGCAGCCGTGAAGGAAAGCCTGATCCTGCGCAGCTCGGCGCGCTACGTGCTCTGGACGAGCCTCGCCGTCTCGCTGTTCATCCTGCTGCGCGGCCACAACGAGCCGGGCGGCGGCTTCATCGGCGGCCTCGTGGGCGCGCTGGGCTTCGTCTTCCACGCGCTGGCGCTCGGCCAGGGGGCGACGCGGCGCGTGCTGCGCCTCGATCCGCTCGCCTGGGCGGGCATCGGGCTGCTCGCCGCCGCGCTGGCGGGGCTGCCCGCGCTGCTGCACCACGGCGAGCCTTTCCTGACGCAGCAATGGCTCGCCGGAACGCCCATCGGCACCGCGCTGCTGTTCGACGTGGGCGTCTATCTCGTCGTGGTGGGCTTCGCGCTCGCCTTCGTGCTGCCGTTTCTTGAGGAGTGAGCCCGTGCGCGCGTCCTCTCCTCCCCGCACGGGGCGCTGAGCCATGGAAATCCTGCTGGCCCTGCTGTTCGGCGTGCTGCTCGCGGGCGCGGTCTATCTGCTGCTCGCCCGCTCCCTGCCGCGGGTGATCGTGGGGCTGCTGCTGCTTGGCAATGCGGCGAACATCGCCATTCTCGCGGGCGGACGCGTGCTGGGCACGGCGCCGCCGCTCGTTTCGCCCGGCGCGCAGGCGCTGGCCGCGGGCGCGGCCAACCCGCTGCCGCAGGCCCTGGTGCTGACGGCCATCGTCATCTCCTTCGGGCTCACGGCCTTCGTCATGGTGCTCGCCTGGTCCGTGTGGAAGGGCGAGGCGGTGGTGGACGCCGAGGCGCTGCGCAGCGCCGAACCCCCCGCCCTGCCGAGCACCGACCCCGTCGAGGCCGCCGAGGCCGAGCCCCGCGCGGAGGCGCGCTGATGGCCCGGCTCGCCGACTGGCTGCTCGCCCTTCCCATCCTGCTGCCGCTGCTGGCCTGCGCGGGCGGGGCGGCGCTGCGTGCCTCGCCGCGCGCCCAGCGCGCGCTGACGGCGTTCGCCGCCCTTGCCATGCTGTTCGCCTCGGCCGCGCTGGTGGCCGTGGTGCATCCCGGCGGGCCCATCGCCTCGCAGATGGGCGACTGGGCGCCGCCCTTCGGCATCACCCTGGTGGCGGACCGGCTCGCCGCCTCGCTGGTGCTCATCACCGCCGTGATGTACGCGGCCTGCGCCCTCGCCGCGCGCGGCGACGCGGAGCTGGGCGAGGCCGAGCCGCTCTGGCACCCGCTGCTCGGCGCGCTGGTGATGGGCGTGGCCGGCGCCTTCCTGGCGGGCGATTTGTTCAACCTCTACGTCTGGTTCGAGGTGATGCTCATCGCCTCCTTCGGCCTGCTGGTGCTGAACGCCGGCGCGGCGGGGCGGGACGCGGCGGTGAAATACGCGGTGCTGAACCTGGTCGCCACCAGCGTCTTCCTCATCGCCATCGGCCTCGCCTACGGGCTCGCGGGCACGCTCAACCTCGCCGACCTCGCGCGGCGCCTGCCGGAGGTGCCCAACCAGGGCGCGGTGGCCGCGGTGGCCTTCCTGCTGCTCGCGGCCTTCGCGGCGAAGGCGGCGGTGTTCCCGCTGTTCTTCTGGCTGCCCGCCTCCTACCACACCGCCCCCGCGCCGGTGGGCGCCATCTTCGCCGCGCTGCTGACGAAGGTGGGCGTCTACGCGCTGATCCGGCTCTTCACGCTGGTCTTCCCAGGCGAGCTGCCCTGGGTGGGGCCGCTCATCGGCATCGCCGCGGCGCTGACCATGGTGATCGGCGTGCTGGGGGCGGCGGCGCACTGGGAAATCCGGCGCATCCTCTCCTTCCACATCATCAGCCAGATCGGCTACATGCTCGTGGGCATCGCCATCGCCACGCCGCTCGCGCTCGCAGGCGCGGTGCTCTACATGCTCCACCACATCGTCGTGAAGGCGAACCTGTTCCTGGCGGCGGGCGCGATCCGCCGCGCGGGGGGCTCCTTCTCGCTCGCCGCGCTGGGCGGGCTGTGGCGGCGCGACCCCTGGCTCGGCCTGCTCTTCGCCATTCCCGCCCTCTCGCTCGCCGGGCTGCCGCCGCTCTCGGGCTTCTGGGCGAAGCTCCTCGTCGCCCGCTCGGGCTTCGAGGCGGAGTGGTACTGGCTCGCGGCCGTGGCGCTCGGCACCGGCATCCTCACCCTCTACTCCATGCTGAAGATCTGGCTGGAGGCCTTCTGGAAGGCCGCGCCCGAGGGCGTGGCGGAGCCGCCGGCGCTGGCGGGCGCCGAGCGGCTGTGGCTGCTCGCCCCCGTGGCGGCGTTGGGGCTGGTCACGCTGGTCATCGGCCTCTGGACCGAGCCCTTCGCCGCCTTCGCCCTGGCCGCGGGCGAGGAGCTGCGCGCGCGCGACGCCTACATCGCGGCCGTGCTGGGAGGCACGCCATGACACCGCGCCCCTGGAACATCCTGGCCTGGCTCTGGCTGCTCGCGCTGTTCCTGCGCGAGCTGCTGCTCTCGGCCTGGACGGTGATCCGCGCCACCCTCGCCCCGCGCCTCGAGGTGCGGCCGGGCGTGGTGGCTGTGCCGCTGCGGCTGCGCTCCGCCGCGGGCGTCACGCTGCTCGCCGACATGGTCACGCTCACCCCGGGCACCACGGCGCTGCACGTCTCGCCCGACCGCTCGGTGCTCTACGTCCACGCCATGGACGTGGAGAGCGCCGAGGCGCTGCGCGCGAGCATCGCCGCGCGGCTCGAAACCCCTGCGATGCGGGTGCTGCCATGAGCCTGCTCGGCGTCGCCATGGCGCTCGCCGGGCTGCTGCTGACCATCGCCGTGGGCCTCACCGCCTGGCGTATGCTGCAGGGCCCGGGCATCGCGGACCGCGCCGTGGCGCTGGATCTGCTGGGGCTGCTCGCGGTGGCGGGGGTGGCGCTGGCGGCGCTGGCGGGGGGGCACCTCGCGCTGCTCGACATCGCGCTCGGCCTCGGCCTCGTGGGCTTCATCGGCACGGTGGGCGTCGCCGCCTTCATCGAGCGCGCGGCGCGCGGCGGGGAGAAGGGCGATGAGTGAGACCCTCGCCGCCGCGCTGATCCTGGGCGGGGCCGTGGTCGCGCTCATCGCCGCGATCGGCGTGGCGCGGCTGCCCGACGCCTTCCTCAGGATGCACGCCGCCACCAAGGCGGGCGTGGTGGGGGCGGGCTTCATGCTGCTCGGCCTCGGCTTCGCCTTCGGCACGGGTGAGGCCTGGCTGCGCGTGGGGCTGATCATCCTCTTCCTTCTGGTGACGGTGCCGCTCGCCTCGCACGCGCTGGGGCGGGCCGCCTATGTGGGCGGCGCGCCGATGTGGGGCGAGACGGCGCTGGACGAGCTGCAGGGCGTGCTGCCGCGCGCCAAGGTGGATGCGGAGCCGGTGCTGCGCCTCGCCCTGCCCGAGCCCGCGGCCGCCCCCGCGCAGGGCCCGCGCCCGCCCGGCGCGGCGCGCCGCCTGCTGCTCGGCCTCGCGCAGGGGCCCGGCGCGGAGGCGGCGCTGCGCGACGGGCTGCTCGCGGTGGCCGGCGCGCGCACGGAGGTGACGCTGCTCAGCCTGCTCTGCGCGCCGAGCCTCGCCAACACCGGCCCGGTGCCGCTGGGCGGCGCCTTCCACGCCAGGCGCCTGGTCGAGCGGCGCATGGCCCAGGCCCGGGAATCCGCCGCGCTGCTTGCCCATGCGCTGGAGCGCGACTGCGATGCGGCGGGGCTGTCCTTCCGCACCCGCCATGAGGAAGGGGACGCCCGGCTGCTGCTGGCCCGCGCCGCCGCCCATCACGACCTGACGCTGCTGCCGCGCGATGCCTGGTTCGACCAGGCGCTGGTGCTGCCCGAGGGCGAGGCGGCGGCCCGCGCCGCGCGCCTGGCCATCCGCGGGGCGCTGATCGCCGTGCCCGGCATGGCCCCGCCCCGCGCCCTGCACTTCCTGCACGAGGGCGACCCGGATTCGGGCGAGAGCCTCAAGCATCTCCTCGGTCTCGGCCTCTTCGCCGCGCTGCCGCTGACGGTCACGCCGCTCGACGCGCCCGGCGCGGTGGAGGCGGCCGAGGAAGGGGTGGCGCTGGCCTGGGCCCATGGCTGGGCCGCCACGCTCGGCGCGCCGCCGCTGCACCCCGACCACCCCGCGCCGCTCGCGGAGTTCAGCGGCGCGGTGCTGGCGGTGCTGCCGGTGCGGATGGCGGGCGCCTCGCTCGCCTGGCGCTCGCTGCGCGGCGCGCCCATCCCGGTGCTGCTGGTGTAGACAGAAACTCCCTCGGCTTGTGGTTCGAGGGAGCACTTGAAGCCGAGCTTTGTGATTTGGGCGGCGAGGTGGCGTGCCTGCTGTTCTGGCGAGCGTTGGTGGAAGTGATTTGGTCCGAGATCGTGCCAGAAGGTTCCGTTTTGGAGCATGTGCCAGACGGCGGTGAGGATGGAGGCGGCGACGGCGCAGATGGCTTTTTTCGGTCCGCGGCGCTGTCGCAGATGGTGGAACTGGGCGCGGAGATAGCTGTCCTTCTTGCGGGTGGCGGCCCAGGCGCACTGGACGAGGGTGGTCTTGAGCCAGGGC
>NZ_AUDH01000027.1 GCF_000425365.1 Rubritepida flocculans DSM 14296 | reverse complement strand
CGTCACGCTGTCCTTGTGAACATCAAGCCCCGCACAGCGGGGATGCAGCACTTCCATCGCTCTCTCCTCCTCTGCCAAGACCGGTGGAGAAGGCCCAAGAAGGGAAGTCTAGACAGCGCGCTCCCAGGCGTCGCCGCCCTTGGCGCAAGCGAGGGTGCTCGGGGCCTTCCGGGTCCAACTGATACGCGGGCTCTGGCGCACCATGACCATGCCGACCTCGCCACCAGCCAAACCATAGTGCCACAGTTTCATCCACGGCGGGTCGGGACCGCCGGTGGGTAACTGATACGCGCGGCATTTCATGCCATTCGTATCGCGCAGGCCGGGTCGGCGGGCGGCTGCGCGCCAAAACAAAGGCATACCAGCGGCCGCACCGCCGCTTCAGAAGTCGAAATCAGCGGCCGCTGGTATGAGAGGGATGCCACTCGGGCGGCGGCTCGCTGCCCACCTGGGCGGTGATGCGGCCATAGGCCTCGGGCCGGCGGTGCGCGGCGAAATTGAAGATGGTGGTGCGCCCGAGCCGGCACATGTCGAGGTCGCAGTCGGCGGTGACGAGCTCGTCGCCCCAGGAGGTGGCCTGCGCCATGATCTCCCCCTGCGGATTGACGATGATGGAATGGCCGAACAGCTCGTGCCCGTCCTCCGTGCCGGCCTTCGCGGTGGCGACGCCGAAGCAGGCGTTCTGGTAGCAGCCGGCGCGGATGGAGAGGTGGCTGTGCTCCACACGCAGGTGGTGCGCCTCGAAGCCCTTGTTGTCCATGTTCAGGCTCGGCGTGTTGTAGCCGAGCATCACCACCTCCACCTGCTGCAGCCCCATCACGCGCCAGGCCTCCGGCCAGCGGCGGTCGTTGCAGATCATCAGGCCGATGTTCGCGCGCTCGCGCCCGAGCGGCGCGCGCACCACGGGAAAGCCGAGGTCGCCCACCTCGAAATAGCGCTTCTCCAGATGCTGCACGTGGCGCACCGGGTCGAAGTCGCGGTGCCCGGGCAGGTGCACCTTGCGGTACTTCAGGACGATCTCGCCCGAGGGATGCACGTAGATCGCGGTGTTGAAGCGCCGCCCCTCGGGCGTCTTCTCCGCATAGCCGAGATGGAAGCCGATGCCGTAGCGCCGCGCCGCCTCGAAGAGCGGGGCGGTGGCGTTGGAGGGCATGGCCGTCTCGAACCAGTGATCGGCCGCGGCGATGTCCTCCTCGTACCAGCGCGGGAAGAAGGTGGTCAGCGCGAGTTCGGGGAACACCACCACCTCGGCGCCGCGGCGGTGCGCGCGTTCCATCAGGCGCAGCATGCGCTCCACCGCCACCTCGCGCCCCTCGGATTTCTGGATGGGGCCGAGCTGCGCGGCGGCGAGGGTGACGAGGCGGGGCATCGCAGTCTCCGTGGCGGGGAGGGGCGCGCCATGCTGCGCCGCGGCAGGCGCTATCGCAACTCCCGCCGCCGCGCGCGCCGGGCCTCGGCGCGCAGCCCGTCGAGGAAGCGGCGCACCCCGGCGGCGACCGCGGGGCCGGGATCCTCCGGCGTGGGCAGGTCGTAGATGAAGCGGCGGATGCCGATGTAGACGAGGCTGCCGTGCAGGGCCCACATCGCCTCCAGCTCCGGCGCGCCGAAGCGGCCATCGGCGGCGATCTCCTCGGCGAGCGGGCGCAGCAGCCGCGCCTCCACCGTGCCGAGGTAGCGGCGGTTCAGCCCCTCGCCCGCCAGGCCCGCCCACATGAAGATGCGCATCCACTCGTAGGTGAAGATGGCGGCCGTGTAGCGGCGGTAGAAGGCCTCCAGCCGTTTCTCCACCGGCACGGCGCGGTCGCGGATCTCGCGCATCCAGCGCGGATCGAGCCGGCCGAGATAGATGCGCTCATAGACCGCCTCGGCCAGCGCCTGCTTGCTCTCGAAATACTGGTAGAGCAGCGCCTGGGTCACGCCCGCGCGCTGCGCGAGCTCGCGCGTCGTCGCGCCGAAGCCGCGCTCGGCGATGCAGGCCACCGCCGCCTCCAGGATCTGCTCGCGCCGCGCCCCGGCATCCAGCCGGCGACCGCGCGGCGCCGCGCCGCCGTCCAAGACCATCGCCTCCCGACTTGACAGCACTCTGCCCTTCGTTGATCAAACGATCAACAAGCGCCCCCAACGGCGCCGGAAGCGGAGAGAGACGTCCATGAAGTGGCCCGCCATCGGCTACATCCGCGCGCGCTCGCTCGATGATCTGTGGGAAGCGCAGCGCACCCATGGCGCGGCGGCGCAGGTGCTCGCGGGCGGGCAGACGCTGCTCGCCACCCTCGCCTTCCGCCTCTCCGAACCCGGGGTGCTGGTGGACATCACCCGCATCCCCGAGCTGCGCGGCGTCTCGCTCGCGGGCGGGGCGCTGCGCATCGGCGCGCTGACGCGCCATGCGGAGCTCGCGCGCGATCCGCTGGTGGCGCGGCACGCGCCGCTCTTCGCCGCCGCCGCGCCGCACATCGCGCACCCGGCCATCCGCAATCGCGGCACCATCGGCGGCAGCCTCGCCTACGCCGACCCGGCCGCCGAGCTGCCCGCCTGCGCGGTGGCGCTGGACGCCACGCTGCACCTGCTCTCCGCGCGCGGCGAGCGGCGCGTGAAGGCGGAGGGCTTCTTCACCGGGCTTCTCTCCACCCTGCTCGAACCCGGCGAGATCATCGCCGCGGTGGAGGTCGCGCCCGCCAGCCCCGCGCAGCGCACCGCCATCCTGGAGGTGGCGCGGCGTTCGGGCGACTATGCGATGGCCGGCATCGCCGCGGCGCTGGAGCTCGATGCGACGGGCCGCGTTGCCGCGCCGCGCCTCGCCTTCTTCGGCGTGGGCGACCGCCCGGTGCTCGCCAACCGGGCCAATGTGGCGCTGGCCGGCCGGGTGCTGGACGCCCAGGCCATCGCCGCGGCCGCCGAGGCGCTGGGCGATGACCTCGACCCGCCGGCCGACCTGCATGGCCCGCCCGAGATGAAGCGCCACCTGGCCCGCGTTCTGCTGCGCCGCGCGCTGACGCAGTTCCTCCCCGCGAAGGAGATGGCGGCATGATCCCCATCACGCTGACGGTGAACGGCGAGCGCGTGACGCGCCATGTCGAGCCGCGCCGGCACCTGATCGACTTCCTCAGGCTCGATCTCGGCCTCACCGGCAGCCATGCGGGCTGCGAGCACGGCGTGTGCGGCGCCTGCACGGTGCGCGTGGACGGCGAGATCGTGCGCGGCTGCCTCGTGCTCGCCGCCTCGCTGGACGGGGCGGAGGTGACGACCATCGAGGGCCTCTCCGACAGCGGCGAGGTCGCGGACCTGCAGGCCGAGTTCGTCGCGCGCAACGCCGCGCAATGCGGCTTCTGCACGCCCGGCATGGTGATGACGGCCGCCGACATCCTGCGCCATCACCCGCAGGCGAGCCGCGCCGAAATCCGCGAGCATCTCTCGGGCAACTACTGCCGCTGCACCGGCTACCAGGCCATCGTGGACGCGGTGGAGGCGACGCTCGCGCAGCGCAGGCAGGAGGCCGGCCGATGAACGAGATCACCCCCGCCTCCATCGGCCTCTCGCGCGAGGATCTGCCGAACTCCTACATCGGCCGCTCCGTGCCGCGGCCCAATGTGCCGAAGCTCGTCCAGGGCCGCGCGACCTATACGGACGACGTGGTTCTGCCGCGCATGCTGCACGCGGCCTTCCTGCGCAGCCCGCACGCCCATGCGCGCATCCTCTCGATCGAGACGGCGGCGGCGCTCGCCACCCCTGGCGTGGTGCGCGTCTTCACCGGGCGGGACATCGCCGAGGTCTGCGACCCCTGGGTGGCGGTGCTCGACCACCTGAAGGGCATGAAATCCGCCCCCCAGCACCCGCTGCCTCTGGAGCGCGCGACCTGGCAGGGCGAGCCGGTGGTGGCCGTCGTCGCGGAAAGCCGCGCGGCGGCCGAGGACGGCGTGGCCGCGCTGCGCGTGGAGTGGGAACCCCTGCCCGCGCAGACGGACATGGAAACCGCCCTCGCCCCCGGCGCGGTGGTGATCCATCCCGAGCTCGGCGACAACCTCGTCTTCACCCGCACCGCGACGGCCGGCGACGTGGAGGCCGCCTTCGCCGCCGCGCACAAGGTGGTGGAAGCGACCTTCGTCACCGCCCGCCACACCGGCGTGACGCTGGAGCCGCGCTCCATCATCGCCGACTACAACCGCGCCGACGGCACCCTCACCGTCCATCAGTCCACCCAGGCGCCGCACATGATGCAGGGCGTTTTCGCCAAGCATCTGCGCCTGCGCGAGAGCGATGTGCGCGTGATCTGCAAGGATGTGGGCGGCAGCTTCGGCATCAAGGTCCATGTCTATCCGGACGAGGTGGCGGTGGCCGCCATGGCGCGGATCATGGGCCGGCCGGTGAAGTTCGTGGCCGACCGCTTCGAGTCCTTCACCAGCGACATCCACGCCCGCGACCACCGCATCAAGGCGCGCATCGCGGTGGACGCGCAGGGGAAGATTCTCGGCTTCGACGTGGACGACCTGACGGGCATCGGGCCTTATTCGGTCTATCCGCGCACCTCGGCCATCGAGGGCAACCAGGTGGTGAACCTCTGCGGCGGGCCCTACGACTTCGTGAACTACCGCTGCACCACCACCGTCGTTCTGCAGAACAAGGCGCCCACCTGCCAGTATCGCGCCGTGGGCCACCCCATCGCCACCGCCGTCACCGAGGGGCTGGTGGACATGGCGGCCGAGGCGCTGGGCATGGACCCCATCGCCTTCCGGCGGATCAACCTCATCAGGGACGACGCCTATCCGCGCACCTCGCCCTCGGGCATGCGCTTCGAGGGGCTGTCGCACCACGCCTCGCTCGACAAGCTGCTCGAGATGGTGCCGGTGGAGAAGATCCGCGCCGACCAGGCCGCGCAGCGCGCCAGGGGCGTGTATCGCGGCCTCGGCTTCGCGAGCTTCATCGAGCTCACCAACCCCTCGCCCTTCATGTACGGCATCGGCGGGGCGCGCATCTCCGCGCAGGATGGCGCGACGGTGCGCATGGACCCCGACGGCAGCATCACCATCGCCTCGGGCGTGACGGAGCAGGGCCAGGGCACGGAGGCCATCCTCGCGCAGATCGCCGCCCATGGCGTGGGCGTGCCGGTGGAGCGCGTGAAGGTCATCACCGGCGACACGCAGAACACCCCCTATGGCGGCGGCACCTGGGCCTGCCGCGGGGCGGGCATCGGCGGCGAGGCGGCGCTGCAATCCGCCCTCGCCCTGCGCGCGCAAATCCTGGAGGTGGCGGGTGCGATGCTCCAGGCGAAGCCCGAGACGCTGGACGTGGTGATGGGCGAGGTGGTGGACCGCGCGAGCGGCACGCCGCGCCTCTCCCTCGCGGAGCTCGGCCGCATCGTCTATTTCCGCGGCGACACGCTGCCCAGGGATCTCCCGCGCGAGCTGGTGCAGACGCGCCACTTCATCACCAAGGAATACCCCTTCGCCTTCACCAACGGCATCCAGGCCTGCTGGGCCGAGGTGGATGTGGAGACGGGCATGGTGAAGGTGCTGGAACACTGGTGCGTCGAGGATTGCGGCCGCGTGATCAACCCGCTGCTGGTGGACGAGCAGGTGCGCGGCGGCATCGTGCAGGGCCTGGGCGGGGCGCTCTACGAGCATTGCGTCTATGACGCCGAGGGCAACCTGCTCACCACCACGCTGGCGGACTACCTCGTGCCCATGTCGGCCGAGATGCCGGACATCCATGTGGGCCATGTCGAGACGCCGACGCGCGAGAGCCTGCTCGGCGCCAAGGGCGCGGGCGAGGCCGGCACCGCCGGCGCCCCGGCCGCACTGATGAACGCCATCAACGACGCGCTGCGCCCCTTGGGCGCGCGCGTGACGGAGCAGCCCTTCACGCCGGCGCGCATCCTCAAGGCGCTGGGCAGGATCTGAACGGACGCCTAGAGTCTGGACACAGGGAGGACGGAACCATGCACACCCATCGTCGCAGCCTTCTGGCCGGCGCGGCCGCGCTGCCGCTGTTCAGCTACCACGCCCGCGCGCAGTCCGCGCTCAACGTCACCATCGCCTCCTCGCACCCGGTGGCGAATTTCTGGGTGGCGATGATGAAGAACGTGTTCCAGCCGGAGGTGGACAAGTTCCTCCGCGACAACGGCAACACGCACCGCATCAACTGGCGCGAGGCCTATGGCGGCACGCTCTACCGCTTCCAGGACACGATGGAGGCGGTGCGCGACAACATCACCGACATCGGCTATGTCGGCACGCTCTGGGAAGGCAGCACCATGCCGCTCCAGAACGTCACCTACTTCACGCCCTTCGCCACCGGCGACCATGGCGTGATCGCCAACGCCTTCGACCGGATGAACGAGACCATCCCGGCGCTGCGGCAGAACTGGAACGGGCTCAACATGGTCCCGCTCTCCTCCTACATCACCGACACCTACCACATCTGGTCGAACTTCCCCGTCCGCACGCTGGACGATCTGCGCAACCGGAAGATTTCCGCCCCCGGCACCAGCGCCAACTGGCTGCAGGGCACCGGCGCCACGCCGGTGGATGGCGCGCTGACCACCTACTACACCGACATCCAGACCGGCGTGAGCGAGGGCGCGCTCTCCTTCTTCGTCGGCATCCTGCCCACCCGCGTGCACGAGGTGGCGCGCTTCATCTGCAAATGCGACGTGGGCGCGATGTATGTGGGCGGAATCGCGGCCAATCTCCAGCGCTTCCAGCGCTGGCCGGAGGTGGTGCGCCGCGCCTGCGTGCATGCCGGCAAGGCCGCGACCGCGGCGCACATCGCCGACGTCTCGGCCCGCGTCTCGACGGCCGAGGCCGAGATGGCGCGCCAGGGCGCCGTCATCACCACCATGGCGGCCTCCGAGCGCGAGCGCTGGATCCGCGGCCTGCCCAACCTCGCGCGCACCTGGGCCGACAGCTCCGGCCCCGCGGCGCGGGACGTTCTGAACGCCTATTTCTCCGCGATCCGCGCTGCCGGCCTCACCCCCGGCCGCGACTGGGACCGCGAGCTGACCTCGTAACGCCGCGCATGGGGCGCCGCCATGGCCGATGACGTGAACATGGCGGCGCTCGACGCCGCACCCGCCGCGCCCCAGGGGTTCGACCCGGTGCGCCTGCTGCTCGACGCGCTGGCCGCGATCGGCACCATCTGGACCTTCGGGCTGATGCTGCTGATCTGCGCCGACGTGATCGGGCGCTCCTTCCTCAACGCGCCCATCACCGGCGTCGCCGAGATCGCCGCCCATTCCGTCGTGGGCATCGTGTTCCTGCAGATCGGCGCGACCATCTACCAGCACCGCATGACGCGGGCCGATTTCCTGATCGAGCGGCTGCGCCGCGCCCTGCCGCGGCTTGGTCTCTCGCTGGAGGCGGTGTTCCTGGTCATCGGCGCGGTGGTCATGGCCTTCGTCGCTCAGGCGGCCTGGCCCGGCATGTGGAACGCCATCGACCGGCGCGAGTTCTTCGGCGTGCAGGGCCTGTTCACCGTGCCCACCTGGCCCTTCCGCGCGCTGATCGTGCTGGGCGGGGCGGCGGGGGCGCTGGCCTATGCCACACTGCTGCTGCGCGCTCTGTGGCAGATGTTCCGTCCGGCGCGGGGCTGAGACGATGGAGGACGTGACGCTCGGCTTCGCGCTGATCGGGGCGATGGTGGCCCTGATCCTGGTGGGCCTGCCCATCGGCATCACGCTGATCGGCACCGGCGCCATCGGCGTCTGGCTGATCCGGGACAACCCGGACCTCGCCTTCCGCTTCGCGGCGATGGCGACCTATTCGGGCATCCAGGACTATCTCTTCGCCACCATTCCGCTCTTCGTGCTGATGGGGCTGCTGGTCAGCGTCTCCGACGTGGGGCGCGACACCTTCGAGGTGGCGCAGGCCTTGCTGAGACGCGTGCGCGGCGGGCTGGGCATGGCCACCGTCGGCGCGAATGCGGTGTTCGCCGCCGTCACCGGCGTCTCCATCGCCTCGGCCGCGGTGTTCACGAAGGTCGCGGTGCCGGAGATGGTGCGCCACGGCTACACCATGCGCTTCGCCGCCGGCACGGTGGCGGGAAGCAGCATCCTCGGCATGCTCATCCCGCCCTCGCTGCTGATGATCGTCTATGGCGTGCTGGCCGAGGTCTCGATCGGCGCCATGTTCGTCGCGGGCATCATCCCGGGCCTCATCATCGCGCTCGGCTTCGCGCTGATGATCTGGGTGCGCGCGGCCTTCTTCCCCGCGCAGATCATGACCGCGGCGCGCGCGCCCGCGGCCGAGGAGCGCGCCATGCCCGCCGGCGAGATGGCGGCGAAATCCGTGCCCATCCTCTGCCTCGTCGCGCTCATCCTGGGCGGGCTCTATTCGGGCTTCTTCACGCCCACCGAGGCGGGGGCGGTGGGCGCGGCCGGGGCGCTCGTCATCGCCCTGCTGCGCCGCCGCCTCGATGGGCCGAAGTTCTGGCGCGTGCTGCGCGAGACGGGCCTCGTCTCCGCCGCCATCCTGTTCCTGCTGATCGCCGCGGGGCTTTACTCGCGGATGCTCGCCATGGCGGGCGTGCCGCAGGCGATCGGCGAGATGGTGGAGCATCTCGGCCTCGGGCCCTACGGCTTCCTCGCAGCCTTCATCGCGATCGTGCTGCTGCTGGGGATGATCCTCGACAGCACCTCCATCCTGCTCATCATGGTGCCGATCGGCGCGCCCATCGCCCAGGCCATGGGCTTCGACCTGATCCATTTCGGCATCCTCGTCATCATCGCGGTGGAGATGGGGCTGCTGACGCCGCCCTTCGGCATCTCGGTCTTCACGGTGAAGACGACGCTGAACGATCCGCGCGTGGGCATCGAGACGGTGTTCGCCGGCGCCCTGCCCTATTTCGCGGTGATGGGCGCGGCACTCATCGCCATCGCCGCCATCCCGCCGCTCGCCACCGCGCTGGTGCGCTGAGCGGGGGCGCGCTTCGCCGATTTCCCGGCCCACCCGCCCGCGCTAGCTTTTCCAGCGGGGCGCGACGCCACGCCGGCGCCCCCACACAGTCTTCGCGGAGGCCGCCCCATGCACATCCGTCCCCTTTCCGCGCCGACCGGCCCCGAGGCGGTGCCCGACGCCGCGGGCGCCAATCTCTGGCGCGCCGACCCGGCCTTCGCGCGGCTGCTGCCCCTCTACCTGCCGGAGGATCTGCGCGCGGTGCTGGAACCGCAGCTCGACCGGCTGGGCGCGCTCGCGGGCGGGGCGCTCGATGCGCTCGCGATGACCGCAGACCGCAACGGGCCCGAGCTGATCCACCGCACCCGCCGGGGCGAGGACGCGCAATCCATCGCCTACCACCCCGCCTATCGCGAGATGGAGCGCCTCGCCTTCTCCGAGTTCGGCCTCGCCGCCATGAGCCACCGCCCCGGCGTCTTCGGCTGGCCCGCGCCGCTGCCGCCGGCCGCGAAATACGCGCTGACCTTCCTCTTCGCCCAGGCGGAGTTCGGCCTGCTCTGCCCCGTCTCGATGACGGACAGCCTGGCGCGCACCCTGCGCCGCTACGGGCCGAAGGCGCTGGTGGAGCGCTACCTGCCGCTGCTGACCAGCCAGGACCTCGACGCGCTGCACCAGGGTGCGATGTTCATGACCGAACAGGGCGCGGGCAGCGACATCGCGGCCACCGCCGTCGCCGCCCGCCCCAACCCGGACGGCACATGGGCGCTCTCCGGCGACAAGTGGTTCTGCTCGAACGCGGATGCGGAGCTCGCCCTCGTGCTCGCGCGCATCGAGGGCGCGGCGGCGGGGCTGAAGGGGGTGGGGCTGTTCCTGCTGGCGCGCACCCTGCCGGACGGAACGCCCAACCGCTACCGCATCGTGCGGCTGAAGGAGAAGCTCGGCACGCGCAGCATGGCGAGCGGCGAGGTGCGGCTCGAAGGCGCGACGGCCTGGCTGATCGGCGACCCCGAGGCCGGCTTCAAGCAGATGGCGGACATGGTGAACAACTCGCGCCTGTCCAACGGCGTGCGCGCGGCGGGGATGATGCGCCGCTGCGTGCACGAGGCGCTGCACGTGGCGCGGCACCGCATCGCCTTCGGCCGGCGGCTGATCGAGATGCCGCTGATGCGCCGCCAGCTCGCCAAGATGCTGATGCGGGCGGAGCAGGCGCGCAGCATGGTCTTCACCACCGCCGAGGCGCTGCGCCGCGCCGATGCGGGCGAGGAGGCGGCCCGGCCGCTGCTGCGCATCCTCACCCCGCTGCTCAAATACCGCGCCTGCCGCGACGCGCGCGCCGTGGCGGGCGATGCGATGGAGGTGCGCGGCGGCTGCGGCTACATCGAGGAGTGGCCGGAGCCGAAGCTGCTGCGCGACAGCCATCTCGGCAGCATCTGGGAGGGCACGAGCAACATCGTGGCGCTCGATGTGCTGCGCGCCGCCCGGCGCGAAGGCGGGCTCGCGGCGCTGGACTCGCTGGTGCAGGAGCGTCTGGCCGAGGCCCCGCTCGAGCACGCCGCCCCCTGCTTCGCGCGCGCCGCCGCGCTGCTGGAGCGCGCCCAGGGCGATGAGGCGCTGGCGCGCAGCGCGGCCGCCGCGCTCTATCACGTCGCGAGCGCGGTGGTGATGAACTGGGAGGCGGCGCGCACCGCCGACGCGCACCGCGCCGCGCTGGCCGCCATGGTGCTGCGCCACCGCGTCCTCCCGCGCGACCCGCTGGCCGCCGAGGACGCGGAGGCCGCGCTGCTGCCCGGGCTGCTGGAGGCGGCCTGATGCGGCCTCGCCGACCCTCGGCCGGCTCAGCCCCAGATCAGGTAGATCAGGATCAGGATGGCCGCGGTGAGGCCGATGCCCCAGGGCACCGCCTTCATGAAGGCGTCGTACATGGCCTGGCGCTCGGCCATGATGTCCTCGGCCTTCACCTCGACCAGCTCGATCTCCATCTTCTGCTCGGCCACCGCTCGGCTCCCTCAATCCCTCGGCGGTTGTGTAGAAAGCGCGGCCGGGCCGGGCAAGGGGTTGGCCAGCACGCCCGACGCGCCCTCGGCCTCCACCCGCGCGCGCCCGCCCTCCAGCCGCACCCGCCCGGCCGCGAGCCAAGCCAGCGCGGCCGGGTAGAGGCGGTGCTCCTCGGCCAGCACCCGCGCGGCGAGGGCCGCCTCGTCGTCCTCCGCCAGCACGGGCACGGCGGCCTGGGCGAGAATCGGCCCCTCGTCCACGCCGGGGCTCACCAGGTGCACGGTGCAGCCATGCAGCCGCACCCCGGCCTCCAGCGCGCGGCGGTGGGTGTCGAGCCCCTTGAAGGCCGGCAGCAGCGAGGGGTGGATGTTCAGCATCCGCCCTTCCCAGGCGCGGACGAAGCCCTCCGTCAGCACCCGCATGAAGCCGGCCAGCGCGACGAGGCCGATGCGCCGCGCCTCCAGCACCGCCTGCAGCTCCGCCTCGAAGGCCTCGCGCGGGCGGCCGCGGCTCTCCACCACCGCCACCGGCACGCCCGCCGCCGCGGCGAGGGCGAGTCCGCCCGCATCGGCGCGGTTGGAGAGCACGAGGGCGATCTCGGCCGGATAGTCCGGCGCCCGCGCCGCCGCGATCAGCGCGGCCATGTTGGAACCGCGGCCCGAGATCAGGATGGCGACGCGCGCCTTCACAGCGGCAGCGATCCCTCCAGCACGACGCGCGCCTCGCCCGCGCCGGGGGCGAGGCGGCCCACCGGATGCGCCTCCTCGCCCGCCGCGCGCAGCGCCGTCAGCGCGACCTCGGCATCCGCCTCGGCCACCACCAGCACCATGCCGAGGCCGCAGTTGAACACGCGCAGCATCTCGGCCTCCGCCACGCCGCCGGCCTGCGCGAGCCAGGAGAAGACATCGGGCACCGGCCAGCTTCCGGCGCGGAGTTCCGCCACCACCCCCTCGGGCAGCACGCGCGGCAGGTTGCCGGGCAGCCCGCCGCCGGTGATGTGCGCGGCCGCCTTGAGCAGCCCCGAGCGGTGCAGGGCGAGCACGCTCTTCACATAGATCCGCGTGGGCGCGAGCAGCGCGCGGCCGAGCGGCTGCTGCGGCGCGAAGGGCGCGGGGGCGTCGAGGCCGAGGCCGGCCGCCTCCACGATGCGGCGCACCAGCGAGAAGCCGTTGGAATGCACCCCCGTGCTGGCGAGGCCGATCAGCACATCGCCCGGCGCCACGGCGCGCGGCAGCAGCGCGCCCCGCTCGGCCGCGCCGACGGCGAAGCCCGCGAGGTCATAGTCGCCCGCCTGGTACATGCCGGGCATCTCGGCCGTCTCGCCGCCCACCAGGGCGCAGCCGGCCAGGCGGCAGCCCTCGGCGATCCCGGCCACCACCTCGGCCGCCTGCGCCACCTCGAGCTTCCCGGTGGCGAAGTAGTCGAGGAAGAAGAGCGGCTCCGCGCCCTGCACCACCAGGTCGTTCACGCACATGGCGACGAGGTCGATGCCCACCTCGGCGTGGTGGCCGGCCTCGATGGCCAGGCGCAGCTTGGTGCCCACCCCGTCGGTGGAGCTGACCAGCACGGGGTCCGTGAAGCCGGCGGCCTTGAGGTCGAACAGCGCGCCGAAGCCGCCGATGCCGCCCATCACCCCCGGCCGGGCGGTGGCGCGGGCCAGCGGCTTGATGCGCTCGACCAGCGCATCGCCGGCCGCGATGTCCACGCCGGCGGCGGCGTAGGTCAGGCCTGTCTCTCGCGAACTGTTCAGGGCCGCCTCCGATGGGCTAAGTCTGGGGGAGAACCCCGGGGGAAAGGACAGGAACGGTGACGGCGAGGCGAAGCGCGTGGCGCTGGCTCATGGCCCTGCTCCTGTTCCCGGTGTTTTGCCCCCCGGCGGCGGCGCAGGACAACCCCCTCCTCCAGCGCGGCGTGCCGGCGGAGGCGAGCGCGGCCGACGCGGTGGCGGCGCGGGAGGCGGCCATCGCCAGCGCCCGGCGCATCGCCTTCCAGCGCATGATGGCGCAGCTCGGCGGCCCCGCGCCCAATCTGAGCGATTCGCAGATCGAGGCGCTGGTGGGCGCGATGATCGTGGAGGAGGAACGCACCACCGCCACGCGCTACATCGGCCGCCTCACCTTCCAGTTCCAGCCGGGCGCGGTGGGGGCGGCGCTGGGCCGGCCCCTGCCCCTGGCCGGCGCGGGGGGCGGCGGGCTCAACATCCCCATGGCCGCCACGGGCGCCGTCATCGCCACGGTGCGCACCGGCTCCCTCTCCGCCTGGACCGAGGCGCGGCGGCGCATGCTGCAATCGGGCGCGGTGGTGCGGGTGGAGGTGCTGGAGATCAGCATGGACGCGGCGCAGGTGCGGCTCGGACTCAGCCGCGCGCCGGAGGAGGCGGCCGCCGCGCTCTCGGCCGCGGGCCTCGTGGTGCAGCCCGAGGGCGCGGGCTGGCAGGTGGGCCTTGCCGGAGGCTGAGCCGCGGCCGCCCGCCACGGGCGCCACGCACAATCTGCTGACGCTGCCCAACATGATCACGCTGGCGCGGCTCTGCGCCGTGCCGGCCACCATCTGGCTGATCGTGCAGAGGCGGCTCGACCTCGCCTTCCTGCTCTTCGTCGCGGCCGGGATTTCGGACGCGCTGGACGGCTGGCTCGCGCGCGTGCGCCGCGCGCGCTCGCAGATCGGCGCGCTGCTCGACCCGGTGGCGGACAAGGCGCTGCTCGTCTCCGTCTATGTCGCGCTGGCGCTGGTGGGCGTGCTGCCCGACTGGCTCGCCATCCTCGTCGTGTTCCGCGACGCGGTGATCGTGGGCGGGCTGCTGCTGCTGTGGATGATCGGGGACAGGCCGGAGATCGCGCCGCTCCTCGTCTCCAAGCTCAACACGGCGCTGCAGATCGCGCTCGCCGCCGTGGCGCTGCTGGCGGCGGGCTTCGACCTGCCGCTGGGGGGGCTGAAGGCGGCGCTGATCTGGGCCACGGCGGGGAGCACCCTGGCCTCAGGCCTCGCCTATGTCGCGCAGACGGCGCGGCGGCTGCGCGCCGGGGCGGCGCCGTGATGGACCACGCCCCCCCGCCGGGGCGCGGCCGGGCGCCGCGGGTGGGCGCCACGCCGCGCCAGCGCGCCCTGCTGCTGGGGGGCGCGGTGGGCGGGCTGCTGCTGGCGCTGTGGATGTTCTCGGCCATCCTCACGCCCTTCGTGCTGGCCGCCTGCATCGCCTATTTCCTGGATCCCATCGCCACCTTCCTCGCGCGCTGGGGGCTGCCGCGCTGGGCCTCGGCCCTGCTGCTGGTCACGCTGCTGCTGCTGTTCGGGCTGCTGGCGCTGCTGCTGCTCTATCCGCTCATCGTCGCGCAGATCGGCGTGCTGCTGGCGCGGCTGCCGGGCTACATCGCCACCATCAACGCCGCGCTGCGCGAGTTCCTGATGAACCTCGAGGAGGCCGCCGGGCCCGAGGTGGTGGACGCGCGGCTGCGCGAGCTCATCATCAGCCAGGCGGGCGCCATGATCGGCTGGCTGGGCACCGCCGCCACGCGGCTGATCGGCGGCGGCTTCGCCCTGTTCAACGTCTTCACCCTCGCGGTGGTGACGCCGGTGGTGAGCTTCTACCTGCTGCGCGACTGGCCGGGCATCATGGCGCGCATCGAATCCTGGCTGCCGCGCCGCTCCGCGCCGACGGTCATCCAGCTTGCGCGCGACATGGACCGGGTGCTCTCGGCCTGGCTGCGCGGGCAGCTTCTCTGCTGCCTGGCGCTCGGGCTGTTCTATGCGCTCAGCCTCTCGGCGGCGGGGCTCGAGCTGGGGCTGATGGTGGGGCTGATCTCGGGCTTCCTCTCCTTCATCCCCTATGTCGGCTCGCTGACGGGCTTCGCGCTGGCGGTGCTGCTCGCCATCGGGCAATGGGGCGACTGGAACGGGGTGATCCTGGTGGTGGGCATCTTCGTGCTGGGCCAGGTGCTGGAGGGCTATGTGATCTATCCCCGCCTGCTGGGCGACCGGGTGGAGCTGCACGCGGTGTGGGTCATCTTCGCCCTCTTCGCCGGCGGCGTGGCCTTCGGCTTCCTGGGCGTGCTGCTGGCGGTGCCCATCGCCGCCGCGGTGGGCGTGGTGGCGCGCCACTGGCTGGCGCGCTACCTGGAAAGCCCGCTCTACCTCGACCCGCCCCGGCGGGAGGGGTGAGGGGCGTGCGGCGCTTCCCGCCCAGGCCGCGCGCGGGCGAGCCGGCATGAGCCAGCTCGCCCTGCCGCCCATCTCCGCGCAGCTCGCGCGCGAGCCGGCATGAGCCAGCTCGCCCTGCCGCTGCCGCTCTCCCCCCCCTCCTTCGCCGCGGCGGATTTCGTGCCGGACGCGAGCAACGAGGAGGCGCTGCGCTGGCTCGCCGCCCCCGATCGCTGGCCCATGGGGCGGCTCGTGCTCGCCGGCCCCCCGGGCACGGGCAAGACGCATCTGCTGCACATCGCCGCCGCCGCCCAGGGCTGGGAGCTGCGCCAGGGCCCGGCGCTGCGCGGCCTTCCCCCCCTGCCCGCCCGCGGCCTCGCCCTCGACGACGCCGACGCGCCGGCCGAGGAGGCGGCGCTGCTGCACCTGCTCAACGCCTGCGCCGAGGCCGGGCTGCCCGTGCTCATGGCCGCCGCCGCCGCCCCCTCGCGCTGGCGCATCGCCCTGCCCGATCTGCGCTCGCGCCTCGCCGCCACCGCGGTGGCGATGACGGGCGAGCCCTCGGACGCGCTGCTGGAGGCGCTCTTCGCCAAGCACCTCGCCGACCGCCAGCTCGCGCTCGAGCCCGGCCTTGCGGCCTTCCTGCGCGCGCGGCTGCCGCGCAGCGCCGCCGCCATGGCCGAGGCGGTGGCGCGGCTCGACCACGCCGCGCTGGCCTCCGGCCGGCGGCTGACGCGCCGCGCCGCGCTCGCCGCCCTCGCCCCGCTGCTGGGTGACGCTTCGGAGACATCGCCCGAACCCGCCCTGCCGGCCGGCCCCGCGCTGCTGTAGGCTCGCGCCATGTCCGCCGCCGAACAGAGCCTCGAGCTTCCCGCCCCCGACGCCCCGGGCCGCTTCTTCAACCGCGAGCTCTCCTGGCTCGACTTCAACACGCGCGTGCTGGAGGAGGCGGCGAACCCGCAGCACCCGCTGCTCGAGCGGCTGCGCTTCCTCGCCATCTCCGGCTCCAACCTCGACGAGTTCTATTCCGTGCGCGTCGCCGGCCTGGTGGGCCAGGAGCGCGAGGGGGTGACGACGCCCTCGCCCGACGGGCTCTCCCCCACCCAGCAGCTCGCCGCCATCCACCAGCGCGCGCTCGCGCTCATCGAGGCGCAGCAGCAGGCCTGGCGTACGCTGCGCCAGCTCCTGCGCCCCGCCGGCCTCTCGCTGCTCGATGCGGACGAGCTGAGCGAGGCCGACATCGCCTGGCTCGAGACCTATTTCCACGAGCGCGTCTTCCCCGTGCTCACCCCGCTGGCGGTGGACCCCGCGCACCCCTTCCCCTTCATCGCCAACCTCGCGCTCTGCATGGTGCTCAAGCTGGTGCGCGAGGAGGATGGCGGCACCATGCGCGCGCTGATCCCGCTTCCGCCGCAGGTGGACCGCTTCATCCGCCTGCCCGCGGGCCCGGGCGAGGGCATCCGCTTCGCCCTGCTCGAGGATGTGGTGGGCCTCAACCTCCACCACCTCTTTCCCGGCTTCATCGTGGCCGAGCGCGGCCTGTTCCGCCTGATCCGCGACACCGACGTGGAGTTCGAGGAGGAGGCCGAGGATCTGGTGCGCAGCTACGAGACGGCGCTGAAGCGCCGCCGCCGCGGCCGCGCCATCCGCCTCTCGGTGGACGCGCGCATGCCCGCCGACATGGTGGATTTCGTCGCCGAGGAACTCGACGCCGACCGCGCGGCGGTCTTCACCGTGGACGGGCTGCTCGGCATGGCCGACCTCAAGGCGCTGATCGTCGAGGACCGGCCGGACCTCCTCTTCACCCCCTACACGCCCCGCTTCCCCGAGCGCATCCTCGACTATGGCGGGGACTGCTTCGCCGCCATCCGCGCCAAGGACATCGTGGTGCACCACCCCTACGAGAGCTTCGACGTGGTGGTGCAGTTCCTCCGCCAGGCGGCGCGCGACCCGAACGTGGTCTCCATCAAGCAGACGCTCTACCGCACCAGCCGCGACAGCCCCATCGCGCGCGCGCTGATCGAGGCGGCCGAGGTGGGCAAATCCGTCACCGCCATGGTGGAGCTCAAGGCGCGCTTCGACGAGGAGCGCAACATCTCCATCGCGCGCGAGCTGGAGGCGGCCGGCGTGCAGGTCGTCTTCGGCTTCGTCGAGCTCAAGACGCATGCGAAGGTGAGCCTCGTGGTGCGGCGCGAGGCGGGGGGGCTGCGCTCCTACGCGCATTTCGGCACGGGCAACTACCACCCCATCACCGCGCGCATCTACACCGACCTCAGCTTCTTCACGGCCGATCCGGCGCTGACGCGCGACGCGGCGAAGCTGTTCAACTACATGACCGGCTACGCCCGGCCCGAGGCGATGGAGAAGCTCGCCTTCGCGCCGCTGACCATCCGCCCCACCCTGATGGGGCTGATCGAGCAGGAGATCGCCTTCGCGAAGGAGGGCCGGCCCGCGGGCATCTGGCTCAAGATGAACTCGCTGGTGGACAAGGATCTGATAGACGCGCTCTACCGCGCGAGCCGGGCGGGCGTCATCGTGGAGTGCGTGGTGCGCGGCATCTGCTGCCTGCGCCCCGGCGTGCCCGGCCTGTCGGAGAACATCCGCGTGAAGTCCATCGTGGGCCGCTTCCTCGAGCACTCGCGCATCTACGTCTTCGGAAACGGCCACAAGCTGCCCTCGCGCCGGGCGCGCGTGTACATCTCCTCGGCCGACTGGATGGCGCGCAACATGGACTGGCGCGTGGAGACCATGGTGCCCGTGGAGAACCCGACCGTGCACGCCCAGGTGCTCGACCAGATCATGGTCGTGAACCTCAAGGACGCCGCGCAGTCCTGGGATCTGGAGCCCGACGGCTCCTGGCGCCGCCGCCCGCCCGATCCGCGCCAGTTCTCGGCGCACGAGTATTTCATGACGAACCCCTCTCTCTCGGGCCGCGGCAGCGCGCTCACCCGCCCGCCGCGCCCCGCCGCGCCGCGCCGCGGCCGCGCCGAGAAGCTGCACCAGGACTGAGCGCATGGACGGCACATGCGCCACCCGCACGCGCTTCGGGGTGGTGGATCTCGGCTCCAACTCCGTGCGCCTCGTGGTCTTCGAGGGGCGGGAGCGCAACCCGCACGCCATCTTCAACGAGAAGGCCGTGCTCGGCCTCGGGCGCGGGCTGCACGCCACGGGGCGGCTGAACGAGGAGGCCTCGGCCCAGGCGCTCACCGTGCTCGGTCGCTACCACGCGCTGGCGCGCGGCATGGGCGCCGATCCGCTCGAGGTGCTGGCCACCGCGGCGGTGCGCGACGCGACCAACGGCGCGGAGTTCATGGCCGGGCTCGGGCGCGTCATGCCCGGCGTGCCGGTCACCATCCTCTCGGGCGAGGAGGAGGCCCGGCTCTCGGCCGAGGGGCTGCTGCTCGGCGTGCCACAGGCCGATGGCGTGCTGGGCGATCTGGGCGGCGGCTCGCTCGAGCTCGTGCGGCTCGCGCAGGGGCGCATCGCCGAGACGGCCTCGCTGCCGCTCGGCACCATCCGCCTGGCCGAACGCGCGGGCGAGGACGTGGCCCGCGCGCGCGCCATCGTCGAGGCCGAGCTCAAGACCGTGCCCTGGCTGGGCGCCGAGCCGCTGAAGGATCTGTTCCTGGTGGGCGGCACCTTCCGCGCGCTCGCGCGCATCCACATCGCGCAGACGGGCTATCCGCTCGCCATCGTCCACCACTACGCGATCCGCCGCGAGGAGGCGCGCGACCTCGCGGGGGTGGTGATGAACGCGCCCCGCAAGGCGCTGGAGCGCATGCCCGCCGCCCCCACCAAGCGCGTGCAGGATCTGCCCTTCGCCGCGGTCGTCATGCGCCGGCTGCTGCGCGCGGCCAATGTGGCGCGCGTGGTGTTCTCGGCCAACGGGCTGCGCGAGGGCTGGTATGCCCGCCGGCTGGAGGCGGCGCGGCGGGAGGAGGACCCGCTGCTCGCCGCCGCCATGGAGATCGGCGCGCGCTTCGGCCGCGACACGGGGCTGCCGCCCGCCCTCCTCGCCTGGCTCGCCCCGCTGGCCGAGGAGGTGGAGCCGGACGCGAAGCTGCGCGCCGCCGCCTGCTGGATCAGCGACAGCGGCAGCCGCGACCACCCGGAATACCGCGCCGAGCAGGCCTTCCTGCGCCTGCTGCGCCTGCACGGCGTGGGGCTCGACCACCATGTGCGCGCCTTCCTGGCCCTGGTGGCGGCGCTGCGCTACGAGGCCGAGCCGGCCGCGCCCTTCCTCGCGCCCGCGCGGGCGCTGCTCTCCGCCGCCACCGTGCGCCGGGCCGAGGCGCTGGGGGCGGCGCTGCGCCTTGCCTACACCCTCTCGGGCGGCGTGCCCGGGCTGCTGGAAGCGACGGAGCTCGAACGCCGCGGCCGGCGGCTGGTGCTGCGGCTCAAGCGCGGCGCCGGCGTCTTCGCGGGCGAGAGCGTGCTGCGCCGGCTGGAAGCGCTGGCGCTGGCGCTCGGCCTCGATCCGCTGCTGGAGGCGGACTGAGACGGGCGGCGTGACATGCCGCCCGCATCAGCGCAGCCAGGCGAGCAGCGCCGAAAGGCTCAGCACCGAGACCATGGTGGAGACCAGCACCGCCGCCCCGGATTCCGCCGCGCCGGCCGCGTAGCGCCGCGCCAGCAGGAAGGCGTTGGCGCCGGTAGGCAGCGCCGCCGTCGTCACCGCCACCGCCGTCTCCAGCGGCCCGAGGCCGAACAGGCGGCAGAAGCCGAACACCAGCAGCGGCAGCACGAGCAGCTTGAGCAGCGCCGTCAGCGCCGTGCGCCGCCACAGCCCCGCCGCGCGGAAGGCGCGCAGCGACCCGCCCAGGCAGAACAGCGAGACGGGCGGCGCGGCCGCGCCCAGCAGCTCCAGCGTGCGCCGCGCGGGCCCGGGCACCGGCAGCGCGAGGCTGCTCCAGACCATGGCGAGCAGCACCGCCATCACGATCGGGTTGCGCAGCACGCCGCGCAGCGTGTTGCGCAGCAGCCGCCGCGCCGAGGCGCCGCTGTTGAGCGCGAGCTCCGCCACCACCGTCGCCGTGCCGAGCAGCACCATGGAATGCAGCGCGAGGATGGCGAGCAGCACCGAAAGCCCCTGCGGCCCGAAGGCGGCGGCGATGAGCGGGATGCCCATCATCACCGTGTTGCCGAAGGTGACGTGGAGCGCGAGCGGCCCCGCGCCCCCGAGGCCCATCCCCGCGCGCAGCCCGCCCGCCAGCGTGGCCGCGTAAAGCACCGCGCAGCCCAGGAAGAAGGCAAGCGCCGCACCGCCGCCCCCGCCATGCCCCGCCGTGCCCGAGGCGAAGAGCAGCGCCGGCGCCGCCAGCGAGAAGGCGAAGGCGTTGAGCCCCGCGAAGCCCGCCTCGCCCACCCATCCGCGCCAGGCCGCCACCCACCCGGCGAGGATGAGCGCGAAGATCGGCGCCACCACCTCGATCAGGGTGAGGAAGGCGTCAGCCACGCAGCAGCGTCTCGACGAATCCCGCCATGCCGGGCAGCCGCGCGCGCGCCGTGCGGGCGGCGTGCAGGATGGCGCGCGCATCCGCCACCGTGCGCTCGAAATCCGCGTTGATCAGGATGTGGTCGAACTCGTCCCAGTGGGTCATCTCCTCGCGTGCGGCGGCGAGGCGGCGGGCGATCTCCTCCTCGCTGTCCTGAGCGCGGGTGCGCAGCCGGCGCTCCAGCTCCTCGAGCGAGGGCGGCAGGAGGAAGACGCCCACCACATCGCCCGGCAGCCTTTCGCGAAGCTGGCGGTGGCCCTGCCACTCGATGTCGAACAGCACATCCCGCCCCGCGGCGAGGGCGGCCTCCACCGGCGCGCGGGGCGTGCCGTAGCCGCGGCCGAGGAAGCGCGCATGCTCGAGCAGCTCGCCCGCGGCCGCCATCTCCTCGAACTGCGCCATGCTGCGGAAGAAGTAGTGCACCCCCTCCTGCTCGCCGGGGCGCGGCGGGCGGGTGGTGACGCTGACCGAGAGGGTGAGGTTCGGCTCGCTCGCCAGCAGGGCGCGCGAGACGCTGGTCTTGCCGCCGCCGGGGGCCGCGGCGAGGACGAGGCAGACCCCCCGGCGGGCGGGGCTATTCGACATTGGCGGCCTGCTCGCGCAGCCGCTCGATGGCGGCCTTGAGGTCGAGCCCGATGCGGGTCAGCGCCACGGAGGCGGATTTGCTGCACAGCGTGTTCGCCTCGCGCACGAACTCCTGCACCAGGAAATCGAGCTTGCGCCCCGCGCCCTCGCCCTCCGCGAGCAGCGCGCGCGCGGCCTCCAGATGCGCGGCCAGCCGGTCCAGCTCCTCGCGCACGTCGGATCTGGCGGCGAGCAGCGCCACCTCCTGCGCCAGCCGCTCCTCGGGGATGCGGGCGCGCGCGTTCTCGTCGAGCAGCGTGGCCAGGCTCTCCAGCCAGCGCGCGCGCTGCTGGGCGGGCTGAGCGGCGGCCTCGGCGGCGGCGGCCTCGCGCAGCCCGGCGATCTCCTCCAGCAGAGCCTCGAGCACCGGCCGCAGCCGCGCCCCCTCGCCCCGGCGCGCCGCCACCAGCCCCTCCAGCGCGCGCTGGAAGCCGGCGAGCAGCGCGGCGCGCTTCGCCTCCTCCGCCGCCTCCTCGGGCTCGGGGCTTTCGGCGCGCAGCACCCCGGGCAGGGCGAGCAGCGCCTCGGCCCGCGGCGGCGGCGCGCCGAGGCGCTGGGCGAGGCCGAGGGCGAGCTCGAGCGCGCGCTCCAGCGCCGCGGGGTCGGGCGTCAGGGCGGGGCGCGATTCGGCTTTCAGCGTCAGGCTGGCCTGGACATTGCCGCGCCTGAGCCGCTTCGCCGCCGCCTCGCGCAGCGCGGGCTCCAGCGCATCGAGCCCGCCGGGCAGGCGCAGCCGCAGATCGAGCCCGCGCCCGTTCACGCTGCGCAGCTCCCAGGCATAGGCCGTTCCGTCGGGAAGCTGCCCGGCTTCCCGCGCGAAGCCCGTCATGCTCATCAAGGCGCTGGTCATGGCCGGCCTTCTCTCGCGCCGCGCCGGAGGAGTCCAGCCGATGCGCTTCGCCCATGTGCTGATCACCGGCGCCTCGGCCGGGCTCGGGGCCGCCTTCGCGCGGCTCCTGGCGCGCCCCGGGGCGGTGCTGCACCTCGGCGCGCGCCGCGCGGCGGAGCTGGAGGCGGTGGCCGAGGCCTGCCGCAAGGCCGGCGCCACCGTCGCCACCCGGCGCGTGGATGTGCGCGACGCCGAGGCCATGGCGGAATGGGTGCGCGGCGCGGGCCGACTCGATCTCGTCATCGCCAATGCGGGCGTCTCGGCCGGCACGGGCGAGGCGCAGGAGCAGGACGCGCGGGTGCGCCTGATCTTCGAGACGAACCTGACGGGCGTGCTCAACACCGCCCTGCCCGCGCTGGAGGCGATGGCCGCGCAGGCGCCCGGCGCGGATGGCTGGCGCGGGCATGTGGCGGTGGTCTCCTCCATCGCGGGCTTCCTCCCCGCCGCCACCGCCCCCGCCTATTGCGCCTCCAAGGCCGCCGCCAGGGCCTGGGCCGAGGCGCGCGACGGCACGGAGCGGCGGCGCGGCCTGCGCGTGCACGCCCTCTGCCCCGGCTTCATCCGCACGGCGATGACCGAGAACAACCCCTTCCCCATGCCCGGGATGATGTCGCCCGAGGAGGCCGCGCGCCGCGCGCTCGCCGGCATCGCGGCGGGGCGCACGCGCATCGCCTATCCCTGGCCGCTCTATGCGCTGACGCGGCTGACAGCGGCCCTGCCGCCCGCCCTGCTCAACCGGCTGATGCTGCTGGCGCCCGCGAAGCCCGCTGACTGAGCCAGGCGAGCGCCCCCAACCCCGCCGCGCGGCCCGTGGCGAAGCAGCCCTGCAGCAGATAGCCGCCCGTCGGCGCCTCCCAGTCCAGCATCTCGCCCGCGCAGAACACGCCGGGGCGGGCGCGCAGCATCAGCGCCTCGTCCAGCGCCGCCCAGCGCAGCCCGCCGGCGGTGGAGATGGCGCGGGCGAGCCCCATGGGCGCCTCGAGCCGCAGCGGCAGCGCCTTGACCAGCGCCGCGAGATCCCCGCGCGGCGCGCCGGCGTGCAGCGCCTCCTGCACCAGCCCGATGGCGGCGGGCGCGAGCCCCGCGCGCCGCAGCCGGTTGGCGAGGGACTGCGCGCCGCCGCCGAGCCGCGCCGCCAGCGTCGCGTGGTCGAGATCGGGCCGGAGATCGAGCGCCACCGTCACCGGCGCCGCCGCGCGCAGCGCCGCCGCGGCGGCGTAGATCAGGCCGCCCTCCAGCCCCTGGCGCGTCACCACCGCCTCGCCCCGCCAGCGCCGCCCCTCGTGCGAGAGAGCGAGGCGCTTCAGCGGCGCGCCGGCGAAGCGCTCGGCGAAGGGGGCCGACCAGGCCACGCGGAACCCCATGTTCGCAGGCGCGAGCGGCGCGACCTCCTCCGGCGCGAAGGCGCCCACCCAGGCGCCATCGCTGCCGAGCCCCGGCCAGGAGGCCCCGCCCAGCGCCAGCACCGCCGCATCGGGCGCGAGCGTGAACCCCTCGAAGCGCAGCGCCCGCCCCTCCCCGAAACCGAGCCAGCGCGCGCGGGGGCGGAAGGCGACGCCCAGCCCCTCCAGCCGCCGCAGCCAGGCGCGCAGCAGCGGCGAGGCCTTCATGGCCCGCGGGAAGACCCGCCCGGAGGTGCCGATGAACAGCTCCTGCCCCAGCCCCTCGCACCACGCCATCAGCGCGGCGGGGGGAAAGGCGCGGATGTGCGGCGCGATCTCCGGGCGGTCATAGCGCGTGAGGAAGCGCTCCAGCGGCTCGGAATGGGTGAGGTTCAGCCCGCCCCGCCCGGCGAGCAGGAATTTCCGCCCCGGCCGCGCCATGGCGTCGCACAGCGTCACGCGCGCGCCGCCCGCCGCCAGCACCTCCGCCGCCATCAGCCCCGCCGGGCCCGCGCCCACCACCGCCACATCCGCCATGCGCGCTGCAAGCCACGCGGGGGGCGCGCTGTCCAGCCGCTTGACGCGCGGGCCAGGGCGGGGTTTTCGCGGGGAATATTCCGGAGGAACCAACATGCTGCGCCGCCGCCCCGTCCTCGCCCTGCCCTTGCTCGCCCTGCCCGGCTTCGCGCGCGCCCAGGGCTGGGCGCCCTCGCGCCCGGTGCGGGTGGTGGTGCCCTTCGCCGCCGGCGGCGCGGCCGACAGCGCGACGCGCGCCATCACCCCGCGCATGAGCGAGCGCCTCGGCCAGCCCATGGTGGTGGAGAACCGCACCGGTGCCGGCGGCTCGCTGGGCGGGGCGGAGGTGGCGCGCAGCGCGGCGGACGGCCACACCCTGCTGATGGACGCCTCCAGCCACATCGTGAATCCGGCCCTCCTGCGCGGCCTGCCCTTCGACTACGCCACCGCCTTCGCGCCCATCTCGCTCGTCGTCACCTTTCCGCAGGTGCTGGCGGTGAAGGCCGATCTGCCGGCGCGGAGCCTGGAGGAGTTCCTGGCGCTGGCGCGGCGGCAGACCCTCTCCATCGGCACCCAGGGCAACGCCACGGCGGGGCATCTCGGCCTGGCCGCCTTCCAGCGCGCGGCGGGCATCGAGGTCACGCATGTGCCCTATCGCGGCGGGGCGGACGCGGCGCGCGACCTCGCCGCCGGCACGCTGGACGGGGTGTTCATCACCCTGCTCTCGGCCCGGCCCATCGTGGAGAGCGGGCGGGCGCGCTTCCTCGCCCTCTCCGCGCCCGAGCGCGTGGCGCTGGCCCCGGGCCTCGCCACCTTCGCCGAGCAGGGGCTGCAGGGGATCACCCTCTCCGAATGGGCGGCGCTCTTCGCCCCCGCCGGCACCCCCGGCCCGGCCCTGGCCGCCATCCATGGCGCGCTGGCGGCCACGCTGGGCGAGGAGGCGGTGCGCGCGCGCCTCGCCCAGCTCGGCGCCGTGCCGGTGGGCAACAGCCCGGCCGAGTTCGCGCGCTTCGTCACCGAGGGGCGGGCGCAGATGGCGGCGCTGGTGCGCGAAGCGAACATCCGCATTGAATAGGCGCGCGCTTCTGGCGCTGACGGCGCTCGCCCCGGGCGCAGCCCGCGCCCAGGCGCCGGAGCTGCTGGAGCTGGCCGGCCAGCCGGTGCTGGCGCTGGCCACCCATCCGGCCGTGGGCCCCCGGCTGCGCGCCATGGCGCAGGGCCGGCAGCGGCTGCTCGCCGAGGCGCTGCGCGGCGAAGGGCCGGGACTCGCGGTCAGCGGGGATTGGCTGCACGGCCGGGCCCGGGCGGGAGAGGCCCGGGTTCTGCTGGCCTTCGACACGCGCAGCGAGACGGTGGCCATCATTCTCTACGACGGCCCGGCACCCGCGCTCTTCGTGCCGCCCCGCTTCGCCCCCTGGCCCGCGGCCTTGCGCGGCGCGGTGGAGGGGTTCTCGCCCCAGGTGGCGGCGGCGCTGCGCTTCCAGTAGCGCAGACAGCGAAAGGGGCGGAGGTCACCCCCCGCCCCTTCGCACCACTGTCATGCCGGAGGGGGCGTTACGCCGCCTCCTGCTCCTCGGCCTTCTCCGGCTTCGGGCCGCTGTCCTGGCCCTTGGCGGCCGGGTCGCGGTCCACCAGCTCGATCACCGCCATGGGCGCCATGTCGCCGTAGCGGAAGCCGGCCTTGAGCACGCGGGTGTAGCCGCCGGGCCGGGCCTTGTAGCGCTCGGCGATGGTGGTGAAGAGCTTGTCCACCACCTTCTCGTCCATCAGCGTCGCATAGGCCTGCCGCCGCGCGTGCAGCCCGCCGCGCTTGCCGAGCGTGATGATGCGCTCGACATAGGGGCGCAGCTCCTTCGCCTTGGGCAGCGTGGTGGTGATCTGCTCGTGCTTGAGGAGGCTCGTCGCCATGTTGCGGAACATGGCGAGGCGGTGCGTCGAGGTGACGCCGAGCTTCCGATTGGCCATACCGTGACGCATCACATCACTCCATCGGCGCCAGGGGCGCCTAAACCATCACATCCAGATCGGAAGCCCCCGGGGGCCACCGACATCCGACACTTCAGCCGCCATCGCGACCGCCGCCGTGCCCGACCGAGCGCCCGCCCCCGGGCGGAGGCCGCGCCGAGGCGTCAAGGCGTCAGAACGGCTCCTCGATCTTCTTCGCCAGCTCCTCGATGTTCTCGGGCGGCCAGCCGGTGATCGGCATGCCGAGCGAGAGACCCATGGAGGCCAGCACCTCCTTGATCTCGTTCAGCGACTTGCGCCCGAAGTTCGGCGTGCGGAGCATTTCCTGCTCGGTCTTCTGCACCAGGTCGCCGATGTAGACGATGTTGTCATTCTTCAGGCAGTTCGCCGAGCGGACGGAGAGTTCGAGCTCGTCCACCTTGCGCAGCAGGTTGCGGTTGAAGGGCAGGTCGTCCTGCACCTCGTCGCGGGCCTTCTCGCGCGGCTCCTCGAAGGTGACGAAGAGGGCGAGCTGGTCCTGCAGGATGCGCGCGGCGAGCGCCACCGCATCCTCCGGCGCCACCGTGCCGTTCGTCTCGACCGAGATCACGAGGCGGTCATAGTCGGTCACCTGCCCCACGCGCGTGGGCTCCACGCGGTAGCTGACCTTGCGGACGGGCGAGTAGATCGCGTCCACCGGGATCATGCCGATCGGCGCGTCCTCGGGCCGGTTCTGCGAGGCGGGCACATAGCCGCGGCCGGTGCCGATGGTCAGCTCCATGGAGAGCTTCGCGCCCTCGTCCAGGGTGCAGATCACCAGCTCCGGGTTGCAGATCTCGATGTCGCCCGAGGTCTGGATCTGCGCCGCCGTCACCTCGCCGGGGCCGGTGGCCGTCAGCATGAGGCGCTTCGACCCCTCGCCATGGTAGCGGATGGCGAGCTGCTTGAGGTTGAGGATGATGTCCGTCACATCCTCGCGCGCGCCGGTCAGGCTGCTGAACTCATGCAGCACGCCGTCGATCTTCACGCCCGTCACCGCCGCGCCCTGCAGCGAGGAGAGCAGCACGCGGCGCAGCGCGTTGCCGAGCGTCATGCCGAAGCCGCGCTCCAGCGGCTCCGCCACCAGCGTCGCCTGGCGCAGGTCGGCGCTGCCCGACTCGACGAGGAGCTTCTCGGGCTTGATGAGGGACTGCCAGTTGCGTTCCAGCAAGGGGATCTCTCCTGGCGGCTCAGACCCGGCGGCGCTTGCGCGGGCGGCAGCCGTTGTGCGGGATGGGCGTCACGTCGCGGATGGCGGTGACGTGGAAGCCGACGGACTGCAGGGCGCGCAGCGCGCTCTCGCGCCCCGAGCCGGGGCCGGAGACCTCGACCTCCACCGTCTCCATGCCGTGCTCGCGCGCCTTCATGCCCGCGTCCTCGGCCGCCATCTGGGCGGCGTAGGGCGTGGACTTGCGGCTGCCCTTGAAGCCCTTGGCCCCCGCCGAGGACCAGGCGATGGCGTTGCCCTGGGCGTCGGTGATGGTCACGATGGTGTTGTTGAAGGTGGCGAGCACATGCGCCACGCCGGAGGAGATGTTCTTGCGCTCCTTCTTGCGCGGGCGCGAGGAGGCGGAGGGCTGGCGGGCCATCTTACTTCGTCACCTTCTTCTTGCCGGCCACGGGCACGGCCTTGCCCTTGCGGGTGCGGGCGTTGGTGTGGGTGCGCTGGCCGCGCACCGGCAGGCCGCGGCGGTGCCGCAGGCCGCGATAGCAGGCCATGTCCATCAGCCGCTTGATATTCATCGCCACCTCGCGCCGGAGGTCGCCCTCCACGCGGTAGTCGCGGTCGATGGTCTCGCGCAGGCGCACGATCTCGTCGTCGGTGAGCTGGTTCACCCGGCGCTCCTCGGGGATGCCCACCTTCGCGCAGATCTCCTTCGCGTTCTGCGGGCCGATGCCGTAGATGTAGCGCAGCGAGATCACCACGCGCTTGTTGGGGGGGATGTTCACGCCAGCGATGCGCGCCACGTTCCAGCTCCTGCGGGTCCTGCCCAGGACCGTCCCTGTTTGACCCCGCCATCCGGTCGCCCGGGCGGCAAGGCCGATTCCTTCACCTGACCAAAGCCAAGCGCGGCCGAAGGGTGCCGCGCCCGACACGCCCCGCCCGCGAGAGGCGGGGAGATAGAACCGAGACGCCCGCCGCGTCAAGCGGCCGGCGCCAGAATCTCCTCCAGCGCCGCCGTCACGGCGGACATGTCGGCCATGCCGTCCACGCTGCGCAGCTTCCCCTGCGCGGCGTAATAGGGCAGCAGCGGCGCCGTCTGCCGGTGGTAGGCGGCGAGGCGCGCGCCCACCGTCTCGGCCTTGTCGTCGGCGCGGCGGGTGAACTCCGTCCCGCCGCACTTGTCGCAGACGCCGGCCACGGCGGGCGGCTTGAACTGGTCGTGATAGCCCTCGCCGCAGCGCGCGCAGGTGAAGCGGCCCGAGATGCGCGCCACCAGCGCGGCGTCGTCCACCTTGAGTTCGATCACGTGGTCGAGGCGCAGCCCCTTCTCGGCGAGCATCGCGTCCAGCGCCTCGGCCTGCGGCACGGTGCGGGGGAAACCGTCCAGGATGAAGCCCTTTGCCGCGTCCGGCTGCTGCACGCGCGCGGCCAGCATGGCGGTGATGATGGCGTCCGGCACCAGCTCGCCGCGCTCCATGATGGCCTTGGCCTCGAGCCCGATGGGGGTGGCGGCCTTGACCTCGGCGCGCAGCATGTCCCCGGTGGAGATCTGCACCAGGCCGAAACGCTCCTCCAGGCGCTTGGCCTGGGTGCCCTTGCCCGCGCCGGGAGGGCCGAGGAGGATGAGGTTCATCGGGGTCTCCTTCAGCGCGGACGCGTCAGCGGGGACGGGGGCCGCGGCCGCCCAGCCGGGCCTTCTTGATCAGCCCCTCGTACTGATGGGCGAAGAGGTGCGACTGCACCTGCGCCACCGTGTCCATCGTCACGGTGACGATGATGAGCAGCGAGGTGCCGCCGAAATAGAAGGGCACGCCGTAGTTGGAGATCAGCAGCTCCGGGATCAGGCAGACCACGCAGAGGTAGATCGCGCCCACCGCCGTCAGCCGCGTCAGCACGCGGTCCAGATACTCCGCCGTGTTCTGGCCGGGCCGGATGCCGGGCACGAAGCCGCCGTATTTCTTCAGGTTGTCCGCCGTCTCGGCCGGGTTGAACACCACGGCGGTGTAGAAGAAGGCGAAGAAGACGATCAGCGCCATGTACAGCGCCATGTAGGCCGGCTGCCCGTGCGCGAGCTGATTCGCCAGCCATTGCAGCCAGGTGTCGGCCGTGCGGTCGGTGGTGAAGCCCGCGATGGTGGCCGGCAGCAGCAGCAGCGAGGAGGCGAAGATCGGCGGGATCACGCCCGAGGTGTTCAGCTTCAGCGGCAGATGCGTCGCCTCGCCGCCGAACATGCGGTTGCCCACCTGGCGCTTGGGATACTGCACCGGGATGCGGCGCTGCGCGCGCTCGACGAAGACCACGACGAAGATCACGCCCAGCGCCGCGATCAGGAAGAAGATGATGAAGAAGGTGGAGAGCGCCCCCGTCCGTCCCAGCTCCAGCGTCGCCACCAGCGCCGAGGGCAGGTTGGCCACGATGCCGGCGAAGATGATGAGCGAGATGCCGTTGCCCACGCCGCGCGCGGTGATCTGCTCGCCCAGCCACATCAGGAACATGGTGCCGCCGGTCAGCGTGATCACGCAGGAGATGCGGAAGAACCAGCCGGGATCGGCCACGGCGGGCCCCATGCTGCCGCGGATCCCCTCCAGCCCCACCGAGATGCCATAGGCCTGGAAGATGGCGATGAGCAGCGTGAGGTAGCGCGTGTACTGATTGAGCTTCTTGCGCCCGCTCTCCCCCTCCTTCTTGAGCTGCTCCCAGGAGGGGATCGCCGCCGTCATCAGCTGCACGATGATGGAGGCGGAGATGTAGGGCATGATGTTCAGGGCGAAGACGGTCATGCGCCCCAGCGCGCCGCCCGTGAACATGTCGAACATGCCGAGGATGCCGCCGCCATGCTGGCGCAGCATCTCGCCCATCACGGCCGCATCCACGCCCGGCACCGGGATGTAGGTGCCGATGCGATAGACGATCAGCGCGCCCAGCGTGAACCAGATCCGCTGCTTGAGCTCGGTCGCCTTGGCCAGGACGCCGAGGTTCAGGCTGCCGGCAAGCTGATCGGTGGCCGAAGCCATGCGAGACATTCCCCCGTTCGGTGGCGCCCGGCCAAGAGGCCCCGGGCGGCCCATAGCCTGCGGGCCGCCCCCGCCCGGGCGGGAGCCACCCGGCCCTCATGCGCCGGACCGGTCGCGGCCGCAACCGCCGCCGGCCCGGGAAGCGTCACTCCGTCGCGGCCTGGGCCGCCGGCAGCAGGACCTTGCCGCCTGCGGCCTCGACCGCCGCGATGGCGGTGGCGGAGGCGCCGGAGACGCTGATCTCCACCGCCCGCTTGATCTCGCCGCGGCCGAGCAGGCGCACGCCCGCATACTTCCCGCTGCGCGCGACCACGCCCGCCTCGCGCAGCATCGCCTCGGTGATCTGGCCCGAGGCCGGCAGCCGGCCCGCCTCGATCGCCGCATCCAGCGTGCCGATGTTGAGCGGCGCGTAGGTCAGCCGGAAGATGTTGTTGAAGCCGCGCTTGGGCAGGCGCCGGTAGATCGGGAGCTGGCCGCCCTCGAACCCGTTCAGCGACACGCCCGTGCGCGCCTTCTGGCCCTTCACGCCGCGGCCGCCGGTCTTGCCCTTGCCCGAGCCGATGCCGCGGCCGATGCGCTTGAACTTCGGCCGCGCGCCCGGATTGTCGCGCAGTTCGTTGAGCTTCATCTCAGTCTTCCACCTTCACCAGGTGCGCGACCTTGCGGATCATCCCGCGCACCGCGGGCGTGTCCTCCAGCTCGCGGGTGCGGTTGATCTTGTTGAGGCCGAGGCCCTTCAGCGTCTCCTGCTGGCCGGGCTTGCGGCCGTAGCCGGAGGCGATCTGCGTCACGCGAACGGTCTTCTTCGGCTCAGACATGGGCCGCCTCCTGCGCGGGCTCCGCGCCCTCCTTGCGGGGGCCGAGCAGATCCGAGACCTTCTTGCCGCGGCGATTGGCCACGCTGCGCGGGCTCGTCGCCTTGGTCAGCGCCGCGAAGGTCGCCTTCACCATGTTGTGCGGGTTGGTGGTGCCGGTGCACTTGGCCACCACATCGCCCATGCCCAGCGTCTCGAACACGGCGCGCATCGGGCCGCCCGCGATGATCCCCGTGCCCGGCGGCGCCGAGCGCAGGATGACGCGGCCCGCGCCGAACTCGCCGATCACGTCGTGGTGCAGGGTGCGCCCTTCGCGCATGGGCACGCGCACCATGCCGCGCTTCGCGCGCTCCGTCGCCTTGCGGATCGCCTCGGGCACCTCGCGCGCCTTGCCCGTGCCGTAGCCCACGCGCCCCTTCTGGTCGCCGACCACGACGAGCGCAGCGAAGCTGAAGCGCCGGCCGCCCTTCACCACCTTGGCCACGCGGTTGATCGTGACCAGCTTGTCCTGCAGCTCGTCGCCGGGCTCGCGCTCGGGCGCGCGCTCGCGCTCGCGGTCGCGCCCGCGGCGCCCCCGCTGCTGCTCGCCACCCTCGCCGCCACCACGCGGTTCACGTGCCATCTCGATTCTCCCCGCGCGTCAGAAGCTGAGGCCGCCCTCACGGGCGGCGTCGGCCAGCGCCTTCACGCGGCCATGATAGAGGTAGGGACCACGGTCGAAGACCACCTCGGTGACGCCGGCGGCGATGGCGCGCTCCGCCACCAGCTTGCCGACGGTCTCCGCGGCCGCCTTGTCGGCGCCCGTCTTGAGCGTCTCGCGCAGCGCCTTCTCGAGCGAGGAGGCCGCCGCGACGGTGCGCCCGGCCGCATCGTCGATCACCTGGGCGTAGATATGGCGCCCCGAGCGGAAGACGGACAGGCGGGGACGCCCCCCGCCCTTCTGCCGGAGCTGGTAGCGCAGCCGCTGGCGGCGGCGCGCCTGCAGGGCGAGCTTGTCGGCCATTACTTCTTCTTCCCCTCCTTCCGGAGGATCACCTCGTTGTCGTACCTCACGCCCTTGCCCTTGTAGGGCTCGGGCCCGCGGAAGGCGCGGATTTCCGCCGCCACCTGGCCGACCTTCTGCTTGTCGATGCCCTCCACCTTCACCGAGGTGGGCTTCTCGCAGCTGATCTTGATGCCCGGCGGCGCAGGATAGCGGATTTCGTGGCTGTAGCCCAGGTTCAGCACCAGCTCATTGCCCTGCATGGCGGCCTTGTAGCCGGTGCCGGTGATCTCCATGGACTTCGAATAGCCCGTCGAGACGCCGATCAGCATGCCGTTCACCAGGCTGCGCGTGGTGCCCCACAGGGTGCGGGATCGCCGATCCTCGCCGCGCGGCGAGACGGCGACCTCGTTCGCGCGCACCTCCACATCCACGGCGTCCGTCAGCTCGAGCGAGAGCTCGCCGAGCTTGCCCTTGGCCTTCAGCGTCCGGCCCGCGAGCGTGACCGTCACGCCCGCCGGCACCGGAACCGGGTATTTTCCGACGCGAGACATCGCGGCCCCCTCAGAACACGCGGCAGAGAACCTCGCCGCCGACATTGGCGGCGCGGGCCTCGTTGTCGCTCATCACGCCGCGCGGCGTGGACAGGATCTGGATGCCGAGGCCGTTGTAGAACTTCGGCAGCTCCTTGATCTTCGAATAGACGCGGCGGCCGGGCTTCGAGACGCGGCTGATCTCCTTGATGGCGGGCTCGCCCTCGGAATACTTCAGCTCGATCTCGATCTGCCGCACGCCGGGGCGGATTTCCTCCACGCGCCAGGCGCGGATGTAGCCCTCGCGCTTCAGCACCTCCAGCACATCGGTCTTGAGGCGGCTCGCCGGCGCGACGCAGCGCGTCTGGCGCGAGGCGTGCGCGTTGCGAATGCGCGTCAGCAGATCGCCCAGCGGATCGGACATGGACATGCGCGGGGCTCCTTACCAGCTCGCCTTCACCACGCCCGGAAGCTGGCCCTTGTTGGCCAGTTCGCGGAGCTGGTTCCGGCACAGCTTGAACTTGCGGTAGTTGCCGCGCGGGCGGCCCGTCACCTCGCAGCGCAGGCGCACGCGCACCTTGGCCGCGTTGCGCGGCATCTGCGCGAGCTTCAGCGTCGCGGCGAAGCGGTCCTCGATCGGCGCCTCGCGGTCCATCACGATGGCCTTCAGGGCGGCGCGCTTCTTGGCGTGCTGCCCGGCGAGCTTCTCGCGGCGCTTGTTCTTCTCGACGGAAGAGATCTTGGCCATAGGCTCAGGGTCCTCTGGAACCTGCCGGCGCGCGCCGGCGGTTTTCCGGTTGCATCAGTTGACGAAGGGGAGGTCGAAAGCCTTCAGCAGCGCCTTGGCTTCCTTGTCGGTCCTCGCCGTCGTCACGAAGACGATGTCCATGCCGCGGATCGCGTCCACCTTGTCGTAGTTGATCTCGGGGAACACGATCTGCTCCTTCAGGCCGAGGCTGTAGTTGCCCCGCCCGTCGAAGCCGCGGTTGCCCGGAATGCCGCGGAAGTCGCGCACGCGCGGCAGCGCGATCGTCACGAGGCGGTCCAGGAACTCGTACATCCGCGCCTTGCGCAGCGTCACCTTGCAGCCGATCGCCTGGCCCTCGCGGATCTTGAAGCCCGCGATCGCCTTCTTGGCGCGGGTGCGCACCGGCTTCTGGCCCGAGATGAGCGTGAGGTCGGCCACCGCCGCGTCCAGCTTCTTCTGGTCGCCCGCGGCCTCGCCCACGCCCATGTTGATCACGATCTTCTCGAGCTTGGGCACCTGCATCGGGTTCTTGTAGCCGAACTCCTTCTGGAGCGCGGGCTTCACCACCTCGGCGTAGTGCTTCTGCAGGCGCGCGATCTCGCGCGGCATCGCGGCCGCCTTGCCGGCGGCGGCCGGCACGGCCTCCACGCGGCGCCCGGCGTCCGGCGCGTCGGTCTTCTTCGGCTGGGCCGCCGCCTTGGGCTTGGCGGCCGGCTTCGCGCCGCCCTTGGCGGCGGCGCCCTTCTTCGTCCCGCTCATGCGTCGAGCACCTCACCGCTCGCCTTGGCCACGCGGACCTTCTTCCCGTCCTCCAGGACGCGGAAGCCCACGCGCGTCGGCTTGTCCGTCTTCGGGTCGATCAGCGCCAGGTTCGAGAGGTGGATCGGCGACTCCTTCGTCACGATCCCGCCCGTCTCGCCGATGCGCGTCTGCTTCGTGTGGCGCTTCACGAGGTTCACGCCCTGCACCAGCGCGCGCTCCTCGGCCGGCATCACGCGCAGCACCTCGCCCCGCTTGCCCTTGTCGCGCCCGGCGAGCACCTGCACCCGGTCGCCCTTCTTGATCTTGGCGGCCATGGTCAGAGCACCTCCGGCGCCAGGCTGATGATCTTCATGAACTTCCGCGCGCGCAGCTCGCGCACCACGGGCCCGAAGATGCGCGTGCCGATCGGTTCGCCCTGCTTGTTGATCAGCACCGCGGCGTTGCGGTCGAAGCGGATCGCGCTGCCGTCCGGCCGGCGCACGGGATAGGCCGTGCGCACGATCACCGCACGCTCCACCGCGCCCTTCTTCACCTTGCCGCGCGGAATCGCCTCCTGCACGGCCACCACGATCACGTCGCCCACCGAGGCCGTCTTGCGGCGCGTGCCGCCCAGCACCTTGATGCACTGCACGCGGCGCGCGCCGGAGTTGTCGGCGACGTCCAGGTTCGTCTCGACCGAGATCATGCCTGCACCCCTTCACCGACCGGCTCGCCATTGCGCAGGATGACCGTCCAGGTCTTGCGCTTCGAGATCGGCGGGCACTCCTGGATCGAGACCGTGTCGCCCTCGCGGCACAGGTTCGCCTCGTCGTGCGCCGCATACTTCTTCGAACGGCGGATGAACTTCTTGTAGAGCGGGTGCATCACGCGACGCTCGACCAAGACGGTGACCGTCTTGTCCATCTTGTCGCTGACGACCCGCCCGGTGAGGACTCGCTTCGGCATTGCCGGGGTCTCCTCAGGATTGCGGGTTGGCGGCCGCGCGCGCGCGCTCGGCCATGATGGTCTTCACCCGCGCGATGTCGCGCCGCACCGCCCGGATGCGGCTCACCGCCTCGAGCTGGCCCGTCGCGCGCTGGAAGCGCAGGTTGAACTGCTCCTTGCGGAGGTCGAGCAGCATGCCCTGCAGCTCGTCCGCCGACTTGGCTCGGATGTCCGCGATCTTCGTCATGACCTCAGGCCTCCGCGCCCAGGCGCGTCACGATCTTCGTCTTGATCGGCAGCTTGGCCGCGCCGAGCGAGAGCGCCTCGCGCGCCGTCTCGTTCGCCACGCCGTCGATCTCGAACATGATCCGCCCCGGCTTCACGCGGCAGATCCAGTATTCGGGCGAACCCTTGCCCGAGCCCATGCGCACCTCGGCCGGCTTGGTCGAGACGGGCACGTCCGGGAAGATGCGGATCCACACGCGGCCCTGGCGCTTCATGGCGCGGGTGATCGCGCGGCGCGCCGCCTCGATCTGCCGCGCGGTGACGCGCTCGGGCTCCAGCGCCTTCAGGCCGTAGCCGCCGAAGGTCAGCGAGAAGCCGCCCTTCGCCACGCCCTTGATGCGGCCCTTGTGGGCCTTGCGGTACTTGGTTCGCTTAGGCTGCAGCATTGCTCACATCCTTACCGCTGGGGCGCCTGTTCCTGCGCCCGGCGGTCCTGCGCCATCGGGTCATGGGCCATGATCTCGCCCTTGAAGATCCAGACCTTCACGCCGCAGGTGCCGTAGGTCGTCTTCGCGGTGGCGATGCCGTAGTCGATGTCCGCGCGCAGGGTGTGCAGCGGCACGCGCCCCTCGCGGTACCACTCCATGCGCGCGATCTCCGCACCCCCGAGACGGCCCGAGCAGTTGATCCGGATGCCCTGCGCGCCGAGCCGCATGGCCGACTGCACGGCGCGCTTCATCGCGCGGCGGAAGGCCACGCGCCGCTCGAGCTGCTGCGCGATGCTCTCGGCCACCAGCGTGGCGTCCAGCTCCGGCTTGCGGATCTCGAGGATGTTGAGCGACACCTCGGCCCCCGCCTTGGCCGAGAGCTCCTTGCGGAGCTGGTCGATGTCCGCGCCCTTCTTGCCGATGACGACGCCCGGCCGGGCGGCGTGAATCGTCACGCGCGGCTTCTTCGCCGGGCGCTCCACCACCACCTTCGACACGCCGGCGGACTTCAGGCGCTCCTTCAGCGTCTCGCGGAGCTTCAGGTCGTCGTGCAGCAGCTTCGCGTAGTCCTCGCCCGCGAACCAACGGCTGTCCCAGGTGCGGTTGATGCCGAGGCGCAGCCCGATCGGATTGACCTTGTGACCCATGTTACGCGGCCTCCGCTTCCGTGCCGGCCTTCGCCACCTGCTGCTCGGCGACGACGATCTTGAGATGGCTGAACCACTTCTCCACGCGGGCCGACTTGCCGCGGCCGCGCGCATGAAAGCGCTTCATGACGATGGCGCGCCCCACCTCGGCGCGCGACACCACGAGGCGGTCCACGTCGAGCTGGTGGTTGTTCTCGGCGTTGGCGATCGCGCTCTCCAGCGTCTTCTTCACCGTCTGCGCGATGCGGCGCTTGCTGAAAGTCAGCGTCGCCACCGCGTCCTGCGCGCGCGCGCCGCGGATCGTCGCCGCCACCAGGTTCAGCTTCCGGGGGCTGACGCGAATGTTGTAGGTGATCGCCTGCGCCTCGGTGTCGCTGAGGCCGCGCGGATGCTTCGGCTTGCTCATGTTCAGCCCCGCTTCGCCTTCTTGTCGGCGGAGTGGCCGCCGAAGGTGCGCGTCGGCGCGAACTCGCCGAGCTTGTGGCCGACCATGTTCTCGGTCACCTGCACGGGGAGGAACTTGCGCCCGTTGTACACGCCGAAAGTGAGGCCCACGAACTGCGGCATGATCGTGCTCCGTCGCGACCAGGTCTTGATGACCTCGTTGCGCGTGGAGGCGCGCGCCGCCTCGGCCTTCGCCAGGAGGTAGCCGTCCACGAACGGACCTTTCCAAACGCTGCGCGGCATGTGCCTCAGCCCTTCGTCGCGTGGCGGCGGCGCAGGATGTTGCGATCCGTCCGCTTGTTGTTGCGCGTCTTCGCGCCCTTCGTCGGCTTGCCCCAGGGCGTGACCGGATGGCGCCCGCCCGAGGTGCGGCCCTCGCCGCCGCCATGCGGGTGATCCACCGGGTTCATCGCCACGCCGCGGTTGTGCGGCTTGCGGCCCAGCCAGCGCGAGCGACCGGCCTTGCCGATCTGCTGGTTGCTGTTGTCCGGGTTGGACACGGCGCCGATCGAGGCCATGCACTCGCTGCGCACCGTGCGCAGCTCGCCCGACATCAGCTTGATCTGCGCGAGGCCCGCATCCTTGCCGACGAGCTGGGCGAAGGTGCCGGCCGAGCGCGCGATCTTGCCGCCCGCACCGGGCTTCAGCTCGATGTTGTGGATCACCGTGCCGACCGGGATGGCCGAGAGCGGCATGGCGTTGCCCGGCTTGATGTCGGCCTTCTCGGCCGACAGCACCGTGTCGCCTGCCTTCAGCCGCTGCGGCGCGAGGATGTAGGAGAGCTCGCCATCCGCATACTTCAGCAGCGCGATGAAGGCGGTGCGGTTCGGGTCGTACTCGATCCGCTCCACCGTCGCGGGCACGCCCAGCTTGGCGCGGCGCTTGAAGTCCACGAGGCGATAGGCCTGCTTGTGCCCGCCGCCGCGGAAGCGGGAGGTGATGTGGCCGTGGTTGTTGCGCCCGCCGGTCTTGGTCTTGCCGACGGTCAGCCCCTTCACGGGCTTGCCCTTCCACAGGCCGCTGCGGTCGATCAGGACCGTGCCGCGCAGGCTCGGCGTGACCGGGTTGAAGCTTTTCAGCGCCATGGGATTACGAAAGCCCCGTCGTGAGGTCGATGCTCTGGCCCTCGGCCAGGCGCACCATCGCCTTCTTCCAGTCCGAACGCTGGCCGGGGCGGCCCCGGAAGCGCTTGGTCTTGCCCTTCATCACCAGCGTGTTCACCGAGACCACGCTGACGCCGAAGAGCCCCTCGACCGCCTGCTTGATCTCGCGCTTGTCCGCATCCAGCGCCACGCGGAAGGCGTAGGCGCCCTTCTCGGACAGCATGGTGGCCTTCTCGGTCACCAGCGGCGCCAGGATCACCTGGTACATGCGCTCCTTGCCCAGCGGCTTCGGGGCCGCAGGCTTGCTGATGGCGGCGCTCATGCCAGGCGCTCCTTCAGGGCTTCCACGCCGGCGCGCGTCAGAACGAGCAGGTCATGGTTCAGGATGTCATAGACGTTCGCGCCGGCCGTCGGCAGCGCATCCAGGCCGGGGATGTTGCGCAGCGCGCGGGCGAACCCCTCCTCCACCGCCGCATCCACCACCAGCGCGGAGCTCCAGCCCAGCGCCTTCACGCGCGCGGCCATCTGCTTCGTCTTGGCGTTCTCGCCGAGGCTCGCGGCCTCGAGCACCACCAGCTTCCCGTCCTTGGCCTTCTGGCTCAGGGCGGAGATCAGGCCGAGGCGCCGCACCTTCTTCGGCAGCGAATAGCCGTGGTCGCGCACCACCGGGCCATGCACGATGCCGCCCTTGCGGAACTGCGGCGCGCGCAGCGAGCCCTGGCGGGCCGAGCCGGTGCCCTTCTGGCGATAGGGCTTCTTCGTGGTGCCCTGCACCTCGCCCATGCCCTTCACCTTGTGCGTGCCAGCGCGGCGCTTCGCGAGCTGCCAGTGCACGACGCGCGCCATGATGTCCGCGCGCGGCGCGGCGCCGAACAGCTCGTCCGGCAGCTCGGCGGAGCCGGCCGGCGCGTTGTCCAGCGTGATGACGTTGACCTGCATCGTCCTCGATCCTCAGACGGTCGCGGCGGGGAAGGGCGCCTCCGCCGGCCGCGCGCGCTTCACCGCGTCGCGCACCAGCACATAGCTGCCCGCGGCCCCGGGCACCGCGCCCTTGACCAGAAGAAGGCCCTTCTCGACGTCATGCCCGGCGACCTCGAGGTTCTGCGTGGTCACGCGCTCGACGCCGAGATGGCCCGCCATCTTCTTGTTCTTGAAGGTCTTGCCCGGATCCTGGCGGTTGCCGGTGGAGCCGTGCGAACGGTGGCTGATGGACACGCCGTGCGAGGCCTCGAGGCCCGCGAAGTTCCAGCGCTTCATCGCGCCCGCGAAGCCCTTGCCCTTCGTCGTGCCGGTGACGTCCACCTTCTGGCCCTTGACGAAATGCGTCACCGAGAGGGACGCGCCGGGCGGCAGGAGAGCCGCCGCATCCACGCGGAACTCCGCCACCTTCTGCGGCGCCTCGACGCCCGCCTTGGCGAAATGCCCGCGATTGGGCTTGGAGACGTTCTTCGCCTTCGCCTTGCCGAAGCCGAGCTGCACGGCGTCGTAGCCGTCGCGCTCGGCGGTGCGCTGCGCGACGACCCGCACCGCGTCCACATGCAGCACGGTGACCGGCGTGGTGGAGCCGTCCTCGTTGAACAGACGGGTCATGCCGAGCTTGCGCGCGATCAGCCCCGTCCGGGTCTGGGTGGCCATGACCGGATCCTCAGATCTTGATCTCGACGTCCACGCCCGAGGCGAGGTCGAGCTTCATCAGCGCGTCCACGGTCTGCGGGGTGGGGTCCACGATGTCGAGCAGGCGGCGATGCGTCCGGATTTCGAACTGCTCGCGCGACTTCTTGTCCACGTGCGGGGAGCGGTTCACGGTGAACCGCTCGATCTGCGTGGGCAGCGGGATGGGGCCGCGCACCCGTGCGCCGGTCCGCTTCGCGGTGTTCACGATCTCGCGCGTGCTGCCGTCCAGCACGCGGTGATCGAACGCCTTGAGGCGGATGCGGATGTTCTGGCTGTCCATGGCGGTTCGCTTACTTCTGGATGCTGGCCACCACGCCGGCGCCGACGGTGCGGCCGCCCTCGCGGATGGCGAAGCGCAGACCCTCGTCCATCGCGATCGGCGCGATCAGCTCCACCTCCATCGAGATGTTGTCCCCGGGCATCACCATCTCAACGCCCTCAGGCAGCTTCACCACGCCCGTCACGTCCGTCGTCCGGAAGTAGAACTGAGGACGGTAGTTCGTGAAGAACGGCGTGTGACGACCACCCTCCTCCTTCGTGAGAATGTACGCCTCAGCCTTGAACTTCGTGTGCGGCGTGATCGAGCCAGGCGCCGCAAGAACCTGACCGCGCTCCACGTCCTCGCGCTTCGTCCCGCGCAGCAGCGCCCCGATGTTGTCGCCAGCCTGCCCCTGGTCCAGCAGCTTGCGGAACATCTCCACGCCCGTCACCACCGTCTTCTGCGTGTCGCGAAGGCCAACGATCTCCACCTCGTCGCCCACCTTCACCACGCCGCGCTCCACCCGGCCCGTCACCACAGTGCCGCGGCCGGAAATCGAGAACACGTCCTCCACAGGCATCAGGAACGGACGGTCAATCGCACGCTCGGGCTGCGGAATGTAGCTGTCCACAGCATCCATCAGGGCAAGGATCGCCTGCTCCCCGATCTCGGGGTTCCGGTCCTCCAGCGCGCACAGCGCAGAACCCTTGATGATCGGAATGTCGTCCCCAGGGAACTGATAGGAGGACAGAAGCTCGCGAACCTCCATCTCCACCAGCTCGACCAGGTCGGGGTCCGCCATGTCCATCTTGTTCAGGAACACCACCAGCGCAGGAACGCCCACCTGACGCGCCAGCAGAATATGCTCCCGCGTCTGCGGCATCGGACCATCCGCCGCAGACACCACGAGAATGGCGCCGTCCATCTGCGCCGCACCCGTGATCATGTTCTTCACATAGTCCGCGTGGCCAGGGCAGTCCACATGCGCATAGTGACGGTTCGCCGTCTCGTACTCCACATGCGCCGTCGAAATCGTAATGCCCCGCGCACGCTCCTCAGGCGCCTTGTCAATCTGGTCGTACGCCGTGAACGTCGCACCACCCTTCTTCGCCAGCACCTTCGTGATCGCCGCAGTCAGCGACGTCTTGCCATGGTCCACATGGCCGATCGTCCCAATGTTGCAGTGCGGCTTGGTGCGCTCAAACTTCGCCTTGGCCATCGTGGT
>NZ_AUDH01000026.1 GCF_000425365.1 Rubritepida flocculans DSM 14296 | reverse complement strand
CGCACGACGAGCACGTCTGGAAGCTGCCGCGGAGTGCGGTCAGCCCCGCGCAGATGCTGCGCGGCGGGCAGGTGATCTGCGGACGGAACGACACCCGGCTCTGGCTCAACGCCAGCATGAAGGCGGCCGCGGGCTTTCCCGACATCTATCCGGCGGGGCGGTCGGAAAAGATCATCTGCCTCAGGAACCGCCACGACCTCGGCCTGGTGAACGGCATGTTCGTCAGCCTCTCCGGGATCGAGGACGAGGACGAGCTCAGCTTCCGCGCCAGCGTCACCACCGAGGACGGCGTCGCCATCGCCGGGCGGCATCGCTTCTACAAGGGGCACTATGACGACCATGTGCGGCGCGATCCCGAGCGCGAGCGCCGCGACTGGCGCGCGCTGCGCGGCCTGATCGAGACCTCCTGGGGCTACGCCATCACCTGCCACAAGGCGCAGGGCAGCCAGTGGGAGAACGTGATCGTCTACGACGACCGTCTCTCGCGCACGCCCGAGGACCGGGCCCGCTGGCTCTACACCGCGATCACGCGCGCCGAGCGCGGGCTGGTGATCCTTGATTGACCTGAATGACGCGACGGTCGCGCCTTCCCGCTACGACCTCGAGGCCATCGTCCAGCGCCTGCGCGACACCGCCCATGCCTGGGTGCCGGGGCTCTTCCCCAACGGCCGGCGCCAGGGCGACGAATGGCGGCTGGCCAACATCCAGGGCGATCCGCCGCGCCGCTCCGGCTCCTGCGTGATCATGCTGCGCGGCGAGCATGCCGGCGACTGGCACGACTTCGATGGTGATGAGGGCGGCGGGCCGCTGTCCACGCTCGCGCACGGCACCGGCCTCGCCGACCGGGCGCTGTTCGCGCGGGCGGCCGAGATGACCGGCTGGACGGGCGAAGGCCCGGCGCGCCTGGAACCACCGCCGGCACCGAAGCCGGAGCGCGACGCCGCCCGCGACATCGCCTTCATCCTGGAGCACGCGCAGCCGATCCAGGGCACGGCGGCGGAGCGCTACCTGCAGGGCCGCGGCCTCGCCGTGCCGGACGGCGCGGATCTGCTGTTCCATCCCGACCTCGCGCATTTCGAGACCCGCGCCGGCTATCCGGCGATGGTCGGGCTGGTGCGCAACCGCGCCGGCGAGGTGGTGGCGGTGCATCGCACCTACCTCCGGGAGGACGGTGGGACCGTCCGCAAGGCCGATATCCCGAAGCCGCGCATGGTGCTCGGCCGGAGCGGCGGCGGCACGGTGCGCCTCGCCCCGATCGGCCCGGCCGGCGTGCTCGGGCTCTGCGAGGGCATCGAGACCGGCCTCGCCGCCATGCTGGCCTGCCCCGGCCTGCCGGTCTGGGCGGCGCTCTCCACCAGCGGCCTCGAGCAGGCGCACCTGCCGCCGGAGGCGCGGAGCGTGGTCATCCTCGCCGACCACGACGCCTCCGGCGCCGGGCTCCGCGCCGCCGAAGCCGCCGCCGCCAAGCTCCGCCTCGAGGGCAGGCAGGTCGCGATCGCGCTGCCTCCGACCCTGGGCGACGACTTCAACGACATGCTGTTGCGCGAGGGGCCGGGGCCGATCGCGGCGCTGGTCGATGCGGCGATGCGGCAGCCCAGCAGCGCCGACGTTGCGCCCGAGGAGCCGGAAACCGGCCGCCACCTGCCCATCGGCTTCGTGGAGCCAGCGCATCCGCTGCCGACCGTTCGCGCCGACGAGGGCAATCTCGACCGCGCCACCGCCCGTGCCTGGGGTCTCGTGCTGTCGGCGAACCGCTCGCCCTGGCTGTTCCGGCTCGGTGGCGAGCCGTCCTGGGTCGTGCCCGACGATGACGGCCGCCCCGTCGCGGTCACCGTGCGCGAGGAGCGCCTGCGGCACATGCTGGCGAAGCTCGCCGACTGGCGAAGGCTCAACGCCAAGGGCGACCTGGTCCCGGCACCGCCGCCCACCGGCCTGGTGAAGTCCCTCGTCGCCACCCCTGATCCGGCGCTGCCGGTGCTGGCGGGGATCGTCACGGCGCCGGTGTTCGGCCGGGCCGGCACGCTGCTGACCGAGCCTGGCTACCATCCCGACGCGCGGCTGCTCTACCGACCGCCGCCGGGATTCGTGCTGCCGCCGGTGCCGGACCGGCCGACGGCGGCCGAGATCGCTGCCGCGCGCAGCCTCCTGCTCGGCGAGCTGCTCGGCGACTTCCCCTTCACCGGAGAGGCCGAGCGTGCCCACGCCCTCGCCCTGCTGCTGCTCGGCTTCGTGCGGCCGATGATCGACGGGCCGACGCCGCTGCACATGATCGAGAAGCCCACGCCCGGCACCGGCGCCACCCTCATGGTGGACGCCATCGCCACCATCCTCACCGGCTCGGGCGCTGCCGTCATGACCGAGGGCCGCGACGAGGACGAGTGGCGCAAGCGGCTCACCGCCAAGCTGCGCCAGCTGCCGACCCTGCTGCTGATCGACAACCTCCGCCAGGAGCTCGACAGCTCCGCCCTCGCCGCGGCGCTGACCGCCCCCCTCTGGGAGGACCGCGTGCTCGGCGCCTCGGACATGGTCCGCCTGCCGGTGCGCTGCGCCTGGGTCGCCACCGGCAACAACCCGGCCGTCTCGCACGAGATCGCCCGCCGCCTCGTCCGCATCCGCCTCGACGCCCGAACCGACCAGCCCTGGCGGCGCGACGGCTTCCGCCATCCCGACCTGATGGGGTGGGTGCGCACGAACCGTGCGAGGCTGGTCTCCGCCTGCCTCACCCTCTGCCGCGCCTGGGTCGCCGCCGGCCGTCCGCGCGGGCGCCGGAGCATTGGCAGCTACGAAGCCTGGGCACAGACCATCGGCGGCGTGCTGGAGGTGGCCGGGCTCGAGGGCTTTCTCGGCAACCTGGACGAGACGATGACGGCGTCCGATGGCGAGGGGGCGACCTGGCGCAGCCTTGTCTCCGCCTGGTGGGATCGGTTCGGCAGTGCCGAGGTCGGCATCACAGACCTCTACGGCGTCGCCATCCAGGTCGAGCCACCCCTGCCGCTCGGACCCGGCAACGACCGCTCGCAGCGCATCCGGCTCGGCAAGGCCCTCAGCAAGCTGCGCGACCGCGTCTTCCGCATCGGCCAGCGCAGCCTCCATGTCGAGGCCGCAGGCACCTACCAGGGCGCCGGGCGGTGGCGGCTGAAGCCGTCCCAGGACGGAGGCACGGACGAACATCCACCACTTTCAGCGCGAGGTGCTGACCCCGTGAATGTTTGGCCCGCCGTGAATGTCGGTGAATGTGCGTCTGCCAACATTCACGGGCGAAACTCAGCGGAAAACCGAGGCTTCCTCGGGCCTCGTGAATGTCGTGAATGTTCTTCCCATGCCCACGCGTGCGCGCACGCGCGCGCGCCCATGAGGGAAGAGACGGAACAACATCCACCACATTCACGACATTCACCGGTCCCAGGCAATCCGCCGGTTTCCGCCGGTGAATGTGCCGGTGAGGGTCAAGCCGCACATCCACGGACATCCACCAGGCCCGTGACGGAGCCCACCTGGCTGGACGGGGTGCCGTGATGCGCCGTCCGAACAGCCGCGGGCCGCCCGAAGCGGATGCGCCTCACCCAGCCGGGCGGCGACGGCGAGTTCCGCCAAGGACCGCGCCACCGCCCTCACCACGACGATCCCCTCTCGGAGATCCCATGGCTCCTGCGACTTCCCCCATGCCCGCCACGCCGGCAAGCGGCCCGACCGTTGCCACGCCGCCGGCCCTCGCGCTCGACCGCCACGCCGTCCTCGCCCTCGACCTCGGCACCACCACCGGCTGGGCGCTGCGCCGCCGCGACGGTGGCATCACCTCCGGCACCGTGACCTTCAGGCCGAGCCGGTTCGAAGGCGGCGGCATGCGCTTCCTGCGCTTCCGCGGCTGGCTGGCTGAGGTCTCCGACCTCTCGGGCGGCTTGGCGCGTATTGCCTTCGAGGAGGTACGGGCCCACGCCGGCACGGACGCGGCGCATCTCTACGGCGGCTTCCTCGCCCACCTCGCCGCCTGGTGCGAGGAGCGCGGCATCGCCTATGAGGGCGTGCCGGTCGGCACGATCAGGCGCTTTGCCACCGGCAGGGGCAACGCCGACAAGGCGGCGATGGTCGCCGCCATGTGCGCCCGCGGCTTCACACCGGCCGACGACAACGAGGCCGATGCCATCGCCCTGCTGCTCTGGGCCACCGAATCCTCGGGAGGCCGGGCATGAGGCTCGCCGGTTCGCCGCGCCCGCCCCGGTCGTGTCTGGACCTGGCACGCAGCCCGGCCTCCGCGCTGGAGATCGACGCCCTGCGCGCCGCCGCCTGGCACCGGCACGGCGTCGCCGCCCTGTCGGTGGACGACATCGCCGACGCCTGGCTGCGCCAGGCCGTCACCAACGAAGCCAACCGGCGCTGGGGGCGGCGCGAGGGAAGGCATGCCCATGGCCGGTAAGCGCAAGGCCAGGCGGACCACGCCGCCGCGCGAGGACCTGTCGAAGCCCTCGCCATGGCGGCTGCAGCACGGCGGCTTCTCCGAGCCGGTCCGCGAGGCGGACCCCGAGACCGGCACGCCGGTGCAGCACCGCCGCGCTGTCGACACCCTCGGCCTGATGCTGGCCAACGGCACGATCACGCCGGAGATGCACGAGGCAGGCTGCATCTTCCGGACGCTGTTCCGAGCCGCTGCGCTGGATGGCATCGCCACCTCGCAGCTGATCCGACTGGCGGGCGCGACGAACGGCGACGTCTCGAACCGGCAGCTCGACGCGCGACGGCGCGTGGCTGAGGCGCTGGACGCGCTGGGCGGCCACGACAGCCCCGCCGGCTCCTGCGCCTGGTTCGTGATCGGGCTGGAGTTCTCGGTCCGCGAGTGGGCGATGCGCCAGGGCTGGGCGGGACGGACGGTGCATGGGCCCGTGGCGCAGGGCATCCTCGTCGCGGCCCTCGGCATGCTGGCGAAGCACTTCGGGCTGACGCCGCGGCAGCGGGCGGCGTGACGCGGCGCGGCCGGGGTGGCCCGCACCGCCCCGGTCGCACTGTTACAATTCACCCCGTGGCGGCGCCGAAATCAATGCGGCTAGACTCAGGACACGTAGAGAAGGTGCGTGAGCGCCGCGGCTCCTGAGCCGCAGCGTCGCCGCATCGAGACAGTGGCTCGCGAGCCGCAGGGTCCTTCCTGCGCCCGGCGTATGCGGGGGGCGGAAGCGCGCGACTTCGCTAGCGCCAGGCCGAAAACATGGTGCGCGGTTCGCACCACACGGCCCTGATCTCAATCGTTTAGCTGCGAACTGTGGCGGCGTGAGGCTCGCACCGGCCGCGCGCACGGTTCGCACCCACCCTGATCCCGGATGGCCCGATGACGCTCCCCTGGATGGCGGCGAAGATCCTGCTGCGCCCGGTGGCGGATCTGCGCGCCCACCGCGGCAATGCCCGGGTGCATGGTGCGGCGCAGCTCGAGCAGATCAAGGCCAGCATGCTGGCCTTCGGCTTCACCAACCCGCTGCTGGTGGATGAGGCCGGCGTGCTGATCGCCGGCCATGGCCGGCTCGAGGCGGCCATGGCGCTCGGCATCGAACGGGTGCCGGTGATCGTACTGCGCCACCTCTCGCCGGCGCAGAAGGACGCGCTCCGGCTCGCAGACAACCGCATTGCGGAGAACGCCACCTGGGACCAGGCGCTGCTGCGAGAGGCCCTGGCCGGTGTGCAGGCCGCCGCGGAGATCGACGTGGCCATGCTCGGCTTCTCGGCGGACGAGCTGACCGCAATCCTCGCGGCGGCGGATGCGGCCGTCGTTGATGGCGAAGCGCCCGAGGAGGCGGATCAGCCGGAGGCCGGCGGCGGTGGCGCGCCCGGCGCGGCGGAGATGGACGAGGCGCCGGCGGATGATCCCGCCGACGCCGAACCCGACGCCCCGCGCCAGGCCGTCACCCGCCCCGGCGATCTCTGGCTGCTCGGCGAGCATCGCCTGCTCTGCGGCGACAGCACCGACGCCGCCACCGTCGCCCGCGTCATGGGCGAGGACCGCGCGGCGCTGCTGTTCACCAGCCCGCCCTACGGCAACCAGCGCGACTACACCACCGGTGGCGTCTCCGACTGGGATGCCCTGATGCGGGGCGTGTTCCAGCATCTGCCGCTGATCCTGCGGGACGACGGCCAGGCGCTGGTGAACCTCGGCCTGATCCACCGCGACGGGGAGTGGCTGCCGTACTGGTCCGGCTGGCTCGACTGGATGCGTGCCCAGGGCTGGCGGCGGTTCGGCCTCTATGCCTGGGATCAGGGCCCGGGCCTGCCGGGGGATTGGAATGGCCGCCTCGCGCCGGCCTTCGAGCTGGTGTTCCACCTCAACCGCGAGGCGCGCCAGCCGAACAAGATCGTGCCCTGCAAGTGGGCCGGCACCCCGAACAAGGGCAGCGGCCTGCGCGCCGCCGACGGCGAGGTGAAGGCCTACACCCATATCGGCCTGCCGGTGCAGGAGAGCCGCATCCCGGATAGCGTGCTCCGCATCACCCGCCACAAGGGCCGGGGCATCGAGACCGAGCACCCGGCGGTCTTCCCGGTGGCGCTGCCCGAGTTCCTGGTGCGCGCTTACACGGACGAGGGCGAGGCGGTGTTCGAGCCCTTCGCCGGCTCCGGCACCACGCTCCTCGCCGGCCAGCGCACCGGGCGGCGGGTGCGGGCCGTCGAGCTCGCCCCAGCCTATGTCGACCTGGCCATCGCCCGCTGGCGCATGCTGCACCCTGATCTGCCCGTGACGCTGGCGGAGGACGGCCGGGACTACGACGCCGTCGCGGCGGCGCGCGCGGAGGCGCTGGCCGATGCGGCCTGAGCTTCAGGTCACCACCGTGGCGGTGGCGGCGCTGGTCCCCTACGCCGAGAACGCCCGCACCCACTCCGAGGCGCAGGTGGCGCAGATCGCCGCCTCGATCGCCGAGTTCGGCTTCGTCAACCCGGTGCTGGTCGACGCCGCCGGCGTGCTGGTGGCCGGCCACGGCCGGGTCATGGCCGCAAAGCGCCTCGGCATGGTGGCGGTGCCGGCGATCCGCCTTGCCCACCTGACCGAGGCGCAGGCCCGGGCCCTGCGCCTGGCCGACAACCAGATCGCGCTCAACTCCGGGTGGGACGAGGCGCTGCTCGCCGCCGAGATCGCCCGCATCCGCGACGAGGCGGCGGTCGACCTCGACGTGCTCGGCTTCACAGGGATGGAGCTCGACCGTCTGCTGGCCGCGGCGGATGCCGGGCTCGACGAGGACGGCGCCGACGACGCCCCGCCACCGCCCGCCCTGCCGGTCGCCCGCCCAGGCGACCTCTGGCGCTGCGGCGCGCACCGCCTGCTCTGCGGCGACGCCACGAAGCTGGCCGATGTGCAGCGCGCCCTCGGCGCCGATCGCCTCGCCGACATGGCCTTCACCGACCCACCCTACAACGTCGCTTACCGCGGCGGCACCGCGGCCAGGATGACCATCGCCAACGACGCGCTCGGCGAGGGCTTCCTCGACTTCCTCCGCCCGGCGCTGGCCAACCTGCTCTCGGTCACCAAGGGCGCCTGCTACGTCTGCATGTCCTCCTCGGAGTGGCCGACGCTGCACCGCGCCTGGCAGGAGGCCGGCGGCAAGTGGTCGAGCACCCTCATCTGGGCGAAGAACACCTTCGCGCTCGGCCGCGCCGACTACCACCAGCAGTTCGAGGCGATGCTCTACGGCTGGAAGGCCGGCGCGCAGCACTACTGGTGCGGCGCCCGCGACCAGGGCAACGTCTGGCACTTCGACAAGCCGGCCAGGAACGACCTGCATCCCACGATGAAGCCCGTCGCGCTGGTCGAGCGGGCGATCCGCAACAGCAGCAAGCAGCGCGACACCGTGCTCGACCCGTTCGGCGGCTCCGGGACGACCATGATCGCGGCGGAGCGGACCGGGCGGCGGGCGGCGCTGCTCGAGCTCGACCCGGCCTATGCCGATGTCATCGTCCGACGCTGGCAGGAGGCGACCGGCGAGGCCGCGGTGCTGGAGGGCGAGGACCGCACCTTCGGCGACATCGCGGCGGCGCGCGGCGCCGGCGATGCTGGGATGATCGAGAAAGCCCAATAAGAGCAATCATCTGACGCTGCATCTCGCTTGGCTCGGGCGCGGCACAGCGCGAATGGTCCGTCACGCGCAGGGGATCGCCCCCTGCACCGGGAGACGGAGCCGACGATGACCGACCGCGAAGCCCGCGCCGCCCGCAACCAGGAGCGCAGCCTGGTGGCCTTCCTGGCGAAGAAGGCCGAGTTCGACGCCCTGCTCGCGGAACTGCAGCAGGCCAGCGCGGACCACTTCGGGGCGGACCCGGAGGCGGTGCTCTGGGGCGAGACGGCCTGGCTCGCTGACGCCACGGCGAAGCTCAAGGAGATCGCCGACCAGCACTTCCGCCGGGGCGAATACGCCGGCTGACGCGGCGGGCTCCCGCACCGCCCCGACCGGCGCGAGCCGGCGGGGCTCGGGGTGGTGGCACCCGGCTGGTCGGGTGCCGGACCGAGGACCCCAAGGATGAAGCTCACCGACACCCAGCGCGCGATCCTCTCCGCCGCTGCGCAGCACCCCGAGCACCTGGCCTACCCGCCGGAGCGCCTGCCGGCCGCGGCGCGGCAGACGGTGGCGAAGGCGCTGCTCAAGGCCGACCTGGTGATCGCGGTGCACCGCCCCGCCTACGACGCGCACGCGCTCTGGACGGTCGAGGGCGACAGCGTCCTCCTGAAGATCACCGACGCCGGGCTGCGCGCCATCGGCGTCGACCCGAAGGACGCCGCACCGGCCACGGACGTTGCGCCGATGGGCGCGCTGGAGGCGCCCTCTCAGGACAACCCCGCCGGCGCAACCGGACCCGCCCAGGACGCGCCCGGGGCGCCGGACGACGCCACCCGCGCGGAGGACCTCGCCCTGCTCGACCAGGTCCTCGCGGCGGCCCGCCCCGCGCGGCGGGCCAGCCTGCGCGACGCCGCCACCGCGGTGCTCGCCGCCTGGGACGCCGCGGCCAACCGCGACACCGACATGATCGGCGCCCTCGACGGGCCGATGGCGCGCCTCCGCGCCGCCCTGGCTGGGAAGCCCGCCCGCATGCCGCGTGATGCGGACGCGCCGCGCAGGCCGCGCGAGGGCACCAAGCAGGAGCAGGTGCTCGCCATGCTCCGCCGTCCCGAGGGGGCGACGGTGGCGCAGATCGCCGAGGCGACCGGCTGGGCGCCGCACACGGTGCGGGGGTTCTTCGCCGGGCTGAAGAAGCGCCAGGGCATCGCGGTCGAGGCGCTGGAGCGGGTGCGTCAGGTCGGGCCCAACAAGGAGGGGGCCCGCGGCTCCTACACCGTGTATCGCATCGCCGGATGACGCCCCGCAGAACGGCTCAGGGCCCGCGGCGCGGCGGCGGGTCCTGATACTTCTCCCAGGGCTGCGGCCTGGGCTTCGGTGGGTCGAGCGCCATGAGCAGCTCCGACAGCTCCCATTTCTGGCGCTTCGCCGCCTTCAGCACATCGATCAGCACCTTTCGCGCGTCGTCCACGTAGAGCCGAACCACCCGCGGCGTGCCGACACCGCCATCCGCCATGGCCATCGCATACGCGGTCGCCATCACCATCTTCTCGGGATTCTTCGGCGACATCCCGCTGCTCCGCTGACGCCGCGGCGATGATGCACCGCGTGCCCCGTGAGGCGCACGCGGAATGCGCGGTGCCGCGCGATCACATGCGCCGGCGATCCTCCCGGCGCGCCGTCTGTCCAACCTGACGAGGCCCGCATCATCGTCGCGCGCGGCGGGAGGGCGCCGCCATGCCCGAGCTGACCCCATCGAACCGCGAGGCGGCCAGGCGCATCGGCATCAGCGAGACGGCGCTGCGCAAGGCCGAGGGCAGCGGCCGCATCGCCCGCGAGCCGGACGGCCGCTGGGACATCGACAAGACCCGCCGCCGTCTGGTCCAGACCGCCGACCCGCACCGCTCGCCGCTCGCGAATGGCGGCGGGGGCGCGGCCGGCCGCGACACGCCGTACGCCCGGCTCAAGGTCGCGCAACTCGCCCTCAAGGTCGAGGCGCAGCGCCTCGCGCTGGATGAGAACAAGCGCCGCCTGCTCGACGTCGCCGAGGCGAATGCCACGATCGACGAGATCGCCGGCGCGATGCGGGATGCGCTGCTGAACTGGCCCGCCCGCGTCTCCGGGCTGATCGCCGCCGAGCTCGGCGTCGACCCGCACCTGCTGCAGACCATCCTGCAGCAGCACGTCACCGACCTGCTCTCGGAGGCCGCCGATCGCTTCGACCCTCCAGGCCTCGGCGGCGCCAGCGGAGATCCGAACCCGCACGCGTGACCATGTGCGCCGGCGCGCGGGCAGCATGCTCCGCCCGCCGCCGCAGCTCACCGTCTCGCAGTGGGCCGAGCGGCACCGGATCCTGGGCAGCCGCGCCTCCTCGGAGCCGGGGCCCTGGCGGACCAGCCGGACCCCGTATCTGCGCGAAGTGATGGACGCGCTCTCGGCGGTGCACCCGGCGCGGCGGGTCGTGTTCATGAAGGGTGCCCAGGTCGGCGCCACCGAGAGCGGCAACTGCTGGCTCGGCTACATCCTGCACCACGTGCCGGCGCCGGTGCTGGCGGTGCAGCCCACCGTCGAGCTGGCCAAGCGGTTCTCGCGCCAGCGCATCGACCCGCTGCTGGAGGAGACCCCGGCCCTCAAGGAGCGCGTCGCCCCGGCCCGGGCGCGGGACAGCGGCAATACCCTGCTGTCGAAGGAATTCCCCGGCGGCATCCTGGTGCTGACCGGGGCGAACAGCGCGGTCGGGCTGCGCTCGATGACGGCGCGGTTCCTGTTCCTAGACGAGATCGACGCCTATCCCGGCGACGTGGAGGGCGAGGGCGACCCGATCGCGCTCGCCGAGGCCCGGGCCCGGACCTTCGGCTGGCGGCGCAAGGCTTTCCTGGTCTCGACCCCGACCATCGCCGGCCGCAGCCGGATCGAGCGGGAGTACCAGGCCTCCGACCAGCGGCGCTACTTCGTGCCCTGTCCCCACTGCCAGGAGACACAGTGGCTGAAGTTCGAGCGGCTCCGCTGGGAGAAGGGCGACCCGCGCTCGGTCCGCTACCACTGCGAGGCCTGCGACGAGGGGATCGAGGAGCACCACAAGACGGCCATGCTGGCCGGCGGCCAGTGGCGCCCGACCGCCACCGCCGAGAACCCGCACACGGTCGGCTTCCACATCTCGGCGCTCTACTCGCCGGTCGGCTGGCTGTCCTGGGAGCAGATCGCCCGCGACTGGGAGGCGGCGCAGGGGAAGCCCGAGGACCTGAAGACCTTCAAGAACACGGTGCTCGGCGAGACCTGGCAGGAGCAGGGCGAGGCGCCGGACTGGGAGCGGCTGGTCGAGCGGCGGGAGGACTTCCGCATGGGCATGGTGCCTGCCGGCGCGCTGGTGCTGACCGCGGGCGTGGACGTGCAGGACGACCGCCTCGAATGCGACGTCTGGGGCTGGGCGGAGGGGTTCTCCTCCTGGCTGGTGGACCACCTGGTCATCCCCGGCAGCCCGCGCGAGCGGGAGCCCTGGGACGCGCTGGCGACGCTGCTGGCCCGCGACTGGCCGCGCCAGGGCGGCGGCGCGATGCGCATCGCCAAAACCTGCGTCGACACCGGCGGGCGGGACACCGCGGCGGTCTACGGCCATCTCCGCCGACTGCGGGATCCGCGGGTCGCCCCAACCAAGGGTGTAGAGGGCTGGAACCGGGCGCAGCCGGTGCAGGGCCCGACGCCGGTGGACGCGCTGGTCGATGGCCGCAAGCTCCGCCGCGGCCTGAAGCTCTGGACCGTCTCGGTCTCCACCTGGAAGGCTGACCTTTATCGCCGGCTCTGGCTCGGCCGGGGCGATGCCGAGGAGTTCCCGCCCGGCTGGGTGCACCTGCCGCAGGGCGTTGAAGCCGAGTGGGTGAAGCAGCTCGTCGCCGAGCAGCTTCGCACGGTGAAGGATCGCCGCGGCTTCGCGCGGCAGGAATGGGCCAAGCTCAGGGAGAGGAACGAGGCGCTGGACTGCGCGGTGCTGGCTCGCGCCGCGCTCTGGCTGCTCGGCGCGGACCGCTACGGTGAACGCTTCTGGGCCAGGCTGCGCGAGGACATCGCGAATGCGCCCGTCACGCTCGCTGAGGCGCCCGTCGCTGGGTCACCGGCACCGGCTCCGGTCCTGCCCATGCGATCGGAACCCCTTCGCCCTCGCGCCTGGCTCGCCTCGCGCGGCGGCTGGCTGCGCTGATCCTGGAGACCGTCATGACCGCCATCGTCCCGGTGCGCACCACGATCGCCGCCGGCCAGGCGCTGAGCGCGCCGGTCGCCAGCGTCGGCTACGGCGTCTGCCTGCTGCTGCTGCCCGCCGCCTGGACCGACGCCCCGCTCACCCTGCAGGGCTCGCTCGACGAGGGCGAGCCCGCCGCCTGGGCCGACCTCCACGACCATCTCGGCAACGAGGTGGTGCTGACGGTCGCCGCCGGCCGCGCGCTCACCCTGCCGCCCACCCTGCTGCTCGGCTGGCGCTGGCTCCGGCTGCGCTCGGGCCTCGCCGCCGCGCCGGTGAACCAGGCCGCGGAGCGGCTCCTCACCCTCGGGATCCGGCCCCTCGCATGACCGCGCTGTTCCAGCACCACCTGCCGCCCGCGCCGGCGATGCTGCCGTATGCCTCGGGGCGCTTCTACGCCTCGCAGCACGCGCGCGCCGCCGGCGGCGCGGTGGCGATGGCGGCGAACCGGCTGTACTGCGTGCCCTACGTGCTGGCGCGGCCGGGGCTGTTCGCGGCCATGGCGGTGGGCGTGACCACCGGCGCCGCGGGCCTCCTGCGTATGGCGCTCGCCGCCGACAATGGCGCCGGCCGGCCGGGGGCGGTGATCGAGGAGCCGCTGGCGGACGCCGACACCTCCGTCGCTGGGAACGCGCTCTGCCCCTTCGCGCGGCCGCGCTGGATTTCGGCCGGCGTCTGGTGGCTGCTGCTGTGCTTCTCGGGGGCGCCCTCGGTGCGCGGCACCTCCACCCAGGCCTTCAGCGGCGGCAACACGCTGCTGCTCGGCTCCGCCGCGGCGGATGGCGGGGCCGGTGGCGGCACGACGGGCAGCGAGAACGGCTTCTTCGCGCCGCTGACGCACCAGGCCGGCGCGCCGATCATGCCGAACCCGCCCAGCGGGTTGTCCTACCTCGTCAACGCGGCGGCGCCGCTGCCGACGCTCCGGGCGGCGTGATGGACCCGGCCGTCCTGGCCTGGGCGCTGGCCCAGCCTCCGGGCAGCCGCGCGGCGGCGCTGGCCGCGGCCTACACCGGCGGTACCACGCGCGTGGCCTTCGACGGCCGCACGGTCGAGTACCGCAGCCTCGACGAGCTTGGCCGGGCGCTGGCCGCGCTGCATGGCGCCGAGAACAGCGCCGCGCGGCGGCCCTCGGTGACGCTGGCCAGCTTCGCGCGCGGGGGTGGCGCGTGATCGAGCGGATGACACGCCGCCTTCGAGATGCCTGGGCGGCGCTGCGCGGCTACGCCGCGGCGCAGGACCACCGCGCCTCCGCCTGGGCGCCCGCCGGCGGCAGCGCCAATGCCGAGGTCGGCATGGCCGCCGCCACGGTGGCGCGCCGTGCCCGCGACGCCGTGCGCAACGACCCCTACGCCAGCCGCATCGTCGACCTCTGGACCGGCAACGCGGTCGGCGCCGGGATCACCACGCGCTGGCCGGACGACGCGCATGGCCGCGCCTGGCAACGCTGGGCGGAGGGCACCGCGTGCGATGCCGAGGGACGGCTCGACCTCTACGGCCTGCAGGCGCTGGTGATGCGGGCGGTGGTCGAGAGCGGTGAGTGCTTCGTCCGCTTCCTGCTGGCGCCGCCGTCGCCCGCCAATCCGATCGGCCTGCGCCTGCAGGTGCTGGAGAGCGATCACCTCGACACGGCGCGCAACGGCATGGTGGACGGCACGCCGACCATCCAGGGCATCTTGGCGTTTGGCTGACCCCCTCGACCCGCGAGGCCGCCCGCCGCATCGGCATCACCGAGACGGCGCTGCGCAAGGCGGAGCAGACCAACCGCATCGCCCGCAAGCCGGACGGCCAGTGTGACATCGACAAGACCCGCCGACGCCTTACCGAAACCGCCGACCCTGCCCGCTCGCCCCTGGCGAACGGCGCTGAGGGCACACCGTTCGCCCGGCTGAAGGTCGCCCAGCTTGCCCTGAAGGTGGAGGCGCAGCGCCTCTCGCTGGATGAGACCAAGCGACGCCTGGTCGATGTCACCGAGGCCAATGCCGCGCTCGACGAGATCGGCAGCACCATGCGCGACGCGCCGCTGAACTGGCCTGCTCGCGTCTCCGGGCTGATCGCCGCCGAACTCGGCGTCGACCCGCATCTGCTGCAGACCATCCTGCAGCAGCATGTCACCGATCTGCTGACGGAGGCCGCCGATCGCTTCGACCCCGCAGGTGGCATCGGCGGAGGCCGCGGCGCGAACCCGTAACCATGCGCACCGCCGGGCCAGGGCGATGCTCCAGTCGCCGCCGCAGCTCAGCGTTCCCGCCTGGGCCGAGCAGCATCGGAACCTGAGCAGCCGCGGCTGCTCCGAGCTGGGCGCCTGGCGCACGGCGCGCGCCCCCTATCTGCGCGCCATCATGGACGCGCTCTCCGCGCCGCACCCGGCGCGGCGGGTGGTGTTCATGAATGGGGCGCAGACCGGCGGCACGGAGGCGGGCAACAACTTGCTCGGCTACATCCTGCACCATGTGCCGGCGCCGGTGCTGGCGGTGCAGCCGACCGTGGAGCTGGCAAAGCGCTTCTCGCGCCGGCGCATCGATCCGCTGCTGGAGGAGACGCTGGCACTGCGGGAGCGGGTGGCGCCCTTGCGGGCGCGCGACGGCGGTGCGCCGCGAGGCGGCCTGCTCAGCCGTCATGATGCCAGCGGCGACATAGTAACTCCGGCGTGAAGACGGCGACGGCGGGCTTGCGGATCGCGAAGGCTGGGGCGGCGGCAACGGGCGGCAGCAGACCCTCGAAGCGCTCACCCGTCTTGGGCAGCTCGGCCGAGACGCAGGAGCGATCGGCGTGTACCTCGGCGCCGACATGATGCGCGACGAGGCGGATGATGCGCTTCCATCGGCGAAGTCGAGGCGCTGGCCCGTATCGGCGAGGCCTTCCGCGAGACGGTCGATCCACAGGCGCCCGTCAGGGTTCAGCATCACCTCGTGTCGCGCGACATGGAATGACCTTCCCTTGGCGACATGAATTCGCCCCCCTCTGGAGAAAGAGAAAGAGGGATGTCGATGGACGATGCTGGAGTGATCCAGGCTTCCGCGCTGGACGAGGCGCGGAGGGTGCGAATGCGGACGCCGAACGCGGTTCGCAGCATGCGCGCGGGCCGCGCAGTTGTCTCGGCCTCGAGCGGATGCAGCGACATGCGGTCCCCGTGGTGCGGCCGCGGCCGAAAAGCCGGCGCGGGTGGGGCCGAGTAGAGAGCGGCAGATTGGGGCGAATGCAACACCCAGGATGGTGGCATAGAGCTACAGCGCTCAATGACCGGCGTCTGGCGGCTTGGCGTCGAGTGTGAGGCATGCTGGCCGGCCACGAACGCCGCCACAGCCGAGGTTGACGATCTCGCCGCAAGCAGAAGAGGCATTCTCGCTGTCGCCATGTGAACGAGGGCCGTATGGATTGACGCCGCTTGCGACTGCGCGCGGACCCTGCGATCACGGTCCCATGGTCGCGCTGATCGCAATCCCCCTGCTCACCCTGGCCTGCGTCCCGCTTGTCGCCTGGGCGGTGCGCCGGAGGCCGTGGACGGCGCCATGGCTGGCCGTGCTGCCGGCCGCGTTGTTCCTGTTGGTGCTGACCCTCCCGGACGGGGCCGCCTTCCGCCTGGCCTGGATCCCCTCGCTAGGCGTCGAGCTCTCCTTCCGCCTTGATGGCCTGTCGCGCCTCTTCGCGCTGCTCATCACCGGCATCGGCGCCGGCGTGTTCCTCTACGCGGCGTCGTATCTCTCGGGGCACGCGCTGCTGCACCGCTTCCTCGCGACGCTGACGCTGTTCATGGCAGCCATGCTCGGCGCCGTGCTCGCCGACGACCTGGTGCTGCTGTTCGTGTTCTGGGAGCTCACCAGCCTCGCCTCCTTTCTGCTCATCGGCTTTGACGCCCATCGTTCGGAGGCGCGCAGTGCCGCGCAGCAGGGGCTGATGGTCACGGTCGCTGGCGGGCTGGCGATGCTCGCAGGCGTGCTACTGCTCGGGCGCGCCGCCGGCAGCTTCTCGATCTCCGAGATCCTCGCGCAGGGCGGCGGCCTCGCCGACCATCCGCTGGCGCCGTGGATCGTCGTGCTGATCGCCGCCGGCTGCTTCGCCAAGAGCGCGCAGTGGCCGCTGCACTTCTGGCTACCCAACGCCATGGCGGCGCCCACACCGGTCTCGGCCTACCTGCATTCGGCCACTATGGTGAAGCTGGGCGTGTATCTGCTGGCGCGACTCAACCCGCCATTCCAGGACATGGCGCTGTGGCAGGGTCTCTTGGTCGGCGCAGGCGCGGCCACCATGCTGGCCGGCGCGGTGCTGGCGCTACGGGAGCGCGACCTCAAGCGCAAGCTCGCCTGGTCCACGGTGGTCGCGCTGGGCACCTTGGTGACGCTGATCGGCATCGAAGACCCGCTCGCCGCTACCGCCGCCGTCGTCTTCCTGCTGGTGCACGCGCTATACAAGGCAAGCCTGTTCCTGATTGCCGGCATCGTCGACAAGAAGGCCGGCACGCGCGACGCGATGCAGCTGCGCGGCCTGCGCCGCCTGATGCCGCTGACCACCGCCGCAGCGCTGCTCGCGGGATTGTCAATGGCGGGCGCGCCGGGCTTCATCGGGTCCTTGGCCAAGGATCTGTTGTTCACCGTGCATGTCGGCCTGCCGGGCCTGCTTCCGTCGGTCGCGCTGGTGGTCAACGCCGCGATGGTGGTGGTGGCGGGCGTGGTGGCAACGCGCCCGTTTCTGGGCGCGCCGATGGAGACCGAGAAGGCCGTGCAGGATCCCTCCATGGCGATGCTTGCCGCTCCGCTCGTCCTCGGAGCGTTGGGGCTGCTGCTAGGCATGGCGCCGCAGCTTGTCGACCACACCATCATTGAGCCCGCGGCGGCGGCCATCCTCGGACGACCCACCGGCATTTCGCTCGGCGAGAAGCAGGGCGGCGCGCTGGTTCTGGCCATGTCCCTTGGCGCGCTCGCGCTTGGCGCACTGGTGTTTCTCGGCTGGCAGCGCCTTCAGCCGGTCCTGGCCGGCCAACGCTGGCTCGACGCATACGGCCCGGACGCGGGCTACGGCCGCGGGATGCGCGCCCTGGCGGCCGGCGCCGTCGCGCTCACTCGCCGGGTGCAGGGCGGCAGCCTGCGCCGCTACCTTGCGGCCAGCCTTGTCCTGGTGTTCGGCGGCGCGGGGCTGCTGCTGGCGGCGCGCGGCGGGCTCGCGCTGCCTGCGCCCGGCCTGTGGGCGACGCCGGCGCAACTGGCCCTTGCCGCCGTCATCGCCGCCGGCGCGCTGGCCGCCTGCCGGATTCGCGCGCTGTTCGGCCAGGTGATGGCGGCCGGCCTGGTCGGCTTTGGCGTCGGCATCCTGTTCCTGACGCTGGGCGCCGCCGATCTCGCCTTCACCCAGTTCACCGTCGAGATCCTGGCCATCGTGCTGCTGGTCGCGGTCCTGGCGCGGCTGCCCTTCCATGCGCTGGATGCGCGCCGCCCTGGCGAACGCCGGCGCGATGCGGCGCTGGCGTTGGGCGTCGGCGCCGTCGGCACGGCCATCCTGCTCGCAGTCCTCTCGGTGCCCTTCGAGCCGGCCATCCAGGACTGGATGGGCCAGGCCGCGGTGCCGGAGGCGAAGGGGCGCAACGTGGTCAATGTCGTCATCGTCGATTTCCGTGCCCTCGACACGCTGGGCGAGATCGCGGTGCTGCTGATCGCGGCGCTGTCGGCCGCCGTGCTGCTGCGCCGCGCCGGGAAGCCGGCCTGATGCCCGACAGCCTGATCCTGCGCGCCTCGGCGAGCTACGTGCTCTGGGCCGGCCTTGCCCTGTCGGTCTTCGTGCTGCTGCGCGGCCACAATGAACCCGGCGGCGGCTTCATCGGCGGTCTGATCGGCGCGCTCGGCTTCGTCTTCCACGCGCTGGCGCGCGGGCCGGCGGAGACGCGCCGGGTGCTGCGGCTCGACCCGCTGGCCTGGGGCGGCAGCGGACTGCTGCTGGCCACCGCCTCGGGGCTGCCGGCGCTGCTGCTGCATGCCGAGCCGCTGCTGACGCACCAATGGATCGATGGCCTGCCGATCGGCACCGCCATCCCCTTCGACATCGGCGTCTATCTCGTCGTGCTCGGCTTCGCGCTGGCCTTCGTGCTGCCCTTCCTGGGCGAGGAGTCGGCTTGAGCCCCGCCATGCCCCCCGGCCCAGGGCCGCGCTGAGATGGAGACCCTGCTCGCGCTGCTGTTCGGCCTGCTGCTGGCGGCGGCCTGCTACCTGCTGCTGGCGCGCTCGCTGCCGCGGGTGATCATCGGGCTGCTGCTGCTCGGCAACGCCGCCAACCTCGCCATCATCGCCGCCGGGCGCGTGGCCGGCACGGCGCCGCCGCTGGTTGAGCGGGGCGCGCAGGCGCTGGCCGCCGGCGCCTCCAACCCGTTGCCGCAGGCGCTGGTGCTGACCGCCATCGTGATCTCCTTCGCCCTCACCGCCTTCGTCATGGTGCTGGCCTGGGCGACCTGGCGGAGCGAGGCCACGCTTGACCCCGAGGCGCTGCGCCGCGCCGAGCCGGCGGCGTTGCCCAGCACCGACAAGCAGGAGGCCGCCGAGGCCGAGGCGCGGCCATGATCGCCGCGCGTGCCGACTGGCTGCTGGCCCTGCCGGTGCTGATCCCGCTGCTGGCCTGCGCGCTCTCGGCCGCGCTGCGCGGGCGGCCCCTCGTCCAGCGCGCCGTCACCGCCACCGCGGCGGCGGCCATGCTGGTCAGCGGCGCGGCCCTGGTGGCCGAGGTGCTGGGGCGCGGCGTCATCGCCTCGCAGATGGGCGACTGGCCCGCGCCCTTCGGCATCACCATGGTGGCCGACCTGTTCGCCGCCGCCATGGTCGCCATCACCGCGCTGATCTACGCCGCCACCGCTGCCTATGCCCCGGCCGATGCGGGGATGCGCGCGCAGGAGGCGCTGTGGCATCCGCTGCTGGCGGCCCTGGTGCTCGGCGTGGCGGGCGCCTTCCTGGCCGGCGATCTGTTCAACCTCTATGTCTGGTTCGAGGTGATGCTGATCGCCTCCTTCGGCCTGCTGGTGCTGGGCGGCGGGCGCGAGCAGCTTGACGCGGCGGTGAAATACGCGGTGCTGAACCTGATGGCCACGACGGTCTTCCTGATCGCCGTCGGCCTCGTCTATGGGCTGACCGGCACGCTCAACCTCGCCGACATGGCGCGGCGGATGCCCCAGGTGCCCAACCAGGGCGCCGCCGCCGCCGTCGCCTTCCTGCTGCTGGCGGCCTTCGGCGCCAAGGCGGCGGTGTTCCCGCTGTTCTTCTGGCTGCCGGCCTCCTACCACACGGCGATCGCGCCGGTCGCCGCCATCTTCGCCGGGCTGCTCACCAAAGTCGGCGTTTATGCGATGATCCGGCTGGTGACGCTGGTCTTCCCGGCCGGGCAGGACTGGATGGCGCCGCTGCTGTGGGCGGTGGCTGCCGGCACCATGGTGGTGGGCGTGCTGGGCGCGGCGGCGCACTGGGACATCCGGCGCATCCTGTCCTTCCACATCATCAGCCAGATCGGCTACATGATCGTGGGCCTGGCGGTGGCTACACCCTTCGCGATCGCCGGCGCGGTGCTCTACATCATCCACCACATCATGGTGAAGGCGAACCTGTTCCTGGTGGCGGGCGCGATCCGGCGCGCCGGCGGCAGCTTCTCGCTGGCCGCGCTCGGCGGGCTGTGGCGGCGCGACCCCTGGCTCGGCATCCTGTTCGCGATCGCGGCCCTGTCGCTCGCCGGGCTGCCGCCGCTGTCGGGCTTCTGGGCCAAGTTCATGGTGGTGAAGTCGGGCTTCGACGCGGGCTGGTACGCGCTCGCCGCGGTGGCGCTCGGCACCGGCATCCTCACCCTCTACTCGATGCTCAAGATCTGGATCGAGGCGTTCTGGAAGGAGCCGCCGGAGGGCGCCGCGGTGGTCGCGCTGGCCGGGCGCGAGCGCTGGCTGCTGCTCGGCCCCGTCGCCGCGCTGGCGCTGGTCACCCTCGGCATCGGGCTGTGGGCCGAGCCCTTCGCCGCCTATGCGCTGGCCGCCGGCGAACAGCTCGCGGGGCGCGAGGCCTATATCGCCGCCGTGCTCGGAGCCCGCCCGTGAGCCGGCCGCGCCCCTGGAATCTCATCGCCTGGCTGTGGCTCGCGGCGCTGTTCCTGCGCGAGCTGCTGCTCTCGGCCGCCGCGGTGATGCGCGCCACGCTCTCGCCCCGCCTCGAGCTGCGGCCCGGGATCGTCGCGGTGCCGCTCAGGCTGCGCTCGGCGGGCGGCGTCACGCTGCTCGCCCACATGGTGACGCTCACCCCCGGCACCACGGCGCTGCATGTCTCGCGCGACCGCAAGGTGATGTATGTCCACGCGATGGACGCGGCCGACCCCGACGCGGTGCGGGCTTCCATCGCCGAGCGGCTGGAGGCGCCAGCGATGCGCGTGCTGCCATGACCCTTATGGGCGCGGCCCTCGCGCTCTCGGCGCTGCTGCTCGCCGCCGCGGTGGCGCTCACCGCCTGGCGGATGCTGCGCGGCCCGGGCATCGCCGACCGGGCGGTGGCGATGGACCTGCTCGGCCTGCTCGCGGTCGGCGCCACCACGCTGGCGGCGGTGGCCGGCGGGCACCTCGCGCTGCTCGACATCGCGCTCGGCCTCGGGCTGGTGGGCTTCGTCGGCGCCGTCGGCGTGGCCGCCTTCATCACCCGCGCCTCGCGCTCGCCGGAGGCGCGCGATGACTGAGGCCCTGGCCGCCCTGTTTCTGGTGCTTGGCGCCGCCATCGCGCTGATCGCGGCGATCGGCGTGGCACGGCTGCCCGACGCCTTCCTGCGGATGCACGCCGCCACCAAGGCGGGCGTGGTCGGCGCCGGGCTGATGCTGGTCGGGGCCGGGCTCGCCTTCGGCGGCGGCGAGGCTTGGCTGCGGGTCGGCCTGATCGTGCTGTTCCTGCTCGTCACGGTGCCGATCTCTTCCCACGCGCTAGGCCGCGCCGCCTATATCGGCGGCGCGCCGCTGTGGCCCGGGAGCACGGACGCGCTCGCCGGCGTGCTGCCGCGCCAATCCATCGACAGTCCGCCGCGGCCCCCGGGCGCGCTGTGAGCGGTCACCCCGCGGCCAAAGTGGAGCTGCTTGGCCTGCTCTGCGCGCCGAGTCTGACCGGCACCGGGCCCTGGCCGTTCGGCGGGGCGCAATAATGCCGGACACCAAGCCGGGAAGCGCATGGCCGGAGTGCGCGCCGGCGCCGCGGCGCAGGCAACTGCGCGAGGGGTCGGCGAGCGTCCTGCTCGCCCGAGCGTTGGTGAATGAATGCCCCTCGGGCTGGCGACAGGCCGAAAGAGGTGACCAGTATCAACGGGCATTCAGGCACAACTTCGATTGCTGCACATACTCCGAGGGCGATCGGCGCCGCGCTGTGCGCATTCGACGGGAGCCGGAATACAACCGCCTGCACGAGGACCGAGGAGATCGTATATGGAAACCGCCCTGCCGCTGATCGGTGGGCTCGCCCTGCTGATATTGGGCGGCGAGTTGTTCGTGCGCGGCGCGGTGCAGATCGCCGAGCGGATGGGCGTGTCGCCGCTGCTGATCGGCCTCACCCTGGTGGGCTTCGGCACCTCGACGCCCGAGCTCGTGACCAGCGTGAAGGCGTCGCTGGCTGGCTCGCCGGGGATCGCGGTGGGCAACATCGTCGGCTCCAACATCGCCAACATCCTGGTGATCCTGGGGCTCGCCGCGCTGATCACGCCGATCGCTGTTGGGCGGGGCGCGCTGCGGCGGGACGGCACCATCGGCGCGGCGGTCGCGCTGGCCTTCGCCGGCGTCGGCATCTTCGGCATGCTCGACCGCGCCGTGGGCACGCTGTTCCTGGCCGGGCTGGTCGCCTACATCGCCTACGCCTGGCGCGAGGAGAGCCGCGGCGAGTTCGGCCACACCGCCGCCTTCGAGAAGGCGCTCGCCTTCGAGGAAGTCCATCCGAGCGGCCTGCACGCGACCAACGCCTCGGCGCCGGGGGCAGGCTGGAAGGGGGTTGCCCTCTCCGTTGGCTTCGCCTTCGGCGGGCTTGCGCTGGTGGTGCTCGGCGGCGGCCTGCTGGTCGATGGCGCGGTGGCGCTCGCGCGCGGGCTCGGCGTCTCGGAGACGGTGATCGGGCTGACCATCGTCGCGGTCGGCACCTCGATGCCGGAACTGGTGACCTCGGTGATAGCCGCGATGCGCCGCCACGCCGACGTGGCGCTGGGCAACGTTCTCGGCTCCAACATCTACAACATCCTCGGCATCGGGGGCGCGACCGCGCTGCTCGCGCCGACGACGGTGCCCGAAGCGATCGTCGCCTACGACGTCTGGGTGATGGTCGGCGCCTCTGCGCTGCTCCTGCTGCTCGGGCGCACCGGCTGGCGGATCGGCCGACGCGAGGGCGCGGCGCTGCTGGCGCTCTATGTCGCTTATGTCTGGTCCATCTGGCCGGCGGCGTGAGGCGAAGGCGCGTCAGAAGGCGCCGAACCGAGCCGCGAGGACGAGCACGACCAGCAGCGCGAGGATTGGTCCGGCGCAGGCGACAGCGAAGATGTCGGCATAGGACTCGCGGTGGGTCAGCCGGCAGACCGCCAGCAGCGTGACGACAGCGCCGTTGTGCGGCAGCGCATCCAGCCCGCCGGTGGCGATGGCGGTCACACGGTGCAGGGCCTCCGGCGCGATGCCGGCGGCGAGCCCGCGGGCGAGATACGTGTCCCCCATGGTGGCGAGCGCGATGCTCATCCCGCCCGAGGCCGAGCCGGTGATTCCGGCCAGGATATTCACCGCGATCGACAGCGAGATCAGCGGATTGCCCGGCGCGATGCCGAGCACCGCGTCGCGCACCACGCCGAAGGCTGGCAGCGAGGCGACGACCGCGCCGAAACCCACCAGCACCGCCGTGTTGAGCGCCGGGATCGCGGCGGCATTGGCGCCGGCGCCGAGCGTCGCGATCAGCCCGGGAAGCCGGCGCCGATTAGCGAGGACCATCAGGACGATGGTGACGGCGAGCGCGAGCAGGATCGCGCGGAGCCCCCTCGACTTCGCGGGGTCCGCGGCGGCAGGGCCGGAATCGGCCAGGCCTGCGCCGTCGATCGCCGGCAGCACAAGGCCCGCGAAGAGCCCGTTCAGCGCAACCACCAGCACGATCGGCGCGACCGCGAGCAGCAGGGGCGGCGGCAGGGCGACAGCGTCGTCGCCGCGCCGGGCCTCGGCGATGTCGAAGCCTTCCCCCTGCGCCATCTCGCGCAGGCGGGCCGGATCGGGCGGTCCGGCCACGACGCGCCCGCCACAGCAGCCATGCCAGGCCGAAGCCCAGCATCACCGCGCCGCCGACCAGCCCGAGCCCCGGCGCCGCGAAGGCCGTAGTGCCGAAGAAGGGCATCGGGATCGCGTTCTGGATCGCCGGCGTGCCGGGCAGCGCCGTCATGGTGAAGGTGAAGGCCCCGAGCGCGATGGTCGCCGGGATCAGCGCGCGCGGCAGGCGGGCGCGGGCGAACAGTTCGGCGGCCAGCGGCTGGACCGCGAAGGCGACGACGAACAGCGACACGCCGCCATAGGTCAGCGCGGCGCAGGCCAGAACCACCGCGGGGATCGCGTTGGCCGGACCAAGCCGGTCCGCCAGCGCCTGCGCCAGCGCGCGCGCCGAGCCGGTGTCCTCCATCAGCTTGCCGAAGATCGCGCCCAGCACGAACAGCGCCAGGAATTGCGCGAGGAATCCGCCGAGGGCGGGCATCATGGTCTGCAGCAGCGCGGCGAGCGGCGGCCCGCCCGCCGCCAGCACCGCGAGCGCGGCGCCGAGGGGCGCGGCGATCAGCACGCTGACCCCGCGATAGGCGAGCAGGATCAGCACCGTCAGAGCGGCGAGGATGCCGAGGACGCCGCTCACGGCAGCGCCCCCGCATCGGGTGGGAATTTCAGCGTGGCGCGCCGGCCGAGATCGGCGCGGTGGCGCCCGAGCCAGATTGCGGCGGCATCGGCGCCCTGCTGGTGCAGCCGCTGCAGATACGACCATTCCGGATAGAGCTGCCCGCGGTCTCCAAGCGCGAAGACCGTCTCGTCGGCGCTGATCCGGTGCAGGCGCAGTCCGGCGAGGCGGGTGAACAGGGGCTCGGTGCCACCACCCACCCCAGCACCGGCCGCCAGCGCACGCTGGAGCGCGCCGATCGCGCGCAATTCGTTGACCAGGCTCGCGTTGAAGACGATCTCGTTCAGTCGCGCCGCGATATCCACGGCGCCGCGCGGCGCCTCGCGACGCTCGGGCGGGGTGAGCTGGATGATCAGCAGGTCGTGTGCGTCCGCCTCCGCGATCAGCGGCGCCAGCGGCGGGTTGGCGAGGTAGCCGCCATCCCAGTAGGCGCGGCCCTCGATCTCGACGGCGCGGAACAGCTGCGGCAGGCAGGCCGATGCCAGCACTGCCTCGGGCGTCAGGTCGGCGTTGCGGAAGACGCGCAGCGCGCCGGTCGCGACATCGGTCGCCGAGAGGAACAGCCGCGGCGCGTCGGCGGCGCGCAGCCGGTCGAAATCCACCGCCTCGGCCAGCAGGCGGCGCAGCGGATTGAGGTCGTTGGACAGGGCGGCCGGGCCGCCGAAGCCGCCGACCGCCGTCTCGGCGAAGGCTCGCCAGGCGGCCTGGGTCGCCGACCACAGCGCGAAGGGCGCCCATTCGGTCTGCGCCGGTCCGGACGCCGCGAACAAGGGGGCGAAAGGGCCGGCGGAGAGCCGCGCCGCATGCGCCGCGCGGCCGACGTTCTTCCAGAACTGCCACAGGGCGCGCTGACCCGCCGCGCGACCGCCCTGCATCAGCCCGTGGGCCAGAAGAACGGCGTTGACGGCGCCCGCGCTGGCGCCGCTGATCGCGACGATCTCGATGCCGTCCTCGTCGAGCAGTCGGTCCAGCGCGCCCCAGGTGAAGGCGCCATGCGCGCCGCCACCCTGCAGAGCGAGTTCAAGACTGACCAGCGCGGGCGCTCGGTCCGGACGGTCAGCCGGCAGCATTGGCGCCAGGGCGGGCGGGTGGATCGCCGTTGCTGTCGTCCTGCCCGATACGCAAGCTGCGTCCCGCCGTCCTATGGACGAGCCAGTAGCAGACGCCGGATGCGACGACGAGACCGCCAAGAGCCAGGACAGCGAGCGGCTCCGTCTTCTCCATGTCAAGAACGATGACCTTTCGCGCCACCGCCATCAGGGCGGTGTCGATGACAATCTTCACGTGGAAGATGTCATCGCGCAGATAGATCCTTACGTTGACGAAGATCTCTATGGCGATGAGCACGACCATGAAGGCGCCGAAGGTGAGCAGAATATCCGAGATGGTCATGATGAAACGCGGCGGCGAGATCAGCATTTGCCAGATCGTCCAGCCGACATCGACAACGCCCATCACGATGACAAATACCATCAATATCGCCAGTGCGCGCACGCAACTGCGAATGACGAATTGAAGGTGCCGGATGAGCGCCTCGTCGACGGGCTTATTCTCCGAGTTCACGAAGTGTCCTTCCGCGCCAGGCCATGGGCGCCCTGCGCCCACCGCGACACTACCAGCGATCGGCAGCGCGTGCATCGGCACCCGTGGCGTCCGGCTGGTGCGATCCGGACGACCAGCAATGATAAATCCCGACACGGGGATACGCGATCGAGGCAGCTTGCGCGGAGCGCGAGTCCTGGGGTCCAAGCGCAGCGGTCAAAACGCCTCGGAGGCGCGCAAGCATCACAGCTTTCGCGATTCGTGATTCAATCGCGCCCGCGCTTGGCGCGGCCCCATTGACGCATCAGCGCCTTCTCGGCTTCGAGCAGAAGCAGGACCAGAACAGCGACGGCAAGCACCGGCAACCCCTCCGTCAGCGGGTCGAGCGGCCGTGATGCGAACAGCGCCTGCATGGGCGCGGCGTAGGTGAAAAGCAGTTGCAGCACCACCACCGCAGCGACGCCGATCAGCACCGCAGGCGTTCCGAGCGCGCCGCGCCAGGTCAGCGATACGCCGTGCCGGTAGCGCACGCTGAACAGGTAGGCGACCTCGGCCGCGATCAGCGTGTTCACGGCCATGGTCCGCGCCGCCTCGACCGACATGCCCTGCGCCGTGGCGTATTTGAACATGCCGAAGACACAACCGAAGAACAGCAGCGAGACGAAGACGATGCGCCAGACCACGAAGCCCGTCAGCAGCGGCTGGCCGGCCGGGCGCGGCGGCAGACGCATCGTGCCGGGCTCAGTCGGCTCGAAAGCAAGCGTGAGCGCCAGCGCGACCGAACTCACCATGTTCACCCACAGGATCTGCGTCGGCGTGATCGGCAGCTGCGTGCCCAGCAGGATCGCCAACACGATGCTCATGGCCTCGCCACCGTTGACCGGCAGCAGGAAGGTGACGGTCTTGGTCAGGTTGTCGTAGACAGTGCGCCCGGCGCGCACGGCCGCGGCGATGGTCGCGAAATTGTCGTCGGCCAGTACCATCTCGGCCGCCTCCTTGGCGGCCTCCGTGCCCTTGCGGCCCATCGCCACCCCGACATCGGCGCGCTTGAGCGCTGGAGCGTCGTTCACGCCGTCGCCGGTCATGGCGACGACGGCACCTGTTGACTGCAGCGCCTCGACCAGGCGCAGCTTGTGCTCGGGGCTGGTGCGGGCGAAGACGTCGCTCTCTCTTGCGCGCGTGCGCAATGTCGCGTCGTCCATCGTGTCGAGTTCCGCGCCGGTGACGACCTTGTCGGCCCCCAGCAGGCCGACTTGGCGCGCGATCGCGCTTGCGGTCGCGGCGTGGTCGCCGGTGATCATCTTCACCCGGATGCCGGCGGCCTGGCACTCCGCCACCGCCGCGACCGCCTCCTCACGCGGGGGGTCGATCAGCCCGAGGAGGCCCAGAAGCACCAGCTTTCCCTCGATGTCGGCGGGCGACAGCGTGTCGGTACCGTGCGGCAGGTCGGTCCTCGTCGCCACGGCGATCACGCGCATGCCCTCGGCCGCGAGGTTCTCGGCCCGGAGGCGCCAAGCTGCCGCGTCGAGCGGCGCGGCGCCGTCCTCGCGCCGGACGGCGGCGCACATGTCGAGCACGCGTTCCGGCGCGCCCTTGACGCAGACGAAGGCCGCTTCATGGCCGGCATGCAGCGTCGCCATGTAGCGATGGCGGCTGTCGAAGGGGATTTCGTCGCGGCGCGGATGTCGCAGACGCGTCGCCTCCGGCGCCAATCCGGCGCGGGCGGCGAAGGCGAGCATGGCTCCCTCCATCGGGTCCCCCGCGACGATCCAGCCGGCATCCGGGCCCTCGCGCAACGCGGCATCGTTGCACAGCGCGGCGGCCTGGGCGAGCTCCTGGAGCAGGCTTCTCGCGGCCGGCCCCGGGGTCTCGCCCGCATGGGTCACCGTGCCTTCCGGGGCGTAGCCGGAACCCGAGGCCTCGAACCGCCCGAACCCGGCGTCAACCACCGCGACCGCCATCTCGTTGCGCGTCAGCGTGCCAGTCTTGTCGGAACAGATGACCGAGACCGCACCGAGCGTCTCGACCGCCGGCAACTGCCGCACAATGGCGTTTCGCGCAGCCATGCGCCGCACACCGATCGCGAGCGTGATGGTCATCACCGCCGGCAGCCCCTCGGGGATGGAGGCGACCGCAATACCGACCACGGCCATGAAGGCTTCCTCGAAGCCGAAACCGCGCATCTGCCACGCGAAGGCGAAGATCAGGACTGCCAACCCGAGGATAACGACGGTCAGGCGCTTCGCGAAGGCATTCATCTGGCGGAGCAGTGGCGTCATCAGCGTCTGAACGCTGCCGAGCATGCCGCTGATGCGGCCGATCTCCGTTGCGGCGCCCGTGGCGACGACAATGCCCATTCCCTGCCCCGCGGCGACCAGCGTGCCTGAGAATGCCATAGACGTCCTGTCGGCGAGCGGCGCGCCCGAGGTCACGGGATCGGTCGTCTTGTCTACGGGTACGGATTCGCCAGTCAGAGCCGCTTCCTCGACACGCAGGCCGCGGGCGCGCAGCAACCGCAGATCGGCGGGAACGCGGTCGCCCGGCTCGAGCAGTACTACGTCGCCCGGCACAAGCTCAGCCGCGCTGACCGTCACGCGCGTGCCATCGCGCAGGACCGAGGCGTGTGGACTGAGCATATCACGGATCGCGTTGAGCGCCTGCTCCGCCCGGCCCTCCTGGATGAAGGCGACGGTCGCGTTCACCAGCACGACGCAAAGGATGACGATGGCGTCCTTGAAGTAGCCGAGCGCGGCGGTGATCGCCGCCGCGCAGAGCAGGACCTGGATCAGCAGGTTGTTGAAATGCGACAGGAAGCGAAGGAGGGCGCTGCGCGCGGCTGCCGCCGGAAGGGTGTTCGGGCCGTGCTCGGCGAGGCGCCGGGCGGCCTCACCGCGTGTGAGGCCCGCAGACCCCGTACCAAGACGGCCCAGCGCCTCCTCCGTCTCGAGGCTGTGCCAGGTGGGGCCATCCGCGGTCGGTCCGCGTCCCCGTTCCGCGGCCGGCGGAAGTGACATGTCGCATCTCCTCTGAAGTCGAGAGACCAAGCTGCGTCCGGCGGCGCGGCACCGGACGCCAAGCCTCCGCGGTTCGGGTCGTGCGCCGATCTAGGCCGCGAGCAACGTAGCCATCGCCGGCCCCCGGTCGAGCAAGTCCATCGTCGCGCTGCCGAACAGAAGATTGTGCAGGGGCGCGTGGCGGACGGCCCCCATCACCATCATGTCCGCCTGGATGTTCCGCGCAACGTCCAGGATTGCGGGCATCACCCCGCCGTTGCCGCGCTGCACCGGCTGGAACTCGGCCTTCGCGCCGTGCCGCGCCAGCAGATGGGTCAGTTCGACCGCTGACTGCCCCGGGCGGAACTCCTTATCGTCGGTGACACTCACAACCGTCACCGTCTCCGCCCGCTTCATGAACGGCAGTGCGCCGTGGACCGCGCGCACAGCGGCAGGCGAGGCATCCCAGGCCACAACGATACGCGCGGGCACGGACGGGGCGGTTTGGCTCGGCGGAACGAGCAGCATCGGGCGCCCGGAGGAGAAAATGCCGCCAGTGGCGACCCAGCGTTTGCCCATGTCGGCGCCCGACCCGAAGGACATGACACCGAGGTCGCTGACCCGCATCTGGTCCGCGAGGACCTCTCCCACACCGTAGGCGAAGCTGCTGCGGCCGCGGACGTCGAAGCGCAGGCCTCGCGCCTCGAGTGCCGACCGGACGTGCAGCACCACGCCGTCTTCGCGCGCCGCCTGCTCGGCCTCCGGCATGCCGGCGTCGCCTCCCGCCGGCTCGGCATGATAGAGGCTGGCTGCGAACACAAGCGCCGCAACATGCGCGGAGTGCGCCTCCGCCAGGGCCAGAGGCAGTGCGATGGACGCATCCACAGCACCGAGCGTGTCCGGCTCCACATGCAGCGCGATTGTCGTAATGGCCACGATCCCGGCCTCCTTTGCGTTTAATTCAGACCCCGCCGCATGAGGCACGCACGAGGCGGGTTTTCAAGTGCATGGCACGCGACCGGGGGGCGGAACGCCCTCCGTTCGCCCCCGCTTGTCCTTCCGCGCATAGTCACGCCGTCGGTCCGAGCCCGCCGCCGTTCGTGGCCAACGGCGCCCAGGTGCACCCAACGGCTCCCGACGAGCATTGATGCACATCAATGCCGGCCAGCGGCATTTGCCGACGCTTCCCTGGAAACGGCGGCCGTTCCGGGCGAGAGTGACTGATTGGCGGGGCTCGACGGAGCGAAGGGCCCGGTCGCCGCTGCGTGCGTTTTCGCACCCGACAGCGCCGCGAGGAGCATTACGGCGCGCTGCAAGGAGTATCAGGAGTATCAGGACGGCATGACATCCATGGATAGATCGCGCGACTTGCCCCCGACGCTCCAGGCTGCGGTGCACGACCTCGCGCGGGGCGGGTCGCGCGATGCGATCCTCGCCTTCGAGCCGGGCCGGATGCGGCTGGTCAGCTACCGCGACCTCGCCGCCGAGGTGGAGCGCCGGGCGCGCCGTCTCGTGCATGCCGGCGTCGGGCCGGGCGATCCCGTCATCCTCTGCGGGCCGGGCGGCGCGGACTGGATCCAGGCCTGCCTCGCCATCCTGCATTGCGGCGCCTGCGTGGTCCCGGTGGACGCCACGCTCGGCGCCGAGACCTTCCGCCATGTGCTGCGCGACAGCGGGGCGCGCGTCGCGCTGGTCGCGCCGTCCACGGCGCAAAGGCTGGGCAGGCCGCTCGGCCAGGAGGGCGTGCGCGCGCTGCCGCTGGCCCAGGACGACACGCCGGAGCAGGGCCGCGAGGCCGCCTTCGCTCCGGTCGGGCTCGAGGATCGCGCCATCCTGTTCTACACGTCGGGCACCACGGGGCCGCCCAAGGGCGTGCCGCTGACGCACGGAAGCCTCATCTACCAGCTCCGCGTGCTCGCCGGCACGGGCGTCGTCACCGTCGACGACCGCGTGCTGCTGCCGCTGCCGCTGCACCACGTCTATCCGCTGGTGCTCGGCGTGCTCACGCCGCTCTCCGCCGGCCTCGCCGTCGTGCTTCCGGCGGGCTTCACCGGCGCGCAGGTGCTCGCCGCGCTGCAATCCGGCAGGCCGACGGTCATGATCGGCGTGCCTCGGCTCTTCGATGCCCTCGTCGGCGCGCTGGCCGAGCGGATGCGGCGCGGCGGGGGTGCCGCGCAGGCGCTGTTCCGTGCCGCGCTCGGGCTGTCGCGCCTGCTGCGCCGGCGCCTCGGCTGGCGCATCGGGCCGACGCTTTTCGCCCCGCTGCACCGCCGGCTCGGACCCACGCTGCGCATCGTCGTCTCGGGCGGCGCCGCGCTGCGGCCCGAGACCGCCTGGGCGATGGAGGCGCTTGGCTGGAAGGTGGCGAGCGGCTACGGGCTCACCGAGACCGCGCCCATGCTCACCATCCACCCGCCGGGCGCGATGCGCTTCGAGACCGTCGGCCGCGCGATCCCGGAGACGGAATTGCGGATCGAGGGCGCGGCCGACGGGACCGCCGAGGGCGAGGTTCTGGCGCGCGGCCCGGGCGTCTTCGCCGGCTATCATGCGCTGCCGCAGAAGACGGCAGAGGCCTTCACCGCCGATGGCTGGTTCCGCACCGGCGACCTCGGCCGGCTCGACGAAGGGGGCTGGCTGCAGCTCACCGGGCGGCTGTCGACGGTGATCGTCACCGAGGGCGGCAAGAACCTCCAGCCCGAGGAGATCGAGGACGCCCACCAGGCGCATCCGGCGATCGAGGAGATCGCGGTGCTCCAGCACGAGGGCCGCCTCGCCGGGCTGATCGTGCCGGCGCGCGCCGCGCGGGCCGAGGACGGGGGCGAAGCGGCGGTCCGAGAGGCCGTGCGCGAGGTCTCGCGCGGCCTGCCGACCTACCAGCGGCTCGCCGAATACCGCCTGACCACCGAGCCGATCCCGCGCACGAGGCTGGGCAAGCCGCGCCGCCACCTCATCGCGCAGGCCTATGCGCGCGCCGCGGAGGCGGGCCGCGAGGGTCCCGGCCGCGCGCCCGGCCTCGTGCCGATCGACAGCCTCTCCGCCGACGACCGGGCGCTGCTCGAGAACGACCAGGCGATGGCGGCCTTCCGACTGCTCGGCGAGCGCTTCGCCGACCGCCGCATCGGACCGGACAGCGACCTCCAGCTCGACATCGGGATCGATTCGATCGGCTGGCTCGACCTCTCCCTCGATGTCTCTGAGCGGGCCGGCGTCACGCTGTCCGACGCGACGATCGCCGAGATCCGCACCGTGCGCGACCTGCTGGTGCGGGTCGCGGAGGGCGGCGATGCCGGGGCCGATCCCGGGGTGCCGCTCGACGAGCCCGAGCGCGTGCTGGACGAGGCCCAGCTGCGCTGGCTTGCCCCGCGCGGCGGCGCCCGGCTGATGGTCGGGCGCGCGCTCGCGGCGGTGAACCGCGTGGTATTCCGCCGGCTGTTCGGGCTGACCGTGCGCGGCGCCGACCGGCTTCCCGCCGGCGGCCCCTTCGTGCTCGCGCCGAACCATGCGAGTTACCTCGATCCCTTCGCGATCGCCGCCGCGCTGGACCCGGCGCGGCTCGAACGGATGTACTGGGCCGGCTGGAGCGAGCTCATCGTCACCTCGCCCGTGCGGCGCGCCTTCGCCCGAATGGCCGGCATCCTTCCCGTCGATGCCGGGCGCGCCACCGCGGCGAGCCTCGCCTTCGGCAGTGCGGCGCTGCTGCGCGGCCACGCGCTCACTTGGTTCCCCGAGGGGGTCCGGTCCCATGACGGGCGATTGCAGCCGTTCAGGCCCGGCATCGGCGTCGTGCTCGCGCCACGGAACGTGCCGGTCGTCCCGGTCGTGCTGCGCGGGACCTTCGAGGCTTGGCCGAGATCACGCCGGCTGCCGCGGTTCCGCCGCCTCTCGGTGGAGTTCCTCGCTCCGTGCATGCCGGCCGACCTGGCCGCGGAAGGGACCGGCGACACCGAGGCCCGGCGGATCGCGGACGCCCTGCGGAAGCGGATCGCCGCGGCGATCGGCGCACCCGATGCGTGAGCCGGTGGTCGCGTTGCCGCGCGACAACGGCGGGGCGGCACTCAAGCCCACTCGATACGGCCCAAAGGGCGTTGATGCACATCAATGTGGGCCAGTGTTGCTCACGGGCAATCTTGCAACCCTGATGAGCGTGCAACCGGGAGGAGCACGATGCTCACGCGACGGTTCCTGACCATGAAGGAAGTCGCGGACGTGGTTCAGGTGTCGGAGGCCACCGTCCGTCACTGGATCAGGCTCCGGGAGCTCCGCGCCATCGATCTCGGCCGCGAGTGGCGCGTGATTCCACGCGACCTCGAGGCTTTTCTCGCCGCTCACGAGACCTGCCGGGAGCCGATTACCCTTGGCGCCGTCGGCACTGGAACAACCCAGGTCGAAGCCCTGGGCGACGAAACAGCATCAGATCTGCCCTGTGACGGGTTACGGCCCCGAGGCTCCCGATGCAATCATTGATCGAAAGCGGTCCGTCACGGCGCGGGCCACGGAAAGGAGAAGCGAGATGCTCGCGCGTGATCTGATGTCGACCGGCCTGCTGACCTTCCTGCCGGACATGGGCCTGGAAGCCGCGGCTCGCGCGATGGCCGAACGCGGCGTGTCGGGCGCGCCGGTGGTGCGGGATGACGGGCTGCTGGTCGGGATCATCACCGAGGGCGACCTGATCAAAAGGCTCGCCGATTCGGCGTCGCCAAAGGCGGGCTGGTTCGCCAGCCTGTTCCGCGCGCCGGAAACGGACGCCGCGCGCTTCGCCCGCATCCACGGCCGCACGGTGAAGGATGCCATGACCATGGAAGTGGCAAGCGTGGGCGAGGATGCGACGGCGGAGCAGGTCGCGCACATCATGGAGACGCGCGGCGTGCGCCGCGTGCCCGTGCTGCGTGACGGCGTCCTGGTGGGGATTGTCTCCCGCGCAGACCTGTTGCGCGCGCTCATCATCTGCGATGGTGGAACTGCCGTCGCGAGATCGGATGCCGAGATCCGGCGCGCCCTGTCCACCGCCCTGCGCGCGCAGCCCTGGTTCGACAGACAGCTCATGTTCTTCGACGTCGCCGACGGTGTCGTGCGCCTGCACGGCTTCTGCGGCTCCGAGGACATCCGCCGCGCCCTTCGGGTGCTTGCCGAGGGACTGCCCGGCGTTAAGCGCGTGGAGACCGAGTTCTCCGCGCCGCCACCCTTCCTGCTCGGAGCGCGCTAGGCGCGCCGAGACGTCCACTTCGAGGGAGCATGCCGATGCCCAAGACCATGAAGGCCGCCGTCTTCGTCGAACCGGGGAAGATCGAGTTGCGCGAGAAGACCGTCCCCGAGGTCGGCCCGCTCGACGCGCTGCTCCGCATCACCACGACAACGATCTGTGGCACCGACGTGCACATCATGAAGGGTGAGTATCCGGTTGCCGAGGGACTCACGATCGGCCATGAGCCGGTCGGCGTGATCGAGCGCCTTGGATCGGGCGTGAAGGGTTACCGCGAAGGCCAGCGGGTGATCGCGGGCGCCATCACGCCTTCCGGCTGGTCGAATGCGTGCCTCTGCGGGCGGTGCAGCCAGGACGGCGCAGGCACGAAGCACGGGTGGCGCCCGATGGGCGGCTGGCGCTTCGGCAACACGATCGACGGATGCCAGGCCGAGTACGTGCTGGTGCCCGATGCCATGACGAACCTCGCCGCGGTGCCGGACAATCTAACGGACGAGCAGGTGCTGATGTGCCCCGACATCATGTCCACCGGCTTCTCGGGCGCCGAGAGCGGCAAGGTGCAGATCGGCGACACCGTGGCGGTCTTCGCCCAGGGACCGATCGGCCTGTGCGCGACTGCCGGGGCGAAGCTGATGGGCGCGACCACCATCATCGCCGTGGACCGCGTGCCCGAGCGGCTCGCCATCGCGCGCCGCCTCGGCGCCGACCACCTGGTGGATTTCTCCAAGGTCAATCCGGTGCAGGAGATCATGCGCCTGACGGATGGGCGCGGCGTCGACGTGGCGATCGAGGCGCTCGGCGCTCAATCCACCTTCGAGGGTGCGCTGCGCGTCCTGCGGCCGGGCGGCACGCTCTCCTCGCTCGGCGTCTATTCGACCGACCTGACAATTCCGTATGACGCCTTCGCCGCCGGCCTCGGCGATCATACCATCGTCACGACGCTCTGCCCTGGCGGCAAAGAGCGCATGCGACGGCTGATGGAGGTCATCGCGAATGGGAGGCTCGACCTCAAGCCGCTGGTCACGCATCGCTTCAAGCTGGACCAGGTCGTTGAGGCCTACGATCTCTTCAGTCACCAGCGGGATGGGGTAATGAAAGTTGCGATCGTGCCGTGACCGCGGTGCCGGGACGATCAGGCCATGTCATGGCCGCGGCTGGCCTCGTACGGCGTGATCCGCGGCGCGTCCTCCCGCATCCCGGGGCGTGCGCGCCTGACGCTCCGCCTCCGCCCGAACCGCCGCCATGGCTTGGCGGCGCAGGACGATCCCGGCGACCGGGACCGGCAGCCCGGCCTCGGCGAGGGTGCGCATGACCCATGTGTTGCAAGTGAAGTGCAGCGAGTAGGCGATGGAGGAGGGCACCAGCCTGAGCCCGGCGCCCGCCGGCAGGGAGGGCGGCACAGGTTCGGAGATTTGGCCGGCGATGAAGGCGGCGATGGCGGCGATGCCGGCTTCGGGGACCCGGAGGGCAACCATCTCCTCCGCCCCCGGCGGCACCGAGCCATCGAGCGCGCGGATCGAGACCACCGCGGGGCCGCTGGCCAACGCTTCAAGCGCCTCATTCAGGCCGGGCCGATCCGCCCGCATCCAGCTCTCGAGCCCGAAGCCGAAGCCGAAGGCCTCTGCCGCCGGGGCACCGGCCCGCAGCGGCGCGAGCGGCGTGGAGACCAGCGCATGAGCCGGGAGGCAGATCTCAGTATGCCAGGATTCGGCGATGACAACGAGGGAGTTGCCCGTCCCCGCCGGCGGTCCCGTGCGCTGTCGGGGCGTCGCGGCGCAGGCGGAGGGAAGCAAGGCGAGGAGGGTGCGTCGTGGCAGCATGCCACCTGAAATCGGCAGCCGCGCGGCGTTGGCCAAGTCCTAGCCACGCGCCTGTGCGGCGCGAAGCGGGCGCATCTCGTCGTGCGCCACTGCGATGACCGCGACATCCTATCACCCGGCATCAATGGCGCTGCGCCGTGTCGCGGCCCAGGCCGAGGCCGGACAGGCGACAACCATCGGCATGCTGCTGGATGGGCTGGGCTCGGCAGGCGTGCCGCTGGCGGTGGTGCTGTTGGCGCTCCCCTCGTTGCTGCCGATCCCCGTCCTGCCTACCGGCCCGGTGGCGGGAACGCTCCTGATACTGATCGGCGTGGAGTTCGGCCTGGGCGCGAGGCGGCTCCGGCTGCCGGGGGTGCTGCTGCGCATCGGCCTGCCCCACAACGCCCTCGCCGCCGTGTTCCGGCGCGCGCTGCCGCTGGTGGAGCGAGTCGAGCGGTGGCTGCGGCCGGGGCGGCTGCGCTGGCTCACCGGCGCGGCCGCCCGGCCGCTAATTGGGGCGAGCATCGGCCTGCTGGGGCTCGCCCTCATCCCCCCGGTACCGTTCGGCAATCAGCCCCCCGGGATCGCGCTGATCCTGCTCGGTCTCGGCCTGCTCGCGCGCGACGGCCTGGCGGTGCTCGTCGCCCTCTGCCTTGGCCTGCTGGCGCTGGCATGGGTCCTCGCCATCAGTGCAGGGACGGTCTATGCGCTGCATCTCGCACTCGTGGCGCTCGGCTGGTGGTGACGGATGCGGCTGTTGGCGCGGCCTCGCGCCAGGGCTGCGCCCACCAGCGGCGACGGCGGGCGGGCAGCGCGTTGCCCTGCCTCCTTGCGGGCGCAGCACAAGCGCGTGGCGGCCGTATCGGCGCCTCGCAAATGGCGTCGAAGCAATCGGAGGAACAGGCAGATGCCGGATTTGGATGGCAACATCGACCAGGGGCGCGCTTCCCGGCGGATCCTCGCCGGCACCGATCTCTCGTCGCGCGCCGACCGCGCGCTGCGCCGCGCCGCGCTCATCGCCGCCAAGACGGGCGCGGAGTTGCTCGTGCTGCACGCGGTCGACGACGACCAGCCGCGTCGCCTCGTCGAGGCCGAACGTCGCGAGGCATCGGCGATCCTTCACGAGCAGGTCGCCGCCCTCGGACAGGCCTCGGCGCTTCCAATTCTCCCGCTGATCGAGGAAGGCGACCCCTTCGAGGCGATCTTGCGCGTTGCCGAGACGTGGAAGGCCGAACTCATCGTGCTCGGCGAGCACCGGCGCCGACCGCTGCGCGACATCTTCGTCGGCACCACGGTCGAGCGGGTCATGCGCCACGGCCGCTGCCCGGTCTTGATGGTCAATCGGGCGCCGGCCGGTCCATACCGCCAAGTGCTCGCCGCCACCGACCTTTCCGAGCATGCGACGCGGGCACTTCATGTCGCGGTACGACTGGGATTGCTCGACCGCGCGCGACTGACGCTGCTGCACGCCTTCGAGCCGCCCGGCCTTGGCGCGCTGGCACTGGCCGACGCGCCGCCGGCCGCCGTGGCGGCGCACGAAGCCGATGCTGCGCGCGAGGCCGCCGCCGCGCTGGCCGCCTGCGTCGCCACGCTCGGCCTGCCGTATCGGCCAGAGCAGCGCGTGGTGGCCGGGCGGGCGGCGGCGGCCATCGTGCAGGCCGCGGAGCAGTCACGCCCCGACCTCGTCGTCATCGGCACTGCCGGCGCGGGTTTCCTGCGCCGCGCCGTCCTCGGAAGCGTGGCGGCCGAGGTGCTTGCGGCGGCGCGCTGCGACGTCCTTGCCGTCCCACCCGAGGCGCCTGAGTACGCCCGCGGGCGCCCCCCGGTAGCCAGTCGTGACTGAGCTGATCGCGGCCTCGGTCTTTTATGAGATCGCCGCTCTGCTGGCCCTCGGCGCGGGCGCCGGCCTTGTCGCGCGGCTGCTCCACCAGCCGCTGATCGTCGGGTTGATCGGCGCGGGCATCCTCGCGGGGCCGGGCGTGCTGAACATCGCGCGCTCCGATGTCCATATCGAGCTGTTGAGCGAACTCGGCATCGCCGTGCTGCTGTTCCTGGTCGGCCTCAAGCTCGATATCGGCCTCGTGCGCAGCCTCGGTGCCGTGGCGCTCGCCACAGGCCTCGGCCAGGTGATGTTCACCGCGGTGATCGGCTTCGGTCTGTGCCTGCTGCTCGGCCTCGATGCCGTGACCAGTCTCTACGTCGCGGTCGCGCTGACCTTCTCCAGCACGATCATCATCGTCAAGCTGCTGTCGGACAAGCGAGAGATCGACAGCCTGCACGGCCGCATCGCGCTTGGCTTCCTGATCGTTCAGGACATTGTGGTGGTGCTAGCCATGGTGGTGGTCTCGGCCATGGCGGTCGGGGTGGGGCAGGCGGCGGCGCTCGGCGGGCTGGTCCAGGTGGCGGCGGGCGGGGCCGCGATGCTGGTTTTCGTGGGCCTGGTCATCCGCTTCGTCGCGGAACCGCTGACGGCGCGGCTGGCCGGCTCGCCCGAGCTTCTGGCGGGCTTCGCGATCGGCTGGGCGGCGCTGCTCGCCGCCATCGGCGACATGGTGGGCCTGGGCAAGGAACTCGGCGGGCTGCTCGCCGGCGTCTCGCTCGCCTCGACCAGCTTCCGCGAGGCGATAGCCGCCCGGTTGTCGAGCCTGCGGGACTTCCTGCTGCTGTTCTTCTTCATCGCGCTCGGTGCGCGGCTGGACCTCGGTGAGATGGGCGGGCAGCTCGGCGCCGCAGCGCTGCTCGCGGCCTTCGTGCTGATCGGCAACCCGCTGATCGTCGTCGCGATCATGGGGGCGATGGGCTACCGGCGGCGCACCGGCTTCCTCGCCGGGCTGACGGTCGCGCAGATCAGTGAGTTTTCGCTGATCCTGATGGCCATGGGCGTGGCGCTCAGCCATGTGGCGGAGCCTGCGCTCGGTCTCGTCACCCTGGTCGGAATCACCACCATCACGCTCTCTACCTACATGATCCAGCATTCGCATCGTCTCGCCGCCTGGTTCGACCGGCCGCTGCGGGTCTTCGAGCGCGCGCATCCGTGGCGCGAAGCTGCGACAGCGGAAGATGCGCCGCACGGGCAGGTCGTGCGTCCCGACGTCGTGCTGTTCGGGCTCGGCCGCTTCGGCTGCGCGATCGCCGAGAACCTGCGCCGGCGCGGCTATTCGGTGCTGGGGGTTGATTTCGACCCCGAGGCGGTGCGCGCGTGGCGCCGCGCCGGCCATCAGGCGATCTATGGCGATGCGACCGATCCGGAACTCATGACAGCGCTGCCGCTCGCGCATGCGCGCTGGGCGATCTCCGCCATACCGAGCCGCGCCGGCGGGCTGACCCATGAGGACCACAACCTAACCCTGATCACTGTGCTGCGCGGCGAGCGCTTCGGCGGGAGTGTCGCGGTCACGGCGCAGTCGGAGGTGGAGGCGCAGGAGCTGCTGCGGCGCGGTGCCGATCTTGTGCTGTTGCCCTTCCATGACGCTGCCGCGCGCGCCGCCGAGCGCATCACATGCGGGCCGGCTACGTGACTGGGCCGGATCAGCCTGAGGCCAGCCGGAACAACATCAATCCAAGGATGAAGGCCGGCGCGAGGTAGCGTATCGCACATAGCAGTAGCGCCCCGGCTACGCCGCGTATCCCCGCAAGTTCCAGCGCCGTGCCAGCGGGCAGCACCCAGCCGAAGAATAGCGCGAGGCCAAATCCGGCCAGCGGCAGAATGAGGTTGGAGACAACGTGGTCCACCTCCTCCAGCAGCGGCCGGCCGGTCACGTTCAGCCACGCGAGCGGCCCGTAACCGAGCGCCGGCGGCACGCCGCCCAGCAGCGCGGCGCCGCCGACGGCGAGTACGGCCACGCGGCGCCGCAGTCCGGCACGCTGCATCAGGGCGGCAACGGGGACCTCGATGAGCGAAATCATGGAGGTGAGCGCTGCGGCGCTCAGCAGGAAGAAAAAGGCGATCGCCACCGCCCTGCCGCCCGGCATGGCCAGGAAGATGTCGGGCAGGGTGATGAAAGCGAGTTCCGCACCAGCTGCCGGGTTGCCGCCGAAGGCGAAGACGGCTGGGAAAATCGCCAGCCCCGCGATGATGGCAAAGGTGGTGTCGCAGGCGACGATCGCCGCGGCCGGACCGGGGATGCGCTGCTCTGGCCGCAGATAGCCGCCATATGTGATGTATACCGCCATGCCGAGGCCGATCGAGAAGAAGGCCTGGCCCATGGCGGCGAGGATGACGCGCGGGTCAAGCAGCGCCGACCAGGTCGGGCCGAAGAGGAACGCGACGCCTCCGGAGGAGCCCGGCAAAGTCAGGGCAAAGCCAGCCAGCGCCACGACAATGAGCGCCAACATGGGCATCAGCCACAGGCACGCCCGCTCGATCCCGCGCGCGACGCCTGCGACGACGACGGCCATGCTGAGCGCCATCATTGCCGCATGCCAGCCGAGCGGTTCGATCGGATGGGCGATGAAGGCGCTGAAGCCCTCGGCGAAGCCGCCTGGCGGACGGTCCCACAGCGTGCCACGGGCGGCGGCGAAGAAGTAGCGCAGCGCCCAGCCGGCAATGACGGAGTAATAAGCCAGGATCAGCGCCGAACCCGCCACGCCGAGCCAGCCGACTCGGCGCCAGGCGGAGTCGGGGGCAAGGCGTTCGAAGGCAGTGACGCCGTCCGCCCTGCCATGTTTCCCGATGGCGATCTCCGCGACGACCAGCGGCACGCCGAGCGTCAGCACGACGAAGAGGTAGACCAACAGGAACGCACCGCCACCGTTCTCGCCGGCCGCATAGGCGAAGCGCCAGATGTTCCCGAGCCCGACCGCCGAGCCGACCGCGGCCAGGATGAAGCCAGCCTGGCTGCCCCACTGCTCACGCATGCGGCGCGCACCGCGCCTGCATGCCCCGGTCTCCCGCGAGTTCGCTCGTCCGGCGCCACGGGGCCGGGCCGACGGCGCCCGAGATGAACATTACGACGTCCTTCGCGGCGACAGCGATTGGGTGGCCGCGGGTCCCGATGCCAGGCCGGAGTGCTGCGGCGGCGAAGCCGCTTGCGCGACCGGCGCTACCGCCTGCGGATACCATGGCGAAGGCTTGTCGCGCCGGCAACGGGCAACTCGTGGCGGGAAGCTCTTGCGGATCGGTCCGCTCGGGTCACCCCCGCTCGGCAGCGACGCGCCCCTTCGGAGCAAGCCAGGGTATCAGTTACCCACCGGCGATCCCGACCCGCCGTGGATGAAACTGTGGCACTGTGATTTGGCTGGTGGCGAGGTCGGCATGGTCATGGTGCGCCAGAGCCCGCGTATCAGTTGGACCCGGAAGGCCCCGAGCACCCTCGCTTGCGCCAAGGGCGGCGACGCCTGGGAGCGCGCTGTCTAGACTTCCCTTCTTGGGCCTTCTCCACCGGTCTTGGCAGAGGAGGAGAGAGCGATGGAAGTGCTGCATCCCCGCTGTGCGGGGCTTGATGTTCACAAGGACAGCGTGACGGCGGCGGTGCGGATAGCCGCGCCGGGCGGA
>NZ_AUDH01000025.1 GCF_000425365.1 Rubritepida flocculans DSM 14296 | reverse complement strand
ACCGCCGCCGTCACGCTGTCCTTGTGAACATCAAGCCCCGCACAGCGGGGATGCAGCACTTCCATCGCTCTCTCCTCCTCTGCCAAGACCGGTGGAGAAGGCCCAAGAAGGGAAGTCTAGACAGCGCGCTCCCAGGCGTCGCCGCCCTTGGCGCAAGCGAGGGTGCTCGGGGCCTTCCGGGTCCAACTGATACGCGGGCTCTGGCGCACCATGACCATGCCGACCTCGCCACCAGCCAAATCATAGTGCCACAGTTTCATCCACGGCGGGTCGGGATCGCCGGTGGGTAACTGATACGGGCGGCGGCGCACCGAAACTCATCCATGCCGGCGGGCATGAAAAACGCCGCCGGGGAAGCCCCGGCGGCGTGCGTCGCCTCGTCAGGCGATCACTGCGAGCTGGCGCGCTGCAGGAAGGCGAGCAGGTCGTTGAGCTGCTGCTCGTTGCGGATGCCGTTGAAGGCCATGGAGCCGTTGGGCACCACATCCTTCGGGTTGGTGAGGTAGCGGCGCAGCGTGGCCTCGTCCCAGGTCAGACCCTGCTCGGCGAGCTGCTGCATGTTGGCCGAGTAGCGGAACCCCTGCACCTGGCCAGCCCGACGGCCCCAGAAGCCGTGCAGGTTCGGGCCCACGCCGTTGCGGCCGCCCGCGTTGATCGTGTGGCAGGCGCGGCACTGGTTGTACACGCGCTGGCCGGCCTCCGCGTCCTGCGCCATCGCCCCGCTCATCGGCGCCAGAGCGAGCGCCGCACCCATCACCATCCAAGCCCGCATCTGGAATCTCCTCCTGGTTGCGCGGTCCCTCTCCCTGTGTGGGAAGGCTGCGCCGGCCTGCAAGGCCCGAATCCTCCCCCCACCGGATGCACAGCAATAGAAGCGGACGCGCATGGAGAAAAGATGGCTTCTGCGCGAGGCGAGCAGGGGGCGCCTCCTCTATCATGGCCTCATGAGCCGCCTTCCGCCCCGGGCGCCCGTCGCCGCCCTCATGCCGAAGCGCCCCGGATGATGTCCGGCCTCTTCGCGAGCGGTCTCGCGGCGGAGCTGGTGCTCGCGGCCCTTGGGCTGGAGGCGCTGGGCCTCTGGGCGCTGCGGCGCTTCGCCGGGCGCGGACCGGGGCTGGGGCCGCTGCTGCCCTTCCTGCTGGCGGGGGCGGCCTTCGCCCTGGCGCTGCGCGCCGCCCTGACCGGCGCGGGATGGCCCTGGGTGGCGCTGCCGCTGCTCGCCGCCTTCGCCGCGCATCTGTGGGACATCGCGCGGCGCTGGCGCTGATGCGTCCGTCAACCCTGCGCGCGATACGGTCGGCATGTCGTGCCGACCGCATCACGAGCCGAGAACGCTGCCCGCCGGCATGACGGCGGGGTTCAGCCCCCGGCGTTGCGCCGCAGATAGGCGATCACGTCCCGCGCGTTCTGCACATTGTCGCGGAAACCCTGGAAGGACATGTTGCCCTGCGGCAGCACCGCCTTCGGGTCGCGCAGATAGGCCAGCAGGTTCTCCTCGTTCCACACGAGGCCCGCGGCCGCGCGCTCGCGCAGGTTCGCCGAGTAGCGGAAGCCCTCGATGGCCCCGGCGGGCCGCCCGACCACGCCGTAAAGGTTCGGCCCCACCCCGTTGCGCCCGCCCTGATTGGCGGTGTGGCAGGCCCGGCACTGGTTGAACAGGCGCTGGCCGTTCTCGGGGTTGCCGGCCTCCTGGGCCTGGGCGGTCAGGGGAAGCGCGGCGGCCAGCGCGGCGGCGAGGAGAGGGAAGCGCATCGGCGTTGTCTCCGGGCGCGAACGGGGGAGTCCGTCCGGCCTCGCCTCCCATAATGGTTGAGTTCGGCGTTCAACAATTTTCGGCGCGATGAGGTTTTCGTCAGCCGTGCCGCCAGATCCGCCTTGCACGCAGGAAAGCCCGATAGGCGAGTTCCAGCGCCTGCGCCACGCCCGGCAGCGCCGCGACCCGCCCGAGCCGCCGCCAGCCGGGCAGCGCCTGCCACAGCACCGCGAAGGCCGCCGCGCCGCTCACCAGCCTGCCGTCGGCCGCCCGCACATGCATGCGCGCCAGCGCTGCGGCGCGCGTCAGGTCCGGCGCGGGGTCTCTGCCCGCGCTCACATCCACGAAGAGGAGGCGCTCCGCGCCCTCGCAGCGGCGGTAATGCGCGATCTCCCGCGCGCAGACCGGGCAGGCGCCGTCGTAATAGACCGTGCAGGCGGGCGGGTCGGCCATGCGGGGCAGATGGGCTTGGCGCGCGGCCCGTCCAGCCCACATCGCGCCCAATGACTGCATATCCCGACTGGCTGATCGCCGAACTCCGCTCCGACCATGCGGGCGAGACGGGGGCGGTGATGATCTACCGCGGCATCCTCGCCCTCTGCCGTGATGCGGAGCTTCGCCGCTTCGCCGAACGCCACATGGCGACCGAACAGGGCCATCTGCGCCTGCTGGAGGAGGTGCTGCCGCCCGCGCGGCGCTCGCGCCTGCTGCCGCTCTGGCGCGTGGCCGGCTGGCTCACCGGCGCCATCCCCGCGCTGTTCGGCCCGCGCGCCGTCTATGCGACCATCGACTCGGTGGAGAGCTTCGTGGACCACCACTACCAGCAGCAGCTCGACCGGCTGGACGCGGAGGCGATCTTCCCCGAGCTGCGCGCCATGCTGGCGAAGTGCCAGGAGGAGGAAGTCCACCACCGCGACGAGGCGCGCGAGCGGCACGGCGGCGTGGTGGGCGCGGTGCTGCGCGGCTGGGGCGCGCTGGTGGGCTGGGGCAGCGAGGCGGCGGTGGCGGCGGCGCGCCGGCTGTAGCGCCGCGCCGCTATCCGAAGATGTCCGCCGGGCTGTCCGCCGCCAGCTCCTCGCCCAGGGCGCGGCCGAGGCGCTCCGCATCGCCCGCGCATCCCGTCACCGTCCGGCGCAGCAGGAAGCTGCCATCGGCGCGCGCGACGAGGCCGGTGAGGCGGATCTGGCCGTCGCCGGTCAGCGTCGCGTGCCCGCCGATGGGCGTGCGGCAGGAACCGTCCAGCGCGCCGAGCAGCGCGCGCTCGGCCAGGCTCACGGGCCGGCTGTCCGGGTCGCAGATGGCGGAGAGCAGCTCGTGCAGCTCCACATCGTCGGCGCGCACCGTCACGCCGATGATGCCCTGGCAGGCCGCGGGCACCATGTCGTCCGGATCGAGCACCACCCCCGCGCGCGCCTCCAGCCCGAGCCGCTTGAGGCCAGCGATGGCGAGCAGCGAGGCGTCGAACTCGCCCGCGCCGACGCGCGAGAGGCGCGTCTGCACATTGCCGCGGATCACCTCGCAGCGCAGATCGGGCCTCGCGTGCAGAAGCTGCGCCTGGCGGCGCACCGAGGCGGTGCCGATCAGCGCGCCGAAGGGCAGCGCCGCATAGGGCGAGGCGCCGGCCTGGCGCGCGGCCTCCGCGGCGTCAAGGCAGGGCTCGCCCAGCACCAGCGCGTCGCGCGGGTCCTCGCGGCGCAGCGTGCAGGCCAGCACGATGCCCGGCGGCAGCTCCGTCTCCAGATCCTTCAGCGAGTGCACGGCGAAGTCCACGCGCCCGTCCAGCAGCGCCTCGTGGATCTCCTTGGCGAAGAGGCCCTTGCCGCCGATCTCGGCGAGGCGGCGGTCCTGCACGCGGTCGCCGGCGGTGCTGATCTCGTGCTCCTCGAAGGCCTCCACCTCGCGCAGCAGGGGGCAGACGGCGCGGATCAGGTCGAGGAAATACCGCGTCTGGTAGAGCGCGAGCGGGGAGCCGCGCGTGCCCACCCGGAGCGGAAGCTGCGGGCCGTGGTGCCGCGTGGCGCGCGCCCGGGCGTGATGGGGGGAAGCCAGATCCATTATGCCCTCGCGAGCCCGAGCAGATGGGCCATGTCCTTGAAGAAGATCTTCACGTGCGCCAGCGGGTCGCGCCGCACGAGCTCCTTGTTCATGTAGGATTCCCAGGTGAGGCGCTGGACGTCCTTGTCCTCGCACATCTTCACGAAGTGCTCGCGCGTCCAGTCGTTCCTGTACCAGAAGGTCTGCATGATCCCGAGGATCCAGAAGACCTTGCCGTGGTCCTTCATGAAGCGCTGGCGGGCGGTGGCGAGCGCGCGCGCATCGCCGCTGGCCAGCGCCTCGCGCACCGCTTCCGCGGCGAGCCGCCCGCCCAGCATGGCGTAGTAGATTCCCTCGCCCGAGGCGGGGGCGACCACGCCCGCCGTGTCGCCGGCCAGCACCACGTCGCGGCCATTGTCCCAGCGCTTCAGCGGCTTCATCGGGATGGGCGCGCCCTCGCGGCGGATCGTCTCGGCCGCATCGAGGCCCATGCGCCGGCGCACCTCGGCGGTGGCGGGGCGCAGCCCGAAGCCCTTGCGCGCCGAGCCCGTGCCGATGCTCGCCGTCTCGCCGTGCGGGAAGATCCAGGCGTAGAAGTCGGGCGAGGTGCGCCCGTCGTAGATCACGTCGCAGCGCGTCGCCTCGTAGGTCACGCCGGGCGCGCCGGGCGCGGGCGCCTTGACGATCTCGTGGTAGGCGAAGACGCAGCGCGGATGATCCTGCGAGGGGATGGCCTGGCGCGCGAGCTCGCTGCGCGCGCCGTTGGCGAGGATCACGAAGCGCGCCCGCACCCGCGCCGGCGCGCCCGCCTTGCTCCGGTAGGCGATGACGGCGAGACCGTCCGCGTCGCGCTCCAGCCGCTCCGCCTCGCCGGTGAGGCGCTGCGCGCCCGAGGCGGCGGCGCGCTGGCGCAGCCATTCGTCGAACTCGCAGCGGTCCACCATGCCGACGAAGCCGTTCTCCACCGGCATCGGCACGCGCCTGCCCTTGGGCGAGACGATGTCCGCGCAGGTGATCTTCGCCTTGAGGAGGTGGTCGGGGATGGCGAAGTCGCGGATGGCGCGCGGGGGGATGGCGCCGCCGCAGGGCTTGATCCGCCCCGCACGGTCGAGCATCGCCACCGAAAGCCCGGCGCGCGCGAGGTCATCGGCCGCCGTCGCCCCCGCAGGGCCGCCGCCGACCACCACGACGTCGTAGGTCTGCTCGGTCAGGACACGGCCTCCTTCATCCGGGACAGGCGAAGCTCCAGCGCCCGCACGCCCGCGAGGCGCGCGGCGAGCACGGCCGAGACGAGGAACAGCGCGGCCTCGCACAGGAACACGAAGCCATAGGCCGGGGCGGCCGCACCGAAGGCGGCGCGCGCGAGATCGGCGAAGACCGTTCCCGAGAAGCCGCCGATGGCGAAGGCGATGGCCTGGGCCGCGCCCCACAGCCCCATGCGCGTGCCGGTGCGCTGCCGGCCGGCGAGCTGCATCATCGTGGCGATGGCGGCCGCGGCGAAGGCGCCGTTGGCGAGCCCGAGCGCGACGTAGAGCGCCTCCAGCGGCGCGGCTTCCATGCGCGGCGCGAAGGCGAGCGCCCCGAGCGCGGCGGCCGAGGCGATGCAGCCCGCCACCATCCACAGCCGCAGCGAGGCGGCCCGCGCGCCCAGCACGCCGCTGCCGAACACCGCCATCACCACCATCCCGCCCAGCGTGCCCGCGTTCTGCAGCCCCGCGAGCGCGGTGGACTGGCCGATGGAGCGGCCGAACACCTCGCCCGCGAAGGGCTCGAGGATCAGGTCCGCCGCGCTGTAGGCGAGCATCGAGACGAAGACGAAGACGGTGAAGCGCCGCGCCGTCGCGTCCGCCCACACCTCGCGCAGCACCGCGCGGAAGGGGGGCTTCGCGCCTTGGCCCTCGGGAGGTGCGAGGGGCGCGCCCTCGACGCCGCGCAGCGCGAGCACCGCGACGAGGAAGGCGAGCGCGGAGACGCCCGCCGTCACCTCGACGAGCCGCGCGGGCGAGAAGGGATCGAGCAGCCGCCCCGCGATGCTGGCGGTGACGGCGAAGCCCGCGATCATCATCACCCACAGGATGGTGGCCGCCGGCGCGCGCCGCTCGGGCTCGACCATCGAGGCGAGCAGCGCGAGCAGCGAGGTGCCCGCCGCCCCCACCCCGAGGCCCACGAGGAAGAAGCCGAGCGCCGCGAGCGCGATGCCCGGCACGAGTGCCGCGCCCATCAGCGCCACCGCCGCCGCCGCGACCACGCCGCCCAGCGCCAGCACCGCCATGCCGCCGACGATCCAGGGCGTGCGCCGCACTCCCATGTCGCTGCCGTAGCCGAGCCGCGGGCGGAGCATCTGCACGCCGTGGTGGATGGCCACCAGCAGTCCCGGCAGCGTGGCGGGCAGGGCGAGTTCCACCACCATCACGCGGTTCAGCGTGGAGGTGGTCATGATGATGATGGCGCCGAGCGCCGTCTGCACCAGGCCGAGCCGGACGATGGCGAGCCAGGAGAGGCCGGCGCGCGCGCCCATCACGCCATCCCCCGCAGCGCGAAGGCGGCGGCCAGCATGCCGAGCACATAGGGCCCGACGCCGGTGGCGTTGTACCAGGGCGCGAGCCGCCGCGGGTCGGTCATCATCCGTCGCATGGCCCAGGCTTGCACGCCCAGCAGGCCGAGGATGATGATCGGGCTCAACATCGCGCCCCAGGCGAGGAGCAGCGCGACGACGCCGAGCTGCGGCACGGCCATCATCCAGCACGCCACCCGGGCCGCGCGCTCGGGCCCGAGCAGGACGGGAAGGGAGGCGATGCCCGTGCGCCGGTCGCCCTCGATGGCCTTGAAGTCGTTCAGCGTCATGATGCCGTGCGCGCCGATACCGTAGAGCAGCGCGACGAGCAGGATCTCGGGCCGCGGCGCGCCGCCGGCCATGATCGCGGCCGCGGTGATCCAGGGCAGCGTCTCGTAGGAGAGGCCCGTGGCGGCGCAGCCGAGCCACCCGTTGCGCTTCAGCCGCAGCGGCGGCGCCGAATAGAGCCAGGCGAGGATGAGCGCGAGCACCGTCGCGCCGAAGCCCCATGGCCCGAGCGCGGCGCCGATCAGCAGCGACAGGCCCGACCAGAACAGCGCGATCCAGAGGCCCCAGCGGCCGGGGATGCGCCCGGAGGGGATGGGGCGGCCGGGCTCGTTGATCGCGTCCACATGGCGGTCGAACCAGTCGTTCACCGCCTGGCTGGTGGCGCAGACCATGGGCCCCGCCAGCAGCAGGCCGAGGGCGAGGAAGCCCCATTTGCCGTCGAAAGGCGCGCCGGCGGACACCGCGCCGCAGAGGAAGGCCCAGACCGGCGGAAACCAGGTGACGGGCTTGAACAGCTCCAGCACCGCGGCCGGATCGAGGCGCCCCGCTGGGTTCGGCATCACGCGCCCCGACATCGCCTCACTCCTCCTCTTCGGCCCCGGGATCGCCGATGCCGTATCGGCGCAGCTTCACGTAGAGCGACTGCCGCGAAAGCCCGAGCATCTCGGCGGCATTGGCGCGGTTGTTGTTGGTGAGTTCGAGCGCCGCCTCGATCGCCAGCTTCTCGATCACGTCGGTCGCTTCGCGCACCAGCTCCTTCAGCGGCACGCGGCCGACGAGTTCGGTGAGCTGCCCCGCCGCCTGCGGCAGGGCGGGCGCGCCGGGCTCGATGGGCTGCGGGCGGGGGCCGATGTCGCGGATGGTGAAGCCGAAGCAATGCTGCCCGGCGTCGAGCACGGAGGCGGCGGAGACCTCCACCTCCGCCTCGGCGCCCTGGTCGCCGCGCAGCACGGTGCGGAACAGCCGGACCGGACCCCGCCCGCGCACCTGGGCGAGCAGCACGTCCAGCTCCACCGGCTGGCGGCCGAGGAAGCGCGAGAGCTCCTCGCCGCGCGCGGTGGCCTCGCTCGGGAGCTGCGCGAGCTCGAGGAAGGCCGGGTTGGCGGCGATGATGCGCCCGTCGGCGGAGGTGAGCACGAAGGCGTCGGGCGTGCTTTCCACGAAATCGGCGATGCGCGCGCGGCTGCCGGGCAGGGCGGGCTCGGGGGCCTCGTTGCCCAGGAAGGCGAGGCGCACGAGGAAGAGCGAGCTGCGCTCGTGCCGCAGCAGCGAGGCGGAGAGCAGCGCCTCGCGCCCCGTGCCGAGAAGGGAGACGCGCCGCTCCTCCGCCGTGCCGGCGGCGCGCACGGTGGCGAGCAGCGCCTCGACGCGCGGCCTGTCCTCGGGGGCGAAGGCGTCGAGGAAGCCGGGCTGGGCGCCGAAGATGCGGTCGGCGGCGAGGTTCGCCTCCAGCACGCGCAGCGAGGCGGCGTCCAGCACCAGCACCGGCTCGCCCGACATCTGGAAGAGCAGGCGGTAGCGCGTCTCGGCCTGGCGCAGCCGGGCGTATTCGCGCTCCATCGCCTGCTGCGCCTCGACGAGGCGCTGCTGCAGCGAGGCGAGCAGCCGCAGGTCGCGCGCGAAGACCACGGTGCGCTCGGAGCCGCGCAGGCGGGTGGCGGCGCACATGAGGGGAATGTTGCCGCCATCGGCGCTGCGCAGATTGATGTGGCGCCAGCGCGGCGCCTCCTGCGCCGCGGCCTCGGCCAGCATCTCCGCGACCTTCTGGCGGCTGTCCTCGCCCACCGCCTCGGCCAGCGCGCGCCCGATCCAGGCGCGGCGTGGGCCGAGCGCGGCCGCCAGCTCGGCATTGCCGAAGGCCATGTCGCGGACGATGCCGGCCTGGTCCATCACGAGCGTGGCGTCAGCCGCCGCCGCGATGAGGCGCGAGGCCGCCTCCGCGTCCATGTCCCCCAGCGACTGGCTCGGGGTTCCGAAACCCAACACCTGATGCTCGTTCCTTCGGAAAACTGCATGGAGAACATGGCGCGTAACTCACGGCAGCAGCGCCATCAAGCCGACGAGGCGCTCGGCGCGGTGCAGCGCCTCGGCCGCGTCCGCGGCGGTGGCGTCCGCGCCGCAGGAGGCGGCGAGGGCGGGATCGCCGGCCAGCGCGGCGCCGCCGACCATGATGGCGACATTGGGGTTGAGGGAATGCGCGCGGACGGTCGCGACGGCGGCGGGCAGCGCCGCCAGCCTCTCGCGCACGCCGCAGGAAAGGGCGACGACGCCGAACCACTCCTCGCCCACCCGCCGCGCGAGGCCGCGCAGGCCGCGCCCGCCATCCTCGCTCACGTGCCAGCCGGCGGCGCGGAAGAACTCCGCCACCATGGCGATGCCGAAGCCGTGCTGCTCGCCGGGCAGGGGCAGCATCAGCGCCGTGCGGGCGGGGTGGTCCAGGCGGCCGCGACGCAGCCCTGGGCCGAGGTCGCGCAGCATCTGGTGCAGCAGCAGCATCCCCAGCGTGACCTCGACGAAGCCGCAGCGGTCCTCCTCCCACCACTCGCCGAGGCGGCGGGCCACGGCTGTCAGGACTGTGAGACAAATCTGCTGATTCGACCGCCCCAGGCGACGCATTTGGTTGACAGCGGCAGTCAGGGATTCCGCGTCGCCCTCCGCGGCGAAGCCGGTGAGACGCTCGAGCTCCGCCCGTTCCGGAGCGAGGCGCGAGCCGGTCGGAGGGAAAGGGAGAGGCTGGTCGAAGGCGGTGGCGAGATGGTGGTGGAACTGGCCAATGCGGCGCTGCACAAGGGCCGAAACGGGCTGGGCGCGCCGCAGGGGCGGGCGGCTCGCGGCGGCGGGGCTCGTCTGGCTGCGCAGCGTCATGGGCGGTCCGCCACTCCCTGTTGGCGGCAAGTGTCGGACGTTCCGTCGCGGGTTGTCAATCAATCTTTACGTCAAGAATGATTGACATGCCGACTGGGCTTCTCCTAGCCTGACCCTGCTCGAAACGGACAAGGCCGGCCGGGATCGTGGCGCGCGGAACAGCTCCCGCCTGCCATCGCCCGCCGCCCCGTCCGCAGCGGAAGGGATCGTCAAGACATGCTCTCAGGCCCCGTCCTCGACCGTCTCATCGCCGCCGTGGACTCCTGCCCCTACGGCACCCATGCGGGGCGCACGCACCGCAAACCCGCCGCCCGCCCCCTCTACACCCCGGAGGAGCGCGCCCGGCGCGACGCCACGCCCTGGACGCTGGTGCAGGGCGTCCTCGCGCCTGTGCAGTTCCTGGTCTTCCTCGTCTCGCTCGGCCTCGTGCTCCACTACCTCGCCACCGGCCAGGGCCTCTTCGCCGCCGAGGCCTCCGTCGTGATCAAGACGCTGGTGCTCTACGCGATCATGATCACCGGCTGCGTCTGGGAGCACGAGGTGTTCGGCAAATACCTCTTCGCGCCCTCCTTCTTCTGGGAGGACGTGTTCTCCATGCTCGTGCTGGCGCTGCACACGGCCTATCTCGCGGCGCTCGGCTTCGGCTGGGGCGACACGCATTTCCAGATGTGGCTCGCCCTCGCCGCCTATGCCGCCTACGTCATCAACGCCGCGCAGTTCGTCATGAAGCTGCGCGCCGCGCGGCTGGAGGCGGCGCGCGCATGAGCCTCGCGCTCGAAGCCGGCTGCGAGGCGCGCCCCGTCCTGCGCGAGCGCGGCCAGCGCGAGGTGTTCTGCGGGCTGACCGGCATCGTCTGGATGCACCGCAAGATCCGCGACGCCTTCTTCCTCGTCGTCGGCAGCCGCACCTGCGCGCATCTTCTGCAGTCGGCCGCCGGGGTGATGATCTTCGCCGAGCCGCGCTTCGCCACCGCCATCCTGGAGGAGCGCGACCTCGCGGGCCTCGCCGACGCGCAGGAGGAGCTGGACCGCACCGTGGCGCGGCTGCTCGAGCGGCGGCCGGACATCCGCCTGCTCTTCCTCGTCGGCTCCTGCCCCTCGGAGGTGATCAAGCTCGATCTCGCCAAGGCGGCGCAGCGCCTGAATGCGCGCTTCGCCGGCGTGCGCGTGCTGAACTATTCGGGCTCGGGAATCGAGACCACCTTCACCCAGGGCGAGGACGCCTGCCTCGCCGCGCTGGCGCCCGAACTGCCGGGCAGCGACGCGCCGCAGCTTCTGATCGTCGGCGCGCTGGCCGAGGTGGTGGAGGACCAGTGGCGCCGCCTCTTCGCCGCCATGGGCGTGCACCGCCTGGCCTTCCTGCCCGCCCGGCGGGCGGGGGAGATGCCCGCCATCGGCGCGGGCACGCGCTTCCTGCTGGCGCAGCCCTTCCTCGCCGAGACGGCGCGGCTGCTGGAGTCGCGCGGGGCGCGGCACATCCCCGCGCTCTTCCCGCTGGGCGCCGAGGGCAGCACCGAGTTCCTGCGCGCGGGCGCGCAGGCGATGGGCGTGGGCGAGGCGCGCTTCCGCGAGGCGACGGCGCTGGCCGAGGCGCGCGCGAAGGCGGCGCTGGCCGGCCCGCGCGCGCGACTCGAGGGGCGGCGCGTCTTCTTCTTCCCCGACAGCCAGCTCGAGGTGCCGATGGCGCGCTTCCTCGCGCGCGAATGCGGGATGGAGCCGGTGGAGATCGGCACGCCCTATCTGCACCGCGCGCATCTGGCGCGCGAGCTGCCGCTGCTGCCCGCCTCGGCGCTGCTCTCCGAGGGGCAGGACGTGGAGCGTCAGCTCGACCGCTGCCTCGCCGCGCGCCCCGATCTCGTGGTCTGCGGCCTTGGCCTCGCCAATCCGCTGGAGCGGCAGGGGATCACCACGAAATGGTCCATCGAGCTGGTCTTCACGCCGGTGCAGGGACATGACCAGGCCGCCGACCTCGCCGGCCTCTACGCGCGCCCCTTCGCCCGGCGCGAGATGCTGAGGGTCTGAGGCCATGCAGCTCACCCTCTGGACCTACGAGGGGCCGCCGCATGTGGGGGCGATGCGCGTCGCCACCGGCATGGAGGGGCTGCATTACGTGCTGCACGCGCCGCAGGGCGACACCTACGCCGACCTGCTCTTCACCATGATCGAGCGGCGCGACCGTCGCCCGCCCGTCACCTACACGACCTTCCAGGCGCGCGATCTGGGCGGCGACACGGCGGCGCTGTTCACGCGCGCGCTGCGCGACGCGGCCGAGCGCTTCAGGCCCGAGGCGGTGATCGTCGGCGCCTCCTGCACGGCGGAGCTGATCCAGGACGATCCGGGCGGGCTGGCGGAGAGCGCGGGCCTCGACATCCCGGTGGTGCCGCTCGATCTGCCCTCCTACTCCAAGAAGGAGAACTGGGGCGCGGCCGAGACCTTCTACCAGCTTCTGCGCCGCTTCGCCGCGAAGGGTGCGGCGCGCCCCGCCACCTGCAACATCCTGGGCCCCACCGCGCTCGGCTTCCGCCACCGCGACGACGTGACGGAGATCGCCGGGCTGCTCTCCCGGCTCGGCGTGACGGTGAACCTGGTGGCGCCGATGGGCGCGCGCCCGGCCGATCTCGCCCGGATCGGGGACGCCGCCTTCAACGTGGTGCTGTATCCCGAGATCGCGGGCCAGGCGGCCGCCTTCCTGCAGCGCCGTCTGGGCCAGCCCTTCACGCGCAGCATCCCCATCGGGGTGGGCGGCACGCGCGACTTCATCGCCGAGGTCGCGGCGCTCGCCGGCGTGGACGCGACGCCGCTGCTCGCCGAGGAGGCCTCGCGCCTGCCCTGGTATTCGCGCAGCGTGGACAGCACCTACCTGACGGGCAAGCGCGTCTTCGTCTTCGGCGATGCGACCCATGCGGTGGCCGCGGCGCGAGTGGCGCGCGATGAGATGGGCTTCGAGGTGGTGGGCCTCGGCAGCTATTCGCGCGAGCAGGCGCGCGAGGTGCGCGAGGCGGCCAGGGCGCTCGGGCTCGAGGCGCTCATCACCGACGACTACCTCGCGGTGGAGCAGGCCATCGCCGAGGCGCAGCCCGAACTCGTGCTCGGCACGCAGATGGAGCGCCACACCGCCAAGCGTCTCGGCATCCCCTGCGCGGTGATCTCCGCCCCCGTGCATGTGCAGGATTTCCCGGCGCGCTATTCGCCCCAGATGGGCTTCGAGGGCGCGAACGTCCTGTTCGACGCCTGGGTGCACCCGCTGATGATGGGCCTCGAGGAGCATCTGATCGGGATGTTCCGCGAGGATGGCGAGTTCACCGACACCGCGCCCTCGCATCTGGGGCACGCCGCCGCGCCCGCGCCCGTCTCCGCACCGGCACCCGCGCCCGCGCCCGCGCACGCGCCGCTCGCCCTCGCCTGGGCGGCCGAGGCGGAGGCGGAGCTGAGGAAGATCCCCTTCTTCGTGCGCGGCAAGGCGCGGCGCAACACCGAAAGCTTCGCCCGCGCGCGCGGCCTGTCCACCATCACGGTCGAGACCCTGTATGACGCCAAAGCCCATTTCTCGCGCTGAGGCCCTGCGCCTCGTCGTCGTGACGATGGACAGCCATCTCGGCCGGGCGGTGGACCGTGCGCGCGAGATGCTGCGGCAGGACTGCCCGGAGGTGGAGCTCATCGTCCACGCCGCCGACGAATGGGGCAGCGACCCGGCGGCGCTGGCCGCCTGCCGGGCGGACATCGCGCGGGCCGACATACTGGTGGCGGGCATGCTCTTCCTCGACGAGCATGTGCGCGCCGTGCAGGCCGACATCGCCGCCCGGCGCGAGGCGGCGCTGGCCACGGTCTGCCTGCTCTCGGCGGGCGAGATCGTGAAGCTCACCAGGCTCGGCCGCTTCGACATGTCGGCCGAGGCGACGGGCGCGCTGGCGCTGCTGCGGAAGCTGCGCGGCTCGCGCGGGCATGGCGCATCGGGGCGCGGGCAGATGAAGACGCTCGCGATGCTGCCGCGGCTGCTGAAGTGGATTCCCGGCACGGCGCAGGACGTGCGGATCTACATGCTCGCCCTGCAATACTGGCTGGCGGGCTCGGCCGAGAACATCGCCAACATGGCGCGCATGCTGGTGCAGCGCTATGGCGGGCGGAAGGCGCTGAAGGTCGCCGCACCGGTCGAGTATCCCGAGATCGGCCTCTACCACCCGCGCCTGCCCGGCGCGATCGCGGGCGATCCGGGCGCGCTTCCGGCCGAGGGGAGGCAGGGGCGCGTCGGCGTGCTGGTGCTGCGCTCCTATGTGCTGGCGGACAACGCGGGGCACTACCAGGGCGTGATCGAGGCGCTGGAGGCGCGCGGGCTGTCGGTGGTCCCGGCCTTCGCCTCCGGCCTCGACCAGCGGCCCGCCATCGAGCGCTTCTTCATGCGCGACGGGCGGCCGGTGGTGGATGCGGTGGTCTCGCTCACCGGATTCTCGCTGGTCGGCGGCCCGGCCTACAACGACGCGCGCGCGGCGGAGGAGATGCTGGCGCGGCTCGATGTGCCCTACATCGCCGCGCATCCGCTCGAGTTCCAGACCATCGCCGACTGGAGCGCCGACCAGCGCGGGCTCACCCCCGTCGAGGCGACCATGATGGTCGCCATACCCGAGCTCGACGGCGCCATCATGCCCGCCACCTTCGGCGGCCGCTGCGGTGCGGAGGTTCCGCTGCGCCGCTGCCCCGGCTGCGACGGGCTGCGCTGCAAGGGGCAGATGGTGGCGCATCGCGAGCGCGCGGCGATGCTGGCGCAGCGCGTGGCGCGGCTGATCGCGCTGCGGCGCAAGGCGCGCTCCGACCGGCGCATCGGCATCGTGCTGTTCAACTTTCCGCCCAATGCCGGCAACACCGGCACGGCCGCCTATCTCGCCGTCTTCGAGAGCCTGCACGCCACGCTGCGCGCGCTGCGCGAGGCGGGCTACGACGCGGAGCTTCCCGAGAGCGTGGAGGCGCTGCGCGCGCGCATCCTGGAGGGCAACCGCGAGCGTTTCGGCGCGCTCGCGAACGTCCATGCGCGGATGCCGGTGGACGAGCACGTGAAGCGCCAGCCCTGGCTCGCGGAGATCGAGCGCGCCTGGGGCCCCGCGCCCGGGCGGCAGCAGACGGACGGCGCCTCGCTGCACATCCTGGGCGAGCGCTTCGGCAAGGTCTTCGTCGGCATCCAGCCCGGCTTCGGCTACGAGGGCGACCCGATGCGCCTGCTCTTCGAGCACGGTTTCGCCCCCACCCACGCCTTCGCCGCCTTCTACCGCTGGCTGCGCGAGGAGTTCGCGGCCGATGCCGTGCTGCATTTCGGCACCCATGGCGCGCTGGAGTTCATGCCGGGCAAGCAGGCGGGCCTGTCGGCGGAATGCTGGCCGGACCGGCTGATCGGCGATCTGCCGAACTTCTACCTCTACGCCTCCAACAACCCCTCCGAAGGGATGCTGGCCAAGCGGCGCGCCAACGCCACGCTGATCAGCTACCTCACGCCGCCGGTCGCGCATGCGGGGCTGTATCGCGGGCTGCTCGACCTCAAGGCGAGCCTCGACCGCTGGCGCGGGCTGGAGCCCGAGAGCGGAGAGGCGCTGGCCATGCTGCCCATGCTGCAGGCCCAGGCCGCGGCGGTGGAGCTCGCCGAGGCGGAGCCGCCCTGGCCGCTCGAAGGCGTGGTCGAGCGGCTGCACCGCCTCGCCACTGAGCTGCTGGAGCTGGAATACACCCTCATCCCGCACGGGTTGCACGCGCTGGGGCGCACGCCGGGCCCGGAGCAGCGCGCCGAGCTGCTCGACGCGGCGGGCGTGACCGATGCGGCCGAGCGCGCGCGGCTCGACGCGCTGCTGGCGCGGGACCATGAAATCCCAGCGCTGCTGCACGCGCTCGACGGCGGCTATGTGCGCCCCGCGCCGGGCGGCGATCTGCTGCGCAGCACCGAGGTGCTGCCCACGGGGCGCAACCTGCACGGCTTCGACCCCTTCCGCATCCCCTCCGCCTTCGCCGTGGAGGACGGCGCCCGCCAGGCCGAACGGCTGCTCGCGAAACACCGCGAGGCGGCCGGCGGGCTGCCCGAGACCATCGCCATGGTGCTCTGGGGCACCGACAACCTGAAGACGGAGGGCGGCCCGCTCGCCCAGGCCCTGTGGCTGATGGGCGCCGAGCCGCGGCTCGACGGCTATGGCCGCGTCTGCGGGGCGCAGCTCGTGCCGCTCGAGCGGCTCGGCCGGCCGCGCATCGACGTGATGATCAGCCTCTCGGGCATCTTCCGCGACCTCTTGCCCATGCAGACGAAGCTGCTGGCGGAGGCCGCCTTCCTCGCCGCCTCCGCGGAGGAGCCGGAGGAGATGAACTTCATCCGCAAGCACGCGCTGGCCTTCCTCGCCGCGCATGGCGGCAGCATGGAGGACGCGGCGCTGCGCGTCTTCGGCAACGCCGAGGGCAGCTACGGCGCCAACGTGAACCTGACGGTGGACAACGGCGCCTGGGCCGACGAGGACGAGCTTGCCGAGACCTATCTGAAGCGCAAGGGCTTCGCCTATGGCGCGGACGGCCGCCCGCGGCGGCAGGAGGCGGCGATGCACCACCTGCTCGCCACCGTCGAGTGCGCCTACCAGAACCTCGACTCCATCGATAGCGGCGTGACCACCATCAGCCACTATTTCGACAGCCTGGGCGGCATCAGCCGGGCGGCGCGGCGCGCGCGCGGCGGGCGCGAGACGGCTGTCTACATCGGCGACCAGACGCGCGGGGCGGGGAAGGTGCGCACGCTGGCCGAGCAGGTGAGCCTCGAGGCGCGCACCCGCGCCCTCAATCCGAAATGGTTCGAGGCGATGCTCGCGCACGGCTACGAAGGCGTGCGCCAGATCGAGGAGCACGTCACCAACACGATGGGCTGGTCCGCCACCACCGGCCAGGTGCAGCCCTGGGTGTATCAGCACCTCGCGCAGACCTACATGCTCGACCCCGAGATGCGCGCGCGGCTGGCCGCGCTCAACCCCACCGCCTCCGTCAAGATCGCGAACCGCCTGATCGAGGCGACGGAGCGCAGCTACTGGGCCCCCGACGCCGCCACGCTGGAGGCGCTGCGCCGCGCCGGCGAGGAGCTGGAGGACAGGCTCGAGGGCATCACGCCGGAGATGGCCGCATGAACCACGTCGTCCGCACCGAACTCATCCGCGGGGCCAACCGCGCCAGGATCGGCGACGGGGAGGGCAGCGTGCAGGTCCATATGGACCAGCTCGCGAAGATCGAGACGGCCAAGGTCTTCGCCGTCTACGGCAAGGGCGGCATCGGCAAGAGCACCACCAGCTCCAACCTCTCCGTCGCCTTCGCCAAGCTCGGCAAGCGGGTGCTGCAGATCGGCTGCGATCCCAAGCACGACAGCACCTTCACGCTGACGAAGCGGATGATCCCGACCGTGATCGACGTGCTGGAGAGCGTGGAGTTCCACGCCGAGGAGCTGCGCCCCGAGGATTTCGTGGTGGAGGGCTATGCCGGCGTGCAGTGCGTCGAGGCGGGCGGCCCGCCCGCGGGCACGGGCTGCGGCGGCTATGTGGTCGGCCAGACGGTGAAGCTGCTGAAGGAGCATCACCTGCTCGAGGACACCGACGTGGTGGTGTTCGACGTGCTGGGCGATGTGGTCTGCGGCGGCTTCGCCGCGCCGCTGCTGCACGCCGACCGCGGGCTGATCGTCGCCGCCAACGACTTCGACAGCATCTTCGCGATGAACCGCATCGTGGCCGCAATCACGGCCAAGGCGAAGAGCTACGGCGTGCGGCTCGGCGGCGTCATCGCCAACCGCAGCGCCGCGACGGACCAGATCGCGCGCTACAACGCCCGCACGGGCATGCGGCTGCTCGGGCATTTCCCGGACCTCGACGCCATCCGCCGGTCGCGCCTCAAGAAGGCGACGCTCTTCGAGATGGAGGAGACGCCGGAGGTTCTGGCGGTGCGCGAGGAGTATCTGCGCATCGCCGAGGCGCTCTGGGCCGGCGTCGAGCCCTGCGGCGCCGAGGCGCTGAAGGACCGCGAGATCTTCGACCTGCTGGGGTATGACTGATGGAGGGTGCGACCTACAGCGCCCGTCGGGGCGAGCTCGAGACCTATTTCGACCGCACCGCCTCCGAGGCCTGGGCGCGGCTCACCTCGGATGCGCCGGTCTCCGGCATCCGCGCCACGGTGCGCGCGGGGCGGGCGGAGATGCGCGCGACGCTGCTCTCCTGGCTGCCGCGGGAGATGGCGGGGCTGCGCCTGCTCGATGCGGGCTGCGGCACGGGGGCGCTGGCCAACGAGGCGGCGGCGCGCGGGGCCGCGGTGGTGGCGGTGGATCTCGCCGGAAGCCTCATCGCCCATGCGCGCGCGCGCGCGGCGGCGCTGCCCGGCAACCAGCCCGATTTCCGCGTGGGCGACATGCTGGACGAGTCGCTCGGCGCCTTCGACCACATCGTGGCGATGGACAGCCTGATCCATTACCGCGCCGAGGACATCGTGGAGGCCTTGGCGCGCGTCGCGCCGCGCTGCCGGGCCTCGCTGCTCTTCACGGTGGCGCCGCGCACGCCGCTGCTCGCGGCCTTCCACGCCCTGGGCCGGCTCTTTCCGCGCGGCGACCGCGCGCCCGCGATCGAACCCCTGGCCGAGGCGCGGCTGCGCCGCCTGATCGCCGCCGAGCCGCGCCTCGCCGGTTTCGCGCCGGGCCGGCACCGGCGCGTGGCGCGGGGCTTCTACACCTCCCACGCCTATGAATGGGTGCGGCGATGAGCCGGCCCGGCTTCAGCCTGGCGCGGCAATGGATGCGGCTCGGGCCCGAGTGGCTGCCCTTCGCCGATGCGGGCTCGGCGAATCTTCCGATGTCGCGGCTGCTGCGGCTGTCGCTGTTCCAGATCTCGGTGGGCATGGCGGCGGCGCTGCTCATCGGCACGCTGAACCGCGTGATGATCGTGGAGCTGCAGGTGCCCGCGGGGCTGGTGGCGGCGATGGTCGCGCTGCCGCTGGTCTTCGCGCCGCTGCGCGCGCTGATCGGCTTCCGGTCGGACCATCACCGCTCCGTCCTCGGCTGGCGGCGCGTGCCCTACATGTGGTTCGGCACCATCTTCCAGTTCAGCGGCTTCGCGATGATGCCCTTCGCGCTGCTGATCCTCTCCGGCGACACCTGGGCGCCGGCCTGGACGGGGCAGCTCTCGGCCGCGATCTCCTTCCTGCTGGTGGGCGCGGGCATGCACATGGTGCAGACGGTCGGCCTCGCGCTCGCCACCGATCTCTCGCCGCGGGAGAAGCAGCCGCAGGTGGTGGCGCTGCTCTCGGCCATGCTGCTCGTGGGGCTGCTGATCAGCGCCGTGGTCTTCGGCGCGCTGCTGATGCCCTTCAGCCAGATCAAGCTGATCCAGGTGATCCAGGGCGCGGCGGGGCTGACCCTGGTGCTCAACCTCGTCGCGCTGTGGAAGCAGGAGGCGCGCGATCCGAACCGCTTCGCCGCGCAGGCGGCCGAGCCGAGCTTTTCCGCGGCCTGGCGCGAACTCAGCCGCACGGGGCCCTGGACGCGCCGCCTGGTCGCGGTCGGGCTCGGCGCCTTCGGCTTCGCCGCACAGGACGTGCTGCTCGAGCCCTATGGCGGGCAGATCCTGGGCCTCGCGGTGGGCGTGACGACGCTGCTCACCGCCGTCTTCGCCACCGGGGGCATCATCGGCTTCTGCTTCGCGGCCTACGCCATCGGCAGGGGGTTCTGCGCCAACCGCATCGCGGGCTACGGCCTCGGCTGGGGCACCATGGGCTTCGCCGGCGTGATGCTGGCCGCGCCGCTGGACAGCCCGGTGGTCTTCGCGCTCTCGGTGCTCGTCATCGGCTATGGCGGGGGGCTGTTCGCGCACGGCACGCTCACCGGCTGCATGCAGGCCGCGCCGGCCGACAAGGTGGGGCTGACCCTCGGCGTCTGGGGCGCGGTGCAGGCGACCGCGGCGGGGGTGGCGATGGCGCTGGGCGGCCTCGCGCGCGACGTCGTGGGCGCGCTGGCGGAGGCGGGGGCGCTGGGCCCCGCGCTGTCCGGCGCGGTGGTGGGCTACCTCGCCGTCTATCTCATCGAGATCGTCGTGCTCTTCGCGGCCATCGCGGCGATCGGCCCGCTGGTGCGGGGCATGGCCGCCCCGGATGCGACTGCTGCAACGCTCGGCCGTTCCGAGCCCAGGACCGCCCATTAGGGCGAAAGGAGAGACACCATGGACGGCTCATACTTCGCGGGCTTCGATCTGGTCACCGCGGCGCTGTACGCCTTCTGGATCTTCTTCCTCTCGCTGGTGCTCTACCTGAACCGCGAGAGCAAGCGCGAGGGCTATCCGCTGGTCACGCCGGGCAAGCACCATGACCGGCCCGAGGGCTTCCCGCCCACGCCCGCCCCGAAATTCTGGAAGCTGCCGCATGGCGGCACCGCGCAGTCCCCGCCGGCCTCGGACCCGCAGATTCCCATCCATGCGGTCTGGGCCGACCCCACGCCCGGCGCGCCGCTCATTCCCACCGGCAACCCCATGGTGGACGGCGTGGGCCCCGCCGCCTACGCGCTGCGCCGCGACGAGCCGGACCTTACCTTCGACGACAGCACGCCCAAGATCGTGCCGCTGCGCGTTGCCCCCGAATGGAGCGTGGACCCCAAGGATCCCGACCCGCGCGGCATGACGGTGGTGGACGCCGACTGGCAACCGGCGGGCGTCTGCGTGGATGTCTGGATCGACAAGTCTGAGGTCATCTTCCGCTACCTCGAGGTGGAGGTGGAGACGGAGAACGGCCCGAAGCGCGTCATGGTGCCCGTGCCGCTCATGGTCATCCATTCCGACAAGAACGTGATCCGCGTGCGCACGCTGACGGCCGAGCAGTTCAAGCTCGCGCCCACGCTGAAGAACCCGGACACGATCACGCTGCGCGAGGAGGACCGCGTCTCGGCCTATGTCGCGAGCGGGCAGCTCTTCGGCAAGCCGGAGCGCAGCCAGCCCTGGATTTGAACCGCCTGCCCCGCGCGGGTTGCGCCCGATCAAGGCGCCGCCCGCCGCCCGGGGCGCAGGCTGCCCATTGACGGAATGTCGGGAGGTCACGGGCCATGAGTCACCAGCACATTCCGGGCGTGCCCGAGCACGAGGCAGAGCCCGTTCCCGGCCTGCCCGCGCGGCTGCCGCAGGGGGAGGGCATCCTCTGGCAGGGCGGCCCCTGCTGGTGGCCCTTCGCGCGGCGTGCGCTGCACCTCAAGGGGCTCGGCTTCTACTTCGCGCTGATCATGGCCTGGCATGTCGCGGACGTGACGGCGGGCGGCGGCGGCTGGGGCGAGGGGCTGCGCGCGCTGGCCATGTCGCTCGCGCTCGGGCTGCTCTGCCTCGGGGTGCTCGCGCTCATCGGCCGGGCCATGGCGCGCGCCACCATCTACACCATCACCAACCGCCGCGTGGTGATGCGCGTGGGCGTGGCGCTGCCCATGACGATCAACCTGCCCTTCGCCGCCATCCAGTCGGCCGCGGTGAAGCGCCACGCCGACGGCACGGAGGACATCGTGCTGGAGCTGATGCCGCAGCACCGCGTCTCCTTCATCGCGGCCTGGCCGCATCTGCGCCCCTGGCGGCTCGGGCGCACCGCACCCATGCTGCGCGCCCTGCCCGTGACGGCGGGCGCGGCGCAGGTGCTGGCCCGGGCGCTCGCCGCCAGCGCGGCGCAGCCGGCGCCGGCGCTCGAGGCGCCGCGCGCGCCCGTGCCGGTGCCGCTGCCCGGCACGGCGGTGGCCTGAGCCATGGCCGCGCCGCTCGACCGCCGGCAGCTCCTGCCGCTTCTCGCCGGCAGCGCGGCCATCGCGGGCACGCTGCTGCTGGTCGGGCCCGGGCAGAACCGCGCCGTGATCGCCCGCCGCGACGAGGCGCCTCTGGCCCAGCGCCTGCTCCGCTTCGAGGACGGGCCCGAGGGTTCGGTGCTCATCCTCGACGCCGCTTCGCGCGAGGTGCTGGCGCGCTTCCCCATCGCCGAGGGCGGCTTCGTGCGCGGCACGCTGCGCGCGCTCGCGCGCGAGCGCCGGCAGGAGGAGCAGGGGCGCGAGGCGCCCTTCCGCCTCGCGGCCTGGCGCGACGGCCAGCTCACCCTCGACGACATGGCGACCGGACGGCGCGTGGACCTGACCGCCTTCGGCTCGACCAATGCGGGCACCTTCGCCCGGCTGCTCACCGCCCAAGGAGAAACACGATGAGGAAGGCGCTGGAGGCGTTCTGGGAGAGCCTGACCGGGCCGCGCGTCGTCACCGTGCCCTGCACCGTGGAGATCGAGCGCAGCTTCGACAGCCTGCACGCGCACGCCGTGCCGGAGGGCATCACGCTGCGCCCCGGCGACCGGGTGGTGGTGAACAACCCCCCGCCCGTGCCGGAGTTCGGCGGCGCCACGACCTACGAGACGACGGCGACGGTCTATCGCGCCGGCCCTCTCACGCAGCTCTGGACGGAGATCGCCGCCTTCGCGGAGCTGGCCGAGCTCTATCACTGCGGCTTCGAGCCCAAGGAGTATGGCGCATGAACGCCGTGACCCAGACCACGCCGCGCGCGATGAACGAGACCACGCGCATGGCGACGACCGAGACGGTGCTCTCGCCGCGCTTCTACACCACCGATTTCGCGGCCATGGACGCGCTGGACGTGAGCCCCATCCGCGCCGAGTGGGACAAGCTGATGGAGGAGTTCCGCGCCGACCCCAACAAGGGACATTTCGTGCGCGACGCGCGCTTCGACGCCTTCCGCCTCGAGGATCTCCCGCCCGCGCTGCAGAAGGAGCTGGTGGAGTTCCTGGTGAGTTCCGTCACCGCCGAGTTCTCCGGCTGCGTGCTGTATGCGGAGATCAAGAAGCGCATCAGCAACCCCGACATCAAGGAGCTCTTCGCGGTGATGAGCCGCGACGAGGCGCGCCACGCCGGCTTCATCAACGACAGCCTGAAGGACATCGGGGTGGGGGTAGACCTCGGCTTCCTGACCAAGGCCAAGAAGTACCACTACTTCCGGCCGAAGTTCATCTTCTACGCCACCTACCTCAGCGAGAAGATCGGCTATGCGCGCTACATCACCATCTTCCGGCAGTTCGAGAAGCACCCGGAGCGCCGCTTCCACCCGATCTTCAACTGGTTCGAGAAGTGGTGCAACGACGAGTTCCGGCACGGCGAGGCCTTCGCGCTGCTGATGCGCGCGAACCCGAAGCTGCTCGAGGGGATCAACGCCTACTGGGCGAAGTTCTTCCAGCTCGCCGTCTTCGCCACCATGTACGTGCGCGACCACGCCCGCCCCGCCTTCCACGAGGCGCTCGGCATGACGCCCACCGAATACGACATGGCCGTGTTCGAGAAGACGACCGAGATCTGCAAGCAGGTCTTCCCCATCACCCTCGCCTGGGACCACCCCTCCTTCAAGAAGGGCCTGGACCGGCTGTTCCGGATTTCCGAGGAGCTCGGCCGGCTGCGGAGCGCGCCGGGGCTCGCGGCGCGGGCGCGGCGCGCATGGCTCAGCGCCCAGGCGGCGGCCAGCTTCCTGCGCCTGCTGGCCATGCCCGGGCGGCGCGCGCCGCTGCCGGCGCAGATCCGCCTCAGCCCGGCCTATTGAGGCGCGCGCGGTGGAATACGTCTGGCCCATCCTCTACGCGGTCTTCGTCTGGTGGGCCGGCACCGCGCTCGTCTTCATGCTCGATCAACTGCCCAGGCGCCATCACCTGCGCGTGATGTTCGGCGCGACCCTGGCGCTGCTCGCGGCATTGTGGTGCGTCACGCTGCTGGACGGCCGCCTCACGGCGGGCAGCGCCTATGCGGGCTTCACCTGCGGCGTGCTGGTCTGGGCCTGGCAGGAGCTCGCCTTCCTCACCGGCTACGTCACCGGCCCGAACCGCCGGGCGCTGCCCGAGGGCACGGAAGGCTTCGCCCGCTTCCGCGCGGCGCTGGGCACGGTCTGGCACCACGAGCTCGCGATGCTCGCCCTCGGCATCGCCCTGCTGCTGCTGCTGTGGGAGGCGCCGAACCAGACGGCGCTGTGGACCTATCTGCTGCTCTGGGTGATGCGGCAGAGCGCCAAGCTCAACATCTTCCTCGGCGCGCGCAACCTCGGCGAGAGCATGCTGCCCCCGCATCTGGGGCATCTGGCCAGCTACTTCCGGCGGCGGCACATGAACTTCCTCTTTCCCGTCTCGGTCACGGGCGGCACCATCGCCGCCGCCTGGCTGGGGCTGCAGGCCGCCGCCGCCGGAGATCCCTTCCAGCTCACGGCCAGCACCCTGCTTGCGGCGCTGATGGCCCTGGCCGTGATCGAGCACTGGTTCCTGATGCTGCCCCTGCCGCTCGACGGCCTCTGGACCTGGGGCCGGCCGCGCGCATCTTCCTCCTCACCGGAGGCCCGGGCCAAGCCCGGCGTCCTCCCCCTCAGTCCCTGAAGACCGGAAAGGCGACCGCGATGAACTACGAAGCCCTGTTCAGGACGCAGCTCGACGGGCTCCGCCGCGAGGGGCGCTACCGCGTCTTCGCCGACCTGGAGCGCCATGCGGGCCAGTTCCCGCGCGCCACCCACCACCACCCCGGCGGGGCGCGCGAGGTGACGGTGTGGTGCTCGAACGACTATCTCAACATGGGCCAGCACCCCAAGGTGCTCGCGGCCATGCACGCCGCGCTGGACCAGAGCGGCGCGGGGGCGGGCGGCACGCGCAACATCGGCGGCACCAACCACCAGCATGTGCTGCTCGAGCGCGAGCTCGCCGACCTGCACGGCAAGGAGGCGGCGCTGCTGTTCAACTCGGGCTACATGTCGAACTGGGCCACGCTCTCCACCCTCGCGGCCAAGGTGTCGGGCTGCGTGGTGCTCTCCGACGAGAAGAACCACGCCTCGATGATCGAGGGCATCCGCCACTCGCGCGCGCCCTGCGTGATCTGGAAGCACAACGACCTCGCGGATCTGCGCGAGAAGCTCGCGGCCATCCCGCGCGAGACGCCCAAGCTCATCGCCTTCGAGAGCGTCTATTCCATGGACGGCGACGTGGCGCCCATCGCCGCCATCTGCGACCTCGCCGACGAGTTCGGCGCGATGACCTATCTCGACGAGGTGCACGCGGTCGGCCTCTACGGCGCGCGCGGCGGCGGCATCTCGGAGCGCGACGGGGTGGCGCACCGCCTCACCGTCATCGAGGGTACGCTGGCCAAGGCCTTCGGCGTGATCGGCGGCTACATCGCGGGCTCCGCCGCGCTGGTGGATTTCGTGCGCAGCTTCGCCTCGGGATTCATCTTCTCCACCGCCCTGCCGCCGGCGGTGGCGGCCGGCGCCACGGCCAGCATCCGCCACCTCAAGGAAAGCCAGGCCGAGCGCGAGCGCATGCACGAGCGCGTGGCCACGGTGCGCCGGCGGCTCGACGCCATCCACATCCCGCACCTCGCCAACCCCTCGCACATCGTGCCGGTGATGGTGGGCAACGCCCAGCTCTGCAAGGAGATCAGCGACCTGCTGCTGGAGCGGCACCGCGTCTATGTGCAGCCCATCAACTACCCCACCGTGCCGCGCGGGACGGAGCGGCTGCGCTTCACGCCCTCGCCCGCGCACACGGATGCGGACATCGACCACCTGATGATGGCGCTGGACGACGCATGGACGGAGTTCCAGATCAAGCGGCCCGCCTGAGCATGGACGGCGCGCTGCCGCCCGCCGCGACGCCGCGCCGCGCGCGCCGCCCCCGCCCCGCCGCCCCGCCGCCGCGGCGCGTCTTCCCCTTCACCGCCATCGTGGCGCAGGAGGAGCTGAAGACCGCCCTGCTGCTCTGCGCGGTGGACCCCGCGATCGGCGGCGTGCTCGCGCTGGGGGATCGGGGCACGGGCAAATCCACCGCCATCCGCGCGCTGGCGGCCCTGCTGCCGCCCATGCAGGTTGTGGAGGGCTGCCGCTTCCACTGCGAGCCGGGCCGGCCCGCGGCGCTCTGCGAGACCTGCCGGCGCAAGGGCGCGCGCGTGGTCAGCGCCCCCGTGCCGGTGGTGGACCTGCCCCTCGGCGCCACCGAGGACCGGGTGGTGGGCGCGCTGGACATCGAGCGCGCCCTGACCCGCGGCGAGAAGGCCTTCGAGCCCGGGCTGCTCGCCCGCGCCCATCGCGGCTTCCTCTACATCGACGAGGTGAACCTGCTGGAGGACCACCTGGTGGACCTCCTGCTCGACGTCGCCGCCTCGGGCGAGAACGTGGTGGAGCGCGACGGCCTCTCCCTGCGCCACCCGGCGCGCTTCGTGCTGGTGGGCAGCGGCAACCCCGAGGAGGGGGAGCTGCGCCCGCAGCTCCTCGACCGTTTCGGCCTCTCGGTGGAGGTGAGCACGCCGGCCGACCTCGCGCTGCGGCTGCAGGTGATCAAGCGGCGCGACGCCTTCGAGCGCGACCCGGAAGGCTTCTGCGCCGAATGGGCGGGCGAGGAGGCGGCGCTGCGCGCGCGCATCCTCGCCGCCCGGGCGCGGCTGGCCGAGGTGCGCGCGCCGGATGCGATGCTCGAGCAGGCGGCGCGGCTGTGCATGGCGGCCGGCACGGACGGGCTGCGCGGCGAGCTCACCCTCATGCGCGTCGCGCGCGCCCTCGCCGCCTTCGAGGGGGCGCGCGAGGCGGGGCTCGCGCATCTGCGCCGCATGGCGCCGCTCGCGCTGCGCCACCGGCTGCGGCGCAACCCGCTGGACGACGCGCTGGCCTCCACCCGCGTGGCGCGCGCGGTGGAGGAGGTGTTCGGCCCGTGAGCGAGCCGCCGCCGCGCCCCGACCCCCGCGCGGAGGCGGCGCTGGCGGCCTGCCTGCTGGCGGTGGACCCCCGGGGGCTCGGCGGCGCGGTGCTGCGCGCCCGCGCGGGTGTGGAGCGGGAGCGCTGGCTCGCCCTGTTCCGCGCCCTGCTGCCCAAGGACACGCCCTGGCGCCGCCTGCCGCCCAGCATCGGCGACGAGGCGCTGCTGGGGGGGCTCGACCTCGCCGCCACCCTCGCCCTGGGGCGGCCGGTGCGGCGGCCGGGGCTGCTCGAGCAGGCGGCCGGGGGCGTGGTGCTGCTGCCCATGGCCGAACGCCTCTCCCGCGGGCTCGCGGCGCGGCTCGCGGCGGGGCAGGAGGCGCATGGGCTCGCCCTGCTCGCCCTCGACGAGGGGGTGCAGGAGGAGGAAGCCCCGCCGCCCGGGCTGCTCGACCGTCTGGCCTTCCTGCCGGAGCTCGCCGAACCGCCCGCCGCTGCGCCCTTCGACGCGGCCGCCGTGGCGGCGGCGCGGCGGCGTCTTCCGTCCGTTGCGGCCGAGGATGCGGTGATCGAGGCGATCCTCGCCACCGCCGCGGCCTGCGGCGTGGCCGCGCTGCGCGCCCCCGCCTTCGCGCTGCGGGCCGCCCGCGCCCATGCCGCCCTGCAGGGCCGCGCCGCGTTGGCGGCCGAGGACGCGGCGCTGGCCGTGCGCCTCGTGCTCGGCCCCCGCGCCACGGTGCTGCCCGCCCCGCCCGAGGAGGAGGAGGAGCCCCCGGAACCGCCCCCGCCCCCCGGCGAGGCCGAGCCGAGCCCGGAGCGCAACCCGGCCGGCCAGGGCCGCATGGAGGATGTGGTGCAGGCGGCGGCGGCGGCGAGCCTCCCCGCCCAGCTTCTGGCCAGCCTCGCCGCCGCCACGCTGCGGGCCCGCGCGCCCGCCAGCGGCCGGCAGGGGGCGGAGCGCGTCTCGCTGCGGCGCGGCCGGCCCATCGGAACCCGGGCGGGAGAGCCGCGCGACGGGGCGCGGCTCGCGCTGCTCGAGACGCTGCGCGCCGCCGTGCCCTGGCAGCGGCTGCGCCCGCCCCCGCCGCGCGGGCGCCTGGCCATCCGGCGCGAGGATCTGCGCATCCGCCGCTTCCGCGAACATGCCGAGAGCACGGCGGTGTTCGTGGTGGACGCCTCAGGCTCGGCGGCGCTGCACCGGCTGGCCGAGGCGAAGGGCGCGGTGGAGCTGCTGCTCGCCGAATGCTACGCGCGGCGCGACCGTGTGGCGGTGATCGCCTTCCGCGGCCAGGGGGCGGAGCTGCTGCTGCCGCCCACCCATGCGCTGGCCCGGGCGCGCCGCGCGCTGGCCGGGCTGCCGGGGGGAGGGGCCTCGCCGCTCGCGGCGGGGCTGGAGGCGGCGGGCGCCCTGGCGGCGCAGGAACGGCGTGCGGGGCGCAGCCCCTTCCTCGTGGTGCTCACCGACGGGCGGGCCAACCTCGCGCGCGACGGGCGCGCGGGGCGCGAGGCGGCGGAGGCCGATGCGCTGGCCGTGGCGCGGCGGCTGCGGGCCGAGGCGCATCCGGTGCTGATCGTGGACACGGCGCCGCGGCCGCAGCCCTTCGCCCGCGGCCTGGCCGCCGAGGCGGGGGGGCGCAGCCTGGTTCTGCCACAGGCCCGGGCCGAGACCCTGGCCGCCGCGGTGCGCCAGGGGATGGCGGCGCGATGAGCATGGCGCTCGTCATGGCGCAGGGGGCCATCGCCCCGCCTCCGCCTGGCTTCGCCGCCGCCGCCCCGCCCTTGGCGGAGGCGAGCCGCTTCGTCCTCGCCGCCGGGCTGCGCTGGCATGTGCAGATGCTGGGGGCGGGCCCCGCCGTGCTGCTGCTGCACGGCACCGGCGCCTCCAGCCATTCCTGGCGCGATGTGGCGCCGCTCCTCGCGGGGCGTTTCAGCGTGATCATCCCCGATCTGCCGGGCATGGGCTTTTCGGCCCGGCCGCCGCCCGGGCTTCTCACCCTGGAGGGGATGGCGCGCGGGCTGGCGGCGCTGCTGGCCGCGCTCGGCGTTTCGCCCGTGCTGGCGGCGGGGCATTCGGCCGGGGCGGCGGTGGCCATCCGCCTCGCCCTCGACGGGGCCATCGCTCCGCGCGCCATCCTCTCCTTCAACGGGGCGCTGCTGCCGCTGGGCGGGTGGGCGGGCATGGTGTTCGGCCCGCTCGGGCGCGTGATGGTGGGGCTGCCCGGCCTGCCCCGCCTCTTCGCCTGGCAGGCGCGCGACCGCGCGACGGTGGAGCGGCTGCTGCGCGACACGGGCTCCACCCTCACTCCCGAGGGGGTGGAGCATTACGCGCGTCTGTTCCGCAACCCCGAGCATGTGGCGGCCACGCTCGGGATGATGGCGGCCTGGGATCTGCCGCGCTTCGCGCGCGACCTGCCGCGGCTCGCCGCGCCGCTGCACCTCGTGGTGGGCCAGCAGGACCGCACCATCCGCCCGAGCGAGGCGCTCCGGCTGCGGCGCATCCTGCCCGCGGCGCGGATCCACGCGCTGCCCGGCCTCGGCCACCTCGCGCATGAGGAGGCGCCCGAGCGCGCCGCGCGCATCATCCTGGAGGCCGCCGATGGCTGACGCCCCGCCCCTCGACCCCGCGGACCTCGCGGCCTGCGCGGAGCTGCTGCGCGCGGGCTCCAGAAGCTTCCACGCCGCCGCGCTGCTGCTGCCGCGCCGCGTGCGCGACCCCGCCACCGCCCTCTACGCCTTCTGCCGCCTGGGCGACGACGCGGTGGACCAGGCCGCCGACCCGCGCGAGGGGTTGCGCGAGATGCGCCAGCGGCTGGACGCCGCCTATCGCGGCGCGCCCATGGACCACCCGGCCGACCGCGCCTTCGCCGCCGTGGCGGCGCGCCAGCGCATTCCGCGCACCCTGCCCGCCGCGCTGCTCGAAGGCTTCGCCTGGGACGCGGAGGGCCGGCGCTACGACAGCCTCGCGGCGCTGCACGGCTATTGCGCGCGGGTGGCCGGCACGGTGGGGGCGATGATGACGCTGCTGATGGGCGTCTCCTCTCACGCCGCGCTCGCGCGCGCCACCGACCTCGGCTGCGCCATGCAGCTCACCAACATCGCGCGCGACGTGGGCGAGGATGCGCGCAACGGGCGGCTCTACCTGCCGCTCCACTGGCTGGAGGAGGCCGGCGTCGCGCCCGACGCCTTCCTCGCCCGGCCCTGCTTCTCGCCGGCCATCGGCCTCGTCGTGGCGCGGCTGCTGGCGGAGGCGCAGCGCCTCTACGCGCGCGCGGAGGCGGGCATCGCCCTGCTGCCGCGCGACTGCCGCCCCGCCATCCGCGCCGCGCACCGCATCTACGCCGAGATCAGCGCGGAGGTGGCGCGCGCGGGCTTCGATTCCGTCTCGCGCCGGGCCGTCGTCTCCTCCGCGCGCAAGCTCGCCCTTGTCGCGCGCGCGCGGCTGCCCGCCCTCGGCGGCGCGGAAGGCGCGGCGGAGCCGCCCCTGCCCGCGAACGCCTTCCTGGTGGAGTGCGTGACGCCCGAGCCGCCGCCGCTCGCGCTGCGCAGCCTGGATGAGCGCATCGGCTGGGCCATCGAGCTCTTCGCCGATCTGCAGGAGGGCCGCAGGCTCCTACAGTAGGAGCGCGCGCGTTGCGCCACATCAAGGAGGGGCGCGCGCAGAGGCGCCTAGCGTGGCGCATTCTTCGCGGAGACGCGCCATGCGCATCGTGCTGCTGCATCCCAACTATCACTCGGGCGGCGCGGAGATCGCGGGGAACTGGCCGCCCGCCTGGGTCGCCTACCTCGCCGGCTACCTGAAGGCGGCGGGCTACACCGACATCACCTTCATCGACGCGATGACGAACCACCTGAGCGACGAGCAGGTGCGCGAGGCGCTGATCGCGCTCAGGCCCGACGTGGTGGGCGCCACCGCCATCACCCCCGCGATCTACAAGGCCGAGCGGCTGCTGCAGATCGCGAAGGAGGTGGCGCCGCAGGCGGTGACGGTGCTGGGCGGCATCCACGGCACCTTCATGTACCCGCAGGTGCTCGCCGAGGCGCCCTGGATCGACGCGGTGGTGCGCGGCGAGGGCGAGCAGGTCTTCCTCGACCTCGTGCGCTGCGTGGACCAGGGGCGCTGGCCGGCGGAGCGCGGAGCCGTGCGCGGCATCGCCTATCTCGACGGGGGCCAGGTGGTGGCCACCCCCGCCGCGCCGCCGATCAGGGATCTCGACCGCATCACGCCCGACTGGGGCGTGCTGGAGTGGGAGAAGTACGTCTACATCCCGCTCGGCAAGCGCGTGGCGATCCCGAACATGGCGCGCGGCTGCCCCTTCACCTGCAGCTTCTGCAGCCAGTGGAAGTTCTGGCGGGACTACCGCATCCGCGATCCGCGCAAGGTGGTGGACGAGATCGAGACGCTGGTGCGCGAGCACGATGTGGGCTTCTTCATCCTCGCCGACGAGGAGCCCACCATCAACCGCAAGAAGTTCGTGCAGTTCTGCGAGCTGCTGATCGAACGCAAGCTGCCCGTGCTGTGGGGCATCAACACCCGCGTGACCGACATCCTGCGCGACGAGGCGCTGCTGCCGATGTACCGCAAGGCGGGGCTCGTTCACGTCTCGCTCGGCACCGAGGCGGCGGCGCAGCTCAAGCTCGACCGCTTCCACAAGGAGACGACGATCGCGCAGAACAAGAAGGCCATCCAGCTCCTGCGCGAGAACGGCATCGTCACCGAGGCGCAGTTCATCGTCGGCCTCGAGAACGAGACGGCCGAGACGCTGGAGGAGACCTACCGCATGGCGCTCGACTGGGCGCCGGACATGGCGAACTGGGCCATGTACACCCCCTGGCCCTTCAGCGACCTGTTCTGCGAGCTCGGCGACAAGGTGGAGGTGTTCGACTTCGAGAAGTACAACTTCGTCACGCCCATCATGAAGCCTGACGCGATGGACCGCGCCACGCTGCTCGACCGCGTGATGCACAACTACAGGCGCTTCTACATGCGCAAGAGCCTGTTCGGCTATCCGTGGGTGCGGGACAAGGTGCGGCGGAAATACCTGCTGGGCTGCCTCAAGGCCTTCCTCAAGTCGGGCTTCGAGCGGAAGTTCTACGACCTCGGCAAGGTGGGCTACTGGGGGCCGCAGTCGAAGAAGAAGGTGGACTTCCACTTCGATCCGAACCGCGCGGCGAGTGCCGAGGCGCGCGACTGGAAGCAGGCGCCGCCCCGCAAGCGCGAGGCCCTGCAGGTGAAGGCCTGCGGCGGGGGCACGGAGCAGATGAGCGAGGCCGAGATGAGCGAGGCGCAACCGGGCGCGCCCTGCGGCGGCGCGCCCGAGGCCCTGGCCGCCCGCCCGCGCCCCGCCCCGGGGGCGATGAAGATCTGATGCCCCGCGAGGCCGGGCGCGTCGGCCCCAACGCGATCACGCGCGTGGCGGAGGCGCTGCGCGCGCATCGCGGAGAGCGCCTCTGCCGCGAGGTCTTCGCCGCCGCGGGGCTGACGCACCACCTCGACAGCCCGCCCGCGCGCATGGTGGCGGAGGAGGAGGTGGCCGCGCTGCAGGCCGCGCTGCGCGAGAGGCTCGGCGACGCGCATGCGGGCCGCATCGCGCGCGAGGCCGGCAAGCTCACGGCCGATTATCTCCTGGCGCACCGCATCCCCCGGCCGGTGCAGTGGCTGTTGCGGGCGTTGCCGGCGGGGCTCGCGGCGCGGCTGCTGCTGCTCGCCATCGCGCGCCACGCCTGGACCTTCGCGGGCTCGGGCGGGCTGAGCGTGGCGGCTGGCCATCCCGTGCGCGTGGCGATCACGGGCTGCCCGCTCTGCCGCGGGCAGCATGCGGCGCATCCGCTCTGCGAGCTCTATGCGGTGACGCTGGAGCGGCTCTTCGTGCGCCTCGTCCATCCCGGCGCGGTGGCGCGGGAGGTGGAATGCGCGGCCATGGGCGCGCCCGCCTGCGTCTTTCTCATCGCCTGGCGGGCGGAGCAGGCCCGGGAGAGCTTTCCCGGGCCGGTGGCGGCGCGCGGCGGGTGAGGCGGGTATTTCTCTACTCCACCCGCCCGATCCGCTGCACCGCCCGCACGAGGCGCGCCGAATCCTCGGCGAAGAAGCGCGCGAATTCCGGCGCGTCGAGGTATTTCGGCGGCGCGCCCGCGGCCTCGAAGGCGCGGTTGAGGTCAGGGTCCGCCATCGCGGCGCGCAGGCTCTCGCGCAGCCGCGCCTGGATGGGCGCGGGGGTGGCGGCGGGGGCGAAAAGCCCCGCCCAGATGTAGAACTCCACCTCGCGGAAGCCGGCCTCCATGAAGGTGGGCACATCGGGGAAGGCGGGCGCGCGCTCGGCGCCCCAGCAGGCCAGCACGCGCAGCCGCCCCTGCTGGACATGCTGCGTGAGCGTGCCGGGCGCGGAGGCGAGCGCCTGGATGTTGCCCGAGAGCAGCGCCGTGACGGCCGGCCCCGCGCCCTGGAAGGGCACATGCAGCAGGCGGATGCCCGCGGCGTTGGCGAACATCTCCATCGCCACATGCAGCGTGCCGTAGGCGCCGGAGGAGCCGTAGGGAATATCGCCGGGCCTCGCGCGCGCCGCCGCGACGAAATCGGCCAGCGTCCGCCAGGGCGCGCTGGCCGGCACGGCGAGCATGGTCGGGTCGGCGTTCACGAGGCCGATGGGGGCGAACTGGTCCACCGTATAGGGGGCCGGGCGGCCCCAGAGCCGCTCCGCCTCCGGGATAACCGCGAGCGAGGAGAGCGCCATCAGCAGCGTGTGGCCGTCGGCCGGGGCGCGCGCGACGAAGGCGTTGCCGATGGCCCCCGCGCCGCCGGGGCGGTTCTGCACCACCACGGGCTGGCGCAGGTTCTTCTCCATCGCCGCCGCCACAGGCCGGGCCGCGAGGTCCGCCTGGCCGCCGGGCGGGAAGCCCACCACCATGGTGAGGGCGCGCGAGGGGAACTCCTGCGCGGCGGCGGCCAGCGGGGCGAGTGTGGCGGCGCCCAGCAGGGCGCGGCGGGTGGCGTGGCGCATGCGTGTCTCTCCCTGGCGGCCGGAGGATGACGGCCTTGCGAAGGAGACTATCCCGCCCCGCGCGGGCGCGTCACTCCGCCGGGGGCGGGTTGGGCGCGGGCGTCGCGTCCTGGTCGGCGAAGGCGCGGCGCTCCTCGCGCAGGTCGAAGATCTCGGCGGATTCGGCCGGACGCGGCGCGGCGGGGCGCGCGGCGAGCGGCAGGGGCGTGCCGCAGAGCTGGCGGCGGCGGGCGAGGGTGAGAGGCTTCAGCACGCGCATGGTTCCCTCCCGTTCACTGGACCGTATTCACGAGCGCCCCGATTCCGGGAACCTCGATCCGCACCTCGTCGCCCGGCTGCAGGAAGCGGGGCGGGGTGAATCCGATGCCCACGCCCATCGGCGTGCCGGTCGCGATCACATCGCCCGGCTCCAGCGTGATGCCGGCGCTGATGGCCTCGATGAGGGTGGGGATGTCGAAGATCAGGTCGGCCACCGAGGCGTGCTGGCGGCGCTCGCCATTGACGAAGGTGCTCAGCGTCAGCGCCCTCGGGTCCGGAACCTCGTCGGCCGTCAGGATGGCGGGGCCCATGGGGCAGAAGCTGTCCAGCCCCTTGCCCAGCACCCATTGGCTGTGGCGCTTCTGCAGGTGGCGCGCCGTCACGTCGTTCACGATAGTGTAGCCGAAGACGTGCGAGAGCGCGGCCGCCCGCGCGATGCCGCGCCCGCCGCGGCCGATGACGACGGCGAGCTCGCCCTCGTAGTCGAGCCCGCCGGTGGGGTCCATGGCGGAGAGGATGGGCGCGCCGGTCGCGATGATGCTGGTGTGCGGCTTGGTGAACACCACGGGGAAGGGGGGCACCACGTCCTTCGCGCCGCCGTCGAAGCCGGAGCCGGCGAACTCCTTCGCGTGCTCGTGGTAGTTCTTGCCCACGCAGAACAGGTTCTTGGGCGGGCGGGGGATGGGGGCGCAGAGCCGCGCGCCCTGCACCGCCGGCGCGGCGGCGGCGGCGCGCGCGGCCTCGGCCAGGCGGCCCGAGGCGATCAGCTCCACCATCGAGGCGGGCAGGGAGGGATCGGCCGCGCGCAGGTCGCGCACCGCCCCCGTGGCATCGAGAACGCCGATCCGTTCGCCCTGCCCATCGGCAAAGGTGACCAACCGCATGACCTGCTCCGCCCGACCGGCCGGGCGATTCCCCCGGCGCGATGGCCTGAAGCATGGTTTCGATCTCGTTACAAGACCGGCGCGGCGGGAGCCTGCAATGCGAGTTCCAGGGCCCTCGCCGCGCGGAAGCAGAGATCGTCGCGGTAGAGGGCGGCGGCCACCTGCACGGCGCGCGGCATGCCTTCCGCGTCCAGCCCCACGGGCACGGAGATGGCGGGCTGGCGCGTCAGGTTGAAGGCGAAGGTCCAGGGCGCCCAGTCGCGCCACAGCGCCTGCTCGGCGTGCAGGGTGGGCTGATCGGCCGCGAAGGCGGCGGTGGGCGTGGCGGCGGTGAGCACCAGGTCGAAGCGCTGGTGGAAGCGGGCCATGGCGTGGGCCGCCTCGATTCGCGCCGCCTCGAAGGCGAGGAACTCGGTGGCGGGCAGGGCGGCGTGGCGCGCGGCGACCTCGGCGAGCCCGGCGTCGAGATCGCCGCGCCGGTCCTCCGGGATGGTGGCGACGAGGCGCGCCAGCGCCACGCCCCAGACGCGGCCGAAGATGGCGCGCGTGTCGGGCAGGGCGGGGGTCGCCTCCTCGACGATGGCGCCGGCGGCCTCCAGCGCCCGGGCGGCCTGGGCCAGCGCCTCCTCGCCCTCGGCGTCCAGCGGCGGCGCGAAGCCCCATTCCCGCACCAGGGCGACGCGCAGCCCCGCCACGCCCTCCTCGATGCCCTCGCGCCAGTCGCGCGCATCGTCAGGCAGGCAGAAGGGGTCGCGCAGGTCATGGCGCGCGAGGGCGGACATCATCAGCGCCGCGTCGCGCACGCTGCGCGCCATGGGGCCCGCCACCGCGACATTGGCGAAGGCGCCGAGCGGCCATTGCGGCACGCGCCCGAAGGAGGGTTTCACCCCCACGATGCCGCAGAAGGCCGCCGGGATGCGGATGGAGCCCCCCGCATCGGTGCCGATGTGCAGCGGCCCGAAGCAGGCCGCCGCCGCCGCCCCCGCGCCGGAGGAGCTGCCGCCCGGCGTGCGGCTGCGGTTCCAGGGGTTGCGGGTGATGCCGTGCAGCGGGCAGTCGCCCGGGGATTTCCAGCCGAACTCGGTGGTCGTCGTCTTGCCGATGATCACCGCCCCCGCCTGCTTGAGGCCGAGCACGGCGGGCGCGTCCTCCTCCACCGGCGCGGAGTCGGTGGTGCGGCTGCCGCGCCGCGTGGGGAAGCCCGCGAGGTTCAGCAGATCCTTCACCGTGGCGGGCACGCCGTCGAGCGGGCCGAGTGGCCGGCCCGCGGCCCAGCGCGCCTCGCTCTCGCCCGCCTGCTGCAGTGCGCGCGGGTTGAGCGCGGCGAAGGCGTTGACCCAGGGATTCATGCGCGCGATGCGCTCGGTGACGGCCTTCAGCGCCTCCACGGGCGAGAGGGCGCGGCGGCGGTAGAGGGCGAGGAGCTGCTCGGCCTCCATCAGGGCGGGATCGGTGGGAAGCGACATGGCGGCGAGGATGCCGCGCGCGCGGCGCGGTGTCAGCCCGGGGTGGGGGGCGGAACAATCACGCGGCCGGGGCCTTTTCCCGCGCCTCCGCGCCCGCCGGCGCGTCCTCGGCGCAGGCGCCGTACAGGGCGCGGAAGGCATGCTCGTCGAAACCCGCCGCATCGGTCTGCAGCAGCAGCCGCCCGTCGCGCAGCGCCACCACGCGGTCGGCGAAGCGACGGGCGAGATCCACCTGGTGCAGGGCGCAGAGCACCGCGATTCCCTCGTCGCGCGCGATCGCCCGCAGGGCGGAGAGCACCGCCTCGGCCGAGTGTGGATCGAGCGAGGCCACGGGCTCATCGGCCAGCACGAGCCGCGCGCGCTGGGCGAGCACGCGCGCGATCGCCACGCGCTGCTGCTGCCCGCCCGAGAGGCTGTCGGCGCGCTGATAGGCCTTCTCCAGCAGCCCCACCCTGTCGAGCGCGGCGAGGGCGAGCTGGCGGTCCCGTCCGGGGAAGGTGCGCAGCACCACGCGCCAGGTGGGGACATGGCCGAGCCGCCCCGCCAGCACATTGCCCAGCGCGTCGAGCCGGCCGATCAGGTTGAACTGCTGGAAGATCAGCCCGACATTGCGCCGCGCCTCGCGCAGCGCCCGCCCGCGCAGCGCCGCCATGTCCCGCCCCAGCACCTCGACCCGCCCCGCATCGGGGCGCAGCAGCCGCGTGACGCAGCGGAACAGCGTGGACTTCCCCGCGCCCGAGGGACCGAGCAGCGCGACGAACTCGCCCGGCTCGACCGCGAGCGACACATCCTCGAGCGCGAGGGTCTCGCCGAAGCGCTTGGAGAGCCCGGAAAGGCGCAGCGCCGCCATCAGACGAGCCGCCGCCGCAGCCAGGCGGAGAGCTGGTCGATCGCCGTGACCATCACCAGCACGATGCAGGAGAGGGTGAGCAGCTTCGGAAAATCGAGCAGGTCGATCGCGGCCTTGATCTCGATGCCGATCCCCCCCGCGCCGACGATGCCGAGGATGGTGGAGGTGCGCACATTCGCCTCCCACACATAGAGCGAGACGGAGGCGAGCTGCGGCATGACCTGCGGCAGCATGGCGTAGGTCACCACCTTGGTGCGGTTCGCGCCCGAGAGCGCGGCGGCCTCCAGCGGCGCGGCCGGCAGCGTCTCGATGGCCTCCGCATTCAGCTTGGCGATCACGCCGAGCGAATGCACGATCATCCCGAGCACCCCTGCGAAGGGGCCGAGGCCGACGGCCGCGACGAAGAGCAGGGCGAAGACCACCGTGTCGATGCCGCGAAACCCGTTGATCGCCCAGCGCAGCGGCAGCGCGAGCGCGGGCAGGGGGGTGGTGTTGCGCGCGATCAGCACCGAGAGGGGGAAGGCCAGCAGCGTCGCCACCGCGGTGCCGACGATGGCGATGGCCACCGTCTCCAGCGCGCGCAGCAGGAAGGCGTCGAGATCCTCGAGGAAAGGCGGCCAGGCACGCGCCGCCCAGGCGAGCAGCCGCGGCAAGCCGTCCACGAGGGCAAGCGGCTGCACCTCCGCGATGCGCCAGGCGGCCGCGAAGACGAGCAATGCCCCGACCAGCGCCGCAAGGCGCAGCAGGTTCTCCCGCGCGAGGGGGCGGAAGGGCGGCTCGCGATAGCGCCCTTCCGCGTCGCGCCAGGGGGCGCGCATCAGCCGCGCAGCACGCCGAGGTCGCGGCCCATCTGCTCGAGGCCGCGATAGGGCTCGTGCGTGGCGGGAACGAAGCCGGTGTAGGGCCAGGGCAGCATTTGGCGCTCCGCCTCGGTCAGCCCGGCCAGCACCTCGCCCAGACGCAGGCGCAGCGCCTCCTCCGCGCCGCGGCGCACCACCACGCATTCGTTGGGCAGCGGCTCGGACTCCCAGACCACGCGGTTGCTGTCGGCGCGGATCGTGCCGTTGCGGATCATGGTGTTGCGGTGCGTGTCCCAGCCGGTGGCGAGATCCACCTGGCCGTTCACCGTCGCCATCTGCGCGGCCGCGGCCGAGGCGCCCTCGGCGTAGCGGCCGAAGAAGCTCTGCGGGTCGATGCCGCGGCTGCGCAGGAAGTGGGTGGGCACGAGCCAGCCCGAGGTCGAGCCGCGGTCGAGCATCTGCATCGAGAGGCCGCGCGCGTCCTCGGGGAAGCGCTCGAGGGCGAGCCCCGGGCGGGCGACGATGATCGCCTTGTAGGTGGGCAGCCCGTTGACCAGCATGGTCGAGGCGATGCGCGCCCCGCCGTTCACATGGGCCAGGATGTAGCCCCAGGGGCCCATCTGGGCCACGTCGATCTGCTCATTGGCCAGTGCGGTGGCGATGCCCGCCCAGTCATTGGCGACGTTGAGCGCGAGGGTGAGGCCCATGCGCTCGGCCACCAGGTGGTAGAGCGGCTCCCAGACGCGGCGCGTGTCCTGCTGGGTGGGCTGCTGCGGCCCGAGGCCGACGCGCAGCGCGCCGCGCGACTGGGCGCGGGCCGCCGGCAGGGCGAGGGGTGCGGCGAGCGCACCGAGAGCGAAGGAACGGCGGGCGAAGCGGGACATGTTGCGAACCTCCCCGGAACGCCGCGGGGGATATCGCGCGTGGGCGTCACCGGCTTGAAAGCGCGGTGAAGCCTCGGTGACGCGGCGCTGAGACGAATCCCGGCCTTGTCGAGGCCGCATTCGGCCTCATACCAGCGGCCGCTGGTATGCCCCTGTTTTGGCGCGCAGCCCCCACACCGGATCCCATCGAAGCAAAGCTTCGATGGGCGCCCGCCAACCCTGAGCGCGATACGGTCGGCATGTGATGCCGCCCGTATCACACGTGGAAACTCTCCCCGCAGCCGCAGCGGCCCTTCTCGTTCGGGTTCACGAAGACGAAGCCCGCGCTCATCGGCTTCACCTCGTAGTCCATCACCGTGCCGATGAGGTAGAGCGTGGCCTTGCGGTCCACGAGGATGGTCACGCCCTTGTCGGTCACCACCTCGTCGCCGGGGCCGGGCGCCTCCACGAAGGCGAGGTCATAGGCCATGCCCGAGCAGCCCTTGGTCTTGACGCCGATGCGCAGCAGCTTGCCCTGCTCGCCCTTGGCGTAGAGGGCGCGCAGCCGCTCGGCCGCGGCGTCGGAGAGGGACATCAGCGGCGGCAGGGCCCGCGGGGGCTTGGGCGTCTCGGTCGTGGCGCTCATCTGCGGCGCTCCGTCAGAACATGTTGAGGGCGAGGCGCGCGTCCTCGCTCATGCGCGACTGGTCCCAGGGCGGATCCCAGACCACCTCCACCTGGCAGGAGGTGACGCCGGGCACCTGGCGCACCGCCTCCTCGGCCATGCCGGGCAGTTCCTGGGCGGAGGGGCAGGAGGGGGTGGTCAGCGTCATCTCCACCTTCACCGCGCCGTCCTCGCCGATCTCGATGGCGTAGACGAGGCCGAGCTCGTAGATGTCCACAGGGATTTCGGGGTCGAAGACGGTCTTGAGCGCCTCGATCACGCCCTCCTCCGTCACCTTCGGAAGCGCCTCGCCCGCGGGCGTCCAGCTTCCGTGGCGCGCGGCCTGCTCACTCACTGCTCGCCTCCTTCACCCCGTCGAGCGCGGCATCCAGCGCGTGCCACGCAAGGGTGGCGCACTTCACCCGCGAGGGAAACTCGTGCACGCCCGAAAGGGCGGAGAGGCGCGCGAGCGCCTCGGTGGAATCGTCGCGCGCGCCGGTCTTCGCCATCTCGCGCAGCCGGGCCGAGAGCGCCTTGGCCTCCTGCGGCGAGAGGCCGGGAACCGTCTCGGTCAGCAGCGAGGCGCTGGCCTGGCTCACCGCGCAGCCGCGGCCGAGGAAGCTCGCGCGCGCGATGCGCCCCTCCGGGCCGAAGGCGAGGAACACCTCCACCCGGTCGCCGCACATCGGGTTGTCGCCGCGCGCGGAGGCGTCGCAGGGGTCGAGGCGGAAATGGTTCCGCGGGCGGCGGCCGTGGTCGAGGATCACCTCCTGATAGAGGTCGCGCAGCTCCTCGAAGCCGGCGGGGGCGCTCATGCGAAGAACTCCCGCGCGGCGTCGAGCGCCTCGGCCAGCGCCTCGATCTCCTCGCGCGTGGTGTAGAGGCCGAAGCTCGCCCGCGCCGTGCCGCCCTCGAGGCCGAAGCGCGCGTGCAGCGGCTCGGCGCAGTGGCGGCCCGCGCGCACGCAGACGCCGCGCCGGTCGAGGAAGGTGGCGAGGTCGTGCGGGTGCACGCCCTCGAGCGCGAAGGCGAAGACGCCGCCGCGATCCTGCGGCGCGCCGAGCAGCGAGAGCCCCTTCACCTGCGCGAGCCGGGCGGAGGCGTGCTCGACCAGATCCCGCTCATGCGCCTCGATGGCCTCCATGCCGAGGGCGGTGACGTAGTCGATGGCCGCGTGCAGGCCCACCGCCTCGACGATGGCGGGCGTGCCGGCCTCGAAGCGCGCGGGCGGCGCGGCCCAGCTGCTGTGCTCGAGCGTCACCGTCTCGATCATGTCGCCGCCGCCGAGGAAGGGCGGCATGGCCGAGAGCAGCTCGCGCCTGCCGTAGAGCACGCCGATGCCGGTAGGGCCGTAGAGCTTGTGGCCGGTGAAGGCATAGAAATCCGCGCCGATGGCGCGCACGTCCACCGCCCGGTGCACCGCGGCCTGGCTTCCGTCGAACATCACCCGCGCGCCCGCCGCATGGGCCATGCGCGCGATGGCCGCGGCCGGGGTGACGGTGCCGAGCACGTTGGACATGTGCGTGACCGAGACGAGCCCGACATCGCCCTGCGCGAGATGGCGCGCGAGGTCGTCGAGGTCGAGCTCGCCCGCATCGGTGACGCGCACGAAGCGCAGGCCGATGCCCAGCCCCGCGTCGCGCAGCATCTGCCAGGGCACGAGGTTGGCGTGGTGCTCCATCTCCGAGACCAGCACCGCCTGGCCCGGCTGGAGCAGCCCGCGGCCGAAGCTGTGCGCGACGAGGTTGAAGGCCTCGGTGGAGTTGCGGGTGAAGACGATCTCCTCCGCGTGCTCGGCGCCGAGGAAGCGCTGCGCGGCGGCGCGCGCGGCCTCATAGGCCTCGGTGGCGAGCTCGGAGAGGCGGTAGGCGCCGCGATGGACGTTGGCGTAGGCCGTTTCCATGCAGCGCGTCATCGCCTCGATCACGGCGCGCGGCTTCTGGGCCGAGGCGCCGGAGTCGAGGAACACCAGCGGCCGCCCGCGCACCGTGGTGGCGAGGATGGGGAAATCCTGCCGCACGCGCGCGACATCCAGCCGGGCGGGGGCGGCGTCCATCATCACGCCGCCTCGCGCTCCCACCAGCCGGCGACGGCCTCGTCCAGCGCGGCGCGGGCCGCCTCGTCGCGCACGCCCTCCACGGCCTCGGTGAGGAAGGCCTCGACGAGCATGGAGCGGGCGGTGGCGGCGGGAATGCCGCGCGCGCGCAGGTAGAAGAGCTGCGCCTCGTCCAGCGCGCCCACCGTCGCGCCATGGCTGCACTTCACGTCGTCGGCATAGATCTCGAGCTGCGGCTTCGCGTCGATCTCCGCCTCCTCGGAGAGCAGCAGCGCCTGGTTCATCTGGTAGCCGTCGGTGCGCTGGGCCGCCTGGCGCACCAGGATCTTGCCCTGGAAGACGCCGCGCGAGCGGCCGGCGAGCACGGTCTTGTAGGTCTGGCGGCTCGCGCAGTCGGGCGCGGCGTGGTCGAGGAAGGTGGTGGTGTCGGCGTGCTGGCCGTCGGCGACGAGCTGCGCGCCGTTCATGTGGCAGGCGGCCTTCGGCCCGCGCAGCGCGGCGTGGATCTCGTTGCGCACGAGCCGCCCGCCCGCGTTGAGCGTGAAGTTGTCGTAGGTCGCGCCCGCCTCGACGGCGGCCAGCACGGTGGCGAGCTGGAAGCCTGCGCGCCCCTCGCGCTGCAGCCGAACATGGGTGAGGCTCGCGCCTTCCGCCACCGCGATCTCGAAGACCGGGTTGTGCAGATAGGTGGCGGCCGCGGGGCCGAGGCTCGTCTCGATCAGCGTGAGCCGCGCGCCCGCGCCGAGGCGGATCAGATGGCGCGGGTGGAAGGCGATGGGCCGCTCGGCATGGGTGGCGATGGAGAGCAGCTCCATCACGCCCGCGTCCAACCCGGGCGGAACCTCGAGGAACAGCCCGTCCTCGAAGAGCATGGTGTTCAGCGCCACCATGGGCGTCGGCTCCGCGAGCGCGCCGAGCAGGCCCCGCGCCGCGTCGAGCTCGGCGGCGAGGCTGCGCGCGGACAGGCCCGGCGGCAGCGAGGAAAGCCCCGCGGCGAAGCGCCCGTCCACGAAGACGGCGCGCCAGGGCGCGCGTGCGGCGGGCAGGCTCAGCCGCTCCTCGGCGAGGGTGAGCGCCTCGGTGAAGCCGAGTGCTGCGATGGGCGAAAGGTCCGTATAGCGCCAGGCCTCCACCTGCCGGCCGGGCAGGCCCTGGGCGCGGAACTGCGCGGCGGCGTCGGCGCGCAGCGCGGCCACCCAGTCGGTGCGGCCGCCGGGCAGATGCGCGCGCAGCCCTTCATAGCGGCCGAGGAAGGCGGCGGCGCCGGTGGTCATGGCGTTCATCCCGCCCGCCTCATGCCGCGACCTTGGCGTAGCCTTCCGCCTCCAGCTCCAGCGCGAGCGAGGCGGGGCCCGACTTCACGATGCGCCCGCCCATCAGCACATGCACACGGTCGGGCACGATGTGGTCGAGCAGCCGCTGGTAGTGGGTGATGACGAGGGCCGAGAAGCCCGGGCCGCGCATGGCGTTCACGCCATCGGCCACGATCTTCAGCGCGTCGATGTCGAGCCCCGAATCCGTCTCGTCGAGGATGGCGAGCTTCGGCTCGAGCAGCGCCATCTGCAGCACCTCGTTGCGCTTCTTCTCGCCGCCCGAGAAGCCCACGTTCACGTTGCGCTTGATCATGTCCTCGCTCATGTGCAGCGCCTTCAGCTTGGCGCGCGCGAGCTTGAGGAACTGCATCGCGTCCAGCTCCGCCTCGCCGCGCGCGCGGCGGATGGCGTTGAGCGCGGTGCGCAGGAAATTCGCATTGCCCACGCCGGGCAGCTCCACCGGATACTGGAAGGCGAGGAAGAGACCCGCCGCCGCGCGCTCCTCCGGCTCCATCGCGAGCAGGTCCCGCCCGTCGAAGGTGACGCTGCCGCCCGTGATCTCGTAGCCCTCGCGGCCCGAGAGCACGTAGGAGAGCGTGCTCTTGCCCGAGCCGTTCGGGCCCATGATGGCGTGCACCTCGCCCGCGGGCACCTCGAGGTCGATCCCCTTCAGGATCGGCTTGCCCTCGACCTCCGCGGTCAGCCCTTCGATCTTCAGCATGGTCAACCGACACTCCCTTCCAGGCTGATCGCCAGCAGCTTCTGCGCCTCCACGGCGAATTCCATCGGCAGTTCCTTCAGCACCTCGCGGCAGAAGCCGTTCACGATGAGGCCCACCGCCTCCTCCTCCGACAGGCCCCGCTGGCGGCAGTAGAAGAGCTGGTCCTCGGCGATGCGGCTCGTCGTCGCCTCGTGCTCCACCTTCGCCGAGAGGCAGCGGTTCTCGATGTAGGGCACGGTGTGCGCCCCGCACTGGTCGCCGATCAGCAGGCTGTCGCACTGGGTGAAGTTGCGCGCGCCCGTCGCCTTGGGGCTGATCTTCACGAGGCCGCGATAGGTGTTCTGCCCGCGCCCCGCGCTGATGCCCTTGGAGACGATGGTCGAGCGCGTGTTCCGGCCGATGTGGAACATCTTGGTGCCGGTGTCGGCCTGCTGGCGGTTGTTGGTGATGGCGACGGAGTAGAACTCGCCCACGCTGTCGTCGCCCTGCAGGATGCAGGAGGGATACTTCCAGGTGATGGCGCTGCCCGTCTCCACCTGCGTCCAGGAGATCTTGGAGCGCGCGCCGCGGCATGCCCCGCGCTTGGTGACGAAGTTGTAGATGCCCCCGCGCCCCTCGGCGTCGCCCGGATACCAGTTCTGGACCGTGCTGTACTTGATCGTCGCGTCGTCCAGCGCGATCAGCTCGACGACGGCCGCATGGAGCTGGTTCTCGTCGCGCATCGGGGCCGTGCAGCCCTCGAGGTAGGAGACGTAGCTGCCGGCGTCGGCGATGATCAGCGTGCGCTCGAACTGGCCGGTGCTCTTCGCGTTGATGCGGAAGTAGGTGGAGAGCTCCATCGGGCAGCGCACCCCCTTCGGGATGTAGACGAAGCTGCCATCGGTGAAGACCGCGCTGTTCAGCGCGGCGAAGAAGTTGTCCGCCTGCGGCACCACCGAGCCGAGGTATTCGCGCACCAGCTCGGGGTGGCTCTGCACCGCCTCGCTGATCGAGCAGAAGATGATGCCCTCCTTCTCCAGCCGGTCCTTGAAGGTGGTGGCGACGGAGACGCTGTCGAACACCGCGTCCACGGCGATGCCCTGCAGCCGCTCCTGCTCGCGCAGCGGGATGCCGAGCTTCTCGTAGGTGCGCAGCAGCTCGGGGTCCACCTCGTCGAGGGATTTCGGCGCCGCCTTCTGCTTCGGCGCGGCGTAGTAGTGCGCGTCCTGGTAGTCGATGGGCGGGAAGCTCACCGCGGCCCAGCGCGGCTCCTCCATCTTCCGCCAGAGGGCGAAGGCCTTCAGCCGCCACTCGAGCAGCCACTCGGGCTCGTTCTTCTTCTTCGAGATGAAGCGGACGATGTCCTCGTTCAGCCCCTTGGGGGCGAACTCCATCTCGATGTCGGTCTCGAAACCCCACTTGTAGCCGCCCTCCTGGACGGACTGGACGGTCTCGATGGTCTCGGCGACTGCGGGCATGAGGGCTCCTACTCGGCGGCGAGGCTGAGGGAATGGGCGTCGTCGGCGGCGGGAAGCGGCGCCGGTGCGGGCGCGCGCCCCGCGAGGTCGGCCAGGGTGATGCTCGAGAGCGCGGCGCGGATCGCCTGGTTCACCGGATCCCAGCGGCCCCGCACGGGGCAGAGCGCCTCGCTCTCGCAGACGCCCGTATGGCCGTCCACGCAGGCGGTGAGCGCGATCGGCCCGTCGAAGGCGACGATCACATCGGCCAGCGCGATGGCGGCGAGGGGGCGGGAGAGGCGGTAGCCGCCGCGCGCGCCGCGCAGCCCCTCGACGATCCCGGCCTGGGCGAGGATCTTGAGCACCTTCGCCACCGTCGGCTCGGGCAGGCCGGTGCGCGCAGCCAGCCCCGGCGCGCTTTGCGTCGGCGCGCCGGCCTCGCCCATTCGGGCCAGGACCACCACGGCGTAATCCGTCAATCGCGACAGCCTCAGCACGGCATCGTCCTCCGCTCTGGCGCCTAAATAGGACCAGTCGGGTCCGCTTTGAAGGGGGGGGGAGGGCGTGCGGGACCATGCCCCTGCGGCATGGCGGCTCTGGACGCGCCCTTACGCCCGCCGCATCGTCCGCGCAACAACCCCTGGGGAGACGGGCATGCCCTTCCTGCGCACCGATGACGGCGTGAGCCTGCACTACGAGGAGGCGGGGCAGGGCGCGCCGGTCGTCTTCGTCCACGAATTCGCCGGCGATGCGCGGAGCTGGGAGCCGCAGCTCCGCTTCTTCTCGCGCCGCTACCGCTGCATCGCCTTCAACGCCCGCGGCTACCCGCCCTCCGACGTGCCGCGCGATCCCGCCGCCTACAGCCAGGACCGCGCGAGGGACGACATCGCGGCCGTCATCACCGGCCTCGGCCTCGCGCCCGCGCATGTGGTGGGGCTTTCGATGGGCGCCTTCGCCACGCTGCATCTGGGCCTGCGCCACCCCCATCTCGCGCGCAGCCTGACGGCCGCGGGGGTGGGCTATGGCGCCGCGCCCGACAAGCGCGCGCAGTTCCGCGCCGAGATCGACGCCTCCGTCGCCCGGCTGCGCGAGCAGGGCATGGCGCGCTTCGCCCACAGCTACGCCCATGGGCCGACGCGCCTCGTCTTCGAGGAGAAGGACCCCCGCGGCTTCGCCGAGTTCGCGGCGCAGCTCGCGCAGCACGACCCGGAGGGCGCGGCGCTGACCATGCAGGGCGTGCAGCGCGAGCGCCCCTCGCTCTTCGACCTCGAACCCGCCTTCCGCCAGCTCGCCCTGCCCACCCTCATCATCGCCGGCGACGAGGACGACCCGACGCTGGAGCCCGCCCTCTTCCTCAAGCGCGTGATCCGCGGCGCGGCGCTGCTGGTCATGCCCAAATGCGGGCACACCATGAACCTCGAGGAGCCGGACGCCTTCAACCGCGCCCTGCTCGATTTCCTGACGGCGGTGGATGGCGGGGCCTGGCGCCCGCGCATCCCCGCCTCGCTCTCGGGCGGCATCATCGCGCAGAGGCCCGGGGGATGAGCGACGCCGCCGACATCCGCGCCCTGATCGAGAACTGGGCCATCTGGCGCGACGCCGGGGACTGGGCGCGCTTCGCCACCTGCTGGCACCCAGAGGGGCGCATGATGGCCACCTGGAAACAGGGCACGGCCGCGGAGTTCATCAAGGCGAGCATCGCGGGCTGGCGGCGCGGCGTCTCCATCCTGCACTTCCTGGGCGGGCATTCCAGCGAGATCGCGGGCGAGCGCGCCATCGCCCAGACCAAGATGACCATCAGCCAGCGCGCCGAGGTGGAGGGGGTGCTGGTGGACGTGGTCTGCACCGGCCGCTTCTACGACTTCGTGCAGAAGCACGAGGGGCGCTGGAAGATCCTGCTGCGCCAGCCGATCTACGAGAAGGACCGGATGGACCCCGTCTCGCCCGGAGCGCGCCTCTCCCTGGACCCCGCGCTGCTCGCGCGCTTCCCGGAGGGCTACCGCCACCTCGCCTATCTGCAGACGCGCATCGGCTATGCGGTGAAGCCCGACATGCCGGGGCTGAAGGGGCCGGAGGTGGAGCGCCTCTATGCCGATGGCGCGGCCTGGCTCGCGGGCGGGCCGCTCGCGCGTTGAGGGAGATCAGGCCGCGCGCCGGGCGAAGATCTCCGCCATGCGCTCGGCCGGCCAGGCGCCGCTGAACAGCAGCCGCCCCTCGAGGGCGAAGCTCGGCACGCCCGAGACGCCGAGGCGGCGGAAGCCGGCGTCCTCGGCGCGCACCTCTGCCTCCAGCTCCTCCCCGGCGAGGAAGGCCGCGGCGTCGAGGCCGAGCCCCGCCGCCACATCACAGAGCACCGCGGCGTCGCCGATGTCGCGGCCCTCGGCGAAATAGGCCCGGAACAGCGCCTCCACCAGCGCGTGCTGCAGCGGGCCCTCGGCGTGGCGGATCAGCCGGTGCGCCTTCACCGTGCTGGGCGTGCGCGTCATCAGATCATGCCGGAAGCCGAGGCCCACCGCGCGCCCCGCCTCGGCCACCCGCGCGTCCAGCGCGCGCCCGCGCTCCAGGCTGCCGAACTTCGCGGCGCGATAGGCGTCGCGCGGCAGGCCGCCCTCGGGCATGTCGGGGTTGAGCTGGAAGGCGCGCCAATGCACCGAGAAGCGCAGCCCCTCCGCCTCCAGCGCGGCCAGGGCGAGGTCGAGCTGGCGCTTGCCGATCCAGCACCAGGGGCAGATCGCGTCGGAGATCACGTCGATGCGGCGCGGCGCGGTCATGGGGGCCCTTCGCGCCCCGTTGCCGCGCGGCCCGGTTTGGGCCAAGGCTGGGGCGCGTCATCCTTCGCAGGGCAGGCCATGCGCACGCAAGTCGGAATCATCGGGGCGGGGCCGGCGGGGCTGCTGCTCGCCCATCTGCTCCATCGCGCCGGCATCGACAGCGTCATTCTCGAGCAGAAATCCCGCCCCTACATCGAAGGGCGCATCCGCGCGGGGCTGCTCGAGCAGGGCAGCGTGGAGACGCTTACCGAGGCGGGGCTGGGCGAGCGGCTGCACCGCGAGGGGCTGGTGCATGACGGGCTCGAGCTGCGCTGCGACGACATGGCCGAGCGCATCGACCTCCACGGCCTCACCGGCCGGCGCGTGACGATCTACGGCCAGCAGGAGGCGGTGAAGGACATGGTGGCCGCCCGCCTCGCCACCGGCCGGCCGCTGCATTTCGAGGTGGAGGACACGCAGCTCCACGACATCGCGACCGACCAGCCGCGCATCACCTGGACCGACCAGCACGGCGAGCGGCACGAGCTGCGCTGCGACGTGATCGCGGGCTGCGACGGGTTCCACGGCCCCTCGCGCGCCGCCATGCCGGCCGAGGTGCTGCGCGTCTACGAGCGCGTCTATCCCTTCGCCTGGCTCGGCATCCTCGCAGAGGCGAGCCCGGTGAGCCATGAGCTGATCTACGCCCGCCACGAGGAGGGCTTCGCGCTCGCCACCATGCGCAGCGCGCGCCTCTCGCGCCTCTACCTGCAATGCGCGCCGGACGAGGATTTGAACGAATGGCCGGACGCGCGCATCTGGGAGCATCTGCACCGCCGCCTCGGCCGGGTGAACGAGGGGCCCATCCTGCAGAAGGGCGTCACCGCCATGCGCAGCTTCGTGGCCGAGCCGATGCGCCATGGCCGGCTCTTCCTCGCCGGGGATGCGGCCCACATCGTCCCGCCTACGGGGGCGAAGGGGATGAACCTCGCGGTGGCGGATGTGCGCGTGCTCGCCGCCGCACTCGCCGATTTCTACCGCGGCCGGGGCACGGGGCTGATGGACCGCTACAGCGAGATCTGCCTGCGCCGCATCTGGAAGGTGCAGCGCTTCTCCTGGTGGATGACGGCGATGCTGCACCGCTTCAGCGCCGAGGACGCCTTCGAGCACCGTGTCCAGACGGCCGAGCTGCACTACGTCATGCAGTCCCAGGCCATGCGCACGGCGCTGGCCGAGCAGTATGTCGGCCTGCCCTACGAGGTGTGAGGGGATGAAGCTCGCCATCATCGGCCTCGGAATCATGGGCGAGCGGCTGTTGCGCGCGGCCCTCCTCCATCCCGCCACCACCGTCGTCGCCGTGTGGGACCCCGCGCCGGAGGCGGCGGCGCGGCTCGCCGCGATCGACCCCGCCCTCGTCATGGCGCCGAGCGCGGAGGCCGCCATCGCGGCCGCCGAGGCGGTCTATGTCGCCTCGCCGCCCGCCTCGCACATCGCCCATGGCCGCGCGATCCTGCAGGCCGGGCGCGCGCTGTTCCTGGAGAAGCCGCTCGCCTCCGACCTTGAGGCGGCGCGGGCCTTCGTGGCCTCGGCGCGCGGCATGCGCGCGGCGGTGAATTTCCCCATGGCCTCCTCGCCCGCCACGGCGCAGCTCCTGCGCTGGCGGCCGGAGATCGGGGCGCTGCGCGGCATCGAGATCTCCTGCGCCTTCGCCGCCTGGCCGCGCGCCTGGCAGCAGGCGGCGGCGTCCTGGCTCGCGCGCCGGGCCGAGGGCGGCTTCACGCGCGAGGTGGCCTCGCATTTCCTCTTCCTCGCCCAGCGCCTGGGCGGGCCGCTGCGGCTGATCGAGGGCAGTGCGGACTACCCGGCCGGCGATGGCAGCGAACGCGCCGCCCAGGCCCGGCTCCGCGCGGGCGAGGTGCCGGTGCGCTTCGAGGGGCGCGTGGGCGGAACGGAGCGCGAGGAGACGAACGAAACGCGCCTCATCGGCGAGAGGGGCCAATTGCGCCTGCGCGACTGGTCCTACGCCGAGCGGCTGGGGGCGGACGGGCTCTGGCACCCCGCGCCCGATGCGCTGCCCAACCCCGCCATGCGCCCGCTCACCCTCGCGGGGCAGCTCGACAAGCTCGCGGCGCTGACGCGCGGCGAGGCGACGACGCTCGCCACGCTGGAGGAGGCGCTTGCGGTGCAGGAGGCGGTGGAGGCGATCCTCGCCGGAGGTCATACCAGCGGCCGCTGATTTCGACTCCTGAGAAGCCGGTGCGGCCGCTGGTATGCCTTTGTTTTGGCGCGCAGCCGCCACACCGGGTCCCATCGAAGCAAAGCTTCGATGGGGGCCCGTCAACCCTGCGCGCGATACGGTCGGCATGTGATGCCGACCGTATCAGTTACCCACCGGCGGTCCCGACCCGCCGTGGATGAAACTGTGGCACTATGGTTTGGCTGGTGGCGAGGTCGGCATGGTGATGGTTCGCCAGAGCCCGCGTATCAGTTGGACCCGGAAGGCCCCGAGCACCCTCGCTTGCGCCAAGGGCGGCGACGCCTGGGAGCGCGCTGTCTAGACTTC
>NZ_AUDH01000024.1 GCF_000425365.1 Rubritepida flocculans DSM 14296 | reverse complement strand
AGCACCATAAGTCAGCACCAGCCATCATCACCAAAAAACACACCAAACGCGCGTATCAATCAACACTGCATGATCAGATGCGGTTGTGAAACAGCAGCCACGACAGCCGGGGCCCGGCTGACGTGATGACCCCCACTCTCTCGGGAGGCTGCAGGTCCCCCTGCGAAGGGCTGGCAGTCTAGCGAAGAACGCCGGGCTGTCAACCCCGTCACCGCGCCGCACCGTCACCGGCGCCGTCGCGGTGACGGCTCATTAGGCCCCTGCGCCGCGCCTGTAAACCCCCTGTCACGCATGCGCGCGCATGGCGCGCATGCGCCTCAGGCCATTGCCCGGCCGAATCAGCTATCGGCGCGGATGTTGTTCTCGTTGATCACGCGGCCCCACTTCGCGATCTCCCCCTGCACGAACTGGCCGCAGGCCTCCGGGGTGGAGGCCACGATGTCGCAGCCCTGCTCCTCGATGCGGTTCTTGATGGCGGGTTCGTTCAGGACGCGCACCAGCGCCTCGTTCATCTGCCGCACCAGAGGCTCCGGCGTGCCGGCGCGCCCCAGCAGCGCCCACCAGGTCGGCGCCTCGAAATCACCGAAGCCCTGCTGGCTGAAGCTGCGCGTGTTCGGCACATGCCGGCTCTCGCCGCGCGTGGTCACGCCGAGCGGCCGCAGCACGCCCGAGCGGATGTGCTGGCTCACGATCACCACATTCGTCATGAACAGCGGCACATGCCCCGCCACCGCATCCTGCACCGCCGGGCCGCCGCCCCGATAGGGCACATGCACGATCCGGAAATTCCCCTGCTGCTGCAGCAGCGTGGTGGAGACATGCGCCAGCCCGCCCACGCCCGAGGTCGCGTAGTTGATCGTGTCCGGCGCGCGGCGCGCCGCCGCCACCACCTCCTCGAAGCTGCGATAGGGGGTGGACTGGTGCGCCACCATCACCAGCGGGCCGGAGGCCACATGGCAGACCGGAACGAAGGCCTCCATGGTGCGGAAAGGCAGGCGCATCACCGTCTCGTTGGTCGCCTGCGTGTCGTAGACGAAGAGCCAGGTGCTCCCGTCGCCCGGCGCGCGCGCGGCCTCGATGGCGCCCGTGGCGCCGGAGGCGCCGCCCCGGTTGTCGATCACGATCGGCCGCCCCAGCACCTCCGCGAGGCGCGGCTGGTAGATGCGCGCGATGGTGTCCGTGGAGCCCCCCGGCGGCCAGGGCACGATCAGCCGCAGCGGCCGGTCGGGAAAGCCCGCCCCCAGCCCCTGCCCGCGCGAAACGGCCGGAGCCACGAGACCAGCGGCGAGAGCCGCGACGAGATGACGACGCTTCACGGGACGGATCCTCCGAGACAGGGCCTTTTGCGACCTCTTTGCCGCCTGCGCGGGCCGAGGACAAGCGCGATCAGCGCGCAAGCCCCGCATCGTCCGCGAAGCCGGCGCGAATCGCCCCAGCCAGGGCCGCCACGCCCTCCGGCAACGACGCTGCGGCCAGCCACTGGTCCGCGAAGGAGAGCAGGATCCCCATGCCGGGCAGCGCCGGCAGCCCCTCCGCCTCGCCCAGCCAGCACAGCCCCGGCGGCAGCCGCGCCGGCGTGGACACCGTCAGCGCGAGCCCGGCCAGCGCCACTGCGAAACAGCCCGACTGCGTGCTCGCATTGTAGGTGACCCGCGCCCGACGGCCCGCCCGGCCCAGCGCCTCCAGCGCCGCCCGCCGCCAACTGCAGCCGGGATGGGCGAGCGCCAGCGGCAGCGGGTCGCGCCGGTGCAGCGCCCCGGCCGAGGGCCCGACCCAGCGCAGCGGGCCGCGCCACACCTCCTCGCCCTCGCGCCCATGCCCCTCGGTGAGCAGCGCGAGATCCACCGCCCCGCTCGCGAGGCGATGCACCAGCTCCTCCGTGTTGATGCACACCACCTCCACCTCGATGCCCGGATGGGTGCGGGCGAAGCGGGCCAGGATTCCGGGCAGCCATTGCAGCGTGTAGTCGTCCGGGCTGCCGAGCCGCACCTGGCCGGTGATGGGCGGGGTGCGGAAGGCCTCGAGGATTTCCTCGTTGAGGGCGAGCAGGGTGCGGGCGCGCTCCAGCAGCCACAGCCCCTTGTAGGTCGGCTCCAGCCCCCGCGGCCCGCGGCGCAGCACCGGCTCGCCCAGGATTTCCTCCAGGCGCTTCATCTGCATCGAGACGGCCGATTGCGTGCGGCCCACGCGCTCGGCCGCGCGGGTCACGCTCCGCCCTTCGGCGACCAGCACGAAGCTGCGCAGCAATTCGGGATCGAGGCCTGCCGGGAGCACGCCCCATCATCAATAAATCTGATGGAGCGCGTCAATATTAGTCGTTTGGCTGATGATGCGGCGGCGGCCATTCTCTCGGCAGGATCACCCCAAGGGACACGCCGATGTCGAGCCGCTCCAGCCTCTCCCTCCCTGCCCTCCGGCCGTTTCCGGCGCCGCAGGCCGGGCTGTGGCTGCGCCAGCTCCTGCAGCTCCGGCGGGTCTGGAAGACGCGGCGCGCGCTCGCCGAGCTCGATCCCCGGCTGCTGCGCGACATCGGCCTGACGGCGGAGGAGGCGCGGCGCGAGATCAGCCGCGCACCCTGGGATCCGTGGCCGAAGACGGGGCGGCGCTGAATCTCCCGGCGGCGGGCAGCGCGCCCAGGCGCATCGCCTCCTCCACCGCCGCACGGATGCACAGCACGAACACCTGGCGCCGGTCGCCGTCCATGAAACCGGCCAGATCCACGCCGGTCAGCATGGCCAGCGCCGGGGCCGAGCCCGGCTCGGGCAGCGCCGTGGTCAGGCCCGTCACGCGGCCGTTCTCGTCCACCACGGGGCCGCCCGAGAAGCCCATCAGCGCGCCCAGCCCCGCCGTGTAGCCGGGGCCGAAGCGGCGCAGCACGACATCGGGCTGCGCCACCCGCCCCGCCGCCATGGCGCGGCCGAGCCCATGGGGCCCGAGCGCCCAGACCGGCTGGCCCGCCCGCACCCCGCCCTCCGCCAGGGCGGCGGGCCGCAGGAAGCCCGGGGGCGCCTCGAGCACCGCGAGATCGAGCCGCGGGCTGACGGCCACCACCCGGGCGGGGGCCGACTCGCCGTCATCGCCGCGCCGCAGCCGCAGCTCGCCCCCTGCCTGACGCAGCACATGGGCGTTGGTGAGCAGCCGCCCCTCGCCCACCGCCACGGCCGCCCCCACGGGAACCCCATGCGCTTCGAGGCTGGCCAGGCTCTCCGCCGCCACCCGGCCCGCCGGGGTGCCGCGCGCCTGCTGGGCGGGCGAGGCCGCACAGGCCCCCAGGGCCAGGAGGGCCGCGAGAAGAAGGGCGCCGAGGGCGCTCCGGCGACGGGCGGCTGCGAGCATTGCTTTCCTCACGGAGAGCGAAGCACGGAGCCTCTCCGAACCGGATGAACAAAGTATTTCGTGCCGGGTGCACAACATCCGGCTCCGGATACGAAAATCTCTTCCTAGCAATCGCTTGCGCACGGATCGCGCCGATCCCGTCAGAAACGGCCGCAACCCTGCCGGGAATCGCCGGCTCTTCCCTTGACGCTGGAAGACGCCTGCCCAGAAACTAGGAATAAGATCGCACAATGACCGAGCCCGTCCCCTCCCCCCCTCCCGCCATGGACCGCGCCGGCCTGCTCGCGGGGCTGCGCGCGCGCATCGCCCGACTCGACCGCAGCGGCCCCGACATGCAGGGCCGCGCCGCGCTCCCCCTCTCGCCGGAACTCGACGCGCATCTGCCCTGGGGCGGGCTGCCGCTGGCGGGGCTGCATGAGATTCTGGGCGAGGATCCAGGTTCAAGCCTCGGTTTCGCCGCGCTTCTCATGGCGCGCGCCCAGGCCGCCCTGCCCGGGCGCTCCCTGCTCTGGATCGCTCCGGAGCCGGACGCCTACCCGCCCGGCCTCGCCGGCCTCGGCCTCGACGCGGCGCGGCTGATCCTGGTGCGCGCGCCGCGCGCGGCCGATGCGCTCTGGGCCGCCGAGGAGGGGCTGCGCTCGCCCGCCATCGCCGCCGTGCTGCTGCTCGGCCCCGCGCCCGATCTCACCGCGGCGCGCCGGCTGCAGCTCGCCGCCGAGACGGGCGGCGGCATCGGCCTGCTGCTGCGCGACGGCGCGGAGGAGGCCGGCCCCGGTGCGGCGCTGACGCGCTGGCGCATCGCCCCCCGCCCGGCGCAGGAGGCCACGGCCCATCATCTCGGCGATCCGGCCTGGGAAATCCGCCTGTTGCGCGCCCGCGGCGGCCGGCCGGGCGCCTGGCTCGCGGAATGGGATGCGGCGCAGGGGCGGCTCGTCACGCCCGCCCCCCTCGCGGCGGCGGGCCGCAGGCGCGCCTGATGGCCGGGCGCCGGGCCGCGCGCCCCCCTTCCCTGCCGCTCCTCGCCGCGCTGGAGCCCCCTCCGCCCGCGCCCCTGCCCTCCGCTGGGCCGGCGCCGACCGCGCGGGGCCGCCGCTTCCTGGTGCTGGAGGGGCCGGGGGTCGGCGCGCGCGCCGTCTGGGCGCTGCGTTTCTCCCCGCTCGTCGGCCGGCGCGGCCCGGACGGGCTGATCGTCGAGACCACGGGGCTGCCCGAGCCCGAGCCCGAGCTGCTCGCCCGGGTGCTCGCGGCCTTCGCCCGGGCCGGAACGCCGGCGCGCGGGATGCTCGGCGCCGCCCCCGCCGCGCTGGCCGCGCTGCTGCGCGCGGGGCATGGTTCCGCCGTGCTGGCCCCCGCGCAGGAAGCCGCGGCCGTGAGCGCCCTGCCCACCGCGGCGCTCGACCTGCCGGAGGAAGTCGTCGCGGGCCTGCACCGGCTCGGGCTGCGCGAGGTGGCGGCGCTGGAGGCGCAGCCGCGCGGCCCTCTCGCCCGCCGCTTCGGCCCGGCGCTGCTCGCGGAGCTGGCCGCCCTGCGCGGCGCCCTCGGCCCCTTCACCCCCGTCCGCCCGCCCCCCTGCCATGTCGCGGCGCAGGATTTCCCCGCCCCGCTGCTGACCGCCCCGGCCATCGCGCGGGCGCTGGAACGGCTCCTCGCCTCCCTCTGCGCGGGGCTGGAGGAGGCGGGCGTGGGCGCGCGCGCGCTGCGCCTCACCGCCTTCCGCGGCGACGGCACCTGGCAGGAGATCGGCCAGGGCCTCGGCCGGGCGAGCCGCGATCCGGCCCATCTGATGGATCTCCTCCGCCGGCGGATCGAGACGCTGCGCCCGGAATTCGGCTTCGAGCGGATGATGCTGGCCGCCCCCGCGACCGAGCCGCTCGCCCCCGCCCAGAGCGGCCTGCCGGGCGAGGCGGTGGCGCAGGAGGCCCTCTCCGCCCTGCTCGACCGGCTCGGCCAGCGCCTCGAGCTCTGGCGCCCCCTGCCCCGGGCCTCGCACTGGCCCGAGCGCGCCCTGGCCCGCGGCGACGCCCATGGCCCCGGCGCCCCCTTCGCCCCCGCGCCGCGGCCGCTGCGCCTGCTGCGCCGGCCGGTGCCGCTCGAGGCGGTGGCGCTGCTGCCCGACGCCCCGCCGAGCCTGCTCCGCCGCGGCCGCCGCACCGAGCGCGTGGTCCGCGCCGAGGGGCCGGAACGCATCGAGCCCGAATGGTGGCGCGCGGGCCCAGAGCCGCCGCCGCGCGACTATTACCGGGTGGAGCTCGCCTCCGGCGCGCGCTGGTGGGTCTGCCGGCGCGGCGCGCCGGGCGATGCGGACACGCGCTGGTTCCTGCATGGGTATTTGAGTTGAGACCCCATACCAGCGGCCGCTTGCCATGACCCGTCGGAAGGCGGCGCGGCCGCTGGTATGCCTTTGTTTTGGCGCGCAGCCGCCACACCAACCCTGCGCGCGAGACGGGCGGGCGCTCCGCGCCCTTGGCTTCGCCGCGCCGTGGGGGCGCCTGGCGGCCCGGTCGCGCGGGCGGCGCCGGCCGCCTTGCGGCAGGATTCTTCGGCGCCACGGAGGCCGCCCTGTTCGGTGAACCCGCCGCCCTCTCGAACTTCACCTTCCTCGAGGGCGCCTCGCACCCGCATGAGCTGGCCGAGACGGCGAAGGCGCTCGGCCACACCGCGCTCGGCCTCGCCGACCGCAACTCCATGGCGGGCCTCGTGCGCGGCATGCTGGCCTGCGAGGCCGCGGGGCTGCGCTTCCTGCCCGGCGTGCGGCTCCACCTGACCGACGGCAGCGAATACCTCGCCTGGCCGACCGACCGCGCGGCCTATGGGCGGCTTTGCGCCCTGCTCTCGGCCGCGCGGATGCAGGCGCCCAAGGGCGAATGCCCGCTCGACTTCGCCGCGCTGGCCGCCGCGGCCGAGGGCCAGGTGCTCGCCCGCCTCGCCCCCGACCGGCCCGACGCCGCCTTCGCCGCCCGCCACGCGCGCGAGGCGCGGGGGCTGCGTGACCGCCTCGCCCTTCCCCTCCTGCTCGCCGTCAGCCACCGCGCATCGGGCGCCGACCGCCACCGGCTGGACAGCCTCGCCGCCCTGCCCGAGGCGCGGCTGATCGCGGCCGGCGGCGTGCGCTACCACGCGCGCGCGCGGCGCCGCCTCGCCGATGTGCTGACGGCGATCCGCCTCGGCGTGACGGTGGAGGCGCTCGGCCGCGCCGCCGAGCCGAACGCCGAGGCCTGCCTCAAGCCCGAGGCGGAGCTCCGCCGCCTCTTCGCGGGCCATGAGGCGGCGGTGGAGCGGGTGGCCGAGCTCCTCGCGGCCTGCCGCTTCTCGCTGCGCGAACTCTCCTACGAATACCCGGACGAGATCCTCGACCCCGGCCGCACGCCGCAGGAGACGCTCGAGGCGCGGGTGGCGGAGGCCGCGCGCGCCCGCTGGCCGGAGGGCGTGCCGGCGCGCGTCGCCGCCCAGCTCGCGCACGAGCTCGCCCTCATCCGGAAGCTGGACTACGCGCCCTATTTCCTGACGGTGCATGAGATCGTGCGCCACGCCCGCTCGCTCGGCATCCTCTGCCAGGGGCGGGGGTCGGCCGCCAACTCGGCCGTCTGCTACGCGCTCGGCATCACCGCCGTGCCGCCCGACAAGCACGAGCTCCTCTTCGAGCGCTTCATCAGCGAGGCGCGCGGCGAGCCGCCCGACATCGACGTGGATTTCGAGCATGAGCGGCGCGAGGAGGTGATCCAGCACATCTACGCGCGCTACGGGCGGGACCGCGCCGCCCTCGCCGCCACCGTGATCCGCTTCCGCGAGCGCAGCGCGATCCGCGAGGTGGGCAAGGCGCTCGGCCTGCCGGAGAGCGTGACCGCGCCGCTCGCCCAGGCCGTCTGGGGGGCCGGGGATGCGACCCTTCCCGAGCTCGCGCGCGCGCAGGGGCTCGACCCGGAGGATCCGCGCCTCGCCCTCGCCTGCGAACTCGCCGAGGAGATCCAGGACTTCCCCCGCCACCTCGCCACCCATGTGGGCGGTTTCGTCATCGCGCGCGGGAAGCTCACCGAGCTCTGCGTGGTGACGAAGGCGGCGATGGAGGGCCGTCACACCCTCGAATGGGACAAGGAGGACATCGAGGCGCTCGGCATGCTCAAGGTGGATGTGCTGGGGCTTGGCATGCTCTCCTGCCTGCGGCGCGCGATGGACATGCTGGGGCTGCGTGCGCTCACCGACATCCCGCAGGACGATCCGGCCACCTACGAGATGCTCGCGCGCGGGGATTCGCTCGGCGTCTTCCAGGTGGAGAGCCGGGCGCAGATGAACATGCTGCCGCGCATGCGCCCGCGCTGCTTCTACGACCTGGTGATCGAGGTCGCGATCGTCCGCCCCGGGCCGATCCAGGGCGACATGGTCCACCCCTATCTGCGCCGCCGCAACGGCGAGGAGCCGGTGGAGGTGCCGCCGGGCCTCGAAGGGGTGCTCGGCAAGACGCTCGGCGTGCCGCTCTTCCAGGAGCAGGCGATGAAGATCGCGATCGTCGCCGCGGGCTTCTCGCCCAGCCGGGCGGATCAGCTCCGCCGCGCCATGGCGACCTTCCGGCGCAACGGCGCGCTGCCGCAGTTCCGCGCCGAGTTCCTCGAGGGCATGGCGCGCAACGGCTATGACCGGGGCTTCGCCGAGCGCTGCTTCCGCCAGCTCGAGGGCTTCGGCACCTATGGCTTCCCCGAGAGCCACGCCGCGAGCTTCGCCCAGCTCGTCTATTTCTCAGCCTGGATCAAGCGCCACCACCCGGCCGTCTTCGCGGCGGCGCTGCTCAACAGCCAGCCCATGGGCTTCTACGCGCCCGCGCAGATCATCCGCGACGCGCGGGCGCATGGGGTCGAGCTGCGGCCCGTGGATGTGGCGCGGAGCGACTGGGACTGCACGCTCGAGGACGGCGCGCTGCGGCTCGGGCTGCGGCTCGTCAACGGGCTCGGGGAGGCGGCGGGGCGGCGCATCGCGGCGGCGCGGCCCTTCGCCTCGCTCGCCGATCTCGCGCGCCGCGCCGGGCTCGATCGCGGCGCGGTCGAGCGGCTCGCCGAGGCGGATGCGCTGCGCGGCCTCGGCCTCGACCGGCGCGCCGCGCTGTGGGAGGCGCGCGCGGTGGAGCGCCCCGCCCCCCTCGCCGCGCCGCTCCGCGAACCCGCCCCGCGCCTGCCGCCCGCCACGGCGGGCGAGCGCGTGGTGCTCGACTACGCCGCGACGGGGCTCAGCCTCGGCCCGCACCCGCTCGCCCTGCTGCGGCCGCGCCTCGCCGCGCTCGGCGCCGCGGACAGCCGCGCGCTCGCCGCCGCGCGGCAGGGCGCCTGGCTGCGGATCGCGGGCCTCGTGCTCGTGCGCCAGCGCCCCGGCAGCGCCAAGGGGGTGATGTTCTTCACGCTGGAGGACGAGCACGGCGTCGCCAATCTCGTGCTCCACCCCGACCTGCAGCGGCGCTTCCGGCGCGAGATCGTGGCGGCGCGGCTGCTGTTGGCGGAGGGGCGCGTGGAGCGCACCGAGGCGCATGTGCCGATCCTGCATCTGATCGCGCGCCGGCTCCAGGACCGTTCCGACCTGCTGCACGGGCTGCATGCGCTGGAGGAGGACGTGTTCGGCCGGGCCATCGCGCCGGCCGACGAGGTGCTGCGGCCCAACCTCTCGCCGGACCCGCGCGTGAAGCGGAAGGAGGCGCTGCGGCAGCCGAGCCGGGATTTCCGGTGATCGCGCCGGTCGTGGCCCTGGCCGCGATCTTCTATTTGCGAATCACTCGCATTTGCAGTAAGCCCATCGCCACGGAGGTTCCCGATGGCGACACATGGCCTGCCCGCCTGGCCCCTTCTCGGCGCCGAGGCCGATGCGCTGCCCGAGGCCGAGCGGCTGCTGCTCGACGCGCTGCGCGCCTGGGCGGGGGATGGCCCCGCCGGCCCCGTGGCGGCCGCGGCGCTGGTGCTGGCGAGCGCCGGGGCGGAAGGCGCCGCCCTTGCCCTCGATGCGGCCTGGCGCGGGCTTCCGGGGCTGGTGGCGCGCGCGCCGCTCTGCCCCTGCCTTGCGCCCGAGGAGGCGCATCTGCTCCAGGCCCTGGGGGCGGCCCAAGGGGGGCGGCGCAGCCTTGCCCTCGCCCTTCTCCACCGCCTCGCGCCGCCGCTCGGCGCCTATCGGGCCATGCCCGCGCTGCTGCTCGCCGCCGCCGCCCTGCGCCGCGCGGGGGTGCGCCTGACGCAGATCGGCTGAAACGGTCGGCATGACATGCCGACCGTATGGCGCGCAGGGTTGGCGGGCACCCATCGAAGCTTTGCTTCGATGGGACCCGGTGTGGCGGCTGCGCGCAAAACAAAGGCATACCAGCGGCCGCACCGGCCCCTCAGGAGTCGAAATCAGCGGCCGCTGGTATGAAACGGGCGGCGGCCACGACGAGGACATGTCGGCGAGAGCGCCGCCTTCTCCGAACGCGAAGAAGGCGGCCGCGCCCAACCCTGTGGCGGGATGGATGGCCGCCGATGTCGGAAGGCCCCCTTGCGGGGCGTTCCGCGAGGCCCCGCGGCCGCGGGCGGAGGGGTCAGCGCCAGCCCGCGCGCTGCATGATCCGCAGCGCCTCGGGCGAAAGGGCCGCGAGCCGCGCGGCGTTCAACGGATCCTGCCGGAAGGGGCCGAGGCTGCGCAGGAAGGCGCTGGGCTGGGCGTCCGCCACCACCGGGTATTCGCTGTTGCCGTCGGCGAAGAGCGACTGCGCCTGCGGCCCGCTCAGATAGTCGAGGAAGGCGACGGCCGCCTCGCGGTTCGGCGCGGTGCGCACCACCCCAGCCCCGGAGATGTTCACATGGGTGCCGCGATCGCCCTGGTTGGGGAAGAGCACCGCCATGCGCTCCGCGATGGCGCGGTCCTCCGCGCGCGGCGAGCGCGCGAGATGGCCGAGATAATAGGTGTTGGAGATGGCGAGCCGCCCCTGCCCCGCGGCCACGGCCCGGATCTGGTCCGTGTCGCCGCCCTGGGGCGGGCGCGAGAGATTGGCCACGACGCCGCGCGCCCAGGCCTCGGTGGCCTCCGGCCCATTCGCGGCCAGCACGCTGGCGGCCCAGCCGATGGTGTAGATGTTGCCCGAGGAGCGGGTGGAGACCATCCCGCGGAACTCGGGCCTCGCCAGATCCTCGTAGCGCGCGAGCCCGGCCGGAAGCCCCAGGGCGCGGTCGTACATCACCACCCGCGCCCGCACGGAGAAGCCGAACCAGTGGCCCTGCGGGTCGCGCAGATGGGGCGGGATGCGGCTGTCCAGCACGGCGGAGCGGATGGGCTGCAGCACCCCCGCCTCCTGGGCGCGGGCGAGGCGCCCGGCATCCACCGTGATCAGCACATCGGCGGGGCTGTTCGGGCCCTCGGCGCGGATGCGCTCCAGAAGCTGGTCGGCATTGGCCTCGATCAGCCGGATGCGTACCCCCGTCTGGCGGGTGAAGCTCTCGTAGAGCTCGCGATCCGTGTCGTAGTGGCGCGAGGAATAGAGGCTCAGCGTGCGCTCCTGCGCGCGCAGCGCCGCGGGCGCGGCGAGGCAGGCGGTGGCGGCGGCGAGCAGATGGCGACGGTGCATGGCGAACCCCGATGACAGGTGGCGCGGTGTTACCGCAAATGCGAACCATTCGCAAGAGAGATGCGAATCACTCTCATTTGACGGGCCGAGCGTGCCCCCATCGCCCCTCTGCCGCCTTGATCGGCCGCAACCCAGGGCGTCGCGGGGCGTCCTTCATCGCGGCGCCGCGCCCGACTCCGCCGCCAGGGCGGCCACCGCCTCGACCCCGTCCGCCTCGGCCGCGGGCTTGTCGCGCCGGATGCGCGCGATGCGCGGAAAGCGCAGCGCGAAGCCCGATTTGTGCCGGCGGCTGCGCTGCGCGGCGTCGAAGGCCACCTCCAGCACCAGCGTCTTCTCCACCTCGCGCACCGGGCCGAAACGCGCCACCGTGTGCTCGCGAATCCAGCGGTCGAGCCAGGCCAGCTCCTCGTCCGTATAGCCGGAATAGGCCTTGCCCACCGGCACCAGCTCCCCCTCCTTCCAGACGCCGAAGGTGTAGTCGGAATAGAAGCTGCTGCGCTTTCCGTGGCCGCGCTGGGCGTACATCAGCACGCAGTCGAGCGTGAGCGGGTCGCGCTTCCACTTCCACCACAGCCCTTTCACCCGGCCCGCGAGGTAGGGGCTGTCGCGCCGCTTCAGCATCAGCCCCTCGATGGCCGCCGCCCGCGCCTGCGCCCTGAGCCGCGCGAGTTCCTGCATGCTCTCGAAGGGGATCAGCGGCGAGAGATCCATCCGCGCCGGGCGGCTGCGCGCGAACCAGGCCTCGAGCCGCGCCCGCCGCGCCGCGAAGGGAAGCCCGCGCAGATCCTCCGCCCCGTCGAAGAGCATGTCGTAGAGGCGCACGGCCACCGGGAAATCGCGCTGCAGCCGCGCCGTCACGCTCTTGCGGTTCAGCCGCTGCTGCAGGTCGGAGAAGGGCGCGACCTCCGCCCCGCGCAGCACCACCAGCTCCCCGTCCAGCACGGCGTGGAACCGCGCCGCCGCAACGATCTCGGGGAAGGCGGCGGAAATGTCCTCGCCCGCGCGCGACCACAGCCGCGCCCCGCCCGGCCCGCCCGTGATCTGCACGCGGATGCCGTCCCATTTCCACTCGGCGCACCATTCGGCCGGGTCGAGCGCGGCGGCCTCGCGCTCCTCCAGCGGATGGGCGAGCATCAGCGGCCGGAACACGGGCGCGCCCGCCGGGTCGGGGCGCGGGCCCCTGCCCTCCAGCCAGAGGAAAAGCGGCTCATAGGGCGGCGCCACCCCGTGCCAGACCTCCTCGACCGCGCCCACCTCCACCCCCGCCCATTCGGCGAGGGCGAGCCGGGCGAGCCGGCCCGAGGCCCCGACGCGCAGCCCGCCGGTGACGAGCTTGATCAGCGCGAGCCGCCCCCCGGCGTCCAGCGCATCGAGCCAGCCCGCGATCAGCCCCGGGATGTCGGCGCGCGAGGCGGCCTCCAGCGCCCCCACCACCTGCGAGAGCGCGGGCGGCGGCCCGGTGAGGCCCTCCGGCTCGGGCCAGAGCAGGGCGATGGTCTCCGCGAGATCCCCCACATAGTCGTAGCTCAGGGCGAAGAGGGTGGGGTCGGTGCGCGCCGCCGCCATCTCGCGCAGCAGGGCGGGTTTGGCCGTGCGCAGCCTGAGCTCGCCCGAGAGGGCGGCGAGGCCGATGCCCCGTTCGGGGTCGGGCTGGCTGTCGAACCAGCCGCGCAGCAGCGCGAGCTTGCCCGCCCGCCCGGGCGTGAAGAGCAGCCGCTCCAGCAGCTCGGCGAAGGCCGGAAGGCTCATGCCCGCGGCCACCGGCATGGCTGCGTGCCGGCGCGGCCCCGCACGCCCGGGCCCCGACGCGGCGCGCCGCATCGGGTGTCGGCGCCCCGGCATGCGGGGAGGTCCGGCGAAACCGCCTGCCGCATCACTCCCCCTCCTCCGCGCGCCCGATCAGGTGCAGCGCGCGCCCGCGCACGCCGCGCCGGCCGAGAGCGTGGATCAGCGCCTCCTCCCGCCCATGTGTGATCCAGACCTCGGGCGCCTGCACCTCCTCGCAGGTGGCCAGCAGCTCCGGCCAGTCCGCGTGGTCGGAGATCACGAGCGGCAGCTCCACCCCGCCCTGCTTCGCGCGCTGGCGCACCCGCATCCAGCCGCTCGCCAGGCAGGGCAGCGGCTCGGCCAGCCGGCGCGCCCAGCGATCGGCGATGGCCGAGGGCGGCGCGAGCACGATGGCGCCGGCCAGCTTCTCCTTCCCCGCCACTGTCGCCGGCGGCAGGGGCCCGAGCGGCACGCCCAGCCGCTCGTAGAGCGCGCAGAGCCGGGCCAGCGCCCCGTGCAGCGGGATCGGCCGGTCCCAGCCCGCGGCGCGCAGCAGCGCGATCAGCCGCTGCGCCTTGCCCAGCGCGTAGCAGCCGATGACATGGCTGCGCTCGGGAAACAGCGCGACGCTGCGCAGCAGCCGCGCGATCTCCTGCTCCGCCGGGGGGTGGCGGAAGACGGGCAGGGCGAAGGTCGCCTCGGTGACGAAGACGTCGCAGCGCTCGGGCTCGAAGGGCGGGCAGGTCGGGTCCGGGCGGCGCTTGTAGTCGCCGCTCACCACCACGCGCGCCCCGCGCCATTCGAGGCAGACCTGCGCGCTGCCCAGCACATGGCCGGCCGGGCGAAGCCACAGCCGCACCCCGTTCACCTCCAGCGCCTCTCCGTAGCGCAGCGCCTGCTGCGTCCCGCCCGCGCGCTCCTCGCCCAGCCGTTCGCGCATCAGCGCGAGCGTCTCGGCGGTGGCCAGCACATGGCGGTGCCCGGGCCGGGCGTGGTCGGAATGGGCGTGGGTGATCACCGCCCGGTCCACGGCGCGCAGCGGGTCCACGAAGAAGCCTCCGGGTTCGCACCAGAGGCCCGCCTCGGTGACGCGCAGCCAGGTTTCGGGATGGGGTGGCATCGGGCTTCCCGCGCCATATAGGGGGTGGCGCGCATGACCGCACTCCCGCCCCCCTTCGCCCGCTGGTTCGCCGCGCGCGGCTGGACGCCGCGGCCGCACCAGCTCGTCCTGCTCGAGGCGGCGCGGCAGGGCCGCTCCGCCCTGCTCATCGCCCCGACTGGCGGGGGCAAGACCCTGGCCGGCTTCCTGCCCTCCCTCCTCGCGCTGCACGAGCGGCCGCGCGAGGGGCTGCACACCCTCTATGTCTCGCCGCTCAAGGCGCTGGCGGTGGACATCGCGCGCAACCTCACCGCCCCGGTGCGGGAGATCGGCCTCGACATCCGCATCGAGACGCGCACCGGCGACACGCCCCCGAACCGCCGCGCGCGGCAGCGCGAGCGCCCGCCGCACATCCTGCTCACCACCCCCGAGAGCCTGCTGCTTCTCCTCTCCCTGCCCGAGGCGGCGGGGCTCTTCGCCGGGCTCGAGGCGGTGGTGGTGGACGAGGCGCATGCGCTGGCCGGCACGAAGCGCGGGGACCAGCTCGCCCTCGGCCTGTCGCGCCTCTCGCGCCTCGCCCCCGCCGCGCGGCGCATCGGCCTCTCCGCCACGGTGGCCCACCCCGAGGCGCTGCGCGCCTGGCTCGCCCCCGGCGCCCGCGCCGGGGAGGTGGCGCTGATCCGCGGCGAGGCGGGCGCCGCGCCGGTGATCGGGGTGCAGCTTCCCGCCGGCCGGCTGCCCTGGGGCGGGCATATGGGCCTCGCCTCCGCGCCCGAGATCATGGCGGCCATCGCCGCGGCGCGCGTGAGCATCGTCTTCGTCAACACCCGCGCCCAGGCGGAGCTGATGTTCGCCGCCCTCTGGCGGCTGAACGAGCAGGCCCTGCCCATCGCGCTGCACCACGGCAGCCTCACCGTCGAGCAGCGCCGCAAGGTGGAGGCCGCAATGGCCGAGGGGCGGCTGCGCGCCGTCGTCGCCACCTCCTCGCTCGATCTGGGCATTGACTGGGGCGATGTGGACCAGGTGATCCAGGTCGGCGCGCCCAAGGGCGTCTCGCGCCTGCTGCAGCGCGTCGGCCGCGCCAACCACCGCATGGAGGAGGCCTCGCGCGCCCTGCTCGTGCCGGCCAACCGCTTCGAGGTGATCGAATGCGCCGCGGCGCTCGAGAGCATCGCCGCGGGCGAGCTGGACGGGGAGCCGCCGCGCCCGGGCGGCCTCGACGTGCTCGCCCAGCACATCCTCGCCATGGCCTGCCACGCGCCCTTCCACCCCGACGAGCTCTATGCGGAGGTGACGCGCGCCGCCCCTTATGCCGCGCTCTCCCGGCGCGACTTCGACGACGTGCTCCGCTTCGTCGAGGATGGCGGCTACGCGCTCCGCGGCTACGAGCGGTTCCGCAGGCTCTTCCGCGACGCTGAGGGGCGCGTGCATGTGCGCGGGCCCGCGGTGGCGCGGCAGTTCCGCCTCAACCTCGGCACCATCGTCGAGGCGCCGCTCGTGAAGGTGAAGCTGCGCGGCGGCCCGGTGCTGGGCGAGGTGGAGGAGTGGTTCCTCTCCACGCTGCGCCCCGGCGACGCCTTCCTCTTCGCCGGACAAGTGCTGCGCTTCGAACGCATCGCGGGCGCGGCGGCCGAGGTGAGCCGCGGCGGCGAGGGCGATCCGCGCGTGCCCGCCTATGCGGGCAGCCGCATGCCGCTCTCCACCCATCTCGCCGGCCGGGTGCGCGCCATCCTCGCCGATCCGCGGCGCTGGCGCGCCCTTCCCGGGAGCGTGCGCGACTGGCTGCGCCTGCAGGCGCGGACATCCGCGCTGCCGCGCGCCGACGGGCTGCTGGTGGAGAGCTTCCCGCGCGGCGGGCGCTGGTTCCTCGTCGCCTACGGCTTCGAGGGGCGGCTCGCGCACCATTCGCTCGGCATGCTGGCGACGAAGCGGATGGAGCGCCTGGGCTGGGGGCCGCTCGGCTATGTCGCGAGCGACTACGCGCTGGTCGTCTGGAGCGCCTTCGAACCCGGCGATGTCGCCGCGCTCTTCGCCGAGGATCTGCTGGGCGAGGAGCTCGAGGAATGGATCGCCGAGAGCAGCGTGCTGCGCCGCAGCTTCCGCCACATCGCCACCATCGCGGGGCTGATCGAGAAGCACCATCCCGGCGCGGAGAAGAGCAGCCGGCAGATGAGCGTGAACGCCGACCTGATCTACGAGGTGCTGCGCCGCCACGAGCCCGACCATGTGCTGCTGCGCGCCACCCGCGCCGAGGCCGCGCGCGGCCTGACCGATGTGGGGCGGGTGGGCGCGCTGCTGGCGCGCGCGAAGGGCCGCATCACCCATCGCCGGCTCGATCACGCCTCGCCCCTCGCCGTGCCCGTGCTCATCGAGGAGGGGCGGGAATGGGTGGCCGGCGGCGCGCAGGAGGCGCTGCTCGCCGAGGCCGCGGCGCTGGTGGAGGAGGCCACGGGCGGGCGCGAGGCCTTCGAGGAGACGCCGCCCCCGGCCGGGGAGGAGGGCTTCGCGCCGCGCCCCGAACGGCCGCGGGCCGCGCGCCGGGGCCGCTTCACGCGCAGCGCGCCGCGCGCGCTGCGGCGCTGATCCCGCCCCCCAGGCGCGGCCAAACCCATTGCGGCGCGCCGGCGCATCGCGCAGAACACGCCCCCCATGACCGAGAGCCCCCGCGCGTGAGCCTTGCGCCCCTGCACATGGCCGGCGAGCGGCTGATGCTCTGCCCCATGGGGGTCGCGCTCTGGCCGGCCCGGCGCAGCCTGATCGCGGCCGACCTCCACCTCGAGAAGGGCAGCCATTTCGCCGCGCGCGGGCGGCCGCTGCCGCCCTACGACACGCGCGCCACGCTCGAGCGCCTCGCCCTCGCGCTGCGCCGGCACGATCCGCGGCGGGTGATCCTGCTGGGCGACAGCTTCCACGACCCCGCCGGCGCGGCCCGCCTCGCGCCCGAGGATCTCGCCCTGCTGCGCCGGCTGCTGCAGGGGCGCGAGGTGCTGTGGGTGCTGGGCAACCATGACCCCTGCCCGCCCGAGGGTCTGCCCGGCGCGGCGGTGGATTCGCTCGAGGAGGGGCCGCTGCGCTTCCGCCACATCGGCGGGGCGGCGCTGGCCCGCCAGGGCGAGGCCGAGATCAGCGGCCATCTGCACCCCAAGGCGCGGCTGCTCACCCGGGCGGGGCCGGTCACGCGGCCCTGCTTCGTCAGCGACGGGCGGCGGCTCGTCCTGCCCGCGCTCGGCGCCTATGCGGGCGGGCTCGACCTCGCCGATCCGGCCTTCGCGGGGCTCTTCCCGCGCGGGGCGCGCGCCTTCCTGCTGGGGCAGGAGCGGCTCTACAGCCTGCCCGCCGCGCCGCATCGCGGGGCGCTGTCGGCCTGACGGCGGCGGCGGCGGGAGAAGGCCGGCCGCGGCGCGCATGACGCCCTTTCGCGCCGCAGGGGGCGCGCCCATGTCAGGCGCATGGTCATGCCCCGCCTCGTCTGGTTCCGCCAGGATTTGCGCATCGCCGACAATCCCGCCCTCGCCGCCGCCGCCGAAGGGCCCCTGCTCTGCGTCTATGTGCTGGACGACGCGGCGGCGGGGCGCTGGGCGCATGGCGGGGCGCAGCGCTGGTGGCTGCATCATTCGCTGGCCGCGCTGGAGCGCGCGCTGGCCGCGCGCGGCGCCGCGCTGCACCTCGCGCGGGGGAGCGCGCGCGAGATCATCCCGCGCCTGGCCGCCGCCATCGGCGCGGGCGAGGTTCACGCCGGGCGGCTGACCGAGCCCTGGGCCCGGGCGCGCGACGAGGCGGTGCACCGCGCGCTGGAGGCGGAGGGACGGCGCCTCGTCCTGCACACATCGAGCCTGCTGCACGAGCCGCACCGGATCCGCACCGGCCAGGGCCGGCCCTATTCCGTCTATACGCCCTTCGCCCGCGCCCTCTTCGCGCTGGGCGAGCCGCCGCCGCCCCTGCCCGCCCCCGCCCGCCTCCTCCCCGCCCCGGGCGCGCCCGAGGGGCTCCCGCTCGCGGCGCTGGGGCTGATCCCGGCCCCGCCCATCCCCGAATGGTGGCGGGAGTTCCCCGCGCACTGGACGCCCGGCGAGGCGGGGGCGGCCGAGCGCCTCGCGCGCTTCGCCCGCGCCGCGCTGCCGGCCTATGGCGCGCGGCGCAACACGCCGGGCGTGGAGGGCACCTCCGGCCTCTCGCCGCATCTGCGTTTCGGCGAGCTCTCGCCCCGGCAGGTCTGGCACGCCGCGCGGGCGGCCGGGGCGCGCGGCGAGGACGCGTTCCTCAAGGAAATCCTCTGGCGCGAGTTCGCCCACCACCTGCTCTGGCACCGCCCCGACATGCCCGAGCAGCCGCTCCAGCAGGGCTTCGCGCGCTTCCCCTGGCGGCCGGATGCGGCGCTGCTGCGCGCCTGGCGGCGCGGCCGAACCGGCTATCCCATCGTGGATGCGGGCATGCGCCAGCTCTGGCGCATGGGCTGGATGCACAACCGGGTGCGGATGATCGCCGGCTCGCTGCTCGTGAAGCATCTGCTGCAGCCCTGGCAGGAGGGCGCGGCCTGGTTCTGGGACACGCTGCTGGACGGCGACCTCGCCTCCAACAGCGCCTCCTGGCAGTGGGTGGCGGGCTGCGGGGCGGATGCGGCGCCCTATTTCCGCGTCTTCAACCCGGTGCTGCAGGGCGAGAAGTTCGACACTGACGGCGCCTATGTGCGGCGCTGGGTGCCGGAGCTCGCCCGGCTGCCCGACCGCTTCCTGCACAAGCCCTGGGAGGCGCCGGAGGCCGTGCTGCGCGCGGCCGGCGTGGCGCTGGGGCGCGACTATCCGAGGCCCGTCATCCAGCACGGGGAGGGCCGGGCGCGGGCGCTCGCGGCCTATGCGGCGCTGCGCGGCGCGGCCGAAGCGGCGTGAGCCTCACCCCGGCCAGCCTGCGCGCGCGCGGCTTCACCGGGCTGCGCGTGGTGGGCGACGTGCACGGAGATTCCGCCGGTTTCGCCGCCGCGCTGGAGGGCGCGCGCGCGGCGCGGCGCTTCGTGCTCCAGCTCGGCGACCTCACCGATTACGGCCCCGATGCGCCGGGCGTGCTGCGCCTCGCCTTCGCCATGCAGGATGCGGGCGAGGGCGTCTTCCTGCTCGGCAACCACGACCACAAGCTGCGCCGCGCCCTGGCCGGCGCGCGGGTGCGGGTGGCGGCCGAGGGGCTGGGGCGCACGCTGGACCAGCTCGCCCTCGTCCCCGACGGCGAGGCGCTCGCCGCCGAGGCCCTGCGCCGCTTCGCCGAGGCCCCCGCCTGGCTGCGCATCGGCCCCTGGTTCTTCGTGCACGCCGCCTTCCACCCGGCCATGCTCATCGAGCCCTCGCCCGAGGCGGCGGGCCGCCGCCGGCCGGATGGGCCCCTCGCCCGCGCCCTCTACGGCCAGGTCACGGGCCGCACCGCGGCGGACGGATTCCCCGAGCGCGTGCTGCACTGGCTCGATCAGGTGCCGGCGGGCATCACCGTCTATTGCGGACATGACCAGCGCTCGCAGGATGGGCGGCCCCTGCCGCTCAAGGGCCGGCAGGGCGGCATGGCGGTGTTCCTCGACACCGGCGCGGGCAAGGGCGGGCATCTCTCCTGGCTGGACCTGCCCTTTCCGGGGTGATTCCGCGCCCGGCGCTATCTCCGCCGCTGCAGGAAGCGCGCCATCATCGCGCGCGGCTCCTCGCCCTCCCAGGCCGCGGCGAAGGCCGGTATGCCGGCCGCGATGGCTTCGCCCAGCGGCAGATCCTCCCAGGCGCGGATCAGCGCCTTCTGGTCGGCGATGGCGCGCGGCCCCGCCTCGCGCAGCAGGCCGATCCATTCCTCCAGCGCCGCATCCAGCCCCTCGGGCGGAACCACGCGCTCGCAGAAGCCCCAGGCCTCGAGCGTCCCCGCCTCCAGGGTTTCGGCCAGCAGCAGCAGCCGGCGCGTGCGCCCCCAGCCGATCAGCCCGGGCAGCAGCGCGGCCTCCACCACCGAGGGGATGCCCACGCGCACCTCCGGCATGCCGAAGCGCGCCTCCGAGGCGGCGAGGCGCAGGTCGCAGGCGGCGGCGATCTCCATCCCCGCGCCCAGGCACCAGCCCTGGATGCGCGCGATCACCGGCACGCGGCAGGCGCGGATGGCGGCGCAGGCGCGGTGGATGCGCGCGATGAAGGCGCGCGCGGCCTCGGGCGTCTCGATCGCGCCCATCTCGCGGATGTCGGCGCCGCCGATGAAGGCGCGCGGCCCCTCGCCGGTCAGCACCACGGCGCGCGTGGCCTCGGGCGGGTCGAAGGCGGCGGCGAGCGCCTCGAGCAGGGCCGAGTTCACCACATTGAGCTTGGCGGCATGGTCCACGACCACCCAGCGCACATCGCCCCGCTCCTCCACGCGGATCGCGCCGCCGCTCATCGGGCGAAGCCCGCCATCTGCGCATAGCCCTTCGCGATGGCCGCCAGCTCCTCGGGCGCGATCACGTCCTCGATGCGCGCGAAGCCCTCGGGCGCGCGGGCGCTGACCACGTCCACCACGCGCTCGGGCCCGCCGCGGCGGTTGGCGAGCACGATCTCGCGCGTCGCGGGCAGGCGCTCCGCCTCATAGGCCTTGAGCGCGCGCGGCGCCGTGGTCTCCGCCAGCAGCCGCGCCAGCAGCCGCGCGTCCAGCACCGCCTGCGAGGCGCCGTTCGAGCCGACTGGATACATGGGGTGCGCGGCGTCGCCCAGCAGCGTCACGCGGCCCTGCGTCCACCAGGGCAGCGGGTCGCGGTCGCACATGGGATACTCCCAGAACTCCGGCGTGGCGCGCACCATCGCCTCCACGTCGAGCCAGGGCACGCGGAAGCGCTGCACATGGGGCAGAACCTCCTCCAGCCGTCCGGGGCGCGACCAGTCCTCGCGGCGCGGCGGCGGGCGCGCGGGGTCGCCGATCTGTGCGCAGACCACCCAGTTGGTCAGCCGCGTGCCGGGGCTGCGGCCCTCCGCGATGGGGTAGAGGACCAGCTTCTCGGTCATGTCGCCCGCGACGATCATCACGTCGCCGCCCTCGAAGGCCGGCCAGTCCACCGCCCCGCGCCACATCTGGATGCCGTTCCAGCGGATGCCGCCATCCTCCGGGTGGAGCAGCCGCCGCACCGCCGAGTGGATGCCGTCCGCCCCGATCAGCGCGCGCCCGCGCCGGGTGCTGCCGTCCTCGAAGCGGGCCGTCACGCCGCGCCCGTCCTGCGCGAAGCCCGCGAGCCGCTTGCCCGTGTGCAGGTGCTGGGGGCCAAGGCGCTCCAGGGCCGCCCGCCAAAGAACGCCATGCAGACGGCCGCGGTGGATGGAGAATTGCGGCACATCGAAGCCCGCGTAGATGCCACGCGGCTCGGTCCAGATCCGGTTGCCGAAGCGGTCGAGGTAGCGCAGCTCGCGCGTGCGGATGGCGACCGCATCCAGCGCCGGCAGCAGGCCGAGCGCCGCGAGTTCGCGGATCGCGTGCGGCAGGGTGTTGATGCCCACCCCGAGCTCGCGCACCTCGCGCGCCGCCTCGAACAGCTCGCAGGGAATGCCGCGCTCCTGCAGCGAGAGCGCGAGGGCGAGGCCGCCCACGCCCCCGCCCGCGATCAGGATGGGCGCGCTCATCGCGCGGCGGTCTCGCAGACGGCGTGGCGGCGCAACGGCATTCCTCCCTGTGCTGGCCCGGCCATTCTGCGCCGCCCCAGGCCCGGCTTGAAGCCCGCCCCCCCCGGGGGGATGGGCCTTGCGCGCGCCGCCGCCGCCTGCGTAAGCCTCGCGCCATGACGCTGATCCGCCTCCAGCCGCCCGGCTGGCCGCCACCGCGGGGCTATGCCCATGGGCTTCTCGGCGAGGGCCGGCTGGTCGTCATCGGCGGCCAGGTGGGCTGCGACGCCGAGGGGCGCTTCGCCCAGGGCTTCGTCGCCCAGGCGCGCCGCGCGCTCGAGAACATCCTCGCCGTGCTGGGCGAGGCGGGCGGGGGGCCGGAGCACGTCGCGCGCCTTTCCTGGTTCGTGACCGACATGCGCGCCTATCGCGCCTCGCTGCAGGAGCTCGGCCTCGCCTATCGCGCCGTGATGGGGCGCTGCTTCCCCGCGATGACGCTGGTGGAGGTCGGCGCGCTGGTGGAGGAGGAGGCGCTGCTGGAGATCGAGGCCACGGCCATCCTGCCGGGCGGATGACGCCCGAGGCGGAAATCCGCGCCGAGGCGCATCGGCTCGGCTTCGAGGCGGTGGGCTTCGCCCGCGCCCATCTGGCCGAGGAGCACCGCGCGCGGCTCGACGCCTTCCTCGCCGCCGGCCGGCACGGGAGCATGGGCTGGCTGGCGGAGCGGAGGGAGCAGCGCGCCCAGCCCAAGGCGCTCTGGCCCGAGGTGGTGAGCGTGATCTCGCTCGGCCAGAACTACGGCCCCGCCCATGATCCGCTCGCGAGCCTCGCTCAGCCCTCGCGCGCCACCCTCTCCTGCTACGCCCAGGGGCGCGACTACCACGACGTGGTGAAGAAGCGCCTCAAGGCGCTCGGCCAATGGATGGCGCGGCGCTTCAAGGGCGTTCCGCTCAAGGTCTTCGTGGACACGGCGCCGGTGATGGAGAAGCCGCTGGCGCAGCAGGCGGGGCTGGGCTGGCAGGGCAAGCACAGCAACCTCGTCTCGCGCCGCTACGGCTCCTGGCTGTTCCTCGGCGAGATCTACACCGCCCTCGACCTCGCCCCCGACGCGCCAGAGGCCGACCACTGCGGCTCCTGCCGGGCCTGCCTGGACGCATGCCCCACCGCGGCCTTTCCCGCGCCCTATCAGCTCGATGCGCGGCGCTGCATCTCCTACCTCACCATCGAGCATCGCGGCCCGATCCCGGAGCAGTTCCGCGCGGCCATGGGCAACCGGATCTACGGCTGCGACGACTGCCTCGCCGTCTGCCCCTGGAACAAGTTCGCGCGCGTGGCGGCGGAGGCGGCGCTGCACCCGCGCGGGCCCGTCGCGCCCGAGCTCGCCGAGCTCGCGCGGCTCGACGAGGCGGGCTTCCGCGCGCGCTTCGCGGGCAGCCCGGTCAAGCGCATCGGCATCGCGCGGTTCCGGCGCAACCTCGCCATCGCCATCGGCAACAGCGGCGAGCCCGGGCTGCGCGGCGCGGCGGCGGCGCTGGCGGCGGAGGAGGATCCGGTGGTGGCGGAGGCCGGGGCCTGGGCGCTGGCGCGGCTCGCCGGGGGCGCGAGGCCGGTCAGGGGGCCGGCTCCTCGAGAATCCGCACCGTGATCCCGGAGGTGGCGCCCTCGCGCAGGCGCAGCCGCGCCTCGACCAGAACGAGCCGCCGCCCGCGCTCGGGGCGGCGGTGCAGGCATTCCCATTCGCCCTCGCCGCTGTCGGGCGCGGTGCAGGAGAAGCCGAGCCGGATCAGGTGCTGGATGGCCGGCCCGGAATCCCGCCCCGCGGGGGAGAGGCGCAGCAGCGCCTCGCGCATCGCCTCCGCGCCCGCGGTCGGGCCGCGGCGCAGGTAGCGGTCCAGCTCGGTGACCGGCCGCCGGTCGGGCCAGACCCAGGCGATGAAGAGCAGCCCGAGCCCCAGCAGGCCCAGCATGAGCAGGGCGCGGCTCAGCGTCCCCTTCGGCAGCAGCGGGCCGCGCCGCGGCGTGGGCTCCGGCTCGACGATCACGCGCGCTGCGGGCGGCGCGGATTGCCGAGGAAGCGCCCCACCCCGGCGGTGGTGTGCGCCGCCCCCTCGCGGTAGGTGGTCTCGCCATTGCACCAGACGCGCAGGATGCCCTCCGAGGGCGCGGTGGGCTCGGCATAGGTCGCGCGGTCCCGCACCCGGGCGGGGTCGAGCAGCACGAGGTCGGCGAAGGCGCCGGGGCGGATCACGCCGCGGTCGGGAATGCCGAAGACCTGGGCGCAGCGCCCCGTCATCTTGTGGATGGCCGTCTCCAGGCTGAACAGGCCGATCTCGCGCACATAGCGGCCCAGCACGCGCGGGAAGGTGCCCCACAGACGCGGATGGGGCTTGGCGTCGTGCGGAATGCCGTCGCTGCCGATCATGCTGCGCGGGTGCGCCATGATGCGCTGCACATCCGCCTCGTCCATCGAGAAGGTGATGGCGCCCGCCGGCAGCAGCCGCTCGGCCGCGGCGCGGCGCGTCATGCCCCACTCGCGGGCGATGTCGTCGAGGTCGCGGCCCGCCATCTCCGGAAAGGGGACGGACCAGGTGATCTGCACCTTCACGTCCTGGCGGAGCTTGTCGGGCATCAGCACGGTCGAGCCGGCCGGATAGGGATAGACGTCGAAGGCCACGGGCTGGTCCTGGCCGAGCGCGTCCATCAGCGCGAGCGTCTCGCGCGAGCGGCCGAAATTCTCGCTCATCGTGCATTTGTGGTGGCTGATCACCACCTCGACGGGGCCGGGCTCGCCGCCCGCCTCGCGGCCGATGCGCAGCGTCTCGCGGATCGAATCGAGGACATGGTCGCCCTCGTCGCGCATGTGGGTGACGTAGAGGCCGCCCTCCTCGCGCAGCACCTCGGCCACCGCGATCACCTCCTCGGTGGGGGCCTGGGCGTTGGGCGGATAGTAGAGGCCGGTGGAGAAGCCGCCCGCGCCCTGGCGCAGCGCCTCGCGCAGGCGGTTCTGCATGCGCGCGATCTCGGCGTCGGTGGCGGGGCGGTACACGTCGCCCTCCATCGCCTCCATGCGCAGCGACATGTGCCCGCACAGCGCGAAGCTGTTCACCGCGGGCGGATTCTTCGCCAGCGCCTCGGCGTATTCCCCGAAGGAGCCGAAGCGCCACCACGCCTCGTCGCCCAGCAGGTCGAGCGGCGGCGGCGGGCGGTTCGCAAGCCGGGTGGGCGCGAGGCTGATGCCGCAATTGCCGACGACCACGGTGGTGACCCCCTGGCTCGACTTGCAGTGCAGGCAATCCGGGCCGCAGAGCACGGCGCGGTCGTCATGGGTGTGCGCGTCGATGAAGCCGGGGGCGAGCACCTGGCCCTCTGCGTCCAGCTCCTCCCGCCCGCTCGCGCCCTCGAGCGCGCCGAGGGCGAGGATGCGGTCGCCCTCCACCGCCACATCGGCGCGAAAGCGCGGCGCGCCGCTTCCGTCGATCACGGTGGCGTTCCGGATCACGAGGTCGCAACGAAACGGCATGTCTGGCCCCCCTCTCTCCCCGCCGATCATGGGCAAGACGGGCGGCGCGGCCAATCCGTCCCCGGCGCGGATTGCGCGCCGCGGGGCGGATGCCTTATGCCTCGGGCGTCAAAAGGGAGGATCCACCGCATGCCCGTCTTCCGCCGCCCGGCGCTTCTCGGCGCACTCGCCGCGCTGCTCGCCGCCCCCGCCATGGCCCAGACGCAGATCACGGTGCAGCACGCGCTGCCGCTCAACAGCCATTACGGGGCCGGAGCGACCGCGCTGAAGGAGACGCTGGAGCGCCTGACCAACAACCGCATCCGCGTGAACATCCAGCGCAACGACAACGAGCGCGAGATGATCGAGAGCGTGCAGATCGGCACCATCGACTGCACCATCACCTCCACCGGGCCCGTGGGGAACTTCGTGCCCGCGGTGCGCAACGTGGACGTGCCCTTCCTGTTCCGCGACTACGCCCATGCCCGCGGCGTGCTGGACAGCGAGATCGGCCAGGGGCTGCTCAACCAGTTCACCCCGCGCGGGCTGGTGGGCGTGATCTGGATGGAGAACGGCTTCCGCCACCTCACCAACTCGCGCCGCGAGGTGAACGCGCCGGCCGATGTGCGCGGCATGAAGGTGCGCACCATGGAGAACCAGGTGCACATGCGCGCCTTCTCCACCCTCGGCGCGCTGCCCACGCCCATGGCCTTCAGCGAGCTGGTGCCTGCGCTGCAGCAGGGCACGGTGGACGGGCAGGAGAACCCGATCCCGGTGATCGTGGCGAACAACCTCAACCAGGTGCAGCGCTTCCTGACGCTGACCGCGCACGTCTATTCGCCCGCCGTGCTGATCTGCAATCCGGGCACGCTGAACCGCATGAGCGCGGCCGACCGCGCGCACTTCATGGAGGCCGCGCGCGCCGCCCAGCGCGCCAACCGCGAGCGCGTCTCGGCCGACGAGGCGAGCGGCGTGGACGAGCTGCGCCGCCGCGGCATGACGGTGGTGACGCAGGTGGACACGGCGGCCTTCCAGGCGGCCCTCGCCCCGGCCTTCGCCGAGTTCGAGCGCACGCTGGACGGCGCGCTGCTGCGCCGCATCCGCGACTGGCGCCCGGCCGGCGGCTGAGCCGCCGCTTGGCGAGGGCGCGGCCCGCCCGCGCCCTTCCCGCTCCCGCACCGCACCGGGCGTCCCGCATGAATCCGATGAACCTCCTGCCGCTGCAGGTCACCGTCGCGGCCACGCTGGCGACGGTGGGCCTCGCGCTCTGGGCCGGATCAGGGAAGGGGCCGCGCGCGGCGCTGCGCCGCGCCGTGCTGGGGCTCGATCGCCTCAGCACCGGCGTCGCCGCCCTGCTCTCGGTGCTGGCGCTGGCGGTCGCGGTCTTCGCGGGCGCCTGGCAGGTGGTGGCGCGCTTCGCCACCGAGACGCCCTCCATCTGGTCCGAGGCGCTGGTGCGCACGGCGCTGATCTGGATGGCCTATATCGGGCTTGCGGTCGCGCTGCGGGCGGGGGCGCTCGTCTCCATCGACCTGCTGCACCAGCTCTCGCGCGGGGCGCTGCGCCGCGCCGTCGAGGCGGCGGGCCTCGCCTTCTGCCTCTCGCTGCTGGGCGTGATGTTCTGGTTCGGCTGGATCATGGCCGAGCGCGTGCGCTTCCAGGAAATGGCGGGGCTCGAAATCTCGATGGCCTGGGGCTATGCGGCCATTCCCATCGGCGCGGTCTTCGCCATGGTGGGCGTGCTCGCGCATTTCTTCGACCGCCGCAGCGCGGAACTGGACAACGCGGCGTGAGGCCGCCGGCCGGCAAGGAGGCGCGCTGATGGGCGGCGTCATGCTCACCGTCATGCTGGTGCTCTTCGCGCTGTCGGTGCCGGTGGCGGTGGCCATCGGCGTGGCGGCGGTGGTGGGCGTCACGCAGTTCACCAGCTTCCCGCTGATCGTGGCCGCGCAGCAGCTCTTCGTCGCGCTGGACCGCTTCCCGCTGGCGGCCATCCCCTTCTTCATCCTGGCCGGCAACCTGATGGATGTGGGCGGCATCTCGCGCCGGCTGGTCGAGTTCGCGCGCGCCATCGTGGGCGGCATCCAGGGGGGGCTCGCGGCCACCTGCGTCGTCACCTGCATGATCTTCGCCGCCATCTCGGGCAGCTCGGTCGCCACCACCTTCGCCATCGGCGCGATCATGATCCCCGCCCTGGTGCGCGCGGGCTATCCGGTGGGCTTCGCCGCCGCGCTGCAGGCCACGGCGGCCGAGCTCGGCGTGGTGATCCCGCCCTCCATCCCCATGATCCTCTACGGCGTGACGACGCAGACCTCCATTCCGGAGCTCTTCATCGCGGGCTTCGCGCCGGGGCTGCTGATCGGGGGCGCGCTGATCGCCACGGTGCTGATCTGGTGCCGCGTCTGCGGCTGGGGCAGGCGCGACGGCGAGGGCCGGCTGCCGCTTCTCGCCGCCACCCGCCAGGCGGGCTTCGCGCTGCTGATGCCCGTGCTGGTGCTGGGCGGGATCTACGGCGGCGTCACCACCCCCACCGAGGCCTCGGTGGTCGCCGTGGTCTATGCGCTGATCGTGGGCGTGCTCGTCCACCGCGAAATCCGCCTGCGCGACCTCTTCCCCATCTTCCGCAAGAGCGTGATCACCTCGGCGGTGATCATGTTCATCATCGCCTGCGCGGGGCTCTTCTCCTGGCTGCTCAACCGCCAGGGCGTGCCGGACGCGATGGCGGGCTGGCTGGTGCGCACCTTCGACAGCCCCGGCGAATACCTGCTGATCGTGAACCTGTTCCTGTTCGTCGTGGGCATGTTCATCGAGACCTCGGCCTCCATCATCGTGCTCGCGCCCATCCTGCAGGAGGCCGCCGGGCGGCTCGGCATAGACGGCGTGCATTTCGGCATGATCATGGTAGTGAACCTGGCGCTGGGCATGGTGACGCCGCCCTTCGGCGTGAACCTCTTCGCCGCCGCGCAGGTGGCGGGCTGCGGCCTGGACCGGATGATGCGCTACCTCGCGGTCTTCATCGCCGTGATCCTGGGCTGCCTGATGGTGATCACCTATGTCCCGTGGCTCACCCTCGCGCTGCCGCATCTCGTGTTCCGCTGAGGCGCGCTTGACCTGACCATGATGGGAAGGCCGAAGCTTTCCCGATGAGGCGCCTGATTCTTCTGTCTCTGCTGCTGCCCTGGCCGGCCCTTGCGCATTCCGAGCTGCGCGGGAGCGTCCCGGCACCGGGCGCGCGCCTCGCCGCGCCGCCCGAGGAGATTCTCCTGCGGTTCAACGAGCGCGTGCAGGTCACGGCGCTGCGGCTGCGCGACGCCTCGGGCCGCACCATCGCCCTGCGGCGGCAGGCCGGCGCCGAGCCCGCCCAGGAGGCGCGCGCCACCCCCGAGGCGCCGCTGCCGCCCGGCGATTTCGTGCTGGAATGGCGCGCCATCTCGGCCGATGGCCACCCCATCCGCGGCGCGATCCGCTTCACGGTGACGCCATGATCCTCGAATTCCTCCAGCCGGAGCCGAGCCTGCTCGACGGCGCGACAGTGCTGCTGCGCGCGGGGCTCTACGCCACCTCCCTCACGGCGGCCGGAGTGGGTCTGCTCCTCGCCCTGGCCGGGTCGGGGCTGGGCGAGGCCCCGCGCGCATTGGCGCGACGCTGGCTGCTGGCCGCCGCGCTGGCGGGCATCGCCGTCTCGCTCGCCTCCCTGCCGCTGCGCGCGCTCGTGCTGACGGGCGGCGAGAGCGCCCTGGACGGCGCGACCTGGCAGGCCATGATGATCTCGCGCATCGGCGACGCCTTCTGGCTGCGGCTCGCCGGGCTGCTCCTGCTGCTGGGCGGGACGCTGCGCTGGACGGCGGCGACGGCGCTGGCGGCGATGGGCGCGCTGATGGTGGCGGCAAGCTACGCCGCGCTCGGCCACTCCACCCTCTACCGGCCGAGGCAGGAGCTGGCCGCCCTCGTCACGCTGCACCTCATGGCGGTGGGCTTCTGGGTGGGCAGCCTGCCCCTGCTGTGGCGCGCCGCGCAGGCGGGCGATGGCGCGCTGCTCGCGCGCTGGTTGCCGCTCGGCGCGGCGGCGGTGGGGGTGCTGGCCGGCACGGGGCTGCTGCTGGCCATTCTGCTCGTCCGGCGCTGGGATCTCCTCCTGGCCTCCTGGTATGGTTGGGGAATGATGGCGAAGCTTCTGCTGGTGGCGGCGATGGCGGCGCTCGCGGCCCGCCATCGCTTTCTTCTGGTGCCGGCGCTGGCGCGCGGCGAACCGGGCGCGGGCGCGCGGCTGGCGCGCTCCATCCGCCGGGAGGCGGGGCTTGCCCTGCTCGTGTTCTGGGCCGCGGCGGAGATGGTCTCGGTGCATCCCCTCGACGCGGGCCACAGGATCTCCTCATGAAGCGCGCGCTTCTCGCCCTTTCGCTGCTGCTGCTCGCGGCCGGCGGCCTCTGGTTCTGGCAGCAGCGGCCCATCCCCGTGCAGGTGGCGCAGGTGGAGCGCGATGTGCCGCTGCGCGTCTTCGGCCTCGGCACCGTCGAGGCGCAGGTGCTCTCGCGCGTCGGCTTCGAGGTCTCCGGCGTGCTGCTCGAGGTGCTGGCCGACCATGGCGACCGGGTGCCCGCCGGCGCCGTTCTCGCGCGGCTCGATGCGGCCTCGCAGCGCGCGCGCCTCGCCCGGGCCGAGGCCGTGCTCGCCTCCGCGCAGGCGCAGCAGGGGCGGGTCGCGGCCGTCGTCGAGCGGGCCAATGTGCAGTACCAGCAGAAGCGCAGCCTCGCGCAGCGGCGGCGCGAGCTCGCCAATCGCGGCACGGCGAGCGTGGAGGCCGCCGAGATCGCGGAAACCGAGGCCGCCTCCGCCGCCGCCGACCTCGCCGTGGCGCGCGCCGATCTCGCCGTGGCGCGCGCCGCCCTGGCCGACGCCGAGGCGAATCTGCTCGCCGAGCGCACCGCCCTCGCCAAGCACGAGCTGCGCGCGCCCTACGAGGCGCTGGTCATCGCCCGGCACCGCGAGCCCGGCGTGGCGCTGGCGCCGGGCGAGGTGGTGTTCACACTGATCCCGCCCGACAGCCTCTGGGCGCTCGCGCATGTGGACGAGGCGCGCGCGGGGCGCATCCGCGAGGGGCAGCCCGCCATGGTGCGGCTGCGCTCCCTGCCCGGCGAGGTCTTTCCCGCCCGCGTGGTCCGCATCGGCCTCGAGGCCGACCGCACGACGGAGGAGCGGCGCGTGAACCTGCGTTGCGAGCGCTGCCCCGAGCGCCCGGTGCTGGGCGAGCAGATCAGCGTGGAGATCGAGACGGGCCGGCTGGCCGAGGCGCGGCTCGTGCCCGAGGCCGCCGTGCTGGGCTTCGACGGCAGCCAGGGCATGGTCTGGGTAGTGGAGAACGGCGTGCTGCGCCGCCGGCGCGTCGCCTTCGTGGCGCGCACGCTCGATTCGCGCCTTGCCCTCGCGCCCGACACCCCGGCGGGGCTCGCGGTGGCCACGCGCATCGAGCCCGGTTTCCGCGAAGGGCGCGCCGCGCGCGCGATGCCGTGAACCTCGCGCTGCGCGACATCCGCCACAAGCTCGGCCGCTTCCTGCTGACCTGCGCGGGGCTCGCGCTGCTGCTCGGCGTCGCGCTTGCCATGGTGGGCATCTATCGCGGCGTGGTGGAGGAGGCGCTCGCGCTCTCCCGCGCGCTGCGCGCGGAGCTCTGGGTGGTGGAGGGCGGCACCCGCGGCCCCTTCGCGGAGGCGAGCCGCATCCCCGGCGATACGCGCGAGGCGGTGGCCCGCCTGGCCGGCGTGCGCGAGGCGGGCAGCGTGACCTTCCAGACCGTGGAGGCGCGCGTGGCCGGCACCGCCGCCGCCTCCGCGGCCGGCGCCTTCCGCGACGAGACCGGGCGCGAGCGGATCGGGGCCTCGCTGCGCCTGCAGCTCGTGGGTTTCGAGCTGGATCGCCCTGGCGGCCCGCCCGCCACGGTCGCCGGCCGCCCGCCCGGCGGGGCGCGGCGCGAGATGGTGCTCGACCGCAGCGCCCGCCTGCCGGTCGGCGCGGTGGTGGAGATCGCGGGGCTGCGCTTCACCGTGGTGGGGCTGACGGCGCGCACCGTCTCCTCCGGCGGCGATCCGCTGGCCTGGATCGCGCTGCGCGACGCGCAGGAGATCCAGTTCCGCCTCAACCCGCCCGCCGCGCGCCGCGCCCAGGCCGCGGGCGGCGCGGCCCCCTCGCAGGACACGGTGAACGCCGTGATCGCGCGGCTCGATCCCGCCGCGGACGCGGCGCGGCTGGCGGAGGAGCTGCGGCGCTGGAAGCACCTCGCGGCGCTGACGGCGGCCGAGCAGGAGGAGGTGCTGACGCGCAGCGTGGTGGAGCGCGCGCGCCGGCAGCTCGGCCTCTTCACCGTGGTGCTGCTGCTCGTCTCCGGCGTGATCGTGGCGCTGATCGTCTACATGCTCACCATGGACAAGCTGCGCGAGATCGCGACCCTCAAGCTGATCGGCGCGCCGGATCGCACCATCGTCGCCCTCGTGATGCAGCAGGCGCTGCTGATGGGCGCGGCGAGTTTCGCCCTGGCCACCGCCCTCGTCCTCTCCGGCAAGGACGCCTTCCCCCGCCGCGTCGCCTTGGGGCCGGAGGAGGTGGCGGGGGTGGGCCTCGTCGTCTTCGCGATCTGCCTGCTCGCGAGCCTGCTCGGCGTGCGCGCGGCGCTGCGCATAGACCCCGCGAAGGCGCTGGGCGGATGAGCGCGCCGCTCGTGGAGCTCGCCGGAATCGCCAAGGGCTTCGGCCAGGGCGAGGCGCGGGTGCAGGCGCTGACGGACATCCATCTCAGCGTCTCGGGCGGCGAGGTGGTGGGGCTGCGCGGCCCCTCGGGCAGCGGCAAGTCCACGCTGCTCAACGTCATCGCCTGCATCCTCGAACCCGATGCGGGGGTGATGCGCCTCGCGGGCGAGACGGTCTGGGAGGGCGGCTGGCGCATCAAGGATCTGCGCGCGCTGCGGCGCACGCGCATCGGCTTCATCTTCCAGTTCCACAACCTTCTCCCGTTCCTGGATGCGACGGACAATGTGGCGCTGGCCATGACGCTGGCGGGCACCCCGCTCGCCGAGGCGCGGCGGCGCGCCCGCGCGCTGCTCGATCACCTCGACGTGGGCCGGCGCGCCCATGCCATGCCCGCCAAGCTCTCGGGCGGCGAGGCGCAGCGGGTGGCCATCGCCCGGGCGCTGGCCAACCGCCCCGCCATCATCCTGGCCGACGAGCCCACCGCCGCGCTCGACTCGGAGCGCGCGCGCGTCGTCATGGCGCTGCTGCGCCAGGTGGCGCGCGAGCAGGGGGTGGCCGTGCTCGTCGTCACGCATGACGAAAAGATCTTCGACCGTTTCGACCGCATGGTCAGCCTGCGCGACGGCCGCATCGAGGCCGATCAACGCACTTGCGCCCCGGCCTGAGGGCGCGCAGCATCCCCGCAAAACAGACGGGGAAGGAACCGACCATGACCGAGATGACCCGCCGCGCCGCGCTCGCGGGCGGGGCCGCGCTCGCCGCCGCCCCCCTGCCCGGCCGCGCCCAGCCGCGCGACGCGACCATCCGCATCGGCGTGCTGGCCGATTTCTCCGGCCCCTATCGCGACACCTCGGGGCCGACCTCCGTGGCCGCCGTGCAGCAGGCCATCGAGGATCTCGGCATGGCCGCGCGCGGCATCCAGGTCGAGGTGGTGCAGGGCGATCACCAGAACCGCCCCGACGCCGCGCTCGCCCTCGCCCGCCGCTGGATCGACACCCAGGGCGTGGACATGATCTGCGAGGTGAACAACAGCGCCATCGCGCTCGCCGTGGCGAACCTGGTGCGCGAGCGCGACAAGGTGCAGCTCGCCTCCGGCGCCGCCTCCTCCGCGCTGACGGGCGCGCAGTGCAGCACCCACACCATCCACTGGACCTACGACACCTGGATGTTCGCCAATGTCGTGGGCGGCGCCACCGTGCGCTCCGGCGGGGATAGCTGGTACTTCATCACGGCCGACTACGCCTTCGGCCATCAGCTCGAACGCGACACCAGCCAGTTCGTCACGCGCGCGGGCGGGCGGGTGATGGGCTCGGCCCGCTACCCCTTCCCCGGCACCACCGATTTCAGCTCCTTCCTCGTGCAGGCGCAGGCGAGCCGGGCCAAGGTGGTGGGCCTCGCCATGGCGGCGGGCGACATGCAGAACTGCGTGAAGCAGGCGCACGAGTTCGGGCTCACGCGGCGCGGCCAGCAGCTCGCGGGCATGATCATGTTCGTGCAGGACATCCGCTCCATCGGGCTCGAATCCGCCCAGGGCATGGTGATGTGCGAGGTGTTCTACCACGACCTCAACGACCGCACCCGCGGCCTCGCCCGCCGCATCCTGCGCCGCACGCCCGAGAACATGCCGAACCAGGAGCATGCGGGCACCTATTCCTGCGCCGTCCACTACCTCAAGGCGGTGGCGGAGCTCGGCGCGGCCCGGGCCAAGGCCTCCGGCATCGAGGTGATCAACGTCATGAAACGCATGCCCACCGACGACGACGCCTTCGGCCCGGGTCGCATCCGCGAGGACAACCGCAAGATCCACCCCGCCTATCTGTTCGAGGTCAAGTCGCCCGCCGAGAGCCGCGGCCCCTGGGATTTCTACAAGCTGCGCGCCACCGTCCCGGCGGAGGAGGCCTTCCGCCCCCTCGCCGAAGGCGGCTGCCCGCTGGTGAGGACATGAGCATGCTCGCACGCCGCCCTCTCGCCCTGCTCGCGGCAGGCGCGCTGCTGCCCGCCCCGGCCGCGCTGCGCGCCGCCGAGATCGAGCGGCCGGAGTTCCTGATCGAGGGTTTCTCCCGCGCGCGGCTGGAGCGTTTCGGCCCGGCGATGGCGCGCGAGGTGGAGCGCGGCAGCTTCAACGGCGCGGTGGCGCTGATCGCGCGCAACGGGCGGATCATCCACCACCAGGCCTACGGGCATCTCGACAACGCGCGCACGCGGCCGATGCACACGGAGGCGATCTTCCTGCTCGCCTCCATGACCAAGCCGCTCACCAGCGTGGCGGCGCTGATGCTGATGGAGGAGGGGCGGCTCAAGCTCTCCGACCCCATCGCCACCTGGCTGCCGGAGCTGCGCGAGCTGAAGGTGGAACTCCGCCAGGGCGAGCGCGTGGAGGATGTGCCGCTGGCGCGGCCGATCACGGTGCAGGATCTGCTGCGGCACAGCTCGGGCTTCGTCTATGCCGCCGCCTCGCCGAGCCCGCGCATCCGCGAGCTCTACGAGCGGCACGACATCGAGGCGCGCAACGGGCCGGTCCCGGGCGAGGAGATGCTGCGCGCGCTGGGGCAGATCCCCCTCGCCTTCCAGCCCGGAACCACCTTCTTCTACTCGATCAGCACCGATGTGCTCGGGCTGCTGCTGGAGCGCGTCTCCGGCCAGCGCCTGGACCGCCTGATCGAGGAGCGCATCACCGGGCCGCTCGGGATGCGTGATACGGTCTGGTGGCTCGACCCCGGGCGGCGGCCGCGGCTTGCGGAGAGCATCGCCTCCGACCCGCTCACCGCGCCCATGTGGCGCGCCTATCGCATCGAGCAGAACGAGGCGGGGCGCAGCTACCTCAAGGGCGGGGCGGGGATGATCGGCACCTCGATGGACTATTTCCGCTTCGCGCAGATGATCGCCAATGGCGGCGTCTTCGAGGGACGGCGCTACCTCTCCGCGCCGGTGGTGAACTACATGCTCTCGAACCACATCCTGGGCATGGGCGGCGCGCCCACCGCCAGCACGGGCCCGGGCTACGGCTTCGGCCTCGGCTTCGGGGTCCGCCTCGCGGAGGGGATGGCCGTCGCGCCCGGCTCGCCCGGCGATGCGATGTGGGCCGGTGCCTGGGGCACGAGCTTCACCATCGACCGCGCGGAGCGGCTGGTGGGCGTGTTCATGGCGCAGGGCCCCTCGAACCGCGTGCACACGCGGATGCTGTTCAAGAACCTCGTCTATGGGGCGATGGTGACGAGCGCGCGCGAGGGGTAGCCCCGCGCCGCGGAAGGGAGAGAGTCGATGGTGCTGCGTCTCGTCTGCCTGCCCCTGCGCGCGGCGCGCTGCGGGCTGCGTCTCGGTTTCGCGCTCGGCCTCGGCGGCGGGTTCGCCGCCGGCATGGCCGCCGCCGGCCTTCTCGGGCTCGCCCGCACGAGGCGCTGGCCCCCGGGCCGCGCGACCGAGTAGGCTTCAGCGAAACAAGAGAGGAGGAAGGACCGATGCGCCTGCCGCATCTCGCCGTGCCCGCGCTGCTCGCAGCCGCCATACCGGCCGCGCAGGCCGCCACCGTGACAACGGGCTGGGAAGCCAATGCCGGCAACCAGGACCAGTGCATCGCCACGGCCGCCGACGCCATCGGCCGCACCGGCTTCCGCGTGACCATCGCGCAGGACCGGCAGGCCGTCTTCGGCTGGCGCGGGGAGGAGAACATCTCCATCCGCTGCATCGGCGACCGCGGCCTCGCCGTGATCTTCATCTACACGCACGCCGGGCGCGACAACAACCAGCTCATGGCCATCCTCCGCGACGAGTATCGGCGCGGCGGCGGGAAGCGCTGACGGGGGGCGGCGTCAGCCCGCCCAGCCGTAAAGGCGCCGCGCCGCCTCCTCGCTGACGAGGCCATTGGCCACATCGCGCGCGACCAGGGCGGGGTCGCGCGCGCGCGGGTCGCCATAGCCGCCGCCGCCGGGCAGCTTCAGCACGAGATGCCGGCCCTTCGGCACCACCTGGAAGCCCTTGGTGCGCAGCACCGTGCCGTTCGGGTCGTCGAGCCCGACCCAGCCCGGCGCCCCGTCCAGCCCGCCGAAGCGGCCCTTGGGCGGGTTCGCCACGCGGTCGAAAATGGCGTTCACCGCGAACTCCGCGTCGTTCTTCGCGCCGATCTCCATGATCTGCCCGAAGCCGCCGCGCGTGCGGCCCGCGCCCGCAGAATCCGGGCGCAGCTCCTTCCGCCAGAAGATCACGGGGGCGACGTTCTCCGTCGCCTCCACCGGCATGGTGCGCACGCCCGAGGGGAAGGCGATGCCCGAGAGGCCATCCTTCGTCGGCCGCGCGCCCGTGCCGCCGGAGTTGAAGGTGATGATCTCGAAATCCTCCACCTCCGCCGCCTGGCCGCTCACCTGCGCCCCGCCGCGCAGCGGCGGGTTCCACAGCGCGGAGCTGCCCTCGGCGTTCACGCGCTCCGGCACCGCCTGGGCGAGGCAGCCCATCATCAGGTCGGGCAGAAGCTGGCCGATGACGTGGCGCACGCTGACCGGATAGGGCCGCGGCGCGTTGAGGATGCAGCCCTCGGGGATGATCATTTCGAAGGGCCTGAGGCTCGCCCAGTTGTTCGGGATCTCGGGGGCGACGACGCACTTGATCCCGAAGCAGGAATAGGCGCGGCAATAGGCCGGGGGCACGTTGATGCCGCGCGTGGAGAGGCCCGAGGTGCCGGCGAAATCCACGAGGATGCGGCGCTCCTCCGTGCGCATGGTCGCGCGCAGCACGACCGGCGCCTCGTAGCCGTCGGAGCGGATTTCGGCGGCGAAGCTGCCGCGCGGCAGGGCGGCGATGGCCTCCTCGGTGGCGCGCAGGCTGGCCTCGAAGATGAAGGCCGCGAGCGCGTCGAGGCTCTCCATCCGGTACTCGTCCATCATCTCGACGAGGCGCTTCGCCCCCGCGTCGTTGCAGGCGCAGAGAGAATAGACATCGCCCTCCAGCTCCACCGGCGTGCGGCTGCCCGCGCGCAGGAAGTCGAAGAAGGTCTCGTTCGGGCGGCCCTGGTCGAAGCACTTCACGATGGGGATGTAGAGGCCTTCCTCGAAGACCGAGCGCCCCTCCGGCCCCATGCCGAGGCCGCCGATGTCGATGATGTGCGCGGTGTTGGCGAAGAGCGCCACGATCTTCCCGTTGCGGAAGGCGGGCGTCACCACCGTCAGGTCGTGCAGATGACCCGTGCCGAGCCAGGGGTCGTTGGTGATGTAGTGGTCGCCCGGCCGCATGGTGTGGGCGGGGAACTTCGCGAGGAAATGCCCCACACTTTCGGCCATGGAGTTCACATGGCCCGGCGTGCCGGCGACGGCCTGCGCCATCATCCGGCCCTCGAGGTCGAAGATGCCGGCCGAGAGATCGCCCGCCTCGCGCACCGTGGTCGAGAAGGCGGTGCGGATCATGGTCTGCGCCTGTTCCTCGACCACCGCGATGAGGCGGTTCCACTGGATTTGGCGCTGGATGGTGGCGAGGGCGTTCATGCCGCGCGCTCCTTCGTGAGTTCGAGGTAGCCGAGCCCGTCCATCCGGCAGGACCAGCCGGGGCCCACCAGCGTCGAGGTCTCGTCCTCCGCCACGATGCAGGGGCCCGCCACGCGCGCGCCCGGGGCCATCGCCGCGCGGTCATAGACCGGCCAGGGCGAGACCTCGCCCGTCGCGGTGTCGCGCACCTGCTGCACGCGCAGCGGCGCGGGGGCGGGCGCATCCTCCACCTCGGCGGCGGGCAGCACCTCCTCCACCACGGTCGAGACGGTGACGGCGAAGCTCAGCACCTCGACGTCGCTGCCGGGCACGGGGCGGTCGTAGAAGCGCGTGTACTCGGCGTCATAGGCCGCGCGCAGCGCGGGCACATCGGCCTCGGTCAGCGGCCGTGCGGGAAGGGCGACGGCGATCTCATGCCCCTGCCCCACATAGCGCATGTAGGCGAGGCGCGTTTCCGTGGTGGGCGCGCCGAAGCTGCCCGCGGCCACGGTGCGCGCGGCCTCCGCACTCATCTCCGCGAGCAGCGCGTTCACGCCCGCAAGGTCGAAGCGGCCGAAGCGCGTGTAGAGGCTCTTGACCACCTCATAGGCCACGGGCGCGCGCAGGAAGCCGATGGCGGAGCCGACGCCCGCGCCCGAGGGGACGAGGATGCGCTCCACGCCGATCTTCTCCGCCACGCGATAGCCATGGACGGGGCCGCCGCCGCCGAAGGCGATGATGGCGCGCCCCTCATAGCTCTTGGCGCTCTCGATGGCGTGGACGCGCGCGGCGTTGGCCATGTTCTCGTCCACCACCTCGACCACGCCGAGCGCGGCCATGCCTGGCTCGAGGCCGAGCCGCGCGCCGACATGCTCCCGAAGGGCGCGCTCGGCCGCCGCCGCGTCCAGCGCGAGCGTGCCGCCGGCGAAGCTCGCCGCGTCGTAGCGGCCGAGGGCGAGGTTCGCATCCGTCACCGCGGGCTTCGTGCCACCGCGCCCGTAGCAGGCGGGCCCCGGCATGGCACCGGCGCTCTCGGGCCCCACCTGGATGCGGCCCATCGCGTCGAGAGAGGCCAGCGAGCCGCCGCCCGCGCCGATCTCCACCATCTCGATGACGGGGATGCGCAGCGGCAGGCCCGAGCCCTTCTTGAAGCGCCCGACGCGCGCCACCTCGAAGCTGCGCGAGGCCTGGGGCGCGAAGCCGTCAATGAGGCAGACCTTCGCCGTGGTGCCGCCCATGTCGAAGCTGAGCACCTTCTCAAGCCCGCGCTGCCGCGCGACATGGGCGGAGAAGATGGCCCCGCCCGCGGGCCCGCTCTCCACGAGGCGGATGGGGAAGCGCGCGGCCGTCTCGATGGTCGTCAGCCCGCCGCCCGAGAGCATGAGAAAGAGCGGCGCGCCCATGCCCATCTCGCGCAGCCCCGCCTCCAGCCGGCCAAGATAGCGCGCCATCAGCGGCTGCACATAGGCGTTGGCGACGGTGGTCGAGAAGCGCTCCCACTCGCGCATCTCGGGGCTCACCTCGCTGGCGAGGGAGACGGGCAGCTCCGGCCACTCCTCGCGCAGGATTTCGGCCGCGCGGCGCTCATGCGCGGGGTTCACGAAGCCGTGCAGGAAGCCGATGGCCAGCGCCTCGATGCCCTCCGCGCGCAGGAAGGGGATGTGCGCGCGCAGCGCCGCCTCGTCGAGCGGGCGCAGCACGCGGCCCGTGTTGTCGAGGCGCTCGGGCACCGGCAGACGCCAGCGGCGCGGCACGAGAGGCTCGGGCAGTTCGATGTTGAGGTCGTACTGGTCGTAGCGGCTCTCGTTGCCGAGGGCGAGCACGTCGCGGAAGCCCTCGGTGGTGAGCAGCGCCGTCCGCGCGCCCTTGCGCTCGATCAGCGCATTGGTGGCGAGCGTGGTGCCGTGGATCATCAGCGTCACGTCCGCCGCCGAGAGGCCCGCGCGAGCGAGCGCGACGCGCACGCCCTCCAGCACGCCGAGCTCGGGGGCGTGCGGCGTGGTGAGCACCTTGGCCGTCCAGCGGGTGACGCTCCGCTCCGCGTCCTCGGCCTCGAGCGCGACATCGGTGAAGGTGCCGCCGATGTCAGCCGCCAGGCGCACACGCGCCGGCCGGTCGGAGGGCGCCATCACCACCCGCGCACCATCCCGCCGTCCACGCGCAGCACGCAGCCCGTGATGTAGGCGGCCTGGTTGCTGCAGAGGAAGGCGACGAGCGGGCCGTATTCCGAGGGCAGACCATAGCGCCCGGCGGGGATGGTCTTGCTGCGCTCGGCGATCACCTCCTCCACGCTCCTCCCCTGGCGCTTGGCGAGGCTCGCCGCGGTTTCCAGGCTGCGGTCGGTGCGGATCGCGCCGGGGGCGACGATGTTGCAGGTCACGCCCTCATGCGCCACCTCGGCCGAGAGCGTCTTCATCCAGCCCATGATGCTCGCGCGCAGCGTGTTCGAGAGCACCATGTTGGGCAGCGGCTGCAGCATGCCCGTGCTGCCGACATTGATGATGCGCCCCCATTTCTGCGCGCGCATGCCCGGCAGCAGCGCGTTGGTCAGCCGCACGGGCGAGAGCACGATGCGCTGGAACCAGGTGGAGAGCGCCTCCTCCGTCACCTCCAGCGCGGGGCCGGGCGGCGGGCCGCCATGGTTCTGCACCAGGATGTCCACGCCGCCCATCGCGGCCAGCGCGCCCGCGGCCAGCGCGTCCATCTGCGCGCCCTCGGCCACATCGGCGGGAATCCCCTTGGCGGAGGCCGCGCCCAGCGCGCGCAGCTCAGCGCAGGCGGCGTCCAGGCTCGCCTGCTCGCGCCCGGAGATGACGAGATGCGCCCCCTCGGCGGCGAGGCACTCCGCGATGGAACGCCCGAGCCCCTTCGACGCCCCCATGACCAGCGCGCGGCGCCCCTTCAGCCCGAAATCCATCGCCTCAACTCCCTCCAGCGTTGCGCCGCTTTTCCTGCCGCGCGCCGCCCCCTCTGGCAAGACAGGTCGGCTCCGTTATGGTGCCGCGCACTCGCAAAGCCCGTGCAGGAAACGCCGATGCCCAAGCCCGTTCTGCTGCTGACCCGCAAGCTCCCCGCCGCCATCGAGGCGCGCGCGGCGGCGCAGTTCGACGCGCGGCTCAACCCCGACGACGCGCCCTGGTTCCGCGACGGCGCGGAAATCGCGCGCCGCGCCGCCGAGGCCGGTGCGCAGGGCATCCTCTGCGCGGCGGGCGATCCGATGGGTGCTGCCACCATCGCGGCCCTGCCCGCCTCCGTGCGCATGATCGCCACCTTCAGCGTGGGCTACGACCATGTGGACGTGGCGGCGGCGCGGGCGCGGGGCATCACCGTCACCAACACGCCGGAGGTGCTGAGCTTCGCCACCGCCGAATGCGCGATGACGCTGATGCTCATGGCCGCGCGCCGCGCCGGCGAGGGCGAGCGGATGGTGCGCGCGCGCCGGTGGGAGGGCTGGGCGCCCACCCAGCTCATGGGCGTGACGCTGGAGGGCAAGAAGCTCGGCATCCTCGGCATGGGGCGCATCGGGCGCGAGCTCGCGGCCATGGCGCGCGGCTTCCGCATGGAGATCCACTACCGCGACATCGCGCGCCTGCCGCCCGAACTCGAGCAGGGGGCGCGGTTCCACGACAGCGACGCCTCCTTCCTCTCCACCATCGACGTGCTCTCCATGCATGTCCCGGGCGGCGAGGCCACGCGCAAATGGCTGAACGCCGAGCGGCTCGCGATGATGAAGCCCGGCAGCCTCGTGGTGAACACGGGCCGCGGCGGCAGCGTGGACGACGCGGCGCTGGTGGCCGCGCTGACGTCCGGCCACATCCGCGCGGCGGGCCTCGACGTGTACGACGGCGAGCCACGCATCTTCGAGGGCTATTTCGGCCTGGAGAACGTGGCGCTGCTGCCGCATCTGGGCAGCGCCACCATCGAGACGCGCGACGCGATGGGCCACCGCGCGCTCGACAACCTCGCCGCCGTGCTCATCGAGGGCAGGCCGCCGCTTCACCCGGTGGGCTGAAGCATCGCCCTTAGCCGCGCCAGCCCCGCATGCGCCTCGCGCGCCATGCGGGCCACGATCTCGCCCGCCGGCAGCACCTCCTCGATCAGCCCCACCGCCTGGCCGGCCCAGACATAGCTCTCCGCGAGCCGCCCCTCGCCCACGCCGATCTCGTTCACCTCGCCGGCGATCAGCGGCACCAGCTCCTCGGGGCCGGCGCCCGCCGCCTCGCGCGCGTTCAGCGCCTCGGTGTAGGCCGTGCGGATCACGCGCCCGGGCTGGCGCAGGCTGCGCTTGATGATCGCCGTGTCCTGCGGCTGCGACTCCACCAGCGCCTGCTTGTAGCGCGCATGCGCGCGCGCCTCGACGGAGGCCACGAAGCGCGTGCCCATCTCCACGCCCTCGGCCCCGAGGGCGAGGGCGGCCAGCAGCCCCGCACCGTCCGCAATGCCCCCCGAGGCGAGCACCGGGATGGAGACGGCGCGCACCACGCGAGGCACCATCACCATCGTCGTCTCGTCGCCGAGGCCGAGATGGCCGCCGCCCTCATAGCCCACGGTCGCCACCAGATCGGCCCCCGCCGCCTCGGCCTTCTTCGCGAGCTCCGGCCCCGCGATGAGCACCAGCACCTTCGCGCGGCCCGCGATGCGCTTGATCCAGGGCGCGGGGTTGCCGGCCGTGAGCGCGATGACGGGCACGGCCTCCTCCAGCGCCACCTCCAGCATGGCGGTGATGTCCGTCCGCCCCAGCGGGAAGTTCACGCCGAAAGGCGCATCGGTCGCCGCGCGCACCTTCGCGATCTCGGCGCGCAGCGCCTCGGGGCCGTCGAGGCCCGCGGTCGCGATCTGCCCGAGCCCCCCGGCCGCCGAGACGGCGGCGCAGAGCTCCGCCCGCGCCACGCGCGCGAGCCCGCCCTGCACGATGGGATAGCGGATGCCGAGCAGGCGGCTCGCGCGGGTGAGGATGGGCGCGCTCACCCCTGCACCGTCGCGCCGCTCTCGCGCACCGCGCGGCCCCAGGCCTCCACCTCGCGCGCGAGGAAGGCGCGGAAGGCCGCGGGCGGCATGCCCGAGGGCAGCGCGCCGGTCGCGCGCAGCCGCGCCGCGTTCTCCTCCACGCGCAGCGCGGTGCCGACGATCTCGGCCATGCGCGCCACGATGGGCTCGGGCGTGCCGGCGGGCGCCATCACCGCCTGCCAGGCCACCGGCGCGAAATCCGGCCAGCCGAGCTCCGCGCCCAGCGGCGGAAGCTCCGGGAAATCCGGGTGCCGCGCGGCCGAGGAGATGGCGAGGCCGCGGATCGTGCCCGCGCGCATGTGCGGCGCCTGGGGCGGCAGGTTCTCCAGCACCGCCTGGATGCGGCCCGCGATCAGCTCCGTGATGGCGGGGGCGGAGCCGCGGAAGGGGATGTGCGTCGCCTCGATCCCGGCGCGCGCGCAGAGCATCGCCATGGCGAGGTGCGGGATGGTGCCGATCCCCGCCGAGCCATAGGTCACGCCGCCGCGCTGCGCGCGCGCCCAGGCGACGAACTCCGCCGCCGTGCGCGCGGGCACGGCCGGGTGCACCGAGAGCAGGTTGGGCACCTCGATCACCACGGTGACGGGCGCGAAATCCCGCAGCAGGTCGAAGGGAAGGTTGCGGTAGAGCGTCTGGTTGATCGCGGCCGCCGCGGCGGCGATGACGAAGGTGCCGCCATCGGGGGCGGCGCGCGCCACCGCCTCCATGCCGATGTTGCCGCCCGCGCCGGTGCGGTTCTCCACCACCGCGCCCACGCCGGTCGCGGCCTGAAGCGCCTGGGCGACGAAGCGCGCCGCGAGGTCCGAAGCCCCGCCGGGCGTGAAGGGCGAGACGATGCGCACCGGCCCCGAGGGCCAGGGCTGCGCGCGGGCCGGCAGCGCGAGCAGCGCGGGCGCCGCCAGGATGGAACGGCGCTTCATGCGCGGGCTCCCTTAATCATGTCGCGGGCGATGACGAGGCGCTGGATGTCCGAGGCGCCCTCGAAGATGCGGAACAGCCGCACGTCGCGGTAGAGCTGCTCCACCGCCGTGCCCCTCATGTAGCCCGCGCCGCCGTGGATCTGCACCGCGTGGTCGGCCACGCGGCCCACCATCTCGGAGGCGAAGAGCTTGCAGCAGGCGATGTCCGCCACCAGCGGGCCCTGCGCCTCGCCCGCCGCGTCGAAGGCGCGCGCCGTCTCGAGGATCATGCTGCGCGCGGCCAGCGTCTCGGCGCGCATGTCGGCGAGCCTGCCCTGCACCATCTGGAACTCGGCGAGCGGCTGGCCGAACTGGCGGCGGTTCATGGCGTGGAACAGCGTCTCCTCGATCAGCCGCTCGGCCTGGCCGACGCAGGTGACGGCGACATGCAGCCGCGCGTGGTTGATGCCGCGCATCGCGGTCTTGAAGCCGCCGCCCTCGCGCCCGCCGATCAGGTTGGCGGCCGGCACGCGCACCCCCTCGAGGAACACCTCCGAGGTCGCGCTGCCGTCCTGGCCCATCTTGCGGTCGGCGGGGCCGCAGCGCAGGCCCGGCGTGCCCGCCGGCACGATGAAGGCGGAGATGCCCGAGGCGTCCTTCGAGGCGGGGTCGGTGCGCGCCATCACGATGAACACATCCGCCTGGCGGGCGTTGGTGATGTAGCGCTTCACGCCCTCCAGCACATAGTCTTCGCCCTCGCGCCGCGCCGCGGTGCGCAGCCCCCCCGCGTCGCTGCCCGCCTCGGGCTCGGTCAGGCAGAAGGCGGCCGTCACCTCGCCCGAGGCCATGCGCGGCAGCCATTCCCGCCGCTGCGCCTCGCTGCCGTTGTAGAGGATGGGCTGCGAGCCGAGGCCGATGGTGGTGGAGAAGCGCGCGCGGAACACGGAAGAGGCGCGCGTCACCTCGAACATCACGCGCACCTGCTGCTCCATGGTCAAGCCCAGCCCGCCGTAGCGCGTCGGGATGGAGATGCCGAACAGCCCCGCCTCGCGCAGCAGCCGCGTGAGGTCCTCGGGCAGGGTCTCCTCGCCGTCCAGCCTGGGTTCGGCGGGGATCAGCCGCTCGCGCACCAGGCGGCGGACGCCGTCCAGATACGCCTCGAACTCCGCAGGCGTGGCCCGCTGCGGCAGGCCGTCGTTCATGGCCCGTCTCCTTCCCTGTCCGCCGAGCATCCGCCGCGGGGAAGGCGGCTGTCAAACCTCCCTCTCGCGCTCCAGCAGGGCGAGGCGGCGGATATGGGGCGCATTCGCCGGCGGCCGCGCCGCCTTCACCATGCGGAGGCGACAAGCGGCGGCCGGTCTGGAGAAGTCTTGCCGCACGCAGCGCCCTCGGGGTCAACCGGATCGCGCGCCCGCGCGCGGGACGGGACATCGAGGCCCTGGGCGCGTTAGCCTCGCGGCCCGTCCCGTCCGGACGATTCGCCCCTGGAGCCCGCCTTGGAGCCTGCCTTCCACCTGCGCCTCGCCCCCAGCCCCGGGAATGTCGCCACCCTGCTGGACGCGCTGGAGGCCTATGCCGAGGCCTCCGCCCTGCCGCCCGCGGTCGCCATGCGCCTCGCGCTGATCGCGGAAGAGCTTGCGGCCAATGTCGCGATGCACGCCACCGGGGCCAGCTTCTTCGCCCTCAGCGTGCGGCCCGCCGAGGGGGGGCTCGAACTTGCGATCGAGGACGACGGGCCGGCCTTCGACCCGCTCGGCGCCGCCGCCCCCGACACCGCCGCGCCGCTGGAGACGCGGGAGGTGGGCGGGCTCGGCGTGCATTTCCTGCGCGAGATGACGCGCGCCCCCCGCTACGAGCGCAGGGAGGGGCGCAACCGTCTGGTTTGCACGCTCCCCCTCGAGGCCTAGACTGCGCGGAACACCCAAGGAGACGCATCGCATGGAGATCACCGAAACGACCGAAGGCGCGATGGGCGTGGCGGTGCTGGACGGGCGGCTCGACACCGCGACCGCCCCGGCGACCGAGGCGAAGCTGCTGGCGATGCTCGAGAAGGGCGGCGTGATCGCGGATCTCTCGGCGGTGCGCTACGTCTCCTCGGCCGGGCTGCGCGTGCTGCTCAAGGCGGCGAAGCAGGCCAAGGCGGCGGGGCGCGGCTTCAGCGTGGTGGGGCTGCAGCCCGCCGTGCGCGAGGTGTTCGAGATCAGCGGGTTCGACAAGATCATCCCCGCCTTCGACTCCCGCGCCGCCGCCGCCGCCGGCTGATACGGTCGGCAGGACATGCCGACCGTATCGCGCGCAGGGTTGGCGTGGCGGCTGCGCGCCAAAACAAAGGCATACCAGCGGCCGCGCCGGCTCCTCAGGAGCCGACATCAGCGGCCGCTGGTATGAGGCGCTTGGACGGGGCCGCGCCCGAGGCGGGGCTCCTGCGGGCCGCCGGCGAGGCGCTGGCCCGCATCGCCGGGCTCGCGCCCTCGCCGGTGCTGGCCGGGCGGCTGCTGCGCGCCGCGCCTCTGCTGCCCGGCTGCTGGCCGGGCCCCGAGCATCACGACGCCCCGGGCTGGGCCGCGCTGCTCGATGCGGTGACGGTGCAGCAGACGCGGCTGTTCCGCCACCCGCAGCAATGCCTCGCCCTCGGCGCGCGGCTGCCGGCCCTGGCCGCCGCGGCGCGGGCGCAGGGCCGGCCGCTGCGCCTGCTCTCGGCCGGCTGCGCCACCGGCGAGGAGGTCTTCACCCTCGCCGCGCTCGCGCAGGAGGTGCGGCTCGCCACCCCCGGCCTCGCGGTCGAGGTGCTGGGGGTCGATCTCTGCCGGCCCGCGCTCGGCGCGGCGGCGCGGGGCGTCATCGCCCCCGGGCTCGGCGCGCCGCTCGAGCATGTGCCGGACGCGATGCGGCGCTGGTTCCTCGGCGCCGGGGGCGAGGCCGCGCTGCATCCCGCGCTGCGCGAGATGGCGCGCTTCCGCCGCGCCAATCTGCTGCAGGGGCTCCCGGGAGAGGCGCCCTTCGACGTGGTGATGTGCCGCAATGTGCTGGTCTATCTGACCGACGCCGCGCGGCGGCGCGTGCTCGGCCATCTGCTCGCCCTGCTGCGCCCGGGCGGGGTGCTCGCGCTCGGCCCCACCGACCGCGCGCCGCCGGGGGCGGAGGCGCTGGCCGAGGGGCTGCTGGGGGCGGGCCATGGCTGAGACGCCGCGCCCCCTGCCCGGCGGCGGATGGTTCGTCTGGACCGGGGGCGAGGCGCTCCCCGCGCCCCTGCCCCCCCGGCCGCCCTCCGGGCCCGCCCCGCCCGCGCCCCGGGCCGAGGGGCGCGGCGGGCGCCGCGCGGCGGGGGGGCTAGCGGCGCTGCACCTCGCCCTGGGCGGGGTGGCGCTGGCCGTGCCGGCGGCGCTGGCTGAGCACATCCTGCCCATGCCTCCGCTGCGGCCCTTCCCCGGCGCCCTGCCCGCCGTGCTGGGGCTGGCGGAGGCGGGCGGCGCCCCGGCCCTGGTGCTCGACCTCGCTGCACCGGCCGGCGGGGGCGAGACGGGCGTGCCGGAATGGCTGCTGGTGCTGCAGGCGGCGGGCCGCCGCATCGGCCTGCCGGCGCAGCGCATCGCCGCCGGCCCCGCCACCCCCGCGCTCGGGCTCTTCGAGGCCTGGCTCGCCTCGCCCCAGGCGGCGGCGGCCCTCGCCGCCGCCCCCCTGCATCGCCCCGCCGCCCCGCCCGCGGCCCGGGCCGAGCGCGCCCTGGTGCTGTTCCGCGCGGGCGGCATGATCGCCGCCCTGCCGGCCGAGGCGGTGGCGGCGGTGCTGGCCCCGCAGCGCCTGCTGCCCGCGCCGCCGGAGGCCGCGGCCCGGGGGGTGGCGGGGCTCGCCGCCCATCGCGGCGCGGTGCTGCCGGTGCGCGACGCGGGCCGCGCGCTGGGCGGGCAGCCCGTGCTGGCCGGGGGCGAAGCGCCGCTCATCCGCCTCGCCCTGGAGCCCGGATGGCTGCTGGCGGTGAGCGAGGTGCTGGGCGTGCGCCGCGCGCCGGAAGCCGAGATCCTGCCCGCCGGCGGCGGTCTCGTCGCCGCCGTCGCGCGGCTGGGCGCGGAGCCGCTGCCCCTTCTCGCGCCGCGAGGGCTTGCGGCATGAGCGCGCCCATCCCCGTGCTGGTGGTGGACGACAGCGCCTTCATGCGCCTCGCCCTGCGACGGATCATCGAGGCGGAGGGCGACCTGCGCGTGGTCGGCGAGGCGGCGGACGGCGAGGCCGCGCTCGGCGCGGTGGAGCGCTGCCGGCCCGCGGTGGTGGTGATGGATGTGGAGATGCCCCGTCTCTGCGGCATCGAGGCGACCCGCCGCATCATGGCCCTGCCCGATCCCCCGGCGGTGGTCATGGTCAGCCAGCACACGCGGGACGAGAGCCCGGCCGCGCTCGCCGCGCTGGCCGCCGGCGCGGCCGATTACGTGAGCAAGGAGACGGGGCTCGGCGGGCTCGATCTCGCGCATCTCGATCGCGCGCTGCGGGCGCGGCTGCGCCACTGGGCGCGGGCGGCGCGCGCCGGCCCCGCCCCCGCCGGCCCCGCCCCCGCCGCCGCCCCTGCGGCCGAGGCCGCCCCGCCCCTGGTGCTGGTGGCCGCCTCCACCGGCGGGCCCGACGCGCTGGCCGCGCTGCTCGAGGCGAGCGGGCCGCTGCCCGCCCCCATGGTCATCGCCCAGCACATGCCCGAGGGCCTCGCCGGGGAGCTCGCCGCCGCGCTCGCCCGGCGCGCCGGCTGGGCGGTGCGCGCGGCCGGGCCCGAGCAGCCGCTCGCCCCGCGCGAGGCCTGGCTGCTGCCCACCGATGGCGTGCTGCTGCGCCGCGCGGGCGGGCTCTGGCTGCGCCTCGCGCCCGGCGAGGGGCCGGTGCGGCCCTCGGCCGATCTGCTCTTCCGCTCCGCCGCCCTGCTCGGCCTTCCCGCCTGCGCCGTGGTGCTGACCGGCATGGGCGAGGACGGGGCGGCCGGGGCGGCGGCGCTCGCCGCGCTCGGGGCGCGCGTCTTCGTCCAGACCCCGCAGAGCGCGGTGGTGGCCGGCATGCCCGAGGCCGCGCGCCGCCGCGTGCCGAACGCCGAGGCCTTCTCGCCCGCGGTGCTCGGCGCGCGGCTGCGGCGGCTGTGGGGGGCGGGCTGATGGAAGACGAGTTGCTCGCCGCCTTCCGCGCCGAGTTCGCCGAGGGCTGCGCGGCGCTGGCGGAGGCCGAGACGCCGGAGGCGGCGCGGCGCAGCCTGGCCCGTCTGCGCGCCATGGCCGAGGGCATCGGCCATGCCGCCCTGGCGGCGGCGCTGGTGGGGCTGGCGGAGGCCGAGGATCTCGCCGCCTGGCGGGCCGCCGCCCCGCGCCTCGCGGCTCTGGCGGAGGGGGGCGAGGCCGCCGCCCCGCCGCGCATCCGCACCCTGATCGTGGACGACAGCGCGATGATGCGCCGCCTGCTGCGCGGCATCCTGGCCGCGGAGCCGCGTTTCGAGGTGGTGGGCGAGGCGGCGGACGGCGTCGAGGCCCTGGCCGCCCTGCGCGCCCTGGCGCCCGACCTCACCCTGCTCGATCTCGAGATGCCGCGGCTCGACGGCATGGGCTTCCTCGCCGAATGGGCGCTGACGGGGCCGGGGGCGGTGCTCGTCGTCTCCTCCGCCGCGCAGCCGGGCAGCGCCGCGGCGCTGGAGGTGCTGCGGCGCGGCGCATGGGGGGCGGTGGCCAAGCCCTCGGGCGCGCTCTCGCCCGATCTCGCCGCGCGCGCGGGCGAGGCGATCCTGGCCGCGGCCCGCCAGGCCGCAGGGGGCTGAGCATGGAGGCCGAGGATCCGCTCTGGCAGGAATTCGCCGCCGAGACGGCCGAGCACCTGGACGCGCTGGAGCAAGGCCTCTCCGGCGAGGGGCGCGTGGATGTGCTGTTCCGCGCCATGCACAGCCTCAAGGGCATGTCGGCGGCCATCGGCGCCACGGGCATGGGCGGGCTCGCGCACAGGGCCGAGGATGTTCTGGGCCAGGTGCGCGCCGGGCAGCGCGCGCTGGATGCGCCCACGCGCCGGCTGTTGCTCGCGGCGGTGGACAGGCTGCGCGCCCAGCGCGCGGCGCTGCTGGAGCGGCGGCAGGATCTCCCTCCCCCGGCCGCCTTGCTGGCCGAGCTCTCCGCCCTGGCCGATGGGCGCGCCAGCGATGCCGATGCCGCCGCCGCCCCGCCCCTCGCCCCCCGCGCGGGGGATCCGCTGCGCCTCAGCCTGGCCTCGCGGCTGCAGGAGGAGTTGCCGGCGGTGCTGCAGGCGCCCGCCCGCGCCCTGCCGCTGGCCGAGGCCGCGCGCGCGGCGGGCCTGCCGCGCCTCGCCGCGCTGCTCGAGGCTGTCGCGCGGGCCGAGGCGCCCCTGCCCGCCTTCGGCCGGCTGCGCGTCGCGCTGCGGCTGCTGGAGGAGGCGACCGGCCAGCCCGCAGGGGCGGGACTCAGCCTGCCCGGCGCGCCCGACCCCGCGCCGCTCGCCGCCGCGCTGGAGGCCGCGCCCGCCGCCCTGGCCGAGGCCGCCGAGGACTTCGCCGCCTCGGGCGAGGCGCTGGGCGATGCGGGGGCCGCCGCCCTGGGCTGGCAGATCCTCGATCTCGCCCGGCGCGGCCCCCTCGCGCCCGCCCAGCGCGCGGCCTTCGCCGAGGCGCTGCGTGCGCGTCCGCTCGCGCCGCTCGGCGAGCGCCTCGCCCCCCCTCCCCCGCCGCTCACCGCGCGGCTGGCCGCCGCCCTGCCGCCCGCCGCCCATGCCCGCGCCGCCGCCGCGCTGGCCGAGGGGCGGCGCATCTGGCGGCTGCGCCTCGGCCCCCTGCCCGGCGCCGAGGCGCAGGCCGAGCCCTTCCTCGCCCGCGCGGGCGAGGTGCTGGGCAGCGCCGGCCCGCCCGAGGCGCTCGACCTCTTCCTCGCCAGCGACCTTCCGCCCGAGGAGATCGCCGCGCTGCGCGCCGAGGCGGACCCTGATGGCGCGGCGCTGCTCGAACTCGCCCCGGCCGACGCCCCTCCCCCCGCCCCCACCATGCGCGTGCGGCAGGACCGGATCGATGCGGTGATCGCGCTGGAGGCGGAGCTGCGCGCCGCCGCCCTGGCGCTGGGCGAGGCGCTGGCCGCGCCCGAGGCGCGCGCCGCGCTCGAGGAGCTGGCCGCGCTGCAGCGCCGGCTGCCGGCCGGAACGGCGGCGCGGCTCGCCGGGGCGCTGGAGCGGCTGCGCGCCGCCCAGGGCGCGGCCGAGCGCGCGGGCGGGCGGCTCTCCATCGCGCTCGGCCAGCTCGACGAGGCGGTGCTGGCGCTGCGCGTCGTGCCCTTCTCCTCCCTCGCGCTGCGCCTGCCGCGCGCGCTGCGCGCCACCGCCGAGGCGGAGGGCAAGCAGGTGCAGCTCCTCGTCCGGGGCGAGGAGGTGCAGCTCGACCGCGGCCTGGCGGAGCTGCTGGCCGACCCGCTTCTCCATCTGATCCGCAACGCGGTGGACCATGGCGTCGAGCGGCCCGAGGAGCGGCGCGCCCTGGGCAAGCCCGCCACCGCGACCGTGACGCTGAGCGCCGAGCGCCATCCGGGCCGGCTCGTGGTCAGCCTCGCCGATGACGGGCGCGGCATCGAGGAGGAGCGGGTGCTGGCGCGGGCCGTGGCGCTCGGCCTCGTCGCCGCCGAGGCGGCGGCGCGCCTCAGCCCCGCCGAGATCCACGCGCTGCTGTTCCTGCCCGGCTTCTCCACGCGCGAGGCGGTGAGCGAGACCTCGGGCCGCGGCGTGGGGCTCGATGTGGTGCAGGAGGCGGCGCGCCGGGCGGGCGGCAGCCTGAGGGTGGAGAGCCGGCGCGGCGCGGGCGCGCGCTTCGTGCTCGACCTGCCGCTGACCGCCGCCATCCAGCCCGTGCTGCTGGTGGAGGCGGGCGGCCACCCCTATGCGCTGCCCGCCAGCCGGGTGGAGAGCGTGCTGCGCCCCGGCGAGGCGCATGGCGCGCGCAGCGAGGCGAGCCTGGAGGCGCTGCTGCATCTGCCGCCGGCCGAGGCGCAGGCGGTGGTGGTGCTGGCCCGCCCCTCAGGCGCGCTGGCGCTGGCCGTGCACCGGCTGGGGCGGCGGACGGATCTGCTGCTCAAGCCGCTGCACCCGGCCCTCGCCGGCACGCCGGGCGTGGGCGGGGTGGGCGTGCTCGGAAATGGCGAGCCGGTGCTGCTGCTGGAGCCCGACGGGCTGGGGGTGTAGACAGGAACCAGAGCCATTTCACATCGACTGGAATCGCGATCGGGGATTCCGGCACGGCGCTGATGCGTGATTCATCGGTCTCCGGAGCTGAAACCGGAGGCGGCGATGACGTGGCGATCTGGCCAAGCGTATTCGCAGGATCTGCGTGAGCGCGTGTTGGCGGCGGTGGACGGCGGACTGCGCGTGCGCGAGGTGGCGCCGCTGTTCCGGGTGAGCATCTCCTACATCTACAAGGCGCTGGCGCGCCGTGCGGCGACGGGGGCGACCACCGCTTCGGCGCGTGGTGGCGCGCGGCGCAAGGCGGTGCTGGCCGGGCA
>NZ_AUDH01000023.1 GCF_000425365.1 Rubritepida flocculans DSM 14296 | reverse complement strand
CGCGCGGCGGATCACGCTGATCCTCGACAACGCCAGCTACAACCGCGCCAAGGTGGTCCGCAAGTGGCTCGCCAAGCCGGAGCGCCGATTGCGCGTGGTCTATCTGCCGCCCTACGCACCCAATCTCAATCTGATCGAAGGGCTGTGGTGGTTCTTCAAGAAGAAGACGCTCTGGAACAGGCACTACCCGAGCTTCGCCGAGTTCCGCGAGGCCATCCGCGGCTTCTTCGCCAGGCTCGGACAATGGCAGGCCGAACTCGCCTCCCTGCTGACCAGCCGCTTCCACCTGATAGAACCCAGAACAGCACAGGTTTCAGCGGTGTAGGGGTTTATCAAGGCGCCGGCGAAGCGGCCGCCTCCCCGAACTCCTCGACCACGGCCCGGGCGAGCTGCGCGGCGGCGCGGGAGGTCGGCCTCTCCTGCGGCAGGCCCAGATAGAGCGTCCGCAGGATGGTCGGATCCTCGATCGGGGCGGCGCAGAGCCGGCCCTCTGCCAGCTCCCGCCGCACCGCCTCTCGCGAGGCGAGCATCTGCGCCACGCCCTCCAGCGCCAGGGCCTTCTGGGGCGCCAGCGCCTCCGCCTCGAACCGCACCGAGAGGGGAAGGCCGCGCTCCGCCGCCAGGGCCTCGATCCTCCGGCGGAAGGGGTTGCGCGGGCCGGGCAGCACGAGCGGCGCGTCCGCGACGCGCGCGAAGGGCACGGGCCGGTCCAGCCGGTAGCCGGCGGCGGGGGCGGCGGCGAGCAGCATCCTCTCGGTGAACAGCGGCGAGAGCGCGAGCGCGGCCGAGGGCGCAGGATCGAACATCAGGGCGAGGTCGGCCTCGCCGCGCAGCAGCGCCTCGCGCAGATGGTCTGCGAAGCCGCCGATGAAGCGGATGGTCACCGCCGGGTGCCGGCGGATGAAGCCGCGCGCCAGGGCCGCGCTCAGCCGCTCCAGCAGCACCCAGGGCACGCCGATGGCCACCTGGCCCGAAATCTCGCCGCGCTGCGAGAGCATGTCGGTGCGCAGCTGCGCGAGGCCCGAGACCAGCGGCAGCAGCCGGTCGCGGAAGGCCCGGCCCTCGGCCGTGAGCGCGAGGCCGCGGCCGTGCCGGCGGAACAGAGCGACGCCGAACTCCTGCTCCAGCAGGCGGACTTGGCGGCTGAGCGCCGTCTCCGCGACCCTGAGACGCGCCGAGGCGGCGCGCAGGCTCCCCTGCTCGGCCACCTCGAGGAAGGTGGAAATCTGGCGAAGGTCCATCGGCGCACCCCGCTCGCCGGATCGGGCGAGGACATCGCAGGGCGAGGTTGCGCACAGCGCGCAACCTGACTGCTCCCGTTTATCATGGATGCGGGATCGGGCCGCGCCTAGCCTCGCGATGACAGCGAGAGCAGGGACCGCGCCATGACACTCTCCCGAAGGCTCCTTCTCGCGGCGGCCGCGACGGGGGCCGCTGCCGCCGCCCAGGCGCAGACGGCCTTCCCCTCGCGCCCCGTCACCATCATCGTGCCCTTCGCCGCGGGCGGCATCACCGACATCCTGGCGCGGCTGATGGCCGAACGCCTCTCGCCGCGGCTGGGCGTGCCGGTGGTGGTCGAGAACCGCAGCGGCGCGGGCGGGCTGATCGCCGCCCAGGCTGTGGCGCGCGCGCCGGCGGATGGCCACACGCTGCTGATGCACAGCAGCGGCATCCTCTTCGCCGCGGCCAATGCGCCGGAGCAGAACTTCGACCCGAACGCGAGCCTCGCGCCCGTGGCCTTCGTGGCCGGGCTGCCGAGCGTGCTGGTGGTGCACCCTTCCGTGCCCGCGCGCAACGTGGCGGAGCTGCTGCGCCACATCCGCGAGAATCCCGGCCGCCTCAACTGCGGCGTGCTGGGCGAGGGCACATCCGACCACCTCTCCTGCCAGGCGGTGGCGCGCGCCGCGGGCGGGACCATGGAGTATCCGGTCTATCGCGGGCTGCCGCCGCTGAACCTGGACCTGCTGGCGGGCGCGATCCAGCTCAACATCGGCTCCGTCCCGGTGCAGATGCCGCTGGCCCGCGAGGGCAAGCTGCGCGCGCTGGCGGTGGCCACCGGCGAGCGGCTGGCGGATCTCCCCGAACTGCCGACGTTGCGGGAGTCCGGCGTGGACTGGGATTTCCTCGCCATCAACGCGCTCTTCGCGCCGGCCGCCACGCCGCCCGCCATTCTCGCCCGGCTGAACGCCGAGGCCGCGGCGATTCTGGCCGACCCCGCGGTGCGCGCGCGCATCACGGCGACAGGGGCGATCCTCGGCCCGCCCGACGCCGCCTCGCTGGGCGCGACCTTCGCGCGCGACTGGCAGCGCGCCCTCGCCGCGCGCCAGCGCTGAGGGGAGGCGGCGCAGATGACCTACTCCATCGTGGCCCGCTGCCCCGAGACCGGCGAATGCGGCGTCGCCGTCGCCACCTATTCGCCCAATGTGGGCGCGACGGCGCCCGGCGCGCTCTCCGGGCGCGGCGCGCTGGCCTACCAGTGCGTGAGCTCGCCGATCCATCGCGCCATGGCCATGGGCCTGCTGGCCGAGGGCGCCTCCGCCGCCGGGGTCATCGCCACGCTGGCCGCGCGGGATCCCTTCTGGCCCTCGCGGCAGGTGATCGTGGTGGACATGTTCGGCGGCGTGGCCGGCCACACCGGAGAGACGGCGCCGCCCCATGCCGGGCACCGTCTGGGCGAGGGCTTCGCCGTCGCCGGCAATGTGCTGACCGAGACCTGCCTGGAGGATGCCTGGCAGGGCTTCCAGGCGACGGCCGGCAGCGGCCTGCCGCTTTCGGAGCGGCTGATGCGCGCGCTGGAGGCGGGCGCGCGCTCGGGCGGTCAGCCGGAGGGGCTCACCTCCGCGGCCCTGCTGGTGCATGGCGCGGCGCCCTTCCCGCTGCTCGACCTGCGCGTGGATCTGCACGACCAGCCGGTGATCGAACTGCGCCGCGTGCTGGAGTTCATGCGCCCGCTGCAGGCCTTCTACGTGCAGCGCAAGACCGACCCCACCGGCCTGCCGCGCTGGTGGCAGAAGCGCATGGAGGCGGTGCCGGGCTGGCGGCCCAACCATCTGCAGCGCGTGATCCCCCAGCAGTGAGCACACCGCCCATGAGCGACGCCGAGACCGCGCTGCTGCGCGCCTTCGCCGAGGCCTGGAACCGCCACGACCTCGAGGGGCTGCTGGCGCTCTGCACCGAGGATTGCGTGTTCGAGACCGCCGCCGGCCCTCTCGCCTGCGGCGCGCGCCACGTCGGCAAGCAGGCGCTGCGCGAGGCCTTCCCCGCCGCCTGGCGGCGCTGGCCCGACGCCCGCTGGGAGGAGGCGACGCATGTGGTGGCCCCCGGCGGCCGCGCCTTCAGCGAATGGACCTTCCGCGGCACGGACGCCCAAGGGGTCGTCACGGAGCTGCGCGGCGTGGACCTGTTCGAGATCCGCGACGGGCTGATCGCGCGCAAGGACACCTACCGCAAGCAGCGGGTGGCCTGAGATGGCCGCGCCGGTCACGGGCTTCGGCCTGAAGCGCCGCCGGGCGCCCGAGGGCGCGCCGGACATGGTGCTGCTCGGCGGCAAGGTGGTGACGCTCGATGGCGCGGACAGCATCGCCGAGGCCGTCGCGGTGCGCGAGGGGATCATCCAGCAGGTCGGCGCCACCGAGCAGATCAAGGCGCTGGCGGGGCCCGCGACGGCGATCCTCGACCTGCGCGGGCGCACCGTGGTTCCCGGGCTGATCGACAGCCACTGCCACCTCGGCTCCTCGGCGCGCAGCGCCGCGCGCTACGTGGATGCGCGCGTGCCGCCGAACCGCTCCATCCGCGACGTGCTGCGCAACATCGCCGAGCGCGCGCGCATCACCCCCCCGGGCGAGTGGATCATCGCCCATGGCTGCCAGTTCGGCGCGCGGAAATTCGTCGAGCAGCGCTACCCGACGCGCGAGGAGCTGGATGCCGTCACCCGCGATCATCCGGTGCTGGTGCTGGATGCGCGGCATGTCTATCGCCTGAACAGCCTGGGCTGCGAGCGGCTGGGCATGAGGCGCGGCGTGCCCTGGGACGAGGCGAACGGCCACGCCGAGTTCGACGAGGAGACGGGCGAGCCGCTCGGCGTCCTGCACGAGGGCATGACGGTGTTCCCCGACCGCGTCGTGCCCTACGCGGACGTGAAGCATTACATGCGCGAGGTGATCGGCCCGCTCTGGGTGGGCCGGGGCTTCACCTCGGCCTGTTCCTACGCCACCCCCAACGAGCTGCGCGCCTGCGCCGAGCTGGCGCGCGAGGGCGCGCTGCCGCTGCGCATCACCTCGCACATCCACATCGGCGCCACGCGCACCGCGGGCATCGAGGCGGCGGTGGCGTTGGGCGTGATCAGCGGCTTCGGCGACGAATGGATGCGCATCGGCGGCGCCAAGGTGTTCCTGGACGGCGTGCTGATGTCGCTCAGCTCGGCCATGCGCGAGCCCTATTTCGAGAAGGGCGACGGCACGGATCGAGGCCTGCTGCTGGCGACGCCCGAACGGGCCAGGGAGCTGGCGCGGCTGATGCACGACCACGGCATCCAGATCTCCTTCCACGCCACGGGCGACCGGGCGCAGGAGATCGCGCTGGACGCCATCGAGCACGCGCTGACCCTGAACCCGCGCGAGAACCACCGCCACCGCATCGAGCATTTCGGCTGCGACGCCGGCGCGCCCGATCTGCGCGCGCGCGCCAAGGCCCTCGGCGTCGTGCCGAACATGACGGCGGGCTGGCTCTACACCTACGGCGATTACGTCGCGCCGCACCTCGGCCCCGCGCGCGCGCGGGAGTTCATGGCGCTGCGCTCCATCCACGACGCCGGGCTCAGGCCCTGCAACTCCTCCGACCAGACGGGCACGGACTGGCTGACGCTCGACCCCTTCTTCAGCATGTGGTGCTGCGTGACGCGGCAGACCTTCGAGGGGCGGCAGTTCCACCCCGAGGAGGCGATCACGGTGAAGGAGGCGCTGCGGATGTGGACCGTCAACGCCGCCTGGGCCAATTTCGAGGAGGAGATCAAAGGCAGCATCGAGCCGGGCAAGCTCGCGGACTTCACCGTCTGCTCGGCCGACATCCTCACCATCCCCGAACACGCGCTGCGCGAGGTGAAGGCGGAGATGACCATCATCGGCGGCAGGGTCGCGCATGGGGGCTGATACGGGCGGCATGACATGCCGCGCGTGCGGTGTCCGGCATGACAAGCGCGGCGCTCACCCCGCCCGCATCACCCCGCGACCGCGCGCAGCAGCAGAAGCAGCGAGGCCGCGCCCAGCACCCCGAAGGTCAGGCCCATGCCGGCCTGGCGCAGCCGCATGTCCTCCGGGATGCGGGCGATGCCCACCCCGTGCAGCAGCCGCCCGGCCAGCAGCGCCGCGCCGAGCGCGTGCAGCAGCCACGACCCGGTCCCGGAGGCTTCCAGCAGGGCGAGCAGCAGCAGCGCCAGCGGCGCATACTCGACGAAATTGCCCTGGGCGCGGCTGGCGCGCAGCAGCGCCTCGGCCTCGCCATGGCCGAGGGCAACCTGGGCGCGCCCCCGCTCGCGGATCACCCTGAGCGAGAGCCAGAGCAGCACAAGGCCGGCCAGCGCGGCGTAGAGGCTGGCGACGGGGAACGGGGTCATCCTGCACCTCCGCAGAACTCCTGCACCAGCGCCAGGAACTCGTTCGGCTTCTCGGCATGCACCCAGTGGCCCGCCTCCTCGATGACGGCGAAGCGGGCGGCGGGGAACAGTCGCCGGAAGAGGGGGCGGTGCTCCCCGCGGATGTAGTCGCTGCGCCCGCCCGCGATCACCAGCGTTGCGCCGTCGTAACGGCCATCCTCGCGGAAATCCTCGATCTCGGGCATGGCGGCGTGGATTTCGGCGAGCCCGAGCCGCCAGCGCGGCGGGCTCGCCTCCAGGTCGAGGGATTGCAGCAGGAAGGCGCGGATGGTCGCGTCGGGCACGGAGGCGGCGAGCGCCGCATCGGCCTCGCGCCGCGTCAGCCCCTCCTTCAGCGGCAGCGCGCGCATGGCGGCGACATGGCCGCGCAGCGCGGGCGGGTAGCGCACGGGCGCGATGTCGGCCACCACCAGCCCGGCGAGGAAGCCCGGGTGGTGCAGCGCCAGCGCCATCGCCACCTTGCCGCCCAGCGAATGGCCCACCACCACGGCGCGGGAGACGCCCCGCGCGTGCAGCGTCTCCGCCACGTCGCGGGCCGTGGCGGCATGCGCCATGCCCTCGGCATGAGGGCTTTCGCCGTGGTTGCGCAGGTCCATCGCCAGCACGCGGTGCCGCGCGGCCAGGCGCTTCTGCAGCGCGCCCCAGTTGCGCGCCGCGCCGAACAGCCCGTGGAGCAGCACCAGCGGCGGGCCCTCGCCCATCTCGACGGTGTTGAGGATCATCTCACCTCCGTGTCGCCAGCAGCACGCTGAGCACGATGAGCGCGCCGCCCGTCAGGATATCCCAGCCCAGCGGCTCGCCGAACCAGAGCGTCGCCAGCGCCACGCCGAACAGCGGCACGAGCAGCACGCCGAGCGAGGCGAGGACGGCGTTGAGGTGGCGCGTGCCCTCGCTGATCGCCCAGGTGCCGATGGGCGCGGCGACCAGGCCGATGAACAGCGCGAAGGGCCAGGCGCCGGGGCCGAGCCCGCCCGCGGGCTCCAGCATCCAGGCCACGAGAGCGAGCAGCGCCGCGCCGATGGCGAAGGCGAAGGGCAGCAGCTCCATCAGCGGCGCGGCGGGCGGGCGCCTGCGCAGCACGATGATGGCGATGCTCCAGCCCAGCGAGGCGCAGAGCAGCCACAGATGCCCGCGCAGCACGCCCGGCGCCGTCCAGTCGATCGCCCAGGGGCCCATCATCACCGCCACGCCGAGCAGCCCGATGGCGGCCGCCAGCCACTTCAAGGGCGCGACGCGCTCGGCCAGCAGCCAGACAGAGAGCGGCACCAGCCAGAAGATCGTGACATTGCCGAGAATGGCCGTGCGGCCCGCCGGGATCAGCGCGATGGCAGCATGGGTGAAGGCGAAGAAGCCGCCGATCTGCAGCAGGCCGAGGGCGAGCACGGCCGGCCAGTCGCCCCGCGCGGGGAAGCGCAGCCGGCCGAGCAGCCCGAGCACAAGCGTCGCCGACACCACCGCCAGCGCGGCGCGCCAGAAGCCGAACCACATCGCCGTGCCGTCGGCCAGCGCATGCTTGGTCAGCGGCCAGACGCCGCCGAACAGCACCACCGCCACGAGAAGCAGCCGGAGCGCGCGCCCCTGCGTCACGCGGGGGGCGGCCTCATACCAGCGGCCGCTGGTATGTGTTTGTTTTGGCGCGCAGCCGCCACACCAACCCTGCGCGCGATACGGGCGGCATGCGATGCCGCCCGTATCACTCGGCCACCTTCAGCATGATCTTGCCGACATGCTGGCTGCTTTCCATCAGCGCATGGGCGCGCGCGGCCTCGGTCAGCGGGAAGACGGCGTGGATGTGCGGCAGGCAGCGCCCGGCTTCCAGCAGGGGCCAGACCTTCTCGCGCAGCGCCGCCGCGATCTCGCCCTTCTGCGCGGTGCTGCGCGGGCGCATGGTGGAGCCGGTGACGGTGAGGCGCTTCACCATGATGGGCCGCAGATCCACCTTCTCGGCCGTCTCGCCGCCGAGGAAGGCGATCAGCACCAGCCGCCCGTCCATCCGCAGGCAGCGCAGGTTGCGCGCGAAATAGGGCGCGCCGACCATGCACAGCACCACGTCGAGCAGCCTGCCCTCGGTCAGCCGCTTCACCTCCTCGACGAAATCCTGGGTGCGGTAGTTGATCGCGTGGTCGGCGCCGAAGCGCAGCGCCTCGGCGCATTTCGCCTCGCTGCCGACGGTGGTGAACACCCGCGCGCCGAAGGCCTTGGCGAGCTGGATGGCGGTGACGCCGATGCCCGATGTGCCGCCATGGATCAGCACCGATTCGCCGGGCGCGAGCCGCCCGCCCGCGGCGTGCGCGGTGCCGAAGAGGTTGGCCCAGACGGTAAAATAGGTCTCCGGAATGGCGGCCGCCTGCAGCGCGTCGAAGCCGCGCGGCCAGGGCAGGGTCTGCGCCTCGGGGGCCACGCAGTATTCGGCATAGGCGCCGCCATTGGTCAGCGCGCAGACCTTGTCGCCGGGGCGGTAGCGCGTCACGGCGGGGCCGGCGGCCACCACTTCGCCCGCGCATTCGAGGCCGATGATGGGCGAGGCGCCGGGCGGCGGCGGGTAGCTGCCCGCGCGCTGCGCGACGTCGGGCCGGTTCACCCCCACGGCCATGACGCGGATCAGCACCTCGTCGGGCGCGGGGGTCGGCACGGGGCCGGTGGCGGGGACCAGCACCTCGGGGCCGCCGCCCGCGCCATGGGCGATGTAGGTCATGCTGCTGGGCATGGGGTGCTCCGTCACGTCGTGCCGGACACTTCCCGCATGGGGCCGGGGCGTCAAGCCGCGTGCGGCGATTGCGGCGCGGCGCGCGGCGCGGGAGAGTATGGGCGATGCGCCGTCGCCTCGCCTTCGCCGCGCTGCCCCTTCTCGCCGCGCCGCGCGCGCTTCGCGCGCAGGCCGCGCAGGAGTGGCGCGTGGGCGCGGTGCTTCCCCTCTCCGGCGCGCAGGCCCCGCTCGGCGACGAGGCGCTGCGCGGCCTGGAGATGGCGGTGGAGGAGCGCAACGCGGCCGGCGGCCGCCCCGTTCGCCTGCTGCGGGCGGACGCCACCGAGCCGGGCGCCGCGCTGGCCGAGGCCCGCCGGCTGATCCAGCAGGAGCGCTGCACCGTGCTGTTCGGCAGCGTCTCCGCTCCGGTCGGGCTGGCGGCGATGCAGGCGGCGGAGGCGCTGGAGACGCCCTATGTCGAGCTCGCCTCCCCCGCCGAGGTTCTGGGCGAGCGGGGCGGTCGCTTCTTCGTGCGCAGCGCCCCGCGCGCGAGCGCGTTCGGCGCGCAGGCGCGGCGGGCGATGACTGGGCTGCTGCCCGGCCTGCTCTCGCTGCCGCTCGACGCCATGCGCGTGGCCTTGCTGCACGAGACGGGGGTGACCTCCGAGAGTCTCGCGGGGGCCGTGGAGGGGGCACTGCGCGAGGCGGGCGCGGTGATCGCCGAGCGTCTCTCCCACCCGCCGCGCAGCCCCGAATGGCCGGCGCTGGCGCAGCGCCTGCGCGCGGCCGGCGTCTCCGTCGTGATCCATGCGGCGGGGGAGGCGGATGCGGCGGCGCTGCTGCGTGCGCTGGCCGATGCGGCCTGGCGGCCGCGCGCGGTGATCGGCCTCGGGGCGGGCTGGGGGCTCGCGGAATTCGGGCGCGCCCTGGGCGCCGCGGCGGAGGCGGTCTTCGCGCTCGACGTGCCGCCCATCGAGAGTTCGCCGGCCTGGGCGCAGGGCGCGCGGCGTTTCGCCGAGGCCTATCAGCGCCGCTGGGGCGGCCCGCCGCGCTCGGCGCTCTCGCTTGCGGTCTTCGCGGGCGCGCGGGTCGTGCTGGGGTTGCCGGCGCTGGAGCGGGCCGCGGTGCGGCCGGCCCTCGTCGCGCTCGACCAGCCGGCGGGCGCGCTGCCCAATGGCTGGGGCTGGCGGCTGGATGAGCGGGGGCAGAACCTCCGCGCCGCACCGGTGCTGCTGCAATGGCAGGCGGGACGGCCGGTGGCGGTGTTTCCGCCCGAGGCGGCAGCGGCGGCGCCGGTGTGACGCGGCTGCGCAGGGGCTGGCGCGACGCCGCAAGGGGCGCTAAGCAGCCGCGCCGCTGTCCCGTTCGTCTAGAGGCCTAGGACACCAGCCTTTCACGTTGGCAGCACGGGTTCGAATCCCGTACGGGACGCCACCTCTATGCGCCGCGAATCGTCTCCCCGCCTGCCAGCCGCGCCGTGAGGCGCAGGTTTTCTGCGGTTCTCGCGCATAGGCTGGCGCCGAGCGGTCCTCGAACGCCTCCCGAAACCCTCTCTCGCAGGCCGGATTTCTCTGAACCTGGCGACTTCCCCGATTATGCCGCCAGCCCGAACGCTCGCCTCTTCAAGGGCTTGACAGGCAGCACCCGACCGCGAGTTGGTGAACCCGACGCCCCACCAAAGGTTCCCCGACGCCGAATCTATCGCGGATCGGCACCAGCCCCCGGCTCCTCCCCCTTCCGCAGCCCCTCCCAAAGCGCTCCCGGACCGAGCAGCACTGCCAGCAGCCCGGCCTGAACCGCCTCCGAGTTCAGCGCCTGACGGCTCATGCTGCCGTGTGCCTCCATCGTCGCGATGATCGCGTTCAGCAGCTCCTCCCGCAGGTTCGGCGAGTTGCCGAACTGCTCGCGCGTGTTCGCCGCCGCCTGGGCGCGCAGGGTGGCGCTTTCCATCATCTTGGACCGGATGCTCTCGGCGAAGGCGACCCGGTCGCCGTCCGTCAACTCACCCTCGAAGAGATCGTTCAGCGCCCGGATGATTTCCCCGAGCCGCTGCTTCTGCCGGTCCTGCACCTGGCCGGAGCCGACATCGGTCGGCGGCTTCAGCCCCTCGGCGGGCTCGCCGCCGGCAAGGTTCAGCCGCTGCTGGCCGAGGTCGCGCATCCGGTGGTGCGTCAGCCGCAGCGCCGAGAGGTCCACCCCATCCCGCTCCCGCCCGTAGTCCAGCAGCGGCAGCAGCAGCTTGCCGAACAGGTAGAGCTTCTCGAACTCGGTGTTCCCGTAGTCGAACATCTGCCCGAGGAACTCGTACAGCCGGACATAGCTGCCGAGGTCGCGCTTGAAGAGCAGCAGCACATCCATCTCGGCCTTTGCCGCCTCGCGCGCCTTCGTCCCGTCCGCCCCGGCCCGCCAGGCCTGCTGCGCCTGCCGGAAGCGCGTCAGCAGCCGGTTGCTCACCGGACCGATGGCGGCGTCCAGATCCCCCTGCGTCGCCTTCGGGTTCACCGCCACCTTGGCCACGCGCTCGACCTCGAAGCGGTCGTAGAGGCCCATCGCGTCCAGCTTGCTGCGCAGATCCAGCACCACATTGGGGTCGCTGACATCGGCGAGCTCGGCGGTGGTGTGATACTGCTTGAAGGCCGCCAGGATCTCCTCGGGCTCGTTCACGAAGTCCACCACATAGGTGGCGTCCTTCCCCGGATAGGCGCGGTTGAGGCGCGAGAGCGTCTGCACCGCCTGGATGCCGGAAAGGCGCTTGTCCACATACATGGCGCAGAGCAGCGGTTGATCGAAGCCGGTCTGGAACTTGTTCGCCACCAGCAGCAGGCTGAACTCGGGCGTGGCGAAGGCCTCGCGGATGTCGCGCCCGCGCAGGGCGGGGTTCATGGTCGCCTCGGTGAAGGGCTCGGGGCCCGTCTCCGGGTCGCTGACTTCGCCGGAGAAGGCGACCAGCACGCCGAGCGGGTAGCGGCGCTGCCGGATGTAGGCCTCCATCGCCGTCTTCCAGCGCACCGCCTCCTTGCGGCTCGCCGTCACCACCATCGCCTTCGCCCGGCCGCCGAGCAGATGCGCCACGTTCTGCCGGAAATGCTCGACCACGATCCGCACGCGCGCGGCGATGTTGTGCGGATGCAGCCGCACCCAGCCGAGGATGCCCTTCTTCGCCTCGCTGGCATCCACCTCCCGCTCGTCCAGCTCGCGCCCCTCATGCGTCAGGCGGAAGGCCATGCGCCAGGAGGTGTAGTTGCGCAGCACGTCGAGGATGAAGCCCTCCTCGATCGCCTGGCGCATGGAATAGATGTGGAAGGGCGCGGGCAGGTTGTCCTTGCCCGCGGGGCGCGAGGGGTCGGGCCGGCGGCCGAACAGCTCCAGCGTCTTCGCCTTCGGCGTGGCGGTGAAGGCGACGTAGCTGATGCCCACCTCCTGCGCCGCACGGGCCTTCATCTCGGCCGCGAGCAGGTCCTCCATATCGACCTCGCCGCCATCCTCGAGGGCTGCGATCTCCTCGGCCGTCAGCGTCGCCTTCAGCTTCGCCGCGGCCTGGCCGGCCTGGGAGGAATGCGCCTCGTCGGCGATCACCGCGAAGCGCTTGCCCTGGGTCGCCGCAAGCCGCCGCACCTCCTGCAGCGCGAAGGGGAAGGTCTGGATGGTGCAGACGACGATCTTCTTGCCCGCCGCCAGCGCCTCGGCCAGTTCGCGGCTCTTGCTCGCCCCCTCCCCGGTGATGGTGGCGACCACCCCCTGCGTGCGCTCGAAGCCCTCCACCGCCTCGCGCAACTGCCGATCCAGCACCGTGCGGTCGGAGACCACCAGCACCGTGTCGAACAGCTTGCGGTTCGCCGCATCGTGCAGGTCGGCCAGGAAATGCGCCGTCCAGGCGATGGAGTTGGTCTTGCCCGACCCTGCCGAGTGCTGGATCAGGTAGCGCCCGCCGGGACCCTCCCGCAGCACCGCCGCCAGCAGCTTCCGCGTGGCGTCGAGCTGGTGGAAGCGCGGGAAGATCCAGCCCTGGAGGCGCTTCTTCTCGTCCTTCACCGGCACCAGGTAGCGGCCGAGGATGTCGAGCCAGGAATGGCGCTCCCACACCTCCTCCCACAGATAGGCGGTGGGGGCGCCGCGCGGGTTGGGCGGATTGCCGCCGCCCCCGTCATGGCCGCGGTTGAAGGGCAGGAAGCGGCTGTCCGGCCCTTCGAGGCGTGTGCACATCCGCACCTCGCTGTTGGAGACGGCGAAATGCACCAGCGCTCCGCCGGGGAAGGCGAGGATCGGCTCCGGCGTGTTCCGCCCCGGCAGCCTCGGCAGGCGGTCGTGCCGGTACTGGTCCACCGCATCCTCGACCCGTTGCGTGTAGTCCGACTTGAGCTCGGCGGTGGCGACGGGGATGCCGTTGAGGAACAGCACCAGGTCGAGGCTGTTCTCGTGATGCGGCGAGTTGCGGAGCTGGCGCACCACGCGCAGGCGGTTGGCGGCATAGCGGGCGGCGAGCGCCTCGTTCATCGCCAGCGCCGGGCGGAACTGGGCAAGCTGAATGGGCCGGCGCAGCCCCACCATGTCGAGGCCGTGGCGCAGCACATCGAGCGTGCCCTGCCGGTCGAGCGCGGCGCGCAGCCGGTCGGCGAGCGCCGTCGCCGCCGCCGGGCCGTGCGCCTTGGTGAGCGCCTCCCAGGCCTCGGGCTGGGTCTGCTGCACCCAGGCGAGAAGGTCTTCGGGGAAGAGGCCGCGGGCGCGGTCGTGGCGGGCGGCGGCGCCGGGGTCATACAGCCAGCCATGGGCGGCGAGATGGGTGCAGATCGCCTCTTCCAGCCGGGCTTCGCGGTAGAGGTCGGTCATGGCGCGCGGCGGGGTGGGCGGGGCGGGCTCATGCGGCCTTCGCCTCCTCGGCCGGCACAAGGCCGCGCACGTCGATCCGGCCGGTGACGGCGGCGGAGATCAGCGCGGCGCGGCGTTCCTTGAGGAGGGCGATGGCGCGCTCGGCTTCGGTGGTGAGGGTGTCGAGTTTCGTCGTCTCCGCCGAGACAGCTTCCAGGATCGCTGATCGCTCCGGCTGCGGAGGAATGCACAGCGGAAGCTCTACAAGATTCGAAGATGATATAGAAGCCAGATTCGTGCTTTGCTTGGACCGGGACATGAAGAAAAACCGACCACAGTCCGCACTGGTGATCAGTGCCAACCATTCGGGCTCAATGCTGTGTGGCCGAACCGAGAAGACATGGTTCTGATGGATACAAGGCGAGATCGCGCCATGCCAGACGTGCCCCCGTCCGAGCTTATCGAAGTCGCCACCTTCGTTCATCAGAACGTCGCCCGGCTGCAGTCCATAGCGATCCAACTCATCGCGCGCAATCTGGATGGTGGCCACGTCTTCAAGGTCGAGATATCCATCCTGCACATTGGCAACGCGGAGATATGGGACCTCAATCACGTCGGTTCCGGATAGGTCGCGACCTTTGGCGACGCCGGTCTGCACACGAGCCAAGAACTTCAACCGCTTCACCTCCCAATGCGCCGGCACCTGCCCCAGCCACGCCACGCCGGAGTCCTTCATCGGCGCGGTGGGGTCGAGGCCCTTGGTGACGGCGTGGGAGATGACGGCCTGGCGCTTCTCCTTCAGCAGCGCGATCAGCCGCTCCTGCTCCGCCACCAGCGCATCGATCTTGCCGCATTCGCGGTCGAGGAAGGCGGCAATGGCGCGCTGTTCGGCGGGGGGTGGGAGGGGGAGCAGCACATCACCGATGGCCGCGCTGGAAAGACCGAAGCGTGTGATCCCCTGTGCCCGCACGGAGCATTGCGCCTGCGTTCCCGGCGCTTTGAAGGCCCAGAACAGGAACGCGCCGCCAACCCCGCCGGGCAACGGACGCAGCAGAGCAAGATGATAGCCGCACACCACGCCCGCCGCGCTGGGTTCGACGAGTGCCGCTGCCGCGATATCGTTCGGCGTCTCGCTGTCTTTGGTGATCAGCACGTCCCCGGGGCGCAGCGAGAAGCGTTCGATCTCGGCGGGCGTTGCCGTCGCCTCCAGGAAGGCGAGCGCCTCGGTAATCCGGTCGTTCTTGTAGACATCGACGTAGTTGCAGAGTCGCACCGGCAACTCGCCTTCGAGGCTATGCTTGTCCACGCCACTCGGGCGGATTTCGGCAAGGAAGCGAAGCCGCCGCACGGCCCAATGCCCCGGCACCTCGGCCAGCCACGGCACGCCGCTGTCGCGATAGGCCGGATAGGCAGGAAAGCTCATGCCGTCGGTGCCGAGAGCCAGCCCTGCCCGCGCAGACGGTCCAGGGCCAAGCGTATCTGCCGCTCCGAGAAGCCGTGCTTGCGCCGCCCCCAGCCATGCACCCCGGCGACCACCGCCGCTTCGTCCCAGCCCTCCACCTTCGCCACCCAATGCACCGTCGCCAGCAGCTCCAGGCCGAAAGGCGTCTCGAACCCCTCGACCAGCGCAGCCACACGCGCGAAGCGCTCGCGCGTCCCGTCCGCGGCGGCCAGGGCAGCCTCGGCATCCTCCACCGCGCCGGGCAGGATCGCGATCTCCTTCTCCGGCGAGTCCCCGCCGTCACGGTAGCCGGACAGGTAATGCCCCTCGACGGCGCGCAGCACGGGGCCGAGATTCTCGGCGAAGGGGCCGGCCGGCGCCTTGGCGAAGCGCAGGCGCAGCGGCTCGCCCGCCTCCTGCAGGAAGTACACGAGCTTGTGCACCTCGAGCAGGGTGACGAAGGGCTCGCCGACCCCAGCGAGATAGCGGCGCATCAGCCCGATCAGCGCCGCCCGCCCGGGCGTCATGTGCGACGCCGCTGCCGCCATCATCCCGCGGCCCGCTGCGGGCGCGCCGGCAGGGGCGAACACGGTCACCGACACCTCGGGCAGCGCTGCCAGTGCCGCCTCGATGCGAGGCCGCACCTGCCCCCAATCGAGCCCGCCGAGCCCACAGCCGAGCGGGGGGATGGCGACTGACCGGATGTTGCGGGCGCGGATCTCCTCGACCAGCGCGACGAGCCCCGCCTCGATGTCCTCGATCCGGCTTCTGCCACGCCAATGCCGCTTGGTGGGAAAGTTGATGATCCAGCGCGGCGCATCGAGGGCCTGGCGTTCGAAGACGAACATTTGCCCTGGCCGCACTTCGCCGCGCGCGCAGGCGGCTTCGTAGGCGCGGAAATTGTCGGGGAAGGCATTGCGGAACTGCAGCGCGACCCCACGGCCCATGACGCCGACACAATTGACGGTGTTCACCAGAGCTTCGGCGGGCTCGGCGAGGATATCGCCCGTCTTGAGGGTGATCATGCCTTCTGCTCCTCGCTCCCGGCCCTAATAGTACCAGTCCGGCTCGAGGGCGACAGGCGGGGTGTGCCCTGCCCCCGCCAAGCAGTCCACCACCTTCTGTCGTGTGGTCGTGTTCTGGACGCCGATCCGCGCCACGAGCCGCCAGGGGAAGCGGCGGTGGAACAGGAACTCGGCCTGCTTGGCCTCTTTCACCTCCGGCGAGCGGAAGTCGCGTGCCATGATCGCCGTCCAGTCGAGCTCCTGCAGCGCCGGGAGCTCTGCCCGGAAGGTGGCATACGCCGCCCCGGCGTTGGACAGGCTGAAGGCCCAGGGGATCCCGGCACCGTCCGCGTGGGCGACCACCTCGTGAAGGTCGGCTTCCAGTGTCACGATCGGCCTCTGCCCGCCGCGGTAGGCAAGCTCAGGGTGGTTCGCGCGCCAGATGACATAGAGCATCACGGAGCGCGGGCAGAAGTAGAAAGGGACGTAGTCGCCGACGCAGGTTCCTGGGCGGCATTCCACCGGGAGTTCCCGGCGGCGCGCCTTGATCCTGCTCATGCCGATGGTGGTGCCGCAGCCTTGCCGGCCCTGCATCTGCGCATCGCTGAACAGGAAGCCGTCGGCGAGCACAGAGGGCAGACGGTCGACATGCAGGATGTGATAGATCTTGGGATGAACGGGACACGTCCCGCTCATGCCGCAAGCCCGTCCAGCATCGCCTTGATGCGCGCCGTCACCTCCCGCAGCTCGGCATCGATCGCCTCCAGCGGCCGGGGGGCTTCGAACACGTAGAAGAAGCGGTTGAAGGGGATCTCGTAGCCGATCTTCGTCTTCTCCTCGTCCACCCAGGCATCGGGGGCATGCGGCAGCACCTCGCGCGCCAGGTAGTCGGCGGTGTCCTGATCGAGGGGGACGTTCTCGGTGTCGCGCAGCGCCGGGTCGGGCAGCGGCTTGCCCCTCTGTTTGCCCTTGGTGCCGAGCACGATGCGTCCCGCCTCGTCGCGCAAGGGGCGCTCAACCGTGATCTGCCGGTAGCCGAACACCTCGTTGCGGATCAGGCGCGAGAGCGGGGCGACCTTGACGCGCCCGCCTTCCGGCGCGGCCGGCGGCGCCTCGCCCGCGCGCAGAATGACGCGGGTCGTTTTGCCGGTGGCATCGGTGATGGTGGCGAGATCGGCCTCCGCCGCCTCGCCGAACAGGCGGGTGACGGCGGCGATGTCTTCCTCGACCATCTCCTTGCGCTTGGAACCGAGGCTCTTGCGCATCTTCTGCCACAGCGACGAGGCGTCGATGAGCTGCACCAGGCCGCGCCGATGTGCTGGCTTGCGGTTGGTCAGGATCCAGACATAGGTGGCGATGCCGGTGTTGAAGAACATGTCAGTGGGCAGCGCGATGATCGTCTCCACCAGGTCGTTCTCCAGCACATGGCGGCGGATCTCGCTCTCGCCCGAGCCGGCGCCGCCGGTGAACAGCGGCGAGCCGTTGAGCACGATGCCGATCCGGCTGCCGCCCTCCTGCGCCGGGCGCATCTTCGAGAGCAGATGCAGCAGGAACAAGAGCGAGCCGTCCGAGATGCGAGGCAGACCGGGGCCGAAGCGCCCCGCGTGGCCCAGCTGCTCGTGCTCGCGCCGGACCTCCTTCTCGACCTTCTTCCACTCCACGCCGAAGGGCGGGTTGGAGAGCATGTAGTCGAACTTCTGCGTCGGGTGTCCGTCGTCCGAGAGCGTGTTGCCGGGGACGATGTTGCGCACGTCCTGGCCCTTGATGAGCATGTCCGCCTTGCAGATGGCGTAGCTCTCGTCGTTCAGCTCCTGGCCGAACATGGTCAGCCGCGCGGCAGGGTTGTGCGCCAGCAGATGCTCGCCTGCGACGGAGAGCATGCCGCCGGTGCCGGCGGTGGGGTCATAGATGGTGCGCACCGCCGGGTTGCCGGGGGTGAGGATGTCGTTGTCTTCGATGAACAGCAGGTTGACCATCAGCTTGATGACGTCGCGCGGCGTGAAGTGCTCACCGGCGGTCTCGTTGGAGATCTCGGCGAACTTACGGATCAGCTCCTCGAAGGCGAGGCCCATGTCGTGGTTGCTGACGGCGGCGGGGCTGAGGTCGAAGCCGACGAAACGCTCCGTGACCTGGTAGAGCAGGCCCGCCTTCTGCAGCCGGTCGGTCTGCTCGGCGAAGCGGAAGCGCTCGAAGATGTCGCGCACGGGGGCAGAGAAGCCCTGGATGTAGGCGGCGAGGTTCGGGCCGATATGGTCCGGATCGCCCATCAGGCGGGCGAGATCGAGGGAGGAGGTATTGGCGAAGGGCACGCCGGTGAGGCGCGTGAGGAAGGGTTCCGGGTTGAGGCCCCGCTTCTCGCATTCCGCCTTCTTCGCCAGCACCTCGGCCTTGGTGGGCGCCAGCACGCAGTCGAGGCGGCGTAGCACGGTGAATGGCAGGATGACCCGGCCGTATTCGGAGGGCTTGTAGTCGCCGCGCAGCAGATCGGCGACGGACCAGATCAGGGACGAGAGGCCAGCATAGCTCATGCGGTAGGCTCTATGGAGGCTCCGGACAGACCGAGACGGGCGCGGGAGCGGTTCGACGGTCCATTACTGTGCCCGGGCATTGCCGCCCTGTCATCCGCGCCCCAGGGGCCCGCGGCCGACCTGCGCCGCGGTGCCGGCGCCGACCAGCGTAGCCCACTGGGCCTCCCAGGCGTCCGGGAGGCCGCGACGGAAGGATGCGACGGAGAGGGCGACCGGCTCGCGACCGTCGAGGACGGCTTCCACGATGTCGGGCGCGAGCAGGGTGAGGCCGAGGGCACGGGCGACGGACGTGCGCTCCATCTGTTCCGCGGCGGCGAGTTCGCGAATCGACCCATACCGCCCCTCCTCCAGCATGCGCCGCCACCGGAACGCCCGCGCCAGCGCCTTCACCAGCGCCGGGTCGCCGCGCGTTTCGGCTGCCCCCGGCACGTCGTCGCCAGTGCGGATCGGCGCCCCGTCCGGCCCGATGATCCGCTTCCGCCCGCCGCGGCGCCGGATGGTCATCGGCACCACCACCGTCACGCTGGTCATGCCGCCATGCGCTCCCGCGGCTGCTTCGCCGCCCACTCGCGGGCGAGCCCGGCGAGCCCTTCCAGGTTCAGCCGGATCTCCGCCCCGCCCTCGGTGACGGTCACGCGCTCGACCAGCAGCCGCACGATCCGCTCCTGCTCGCCGGGGAACAGCTCGTCCCAGAGCGGATCGAGCCGCCCGAGCGCCTCGCGCACCTCCGCCTCGGTGAGGTCCGGCGCCTCCGCCCGCGCCGCCCGCCAGGTGCCGACGACGACCTCCGGCTGGCGCAGCAGGGCGCGGACCTGCGCCATCACCAGCCCCTCGATCTCCCCGGCCGGCAGGCGGCGGTGCGGCGCGTCGTTCGCCCCGCCCTGCAGCACCGCCTGGCTGACGTAGTAGCGGTAGAGCCGGCCCTTCTTCCGGGTGTGGGTCGGCGACATCGCCCGCCCGTCCGGCCCGAACAGCAGGCCGCGCAGCAGCGCCGGCGCCTGGGCGCGGTTCTTCGCCGCGCGGGCGCGCGGGCTCTCGGCCAGGATGGCGTGCACCCGGTCCCAGAGGTCCCGGGGGATGATGGCGGCGTGCTCGCCGGGGTAGGATTTCCCCTTGTGCACCGCCTCGCCGAGATAGGTCCGGTTCACCAGCAGCTTGTAGACCGCCCCCTTGTCGAAGGGCCGTCCGGTCCTGGTGACGAGGCCCTCCGCCCGGAGGGCCGGCAGCAGCCGGGTGGCGGAGCCCAGCTCGGCGAACCTCTCGAACACGCGGCGGACCGTCGCCGCCCCCGCCTCGTCCACCACCAGCTTGCGGTTCTCGACCCGGTAGCCGAGCGGCACGGGGCCGCCCATCCACATGCCCCGCGCGCGGGAGGCGGCGATCTTGTCGCGCACCCGCTCGCCGATCACCTCGCGCTCGAACTGCGCGAAGCTGAGCAGGATGTTCAGCGTGAGGCGCCCCATGCTGGTCGTGGTGTTGAAGGACTGCGTCACCGAGACGAAGGTGACCTCGTGCGCGTCGAAGGTCTGCACCAGCCTGGCGAAGTCCATCAGCGAGCGGGACAGGCGGTCGATCTTGTAGACCACCACCACATCGACCAGCCCGGCCTCGATGTCGGCCAGCAGGCGCTTCAGCGCGGGGCGATCGAGGGTACCGCCCGAGACGCCGCCATCGTCGTAGCGGTCATGCACCAGCACCCAGCCCTCGGAGCGCTGCGAGGCGATGAAGGCCTCGCAGGCTTCGCGCTGCGCGTCGAGGGAGTTGAACGCCTGCTCCAGCCCCTCCTCGGTGGACTTCCGGGTGTAGACGGCGCAGCGGAGCTTCCGGACCTTCGCCGGCAGGGCGGCGTCGCGGCGGGTCATGTGCCGGGCTTCCGCAGGCCGAAGAACACCCAGCCGTTCCAGCGCGTGCCGGTGATGGCGCGGGCGATGGCGGAGAGCGACCGGTAGGGGCGGCCCTGCCACTCGTAGCCGTCGCGGGTGACGGTGACGACATGCTCGACGCCCTGGTACTCGCGGATCAGCCGCGTGCCGGCGATCGGGCGCTGCTCGTGGCGGATGCGGCGGAGGGTGATGTTCCTACCGTCGAACTGCTCGCCGAGCGCCTCGAGGCGCTCCAGCGTCTCGCGCCTGAGGCCGCCATAGGCCAGCTCCTGGATGCGGTAGGCGAGCCGGCTTTCCAGGAAGCGCCGGTTGTAGGGCGGCGGCTCGGTGCCGAACAGGCGGCGCCACTCGGCCTTCAGCTCGCCGATCGGCAGGCCGGGCAGCGCGGCGAGGCGCGCCGGCACGTCCGGCTTCGGGATGGCGGGGATGGTGGGCGGCGTGGCGGGCGCCGCCAGCTTCGGCTTCTTCGCGCGGATCATGCGGTCTCCCTCGTCCTGGGGTTCGCATGACGGCGCTGGGTAGGGACGAAGTGTAGGCGAGTGTCTCCCGCCGCCGCGTCTTCGCGCGCGGCTTCCTCGGCAGCGCGGCTCCTCAGCCGCAACAGGCCGCGGGCGAGGAGGTCGCAGACCTCGCGGAGATGGGGTGGGAGCGACTGGTTGAGATGGAGCCGCATGGCCAGGAGGGCGTAACGCAGCCAAGCGTCCCTTTGGTAGCCAAATCAAACGCTTAGCGCATTCCGCCGTGCAAAAAAGCATCTCCGCGAAACCGCGCGAATGCCGCCTTACAAGGGAGGGTGTGCGGAGCGACTTCTCGCCATGCTACCCGGCGCCCCCCTTCTCTACTCCCGATTGCGAAACAGTCATCCGTTCGCCATGCTTGCAATGCGGCCCGGTGCCGCGATCCGGCGTTCATGGAGCTGGCTTGGGTGCTTCCGGGAGCCTCCGGGCGTAGGGTAAGACGTTGGCCAGCTGGTCGGCTGGACGCTGCGCGGTGAATCATGGGCCACCAGCGTCTTGGGACTCTTCCGGCCCATCGCAAGCTTCCGGAAATCGTCCGGTTTCTTCTCGATGGCGGGCTGCCCACCGCCGACTTGGTGGACGCGGTGACAGATGTTGGTCAGGACGCGCTGACGCGCGCGGCCAAGGATCCCGTCTTCATCGAAGCGCTCTGGCTGCTTGCGCGGCTGCCCCAAGCGGCCGGTGCCGAGTCAGCCGCCGAAGAACTCGCAGAACTTGGCTTCAAGGCGCCTCTGCCGAAATCCATCCCGGAGGTCCTTGTCGCATTCGACCACGCCCTGGAACGCGTGCACCGGCGTTTCCCGAGCACCGGGACGGACCTGGGGGAACACGCTCACCAGGCCGCGCTGAGTGCGCTCGCCGAAACGCTACAACCGCGGCAGCCCGACCTCTGGCAGCCCATCATCGACAAGTCGCGCGACCACCTGGCCTCGCTGCGAAAGACCGTCGTGTTCGCCGAGTTGGCGCAGCGCTTCTACGCGAGGCTGGTCGAGCGCGTGATCCACTACTATCTCGACCGGGACCTCCATCGCATGATCGGCCCGGAGCGCGTGACGAAATCCCTCCATGACCTTGACGCCTTCAACGCCGCGATCCGCCGGCATTGCGACGAGGCGTCGTTCATCATGCGCGGCTTCGCGCGGGATTGGCTGGGGAAGAACCGATATCGCGATGGCAAAATCCTGACGCGGGACGACCTTAAGAATTTCGCCAGCTACGCGTCTGAAAAGTTGCGCCGCGAGCTCGGCAAGCGGAAGGGCATGCCGTGAAGAGAACCCGGATAGAGTGCGGCGTCGCTATGCCGTCACAGGACGATGCTGTGGTTTTAAACGTGCACGGCGAGGGCAAGAACGTCAATCTGCGCATCGACTACATCACGCGCGCGATGGTCGCGAACGTGCCCGACCTGTTGATCGATCTGCTTGAAATCGCCGCCTATGTCTATTGTGCGGACCAGCGAGTTGGCCGAGGAAGGACCACCCTGGCCAACTTCGCCGAGAGCTGGCGGCGCAACCTCCATTTCGCGATCCCGGTGCGTAAGCTGGCCATCTGGCAGCAGCAGGAGGTGCAGCGCCTGCTCGCCGAGACGCTCGGCTTCCTCTCCGACGACAGCTACTCCTTCGAGTTCCGTCAGGCGAGGGACCCCTTCTATCCCCGCGACCTCTACTTCGACAATTTCGTCGACGCGTCGGCCGACCATGACGTGATTGCGATGTTCTCGGGCGGCCTCGACTCGTTCGCAGGCGCGCTGCAGGACCTCGTCATGCGCAAGCGCTCGGTCTGCCTGGTCGGGCATTCCTCGTCGTCCAAGGTGAGGAACGTGCAAGAGACGCTTGTCGAGAGGCTGAAGGAGCGCGGCCTCGAGCGTCGAATCGCCTACATTCCTGTCTGGGTGACAAACGAGAACAGCCAGGCCGTCGACTTTTCGCAGCGGAGCCGGTCGTTCCTGTTCGCGTGCCTCGGCCTGGTCATCGCGCGCATGTCCGGCAAGGACAGCCTCACCTTCTATGAGAATGGCGTCGTCAGCATCAATCCGCCCATGGCAGGCGATGTCGTTGGCGGTCGGGCCACGCGCACCACGCATCCTCGGGTTTTTCGCGGCCTCGAGGAGCTGTTCTCCCTACTCCTGGATCGCTCCTTCTCGATCGAGAATCCATTGCAGTGGCTGACGAAAAGCGAGGTTGCCAGGCTCGTGCAGGATGCGGGCATGGTCGATCTCCTGCCACTGACGAACAGCTGCACCAGACCGTATCGCCGGACCAGGGAGCACCCGCATTGCGGCGAGTGCTCGCAGTGCATCGACCGACGCTTCGCCATCCTCGCTGCCGGCCTCGGCGCCCACGAGCCTGCGTCGAACTACAAGGTCGATCTGCTGACGGCGGATCGCAGCACGAGCGACGATCGCCGGATGGCGGTGAGCTACGTGTCCTTCTTCCGAAAGATCGCCGGCACCACCAGGGAGCGGTTCCCGGCCGAATTCCCGGAAGTCGTCGCCGCGCTCGGCCACTTCCCGGGGCTTTCGCCGACCGAGGCGGGCGATCGCCTGTACGACCTCTTCCAGCGTCAGGCCGCAGCGGTCAATGCGGTCATCGAGAAGGGCATCCGGGATCATGCCGCCGATCTCGCGAGGAACGCGCTGCCGGCAGGATCGCTCATATCCCTCTGCCTCGCGCGCAGCAGCATCGAGCCGCCGCCCCAGGACAACTACGACAAGCAGGTCAAGGATTTCGTCGATCGGCTCTCTGCTCCTGTGTTCGAGTTCGCGATCGACGAGACGAGGCGTAAGGTCGTGTTCCGGGACGGCACCACACTGACTGAGGCGAACTTCCGAGTCGTGGAAGAGCTTCTGGCGGATTTCCGGAGCGCGAAGAAGGACGGGCGCGAGGTGCCGTTCATGCCGCCCCACGTGCTCGCGGGCCGACTCAAGATCAGCGAGCCGTCCCTGCGCACCCAGATCCGGCGGCTCAGAGAGGCCATTGAACCGCTTGCCGTCGCGCTTGGCCTGCCCCTCGACCAGAACAGCTTCATCGAAAACCGCCAGCGATCCGGCTATCGGCTGAACCCCGCGCTGCGTGAGCTTTCGCTCGCCGACATCGGGACTTTGACCATTCCTGGAGGCCCCACGGTAGCGCCCGATGTCACAACCACATCGCCCTGACGTCACACTTGGCGGGCCTTGATCTCGGTTTTCCGCCGGTTTCCGCCGCCGTGATGTCACAAGAAAAATCGGCGCTGTCTATATAAGTTTCCCCCTAAGTCCCTGAAATTCTTCGCATTCAAGGAGCGGTGGCGCGTGTCGGCGCCGCCTCCGCGAAGGACGATGGAGTGGACCATGGGGACGAAGCATCTCACCCAGTCCGAGTTGGCGCGCCGCTGGTGTCTCAGCCCGCGCACGCTGGAGCGCTGGCGCTGGCTCGGCCAGGGGCCGCGCTTCCTGAAGATCGGCGGCCGCGTCGCCTATCGCCTCGAGGACATCGAGGCGTACGAGGCGGCGCAGCTGCGCACCTCCAGCGCCGCCGTCTCCGACGCCCGCAACGCCGCCTGACCGCGCCCGGCTTTCCTGCCGGGTCTTCCTGGGAATGCAACACCGCCGCGAGGCGGGAACACCGGGACGGTCAGCTCCGCTGCGTCGGGGCCCGGCAGCACCTGCATCGACGGACCAGGAGCGCGACGACGAAGGAGTCGAGCTCCCATGTTCAAGACCACGACGCCGCTGCAGCGGCTCCGCGAGTCCTCATACGCGCTGGCCGACCTGCCGGACAGCGTCCGCACCGGCGAGCTCGGCGAATACGGCCAGCCGCTCAGCAAGGCGGTCACCGACGCGACGGTGGACGACGTCGCCTTCGCCATCCAGGCGCTCGGCGACGAGGCGGACGCGATCTACCGCCGCGTTACCGCGCTGAAGCAGCTGCACGACCGCGCGCGCCGCGCCGGTGCCCGCGGCGCGGATCTCGCCGTGGAGGCCGCCGTCCGCTTCGAGGAGCGCCGCAAGTGAGCGCGCCCTTCGACAGCCGGCCGCCGGGCGGCTTCCGCATCATCACCGCCGACGAGCGGATGGCCGAGCAGCGCGGCATCAAGGGCGTGCTGACCGGCATCTCCGGCATCGGCAAGACCTCGCAGCTGTGGACGCTGGACGCGGGCCGCACGCTGTTCGTCAACCTCGAGGCCGGCGAGCTCGCCGTGCAGGGCTGGCCCGGCGACGAGGTGCGCGTGCGCAGCTGGGAGATGGCGCGCGACCTCGCCTGCTGGATCGGCGGGCCCAACCCCGCGATGCGCGACGACCAGCCCTACGGCGCGGCGCACTACGCCCGCGTCTGCGAGGCCTTCGGCAGCCCCGCGCAGCTCGCGAAGTACCGGACGGTCTTCGTGGACTCGATCACCGTCGCCTCGCGGCTCTGCCTGCAGTGGTGCAAGGGCCAGCCGCAGGCGGTCTCCGACCGCAGCGGCAAGCCCGACCTGCGCGGCGCCTACGGCCTGCTCGGCCAGGAGATGATCGGCTGGCTGACGCACCTGCAGCACACGCCGGACAAGAACGTCTGGCTGGTCGGCATCCTCGACAAGAGGCTCGACGACTTCAACCGGCCGTTCTTCGCGCTGCAGATCGAGGGCACCAAGACGGGGCTCGAGTTGCCCGGCGTGGTCGACGAGCTGATCACCATGGCGGAGCTGCGCACCGAGGACGGCCGGCCGTACCGCGCCTTCGTCTGCACCACGCTGAACCCCTACGGCTTCCCGGCGAAGGACCGCAGCGGCCGCCTCGCCACGATCGAGGAGCCGCATCTCGCCCGGCTGATGGAGAAGATCCGCCGTCCGCTCGCATCGCCGCCCGCGGCGCAGTTGCAGGTCGGACTGCCCGCGGCGGCGCCCGCGACCCCCACCACCAGCACGACGGCGCAGGAGGGCTGAGCCATGTCCGGCAGCTTCACGCACGACTTCAACGGCGCCGAGGCGCAGCAGGACGCCTTCGAGCCCATTCCCGCCGGCACGCTGGCGAAGGTCCGCCTCACCATCCGGCCCGGCGGCGTCGGCCCGGAGGGCTGGGTGACGCAGAGCCGCACCAGCGAGGCGCAGTACCTCAACACCGAGGCGGTGATCGTGGAGGGGCCGCATGCGCGGCGGCGCGTCTTCACGCGCATCGGCCTGCGCGGCAAGGGTGGCCAGGGCGACGACACCTACGCCAATCGCGGCCGCGCCCTGATCCGCGGGATCCTGGAGAGCGCGCGCGGCATCGCCGCGAAGGACACCTCCGACCGAGCCCGCGCCGCGCGCACCATCCGCGGCTACGGCGACCTGAACGGGATGGAGTTCCTCGCCCGCATCGGCGTCGAGAAGGACCGCGACGACCCGCGCGGCCCGGGCCGCAACGTCATCGCCGCCGCGATCGGGCCCGAGCATGCCGACTACGCCCGTCTGATGGGGGCGGCGCCGGCGCAGCCCATGCCGCCCGGCCCGGCGGCCCCGGCGACCGGCGCCGCGGCGCCGCCCTGGGCGTCCGCCCAGCCGGCCCAGCCGCCCGCCGCCGCGGGCAACGCGCCCTTCTGGGCGCGCTGAGCGGGAGGGCCGCCATGATCCCGCGCGACTACCAGCGGGCGGCGGTGGACGCCGCCCGCGCCAAGACCGCGACGGAGGGCAATACGCTGGTCGCGCTTCCCGTGGGCGCCGGCAAGACCGTGGTTGCCGGCTTCTACATCGGCGAGGAGGCGGCGGCCGAGCCCGGCGCCCGCATCCTGGTGCTGCAGCACACGGACGAGCTGATCGAGCAGAACCGCGCGACCATCGGTCGGGTCGCCGGCCTCTCCGCCTCGGTCGTGAAGGCCGAGCGGGACGACTGGTCCGGCCAGGTGGTGTTCGGCAGCGTGCAGACGCTGGCCCGCTCCGCGCGGCGCACCCGCATGGGGCAGGTGTCGCACCTCGTCATCGACGAGTGCCACCGCGCGGCCGCCGACAGCTACCAGGCCATCATCGCCGACGCCCGCGCCGCCAACCCGAAGCTGAAGCTGCTCGGCCTGTCGGCCACCCCGGAGCGCGGCGACGGCCGCAGCCTTCGCAAGACCTTCTCGAACATCGCCTTCCACCTGCCGATCTCGGCCCTGATCGCCCAGGGCATCCTGGTGCCGCCGCGCACCTTCACCATCGACATCGGCGTCTCCGACGACCTGGATCAGGTCGGCGCGACGGCCGGCGACTACGACATGGACGCCGCGGCCAGGGTGCTGAACCGGGCGGTGGTGAACGAGGCGGTGGTCGAGCACTGGCGCGAGCGCGCCTCGGATCGCCGCACCATCGCCTTCTGCGCCACCGTCGCCCACGCCGAGGCGGTCGCCGCCGCCTTCCGCGCCGCCGGGATCACCGCCGCGACGGTGACCGGCGAGATGCCGGCGAAGGAGCGTGCGGCGCTACTCGCCCGCTTCGACCGCGGCGAGGTGCAGGTGATCACCAACTGCATGGTGCTGACCGAGGGCTTCGACAGCCAGCCGGTCGGCTGCATCGTCGTGCTCCGCCCGATGCTCCACCGCGGCACCTTCGTCCAGGCGATCGGGCGGGGGCTGCGCAAGGTGGATCCCGAGCGCTTCCCGGGCGTGGTGAAGACCGACTGCGTCGTCCTCGACTTCGCCGGCGCGGCGCAGCGCCACGGCTCGATCGAGCATGACGGCATGCTTGCCGAGGAGGAGGACGCCGAGCCGGGCCAGGCGCCCTACAAGACCTGCCCGGACTGCGCGGCCGAGGTGCCGCTCGGCACCATCGCCTGCCCCTTCTGCGGCCATGTCTGGGAGCGAAAGCTTCGCGAGACGCGCCCGCTGCAGCGCTTCGGGCTGACCGAGATCGACCTCCTGGACCGCTCGCCCTTCCGATGGTGGGACATGCATGGCGACGGCCACGCGATGATCGCCTGCGGCTTCGACGCCTGGGCCGGGGTGTTCTTCGACGGGGAGCACTGGCACGCCGTCGGCAAGCTGCGCCAGGGGCGGCTGCGTCATCTCGGGGTCGGCGAGCGCGCGCAGGTCCTGGCCGGGGCCGACGACTTCCTGCGCCAGGCCGAGACCGGGGCCGCCGCCACCAAGAGCCGGATGTGGCTAAACCACCCCGCCAGCCCGCGCCAGCGCGAGCTGCTGGTCAAGGCCGGCGACGCCGATCCGGCGCTGGACTTCGGCCTGTCGAAATACGCGGCGAACTGCCGGCTGAACTTCCTCTGGCACCGGCAGCAGATCCTGGCCGCGGTGTTCCCCAGCGGCCTGGGTCGGGTTCCCATCGCGGCAAGCCGCGATGGGGTCCCGGGGAGGGCGGCATGACGCCGGCGACCGATTATGCCCCTGGCACCCGCACCTCGCTCGCTCTGCGCCGTGTGCCGGCGGCCGGAGCGCGGCTTCGGCTGGTTCGACCCGACCTCGGCGAAGCCGCCGCTTCCGGGTTCCCATCGCGGCAAGCCGCGATGGGGCCCGTCCTCGGTCTCCTTCTGCTCCATCACCTGCCAGGGCTGGTGGGTGCGCTTGGTGCGGCGGTCCACCGCCATGGTTGACCTCACCGAACACGAGCGCGCTGCCCTCCGCGCCGCCATGCGGGCGATGGCCGAGGTGATGGCCGAGATCGGCTGGACCACGGCCCTCAACGCGCTGTCGGAGCAGCAGGTGTTGACGCTCGCGGAGGTGGCCGTCGGCGCCTTCCAGGACGCCATGCGCGCCTCCGCCTCCAGCGGAACGCCGGAGGTGCCGTTCTGATGGCCGACGGTAGCCTCGACTTCAATCACCGCCCGAAGCCGCCCACCGCGGCCGAGGCGATCAACGCCCTGATCGACGCGGCGCTGGTGGCGGAGAACGGCACGCGGGCGCGCCGCGAGTATCTCGGCGGCTCGCGGCTGGGCGATCCCTGCGCGCGGCGCCTGCAGTACGAGTTCCTCGACGTCCCGCGCGACCCGGACACCGGCTTCTCGGGCCAGACGCTCCGCGTCTTCGCGGTGGGGCATGTCTTCGAGGATCTGGCGATCGGCTGGCTCCGGCGCGCCGGCTTCGACCTGCGCACCCGCAGCCGCAGCGGCGAGCAGTTCGGCTTCTCGGTCGCGGCCGGCCGCGTGCAGGGCCACATCGACGGCGTGGTCGTGGCAGCGCCAGCCTCCGCCCAGAGCGTCGTCGCCGTCCCGGCGCTGTGGGAATGCAAGTCGGCCAACGCCCGCAACTGGAAGGAGATCGTCCGGCGCGGCGTCGCCGCGGCCAAGCCGATCTACGCGGCGCAGGTCGCGCTCTACCAGGCGTACATGGGCCTGACCGAGGCGCCGGCCCTGTTCACCGCGGTGAACAAGGACACCGCCGAGCTGCACCACGAGCTGGTGCCCTTCGACGGCGCGCTGGCCCAGGCCACCAGCGACAAGGCGGTGCGCGTCCTGCAGGCCTGCGACGCCGGCGAGTGGCTGCCGCGCATCGCCGCCGAGCCCGATCACCCCGAATGTGCGCGCTGCCCCTGGCGCACGCGGTGCTGGTCATGAGCGCCGCCGAGGTGAACCCGCCGATGCCGGTCGCCCCCGATCCCGCCATGGTCGCGGCCTATGCCGACATGGTCTTCGGCTGGTGCGAGGGCTGGGTCGCGGTCCGCGCGCTGGCCGAGAAGGGCGGGCCCGACCGCGCGCCGCACACGCCCTTCCTGCCGGCCGATGCCGATCTGCCGGCGAAGCTCGCCGTGCAGGCGCGCTGGGCCGCCGAGGCGGGCATGGCGCTCTACGTCATCCCCGGCACGGTCGTCGCACCCGGCCAGGCCAGCGCCGAGCACATCGTGCAGATGCAGGTGGTGCTGGTCGATCTCGACGGCGGCGACATCGCCGCGAAGCGGGCGCATCTGGTCCGGCACCTCGGCCCGCCCAGCCTCGAGGTCGCCTCCGGCGGCGTCACGCCGGAGGGCCAGGCGAAGCTCCACCTCTACTGGCGGCTCACCGAGCCGGCCACCGGCGAGGACCTGGCCACGGTGTGCCGGCTGCGGCACGCGATCGCGGTGAAGGTCGGCGGCGATCCGGCCTTCCGCTCGGCGCACCAGCCGATCCGCGTCGCCGGGTCTGTCCATGCCAAGGGCGGGCAGCCGAGGCTGGTCGCCATCCTCTCCTCGGGCGGCGCGGACCGCGACCTCACGGAGTTCGCCGAGGCGGTGCTCGCCATGCCGCCCCTGGCGGGGGTGGGCAGCGAGGTGGCGCCGGACCCGGCGGAGGACCCGCTCGACTTCAACGGCGCCGGCCGCGGCGAGGTGACCGAGCTCTTCGCCCAGGTGGTGCGCGAGGGCGGCGCCGATGGCCTCACCCGCTTCGAGGCGCTCTCCCGCATCATCGGCTACTGGATCCGCCGCTGCCAGGACGGCTTCGTCACCGCGGCCCAGGCTTGGCAGGAGATCCAGGACTACAACGCCGCACGGATCAGCCCGCCCTGGCCCGAGGACCGGCTGCGCCAGGAGGCGGAGCGGCTGTGGCGCCGCGCCGAGGCCAGTCACCCCGGCACAGGTGCAGGCGAGCCCGACCAGGCCGTAGCCGAGGGCGATGGGCCGGGCGACGATGGCCCGCTGCCGGTCGGCTTCACCGAGGACGCCCTCGCCGCCGCGTTCAGCGCGCAGCATGGCGAGGACTGGCGGCATGTCGCGGTCTGGGGCGCCTGGCTCACCTGGACCGGAACGCGCTGGGAGCGCGAGGGCACGCTGCGCGCCTTCGACCTCGCCCGCCACGTCTGCCGCGCCGCGGCCAACCGCGCCAACAACGCCAGGGTCCGCACGAAGCTCTCCCAGGCCGCAACCGTCGCCGCCGTCGAGCGCCTGGCGCGCGCCGATCGGCGCCACGCCACCACCGCCGAGGTCTGGGACCGCGATCCCTGGCTGCTGAACACCCCGGCCGGCGTCGTGGATCTGCGCAGCGGCGCGCTCGCCCCGCACGACCGCGCCCTCTGCATGACCAAGATCACCACCGCCGCGCCCCGGGGCGACTGCCCGGCTTGGCTCGCCTTCCTCGCCCAGGTCACGGGCGGCGACGCCGAGCTGCAGGCCTACCTCCGCCGGGTGGTCGGCTACGCGCTCACCGGCGTGACCACCGAGCACGCGCTGTTCTTCCTCTACGGCACCGGCGCCAACGGCAAGTCGGTGTTCCTCAACACGCTCACCGCCCTCCTCGGCGACTACGCCACCGTCGCGCCCATGGACATGTTCATGGCGACCAGCGGCGAACGCCATCCGACCGACATGGCCGGGCTGCGCGGCGCCCGCATCGTCACCTCGATCGAGACCGAGCAGGGCAGCCGCTGGGCCGAGAGCAAGCTCAAGGCGCTTACGGGGGGCGACCGCATCACCGCGCGCTTCATGCGGCAGGACTTTTTCGAGTTCACCCCGCAGTTCAAGCTGCTGGTCGCGGGCAACCACAAGCCAGCGATCCGCAATGTCGACGAGGCGATGCGGCGGCGGCTGCACATGGTGCCGTTCACGGTCACCATCCCGCCCGCCCGGCGCGACAAGCGGCTGCCCGAGCGGCTGCTCGCGGAGCGCGACGGCATCCTCGCCTGGGCGATCGAGGGCTGCCTCGAATGGCAGCGGATCGGGCTCCGCCCGCCCGCCACCGTGCTCGCCGCCACCGACGAGTACTTCGAGGCCGAGGACGCGCTGGGGCGGTGGATCGAGGAGTGCTGCGAGCGCGGCAGCCAGCACAGCGAGGCGACTGCGGCCCTCTACGCGTCGTGGAAGGCCTGGGCCGAAGCCAGCGGCGAATTCGTCGGCTCGATCAAGCGCTTCTCGCAGACGCTGAGCGCGCGCGGGTTTTCGCCCCACCGCACCAGCGCGCAGCGCTGCTTCATCGGCCTGCGCCTGCGCGCGAACACAACCCATTCCGAAATCGAGATGGAGTTCTGAGCGATGACCGATTGTGACGGATTGACGCGTCACTCCCCTATTGATGCCCTCGCGTGCGCGCGCGCGCGTGAGCAGTCAATGGAAAAACCCGCCGCAATCGTCACCATGCGTCACGGAAGCCTGCTCGCCCTCGACCTCGGCAGCTCTCTCGGCTGGGCGCTGCGGCTGCCGGATGGCAGCATCGCCTCCGGCACCGCCGCCTTTCGGCCCGGCCGCTTCGAGGGCGGCGGCATGGGCTGGCTGCGCTTCCGCCGCTGGCTGGACAGCATGGGCTCGAGCGCCGGCCCGCTCGGCAGCGTCGTCTTCGAGGAGGTGCGGCGGCACGCCGGCACCACCGCCGCCCATGTCTATGGCGGCTTCCTCGCGCACCTGACCGCCTGGTGCGAAGGCGCCGGCGTCCCCTACCAGGGCGTCCCGGTCGGCACGATCAAGCGCTTCGCGACCGGCAAGGGCAATGCACCGAAGGAGGCGGTGATCGCCGCCATGCGGGCGCGCGGCTTCGCGCCGGCGGACGACAATGAGGCGGATGCCCTCGCCCTGCTGCTGTGGGCGATCGACGCCCGGGGCGGTGTGCAGTGAGGCTGCCCGGCGCGCCGGCGCTGCCGCGATGCCCCCTCGGCCGCGAGCCGAGCCCCGCCAACCCGGCCGACCTCGAGGCCATGCGCCGGCGCGTCTGGCGCGAGCAGGGCGTCGTCGCGCTCTGCCCCGATAACATCACCGATCCCTGGCTTCGCCAGGCACTTACCAACGAAGCGACGCGGCGCTGGGGGCCGCGGAACGGAGGCATGACCCATGGCCGCTAAGCGCAAGAAGAAGATCCGTGTCCAGCAGGAGAACCTCGCCATGCCGAGTCGGTGGCGCCTGCAGCATGGCGGGTTCAGCGAGCCGATCCGCGAGGCAGACCCGGAGACCGGCGTCCCCGTCGTGCATCGACGCGCGGTCGACACCCTTGGCCTGATGCTCGCCAACGGCACCATCACCCAGGAGATGCACGATGCGGGCGGCTGCTTCCGGGTGCTGTTCCGGCGCGCCGCGCTGGACGGCATGGTGCGCGCCTCCCTGCTGCGCCTGCCAGGCCGGACCGCCGACGCGCTGTCCGAGCGCGCCATGGACGCGCGACGGCGCGTGGCCGAGGCGCTCGACGCGCTGGGCGGTCACGACAGCGCCGCCGGCTCCTGCGCCTGGCACGTGCTCGGCCTCGAGATGTCGGTGCGCGAGTGGGCGACGCGCCAGGGCTGGGGAGGGCGGCCGGTCTCGCCGCCGCAGGCGCAGGGCATGCTGGTCGCAACGCTCGGTGTGCTGGCGGGGCACTTCGGCCTCGTGCCGCGGACGAGGGCGGCGTGACGGCCGCACGCCGTGACCCGGCTTCGGAGCGAAAACAAAGGAACGCCTGCGCGGAAATGTCGCGTTGCGCCCTGGAATCCGTCTGTCCTATCCTGCGGCCAACTTGAAGATGCGCGAGCGCGAAGCGGCCGACCAGCCACAGCGTCGCTCGATCGAGACAGTGGCTCGCGAGCCGCAGGGTCCTTCCTGGGCCTGGCGTATGCGGGACGCGGAAGCGCGCGAGGTTCCTAGCGTCAGTCCCGTTCTCCAGGTTGCCAGCGTCGCCAGGTTGCCAGCCGCGGCGCCCTCCGTTCCACCCTCACGCAGGTCCCGATGCCCCAGGCCCCATGGGCTGCGAGCGCCGTCGAGGCGCGCGCGGTCGCCTCGCTGCTGCCCTATGCCGGCAACGCGCGCACGCATTCGCCCGAGCAGGTGGCGCAGATCGCGGCCAGCATCCTCGAGTTCGGCTTCGTCGCGCCGGTGCTGGTGGACGAGCGCGGCGAGGTCATCGCCGGCCACGGCCGGCTGCTGGCCGCGCAGTCCCTCGGCCTCGCCACGGTCCCGACGATCGTCCGCGCCGGCCTCACCGAGGCGCAGAAGGCCGCCTATCGCCTGGCCGACAACCGCATCGCGCTGAACGCGGGATGGGACGAGGCGCTGCTCGCCGCCGAGGTGGCGAAGCTGCAGGAGACGGGCGGCATCGACCTGGCGCTCACCGGCTTCGACGGCGCGGAGATCGAGCGGCTGCTCGCCGGGCTGGAGGCGGTGGCAACCGAGCCTGGCGACGGGCCGGTTGCCAGCCCGGCGGTTGCCAGTGGCAACCCCGCCGCCGACGCGCCAGGGGAGGACTCGGCGGCCGAGGACCCGGCCGACGCCGAGCCTGTGGCGCCCCGTGCGGCGGTCACCCGCCTGGGCGATCTGTGGATGCTCGGCGAGCACCGGCTCCTCTGCGGCGACAGCACCGATGCGGCCTCGGTCGCCCGCGTGATGGGCACCGACCGCGCGGCGCTGCTGTTCACCTCCCCGCCCTACGGGAACCAGCGGGCCTACACGACGGGCGGCGTGTCCGACTGGGACGCGCTGATGCTGGGGGTGTTCCAGCATCTCCCCGCAGCGCTGCGCCCCGACGGCCAGGTGCTGGTGAACCTCGGCCTGATCCACCGCGACGGCGAATGGCAGCCCTACTGGCAGGGCTGGCTCGACGGGATGCGCGGCCAGGGCTGGCGGCGCTTCGCCCTCTACGCCTGGGACCAGGGGCCGGGCCTGCCGGGGGACTGGAACGGCCGGCTCGCGCCGGCCTTCGAGCTGGTGTTCCACTTCAACCGCGAGGCGCGGCCGCCCAACAAGATCGTCCCCTGCAAATGGGCCGGCACGCCGAACAAGGGCAGCGGGCTGCGCGCCGCCGACGGCGCGGTGAAGGCCTACACCCACATCGGCCTGCCGGTGCAGGAGATGCGCATCCCCGACAGCGTGCTGCGCATCACCCGCCACAAGGCCAGGGGCATCGAGACCGAGCACCCGGCGGTGTTCCCGGTCGCGCTGCCGGAGTTCCTGATGCGCGCCTACACCGACGAGGGCGAGGCGGTGTTCGAGCCCTTCTCGGGCAGCGGCACGACGATCCTCGCCGGCCAGCGGACCGGGCGGCGGGTGCGGGCGATCGAGCTCGCGCCGGCCTATGTCGACCTGGCGGTCGCCCGCTGGCGCATGCTGCATCCCGACCTGCCGGTGACGCTCGCGGACGACGGCCGCGCCTACGACGCCGTCGCCGCGGCGCGCGCGGGGGCGCTCGCCGATGCCGCCTGACCTTCGCGTCGAGATGCTGCCGGTCGCGGCGCTGGTGCCCTATGCCGCGAACGCCCGGCAGCATCCCCCCGAGCAGGTGGCGCAGCTCGCAGCCTCGATCGGCGAGTTCGGCTTCACCGTGCCGGTGCTGGTGGACGAGGCCGGCGTGCTGATCGCGGGCCACGGCCGCATCCTGGCCGCCAGGGCGCTCGGCCTCGAGGCGGTCCCGGCGATCCGCCTGTCGCATCTGACCGAGGCCCAGGCGCGGGCCTACCGGCTGGCGGACAACCAGCTGGCGCTGACCTCGACCTGGGACGAGGCGCTGCTCGCCGCCGAGCTGCGCGCGCTGCGCACGGAGGAGTTCGACCTCGGGCTGCTCGGCTTCGATGGCGCCGCGCTGGACCGGCTGCTCGCCGAGGCGACGGCGGAGGCGCCGGCGGTGGGCGGTGGCGATCCCGACGCGCCGGCGCCGGAGCCGCCGGCGGTCCCGGTCACCCGCCCCGGTGACCTCTGGCTGATGGGGCCGCACCGGCTGCTCTGCGGCGACGCCACCAGCGCCGTGGACGTCGCCCGCCTGCTGGATGGTGCGCGGACGCACCTCATGGTCACGGATCCCCCGTACGGGGTGAACTACGACCCCGAGTGGCGCAACGAGGCCGGCGTCTCGGCGACGATGCGCACCGGCAGGGTGGCCAACGACGACCGCGCCGACTGGCGGGAGGCCTGGGCGCTGTTCCCCGGCGACGTCGCCTACGTCTGGCACGCCGGCGTGCACGCCCGCACCGTGATCGAGAGCCTCGAGGCGACCGGCTTCGCGGTGCGCAGCCAGATCGTCTGGGCCAAGCCGCGCTTCGTGCTGGGGCGGGGGGACTACCACTGGCAGCACGAGCCCTGCCTCTACGCGGTGCGCAAGGGCGCGACGGGGCACTGGCAGGGGGCGCGGGACCAGGCGACGCTGTGGCCGATCGCGACCGCCGGCGACGAGGACGCCGCCACCGTGCACGGCACGCAGAAGCCCGTGGAATGCATGCGCCGGCCGATGCTGAACAACAGCGCGCCAGGCGAGTCCGTGTACGAGCCGTTCTGCGGCAGCGGCAGCACCATCATCGCCGCGGAGACCGCCGGACGCGCCTGCCTCGCGATGGAGATCGACCCCCGCTACGTTGATGTGGCGGTGCGGCGCTGGCAGGACTTCACTGGCAGCTCCGCGGTGCTGGCCGGGGAGGAGCGGGCGTTCAGCGATGTCGCCGCCGCCCGCTGGGCGCGAGCGGCGGCGTGATCGATCGCGAGAATGCTTACTCGGCGATGCGATAGATCGAGTAGGACCCCTTCGCGCCTTCCTTGTTCGGACCGACCTGGCGGATGCGCTCGGCGGCGATCACGGTGATGCCCTGGCGGCGCTTGAGGCCCGCGAAGAACCCCCGCACCGTGTGCGGCTGCCAGCCCGTCGCCTCGCAGATCTGCGCCACCGTCGCCCCCTCGGGGCGGCGGAGCATCGCCAGCACCGTCTCCCGCTTGGTGCCCTCGCGCGGCCCGCGCGGCGCGCCGTCGGTCCGCTCCGTGGCCCGACCGCGCGTCGCACGGGCCGGCTTGCCGGCCAGCGCCGCGCGCAGCGCCTCCATCGGGCCGTCGAGGGCGCCGATCATGTCGCCCTCGCGGTTGGCGTCGTCGTCCCAGGCGGCGAGCACGCGCTGCGCGGCGGCGCGGAGCGTCGCCCGCGGCGCCGGGCGCGGGGCGGCGAGGGCCTGGTCGAGCAGGGCGAGTTCCTCGGTCCGGGCGGGGTCGAGGGCGGCTTCGGGCGCGGTGGCCTGCGTGTCCCCCGGCGCGGCGTCCGTCCCGCCCAGGGGCGCCCTGTCGCCCACCGTGGCCGGCTCTGCCGGCTCGTCGTCGCCGTCGACGAGGCGGGGATCCGCCCCGTTGCGCTCGTCGCGCGGGCGGGCGTCCGCCGGCTCCGCGCCATCGCCCTCCGGCGCGACGCCGATGGCACGCAGGCCTGCGTCGGTGATCTTGAGCAGCATCTCGTCGCCATCCACCGTCCACTTCGCCCGCGCGTCGTGGGCGGGGCGGTGCACCGCGATGACCAGGTCGTGCTTCAGCAGGGCCTTCGCCACCGTCTGCCGCGCCGCGGCCGGGAGGCGCTCGGGCGGGACTGCCAGCCCGTCGTCGCGCTGGCTCGCCTGGCTGAGGATGGTGCGCTGGGTGTCGGTCAGCCTCATCGTCGGGGTCTCTGGTTCCGGGAGCCGACCCTCTCGGCCCCCTACTGCCGGGAGCCCCGCCGGGCTCGGCCCGGTCGGGGCGGTGCGGGAGGCGCGCCGCGTCAGCGGGCGTATTCGCCTCGGCGGAAGTGCTGGTCCGCGATGTCCTTCAGCTTCGCGGTGGCGTCCGCGAGCCAGGCGGTCTCGCCCCAGAGCACCGCCTCGGGGTCCGCCCCGAAGTGGTCCACACTGGCCTGCTGCAGTTCGGCCAGCAGGGCGTCGAACTCGGCCTTCTTGGCGAGGAAGGCTTCGAGGCTCCGCTGCTGGTTGGCTTCACGCTTCGTCATCGTGGTCTCCGTCATCCGCATTGCGTGACGGACCATTCGCGCTGTGGCGGGGGCGGAGCCAAGCGCCATCGGCGCTCCGTCGATTGCTCTTTTCGGGGGGTTCCGATCACATCATGATCGCCACCGCGCAGCCGGGCCGCGTGGCCTCGCAGCGCGAGGTGGCGCGCCGCCTCGGCGTGTCCCACACGGCGCTGCAGAAGGCGCAGCGCGCCGGCCGTATCGCGCCCGAGGCGGACGGCGCCTGGGACGTCGAGAAGGTTCGCGCGCGGCTGGCCGACAGCAGCGATCCCGTCCGGAAGACGGCGACGCTGGCGCCGGCTCCACCGGCACCACCGCGGCCCGCGGCGCCACCGCCTGTCGCAGCGATGCCGCCGGCCGCCGATCCGCTGCCGCGCGCCGCCGGCAGCACGTTCCACGATGCGCGCACCGCGAACGAGGTGCTCAAGGCGCAGGAGCGGCGGCTCAGGCTCGACGAGCGCAAGGGCAGGCTGGTCGACAAGGCGCGCGCGCTGCTGCTGGTGCACCGCCTCGCCAAGGAGGAGCGCGACGCCATCCTCGCCTGGCCGGCCCGCGTCGCCGCCGAGATGGCGGCCGAGCTCGGCGTCGATGCCCACCGGCTGCAGACCATGATGGACGCCCGGCTGCGCGCGCATCTCGCCGCGCGGCACGATGTCCGGGTGCAGGTGGCGTGATGGCGGGCGAGCATCTCTTGGAGGAACTCGGCCGCTTCGAGGGCGACGCCGAGATCCTGCAGGCCTGGCGCGACGGCATGGCGCCCGAGCCGGCGCTGCTCGTCTCGGAGTGGGCCGACCGCCACCGCGTGCTCGGGAGCCGCGGGTCGGCCGAGCCCGGGCCATGGCGCACGGCGCGCACGCCCTATCTGCGCGAGATCATGGACGCGCTGTCGCCGGCGCATCCGGCGCGGCGGGTGGTGTTCATGAAGGGGGCCCAGGTCGGCGGGCCGCTCGCGCTGGATACGGCCATCCCCACGGCCGAGGGCTGGGCCACGATGGGCGCGCTCGTGGTCGGCGACACCCTGTTCGACGAAGCCGGACGCCCGTGCCGGGTCACCGGCGTGTCGCCGATCATGATCGGCCGCGACTGCTACGGCGTCACCTTCGACGACGGCACGCGCATCGTCTGCGATGGTGACCATCGCTGGCCCGTCTGGGACTTCACGGACGCCGAACGTCCCGTCCGGCGCACCCTCCACACGCGCGACATGGTCGGGCGGACGCAGCTCGGCGGGGGCAAGCGGCGGCGCTACGCGGTCGATTGCTGTCAGCCCGTCGAGCTGCCGGACCAGGACCTGCTGATCCAGCCCTACGTCCTCGGCGTGTGGCTCGGCGACGGTTCGGCGACGATGAACCACATCAGCGTCCACGAGGAGGACGCGGAGGTCGCCGACCATCTGCGCGCCTGCGGGGTCGATGCCATCTTCCGGCGGCCGGCGTGGCGCAAGGGGCGCTGCGGCAACATCGTCATCGATCCGACCTTCCGGCTCGTGGACGACGGCGTCACGCCCGCCCGCATCCAGCACCGCTCGCGCTTCACGATGCGGCTGCGCATGCTCGACGTGCTGGAGAACAAGCATATCCCGGCGGCTTACCTGCGGGCCAGCCGCGCGCAGCGGCTCGAGCTGATCCGCGGCCTGATGGACTCGGACGGCACCATCTCGCCGGACGGCAAGCGCTGCGAGTTCAGCAACACCGACCCCGGCCTGATCGAGGGCATGGTCGAGCTGCTGCGCAGCCTCGGCTACAAGCCGACGATCTACCGGGTAGCCTCGAGGCAGAAGGTCATCAACGGCACCGATCGCGCGTGCCTCGGCTATTCGCGCGTATCCTGGACCGCCTACCGCGAGGAGCCGATGTTTCGGTTGTCTCGCAAGGTCGCGCGGATGCGTTCGGTGGAGCGCGGCCGGCCGCTCAAGAGCCGACGGCGCCGCATCGTCAGCATCGAGCCGGTCGAGAGTGTGCCCGTCCGGTGCATCGAGGTGGACTCGCCCAGCCACCTCTACCTCTGCGGAGAAGGTTGGGTCCCGACGCACAACACCGAGTGCGGCAACAACTGGATCGGCTACGTCATCCACCACGCGCCCGGGCCGATGCTGGCGGTGCAGCCCACCACGGAGCTGGCGAAGCGCTTCTCCGACCAGCGCATCGACCCGCTGGTCGAGGAGACGCCGGCGATCCGCGAGCGCGTCGCGCCGGCCCGCTCGCGCGACAGCGGCAATCGCCAGCTCTCGAAGGAGTTCCCCGGCGGCCAGCTGGTGATGACCGGCGCCAACAGCGCGGTCGGCCTGCGCTCGATGTCGGCGCGCTTCCTGTTCCTCGACGAGATCGACGCCTATCCTGGCGACGTCGAGGGCGAAGGCGATCCGATCGCGCTCGCCGAGGCCCGCGCCCGCACCTTCGGCTGGCGGCGCAAGGTGCTGCTGGTCTCGACGCCGACCATCGCCGGCCTGTCGCGCATCGAGCGCGAGTACCTCGCCACCGACCAGCGGCGCTACGTCGTGCCCTGTCCCCACTGCGGGGCGATGCAGTGGCTGCGCTTCGAGCGGCTGGTGTGGGACGCGGGCGAGCCCGAGACGGCGCGCTACCTCTGCGAGGCCTGCGACGGCGCGATCGGGGAGCAGCACAAGGCGGCGATGCTGGCCGCGGGGGAATGGCGGGCCAGTGCCACGGCGACGGACCCGCACGCGATCGGCTTTCACATCTCGGCGCTCTACTCGCCGCCCGGCTGGATGCCCTGGTCGGAGATCGCGCGGCTCTGGCTTGCGGCGCAGGGCGACGACCGGGCCATCAAGACCTTCCGCAACACCGTGCTCGGCGAGACTTGGCAGGAGGCGGGCGAGGCGCCGGACTGGCAGCGGCTCTACGACCGGCGGGAGTATTGGCCGGCCGGCACCGTGCCGATGGGCGGGCTGCTGCTCACCGCCGGCGTGGACGTGCAGCGCAACCGGCTCGAGGCCTCGGTCTGGGCCTGGGGGCAGGACCGGCAGTCCTGGCTGGTCGAGCACCGCGTCCTGGCCGGCAACCCGTTCGAGGCAGCGGTGTGGGAGGATCTTCGCCTGCTGCTCGGCGAGACCTGGCGACATGCCTCCGGCCACCGCCTGCCCATCGCCATGGCGGCGATCGACAGCGGCGACGGCATGACCACGGCGGAGGTCTACGCCTTCGTGCGCCGCGCCGGCGCGGGCCGCGCCATCGCGGTCAAGGGCCAGGACGGGCTGCGCGCGGCGGTCGGCCAGCCGGCGGCGACGGAGGTGCGGCGGCAGGGGCGCAAGCTCGGCGGGCTCAAGGTCTGGCCGGTGGGATCCTCCTTCCTCAAGGCCGAGACCTATGGCTGGCTCAAGCTCGACCGGCCGACCGAGGAGAGCGGCGAGCCCTTCCCGCCCGGCTACGTCCACCTGCCGATGCATGCTGCCGGCGAGGAGTTCTGTCGCCAGCTCACGGCGGAGCAGCTGGTGGCGCGCGCCGGGAAAAACGGCTTCCGCCGGCTGGAGTGGGTCAAGACGCGCGAGCGCAACGAGGCGCTCGACTGCCGCGTCTATGCCCGCGCCGCGGCGGCGGCGCTCGGCATGGACGGCTGGGGCGAGGGGCGCTGGGCACGGATGGCCGATGCGCTGTCGCTGCCGGCGGCGGAGCCGCCCTCGGCAGACGAGGCGGCGCCGGTCACGACCAATAGGCCAGCCACGCCACCTGACCTTCGTCCCCGCGCCTGGCTCGCCCCGCGCGGCGGCTGGCTGCGCTGACCATGGAGACCCTCATGACCGCCCTCGTCCCGGTCCGCACCACGATCGCCGCCGGCCAGGCGCTGAGCGCGCCGGTCGCCAGCGTCGGCTATGGCGTCTGCCTGCTGCTGCTGCCCGCCGCCTGGACCGACGCCCCGCTCACCGTCCAGGGCTCGCTCGACGAGGGCGAGCCCACGGCCTGGGCTGACCTCCATGACCATCTCGGCAACGAGGTCGTGCTGACCGTCGCCGCCGGCCGGGCCCTCACCCTGCCACCCACCCTGCTGCTCGGTTGGCGCTGGCTGCGGCTGCGCTCCGGCCTCGCCGCCGCGCCGGTGAGCCGGGCCGCCGCCCGCACCATCACCCTCGGCATCCGGCCGCTGGCATGACCGCGCTGTTCCAGCATTACCTGCCGCCCGCGCCGGCGATGCTGCCCTACGTCCCGGGGCGGTTCTACGCCTCGCAGCATGCGCGCGCCGTCGGGGCGTCTCTCGCGATGGTGGCGAACCGGCTCTACTGCGTGCCCTACCTCCTCGCCCGGCCGGGCCTGTTCTCGGCCATGGCGGTGAGCGTGACCACGGGTGCCGCGGGCTTCCTGCGCATGGCGCTGGCGGCCGACAACGGCGCCGGGCGACCGGGCGCCGTGATCGAGGAACCGCTCGTGGACGCCGACACCACGGTCGGATCGGCGATCTGCCCCTTCGCGCAACCGCGCTGGATTTCGGCCGGCATCTGGTGGCTGCTGCTGTGCTTCTCCGGCGCGCCTTCGGTGCGCGGCACCTCGAACCAGGTGTTCAGCGGGGGCAATACCCTGCTACTCGGCTCGACCTCGGCCGATGGCGGATCGGGCGGCGGCACCGGCAGCGAGAACGGGTTCTTCGCGCCGCTGACCTGGCAGGCCGGCGTGCCGATCATGCCGAACCCGCCCACCGGGTTGTCCTATCTGGTCAACGCGGCGACGCCGCTGCCGACGCTCCGGGCCGCGTGATGGACCCGGCCGTTCTCGCCTGGGCGCTGGCGCAACCGCCCGGCAGCCGCGCCGCCGCCCTCGCTGCCGCCTACACGGGCGGCACCACGCGCGTGAGCTTCGAGGGGCGCACCGTGGAATACCGGAGCCTGGACGAACTCGGGCGGGCGCTGGCCGTCCTGCGCAGCGCCGAGACCACGGCAGCGCGCAGGCCGGCGGCGACGCTCGCCTCCTTCTCGCGGGGCAATGGCACGTGATCGAGCGGATGATCCGAGCCTGGCGGGCCTTCCGCGGCTACGCCGCGGCGCAGGACCATCGCGCCTCCGTCTGGGCGCCCTCGGGCGGCAGCGCCAATGCCGAGGTCGGCCTGGCCGCGGCGACGGTGGCGCGCCGCGCGCGCGACGCCGTGCGCAACGACCCCTATGCCAGCCGCATCGTCGATCTGTGGACCGGCAATGCGGTCGGCGCCGGCATTACCACCCGCTGGCCGGACGATCCGCATCGCCGCGCCTGGCAGCGCTGGGCGGAGAGCACCGCCTGCGACGCCGAGGGGCGGCTCGACCTCTACGGGCTGCAGGCGCTGGTGATGCGGGCCGTGGTCGAGAGCGGCGAATGCTTCATCCGCTTCCTGATGGTGCCGCCATCGGCCGCCAACCCGATCGGCCTCCGGCTGCAGGTGCTGGAGAGCGACCACCTCGACACCGCGCGCAACGGCATGGTGGAGGGCGCCCCGACCATCCAGGGCATCGCCCTCGGCGAGGCCGGCGAGCCGGTCGGCTACTGGCTGTTCCCGACCCATCCGGGCGCGTGGATGCTCCCAGGCGTCCGGATGGCGAGCGAGCGCATCCCGGCCGCAGAGGTGCTGCACGTCTATCGCAAGCGCCGCCCCGGCCAGCTGCGCGACGTCTCCTGGCTCGCGCCGGTGCTGCTGCGGCTGCGCGACCTCGGCGACTACGAGGCGGCGCTGCTGATGAAGGCCAAGATCGAGGCCTGCCTCGCCGCAGTGGTCACCGAGGAGGGCGACGAGGCGCTGACCGGCACGGCGTCCGGCCTGCTCCGCGACGCCCAGGGCCGCGCGGTCGAGAGCTTCGAGCCGGGGATGATCCTCTACCGCCGCGGCATGGGCAGCGTGGAGGTGGTGAACCCCTCGGGCGGCGGCAGCCATGCCGCCTTCGCCCGCCGGGCGCTGGAGGCCGCCGCGGTCGGCGCGGGCCTGACCTACGATCAGGTGTCCGGCGACCTGACGCAGGCCAACTACTCCTCGCTGCGCGCCGGCAAGATCGAGTTCCGCCGCCTCTGCGAGCAGGTGCAGTACGGCATGCTCATCCCGATGCTGGTGCGGCCCGTCGCGGACCGCTTTCACCAACAGGGCGCGCTGCTCGGACTGTGGGACGCCGAGATGCCGGACGGCGTCAGCCATGTCCCGCCGGCGCATGAGATGATCGACCCGCTCAAGGACACCACCGCCCTCATCGCGCAGGTCAGGGCGGGCTTCGTGCCGCAGCCGGAGGCGGCAGGGGCCTTCGGCTACGACTTCCGCGCGGCGGTGGAGATGATCCGCGAGGCCAACGCGCTGCTGGATGACGCCGGCCTCGCGCTCGACACCGACCCGCGTCGGGTCGCCAAGTCCGGCGCCGCCCAGGACGCCGCGCAGATGGCCGCCATCGAGATCGCCGCGACGGGCGCGGCGGCTCCACTGCGCCAGCCGACTGCGAGCCAGGCGGAGCCGGGCTGAGCGTCGCCTGTCCACAGATCGTCCCAGGCTTCTCCCCAGGGATATCCACATGACCGAGACCACCGAACCGGGCGGGGGAGACCCTGCGTCGGACCAGGATGTTGCAGCCGATCGACCGGCCCCGGTCGCGCCCGGTCACACTCCGGGGCAGTCGATCGTCGCGCAGCGCGCCATCGCCGCGCCGGCCACCGTCGATCGCGCCGCGCGCACCGTCGAGGTGGTGTGGTCCACCGGCGCACGCGCCCGCAACTTCGTCCCCTCCCTCGGCCTGATCACCGAGGAACTCGAGATGTCGCCCAACGCGGTGCGGATGGCGACGCTCCGCTCCGGCTGCGCCCCGGTGCTCGACACCCATCGCCGCGGTGGAGCCAGGGATGTGCTGGGTCGCGTCACCGCCGCCCGCCTCGAACGCGGTCGTGGCTACGCCACGCTGCAGTTCAGCACGGCGGCTGACGTCGAGCCGATCTGGCAGCGCATCGCCGACGGCACGCTGCGCGCCGTCAGCGTCGGCTACCGCGTGCACCGCTACGAGCCGCGGGCCGACCCCGCCACCGGCGAGACCGTCCACCGCGCGGTGGATTGGGAGCCCTTCGAGATCTCCGTCGTCCCGGTCCCGGTGGACCGGGACGCCGCGGTGCGGGCGCAGGGGGAGCAGGGCCTCCCCGCGCCAGCGATCGAACCCGCCCTGCCTGACGAGGACACCACCATGCCCGAGACGACGCCGGCCGAGCCGGCTGCTGCCCCGTCGGCGCCGCCCTCCGCCGCGCCGTCCAACCCGCCCCAGGAGACGCCCGTGACCACCACGCCCGAGCCCACCCGCGCCGTACCGCCGCCGGACCTCGATGCAGTCCGCGCCAAGGCGAGCCGCGCCGAGCGCGAGCGCATCGCCGGCATCGACGCTGCCGTCGAGGCCGCCCGCGCCCTGCTGCCGGCGGAGCGCATCACGCCGATCCGTGCCGAGGCCATCGCCCAGGGCTGGACCGGCGACCAGGCCCGCCGCGCCCTGTTCGACGCCCTGGTGGCGCAGGGGCTGCGCCCGTCCATTCCGGCGCGCCCGGAGACCGGCCCGAGCCACGACGATCCGGCGCAGGTCCTCGACGCCATGGCCGAGGCGCTCGCTGTGCGCGCCATGCCCGGCTACCAGCCCCAGGGCTCCGGCCGCCACGCCGAGTTCCTGGGCTGGCGCCCCTCCGACATGCTGCGCGAACTGCTCGCCCGCCGCGGCGAGCGCAACCCGCCGCGCAACCCGACCCTGCTCGCCGAGCGCGCCTTCCACACCAGCTCCGACTTCCCGGCCCTGCTCTCCGCCGCCGCGAACAAGATGCTGCTCGCCGCCTACGTACCGGCGCAGCCGACCTACCGGCAGATCTTCCTCCGCCGCGACTTCCGCGACTTCAAGCCGCACCGCCACCTCCGCATCGGCGACTTCCCGACCCTGCTGCCGCTCGCCGAGAACGGCGAGATCCAGGTCGGCACCATGTCCGAGAGCCAGGAGATCGTGCTGCTGCAGACCTTCGCCCGGCGCCTCCGCGTCACGCGCCCGATGCTGGTCAACGACGACCTCGGCGCCTTCACCGACTTCGCCGCCGCCATCGGCCGCCGCGTCGCCGAGTTCGAGAACGCCACCGCCTACAACCTGCTGAACAGCGCCAATGGCGACGGCCCGACGCTCGCCACCGGCAACGCGCCGGTGTTCGCCACCGGTGCTGCGCGGGCCAACAAGGCCGGGACCGGCACGCCGCTCGACACCGCGACGATCGGTGCCGGCCGCGCCGCCATCATGAAGCAGCGCACCCTCGACGGCCTGCCCATCTCCACGGGCCAGACCATGCGGCTGCTGGTCGGGCCGAACCTCGAACTCGCGGCGCGGCAGGCGACGGTGCCGGTGGCGGCGACGCAGACCAGCAACGCGAACGTCTTCGCGGGCTTCGTGCAGCCGGTGGTCGAGCCGCTGATCCCGGGGAACCGCTGGTATCTCTTCTCCGACCCGCTCGCCGCACCGGTCTATGTCTACGGCTACCTCAACGGCACCGAGGGGCCGCAGGTCACCACCGGGCCCGTCCAGGGCGCGGACGGCATCGAGGTCAGCGTGATCTTCGACTTCGGCGTCGGCGCCATCGACTGGCGCGGCGCCTGGTTCAACCCGGGCACCTGATCACCATGACCGGAGGATGGGCACGCCATAGCGCTTGGCGTGCCTGTCGTCGGTGACGAAGGTCGCCCCCTCGGCCGCGGCCTGCGCCAGGAGCAGGTGATCGAACGGGTTGCGATGATGGTCGGAGACCGGCAGCGTCAGCAGCCGTTCGACATGCCCCGGCGTCAGGTCCAGCAGATCGAACCCGGCGCGCACGCTCTCCCGGATCAGCGCAGGCACGTCCACCTCCAGCTTGCCGATCCGCACCTTGATCGCCGCCTCCCACAGGGAGACGACGCTGACGAGCACTGTGTTGCCGGGATCGGCGATCGCCGCGCGGGCCTTCCGCCCGAGCTGCTCATCGCCGGCCGCGAACCACAGCAGCACATGCGTATCGAGCAGCAGCCTCACGCGGCCCGCCCACGCCGAGGCGGCGGGAAGGGATCGGCCTCCATCGCGGCCAGAATGTCGGCCGGGGTCTCCCGGAAATCGGGCGCCAGGCGGATCCGGCCCCTCATGAAGCCGAACGGCCGAGGCGCGGCAGCCGGGCGCTCGACCGGCACGAGCCGGGCCACCGGCTCGCCATTCGACGTCACCACCACTGTCTGCCCGCGCTGTACGCGTCGCAGGTGCTCGGACAGCCGGCCGCGGAAGTCACGCACGCTCACCCTGGCTTCGTCAGGCATTCGACCCTCCGTGATCACGCGAAGTGTACACGCCAGGGTCGGTTCGCCGCAACGGCGGCCTTCGTTCCACTTCCCGATTCTCGCCTCAGAGGAGACCCCTCCATGCGCAACTGCATCCGTCCCGACGCCCGCTCCATCCCGATGGTGGTGCCCTACGCCGGTGGCATCCTCGCCGGTCAGGGCATGCTGGTCGGCGCCTTCTTCGGGGTGGCGGCCTCCGACGCCGCGCAGAATGAAACCGTCGAATGCGAGACCCGCGGCGAGTTCGAGCTGCCGAAGGACCCCGCCCAGGCCATCTCCGCCGGGGCGCGGGTGTTCTGGGACAACACCAACCGCCGCCTCACCACCACCGCGACCGGCAATTACCAGGTCGGCATCGCCACCGTCACCGCGGCCTCGGCTGACACGACGGTACGGGTGATGCTCGCCCGGGTGCCGGCTGCGGGGGCGTGATGGCCGTGCTGCTGCCGCGCGATCGCGCGCGCCTCGAGCGCGTGCACCGGGACCTGGTGCGCGTCGTCGAGCGCGCCCGCCAGGCGGTGCCGTTCATCGTCACCGAGGGGCTGCGGTCCCGCGAGCGCCAGGCCCGGCTGGTCGCGATCGGCGCCTCGCGCAGCATGGACAGCCGGCACCTGACCGGCCACGCCGTCGACCTGGCCTACTGGCTGGACGACGGCGACGGCGCGGTCGAGCAGGGCGAGATCCGCTGGGACTGATGGGGTGGACGGCCCCCATTGTTCGGCATCGCGTGCCAGGGTGTGGGCGTCTGGAGAGACCCCACGGAACAGGAGCCGTCCGTCATGGAGATTAGCACTGTCGGCCTCGATCTCGCGAAGCGAGTGTTTCAGGTCCATGCAGCCGATGCAGCAGGGAACGTGGTGCTGCGCCAGAAACTGCAGCGAGCCGAGGTGGAGACCTTCTTCGCCAGGCTGCCGCCGTGCCTGGTCGGGCTCGAGGCCTGCTCCACGGCGCACCATTGGGCGCGGACCATCCGCCGTCACGGGCACAACGTGCGCCTGATCCCGCCGGCTTATGTCAAGCCCTACGTCAGGCGCGGCAAGACAGATGCGGCCGACGCTGCGGCGATCTGCGAGGCCGTGAGCCGACCGCACATGCGCTTCGTGCCCGTGAAGTCGGAGCAGCAGCAGGCGGCGCTGCTCCACCATCGCACGCGCGACCTCCTGGTGCGGCAGCGGACGATGCTGATCGGCGCTCTTCGCGGGCATTTCGCCGAGTTCGGCGTTGTCGTGCCGTCCGGCCAGCATCGTGTGGCGCAGCTCGTCGCATTGCTCCAGGACGACGATGCGCTCGATATACCTCCGCTGGCACGTGAAGGCTTGCGCAATCTGGCCGGAGCCCTGCAGCAGCTCGAGGAACGCATCGAGGGCATCGAGAAGATCCTGATGCGCGAGCACAGGGCCAATCCGGTGAGCCGGCGGCTGGCGACCATCCCGGGCGTCGGCCCGATCACCGCCTCGGCGATCGCCGCAACGATACCCGATGCTGGCCTCTTCAGATCAGGGCGAGACCTGGCGGCGTGGATCGGGCTGGTGCCAAAGCCGCATTCCAGCGGCGGCAAGGAGAAGCTCGGGGCGGTCTCCAAGCAGGGCGATCGATACCTCCGCCGGCTGTTGACGGTCGGCGCCACCGCGGCGATGCGACACCTGAAGGGCAAGACGGATGGGCTGTCGGCCTGGACCAGGGCGCTGCTGGAGCGGCGACCGTTCCGCCTCGTCTCGCTGGCACTCGCGAACAAAATGGCCCGCATCGCCTGGGCCGTGATGACCCGTGGCGACACATATCGTGCCCCTGCGCCAGCAGCGACGGGAGCCACCGCAGCAGCTTGAGCCTGGCCACGTCGCGAGAGGCCACAGGCGCATCGGAATCGCGAGGGTGAGAAGGAGCTGATGGAGGATCGGTCGTGACCGAGGATGAGGACACCCCGATAGAGCGGCAGCGCTTCGAGCGCGCGGGATTGGTTGGGACCACATCCGCGGATCGCATCAGGGCCAGCGGCCATGCGCGCCGCACCAAACAGGCCGGACACATGGCTGCACCCGACCGATGCAATGTCAGACCCGAAATCACCCCTTGCGAGGTGGGGGCCGTCCACACATGGCCCCTGTATGAGCAGATCGGCGCGGCGATGAAGGCCGCGGCGAGGGAGCTCGGCGTGCCGATCGTCTGGGGCGGCGACTGGGCCGCCTTCCGGGACGGGCCGCATTTCGAACTCGACCGCACGGCCTACCCGTGACGGGCTCGGCGATCCTCTCGCTACTCGGCCGGCACGCGCTGCCGATCGGTCTCGCAGTGGCTTTCGCTGTCACGGCTGTGATTGCCTGGAACTTCCGTGTCCAGCGTGACGCCGCTCGCCTCGACGCGGCGATGGCCAGCCGGGCGGCGGAAGCCAACGCCGCCGCGCTCGCTGAGGCCACGGCGGAGCACGCGCGCCACATCGCCGCGCTGACCGGCGAGGCCGAGCGTGCCCGCGCCCAGGCCGCGCGCCTCGGCGCGAACCTGGAGGCCCTCCGCCGTGACCCGAGCCATGCCGCCGATGCTGCCCCTGTGCTGCGCGATGCTGTCGAGCGCCTGCGCGCCGGCCGCGCCGCCGGAGATCCGCCTGCTGCCGCTGCGCCTCCCTGACGCGCTGCTGGTCTGCGTCGCGGCGCCGGCGCTGCCCGGCACCGAGCGGCTGACCCAGGGGCAGGTGGCGGAGCTGCTGCTGGCCTATGACGCCGCCCATGCCGACTGCGCCGGGCGGCTGGCCGCGGTGCGGTGGCTGAACCGCGCCGGGGAGGGCGAGTGATGAACGCCTTCGCCGAGGCCATGGCCGCGCTGGTGGCGGACCCGAACCTCGGGGTCGAAGCCCTCTACCGGCAGGGTGGCACCGGCCCGGCGGTTGCGATCCGCGTCCTGCGCTCCTCGCCCGACCGCGTCGGCGAGGCCTTCGGGACCGAGATTGTCGCGGCGACCGACATCCTCTCGGTCGCCATCGCCACGCTGCCCGGTCTCGCTGCCGGCGACAGCTTCGCCCTCGGCCCCGACCTGCTCACCGTCACCCACGCCGAGCGCGACGCCACTGGCACCGCCTGGCGCGTGTTCTGCCAGCGATAGGAGCCCGCCCGCCATGCCGCAGAACGCCCTCAGCCTTCTGGAGATGCTGCGCGACCTGCTGCTCGGCGCCGCGGCCGGCCTCGCCGGGGGCTTCGTGCGCTGGAACCACCCCGAGCGCCGGCGCTTCGGCTGGTGCCTCGCCTGGGAACTGCCCTCCGCCGCGCTGCTCGGCAGCGCCGGCTATGCGCTCGGGGGCTTCCTGGAGTTCAACGAATACGGCCGGTTCCTGTTCGCCTTCGTGTTCGGCTATCTTGGCCAGGCGGCGCTGCACGATCTCGCCGTCGCCATCATCCGCCACCGCATCGGCCTGCCGCGGGGCCAGGACCGGCCGTGAGGCTCGCCGTCACCATCGTCGGCGACCTGCGGCAGGTGCTGGCGGCCGAAGTGCGCGAGGGCGAGCGTGCGGCCATGCAGGCCCTCCGCGCAGAGACCGAGCAGGTCAAGCAGGAGCTGCGCCGGCAGGTCACCAACACCTTCGGCGGCAACGCGCGGGGGATCGCCAATGCCTGGCGCTCCCAGGTGTTTCCGCGGACCGGCCAGTCGCTGCGGCCCGCCGGCCTCATCTGGACCAAGGTGCCGAACGTGATCGACGCCTTCGAGCGCGGCGCGCTGATCCGCGCCAAGGGCGGTCGCAAGTTCCTGGCCATCCCGACCGGCTTCAACGCGGCGCGGGGGCGCCGGGGCCGCGGTGAGAAGGGGATGCGGGTGACGCCGGCGCAGATGGTCGCCTCCGGGCAGGGCTTCCTCCGCCCCTTCCGGTCGGGCCGGGGCTTCGTCTGGTGCCTGCCGCTGCGCGCCGGGGAGCCGACCGGCCGGCGCCGCCGCACCCGGCTCATCGCAGGCGGCGTTGCGGAGATCGGCACCGGCCACCGCAAGGGCCGCGAGGCCTGGGCGCGCGGCATGCTCCAGCGCGGCATGGTGCCGATGTTCCTGCTGCTGCCGCAGGTGACGCTCGCCAGGCGGCTGGACGTGAAGGGTGCCGCCGAGCGCAGCCTGCGCCGGCTGCCCGGGCGCTTCGTGGCAGCCTGGGGTCGGACGCATGCGTCCGACGAGAGCGGGAGGGCGGCGCCGTGAGCGCGCGCGAGGCCGCCATCGCGGCGCTGCACGGCCGGCTGGCCACAGCCTTGGCCGGCAGGAATCCGGCGCCTCTGGTGCTGCGCGGCGACACCGTGCCGCAGCGCCAACCGGCCGGTGGGTTGATCGTCATTCGCGATGGCGAGACCGTGGAGGAGACGGCGATCCTCTCGCCGCTCGCCTGGGCCATCGAGCATCGCGCCGAGGTCGAGGTCACTGTCGGCGGCGCGACGCCGGCGGCCCGCAATGCCCTGCTCGACGCGCTGCTCGTGGCCATCGGCGCCGCCATTGCCGCAGACCGCACCCTGGGCGGCGCGGTGGACTGGGCGCAGCCCGGCGCGCCCGAGTTCGAGGATGTCGAGTTCGAGGGCGCCGCCGCGGCCCGCGCTGCCTCGGTCCCCGTCGCGCTGTTCTTCACCGTCGCCGGCTCGCCGCTGGCCTGACGCCTCTCCCTCCCGCTGATCCTGGAGACCCCCGATGCCCCGTGCCATCGGCGCCAATTGCCGCCTGCTCATGACCCCCGAGGCGACCTACGGCACCGCGCCCGCGGGCGACTGGCTGCGGATGCCGTTCCTCTCCTGCGACCTCGGCGCCGAGCAGCCGCTGCTCGATGCCGATGTCATCGGCGTCGGCAGCAGCCGCGATCCGGCCGCGCCCTTCCTCGACACCGTCACCGTGCAGGGCCAGGCCGTGGTGCCGGTGGACCTCAACAACATCGGCCACTGGCTGCGCCTGCTGCTCGGCCCGCCGACCACCACCGGCACCGACCCGAACTTCATCCACAGCTTCGGCTCGGGCGCGGCGGCGCTGCCCTCGAACAGCGTCGAGATCGGCTACCCGGACGTTCCGAACTACGACCTCTGCACCGGCGTCCGCGCCGACACGCTGGAGATCGACTTCTCGCCCTCTGGCCCCGCCACCGCCAGCTTCGGCCTGATCGGCCAGGGCTCGACGCGCGGCGGCACGAGCGCCGGCGGCACGCCGACCAGCGCCGCCTACACCGCCTTCCACAAGGCGCAGGGGGCGATCAGCCGGAACGGCTCCGCGCTCGCCCAGGTGACCGGCGCGCGGCTCACTTACGCGAACGGCATGGAGATGGTGCGCACCATCCGCGCCGACCGGAAGGTCGAGGGCGTGGACCCCGGCATCGCGCGCGCCACCGGCCAGATCACCGCGCGCTTCGCGGACACCACGCTGCTGACCCAGGCGCAGAACAACGCGCCGGCGGAGTTCGCCTTCGGCTACACGATCGACGCCAACTGCAGCC
>NZ_AUDH01000022.1 GCF_000425365.1 Rubritepida flocculans DSM 14296 | reverse complement strand
CTTGCGCCCGGCGACATAGTGATCTGCGACAATCTGCGATGCCACAAGTCACCGGGCGTGCGCGCCGCCATCGAGGCGCGCGGTGCCGAACTGCGCCACCTGCCGCCCTATTCGCCCGACATGAACCCCATCGAGCAGGTCTTCGCCAAGCTCAAGAACCTCGTCCGCGCCGCCGCGCCCAGGGACATCGAGGCCTTGTGGAACACCATCGGCCAGAGCCTCGAAGCCTTCACACCGAAAGAGTGCGCAAACTACTTCGCCCACTCAGGTTATCCACGGATGATGTGAAAATGGTCTAACCCGCCGCCACGCCGGGGGGAACAGGCTGCAGGAGCGGCCGTGGGGCCTATACGGGCGGCCCGCGACGCCGCCCGATCAGGCCGTGCGGTCCACGCCCCCCGCGTGCAGCGCCGCCTGCGCCGCGGCCAGCCGCGCGACCGGCACGCGGTAGGGCGAGCAGGAGACGTAGTCGAGGCCCACCGTCTCGCAGAACTGGATGGAGGCGGGGTCCCCGCCATGCTCGCCGCAGATGCCGAGCTTGAGCGCGTTCTTCACGCCCCGCCCCTTCTGCGCGGCGATCTCCACCAGCGCGCCCACCCCATCGGGGTCGAGCGAGACGAAGGGATCCTTGGGCAGGATGTTCTTCTCGACATAGGCGGGCAGGAACTTGCCCGCATCGTCGCGCGAGAGGCCGAACACCGTCTGCGTCAGGTCATTGGTGCCGAAGCTGAAGAAATCCGCGCTCTCGGCGATCTGGTTTGCGGTCAGCGCCGCGCGCGGCAGCTCGATCATGGTGCCCACCAGGTATTCGAGGCGCATCCCCGCCTCGGCGAAGACCGCCTCGGCCATGCGCTCCACCTCTGCGCGGGTGATGTCGAGCTCGCGCTTCGTCATCACCAGCGGGATCATGATCTCGGGCACCGGGGCGCGGCCCGTCTCCTTCGCCACCGCCACGGCGGCCTCGAAGATGGCGCGGGCCTGCATCTCGTAGATCTCGGGGTAGGAGATGCCGAGGCGGCAGCCGCGATGGCCGAGCATCGGGTTCGCCTCCGCCAGATCCTGCGCGCGGCGCTGCATGGCGGCGACCTCCACGCCCAGCCCTTCCGCGACCTCGGCGATCTCCTCCTCGGTGTGCGGCAGGAACTCATGCAGCGGCGGGTCGAGCAGGCGGATGGTGACGGGCAGCCCCGCCATGATGCGGAACAGCTCCGTGAAGTCCTGGCGCTGGAAGGGCAGCAGGCGCGAGAGCGCGGCGCGCCGGCCCTCCTCGTGCTCGGCCATGATCATCTGGCGCACCGCGCCGATGCGCTCGGGGTCGAAAAACATGTGCTCGGTGCGGCAGAGGCCGATGCCCTCCGCGCCGAACTTGCGCGCCGTCTCGGCATCCAGGGGCGTCTCGGCGTTGGCGCGCACCTTCATGCGGCGCACCTTGTCGGCCCATTCCATCAGCGTCGCGAAATCGCCCGAGAGCTGCGGCTCGATCATCGCCACCGCGCCGACGAACACCTCGCCCGTCGCGCCGTCCAGCGTGATGGTCTCGCCCGCGCGGATGATGTGCCCGCCGGCGGAGAGCGCCTGGGCCGTGTAGTCCACCGTGATGCCGCCCGCGCCCGCCACGCAGGGCCTTCCCATGCCGCGCGCCACCACCGCGGCGTGGCTGGTCATGCCGCCGCGGGTGGTGAGGATGCCCTTGGCCGCGTGCATGCCGTGGATGTCCTCGGGGCTGGTCTCGATGCGCACGAGGATCACGCTCTCGCCCTCGCGCGCGCGCAGCTCCGCCTCGTCGGCGCTGAAGACGACGATGCCCGAGGCGGCGCCGGGCGAGGCCGGCAACCCCTTGGAGAGCAGCTTGCGCGGCGCCTTGGGGTCGAGCGTGGGGTGCAGAAGCTGGTCGAGCGAGCCGGGGGCGACGCGCTTGATCGCCTCGCGCTCGTCGATCAGCCCCTCGCGGCACATGTCCACGGCGATCTTGAGGCTGGCGGCGGCGGTGCGCTTCCCGTTGCGCGTCTGCAGCATGTAGAGCCTGTTCTGCTGCACGGTGAACTCGATGTCCTGCATGTCCTTGTAGTGCTTCTCCAGCACCTCGCGGACGCGGACCAGCTCGGCGTAGGCCGCCGGCATCACCTCCTCCATCGGCTTCTCGCCGGGCTTGGCGCGGGCCTTGGACATGGGCTGCGGCGTGCGGATGCCCGCCACCACGTCCTCGCCCTGCGCGTTCACCAGGTATTCGCCGTAGAAGACGTTCTCGCCCGTGGAGGGGTCGCGGGTGAAGCACACGCCCGTGGCGCAGTCCTCGCCCATGTTGCCGAACACCATGGCCTGCACGTTCACCGCCGTGCCCCATTCGGCCGGGATGTCGTGCAGCTTGCGGTAGGTGATGGCGCGCTGGTTCATCCAGGAGCCGAAGACCGCGCCGATGGCGGCCCAGAGCTGGGCCTCGGGATCCTGCGGGAAGGGGGCGCCGGTGGCGTCCTGCACGGCCTCCTTGTAGCCGGCGATGACCTCCTTCCAGTCCTCGGCCGTCAGCGCCGTGTCCTCGATCACGCCGCGGTCGAGCTTCACCGCCTCGATGATCTCCTCGAAGCGGTGGTGATCCACGCCGAGCACCACGCCGCCGAACATCTGGATGAAGCGGCGGTAGCTGTCCCAGGCGAAGCGCGGATCGCCCGAGGCGCGGGCGAGCCCCTCCACCGTCGCGTCGTTCAGGCCGAGGTTGAGCACCGTGTCCATCATCCCCGGCATGGAGACGCGGGCACCGGAGCGGACGGAGACGAGCAGCGGCTTTTCCGTGTCGCCGAACTTCAGGCCCACGGCCTGTTCGACGCGCGCCAGCGCCGCCTTCACCTGGCCGGCGAGCTCGGGCGGGTACTGGTTGCCGTTCTCGTAGTAGTGGGTGCAGACCTCGGTGGTGATGGTGAAGCCGGGCGGCACGGGCAGGCCGATGCTGGCCATTTCCGCGAGGTTCGCGCCCTTTCCGCCCAGGAGGTTGCGCATGTCCGCCCGGCCCTCGTTGTGGCCGGCGCCGAAGCTGTACACCCACTGCGTCATGTGCCGCTGTTCCTCAGGCTTCGATCTTCGACAGGTCGGCCACGGCGTCCATCGCCGCGCGCAGGCGCGAGAGTAGCCGCAAACGGTTTTTCCGGAAGGCCGGGTCGTTCACCAGGATCTTCTCGAAGAAGGCGTCGGTGGGGGCGCGCAGCGCGGCGAGCGCGGCCATGGCGCCCGCGAAATCCTCCCGCGCGAGGCATGCCCGACTCTCCGCCTCGGCCTTGGCGAGGGCGGCGTTGAGCGCCTGCTCCTCCGGTGCGGCGAGGGCGGCCTCCTCCACCGGCCCGTCATGCGGGCCGTCCTTCTTCTCCTCGGCGCGCAGGATGTTCTGGGCGCGCTTCCAGGCGGAGAGCAGATTGGCGCCGGTGTCCGACTCGACGAGGCTCTTCAGCGCCTCGGCGCGGGCGAGGATGCGGGTGATGTCGTCGTCCTCGCCGGTGGCGGCGGCCACCACGTCATGGCGCAGCCCCTCGGCGCGGAGCTGCACGCGCAGGCGGTCGAGGAGGAAGCCGCGCACCTCCCGGTTGATCTCCGCCGCGTCGAAGGGGAACTCGGCCTCGAGCGGGCGTGGCGCCGCCCCCGCCGCCTCCAGCGCGGCCTCCAGCTTCACGAGCGGCAGCATCAGCGTGGCCGCGATGGAGGCCAGCAGCGAATGCGTCAGGTCCACCGGCCTCGCGGAGACATCGCCGAGCAGGGCATGGGTCAGAACGGGCGCAAGCGGCAGGCGCAGCCCGTTCTCCCGGATGATCCGGACCACCCCGATCCCCGCCCGCCGCAGCGCATAGGGATCGCCCGAGCCCGTCGGCTTCTCGCCCACCGCGAAGAAGCCCGCGAGCTGATCGAGCTTGTCCGCCAGCGCCACGGCCACCGCCACCGGCTCGCGCGGCACGTCGTCGTTCGGGCCGAGCGGGCGGTAGTGCTGCGCGATCGCCTCCGCCACGCGCGGATCCTCGCCCTGGTGCCGGGCGTAATGCCCGCCCATGATCCCCTGCAGCTCCGGGAACTCGCCCACCATGCCGCTCGCGAGATCGGCCTTGCACAGCCGCGCCGCGCGTTCGGCCAGCGCGGGATCGGCGCCGACCATCGGCGCCAGATAGCCCGCGAGCCGGGCGATCCGCTCCACCCGCTGCCCCTGGGTGCCGAGCTTCGCGTGGAAGGTCACGCCATCCAGCTTCGGCAGGAACTCCTCCAGGCGGTGCTTGCGGTCCTGGTCCCAGAAGAAGCGCGCATCCGAAAGCCGCGCGCGCAGCACGCGCTCATTGCCCGCCACCAGCGCGCGCCCGCCATCGGCCGCGGCGATGTTCGCCACGAGAGCGAATCTGTTGGCCGGCCGCCCGTCCGGGCGGCGCAGCGCGAAATAGCGCTGGTTCACGCGCATCGAGGTGCGCATCACCTCGGCCGGCAGGTCCATGAAGGCGTCGTCGATGGAACCCAGCAGCGGCACCGGCCATTCGACGAGGCCCGCCACCTCGGCGAGCAGCCCCTCGTCCGGCACCACCTCCAGCCCCTCGGCGGCGGCGAGGCGCGCCACGCCCTCGCGGATCATCGCCGCGCGCTCCGCCGCGTCCAGGATCACGAAGCGCTCGCGCAGGCGGGCCGCGTGATCGGCCGCGGAGGCGACGGCGAAGGAGCCGGGCGCATGGACGCGATGGCCCTCCGTCTCCGCGCCCGCCACAATGCCATGCGCCGCATCCTCGCCGCGCGCCAGCGCCACTGGCACGGGCCGGCCGTCGAGCAGGCAGAGGATGCGCTGCAGCGGCCGCACCCAGGTGAAGTGGGAGAGGCCCCAGCGCATGGATTTCGGCCAGGGGAAGGACCAGAGCAGCTCCGGCAGGGCGCGGTGCAGCAGCGCCTCGGCGGTGACGGTCTCGCCCGGCTTCACGAGAACGAGGAAGCCGTTCCGCTCCACCAGCATCTCGCGCCTGGCCTCGTGCTTCCTGAGGAAGCCGGCCAGCGCCTGCTCGGGCGCGCCGATGCGCGGCCCGCGCTCCTCCCTGGCCGGGGTCTCGGCCGAGAGCGCCATCTCCGCCACCAGCCCGATGCGGCGCGGGCCGTGGAAGCCGCGCGGCGGGCCCTGGATGAGCGGGGCGAAGGCGCCCGCGGCGAGGCGGCAGAGATCCTCCGCGGCGCGGGCCTGCATGCGCGCGGGGATTTCCTCGGTCAGCAGTTCGATCAGGAGTTCAGGCACGTCAGAGGGCCGCCTTCACATCGGTCTGGGAGAAATCCGCGCCCTTGTAGAGCAGGGCGGCGCCGGTCATCTGCGCCAGCGCATAGGAGAAGCAGTCGCCGAGGTTCAGCCCGGCCGGATGCCGCCCGCGGCCGTAGCGCCGCCAGGCTTCGCGGGCGGCCTGGGCCACCTCCTCCGTCACCGGCTGCACGCGCAGGGCGAGGCGGCGCAGCAGCTCGTCCAGCTCCGCGCCCGCGGCCGGGCCGGCGCGTCCTTCCACCACCATGGTCAGCTCCACCAGCGTCGCCGCGGACATCTGCGCCCCACCCTCCTCGGCGAGGATGGCGCGCAGGAAGGCAGGGCCCTCCGGCTCGCCGAAGATGATGGCCGCGAGGGCGGAGGTGTCCACGATCACTTGGGCAGGCCGGCGTCGTCGTAGAGCTCGGCATGGTCGCTGCGCCGCTGCTCCGGCGGGACCATGGCGGAGATGCGCTCGGCGATGGCCATGATGGCGGCGAAGCGCGCCTCCTGCTCGGCCGCCTTCTGGCGCGCCCGCTCGGCGCGGCGGGCGCGCACCGCATCGCGCAGCGCGCCGACGACGCTGGTGCCCAATTCGGCCGCCAGCGCCTTGGCCTCGGCGATGAGTTCCTCGTCCTTGATGTTCAACTGGCCCATGGTAGAAGCATCCAAACGCTTTCTACCATCGGTCTCCGCCGCCCGCCAGCCAGGCCTCGCAGCAGGCCTTGGCCAGCGCCCGCACCCGGCCGATATAGGCCGCACGCTCGGTCACGCTGATCGCGCCGCGCGCGTCCAGCAGGTTGAAGCGGTGGCTCGCCTTGATGCAGTGGTCATAGGCCGGCATGGCGAGGCCCTTCGCCACCAGCGCATGGCACTCCTGCTCCGCCTCCTCGAACTGGCGCGTCAGCAGCGCCACGTCCGCGTGCTCGAAATTGTGGGCGGAGTATTCGCGCTCGGCGCGCAGGAACACGTCGCCATAGGTCACGCCCGCGTCGTTGAAGCGCAGCGCATAGACGTTCTCCACGCCCTGGATGGTCATGGCCAGGCGCTCGAGCCCGTAGGTCAGCTCGCAGGAGGGCACCTCGCAGGCGATGCCGCCCACCTGCTGGAAATAGGTGAACTGCGTCACCTCCATGCCGTCGCACCACACCTCCCAGCCCAGGCCCCAGGCGCCGAGGGTGGGGCTTTCCCAGTCATCCTCCACGAAGCGGATGTCGTGCAGCGCGGGGTCTATGCCGAGGGCGCGGTAGCTCTCCAGCAGCAGGGATTGCGGGTCGCGCGGGCTGGGCTTCAGGATCACCTGGTACTGGTAGTAATGCTGCAGCCGGTTCGGGTTCTCGCCATAACGCCCGTCGGAGGGCCGGCGCGAGGGCTGGACATAGGCGGCGCTCCAGGGCTCGGGGCCCAGGGCGCGCAGCGTCGTCGCCGGGTGGAAGGTGCCCGCGCCCATTTCCATGTCGTAGGGCTGCAGGATCAGGCAGCCCTGGCTCGACCAGTAGGCGTGCAGGCGCAGGATGATGTCCTGGAAGCTGGGCGCGGCGGGATTCATGGCGCGCTGTGTAGCCCTGGGGCGCGGCCCGTCAAAGGGGCTCGGCGGGGAAGAGGCGCGAGGGGGAGACGAACTCCTCCTGCGCCGCCACGGTGAGGATTTCGCGCGATCCCGCCTCGGCGGTGCGGCGCAGCAGCCCGAACACCGAGGAGGCGGCCAGCGAGAGCGCCCGCCCCGCCTCCCCGCTGGCCAGGCGATGGAACAGGAACAGCGCGGCGATGGCGTCCCCCGCCCCGTTCACGGAGATGGGCAGCCGCGGCGTCAGCACGCGCCAGAACCGCCCGCCCTCGGCGGCGAGCAGGGCGATCTCGCCCTCGCCCACCCCGGCCACGTCGCAGCTCGTCAGCATCACGCAGCGCGGGCCCATGGCCTGCAGCGCCGCCATCGCCGCCTTGGCGGAGGCGAGGTCGCGCACCTCGCGCCCCGTCAGCCATTCCAGCTCGAAGCGGTTGGGGGTGGCGATGTCGGCCATCGGGATGGCGCGGTCGCGCAGGAATTCCGGGATGCCCGGGCGCACGAAGACGCCGCGGCCCACATCGCCGATCACCGGGTCGCAGCAGTAGAGGGCGGCGGGGTTGTGGGCGCGGGCGCGCGCCACCGCGTGCAGGATGGCCTCGCCGATCTCCGCCCCGCCCATGTAGCCGGAGAGCACGGCGTCGCAGCGCGCCAGCGCGCCGCGCTCCTCGATGCCCTGCACGCAGTCCCGCACCAGCCCCGCGTCGAAGACCTGGCCGCGCCAGGCGCCATAGCCGGTGTGGTTGCTGAACTGCACGGTGTGGATGCCCCAGACCTCGGCGCCGAGCCGCTGCAGGGGGAAGATGGCCGAGGCGTTGCCCACATGCCCGTAGGCCACCCAGGACTGGATGGAGAGGATGTTCATCGCGCCGCCCGCATAGCCGCGCGCGGCGCGCCCGGGAATCCCGACGCTTGCGGATGGCGCGCGCGCAATGCCACGCTCATCCGACGGGAGAATTCCAAGGGAGACCACGCATGAGACGCCTCCTCGCCCTGCTGCTTCTGCTCTCGCCGGGCCTCGCCGCCGCCCAGGCCTGGCCCGAGCGGCCGGTGCGCGTCATCGTCCCCTTCCCGCCCGGCGGCGGCACGGAGGCGGTGGCGCGGCTGCTGGCGCAGCATTACCAGGAGGCGTTCGGCCAGCCCTTCGTGGTGGAGAGCCGCTCCGGCGCCTCGGGCATGCTGGGCACCGAGATGGCGGCGCGCGCCGCGCCCGACGGCTACACGCTCGCGATGACGGCGAGCGGGCCGCTCTCCATCCTGCCGCAGATGCTCCAGGCCGGCTATGACCCGATCCGCAGCTTCGAGCATGTGCTGCTGCCCTCGGTCACGCCGCTGCTGCTGGTGATGCCCCCGAACCGCGCGCCCAACACCGTGCGCGAGCTGGTGGCCTGGGCGCAGTCCCGCCGCGGGCAGGTGAACTACTGCTCGATCGGCGTGGCCTCGCCCTCGCACCTCTCGGCCGAGATGTTCGCCCGCGCCATGGGCATCGAGATGACGCACATCCCGCACCGCGGCTCGGGCCCCGCGCTGACGGACACCATCGGCGGCCATTGCGACCTGCTCTTCGACAGCACCGCCTCCTCGGGGCCGCATGTGCGGGCGGGGCGGCTCAAGGCGCTCGGCATCACCACCCGCGAGCGGCTGCCCTCCTGGCCCGAGCTGCCCACCATCGCCGAACAGGGCGCGCCGGGCTACGCGACCCAGACCTGGTCGGGCCTCGTCGCGCCCGCGGGCACGCCGGCGGCCATCGTGCAGCGGCTGAACGAGGAAGGCCGCCGCTTCGCCGCCAGCCCGCGCGAGCGCGAGCGCATCGTGAGCCAGGGCGGGCTGCCCATGGACCTCACCCCCGCCCAGTTCCGCGAGTTCCTGCAGGGCGAGATCGCGGCCTGGGGCGCGGTGATCCGGGCGGGGAACATCCGCGCCGAGTGAGCGGCGGGCCGGGTGGCCGCCCCCCTCAGCCCGCGAACTCGGCCCGCACCTTCGCGTTGTGCTCGCCGAGCCGCGGCACGGGGCCGAGGGCGCGCGGCCCGTCGCTGAAGCGCGCCGCCGGCGCGGCGAGCGAGACGGGCCCCTTCTCCGTCTCCACCGTCACGCGCCGCAGCGCCGGGTGGCGCGCCAGCCCGTCCACGCCGTTGACGAAGCCGTAGGCGGTGTTGGCGGCGGTGAGCTTCGCGACGCATTCCTCGCGCGTGCGGGCGGCGAAGACGGCGGCGATGTGCGCGTCCACCGCCTCGCGATTGGCCACGCGCTCGAGGTTGCGCCGCCAGCCCTCGCGCTCGATCAGCGCGGGCTCGTCGAGGAAATGGGTGGCGAAGAGCGCCCATTCGCGCTCGTTCTGGATGGAGATGAGGATCAGCGCGCCGTCCTTCGTCGCGAAGGCGCCATAGGGGCAGAGCGAGGGGTGCGCGAGGCCGATGCGCGGCGGCGCGCGGCCCGTGCCCTCGAAATAGAGCAGCGGGACGTTCATCCAGTCCGCCATGCCGTCGAAGAGGCTGACGGCGATGCCCTTGCCGCGGCCGGTGATGCCGCGCTCGATCAGCGCCTCCAGAACGGCGGCGTGCGCGTTCATCCCGCAGGCGATGTCGCAGGCCGAGACGCCGACGCGCCCGGGCCCCTCGGGCCGCCCGGTGACGCTGCAGAGCCCGCTCTCCGCCTGCACGAGCAGGTCATAGGCCTTCATGCCGGCATAGGGGCCGTCCTCCCCGTAGCCCGAGATGTCCACCGTGATCAGGCGCGGGTGCTTCGCGCGCAGCTCGGCCGAGCCGAAGCCCGCGCGCGCCATGGCGCCGGGGGCGAGGTTCTGGATGAACACGTCGGCGCGCGCGAGCATGCGCGCGAGCAGCGCCTTGTCCTCCTCCGCCTTGAGGTCGAGCGTGACGCTCTCCTTGCCGCGGTTGAGCCAGACGAAATAGGTGGAGAGCCCGTTGCAGGCGGCGTCGTAGCCGCGGGCGAAATCCCCCTCCGCGCGCTCGATCTTGATGACGCGCGCCCCCGCGTCCGCGAGCTTGGCCGAGCAGGTGGGCGCGGCCACCGCCTGCTCCATGGAGACGACGAGCAGCCCCTCGAGCGGCTTTCCGGGCGTCATGCTCAGTAGCTCCTCGGCATGCCGAGCACATGCTCGCCGATGTAGGAGAGCACGAGGTTGGTGCTGATCGGCGCCACCTGGTAGAGCCGCGCCTCGCGGAACTTGCGCTCCACGTCGTATTCCTCGGCGAAGCCGAAGCCGCCATGGGTCTGCACGCAGGCCTCGGCCGCCGCCCAGGCGGCGTCGGCGGCGAGCATCTTGGCCATGTTCGCCTCCTCGCCGCAGGGCAGCCCGGCCTCGAACTTCGCAAGCCCCTTCTGCAGCAGCGCCTCGGCCGCGCGCATCTGCGCGTAGGCGCGCGCGATGGGGAACTGCACGCCCTGGTTCGCGCCGATGGGCTTGCCGAACAGCACGCGCTCCTTCGAATAGGCGACGGATTTCGCGGTGAACCACTTGGCGTCGCCGATGCTCTCGGAGGCGATGAGCAGCCGCTCGGCGTTCATCCCGTCCAGGATGTAGCGGAAGCCCCTGCCCTCCTCGCCCACCAGGTTCTCGGCCGGCACCTCCATGTCCTCGAAGAACACCTCGCAGGAGTTGTGGTTCATCATGGTGCGGATGGGCCGGATGGAGAGGCCCTTCGCGCGGCGCATGTCCACGATGAAGGTGGAGAGGCCCTCGGTCTTCTTCGCCACCTGATCGCGCGGGGTGGTGCGCGCGAGCAGCAGCATCAGGTCCGAGTGCTCGGCGCGGCTGGTCCAGATCTTCTGGCCGTTGACGATGTAGCGGTCCCCTTCGCGGCGGGCGAAGGTGCGCAGGCTGGTGGTGTCGGTGCCGCTGGTGGGCTCGGTCACGCCGAAGGCCTGCAGGCGCAGCTCCCCGCTCGCGATGCCGGGCAGGTAGCGGCGCTTCTGCTCGGGCGATCCGTGCTTGAGGATGGTGCCCATGATGTACATCTGCGCGTGGCAGGCCGCGCCGTTGCAGCCCTCGGCGTGGATGGTCTCGAGAATGGCGGCGGCGGCCGAGAGCGGCAGCCCCGCCCCGCCATACTCCTCGGGGATGAGGGCGCCGAGATAGCCCGCCTCGGTCAGCGCGCGCACGAACTCGGTGGGGTAGCCGCGGCGGGCGTCCAGCGCGCGCCAGTACTCGCCGGGGAAGCGGGCGCAGAGCTTGCGCACCTCCTCGCGGATTTCGGCGTGGGCGTCGGTCCCGGTCAGCGGCTGGTCCATGGGCGGTCTCCTCCTCCCCTCGTTTACGCCGGCCGGGGCGCGGCCTAAACCCCCGGCCGCCGCCAGGGGCGAAGAAGGGGGCGAGGCATGAGGGATTCCGCGCGCGGCGGGTGGTGGGCGCTCTCGCTCGGGCTCGCCGGAATCTATGTCTGGCTCGCCGCGCGGATGCCGCTGACGGCCGTGCCGCCCGCGGGGCATGACGATGCGCTCTTCGTCAGGCTCGGCATGGAAATCCTGAGCGGGCAGTGGCTCGGCCCCTACACGCAGATGACGCTGGCCAAGGGGCCCTTTTATCCGCTCTTCGTCGCCGTCGCGGCCTTTCTCGGCCTGCCCATACTGGCCGCCCAGGCGATGCTGCACGCGGCGGCGGCGCTGGTGCTGGCGCGCGCGCTGCGGCCCTGGCTGGGCGGCGAGGGGCCGGCGCTGCTGCTCTTCCTTCTGGTGCTGGCCAATCCGCTCGGCTTCGCGAGCGATCAGATGCGCGTGATCCGCGAGGGGATCTACACGCCGCTGACGCTGCTCGTGCTCGGGCTCGCGGTCTGGACCATCCGGCTTCGCCATGGCCCCTGGCGGCCGGCGCTGCTCGCCGCTTCGGGGCTCGGCGCCGCGCTGGCGGGGTTCTGGCTGACGCGCGAGGAGGGGCCCTGGCTGCTGCCCGCGCTCGCCGCCGCGCTGCTCCTCGTCCTCGCGCATGACGGGCGGGACGCGGAGCGGCGCGTCCGCTGGCGGCGCAGCCTGGCCAGCGCGGGGGTGGCCGCACTCGTCGCCTGGGGCGGGGTGGGGCTGTTCCAGGCCGCGAACTGGCTGCGCTACGGCGTGGCCGACATCGTGGAGTTCAAGCAGCGCGAGTTCGTCTCCGCCTATGCGGCGCTGACGCGCATCTCCCCGCCCGGCCCGGTGGCGCGCCATGTGGTGGCCACGCCCGAGACCCTCGCGCTGGCCTACGAGGTCAGCCCCGCGGCGGCGGAACTCGCGGCCCCCCTCGCCTCGCCCCTGCACACGGGCTTCATCGCGCATGGCTGCGAGGTCTATCAGGTGAACCCCTGCGACGGGGCGAGCCGCGCGGCCTGGTTCATGTGGGCGCTGCGCGAGGCCGCCGCGGCGGCCGGCGTTCACCGCGACGCGCGGACGGCCCGCGCCTTCTACGGCCGCCTCGCGGCCGAGGTGAACGCGGCCTGCGACGCCGGGCGCATTCCCTGCGGCCCGCCGCGCCACGGCATGGCGCCCCCCTTCGACTGGCGCGCCCTGCCCCTCAAGCTCGCGCGCAGCCTGGAGGGGCTGCGCCTCATCGCCCTGCTGCCCCAGGTCGCGCCGCCGCGCGAGGCGCTCTCCTGCTACACCGAGAATTGCGGGGCCAGCAGCCCGACGGGCCGCTTCCTCTCGGCGGTGCACAGCACCCTGTTCCAGCCGCTGCCCATTCTGGAGATGGTCGGCTTCCGCCCTGCCGAGAACCCGCCGCCGCCGAGCCTCGACATCCTGGCCTACCGGGCGCTGCGCGGGCCGCTGGCGGCCGCCATCGAGGCCTATCGCCTTCTCGTCGCGGCGCTGCTCGCCCTCGCCCTGCCCTCGCTCGCGCTCGCGCTGCCGCTGGCCTGGCGGCGGCGGCGGGCCGAGCCACTGCTGGCGGTGGCCTGCATCGCGGCGCTGGCGGTGGGCAGCCGCGCCTTCCTGCTCGCCTGGCTCGATGTGGCGGCCATGCCGGGCATCAACACCCTCTACCTCTGGCCCGCCCAGCCGCCGCTTGCGGTCTTCGCGCTCTGCGCGCCGCTGGCGCTGTGGCGGCTCTGGCGCGCGCCGAGGATCAGTCCCTGATCTTCGAGCCGGGCCTGAGCACCGTCACCGCGCTCTGCGCGTCCAGGATTTCGCCGATGGCGGTGCGCAGCAGGCGGATGTCGCGGATGCGGCCGAAGGAGGGGCGGTGGAACAGCGCCACCTCCCGGAAGAAGCGCCCGCCCTGGATGCGCCGATAGGCCACCATGTCGTCCAGCAGCGCCCCCACCTGGATGGCGAGCTGCGGCAGCAGCGAGACGCCCGCGCCGGCCGCGATCATCTGCCGCAGCGTCTCGAGGCTCGCCGCCTGCAGCTCGGGCGCGTTCTCGCGCAGGCGCTGCGGGCAGAGCTCGAGCGTCTGCTCGCGCAGGCAATGCCCCTCGGCGAGCAGGATGAGCTGCTCCATGGGGATGTCCTCGGCCATCACGCGCGGGGCGGTGGCGAGGGGATGGTCGCGCGGCACGGCGAGCGCCAGCTCCTCGCGGAAGAGGGGCAGCTCGATCAGCTCGGAGTCGCCCTGCGCCCCGGCGGCGAGCAGCGCATCCAGCTCGCCCTCCTCGAGCTGGCGCACGAGCTGGCGCGTCTGCCCCTCGTGCAGCATGAGCTGCAGCGCCGGGAAACGCTCGCGCAGCGGCTTGAGCAGGAAGGGCACGAGATAGGGGCCGAGCGTGGCGATCACGCCCAGGCGCAGCGTGCCGGTCAGCGGCTCCGCCCCCACCCGCACCACCTCGAACAGCCGCCGCGCCTCGGCCAGGATGCGCCTGGCCTGGGCGATGATCTCCTCGCCGCGGTGCGTCACCAGCACGCCGCGCGGGCTGCGCTCGAAGATCTCGACGCCGAGGTAGTCCTCGAGCTTGCGAAGCTGGCCGGAGAGGGTGGGCTGGCTCACCCCGCAGGCCTGGGCCGCGCGGCCGAAATGCCGCTGCTCGGCGACGGCCACGATGTATTCGAGATCGCGCAGGCTGAGGGCGGCGAGATTCATGCGGGACTCCCTGCGCAGAGGTTGCGCGCGGCGGGCGGCGCGCCGCAAGCCCTCGCGCCCCGGGCGGCGATGTGCCACAGCCCGCGGCATGACCGATGCGCCCGCCCCGCCCCTGCCCGCCTTCCGCGAGGCGCTCGCCGTCTGGGCGCGCATCGGGCTGCTCTCCTTCGGCGGGCCGGCGGCGCAGATCGCGCTGATGCAGCGCGAGCTGGTGGAGGAGCGCCGCTGGGTGAGCGACCGGCGATTCCTCCATGCGCTGAACTTCTGCATGCTGCTACCCGGGCCCGAGGCCATGCAGCTCGCCACCTATCTCGGCTGGCTGCTGCATGGCGTGAAGGGCGGGCTGGCGGCGGGGCTTCTGTTCATCGCGCCGGGGGCGGCGGTGATGCTGGCGCTCTCCTTCCTCTACGCAGCCCTCGGGCAGGTGCCCCTCGTCGAGGGGCTGTTCTTCGGGCTGAGCTGCGCGGTGCTGGTGCTGGTGGTCGAGGCGCTGCTGAAGGTGGCGCGGCGCGCGCTCTGCGGCGCGCTGCCCTGGGCGGTGGCGGGGCTCGCCTTCGCCGCGCTCTTCGTGCTGGGGCTGCCCTTCCCCCTCGTGGTGCTGGGCGCGGCGGCGATCGGCGCGCTGGCGCCGGGCGGCTTCGCCGGCGGCGGGCATGGCGGGGGCGAGAGGGTGCGACAGGCCGCGCTCGACGCCCTGCTGGCGCGCGAGCCGGGGCGGCTGGCCGCCATGGCGCCCGCCGCGCGGCGAGCGGGGCTGCTCTGCCTCGTGCTCTGGCTCTGGCCCGTGGCGCTCCTGCAGCCGGCGGGCGGGGTTTTCGCCGAGATCGGCCGGTTCTTCTCGCTCATGGCCGTCGTCACCTTCGGCGGCGCCTATGCGGTGCTCGCCTGGGTCGCGCAGGAGGCGGTGCAGGGCTATGGCTGGCTGACGCCGGCCGAGATGCTGGTGGGCCTCGGCCTCGCGGAGACGACGCCGGGGCCGCTCATCCTCGTGCTGCAGTTCGTGGGCTTCCTCGCCGGATGGGCGGCGCATGGCGGCTGGGGCGGGCTGGCCGGCGCGGCGCTGACGCTCTGGGTCACCTTCCTGCCCTGCTTCGCCTGGATCTTCCTCGGCGCCCCTCATGTAGAGGCGCTGCACGACCAGCCGCGGCTGCGCGGCGCGCTGGCGGGGGTGACGGCGGCGGTGGTGGGCGTGATCGCGAGCCTCGCGCTGTGGTTCGGCCTTCGCGTGCTGTTCGCGCGGATGACCCCCGGGCCGCTGGCGCTCGCCTGGCCCGATCCGCTCTCCGTGCAGCCGCTGGCGCTGGCGCTCGCCGCCCTCGCGGGGCTCTGCCTGTTCCGCTGGCGGCTCGGCGTGGTGCGCACGCTGGGGGTGGCCGCCGGGGCGGGGCTGCTGCTCAGGCTCGCCGGCCTCTGAGCGCGCGCCAGACCTCGCGCAGACCTGCCGCCTGCTGGCGCAGCCAGCCGCCCTCGACATAGGCGCGCGGCGCGCTCGGATCCCCGGTGCGGGGGTAGTGGTCGCGGCGGAAATCGGCCGTGCCGAAGATCCAGTCCCAGACCGGCAGCAGCACGCCGTAGTTCTTGCCCGTGCCGCCCGCGCTCAGCAGCCCGTGGTGCAGGCGGTGGAAGCGGGGCGAGACGACGAGCCGCTCCCCCAGCCAGCCGAAATCGAGCCGCACATTGGCGTGCGAGAGGCTCTCGGCGAGGCGCAGCACCATCAGGATGACGGGAAACTGCCCCGGCGGCACGCCGATCAGCACCGCGATGATCCCGAACCAGGCCGCGGCGATCGCGTCGTCCAGCACATGGTTGCGGTCATCGGTCCAGAAGGTCATCTGCGTCTGGGCGTGGTGGATGGAGTGCAGCGCCCACCACCAGCCGAACATGTGCTGGAAGCGGTGCCGCCAGTATTCCGCGAAGTCGAGCACCACGATGTAGAACAGCAGCGCGAGCAGCGGCGCCTCGCGCAGGAAGGGCAGGAAGGTCTCGAGCGTGGGCGGCACGAAGCCGGAATCCGCGATCCAGCCCTCGATGCGCGCCGAGGCGGCGAAGAACAGCACGAAGCCGAGCATGGGCAGGATGCCGAGCCGCACCAGCAGCGTGTAGGTCACGTCGGTCCAGACGCGGCGCCGGCTTTCCCAGCGCTCCACCGGCCGCCAGCGCTCCAGCGGCAGGCAGACGGCCATCACCACCAGCACCTGGATGGCGCCGAAGATGACGAAATCCATCCACTCGAAGGCCTCGTCCGCCCAGTCCATCAGGCCGAGCGCGTAGAGGGCGGGCTGCAGCCAGGCCTCGAAGAGCCAGCCGGTGAACAGGGTGTAGGCGTCGGCCAGGGTCTCGATCACGTGGGCCGTCCTTCGGGGGGGAGGGTCTCGAAGCGGAAGCCGCGCGCGAGCAGCCCCTCGAGCAGCGGGGCGAAGACGCCCGCGAAGGGCTCGCGGCGGGAGCGCACGCCCCAGTGCATCACCAGCACCTCGCCGTCGCGGATGCTGGCCAGCGCCCGGCGCAGCAGCGCGGCGTTGGGATGGGCGTCGGAGGGGAGTTCGTCGCCCAGGAAGCCGTTGGCGGTCCAGCCCTGGTGGGTCAGCCCGCAGGCGGCGGCCATGCGCCGCGCCTCGGGGGTGAGAATGCCGCCCGGCGCGCGCCAGAGCGGCAGCACCACCGCCTCGGGCACCATGCGGCGCAGCGCCTCGACGGGGCGGGAGAGCTCGGCGCAGAGGGCGGGCTGGTCCAGCACCTCCGCCCCCTCGTTGCGGCGCGAGACGTAGCGCGTGCGCCCCGGCCCCGCATCGCCCTGGAAATACCAGTGCCGCCAGGTGTGGGAGGCGAAGACATGCCCCTCGGCCGCGCGGGCGCGCCAGAAGGGAGCCCAGGATTCGTCGAGCTGCCGGTCGCCGCGGAAGGTCGGCTCATGGGCGACGAAGAGGGTGGCGCGCACGCCGAGGCGACGCATGGCGGCGGCGATCTCCTCCGCCTCGCGCGACCAGCCGGTGTCTATGGTGAGGTAGAGCCGGCCCGCCCGGCCCTGCGCCGCGGCGAGGCCGGGCAGGGCCAGCGCGGCGGCGGCCAGGGCGCGGCGCGGAAGCCTCATCGCCCCGCGGGCGCGGCCACGGGCTGGGCCGGCAGGCGCGGCGGCGCGGCGAGCGGCGCCGTGTGGGCGGGCGGGGCGCGCACCACGCTGCCCCCGGCGGTGACGGGCTGCGGCAGCGGGCGCGGGCCCGAGCGCGCGCCCGGCTCGGCGAAGGCGAAATCCGCCCCGAGCCCGGGCCGGCGCGGCATCACGAAGATGCCGTGCGGGCTGCGGCCCACGCGCATCTGCGCCTGCTCGCCCGTGCGCGGATCGAGCACCAGCACCCGCCCGATCCAGCGCAGCGTGGCGTAGAGCCGGCCCTCGCTGTCGAAGGCGATGCAGTCCGGCCCGCCGGGGATGTCGAAGACGCGAATCACCTCCAGCGTCTCGGCGTCCAGTTCCGCGATGCGGCTTTCCACGCGCGAGGTGGCGTAGAGGCGCCGCCCGTCCGGCGAGGGGAAGACGTTGTGCGCGCCGCGGCCCACGCGGAAGGCGGTGCGCACCTCGCGCGTCTCGGGGTCGAGGCTCACGAAGTCGTCGCGGCCCATCAGGCCGATGAGCAGGCGGCCGCGATGCCAGATGATGCCGGCGGGCTCGGGGCCCACATCCTGGATCCAGGCGGTCTGGCGCGTGGTCATGTCCACCGCCGCCACCTGGCCCGTGCCCTGCAGCGTCACATAGACCCAGCGGCTGTCGGGGCTGAAGGCGATGTGGCTCGGCTTGTCGGGCTGGCGGAAGCGCTGCAGCAGCGTCTTGGTTTCGGCGTCGTAGATGTCGATCTGGTCGCGCCGCAGGCTGGCCACCACGAAATACCGGCCATTGGGGCTGTATTCGAGGTGGTAGGGGTTGGACAGGCGCAGCCGGCGCAGCACCTCGCCCGAGGCGGGGTCGAGGAAGATCAGCTCATTGCCGCCGGAATCCCCCACCACCAGCTCCCGCCCATCGGGCGTGACGACGAGGTGGTGCACCTCGCGCAGCACCGGGATGCGGCGCAGCTCGGTGCGGGTCTGCGCGTCCAGCACGGAGATGGAGGCATCGCCCGAGTTCAGCACATAGACGAGATCGGCGCGCGCGGGGGACGCCAGGAACAGGGCCGCGGCCAGGAAACGCCACATGGCGGGGGTCCAGCAGAGGGGAATTTCAGTGAAGCCGAAACAGGCGGCGCTTTCAAGGCGTTGTGGCGGTTTTCCCCAGGCGGGGCCGCGTTGTCACGCCGCCGGTTCGAAGGCGAGCGCCGCGCCGTTGATGCAGTAGCGCAGCCCGGTGGGCGGCGGCCCGTCGGGGAAGACATGGCCCAGATGCCCGCCGCAGTCCGCGCAATGCACCTCGGTGCGGCGCATGAACAGGCTGTTGTCCTCCCGCTCGCCCACACGCCCCTGCACGGGCGCGGTGAAGGAGGGCCAGCCCGTGCCGCTGTCGAACTTCGCCGCCGCGTCGAACAGCGGCGCACCGCAGCCGGCGCAGCGGTAGAGGCCCGGGCGCTTCTCGCGGTTGAGGGGCGAGGTGCCGGCGCGCTCGGTCGCGTGTTCGCGCAGCACGCGGAAGGCGAGCGGGTCGAGCGCGGCGCGCCACTCGGCCTCGCTGCGCCGGATGGGGAAATCGTCGCGGGCGGGCTTCGGCTTGAAGAACACGGCTCATGCCCCGGCGCGGAGGAGGCGCGGGGCGAAGGCCTTGCGGAACTTCGCCAGCTTGGGCGCGATCACCGCCCGGCAATAGCCGGACCAGGGGTTGCGGTTGAAATAGTCCTGATGCTCCGGCTCGGCGGGCCAGAAGGCGCCGGCGGGGAGGAGCTCCGTCACCAGCGGCGCGCCCCAGAGGCCGGCGGCCTCCACCTCGGCCATCACGGCGCGCGCCACCTCCATCTGCTCCGGCGTCTCGGCCAGGATGATGGAGCGGTATTGCGGGCCCACGTCGGCGCCCTGACGGTCCTTCGTGGTGGGGTCGTGCAGGGCGAAGAAGATGCGCAGCAGATCGGCGTAGGAGACCACCTCCGGGTCGAAGCCGATGCGCACCACCTCGGCATGGCCGGTCTTCTTGCCGCAGACCTGCTCGTAGCTGGGGTTCGGCGTGTGGCCGCCGGCATAGCCGCTGACCACCTGGCGCACCCCGGCCACCTCGCGGTAGGCGGCGTCCAGGCACCAGAAGCAGCCGCCGCCGAGCGTTGCGAACTCCATCGCCGCATCTCCCCTCGCTGCGGGCGAGATGGGGATGCGGCGGGCGGGCGCAAAGGGTCAGGCCGCGCGCAGGCGCTGGGCGAGCGCGGCCACCTCCTCGCGCAGGTAGCGGCCGGACTGGTCGAGGCCGGTGGCGAGCTCGCGCAGGTCGCGCGCCGCGGCGTCGGTGCGTTCGACATCGCCCAGCAGCACGCGCGTCTCCGTGGAGATGGTGGTGGTGGCGCCCGCCGCCTCGGCCACGCGGGCGGCGATCTCGCGCGTCGCGTCGCCCTGCTGGGCCATGGCCTCGGCGATCGCGCCGCTGATCCCGTGCAGCTCCGTGATGGTGCCGGCGATGCCCCGAATGGCCTCGGCCGCGCTCTCGGTGGTGGCGCGGATGCCGCCGATCTGCGCGGCGATCTCCTCCGTCGCCTTGGCGGTCTGGGCGGCCAGCGCCTTCACCTCGCCCGCGACCACGGCGAAGCCCTTGCCCGCCTCGCCGGCCCGCGCCGCCTCGATGGTGGCGTTGAGCGCGAGCAGGTTGGTCTGCGCGGCGATGCTCTCGATCAGCCGCACCACCTCGCCGATGCGCTGGGCGGCGCTGGAGAGGCCGCGCACCGTCTGGTCGGTGGTCTGCGCCTCGCCCATGGCGCGGTCGGCGATGCGCGAGGCCTCGCCCACGCGGCGGGTGATCTCGGCGATGCTGCTCGACAGCTCCTCCGCCGCGGCGGCCACCGCCTGCACCTGGGCCGTCGCCCCATCGGCGCCTTCGCCCAGCGCGCCGGTCTGCCGCGTGGCGCGTTCGGCCGCGCTGGAGAGCAGTTCCGCGGCGGCGAGGGTGGCGGAGGCGCGCTCCTTCAACTGGGTGGAGGCGTCGCTCAGCGCGGCCTCCAGCGCCTCGGCGGCGCGGGCGGCGTCCGCCCGGCGCGCGGCCTCGGCCTGCTCGCGCTCGCGCTCCGACTCCAGGCGCAATTGCCGGGCCTCCAGCCGCGCGAGGCGCAGGGCTTCCAGATCCCGCGCCATGGCGCCGATCTCGTCGCGGCGGGCGGTGTGCGGCGTGGGCGCGTCCAGCTCACCCGCCGCCATCGTCTTCATCCGCGCGCGCAGCGCATCCAGAGGCCGAAGCTGAAGGCGCATCGCCCACCAGAAGCCGCCCGCAAGGACGAGCAGCAGCCCCAGCGCGACGGCCGCCTTGCGCGCGGCTTCCCGGTGCGCGGGGGCGTAGATCCCCTCGACGGCGTGGCCGACGAAGAGAAGCCCGATCTGCCTCCCCTGCGCGTCCCGGATGGGCTGGTAGATGGTCAGATGATCGCGCCCCAGGATGGTGTTGACGCCGCGATAGGTGCGGCCCGCGCCGATGGCCTCGCTGTGGGCGGGCCCGGGCGCGAGGCGCGTGCCGGTGGCGCGGCTGCCGTCCGGGCGCTGCACGGTCGTCGCGACGCGCTCCTCGCCGCGGAAGATGGTCGCCACGCCACCGCCGCGGCGGGAGACGATGTCCACCAGATCGTTCGCGCCCTCGATCACCCGCTCGCCGCGCGCGAGCTGGCCGCTCTCCGTCAGCCGCCAGGGCGCGGCGGCGGGGCCGGTCAGGGCTTCCAGCAGGGCGAGGTCGCGGTCGAGCCGCTCCTCCACCTCGGCCCAGGCGCGTTCGCGCGCGTCCATCACGGTCCAGGCGAGCAGCAGCCCCACGGCGAGGGCGACGCTGGCGATGCCGGCCAGCGCCACACGGGTGGCGAGGGTGAGGTCGGGCAGCCGCAGCCACCCCGCGAAACGATCTGTCGACATCCCGGCTCTCCGGTCGGTTGGTGAACCCGTCCGAGTCTAGCCTTGCAGGGTTAACGTGCGGTTGCGCGCCCCGCCCTGGACGCTCCGCCCCGCGCCCCCTAATCCCGCGCCATGCTGGGTTGCGACATCCTCGTCATCGGCGGCGGCGTGAACGGCGCGGGCATCGCGCGCGACCTCGCCGGCCGCGGCCATTCCGTGATCCTGGCCGAGCGGGGGGACCTCGCGCAGGCCACCTCCTCGGCCTCCTCCAAGCTCATCCACGGGGGGCTGCGCTATCTCGAGCTCTACGAGTTCCGCCTGGTGCGCGAGGCGCTGGCCGAGCGCGAGGTGCTGCTGGCCGCCGCCCCGCACATCATCTGGCCGCTGCGCTTCGTGCTGCCGCACCGGCCCGAGATGCGCCCGCGCTGGATGATCCGCGCGGGGCTCTTCCTCTACGACCACCTGGCGCGGCGCGTCTCGCTGCCCGGGGCGGAGGGGTTCCGCACCGCGGGCCACCCGCTCGCCGCGCCGCTTTCGCCCGCCATCACCCACGCCTTCGCCTATTCGGACGCCTGGGTGGAGGATTCGCGCCTCGTGCTGCTCTGCGCCCGCGACGCGGCGGATCGCGGGGCCGACATCCGCACCCGCACCGCCTTCGAGGAGGCGCGCCGCCACCCCGACCACTGGGAGGTGACGCTGCGCGGCCCCGACCGGAAGGGCGAGCGCATCCGCGTGCGCGCCATCGTCAACGCCGCCGGCCCCTGGGTGCAGCAGGCGCTGGACGCCGCCCAGGCCCCGAAGCCCGGCGCGGTGCGCCTCATCCGCGGCAGCCACATCGTCGTGCCGCGCCTCTACGAGGGGGAGCACGCCTACATCCTGCAGAACGACGACCGGCGCGTGGTCTTCGTCATCCCCTACGAGGAGCGCTTCTCGCTCATCGGCACCACCGACGTGCCGCATGAGGGCGACCCGGCCGAGGCCCGCTGCACGGATGAGGAGGCCGCCTATCTCTGCGCCGCCGTCTCGCGCCAGTTCGCGCGGGAGGTGCGGCCGGAGGAGATCGTCTGGCGCTATTCCGGCGTGCGCCCGCTCTACGACGACGGGGCCGAGAACCCCTCGGCCGTGACGCGCGACTATGTGCTGAAGCTCGACCGCGCGGGCGCGCCGCTGCTCAGCGTCTATGGCGGCAAGATCACCACCTTCCGCCGGCTCGCCGAGGAGGCGGCGGGGATGATCGGCGCCGCATTGGGCCGCGCCGGCACGCCCTGGACCGCCGCGGCGCGGCTGCCGGGCGGCGATCTGGGCGGCATGACCCACGCCGCCTTCGCCGCCGAGATGGCGCGCGCCCTGCCCTTCCTCGACCCCGCGCATCTGCCGCGCCTGGTGCGCACCCATGGCGCCCTGCTGCCCGAGGTCTTCGCCGGCGGGCGGGCGGGGGCGGATCTCGGCGCGGGGCTGACGGAGGCGGAGCTCGACTGGATGCGCGCGCGCGAATGGGCGCGCTCGGCCGAGGATGTGCTCTGGCGGCGCACCAAGCTCGGCCTGCACATGGCGCCCGAGGCCCAGGCCGCGCTGGCGGCGCGCTTCGGGTGATACGGCCGGGGGGTGTCCGCCCCCTGCCCCATCTGTTACCCCTCCCGCCCCGAACGTCCACGCGGAGCGCCCGATGCCGAAATTCGCCGCGAACCTCTCGATGATGTTCACCGAGCTGCCCTTCCTCGACCGCTTCGCCGCCGCCCGCGCGGCGGGCTTCGAGGCGGTGGAATTCCTCTTTCCCTACGAGCATCCGGCCGCCGAGATCGCGAAGCGCCTCGCCGACAACGGGCTGCAGCAGGTGCTGTTCAACGCACCGCCCGGCGACTGGGCGGCGGGCGAGCGCGGCACCGCCTGCCTGCCAGGCCGCCAGCAGGAGTTCCGCGACGGGATCATGCGCGCGCTCGACTACGCCGGCGCGCTCGGCTGCCCGCGGCTGCACGTGATGGCGGGGATGATCCCGCCCGGCGTGGCGCAGGGCACGCTGACCTCGCTCTACGCCATCAACCTCGCCTGGGCGGCGGAGCGGGCCATCGCCCAGGGCGTGAAATGCGTGATCGAGCCCATCAACCAGCGCGACATGCCGGGCTATGCGCTGACGGGCACGGGCAACGCCGTGCAGGTGATCGAGGCGGTGGGGCCCGAGCGCCTCGGCCTGCAGTTCGACCTCTACCACTGCCAGATCACCGAGGGCGACCTCGTGCCGCGCATGCAGGCGCTGCTGCCCTACATCGCCCACATGCAGGTGGCGGACACGCCGGGCCGGCACGAGCCCGGCACGGGCGAGGTGAACTGGCCCTTCGTCTTCGCCGCCATTGACGCGGCCGGCTATCGCGGCTGGATCGGCTGCGAATACCGCCCGAAGGGCGAGACGCTCGCCGGGCTCGGCTGGTTCGCGCCCTATCGGGCGGGCTGAGCGCCGCCCGAAGGATCAGAGGGAGACCGCACGACATGAACATCGCCTTCATCGGCCTCGGCATCATGGGCCTGCCCATGGCGCAGAACCTCGCCAAGGCCGGCCACGCGATCATCGCGCCCGAGCGCGCCAGCCTGAAGCCCGAGGCGCGGGCCGCCTTCACCATCGTCCACGACACGGCCGAGGCCGCGCGCCGGGCCGATGTCGTCATCACGATGGTGCCCGACACGCCCGATGTGGAGGCCGCGCTGTTCGGCCCCAAGGGTGTCGCCGAGGGGCTCGCGCCCGGCAAGCTCGTGATCGACATGTCCTCGATCAGCCCCACCGCCACCAAGGAGTTCGCCGCGCGCATCAACGCGCTGGGCTGCGACTACCTGGACGCGCCCGTCTCGGGCGGCGAGGTGGGGGCGAAGAACGCCGCGCTCACCATCATGGTCGGCGGGCCGGAGGCGGCCTTCGCCCGCGCCCTGCCGCTGTTCCAGGCCATGGGGAAGAACATCACGCTGGTCGGCCCCAATGGCGCGGGGCAGACAACGAAGGTGGCGAACCAGATCATCGTCGCGCTGAACATCGAGGCGGTGGCCGAGGCGCTGGTCTTCGCCTCCAAGGCGGGGGCGGACCCCGCCAAGGTGCGCCAGGCCCTGATGGGCGGCTTCGCCAACTCCCGCATCCTCGAGGTGCACGCCGAGCGGATGATCAACCGGACCTTCGACCCCGGCTTCCGCATCCGGCTGCACCAGAAGGACCTGAACCTCGCCCTGCAGGCGGCGAAGGAGCTGGGGGTGGCGCTGCCCAACACCGCCTCGGCCCAGCAGCTCTTCTCCGCCTGCGCGGCCATGGGCGGCGAGGGCTGGGACCATTCGGCCCTCGTCCAGGCGCTGGAGCGGCTGGCGAACCACAAGATCGGCTAGACAGAAACTGACACGGGGGCTCTGGCGCACGATCGGCATGCCGACCTCGCCACCAGCCAAACCACAGTGCCACAGTTTCATCCACGGCGGGTCGGCACGGCCGGTGGGTAACTGATACGGTCGGCATGACATGCCGACCGTATCGCGCGCAGAGTTGGTGTGGCGGCTGCGCGCGAAAACAAGGGCATACCAGCGGCCGCACCGGCTTCTCAGGAGGCGAAATCAGCGGCCGCTGGTATGACACATCCCCGCGCTTGCGGCGCGCCCCGGCCTGCCCTGCAATGGGCGGGCCGGGACTCTGGAGGAACCATGATCCGCGCCGCCCTGTTCAGCGCCCTGCTTCTCTTCCCCGCCGCGCTCGCCGCCCAGGAGATGCGCTGCTGGGTGCCCTATTCCGAGTTCGAGCCGCATGTGCGCCACTACGACGTGGCGCGCTGCCCCGGCGACGACCCCGCGCCCGACAAGGGCTTCTGCCGCATGGCGATCGAGGGCGAGCACATCACCGTCTATCGCTTCCAGCACGAGGCCGGAGGGGCCGAGACCTGCCTCGTCGCCGCGGAACGCCTGCGGATCGCGGAGTTCCTGCTGCGCTACGGACTCAGCTACCGCGCGCCCTGAGGAAGCGGTGGATGGCGGTGTTGTCGGCCTTCGCCCCCTCCGCCGCCACCGCCTCGGCCCACAGCGCGCGGCAGAGGTCGAGCAGCGCGCGCGGCGTGCCCGCGCCCTCGACCAGCGCGCCGGCCGTCTCCAGATCCTTGCGCATCAGGCCGAGCTGGAAGCCGCCGGCGTAGCGCCCGCTCGCGATCTCCTGCGCGAGCTTCGTCTCGCTCGCCACGTTGCGGCCGGAGGAGGCGTTGAGCACCCGCGTGAACACCCCGAGGTCGAGCCCCTCGCGCTCGGCGGCCAGCGCGGCCTCGCTCACGGCCAGCAGCCCCGCGGCATAGACGAAGTTGTTCAGCGCCTTCATCGCGTGCGCGCTGCCCAGCGCCCCGGTGCGGATGATGGCCTCGCCCATCGCGCGCAGCAGCGGCTCGGCGCGCAGGAAATCGGCCTCCTCGCCGCCCACCATGATGGCGAGGGTGCCCGCCCGCGCCTTGGGCACGGAGCCCGAGACGGGCGCATCCAGCATGGCCGAGCCCCGCCCGGCCAGCGCCGCGCCCCAGCGCCGCGTCTCGGCGGGCAGGCTGCTGCCCATGTCCACCACCAGCGAACCGGGCGCGAGGGCGGGCAGCAGCGCCTCCATCACGGCGGCGACGGCCCGGCTGTCGGGCAGCATCAGGATCACGGTGCGCGCGGCGCGCCCCACGGCCTCGGGCGCGGCCTCGGCCGGCACGCCGGGCAGGGTCACGCCCGCCGCATCGCAGGTGAGGAGGGGCACGCCCTTGGCGTGCAGGTTCTCCGCCATGGGCCGGCCCATCATGCCGAGCCCGATGAAGCCCACCTCTTCCATCCGCTTCCCCCCCTTGCCTGTGCGCGGGGATGCTCAGGCGGGCGGGGGCGCCTGTCGAGGGGGGGGGGAGGCGCGCCTCAGCGCGCCGCGCGCACCGCCTGGGCCAGCGCGCGCACCTGGTCGAGCACGCGGCGCGCGGAATCCGGGGCGGGGCGGCCCTCCGCGTCGAGCGATTTCGCCAGCGTGTCGATCAGCGCCGAGGCCACCACGGCGCCGTCGCTCACCCGCGCCGCATGGGCCGCCTGCTCGGGCGTGCGCACGCCGAAGCCGATGCAGATGGGCAGATCCGTGTGCGCGCGGATGCGCGGGATGGCGGCGGCCAGCTCCTCCGGCGCCGCGCTCTTCGTGCCCGTGATGCCCGTGATCGCCACGTAATAGACGAAGCCCGAGGAGGCGTTCAGCACCAGCGGCAGCCGCGCCGCATCGGTGGTGGGTGCGACGAGGCGGATGATGTCGAGCCCCGCCTCCTTCGCGTGCGGGGCGAGCACCTCCGCCTCCTCGGGCGGCATGTCCACCACGATGATCCCGTCCACCCCCGCCGCGGCGGCATCCGCGGCGAAGCGCTCGGCCCCGTAGGAGAGGATGGGGTTGAGATAGCCCATCAGGATCACGGGCGTCGCGTCATCGCCCTCGCGGAAGGCGCGCACCATGGCGAGGGCGCCGGCCAGCGTCGCGCCCGCCTTCAGCCCGCGCTGGCCGGCGGCCTGGATGATGGGGCCATCGGCCATCGGGTCGGTGAAGGGCACGCCGATCTCGATGAGGTCCGCCCCGGCCGCGGGCATGCCGCGCAGGATCTCCATGCTGGTGGCGAGGTCGGGGTCATAGGCCTCGAGGAAGGGGATGAGCGCGCCGCGGCCCTCGGCGCGGAGCGCGGCGAAGCGCGCGGCGATGCGGGAGGGCCGGCCGGCCGGCCGGTTCGCGCTCCGCGCCTGCGGCGCTGCAGGATCGGCCGGCATCAGAACTTCTCCCCGAGCAGCTTCGCCACGGTGAAGATGTCCTTGTCGCCGCGGCCGCACATGTTCATCACGATCAGCGTCTCCGCCGGCAGGGTGGGGGCGAGCTTGAGCACATGCGCGAGCGCGTGCGCGGGCTCCAGCGCCGGGATGATCCCCTCGAGACGCGCACAGAGCTGGAAGGCCGAGAGCGCCTCCTCGTCCGTCGCGTTCACGTATTCCACGCGGCCGAGCTCGTGCAGCCAGGCGTGCTCGGGGCCCACGCCCGGGTAGTCGAGCCCCGCGCTGATGGAGTGCCCTTCCAGGATCTGCCCGTTCTCGTCCTGCAGCAGATAGGTGCGGTTGCCGTGCAGCACGCCCGGCCGCCCGCCGGTGAGGCTCGCGGCATGGCCCGTCACGGTCTCGATGCCGTGCCCGCCGGCCTCGACGCCGAACATGCGCACCCCCGCGTCGTCGAGGAAGGGATGGAACAGCCCCATGGCGTTGGAGCCGCCGCCGATCGCGGCCACCAGCACATCGGGCAGCCGGCCCTCGGCCTCCATCATCTGCGCGCGCACCTCCTCGCCGATCACGCTCTGGAAGTCGCGCACCATGGCCGGATAGGGGTGCGGGCCCGCGACCGTGCCGATGCAGTAGTAGGTGTCCTCGACATGGGCGACCCAGTGGCGCAGCGCCTCGTTCATCGCGTCCTTCAGCGTGGCCGCGCCGCTCTCGACGGCCACCACCTCGGCGCCGAGCAGCTTCATGCGGAACACGTTGGGCTGCTGGCGCGCCACGTCCACCGCGCCCATGAAGACGGTGCAGGGCAGGTCGAACAGGGCGCAGGCGGTGGCGGTGGCCACGCCATGCTGGCCCGCCCCCGTCTCGGCGATGATGCGCTTCTTGCCCATGCGCTTCGCGAGCAGGATCTGCCCCAGCACCGCGTTGATCTTGTGCGCGCCGGTGTGGTTCAGCTCGTCGCGCTTGAAATACACCTTCGCCCCCAGCCCCGGCGCGGCCTGGGCGCGCAGATGCCCGGTCACGCGCTCGGCGAACCAGAGCGGGCTCGGCCGGCCGACGTAGTGCGTCAGCAGCCGCCGCCATTCGGCGTCGAAGGCGGGGTCCTTCTTCGCGGCGGCGTAGGCCTTCTCCACCTCCAGAATCAGCGGCATCAGCGTCTCGGCGACGTAGCGGCCGCCGAAGCCGCCGAACTTGCCGGCCGCGTCGGGGCCGGAGCGATAGGTGTTGGGGCGCGTGAGGGGCGTGTTCACAACTCGGGCATCCGGCGCTGGCGTGAGGAAGGGTGATAGCGAAGGGGCGGCGCGGCGTCAGCCCCGGGCCGCGGCGATGAAGGCGCGGATCAGGGCTTCGTCCTTCACCCCCCGCGCGCGCTCGACGCCGGAGGAGACATCCACCCCCGGCGCGCCGCTGGCCGCCAGCGCCTCGGCCACATTGGCGGGGGTGAGGCCGCCGGCCAGCAGCCAGGGCACGGGGATGGCGGCCCGCCGCGCCAGCCGCCATTCGAAGGGCGCGGCATTGCCGCCGGGCAGCGCGGCCCCGGGCGGGGGCTTGGCATCGAGCAGCAGCCGGTCCGCCACGCGGGCATGGGGGACGATGGCGGCGAGGTCCGCCTCGCTGCCGATGCCGAGCGCCTTCATCACCGGCACCCCGAAGCGCGCGCGCACCGCGGCCACACGTTCGGGGCTCTCCTCGCCATGGAGCTGGATGAGGTCGAGCGGCAGCGCGGCCAGGGCGGCGGCCAGCGCGGCGTCGTCGGGGTCCACGAACAGGCCCACGCGCCGCGGCCCGCCCGGGTGGCTGGCGGAGATGGCGGCGGCCTCGGCGGGGCTCACCGCGCGGGGCGAGGCGGGGAAGAAGACGAAGCCCACGAAATCCGCCCCCGCCGCGGCGGCCCAGCCCAGCGCCTCAGCGCTGTTCACGCCGCAGATCTTGACCTCGACGGGCATCAGCGCGGCAGGGATGCGGTGATGGCGCGCGCGGCCGCCGCCGGGTCGGGCGCGGCGGTGATGGGGCGGCCCACCACGATCCAGTCCGCCCCCGCGGCCACCGCCTCCTCCGGGGTGGCGGTGCGCGCCTGGTCGCCCTTCGCGGCCCCCGCCGGGCGGATGCCGGGCACGACCAGCAGCGGCCCCGCGCCCAGCGCGTCGCGGATCGCCGCCACCTCCTGCGGCGAGCAGACGAGCCCATCCGCCCCCGCCGCCATGGCGAGCCGCGCGAGGCGCAGCACCTGGGCGCGGGGGGCGTCGGCCACCCCCACCCCGCGCAGCGCCGCATCGTCCATGCTGGTGAGCACAGTGACGGCGAGCAGGATGGGCCGCGCCGCCCCCGCGCTCTCGGCCGCCTCGCGCGCCGCCGCGATCATCGCCGCCCCCCCGCCCGCGTGGAGGGTGAGCATGGCGGCCCCCTGCGGGGCGAGGGCGCGCACCGCCCCGGCCACGGTGTTGGGGATGTCGTGCAGCTTGAGGTCGAGAAAGACGGGGGCCGCGCCGCGCAGCGCCGCAAGCGCGGGCGGCCCCTCGGCGGTGAAGAGCTCGAGGCCGAGCTTGAGCACGGGCGCCGCCCCGGCGAGGCGCGCGGCCATGGCGCGCGCGGCGGCCAGGGAGGGAAGGTCGAGCGCGGCGATCAGGCGCGCGTCGGGAGTCGCGGGGCGGGGCAGCATGGAGGGGCCGATAGCCCGGACGGGGCGGGGCGTCAGCCCGGGTCGTTGGGATCCTTGCCGCCATTGACGCGGATGCGCAGCTCCTTGCCCGGGCGGAAATGCGGCATGCCCTTGGGGGCCACGGCCACCGCCTCGCCGGTGCGGGGGTTGCGGCCCTGGCGCGCCTCGCGCCGGCGGGTGGTGAAGGCGCCGAAGCCGCGCAGCTCCACCCTGTCGCCCCGGGCGAGGGCGGCGCTGATCTCCTCGAAGATGGTGCCGACCACCCGCTCGATATCGGGCTGGCGCAGATGCGGGTTCTGCGCGGCCAAGTGGGCGATCAGCTCGCTCTTTGTCATCCGTCCTCGGGCAGGGGTTGCGACGATGGGAATACCAGCGGCGGCCGGGCGGCTTTGTCCAGCGCGAAGTTGCGTCAACGCGGATGAATCTGCCCCGGCATCCACCCCTCGGCGCGCAGCAGCGAGGCCGCCCCCTGCCAGAACAGCCGCGCCGCTTCCGAGAGGGCGCGCTCGGCCGGGCCGCGCGGGTCGAGCTCGCGCACGCGCAGGCCGGCCGGGACGCCATGCGCCTCGGCCAGCCAGGCGCGCGCCTCGCGCTCGCCGCCGATCGCGTCCACGAGGCCGGCGGCCAGCGCCTGGCGGCCGGACATGACGCGCCCGTCGGCCAGCTCGCGCACACGCGCCTCGGGCAGGGCGCGGCCGGCGGCGACGCGGGCGACGAACTGCGCCTGCATGTCCTCGATGACGGCGGAGAGGGCGGCGCGGCCCTCCTCGGTCAGCGGGCGGAAGGGGCTGGGCTGGTCCTTCAGCGGGCCGGAGGCCAGCGTCTCGGCGCGCAGGCCGAGCCGGGCCATCAGCTCCGACACCTCGAAGGATTGCAGGATCACGCCGATGGAGCCGGTCAGCGTCGCCTCGCGCGCGAAGATGCGCTGCGCCGGCAGGGCCACCATGTAGCCGGCCGAGGCGGCGGTGCCGCCCATCACCGCGACCACGGGCTTGCCCGCCTCGCGCACGCGCTGGATCGCGGCGTGGAAGGCCTCGCCCCCGGCCACGCTGCCGCCCGGGCTGTTGATGGAGACGATGAGGGCGCGCAGCTCGGGGTCGCGCGCCGCGCGGTCGAGCTCGCGCAGCAGGCGCCGGTCCTCGCCGATGGCGCCCGAGAGGGTGAGGCGGCCCACATGCGCCCCGCCCAGCCACTCGCCCGCCGCCTCCGGCCGGCCGGCGAGCAGGGCGAGCAGCGCCACGACGCCCAGCACGAAGGCCCCGCGCCAGAGGGAGAGGCGGCGCTTGAGGCGGCGGCGTTCCAGCAGGAGATCGGCTTCGAGCGACATGCGTGCCCCTCACATAGTCGCGCCCGCGCGGGCTGCGAACCCCGCGCGGACCCGGTTGCACGCGGGGCGGCGGGGCGCTAAGAGCCGCCGCGTCTGGCGCCGACGTAGCACAGCGGTAGTGCAACCGATTCGTAATCGGTAGGTCGCGAGTTCGATTCTCGCCGTCGGCACCAGCCCTCGCGCGGGGTGCCCCGCCTCAGGGGGCCGAGCGCAGCTCGAGCACCCCGTTCTCCCGCAGCCAGGCCAGAAGCTCGGCGCCCGTCATGGGCGGCGCCAGCGCATCGCCCTGGGCGATGCGGCAGCCCGCGGCGCGCAGCGCAGCGCCTTCGGCCGCCGTCTCCACGCCCTTGCCCACCACCTCGGCCCCGTGGTGGCGCAGCAGCGCCACCAGCCCCGCGCCGAGCCGCAGCGCCTCCGGCTCCCGCGCCATGCGCGCCACCAGCGCGCGGTCGAGCTTCACGAGATCGAGCCGCGGGCCGAGCAGCGCGCCGAGCGAGAGGCTGCCCCCGCCGAAATCATCCACCGCGATCCAGGCCCCGGCCGCGCGCAGCGCCCCGAGCGCGGCGCCGCTGCGCTGGCCCGAGCGGCCGGAGAGGCTTTCCTCCTGCACCTCGACGACGAGGCAGGAGAAATCGAGCCCGGCCGCGCGCAGCACCGCCCCCAGCGCCTCCACCCCGTCCTCGGCCAGCAGCTCCGCCGAGCAGAAATTCACGCAGAGCCGCAGCCCCTCCTCGCGCGGCAGGGCCGAGAACTCGCGCAGCGCCAGCGCCAGGGCCTGGCGGCCGAGCGGCACGGCGCGGCCGATGCGCTGGGCCACGGCGAAAAGCTCGGGCGCGCGGATGGGCCCGAGCTCCGGGTGGGACCAGCGCGCGAGGCTCTCCACCGCGAAGGGCCCGCCCCGCCCGTCGAGGGGAAGCAGCGGCTGCAGATGCACCTCGAGCCCCGGCAGCTCCTCGGCCGCGGAGAGCGCCTCGGCGATCGCGGCCTCGCGCTGGAAGCGGGCGGAATCCTCGGGGGCGGCGCGCCCCACCGTGCCGCGCCCGGCGCGCTTGGCGCGCACCAGCGCGGCGTCGGCCGCGCGCAGCAGCGCCTCGCCCGTGGTGGCGTCGCCGGGCGCCAGGGCCACGCCCAGCGTGGCGCCCAGCCGCAGCCGGCGGTTGCGATAGGGCACGCTCTCGTGCAGGACGCGGCGCACGCGCTCGGCGATGGCGCGCACCTCCGCCTCCTCGCGCACGCCGGGGAGGAAGGCCACGAACTCGTCCCCGCCCAGCCGGCCCACGATGTCGGTGCGGCGCAGGCTGCGCCGCAGCCGCTGGGCCGCGGCGCGCAGCAGCGCATCGCCGGCCTCGTGGCCCTCGGCGTCGTTCGCCTCCTTGAAGTGGTCGAGGTCCACGGCGATGAGCGCGAGCGGCTCGCCCTGGGCGAGGCGCAGCGCCAGCGCCTCGGTCACGGCGCGGCGGTTCATCAGCCCGGTGAGGGAGTCGGTCCGCGCCTCCACCTCCAGCCGCGCGGCGAGCCGGCCGATGCGGCGCGTCAGCGGGCCGAAGATCAGCACCGCCTGCGCGCCCAGCAGCAGCAGCGCCAGCGTCAGCAGCCCGCCATGCAGGCGCTGGATCCAGGCCATCTGCGTCTCGGTGCGCAGCGCCAGGGCGTTCGCGCCGTCCCGCAGCAGGGGGGCCAGATGCTCCTGCCCCTCATGGCGCAGCGCCTCGGCGGCCTGCGCGGCGAACCGCGCCTCGCCCGCCTCGATGAGCGGGCCGAGCGCGAGCGCCTGCAGGGCGAAGGATTCCGCGCCGCCCAGCAGCGGCCGAAACCCCAGGTGTCGAAACGCGGGGCCGGGATCGGCCAGCAGGCCCGTGCGCTCGGCCAGGGCGCGCCAGCGCTCGAGCGCGCCGAGCATGGCCCGCGCCTCCTCCTCCACGGTGGCGAGGGCCGCCGCGTCCCGCCCCGTGGCGGCGACCGGCGCGAGGCGCGCGATGCGCTGCACGGTGAAGGGAAGCTGCGCCGCGGCGTGCAGCGCGGCCGCCTTCTCGTTCTGTCGCCGCAGCAGGTCGCCGCTGAGCAGCCCTCCGGCCAGGATCAGCGCCGCGAGAAGCCCGAGCGCGAGGAGGTAGGCGCGCGTGAGCCGCCGCACGGCCTGGGCGCCGAGATCGCCCCAGGGCATGGCCCCGCGGCCGCGCGCCCGGCCGGCCGGCTGGGGGGCGCGGCGGCGCTCCCCTTCCGGCCGGCCCCGGGCGGGGAGGAGGCGCGCGGTGACATCGCGTAGCGGCACGGGGGCGGGCTCCCTTTTTGGCAAGCCCTTGCTATGGCGCGACGGGTTTCCCGCCGGTTACCGGGGCGGGGTCCGCCATCTCGCCGGGTGCCGGCGCGCGAGACCGGGCGGCATGTCAGGCCGCCCGGCTCATTCCGCCGCACATCTTCGCTTGCGCCAAGGATCGCATGGCATCAGTGTCGTTCCCGACACGACCGCGACATGCCGGGGGCGCGCATGAGCCTGTCCTTCGAGGATGACGCCAGCGCCTTCGGCGCCCAGGGCGCCACGGGCCGCACGGGCCTGGACCGGCAGCTCAGCGTTCCGAGCCGGGATGGCGTGCCCGCGGGCGTCGGGCGCCCCGGCGGCGCGGCCATGGCCGAACGCAGCGGCCAGGTGCTGGAGGGCGACGGCGGCGGCTTCGCCGTCTGGGGCCTCACGGCTCTCGGCGGTGGTGGCGGGGCCGGGGGCGGCGGCGGGGCCGGCACGTCTCAACAATACACCGATGCTTTCCTGCCCGGCGGCCGCCTGACCAGCTACCTCGCCGGAGGCGATGGCGGCCTCGGCGGGGCGGGCGGCGTCGGCGGCCGCGCCACGGCCGCGCTGCGCGATGCGACGCTCGCGGAGGTGGGCTTCGTCAGGGTCTCGGCCCAGGCGACCGGCGGCCAGGGCGGGCAGGGCGGCAGCGGCGGGCAGGGCGGCGGCGCGGGCGGCGATGTCCTGCGCATGGACGAGTTCCTGGACCCCGTCTCCGGCGCGCTCTCGCGCTCCACCTGGACCACGCAGGGAAATGCCGCGGGCGATGCGGGCGCGGCCGGGCGCGGCGGCCATGGCGCACTCGGCCTCGCCGCCATCGAGAACCTCACACTCCGCAACACGGGCATGACCCTCCTCTACGCCCTGGCCCAGGGCGGGGATGGCGGCGCGGGCGGCACCGGGCTGGATGGCGGATGGGGCGGCAGCGCGGGCGCGGGCGCGGCCGGCGGCGAGGGCGGGCGGGGCGGCAACGCCCAGGGCGTCATCCGCGGGCTCGACCTCTCCGACCAGCAGGGGCTGAACCAGGCGCTGCTTCTGCACATCGAGGCCTATGGCGGTTATGGCGGGCGGGGCGGACAGGGCGGACAGGGCGGCGCCGCCGTCTCGGGCAGCCAGCTCGTGACCAACGCCCCGGGCGGCGGCGGCTCCACGACCCGCCTCGACTTCGCGGATTCCGCGCCCGGCGGGGCCGGCGGCGCGGGCGGCAAGGCCGCGGCCCTCCTCCAGGACAACCGCATCGCCACCGGCGCGGGCGATGACAGCATCGTCGTGTTTCTCCGCGCCGTGGGCGGCCAGGGCGGCGAGGGCGGCCGGGGCGGGGCCGGCGTGGCCGACCAGAGCAGCCTGATCGGCGCGGACGCCACCCTCGTCTTCGGCGCCGCGGCGGGCGAGGACGGCGCGCGCGGCGGCGACGGCACGGCCGTCATCCGCTTCGAGAACAACAGCGTCATCCTCGGCGAGGGCAACGACACCTTCTCCCTCGCCATCCAGGCGGTGGGGGATGTCGCGCGCATCGTCTTCCGCGGCAACGCATTCGACGGCGGCGCGGGCTTCGACACGCTCGATCTCAGCGGCTTCGGCTCGCAGGCCATGGGCTGGGGCGCGGTGGTGGATGTGGCGCGCGGGCGCCTCTCCCTCGCCGGCGGCAGCCAGCAGAACAGCCTCACCGGCTTCGAACGCTTCATCGGCAGCATGGGCGACGACCGCTTCCTGGACGGGGCGGGCAACCAGCACTACGCCGGCGGCGACGGGCGGGACCGCTTCGTGTTCACCCGCACCCACGGCCATGACATCATCGAGGACTTCGAGGCGGGCGACGTCATCGAGTTCAGCCGCTTCGGCCCGCGGCTCGACAGTTTCGCGGATGTGCTGGCGCGCAGCACCGATGACTGGAACGGCCTCGTGATCGACACAGGATACGGCGGCACGCTGACGCTGCTGGGCTGGCAGAAGGCGTCGCTGACCGCCGAAATGTTCGGCTTCACCTAGACAGAAACTGACACGCGGGCTCTGGCGCACCATCGGCATGCCGACCTCGCCACCACCCAAACCATAGTGCCACAGTTTCATCCACGGCGGGTGGGGACCGCCGGTGGGTAACTGATACGGTCGGCAGGGCATGCTGCCCGTATCGCGCGCAGGGTTGGCAGGCACCCATCGAAGCTTTGCTTCGATGGGACCAGGCGTGGCGGCTGCGCGCCTAAACAGGGCCATACCAGCGGCCGCGCCGCCTCCTCAGGATTCGAAATCAGCGGCCGCTGGCATGATACGGGCGGCGGCGCGCGCCCGCTACAGCAGCCCCGCCGCCCGCGCCCGGGCCCGCAGCAGAGCGAGCACGGTGCGGCAGGTGGGGGCGGGCAGGCCCGTCAGCTCCGCGAACTCCACCACCACGCCGAGCAGCGCCTCGATCTCCATGGGCCGCCCGCGCTCCAGGTCCTGCAGCATGGAGGTGCGGTGCGCCCCCACCTCGGCCGCACCCGCGATGCGCTTGTCCACGTCGATGGCGAAACGCACGCCGAGGCTCTCCGCGATCGCCTGCGCCTCCAGCATCATGTTCCGCGCCACCTCGCGCTGGCCCGGATCGCCGGTGAGCTGGTCGAGCGTGTTCAGCGTCAGCGCGCTGATCGGGTTGAAGGCCAGGTTGCCCCAGAGCTTCACCCAGATCTCGTCGCGGATTCTCGGCCGCACCGGCGCCTTGAAGCCCGCGGCCATCAGCGCCTTGGAGAGCGCCTCGACGCGCGGCGTGCGCTCGCCCGAAGGCTCGCCCAGCGTGAAGCGGTCGCCGTAGGAGTGCTCGATCACCCCGGGCTCGGGCACCTCGGCCGCGGGATAGACGATGCAGCCGATGGCGCGCTCGGGCGGCAGATGGGCGGAGACGACGCCGCCCGGGTCCACGCTCTCCACGCGCCGGCCCTCATGCGCGCCGCCGATGCGGTGGAAGTACCACCAGGGGATGCCGTTCACGGCCGAGACGATCGCGGTCTCGGGCCCGAGCAGCTTCGCGATCTGCGGCGCGGCGCCGGGCAGCCCCACCGCCTTGAGGGTGACGATCACCGCATCCTGCGGCCCCGCCTCCTCGGGGGTGGCGACGCAGCGCGGGCGCACCACGGTCTCCGTCCCCTCGCTCCGCAGCTTGAGGCCATGCGCCTGCATGGCGGCGAGGTGCGGGCCGCGGGCGATGATGGTGACCTCGGCCGCCTCGGCGGCCGCGAGCTTCGCCGCCATCAGCCCGCCGATGGCGCCGGCCCCGAAGACGCAGAGTCTCATGACCAGACTTTCCTCCTCCGTGTATTGAGCTCAGCCCGGGCGGCGTCGAGTTCGGCGCGGAGACGGACCAGCTCAGCCTCAGCTCGCTGCAAGGCTGCTTCGCTCCGCCCGACTTCCTGGCGAGCGCGCGCTATGAAGCACTCCCCCGCGAGACGCGCGTCAACGAACGCGTCGTGAAGCGGCCCGTGCGGCAAGACGCCCAGAGATTCCGCCAAATGTCCTAGCTTTTGCCAACGAGGCATTTCTCTTTGTCGAGGCTGATCCCTTGGCGCCGGCGGCTCTATCGCCTCATCATACCACACGTCCCTCATGGTACAGTAAAGTGGTCGAACCTCTATATGTTGGCCTATTCTTTTGAATTCAGAGATTATCATCGATATGTCAAAATACAAGTTGTGGCCAACCAACGGATATCTTGTCAAAAGACGCTTAATATTTTCCGAATGCTGACTGAATGACCCCTTTCCACGAACGTCTGAATCCTTTATGTTATTTACTTTTGTTGCAGACGGCGGGATCCGCACTCCTGGATCGATCCACCAGATCCGTTTTCCATTGATTTCTCCCCCATCGAATAAACAAAGACCAATTTGAATGATCTTCGAACTCGCGCGCTTAATGCCCGTTGTTTCGACATCAACGGAACAAAATCTCCCGAATGCAGCATTCCAACGCCCAAGTGAAGCCTGTAATTCGGTCTTTAAAAGCAGAATTTCTGTTTCTTTCTTGGATATATTGCCTTCAAGAATCGCGATCTTTCGTCTGATTCGCCGCCTTTGAATAACCCGAAAGACATGGTGAAAAAGTAATGCGGCGACAACGGAACAGCAGAGTATACCCAGGAAGATCAAGTCGCTCAGTTGCACGTTACAGACTGATCCCCAGCTTCTCGGCGAGCCCGATGCGCATCAGCTTGCCCGTCGCTCCCTTCGGGATTTCCGGCAGGAACACCACCTTGCGCGGCACCTTGAAATCCGCGAGGTGGCGCGCCGCGAAGTCGCGCAGCTCGCGCTCGGTCAGCTCCGCGCCTTCCTTCAGCACCACGGCCGCGCCCACCTCCTCGCCCAGCTTCGCGTGCGGGATGGCGAAGGTGAGCGCCTGCGCCACGGCCGGATGGGCGCTGAGCACGCCATCCACCTCGAGCGGGCTCACCTTCTCGCCACCGCGGTTGATCAGCTCCTTGAGCCGCCCGGTCAGCACCAGGTAGCCGTCGGCGTCCAGCATGCCCTGGTCCCCGGTGCGGAACCAGCCATGGGTGAAGGCCTTGGCGTTGGCCTCGGGGTTGTTCTCGTAGCCGGCGGTCACGTTCGGGCCGCGGATCACCACCTCGCCCACCGCGCCGCGCGGCAAGAGCGTGCCCTCCTCGTCCATGATGGCGATCTCGGGGCCCGCGGGCAGCCCCACCGAGCCCGGCTTGCGCGCCCCGCGCAGCGGGTTGGAGGCCATCTGGTGCGCGGCCTCCGTCATGCCGTAGCTCTCGACGAGCGGGCAGCCGAAGGTCGCCTCCATGGCCTGCATCACCGGCCCCGGCAGCGAGGCGGAGGAGGAGCGGATGAGGCGGAGCCGCGCGCGCTGGATCACGTCCTGGTTGCGCTCGGCCCGCGCCAGGATGGCCTGGTGCATGGTGGGCACGGCCGTGTACCAGCTGGGCCGCTCCTCATCGAGCAGCCGGAAGAAGCGCAGCGCGTCGAAGCCGGGCGTGCAGATCACCGCGCCGCCCGCCGCGATGCTCGAGAGCACCGCCGCGATCAGCCCGTGGATGTGGAAGAGGGGCATGATGTTGAGGCAGGCGTCGGAGGGCGAGAGCTCCAGCGTCGCGCCGATATGCGCGGCCGAGGCGGTGATGTTGCGCTGGCTGAGCGGCACGATCTTGGGCCGCGCCGTGGTGCCCGAGGTGTGCAGCACCAGCGCCTCGTCCTCCGCCAGGGCGAAGCCCGGGTTGGGCGCGCGGGCGGGGGCGCCGCCCTGCAGCGTGAAGGCGCCCGCCGGCTCGCCGGGCAGCAGCTCCAGCACCGGGATGCCGAGCCGCGCGGCCACGGCGCGCGCCGGCGTCTCCACCCCCTGCTGCGCCACCAGCGCGCGGGCGCGCAGATCCTCGAGGTAGAAGGCGAACTCCTCCTCCTTGTAGGCCGGATTGAGCGGCGCGGTGGAGGCGCCGGCGGCGATGCAGAGGAAGGCCGCCGCCATCTCCGGCCCGTTGGGCAGCACGATGGCCACGCGGTCCCCGCGCCCGATGCCGATGCCGTTCAGCCCCTCCACCGTGCGCCGGGCGAGGGCGCGCAGCCCGCCATGGGTCAGCATGGGCCGGCCGGGCGCGCGGATCGCGGGCGCATCGGCGGCGCCGCGGGCGAGGAGTTCGGAAAGGGTGTTGACCGCTGTCATGCTTGTGAAAGCCCCCCGGGGTTGGCGCCTCGCCTTATGCGGCGCTTCGCCGGTGCGGTGAAGCGGGGCGAGACCCACAAAGTCGTTGGATTTGCAAGGTTTTCATCGCTTCACATCGCTTTGACGCCTTTGCAGCGCCGCGCCCCTCCCTCCCCCGGCGATTTACGGCATTTTCAATCCCGCAGAACCGGAGGCGTGCCGTCATGCTGCATCGTCGTTCTCTCCCCGCCCTCGGCGCCGGGCTTCTCGCCAGCGGCGCGGCACAGGCCCAGCGCGGCTGGGAACCCCAGCGCCCCGTCCAGTTCATCGTCCCCGCCGGGACGGGCGGCGGCGCGGACCAGATGGCGCGCGTGATCCAGGGCATCGTCTCCCGCCACAACCTGATGCGCCAGCCCATGATGGTGGTGAACAAGGCCGGCGGCGCGGGGGCGGAGGGGTTCCTCGAGGCGAAGAACGCCCGCGGCAACCCGCATGTGCTGATCATCAGCCTCTCCAACCTCTTCACCACGCCGCTCTCCACCGGCGTTCCCTTCTCCTGGCGCGACCTCACGCCCATCAAGATGATGGCGCTGGACGAGTTCGTGCTCTGGGTGAACGCCGCCTCCCCCTGGAATACGCTGGCCGAGTTCGTCGAGGCCGCCAAGGCCGGGCGGCTGCGCATGGGCGGCACCGGCTCCCGCCAGGAGGACCAGATCATCACGGTGGCGATCCAGCGCGCCACCGGCGCCAGCTTCACCTACGTCCCCTTCCGCGGCGGCGGCGAGGTGGCCACGCAGCTTGTCGGCCGGCACATCGACGCCACGGTGAACAACCCCATCGAGGCCGTGACCCACTGGCGCGCCGGCACGCTGCGGCCCTTGTGCGTCTTCGACAGCCGCCGCCTGCCCGGCGAGGGCCGCATCACCGAGACCATGGGCTGGCAGGACATCCCGACCTGCCGCGAGGCGGGGCTCGACGTGGAATACCTGATGCTGCGCGGCATCTTCGGCGCGCCCGGCATCACCCCCGCCCAGGTGCAGTACTGGGTGGAGCTGCTGAACCGCGTGAGCCAGACCCCCGAATGGCGCGACCTGATGCTGCAGGGCGCCTTCAACACCACGAGCCTGACGGGCGAGCCCTTCCGCGAGTGGCTGGCGCGCGAGGAGGCGCGCCACCGCACCCTCATGCAGGAAGCGGGCTTCATCGGCGCGGGAGGCTGAGCCCATGAGCATCACCACCCGCGACGCCGCGCTGCTCGACACCGCCGCCCCCGAGCGCGGCCCCACCCTCAAGGGCATGGAGATCGCCACCGCCGTGCTGCTGATGGCGGTGGGCGGCGTCGCCATCCAGGATGCGCTGCGCATCGGCGCGGGCTGGGGGGCGGATGGGCCGCAATCAGGCTATTTCCCCTTCTGGCTCGGGCTGATCCTGGTGGGGGCGAGCCTCGGCAACCTCGTGGCCGCGCTGCGCGCGGGCCGGCGCGCGGCGGGCGGCGGCGCGCCCCTGTTCGCGAGCTGGGGGCAGCTTGGCCTGGTCGCGCAGGTCTTCGTGCCGACGGCGGTGTTCGTCGCGGTCATTCCCTTCGCGGGGATCTACCTCTCCTCGGCGGTGCTGGTCGCCTTCTTCATGATCCGCTTCGGGGGCTTCCGCTGGGCGAGTTCCCTGCCCGCGGGCGCGGCCGCCGCGCTGGTGGCCTTCGCGGTGTTCGAGATCTGGTTCCTGGTGGCGCTGCCCAAAGGGCCGGTCGAGACCTGGCTGGGATACTGAATCCCCGTCGAGGCTGCCTTCCTCACAGGTCCTGCCCCCGCCGCGGCGAAGCCGCGTCGGGTTTCCGTCGGCGTCCGGCCGGGCCGGCCCGCTCGCTTTCCATGTGCGCGCCCGGGTGGGGCGCCGAGGGTGTCCCGAATGGAAGAAATCTCGCTCCTCATGCAGGGCTTCGCCGTGGCGCTGCAGTGGGAGAACCTGCTGCTGATGGTGGCGGGCATCGTGCTCGGCGTGCTCATCGGGGTGCTGCCGGGGCTGGGCGGCGCCAACGGCATCGCCATCCTGCTGCCGCTCACCTTCGCGCTGCCGCCGGTCTCCGCCATCATCCTGCTCTCCTGCATCTACTGGGGCGCGCTGTTCGGGGGTGCGATCACCTCCATCCTGTTCAACATCCCGGGCGAGCCGTGGAGCGTCGCCACCACCTTCGACGGCTACCCGATGGCGCAGCAGGGCCGCGCGGCCGAGGCGCTGACGGCGGCCTTCACCTCATCCTTCGTCGGCGCGCTCATCGCCGTGGTGATGATCACCTTCGTCGCGCCGCTGGTGGCGGAGTTCGCGCTGAAGTTCGGCCCGCCCGAGTTCTTCGCGGTGATGTTCCTCTCCTTCGCCTGCTTCGTCGGCCTCTCGCGCGGCTCGCCCTGGAAGGCGCTTGCGGCGATGATGTTCGGCTTCCTGCTGGCCGGCGTGGGCATGGACGGCGTGACGGGCCAGCTGCGCATGACCTTCGGCTCGCTCGAGCTCATGCGCGGGATCGACTTCCTCGTGGTCGTCATCGGCCTGTTCGGCCTCAGCGAGATCTTCCAGTCCATCGAGGAGGGGCTGCGCTTCAAGGGGCAGTCCGCGCGCATCACCCTCGGCACGGTGCTGCGCACCTGGGCGGAGCTGCCGCGCCATGCCTGGCTGTTCCTGCGCAGCTCCCTCATCGGCTGCTGGATGGGCATCACGCCGGCCGGCGCCACGCCCGCCTCCTTCATGAGCTATGGCGTGGCGCGGCGCATGTCGAAGGATCCCTCGAGCTTCGGCACGGGCCGGGTGGAGGGCGTGGTGGCGCCCGAGACGGCGGCGCATGCGGCGGGCACCTCGGCGCTGCTGCCCATGCTCTCGCTCGGCGTGCCGGGCTCGCCCACCGCGGCCGTGCTGCTGGGGGGGCTCATCATGTGGGGGCTGCAGCCGGGGCCCATGCTGTTCGTCGAGCAGAAGGACTTCGTCTGGGGGCTGATCGCCTCGATGTATCTCGGCAATGTGGTGGGCCTCGTCATCGTGCTGGCGGCCGTGCCCTGGTTCGCGGCCATCCTGCGCGTGCCCTTCGCCATCATCGCCGCCATCATCCTCATGGTCTGCGCCATCGGCGCCTATACGGTGAACTCGGCGGAGTTCGACGTGGTGCTGATGCTGGTCTTCGGCGTGATCGGCTATGTGATGAAGAAGCTCGACTATCCGCTCGCGCCGCTGGTGCTGGCGCTGGTGCTGGGCGACCGGACGGAGGAGAGCTTCCGCCAGGCGCTGCTGCTCTCCGAGGGCTCGCTCGCCATCTTCTTCTCGAACTGGCTCTCGGGCGGGATCATGGCGGCGGGGCTCGTGATGCTGTTCTGGCCCATGTTCGGCCGGCTGATGGCCGGGCGCGCGAAGCCGGCGTGAACCCGCACACTGCCGGCCGCATGACGGCCGGCGGCGCCACCAACGCCGGACTCGCGCGGGGCCTGCGCCGCCGGGAAGGACAGCGTCGCGGCGGGAGCCAACACCCACCCGCGCCACGTCGCCGCGGTGCCGGCGCGGCGGCCCGGCCTGAGCCTCGCCATCGCGGCACAGAGCGGCGAGGGCGACGGCCTGGCCTCTCTGCTCTCCCCCGTTACGCCCGCGGACGCCGGCGGAAGCGCGCAAGCCCTGGCGCCCCCGCGCCGCGCACGGCAACATCTCCCGTCGGGAGGACCGCCATGACCGCACCGCTGCCGCTCGCCGTCGCGCACATCTTCACCATGGACATCGCCGTGGGCGCCCCGCAGATGGTGGGCAAGGGCGCGGATCAGATGGATCTGCGCATCGTGCCCGTCACCGGCGGCGTCGTCTCGGGGCCGCGGCTGCAGGGCGAGGTGCTGGGCGGCACGGCGGCCGACTGGCTGCGCGTGGAGGCCGACGGCACCGCGCACATCGACGTGCGGCTCACCATCAAGGCCGCCTCGGGCGGGCTGATCCATGTGCAGTATGCCGGCATCCGCACCGGCGCGCCCGAGGTGCTGGCCCGGCTCGCCGCCGGGGAGGCCGTGCCCCCGGCCGAGTATTATTTCCGCACCCTCATGCGCTTCCAGACGGCCGCGCCCGAGCATGCCTGGCTCAACCGCACCCTGGCCATCGGGGTGGGCCAGCGCCCGCCCTCGGGGCCGCGCTACGATGTCTATGCGGTGATGTAGCCGCATGGCCCCTGCCCGCGAGGCGCATGGAGGTCCACGAAATCGCCGCAAAGCCTCCCGCTTCGCGCCGCGCGGGCCAGGGAGGAAGGCGGGGAGGAGATCCCCGCCATGCAGCGCCTGGCCATTTTCCTGACCGTCGCCGGACTGATCCTGATCCTCGGCGTCGTCCTGCTGATGCTGACCGACGGGCTCATGCCCGGGCGCGTCGCGCCGCTCGCCGCCGCGATCGGCGCGGCCGGCGGGGGCGTGCTGCTGGTGCTCGGCCTCGCCGGGCTCGAACACGGGCGCGATCGCTCGCGCGAATGGGGCTGACGCGGGCGGAACGAGCGCCCCGCCGGGCGGATTTCCCTTGCCGGGGCCGCTCGCGCCCCGCTTCCATGGCGGTCTTGAGAGGAGGCCCGCCATGCTGCGCCGTTCCCTTCTCGCCACCGGGCTCGGCGCGGGCCTCGCCGCCGGCCTCGCGCCCCGCCCCGCCCGCGCCCAGCCCGAGCCGGTGGACGTGCTGCTGGTGCTCGCCGTGGACGTCTCGCGCTCCATCGATGAGGACGAGGCGCGGCTGCAGCGCGAGGGCTACCGCGCCGCGGTGAGCGACCCGCGCGTGGTGGAGGTGATCCGCCGCGGCATGATCGGCGCCATCGGCCTCGCCTATGTCGAGTGGGCGGGCTTCGAATACCAGCGCGTGGTGATCCCCTGGACGCGCATCGCGAACCAGCGCGACGCCGATCTCTGGGCCGAGACGCTGGCCGAGGCGCCGCGCGCCTCGCTCTCCTGGACCTCCATCTCCGGCGCCATCGACTTCTCCCGCCAGGTGCTGCGGGACGCGCCCTTCGAGGGCACGCGGCGGGTGATCGACGTCTCGGGCGACGGGGTGAACAACTCCGGCCGGCCTGCCGAGCTGGCGCGCGACGAGGCGGTGGCCGAGGGCATCGTGATCAACGGCCTGCCCATCGTGAACGACCGCCCCACCTTCGGCCGCATGCCGCCCGTCCCGCTCGACCGCTACTTCGAGCAGAACGTGATCGGCGGGCCGGGCGCCTTCCTGATCGTGGCGGAGGATTTCGACGCCTTCGGCACCGCGGTGCGCCGCAAGCTGCTGCGCGAGATCGCCTGAGGCGGGCGGCCGCGCGCAGAGGCGAAGCAAGCGGCGGCGGCGGCGCGCCGGGGCGCTTGACGCCCCGCCGCCCGGCGCGGAATAGCCCGCGGCCATGACCTCCGCGCCCGCCGCCGCCCCCATCGCCGCCGCGCCGGCGCTCACGCGTGGGCTGGTGCGCTGGGCCTATCGCCTCGTGCTCGGCCGCGAGCCGGAATCCGAGCAGGTGATCGGCGACTGGCTGGGCGGGGCCGATTTCGCCGGGCTGCGCGAGGCGCTTCTGGCGAGCCCCGAATTCGCCGCCCACGCCGCCGAGGGCTTCCCGGAGCGTGGCGGCTGGATCCTGGGCCCCGTGACGGCGGAGGCGGCCGCCACGCTGCTGCTGCTGCGCGATGGCGAGCCCCCCTCCCCCGCCGCCATCGCCGCGTTGCGCGCCGAGACGCCGGATTTGCGCGCGCTGCGCCGGCTGCTGCTCGATTCGCCCGAACTCCTGCGACGCACGCCGCAGCGCCCGCGCCCGCCGGCGCGCCCGCACTGGCTCGCCGGTCGGCGGGTGGCGCTGCACGGGCTCGATGGCCCGGCCGGGAGCCCGCCGCCGGGCTTCGACCTCGCGGCGCGCCACGCCGCGCTGCTGCGCGCCGCCTGGACCTCCGAGGGCGCGGGGCGGGTGATCCTGGATGCGGGGGCGGGCATCGGCATCGCCGCGCTGGGCTTCGCGCTCGGCGCGCCCGCGCATGCCGCGCTGGTCGCGCATGAGCCGGGGCTCGAGGCCGCGGCGGCGCTGGCGGCGAATCTCGCCGGCAACGGGGTGGCCGCGGCGCGGGTGCGGGCGGTGGCGCTCGACTCCCCCGAGGCCGCGCTGGCGCGCGAGGGGCTCGCGCGGCTCGATCTGCTGCGGCTCGGCGCGGCAGAGGCGCTGGGCGAGGAGGGCGCCTCCTGGGCCCGGGCGGCCCTGGCCGAGGGCGCGCTGGTGGTGCTGCGGCTCGATCTCGCCGCCGCGCTCGCCCGCCCCGGCCCGGGCCCGCGTGCGGTGCTTGAGGGCTGGCGCGGCCTCGCCCCGTACCTCACCGCCTTCACCCGAACGGGCGAGCCCTATGCGGTGGAGGGCGAGGAGGGGCTGACGCGCGCCCTGCTGGGCGCGCTGGAGCGGCCGGAGCGGGCGGATGAGCTGGTGCTCTCGCGCGAGGCGGGCTGGCGGCCGCGCTTCACCCTGGGCGGCGGCTTCCAGTGATACGGGCGGCTCACCCCCGCCGCCCCGCCGCGCCCCAGAGCATCAGTCGCCTGGCCGGAAACACCCAGACGATTCCGGCGGTGACATAGTAAACGAGCTGCACCGCCCAATGCTGGCGCACGAAGAAATCCCCGATCGTCACCACGGCGACGATGTAGCCGACAAATCCGACTGCGCCGATCAGGAACGCAAGGGTGGTTCTCGACATGCTCCTGGCCTGTTTCCTGGAAGGAAGGGAAGGAAGCCGGGGTTCGGCTTGCGGGATATTGGCGCGCGGGCGTAGAGTGACAGAGAGCGGAGGGACGGCGCGTGGCGCGCCCGCGCCGCCAGCCAGCGAAGAAAGCCGTGACCCCAGACGAACTCAAGTCCCATATCCGGGGCATCCCGGATTTCCCGAAGCCCGGGATCCTGTTCTACGACATCTCGACCCTGCTGCGGCACGGGCCGGCCTGGAAGGCCGCCATGGCGCTGATGGCCGCGCGCGTCGCGCCCTACAAGCCGGATGTGCTGGCGGGCATCGAAAGCCGGGGCTTCCTGCTGGCCGCCCCGCTCGCGCTCGAACTCGGGCTCGGCTTCATCATGCTGCGCAAGCCGCGCAAGCTGCCCGGCGCCACCATCGGCCTCGACTACGCCCTCGAATACGGCACGGACCGGATCGAGATGCAGGCCGATGCGGTGGAGCCGGGCCAGCGGGTCATCCTGCTCGATGACCTGCTGGCGACGGGGGGCACCATGGCCGCGGGGGTCCGCCTGCTGCGGGCCGCGCGGGCCGAGGTTCCCGCGGTCGCGGCGATGATCGAGCTCACCTTCCTCAAGGGAAGGAGCCGCCTCGATGTCCCCGTCGAAACCCTCGTCGCCTACGACGCGTAGCGAAGCCCGGCCCAAGTTTCCCATGCCGCGGCTCAGGCGGGACGAGGGCGGCAACGCGCTGCTGGAGGGAAGCGACGGCACCGTGGCCGCCGCGGGGCTGGGCGGCGTGCTGGCGCTCGCCATCGCCTCCGCGCCCACCGGCATCACGGTGGCGGACCCCTCCCTGCCCGACTGCCCGCTCGTCTTCTGCAACCCGGCCTTCTCGAAGATCACCGGCTACCCGGCGGAGGAGGTGCTGGGCCGCAACTGCCGCTTCCTCCAGGGCCCGGGCACCGAGAAATCCGTGGTGCGCCAGATCCGCCGCGCCATCGCCGAGCAGAAGCCGATCACCGTCGAGTTCACCAACCACCGCAAGGACGGCCGGCGCTTCACCAACGAGCTGCGCCTCGCCCCGGTCTTCGACCCCGAGGGACGTCTCGTCGCCTATGTCGGCATCCAGCACGACGTCACCGCCCGCAAGCGCGCCGAGCGCGAGGTGGAGAAGGCCCGCCGCGCCGCCGAGCGCGCCAACAAGGAGAAGAGCGACTTCCTCGCCTTCACGAGCCATGAGGTGCGCACGCCGCTGCACGGGGTCATGGGCACGCTCTCCCTGCTGCTCGACACGCCGCTGGACGCCGAGCAGCGCGCCTATGCCGAGACGGCGCGCCGCTGCGGCGCCACCCTGCTGCACACGGTGAACGAGCTGCTCGACCTCTCGAAGATCGAGGCCGGCAAGCTCGACATCCACCCCGCCCCCTTCCGCCTCGCCGATGTGGTGAAGGACGTGCTCGACCTGCTGGCCCCCGCCGCGGCGGAGAAGGGGATAGACCTCTCGGCGAGCCTCGATCACCTGCTGCCGGCCGAGCTGATCGGCGACGCCACGCGCATCCGCCAGGTGCTGCTGAACCTCGCGGACAATGCGGTGAAGTTCACCCATCGCGGCTCGGTCGAAATCCGCCTCGCCGCGCTGCCCGACGGGCATGTGGGCTTCGCCGTGACGGACACGGGCATCGGCATCCCGCCCAAGCTGCGCGCCAAGCTCTTCACCCGCTTCACCCAGGCGGAGGCGGGGGCGGAGCAGTCAGGCTCGGGGCTCGGGCTCGCCATCTGCAAGCGGCTGGTGGCGCTGATGGGCGGGCAGATCGCGGTGGACAGCACGCCCGGGCGCGGCAGCACCTTCTTCTTCGACCTGCCCCTGCCGCCGGTGCCGGAATCCGGCGCGCCGCCCACCCGCCTCGCCCCGCGGCCCGAACTCGCCCCGCCGCCCGCGCTCGCGCATGGGCGCATCCTGCTGGCCGAGGACGGCAAGGCGAACCAGCTCGTCGCCGCCGCCATCCTGCGCAAGGCGGGCTACACGGTGGAGCTGGCGCGCGACGGCGCCGAGGCAGTGGCCGCCGCCGAATCCGGCGACTACGACCTGATCCTGATGGATCTGCGCATGCCGCTGATGGACGGCTACGCCGCCACCCGCGCCATCCGCCAGATCCGCGGCCCGCGCGGGCGCGTGCCCATCATCGCCATGACCGCGAGCGTGATGCCCGGCGACGCCGAGCGCTGCCTGGAGGCCGGCATGGACGGGCATCTGGCCAAGCCGCTCGACCGGCTGGAGCTGCTGCGCGCCGTCGAGAAGGTGCTCGACAGCCGCCCCCGCCGCCCCCGCGCCCCCGCCCCGCCGCCCGAGCCCGGGCTGCTGCCCCCGCTGCTCGACCGCGAGACGCTGGAGGAGCTGCGCGCCGCCGTGGGCCCCGGCCGGCTGCCGCGCCTGATCAGCGTCTTCGCCGCCGAGACGAAGGAGCGGGTGCGCCGCATGCACGGCCTGACCGACCCCGCGCGCATCGAGGAGGAGGCGCATACACTCAAGGCCTCGGCCGCCACCTTCGGGGCCATCGCGCTCAGGGATGCGGCGGGCCGGCTCGAGGAGGCCTGCCGCCTGGGCGACGAGACCGCCTGGCGCGACATTCTGGACTCGCTCCCGGGCCTCGCCGAGCGCAGCATCGCCGCCTTTCCCCAGCCGCGCGGCGAGCGCCGCGGCGAGGGCGCCGAGGGCGAGGGCGGGGAGGACTGATCGGGGCGGCGGTCGCGCCGGACGGATCGCGCGCGCCGGCTCGCCACCGCCCAGCGACGCGCACCGCATGGCGGCCCGGCCAGGCGGCTGCGCGCCAGAACCGGGGCGCAGCGGCGGCCGCGCGGGCCTCCCGCGGGTGGCCGCCCGCCGCCGCCGGGATGCCCCACCACCCCTTCCCGCGCTGGATTCGCGCCCCGCGCGCGCGCTATTCGTCAGGCTGCCCGCTTCGGGGGAGGCGGGCGCGAGATGGGGGGTGTGGCGATGGACCGGCGGGGGCTGCTGGGCCTGATCGCAGGAATGGGGCTGGCCGCGACGGGGCTGGCCGGGTGCGGCAGCACGCGCGTGGCCGCGCCCGCCCGCCCGGGCGTGCCGGGCTACGGGCCGGATGAGGATCTCTCCTGCGTGCCCTATGCGCGCATGCGCTCGGGCATCCAGTTGCGCGGCGACGCCTGGGAGTGGTGGGAGGCCGCCGCCGGCCGCTACCCCCGCAGCCGCCGGCCGCAGCCGGGGGGCGTGATCGTGCTGGCCCGCTCGCGCCGGCTGCCGCAGGGGCATGTCGCGGTGGTCAGCCGCGTGGTGGGGCCGCGCGAAATCCGGGTGGATCACGCGAACTGGGCCTCCGGCGCCGCGCGCGGGCGGGTGGCGCGCGACCAGCCGGTGCTGGACGTCTCGCCGCGCAACGACTGGTCGCTGGTGCGGGTGTGGTATCCGCGCATCAACGATTTCGGCGCCACGGTCTTCGCCGCGCACGGCTTCGTGCTGCCACGAATGGACCTCGCGGCGCGGTGACATCCATGCGATAGCCAGGGGCTGGAGGACCGCCATGACCCCGACCCGCCGCGCCGCCCTCGCCCTGCCCCTGCTCGCCGCCCCCTCCCTCGCCGCCGCCCAGCCCGCCTGGCCGGACCGGCCGGTGCGGATCATCGTGGGCTTCCCCGGCGGCTCCACCCCCGACATCGCGGCCCGCGCGGTGGCGACGCACCTGCAGGCTGCGCTCGGCCAGCCCGTGGTGGTGGACAACCGCGCCGGCGCGGGCGGCGCCATAGGGGTGGAGGCGGCGGTGCGGGCCAATGACGGGCACACGCTGGCCGTCACCATCGGCGGGCCGGGCTCCATCGCGCGCATCCTCAACCCGCAGCTCGGCTACGATCCGCAGACGGATCTCGCGCCCATCAGCCTGCTCGCGCGCATGCCCTTCGTGCTCTGCGTGAACCCCAACCTGCCGGTGCGGACCCTGGCGGAGCTGATCGCCCATGCCCGGGCCCATCCGGGGCGGCTGAACTACGGCTCGGTCGGGGCGGGCTCGACGGGGCATCTGCTGGTGGCGGAACTCGCCGCCCGCCACGGCCTCGAGATGACGCATGTGCCCTTCCGCTCCGTGCCGCAGAGCGTGACGGAGCTGGTGGCCGGGCGCATCGAGCTGATGGCGGCCGCCGCGGGCTCGGTGCTCGCGCAGGCGCGGGCGGGGCAGGTGCGCGCCATCGGGGTCAGCGGCAGCCGGCGGATGGCGCAGCTTCCCGATGTGCCGCTGCTGACCGAGCAGGGCGAGCCGGGGGCGGGCGTCTATGCCTGGATCGGCTTCTTCGCCCCCGCCGGCACGCCGGCCGAGCGCATCGCGCGCCTCGCCGCCGAGACGGGCCGCGCCCTGTCCAACCCCGAGACCGGGCGCGCCCTGGAGGCGGCGGGCTTCGAGCCTCTGGGCACGCCCCCGGCCGCGCTGGCCGAGCTGGTGCGCGAGGAGGTGGCGCATTGGGGGCCGGTGATCCGCCGGCTGAACATCCGCCCCGAGAGCTGACAGGTCCGCACCGTCGGCCGGCCGCAAAAGCGCCCCCCGATCATGGCGGCGCGCCATGATCGCCACGCTTCCGCCTTGCGCGCCACCACAAGACCTCGCCGCCGCCCTTCGGCCTCCACGACCGGGCGGCACCCTCCTTCCCACGCGGCGGGACCATCCCCGCCGCGGTTCCCGAAGGAGGAACACCGATGACGCAGCGTTTCCGCCCCTCGCTCCTCGCCGCCGCCCTGCTCATGGGCGCGGCCGCCCCGGCCTTCGCGCAGGGCGGCGCGGCCCCCGTCGCCGGCGCGCCGCGCCCCGCCGCGACGGGCACCCAGGCGGCCAGCCCGGCCCAGCCGGGCGGCCAGGTCACGGCCCCGCGCCCCGCCCAGGCCCAGCCCGGCGCGGCCCAGGGCCAGGCGCGGCCCGCCCAGCCGCAGCAGCCCGCGCCCGCCGCGCCGCGGACGAACTGAGGGGCCGGCCCCTCCCCTCCCGCGGGCCGGTGCGGCGCCCGCGGGCGGGCGACGCCTTCGCCGCACGACGTCCTCTCTCTCCCGACTTGTAACAACTCGGCCCCGCCGGCCTCCGGCGGGGCTCTTTTCATGCCGCCGTTTCCGCGACATCCGGCGATTGACGCGGCGCAAGGCGCCGTGCCGTTATGCCCGCCAAAGCGCACCCGGTTGGGGGAGGAGCCACGCCATGCCCGATGACGGCCTCATCGCCATCAAGCCCGAGATCGCCGCCCGCGCCCGCGTCACCGCCGAGACGCGCGCCGCCATGGTGGAGGCCGCCGCGCGCGACCCCGAGGGCTTCTGGCGGCAGGAGATGCGCCGCATCGCCTGGATGCGCGAACCCACGAAGATCAAGAACACCGACTTCACCGGCGACGTCTCGATCAAGTGGTTCGAGGATGGCGAGCTGAACGCCTCCGTCTCCTGCCTCGACCGGCACATCGCCGCCGGGCGCGGCGGGCAGGTGGCGATCATCTGGGAGGGCGACGACCCGAACAGCGACGCCAAGGTCACCTACGCCGAGCTGCACGCGAAGGTGTGCCGGCTGGCCAACGCGCTGCGCCGCCTCGGCGTGAAGAAGGGCGAGCGCGTCTGCATCTATCTCCCGATGATCGTGGAGGCGGCGGTGGCCATGCTCGCCTGCGCGCGCATCGGCGCCGTGCATTCCGTCGTCTTCGGCGGCTTCTCGCCCGACAGCCTCGCCTCGCGCATCCAGGATTCCGAGTGCTCGGTGCTCATCACCGCCGACGAGGGCCGCCGCGGCGGGCGCAAGGTGCCCCTGAAATCGAATGCGGACGAGGCGCTGGCCCATTGCCCCTCCATCCGCCACGTCGTCGTGGCGCGAAACACCGGCGGGGCGGTGGCCATGACCCCGGGCCGCGACCACTGGTGGGAGGAGCTCTGCGCCGCCGAGGCGCCGGACTGCGAGCCGGAGCGGATGAACGCCGAGGATCCGCTCTTCATCCTCTACACCTCGGGCAGCACGGGAAAGCCCAAGGGCGTGCTGCACACCACGGGCGGCTACATGGTCTGGGCGTCCTTCACCCATGAGCTCGTCTTCGACTACCGCCCGGGCGAGATCTACTGGTGCACGGCCGATGTCGGCTGGGTCACGGGCCACACCTACATCGTCTATGGGCCGCTCGCGAACGGCGCCACCACGCTGATGTTCGAGGGCGTGCCCTCCTGGCCCGATTCCGGGCGTTTTTGGCAGGTGGTGGACAAGCACCGGGTCAACATCTTCTACACCGCCCCCACCGCCATCCGCGCCCTGATGCGCGACGGCGAGGGGCCGGTGAAGAAGCATTCCCGCGCCTCGCTGCGCATCCTCGGCAGCGTGGGCGAGCCGATCAACCCCGAGGCCTGGCTCTGGTACTACCGCGTGGTGGGAGAGGAGCGCTGCCCGGTGGTGGACACCTGGTGGCAGACCGAGACGGGCGGCATCCTCATCTCGCCGCTGCCCGGGGCGGTGGCGCAGAAGCCCGGCTCCGCCACCCTGCCGCTGCCCGGCGTGAAGCCCGCCCTGGTGGACAATGACGGCAAGATCCTGGAGGGCGCGGCCGAGGGCAACCTCGTGCTGCTCGACTCCTGGCCGGGGCAGATGCGCACCGTCTATGGCGACCACGCGCGCTTCGTGCAGACCTACTTCTCCACCTTCAAGGGGATGTATTTCACCGGCGACGGCGCGCGCCGCGACGCCGACGGCTATTACTGGATCACCGGCCGGGTGGACGACGTGATCAACGTCGCCGGCCATCGCATGGGCACGGCCGAGATCGAGAGCGCGCTGGTCGCGCACCCCAAGGTGGCCGAGGCCGCGGTGGTGGGCATGCCGCACGACCTCAAGGGCCAGGGCATCTACTGCTACGTGACGCTGGTGGCCGGCGTGGAGCCCTCCGAGGAACTGCGCAAGGAGCTGGTGGCCTGGGTGCGCAAGGAGATCGGCCCCATCGCCACGCCGGACGCGATCCAATGGGCCCCCGGCCTTCCCAAGACGCGCTCGGGCAAGATCATGCGCCGCATCCTGCGCAAGATCGCCGCGAACGAGACGGAGGGGCTGGGCGACACCTCCACCCTCGCCGACCCCGCGGTGGTGCAGGAGCTGATCGCGAACCGGGTGGGCTAGACAGAAACTCCCTCGGCTTGTGGTTCGAAGGAGCATGCGAAGCCGAGCTTTATGATTTGGGCGGCGAGGTGACGTGCCTGCTGTTCTGGCGAGCGTTGGTGGAAGTGATTTGGTCCGAGATCGTGCCAGAAGGTTCCGTTTTGGAGCATGTGCCAGACGGCGGTGAGGATGGAGGCGGCGACGGCGCAGATGGCTTTTTTCGGTCCGCGGCGCTGTCGCAGATGGTGGAACTGGGCGCGGAGATAGCTGTCCTTCTTGCGGGTGGCGGCCCAGGCGCACTGGACGAGGGTGGTCT
>NZ_AUDH01000021.1 GCF_000425365.1 Rubritepida flocculans DSM 14296 | reverse complement strand
GCCCGTATCAGTTACCCACCGGCGATCCCGACCCGCCGTGGATGAAACTGTGGCACTGTGATTTGGCTGGTGGCGAGGTCGGCATGGTCATGGTGCGCCAGAGCCCGCGTATCAGCAGGGCCGCCGCCGCGCTGACGACCAAGCCGGGTTTCGGGAGCGAGCGACGGCGCATCCTGCCGCCTCCCTGTCTTGCATGCCTGGGAAGGCGAGAGGCTTGTCGGCGCGCGACGCAAGGAAGAGCTGGCCCTCCGCGCAGCAGCGACCGCGGTCCTTGACCCGAGGGAGGGCGGCGCGGCGCCGTGTCGCGGCACGCCGCCGCCTCGCCGGCCTCCGGCGCGGTTCGCGGGTTTGGTGGTGTTCAGCGCCGCGTCCGCTCCAGCAGGTAGTCCACGATCAGCGGCCGCGCCTCGTCGCAGGCGCAGGGGTGCTGGGCCATGAAACGCTCGATCCAGGCGCGGCGCTCGGCCTCCGGGCGGGCGGGGATGGCCCGCAGGACGGAGCTCTCGCGCCGGTGGCATTCGGCGCAGCCGCGCTGATAGGCCTCGGCCGGCGTCATGGCCGGCGTCGGCGCCTGGGCTCCGGCCGGAGGGGCGCCGAAGAGCGGCAGGGCGAGCAGGAACAGGCTGGGCAGGGCGATGAAGGCCTTCATGCGCGCGATCTTACGCTGAGGCCCCCGAGGCCCCGCAAGCACGGGCTGGCGCCGGGGCGGCAGGCCGCCGCCTAGCCGCGCGCCGACGCGGCCAGCCGCCTTGGGGCGCGGCAAGCCGGCATGTGCGGGAGGTCCGGCAAGAAGGCCGGCCCTATCAGCCCCCCGCCGCCGTTCCGCCCGCCTGGGCGAGCGCCCGCGCCGGCCCGGGGGCGGGCGTGCCGCGCATCGAGGCATAGGCCACCTGCTGGAAGTCGAGCAGCCGGCGCTCCACCTGCTGGAAGGCGGCGCGCTCGCGCGCGCTGAGCGGCGCATCGGGCGTGTTGGCGCGGTGCGCGAGATACCGGGCGAGGGTGCCCGCCCCGCGCCGATGCGCGGCCGCCACCAGCCCCGATTCGGTGAGCGCGATCTCCTCCCCGTTCAGCCCGCGCAGGCGCTGGCCCTGGCGCGCCAGCGCGCCGTTGCGCTCGATCTGCACCTCCACGCGGCGCAGGAAGGCGCTCATCGCCGCCTCCTGCGCCTCGGGGTTGGCGAGGAAATCGGCCTCGCTGTTCACGCCATGGCGCTGGGCGATCGAGCTCCAGCGGCCATCGGCCGTCTTCCAGCCGATGTCGAACAAGGTGCTCGGCAGGAACTGGTAGCGCCCCAGCGCGCCGGAGCTCGGGTTGCGCTGCCCGTAGCCGTGGCGCGCGTGCTCGGCGCTGCGCTCCGCCTCGGCGATGCGCTGGCGGAATTCGGGGTTCTGCGCGGCCTCCCAGGCGCGCGGCGCGGGGCCGATGCCCGACAGCGGGCGGGCGGGCTGGGGCCGCGGCTCGCTCGCCCGGGCAAGGGCGAGGTCGAAGCGGCCCGCGGCGGCGCTCTGGCGGGGGCGGGCGGCGGTGACGCCGCCGGAGGCGCTGACGGGTTCCACGCCCCCCTTCTCGCCCCGGGGCGCTTAAGGAGCCCTTACGCCCCGCCGGCAGGCCGGGGTGGTGGCGGTCTCCGGCTCAGGCATGGCTCGGCTCGGGCAGGCGCATCCAGGCGGGGATATCGGGGGTCAGCCGCGCCTCGCCGCAGGAGAGCGGCGCCCCCGCCCGCAGCGCCTCGAGTCGCAGCAGAGCAAGGCCCCGCGCGCCGCGGCCCGAGCGCATCTGGCCGCACTCCGCGCCGTCCGGGCCGGTGATGGGCGCGCCGCGCGGCGGCAGCGGCCCCTCCACCCGCACGGGCACGAGGCGGCGCTTGACGAGGCCGCGATACTTGGTGCGCGCCGTCAGCTCCTGGCCCATGTAGCAGCCCTTGGTCCAGGAGACGCCGTTCAGCTCGTCGAAGCCGGCCTCGAGCAGCACCGAGCTCTCGGCCTCCATGTCGCGCGAGCCATCGGGCAGGCCGAGGGCCAGGCGATGGGCGTCATAGTCGGCCTCCTCGGCGTCGGCCTCGGCGCCCTCGGGGGCCGCGCCGCGCCAGCCGGCCAGCGGGTGGCGGGGGTCGCGGAAAGCCTGCGGCGGCATGGGCGCCCCGCCCCAGCCGGCCCAGACGCGCCCCGGGGCGGCCTCGATCGCGACCCTGGAGCGCAGGCGGAAGCGCGCGAGGGCCGCGCGGATCATCTCCGCCTGGCCGGCCTCGACGTCGAGCCAGAGCGCGCCCTCGCGCTCATGGAGGAAGAAGTCGGCCCGCCACTTGCCCTGGGGCGTGAGCAGCGCGGCCCACACCCCCTCGGCGGCGCGGGTGACGTCGTTGGAGACGAGCCCCTGGAGCAAGGCGACGCGGTCCTCGCCCGAGACGGTGAGCAGGGCGCGGCCCGGAAGAAAGGCGACTGGCATGGGGCGGATATCGGGGCCGGGCGTTCCCGCCTCAAGCCCGGCCGTGCTAGGCGGCGGCCGTGCGCATCCTGTTCGTCACCTCCACCCGGCTCGGCGACGCCGTGCTCTCCACCGGGCTGCTCGACCACCTGCTCCGCACCCATCCCGAGGCGCGGATCACCATCGCCTGCGGGCCCCTGGCCGAGGGGCTCTTCGCGCGGATGCCGAACCGGGAGCGGACCATCGTGATGGTCAAGCGCGGCCTCGCCCGGCATTGGCGGGATCTCTGGCTCGCCACCGCCTTCCGGCGCTGGGACCTGGTGGTGGATCTGCGCGGCTCGGCCTTCGCCTGGACGGTGCCGGCGCGGCGGCGGGCGATCAAGCGCGGCGGGCGGCGGCCGGGCCACCGCATCCTGCACATCGCCGAGACGCTGGGCGTGACCCCCGCGCCGCGCCCCGTGGCCTGGTTCGCGCCGGAGGATGCGGCGGCGGTGGCCCCGCTTCTGCCCGGGGGGCCGCTGCTCGTCCTCGGGCCCACGGCGAGCGGGCGCGGCAAGATCTGGCCCGCCGAGCGCTTCGTCCAGCTCGCCCAGGCGCTGACCGCCCCGGGCGGGGTGCTGGCGGGGGCGGCGGTGGCGGTGCTGGGCGGGCCGGGCGCGCAGGAGCGCGAGATGGCCGCCCCCCTGCTCGCCGCCCTGCCCGGGGCTGTGGATCTCGTGGGCCGGCTCGCCGCGCTGCCGCAGGTGGCGGCGGTGCTGAGCCGCGCCGCGCTCTATGTGGGCAATGATTCGGGGCTGATGCACCTGGCCGCGGCCTGCGGTGCGCCCACCCTCGGCCTGTTCGGCCCGACGCTCGCGAGCGAATACGCCCCGGTCGGCCCGCGCGCGCGGGCGGTGCTGGCCAAGGGGCCGCCGGGTGCCACGCCGATGCACCGCCTTTCGGTCGCGCAGGTGGTGCAGGCGGCGGAGGCGCTGCTCGCCCCCGCGCCCGAACCGGCGACCGACCCGGCGTGATCCTCGTCGCCACCCACAACTTCCCGCCCGACACGGGGGGGATTCCCGTGCTGATGGGCGGCCTCGCGGAGCGGCTGGCGGCGCGCGAGCCGGTGCATGTCTTCGCCCACCGCATCCGCGGGCGCGGCCTCGTCGAGCTTTCGGGCCACCCCTATGCCGGGCTGCACCGCTTCGCCGCGCTCTGGCCCTTCCGCTCCTGGATGAAGGCCTGGGCCATGCGCCCCCTGCTCGGCGACCCCGCGCTGCGCGGCGTGATCTGCGATTCCTGGAAGAGCGCGCTGATCCTGCCCGCCACCCGCGCGCCGGTGATCGTGCTGGCGCATGGCATGGAGTTCCCGCCCCGCCCCTCGCCGCGCCGGGCCTTCCGCATCCGCCGGGCGCTGGCCAAGGCGACGGTGGTGGTGGCGAACTCCCGCCACACCGCGGCGCAGATCGCGCCCCATCTGGCACCCGGGGCGCGGGTGGAGATCATCCCGCCGCCCATCGCGCCCCAGCCCGCCCCCTCGGCCGAGGCGCGGGCGCGGCTGCGCGCGCGGGTCGGGCCCGGGCCGCTGATCGCCACCGTCTCGCGCCTCGAGGACCGCAAGGGCATCGACCGGGTGATCGCGGCGCTGCCTGGCCTCGCCGCGCGCCATCCCGGCCTCGCCTATGCCATCGCGGGCGAGGGCGAGGACCGGCCGCGCCTCGAGAAGCACCTCCGCGCCGCCGGGGTGGAGGGGCGGGTGCATTTCCTGGGCCGCGTGGACGAGGAGGAGAAGGCCGCGCTGCTGGCCGAGGCCGATCTCTTCGCCATGCCCGCCCGGCGCGAGGGCGCCTCGGTGGAGGGCTTCGGCATCGTCTATCTGGAGGCGGCCTGGCATGGCTGCCCCTCCCTCGCCGGCCGCGAAGGGGGGGCGGAGGATGCGGTGGAGCATGGCGTGACCGGCCTGCTCTGCGACGGGGCGGACGCCGCGGCGGTGGCCCAAGGCCTCGCGGCCCTGCTCGACGACCCCGCCCGCCGCCGCGCCATGGGCGAGGCCGCCGCCGCGCGGGTGCGCGCGCGCTTCCTGTGGGAGCATCTGCTGCCGCGCTACGAGGCCTTGCTTGCGCCGCCCGCCCCGCGGGAGTAGGCGGGGCGCGGTTCCGAAGGAGGCGATCCATGGACGGCTTCCAGCCCCAGCCCGGCGCACGCCTGTTCAACTTCGACGCGCTGCGCGCCGCCCCGCCGCGCAGCGACCCCTATCCGCACATCGTCGCCTCCGGCTGCGTGACGGAGGCGCAGGCGGCCGCCATCCGCGCCGATTACCCGGACATCCAGCAATCGGGCTACCTGCCCTCCTCCAAGCTGCCGCGCCGGGGGGCCTATGACGCCATCCTGCGCGACCTGGAGAGCGCGGAGCTGGCCGAAATCCTGTCGGAGAAGCTCGGCCTCGACCTGACCGACAAGCCGCGCATGATCACGGTGCGCCGCCTCTCCCAGCTCTCGGACGGGCCGATCCACAACGACAGCAGGTCCAAGATCTGCACCGCGCTGCTCTACCTGAACGCGGAGTGGGACCGCAGCAGCGCCGGCTGCATCCGCGTGCTGCGCAACGAGCGCGACATGGACGACTACGTGACCGAGGTGCCGCCGCTCTCGGGGCATTTCTTCGCCTTCAAGCGCACCGAGAACTCCTGGCACGGCCACCCGCCCTTCGCGGGAGAGCGCTTCGTGATCCAGACCACCTTCCTGATCTCGCAGGAGGCGCTGGACCGCAAGGAGAACCGGGGCAGGCTGCAGCTCTGGCTGAAGCGGCTCAACCCTTTCCAGAAGTGATGCGGCTGCCCGCGGCGAGGGCGGCCACGAGCAGCAGCATGAGCCCGATCCACCACTCCTGCCAGGCGCCGTAGCTCAGCAGCCCGACCATGATCGCCGCCGCGAGGGCGCCGGTGGCGGCGGCGGGCGGCCTCGCGCGCGCCGCCGCCACCCCGAGCAGCCAGGCCAGCGCCGCCCCCAGCAGCGCCCCGGGCAGGCCGAGATCGAGCCAGAGCTGCAGGGCCATGTTGTGCGGGTGCAGCGGCAGCGCCTGCGCCTCGGGCCGGGCGAACCAGGCGCGGCTGCTCTCGCTGGTCAGGCCGAAGCGGGAGAGGCGGGCCTCGTCGAAGCCGTCGCGCCCGCCGGGGATCACGCGGCTCGCCTCCGCGCCCCAGCCCAGCAGGGGTTTCTCGGCGATGCGCTCCAGCACGAAATCCCAGGTCAGCACGCGATGGGCGGCGGAGGGCGGCAGGCGCTCCAGCGAGGGCAGCAGCGCCAGCGCGCCCGCCATCAGCCACGGCGCCGCCAGCACGCCCAGCGCCAGCGCCCCGCCCAGCGCGCGCGCCACCCAGGAGCCGGCCGCCCGGGCCGCGAGGCCAAGCAGAAGCCCGGCGACCATGGCGAGGCGTGCGGACTCCGCCGGCAGCGCGAAGGCCGCGGCGAGGCCGAGCGCGGCGAGCCCCGCCCGCAGCAGCCGCGGCAGGGCAGGGGCGAAGACCGCGAGCGGCAGCAGCACCGCCAGCACCGAGACGGCGGGCTTCAGCCCGAAGACGATCCGCCAGGGAATCTCTGTCCATCCGCGCGCGGCGGCGCGCAACGCATGGCCCGAGGCCTGGTCGGCCAGGGCGGCGAGAGCCCCCGCGGCGAGGCCCCCCGCCAGCACCCAGGGCAGGGGCGCGAGGCGTTCGGGCGGCAGCTCCGACAACGCCCGGGCCGCCATGGCCCCCAGCAGCATGAAGGCCGCGAGCCGCAGCCCGAGGTCGAGAACGCGCCAGGGCTCGGGCGCCCAGAGGGCGGAGAGGGTGAGCCAGGCGACGAGCCCCAGCGCGGCGACAGGCAGCGCCCCGCGCGGCCAGGGCCAGCTTCCCTTCGCCAGCCGCGCGGCCAGCACCGTGAGCAGCAGCGCGACCGTCGCGCCGGGCGCGATGGCGCGGAACTGCAGCACCGCGCCCAGGGGCAGGATGGCGAGGGCGACGAGCAGCGGCAGGGCGGGGCGGGGGGTGAGCACGCCCCGGGGCTAGCGCAGGATGGGCCGGGGCGGAACCGCCCCAGGCTCAGGCCGCGGCCGCGCGGCACAGCCCGAGTCATGCCACCCGGCCCTTCCTCCGACCGGGCCGGCCGACGCCCCGCGCCTGGCGTCCTCGTGCGGCGAAGGGGCGGCGCGACCGCCGACGCCGCCTCGGGCGGCGCGCCTTTGCGCAAGCGGCGCAGGGTGGCGGCCACCGCCTCCCCGCCCACCGAAACCGGCTCGGCCCGGGCAGGAAGGCACCAGCCCAGAGCGCTTCGCCCCGATCCGCCCGCCTGTCCAGCCTCGCGCCGCGGTGCCAGACTGGGCGCGAGCGAAGGAGGCGGAGATGGCCCGTTACGACCTGATCCTGCGCGGCGGCCAGGTGGTGCTGCCCTGGGCGATCGAGCCGCTGGACATCGGCGTGCGCGAAGGGCGCATCGCCGCGCTCGGCGATCTGCGCCGCGCCGAGGCGGAGCAGGAGCTGGACTGCGCCCGTCTGCACGTGCTGCCTGGGCTGATGGACGCCCATGTCCATCTGCGCGAGCCCGGAGACCCGGCGGTGGAGACCATCGCCACCGGCACCAGGGCCGCCGTGCTGGGCGGGCTGACCGCGGTGTTCGACATGCCCAACACCAGCCCCGCCATCACCGATTCCGCGCAGCTCGCCTGGAAGCGCGCCCATATCGAGGGCCGGGCTTGGTGCGACATGGGCCTCTATGTGGGCGCCACCAAGCGCAACATCGCCGAGCTCGGCGCGCTGGAGGCCGAGCCCAATGTCTGCGCCATCAAGGTCTTCGCCGGCTCCTCCACCGGGGATCTGCTGGTGGAGGACGATGCGAGCCTCGAGGCGGTGATGCGCTCCGGCCGCCGGCGCGTCTGCTATCATTCGGAGGACGAGTATCGCCTGCAGGCCCGCAAGGGGCAGTTCCGCTCCGGCCAGCCCCACCGCAACCACATGCTCTGGCGCGACGTGGAGTGCGCCCTGCTGGGCACGAAGCGGCTGATGGCGCTGGCGCGCAAGACGGGCCGCCCCGCGCACATCCTGCATGTGAGCACCGCCGAGGAGCTGGCCTATCTCGCCGATTACCGGGACATCTGCACCGTCGAGGTGCTGCTCAACCACCTCACCCAGACCGACGAGGCCTATGAGCGGCTGGGCGGCTATGCGGTGATGAACCCCCCGATCCGCGACCGCCGCCACCTGGAGGCCGCCTGGGAGGCGGTGCGCAACGGCACGGTGGACGTGGTGGGCAGCGACCACGCCCCGCACAGTCGCGCCGCCAAGGAGCGCCCCTGGCCCGAGACCGCGGCGGGGCTCACCGGGGTGCAGACGCTCGTGCCGCTGATGCTCGACCATGTGAGCCAGGGCCGGCTGAGCCTGCTGCGCCTCGCCGATCTGATGTCGGCCGGGCCAGCGCGCGTCTATGGCGCGGTGAACAAGGGCCGCATCGCCATGGGCTACGACGCCGACTTCACCCTGGTGGACATGGCCGCGAGCCGCGAGATCACCGAGGACTGGATCGCGAGCCCCTGCGGCTGGACGCCCTTCGCCGGCCATCGCTGCCAGGGCTGGCCGGTGGGCGCCATCATCCGCGGCCATGTGGTGATGCGCGAGGGCGAGGTGCTGGGCGCGCCCATCGGCCGGCCCATCGCCTTCCGCTGAGGGCGGCCTAGAGATTCCCCAGCGGCCAGTGCGCGGTGCGGTTCGCCTCCTGGGCGGGGCTGAGCTGGCTCGGCGCGTCCACCACGCCGCGCTGGGCGGGGATGGCGGGCGGGCGCGTCACCCAGCAATCCACATGGCCCAGGCTGCGGGTGCAGAAGGGCGGCGGGCCGGGCGGGGGTTCGGCCGGCGCGCAATAGCTCTGCCCGCGGTCGAGCCGGACCAGCGAGCAGTCCCGCCCCGAGACGCCGCTCACCACCATGTCGGGCACGGTGCGGCCGACCAGGGTGAGGGTGAGCACATTGGCCGCCCCCACCCCGACCAGGGTCGGGCCGTCGCAGGCGGCGAGCAGGGGCGCGAAGGCCAGCAGGGCGAGGCGCATGCCCCATCCAGCCCCGGCCTGCCTTAACGCATCGCGAAGCCCCGGCTATACCCCCGCCCATCATGGAAGAGCGCCGCCCGTGCCGGACCTGATGGACGAAGTGGAGGAGGATCTCCGCGCCGAGCGCGCGAAGCGCCTCGCCCAGCGTTTCGGCGGCCTCGCCCTGGCCGGGGCGCTGCTGCTGCTCGCCGGGGTGGGCGGCTGGCAGGGCTGGCGCTGGTGGGAGGGCCGCCAGGCCGCCGCCGCGGCCGAGGCCTTCCTCTCCGCCGCGCAGTCCGCCGCCGCCGAGGGGGCCGATCTCTCGGCCGCCGCCGAGCGTTTCGCCGCCATCGCGCGCGAGGCGCCCTCGGGCTACCGCACCCTCGCGCGGCTGCGCGCCGCCGCGCTGCTGGCCGAGACGGGCCAGACCGAGGCCGCCCTGGCCGCCTGGGAGGCGCTGGCGGCGGATTCCGGGGTGGAGGCGCTCTACCGCGACCTCGCCACGCTTCTGTGGGGCCTGCACGCGCTGGATTCGGGCGATCCGGCCCGGATCGCCGCGCGCCTCGCCCCGCTCGCCGCCCCGGGTGCGCCCTGGCGCGCCTCGGCGCGCGAGGTGCTGGCGCTCGCCGCGCTGAAGCGCGACGACGCGGCCGAGGCGCGCCGCCAGTTCGACGCCCTTCTCGCCGATGCGGCGACACCCCAGGGGGTGCGCGAGCGCGCCACCCGCCTGCTGCAAGGATTGGGAAGCTGATGCGCCACCCCCTCTCCCGCCGCGCCGCGCTGCTGGGCGCCGCCGGGCTGCTCGCCGGCTGCGAGACGGTGACCGACCTGACCGACCGGGTGCTCGGCACCAGCAAGACGCCGCTGCCGGGCGAGCGCCGGGCGATCCTCGCCGCCACCCGCGCGCTCGAGGCCGATGAGGTGGCCGCCGCGCGGCCCTTCAGCCTGCCCGCGCCGGTGGTGAACACGGAATGGCCCTTCGCCGGCGGCCCGGCCAACCACGCGCCGGGCCATCTCGCCCTGCCGCGCCCGCTGGGCGAGGTGTGGCGGACCTCCATCGGCTCGGGCACCGGCTATCGCCAGCGCCTCACGGCCGCGCCCATCGCCGGGCCGGAGACGGTCTATGCGATGGACGCCTTCGGCTGGATCACCGCGCTCGACGCCGCGCGCGGCGGCCGGCGCTGGCAGACCGACACGCGCCCGCGCCGCGACCGCGACGGCGCCATGGGCGGGGCCATCGCCCTCTCGGGCGACACGCTCTATGCGGTCACCGGGCTCGCGGAGGTGATGGCGCTCGACGCCGCGACCGGGGCGATCAAGTGGCGCGCGCCCATGCCCGCCCCGGCGCGCGGCGGCATCGCCGTGGCGGGCGGGCGCATCCTGGCCCCCACCGTCGAGAACCAGCTCCTCGCCTTCTCGACCGAGGACGGCAGCCGCCAATGGGTGTTCCGCGCCACGCCGGTGCTGGCGCTCATCGTGGGCCAGCCGAGCCCGGCGGTGGAGGGCGAGGTGGCGGTGGCCGGCTTCGCCTCGGGCGAGATCGTGGCGCTGCGCGTGCCCGACGGGCGCGTGGTGTGGAACGAGAGCCTGGGCGCCTCGCGCGCCGCGGCCGCCTCCATCGCGGACATCAGCGCCATCACCGCCCTGCCGGTGATCGACCGCGGGCGCGTCTTCGCCATCGGCATGGGCGGTGCGGCCACCTGCCTCGACTTCCGCTCCGGCCGCCGGGTGTGGGAACGCGACATCGGCGGCACCGTCACCCCCGCCGTGGCGGGGGAATGGCTCTTCGCCCTCTCGCGCGACGCCGAGATGGTCTGCCTCGGCCGCGAGGATGGCCGGGTGCGCTGGATCACCCAGCTTCCGCGCTTCCAGAACGAGGAGCGCCGGCGCAACCCCATCGCCTGGGGGCCGCCCCTCGTCGCGGGCGGGCGGGTGCTGGTCACGGGCAGCCATGGGCAGATGCTGGAGATCGCCGCGGCCTCGGGCGAAATCCTCTCGCGGCTGCGCCTGCCCGCCGGCGCGACCATCCAGCCCGCCATCGCCAACAGCAGCGCCTATGTGCTGACCGACAGCGGCAGCGTGGTCTGCCTGCGCGGCGTGGGCTGACCCCGCATGGGCGAGCGCGACGCGCCCGCCGCGTCCGGCCTGCCGGTGGTGGCCATACTGGGCCGGCCCAATGTCGGCAAATCCTCGCTGTTCAACCGCCTGGTGGGCCGGCGCATCGCCATCGTGGACGATGTGCCGGGCGTGACGCGCGACCGGAAGGAAGCCCCGGCCCGCATCGCCGGGCGCGAGGTGCTGCTGGTGGACACGGCCGGGCTCGAGGAGGCCGCGCCCGACACGCTCTTCGGCCGCATGCGCGCCTCCAGCGAGGTGGCGCTCGAGAGGGCGGATGTCGCCCTCTTCGTGGTGGACGCGCGCAGCGGCCTCACCGCGGCCGACCGCGCCTTCGCCAACTGGCTGCGCCGCGCGCGCCGGCCGGTGATCCTGGTCGCCAACAAGGCCGAGGGGCGCGCCGGCGCGGCCAACGCCATGGAGGCCTATGAGCTTGGCCTGGGCGATCCCATCGCCGTCTCGGCCGAGCATGGCGAGGGCGTCGCGACGCTGATGGAGGCCATCGCCGAGCACCTCCCCGCCCCGCCCGACGAGGCGAAGGAAGAGGACGCCGAGGGCGCGGAGAAGCCGCTGCGCATCGCCATCCTCGGCCGGCCCAATGCCGGCAAGTCCACGCTGCTGAACACGCTGATCGGCGAGGAGCGCATGATCACTGGCCCCGAGCCGGGCCTGACGCGCGACGCCATCGCCTCGCATTTCCGCGACGCGGAGGGCCCGGTGCGGGTGGTGGACACGGCGGGCATGCGCAAGCGCGCGCGCATCGCCGACCGGCTCGAGGAGATGAGCGTGGCCGCCTCCATCGCCGCGCTGCGCGAGGCCGAGGTGGTGGTGCTGGTGCTGGACGCCACTCTCGGCCTCGAGGAGCAGGATCTGCGCATCGCGCGGCTGGCGGAGCGCGAGGGCCGCGCCCTCGTCATCGCGCTCAACAAATGGGACGCGGTGGAGGACCGCGCGGCCGCCCGCGCGCGCGTCGGCGATGCGCTGGAGAGCTCGCTCGCGCAGCTCAAGGGCGTGGAGGTGGTGACCATGTCCGCCGCCACCGGCGCGGGCGTCGAGAAGCTGATGCCCGCGGTGCGCCGCGCCCATGAGCGCTGGAACCGCCGCATCGGCACCGGCGCGCTGAACCGCTGGTTCGAGCAGGCGCTGGCGCGCCACGCGCCGCCGCTGGTGGATGGCCGCCGGCTCAAGCTGCGCTACGTCACCATGCCCAAGGCGCGCCCGCCCACGCTGGTGATCTTCGGCACGCGTGCGGAGCTGCTGCCGTTCGAGTACCGGCGCTACCTGCTCAACGGATTCCGCGCCGAGTTCGACATGCCGGGCGTGCCCATCCGCCTGCAGCTCCGCGGCACGGAGAACCCCTATGCGGAGAAGGAGGAGTAGGCGGCCGCCCCCTTGGAGATTCGCCCCCGCCGTTTCACACTCGCCCGCGCCCGCAGGACCTTCCGGGAGGAAAGCGTGATCAACAAGATCGTCGCCTCGCTGGCCGAGGCGCTGGCCGGCGTGAAGGATGGCTCGACCGTGCTCATCGGCGGCTTCGGCAGCGTGGGGCAGCCCGATGCGCTCATCGAGGCGCTGATCGAGCAGGGGGCGAAGGATCTGACCTGCGTGGCCAACAATGCCGGGACGGGGCGCGTGGGGCTCGCGCGGCTTATGGAGCTCGGCCGCGTGCGGAAGATCATCTGCTCCTTCCCGCGCAGCGCGGGCAGCGTGGTGTTCGAGGAGCTCTACCGCGAGGGGAAGATCGAGCTCGAGATCGTCCCCCAGGGCACGCTGGCCGAGCGCATGCGCGCCGCGGGCGCGGGCATCCCCGCCTTCTACACCGCGACCAGCGTGGGCACGCTGCTGGCCAAGGGCAAGGAGGAGCGCGAGTTCGGCGGCCGCAAATACGTGATGGAGCACGCGCTCAAGGCCGATGTGGCGCTCATCGAGGCGTGGGAGGCGGATCGCTGGGGCAACCTGACCTACAACCAGTCCGGGCGGAACTTCAATCCGGTGATGGCCATGGCCGCCGACCTCACCATCGCCCAGGTGCAGCACATCCGCGAACTGGGCGAGATCGACCCCGAGCGGGTGGTGACGCCGGGGATCTACGTGAACCGCGTGGTGCGGGTGGATCGCGGGCCGCCCTGGGCGTGACGTGGCCGCGGCTACACCGCCGTCACCTTCACCTTCTTCGCCTCATCGGCGGCGCGCCAGAGATACCAGGCGGCCACGCTGCGCCAGGGCCGCCAGGCCGCGCCGATCGCGGCGAGCTCGCGCGGGCGGGGCTGCGCCTCGGCGCCGGTGAGCAGGCGCCAGCCCTCGCGCACGCCGAAATCGTCCACCGGCAGCACGTCGGGCCGGCCGAGCGTGAAGATCAGCAGCATCTCCACCGTCCATCGGCCCACGCCGCGCAGCGGCAGCAGGCGCTCGACCAGCGCCTCATCGGCCATGGCGGCGGCCTCGGCGAGGCTCGGCACGCGGCCCGCCGCGCTGGCCTCGGCGATGTCGCGGATGGCGGCGCATTTGGCGGCGGAGAAGCCGCAGCCGCGCAGCGCCTCCTCGGGCAGCGCGGCGAGCAGGCGCGGCGGCGGAAAGCCGCCTTCGGGATGCAGCGCGATGAGGCGCGAAAGCATCGCCTCCGCCGCGCGGCCATGCACCTGCTGATGCGCGATGGCGCGCACCAGCGCCTCATAGGGCTCGCGCGGCCGCGGGGCGAGGGTGCAGGGCCCGATGCGGCGCACCAGCCCGCGCAGGCGCGGCGCGCGGGAGAGCTTGCGTTCGGCCGCGCTCCAGTCGGTCATCGCCTCACCTCATGAGCCAGAGCGCCGCCGTGCCCACCAGCACGACGAGCAGCATGGAGGGCCAGAGCAGCCGCCACACCTGTGCGGGGCGCGTTCCGTCGGCCAGCAGGGCGCAGAGCATGGCGGTGACGCCCACGCTCATCCCCGCCCCCGCCGCCCCGGCGAAATTGTGCATGGCGGGCGCGAGCAGCGGCGGCAGCCCCAGCACCTGGCCGAGCGCGGCCTGCACCGGCATCAGCGCCGCATTCGCCCCGACATTGGAGCCGGTGACGAAGCCCGCGAGGAAGCCCATGGGCGCCATGGCGAACAGCGCGACCTCGCCCTTGCCCTGCACCATCGCCTCGGCCAGCGCCCGCGCCACGCCGCCCTCGGCCAGCCAGCGGCCGAGCAGCACATAGAGGAACAGCACCGCCATCGGCTTGCGCGCCCGCGCCATGGCCGAGGCGAGACGCGCCCGCGCCTCGCCGCCGGCGAGCAGCAGGCCGAGCGCCACCACCCAGAGCACGACCGCGACATGGGTGAGCGGGAAGGCCGGCAGCTCGGGAAAGGGCCGCCAGGCGGGCGGGTTCGGCACGGCGCGCGCGGCGAGCAGCGCGGCGGTGAGGAGCAGATAGGGCAGGGCGGCGCGCAGCGCGGCGCGCGCCTCGCGCGGCGGGTCCGCGCGCCAGAGCGCCCAGAGCGCGACGCCGCCGCTCGCCAGCACGCCCACCAGCTCGAAGGGCACGAGGGCGTGCAGCGCGATGAGCAGCAGGCCGAGCACCAGCAGCATCAGCGCCTGCACGGCCTTCTCGCGCGGCGGCACCGCCAGCCCCGCGCGCGCCTGCAGCCACCACAGCACGGGGGCGAGCAGCAGCAGCCAGGCCGCGCTGGCCCAGGCCGCCAGCGCCGCGGCCGCATGGGGCGAGACGCCCGCCAGCGTCGCGCCCAGCAGCGTGCCGGGCCCGAGCCCCCCCCAGGGCACCAGCACCAGCGCCTGCGCCGCGAGCGCCACCGCCACCGCGCCGCCGATCTTCATGGCCCGCAGCGCGGCCAGCGCGAAGACGGCGCCCACCGCGAAGCCCGTGACGCTCTCCAGGAAGCAGCCGAGAGGCAGGCTCACGGCGAAGACGCGCGCCGGGCTGGGCGGGCGCGCCTCGGCGGCGCCGCGCCGCTCCACCGCCGCGTGGAAGGCGAGCCCGCCCGCCACGATGGCCATGGGCTGCAGCGCGAGCCAGGCGGCCGAGAGGCTCGCCCCCGGCAGGAAGCCGGCCAGGCTCGCGCCCGCGGGCAGGCTGGCCGCGATGGCGGGCAGGGCGAGGGCGAGCGCCACGCCGCAGGCGGCGACGGGCCCCGCCCGCCCGCTCGCCAGTAGCGCGAGGAGCACGAGAAGCGGCGCGGCCTGCAGCGCGAGCGTCATCGCCGCCTTGCCTCGGCGATGGTGACGATCACCGCCCCCGTCAGGATGATCGCCGCCCCCGCCAGCGCCCAGAGATCCGGGATTTCGGCGAAGAGCAGCCAGCCGAAGCCCATGATCACGACGAGGCGCAGATACTGGAAGGGCGCCACCGCGCTCGCCTCGCCCGCGCGCAGCGCCTCGGTGACGAACCAGATGATGCCCGGCGTGAGCAGGCCGAAGACGAGCAGGATCAGCGCATCCCCCGCGCCGATGGGCCGCCAGCCCCAGAGCGCGAAGGGCAGCACGCAGAGCGAGGTGACGAGGCCCACCCAGGCCAGCACCGTCTCCGTGCGCTCGGTGCGCGAGAGCATGCGCGAGGTGAGGGTGATGCCGCACCAGGCCAGCGCCGCGCCGAGGGCGACCAGCGCGCCGAGCACCGGCACCTCCGTCCCCGGCCGCAGCATCACCGCCACCCCCGCGAGCCCGATCAGCGTGCCTGCCCAGCGCGCCGCCCCCACCCGCTCGCCCAGCACCGGCCCCGCCAGCATGGTCGTGAACATCACGTTGGTGAAGCTGAGCACCGTGGCGGTGGCGAGGTCGAGAAAGGCGAAGGAGAGGAAGTAGAGCCCCCAGGTGGCGGCCGAGGAGAGCCCGCGCAGCAGGTGCAGCCCCGCCCGCCGCGTGCGGAAGACGGCAAGCCCGCCCGCCGCGATCAGGGGCAGAACCCAGACGAGCTGTCCCAGGGAGCGGGCGAGGAGCTGGGTGGTGGTGGGGATGCCGCGCTCGCTCATCCAGCGGATGAACAGCGCCTCCACGGCGAAGAGCACGGCGCCGAGCGACATCAGGATGGCGCCCCGCAGATTGCCGGGCAGGGACGCGAAGCGCCGGAACATGCGCCCATGGTGCGGCCGCGACGCTTGCGAAGCAACGCCCGCGGGCGCAGTTTTCCGGCAAAGAGGCAGGGAAGGAGGGCGCGTCATGTCCCGCTACGAGGAGGCCTATGCGGCCTGGCGGAACGATCCGGAGGGCTGGTGGCTCGAGGCCGCCCGGGGGATCGACTGGGCCTGCCCCCCCTCCCGCGCCTTCGACCCCTCGCTCGGCCTCTACGGCCGCTGGTTTCCCGACGGCAGGCTGAACACCTGCCACAACGCGCTGGACCGCCATGTGGCCGCGGGCCGGGGCGCGCAGGCGGCCCTGATCTACGACAGCCCGATGACGGGCCGGAAGGAGCGCATCAGCTACGCCGCGCTGCAGGGGCGCGTGGCGCGGCTCGCGGGCGCGCTGGCCGCGCGCGGCATCGGCCGGGGCGAGCGCGTGATCATCTACATGCCCATGGTGCCCGAGGCGGTGATCGCCATGCTGGCCTGCGCGCGGCTGGGGGCGATCCACTCCGTCGTCTTCGGCGGCTTCGCGGCCGCCGAGCTCGCCGCGCGCATCGAGGACGCCACGCCCAAGGCGATCATCAGCGCGAGCTGCGGGCTCGAGCCCGGGCGCATCGTCGCCTACAAGCCGCTGCTGGATGCGGCCATCGGCATGGCCGCGCACAAGCCGGATTTCTGCCTGATCCTGCAGCGCGAGCAGGCGCGCTGCGAGATGATCCCCGGCCGCGACCTGGACTACGCCGAGGTCGAGGCCGCCGGCGCGCCGCACCCCTGCGTGGAGGTGGCGGCCACCGATCCGCTCTACATCCTCTACACCAGCGGCACGACGGGAAAGCCCAAGGGCATCCTGCGCGACAATGGCGGGCATGCGGTGGCGCTGCATCGCTCCATGTCCATGATCTACGGCATGGCGGCGGGCGAAGCGTTCTGGGCGGCCTCCGACGTGGGCTGGGTGGTGGGGCATTCCTACATCGTCTATGCGCCGCTGCTCGCGGGCTGCACCTCGATCCTCTACGAGGGCAAGCCTGTCGGCACGCCCGATCCCGGCGCCTTCTGGCGGGTGTGCGCGGAGCATGGCGTGAAGCTGCTCTTCACCGCGCCCACCGCCATCCGCGCCATCAAGAAGGAGGACCCGGAAGGCAGGCACCTCGCGCGCCACGACCTCTCGAAGCTCGAGGCGCTCTACCTCGCGGGCGAGCGCTGCGACCCGCCCACCGCCGAATGGGCGGCGGAGAAGCTCGGCAAGCCCGTGGTGGATCACTGGTGGCAGACCGAGACGGGCTGGCCCATCACCGCGGGCTTCCGCGAGTTCGGCCTCTTCCCGCCGCGCCCCGGCGCGGGCGGCAAGCCCACGCCCGGCTTCGAGGTGCGCGTGCTGGACGCCGCGGGCCAGGAGCTTCCGCGCGGGCGGGAGGGCGCGCTGGTGGTGAAGCTGCCGCTCCCGCCCGGCTGCGCGCCCACGCTGTGGAACGCCGATGCGCGCTACCGCGAGGCCTATCTCTCCACCTTCCCCGGCCATTACGACACCTCGGACGCCGGGATGATCGACGAGGAGGGCTTCGTCTGGGTGATGGGCCGCACGGACGACATCATCAACGTCGCGGGCCATCGCCTCTCCACCGGCGCGATGGAGGAGGTGCTGGCCAGCCACCGCGACGTGGCGGAATGCGCGGTGGTGGGCGCCGCGGACGCGCTGAAGGGCCAGGTGCCCGTCGGCCTCGTCGTGCTCAAGGCCGGCGTGAACCGCGAGGAGGCGGAGGTGGCGCGCGAGCTCGTCGCCCTGGTGCGCGAGCGCATCGGGCCCGTCGCCGCCTTCAAGGACGCGCGGGTCGTGCCGCGCCTGCCCAAGACGCGCTCGGGCAAGATCCTGCGCGCGACCATCCGGAAGATCGCCGACGGGCAGGCCTACAGCGTCCCGCCCACCATCGATGACCCCGCGATCCTCGAGGAGATCGCCGCCGTGCTCGGGAGGGCCCACGCATGATCCGGAGCGAACGCCGCAACGACGGGGTGGCGCTGATCGTCCTCGACCGACCCGCCCAGCGCAACGCGCTCTCCCTCGCGATGCTGGAGGCGCTGCGCGACGCGCTGGCGGAGGCCGAGAGCGCGCGCTGCGTCGTGCTCGCCGCCGAGGGGCCGGCCTTCTCGGCCGGGCATGACCTGCGCGAGCTCACCGCCGCGCGGGCCGAGCCGGATGGCGGGCGCGCCTTCTTCGCGCGCACCATGGCGCTGTGCAGCCAGGTGATGCGCCAGGTGGTGGAGCACCCGGTCCCGGTGATCGCCGCCGTCGAGGGGGTCGCCACCGCGGCCGGCTGCCAGCTCGTCGCCTCCTGCGACCTCGCCGTGGCCGCCCCCACCGCGCGCTTCTGCACGCCGGGGGTCGACATCGGGCTGTTCTGCTCGACCCCGGCCGTGGCGCTCGCGCGCAACCTGCCGCGCAAGGCGGCGATGGAGATGCTGCTGACGGGGCGCTGGGTGGGGGCCGAGGAGGCGAAGGCGCTCGGCCTCGTCAACCGGATCGCGGCCGACGCGCGGGCCGAGGCGCTCTCCCTCGCCGCGCAGATCGCCGGCCGCAGCCAGGTCGCGGTGCGCATGGGCAAGCGCGGCTTCAACGCCCAGTGCGCGCTGCCGCTGGCCGAGGCCTATGACGAGGCGAGCCGCGTGATGACGGAGAACCTGATGGCCGCCGACGCCGCCGAGGGCATCGGCGCCTTCCTCGAGAAGCGCCACCCCCACTGGCAGGACCGCTGACGGTGCGACATCCAGCCAGCGCCACAAACCCGACAGCCGCGCCGCGCACCGCCAGCTTCGTTGTTGGCGGGCCGATTCACGCTGCTGTCGCAAGACGACAGCAGCGATCGGACCACAGACCATGAGCGCCCAGGACTTCGACGCCCTTCCCCGCCAGCCGGCGAACCACCAGCCGCTGACGCCGCTGCTCTTCCTCGAGCGGACGGCGCAGGTGTTTCCCGACCACCCGGCGGTGGCCTATGGCGCGATCCGCTATGGCTACCGCGCGCTGCGCGACCGCTGCGTGCGGCTGGCGCACGCGCTGACGAAGCTCGGCCTCGGCCGCGGCGACACGGTGGCGGTGCTGCTGCCCAACATCCCCGAGATGGTGGAGTGCCATTTCGGCGTGCCCATGGCGGGCTGCGTGCTGAACACCATCAACACGCGCCTCGACGCCGCGACCATCGCCTACATCCTCGACCATGGCGAGGCGCAGGCGCTGATCCTGGACCGCGAATGGGCGCCGGTGGTGCGCGCCGCGCTCGCGCAATGCCGCGCGAAGCCCGCCATCATCGAGGTGAACGACCGCGAGGCGCCCTCCCACGAAACGCTGGGCGGGCAGGACTACGAGGCCTTCCTCCAGCAGGGCGACCCGGGCTTCGCCTGGCCCCTGCCGGCGGAGGAATGGGACGCGATCGCGCTCAACTACACCAGCGGCACCACCGGCAAGCCCAAGGGCGTGGTGTATCACCACCGGGGGGCGTATCTGCTCGCCACGGGCAATGTGATCTCGGCCGGGATGGGGCGGCATCCGCGCTATCTCTGGACGCTGCCGATGTTCCACTGCAACGGCTGGTGCTTCCCCTGGACCATCACCGCCATGGCGGGCACGCATGTGTGCCTGCGCGCGGTGCGCGGGCCGGCCATGTGGTCGCTGATCGCGGGCGAGCGCGTCACGCACATGTGCGGCGCGCCCATCGTGATGAGCACGCTGCTGCAGACGCCGGAGAAGGAGCAGCGCCACCTGCCCGGCCCCGTGACCTTCGTCGTCGCCGGCGCGCCGCCGCCCGAGGCGGTGCTGGCCGCCATGCGCCATGCGGGCTTCTCGGTGCTGCATGTCTATGGCCTCACCGAGGTCTATGGCCCGGCCGTCACCAACGAGTGGCACGCCGAGTGGGATTCGCTGCCCGCGCCCGAGCAGGCGAGGCTGATGGCGCGCCAGGGCGTGCGCTACCTGCCGCTCGAGGGGCTCGAGGTGATGGACCCCGCGACCATGACGCCCATCCCCGCCGATGGCGTGGCGATGGGCGAGGTGATGTTCCGCGGCAATGTCGTGATGAAGGGCTACCTGAAGGATCCGGAGGCGACGGAGAAGGCCTTCGCCGGCGGCTGGTTCCACTCCGGCGACCTCGCGGTGAAATACCCCGACGGCTACATCCAGCTTCGCGACCGCTCGAAGGACATCATCATCTCCGGCGGCGAGAACATCTCCTCCATCGAGGTGGAGGACGCGCTCTACAAGCACCCGGCGGTGGCGGTGGCGGCGGTGGTGGCGCAGCCCGACGAGAAATGGGGCGAGGTGCCCTGCGCCTTCGTCGAATTGAAGCCCGGCGAGAGCGCGACGGAGGCGGATCTCATCGCGCATTGCCGCACGCTGCTGGCCGGGTTCAAGGCGCCCAAGCGCGTGGTGTTCCAGGAGCTGCCCAAGACCAGCACGGGCAAGATCCAGAAGCACATGCTGCGCGCGGCGGTGCGCGCGACGGGGTGATCAGCCGGCGAACCCTCGTACAGCCGGCCGCCGCATCAATCCCCGCGGATGTTCCGCTCGCGGATGATCTGCCCCCACTTAACCGTCTCGGCGCGCACGAAGGCCGTGAACTCCTGCGGCGTGTTGCCGCCCGTCGTCACGCCATCGGCGGCGAAGCGCTCGCGCACGCGCTCGCTGCGCAGCTCGCCCGCGAAGGCGGCGTGGATGGCCTGAACGAGCTCCGGCGGCGTGGTGCCGGGCGCGAAGAGGCCGAACCAGTTCACCACCTCGAAGCCCGGGAGATTCGCGGCCTCGGCGATGGTCGGCACATCGGGCAGGGCGGGGCTGCGCGCCGCGCCCGAGACGGCCAGCGCCCGGAAGCGCCCCGCGCGGATCTGCGGGATGGCGGAGGAGGGGTTGTCGAACATGCCCGGGATGGTGCCCGCCACCACATCCGCCACCGCCGCCGAGCCGCCGCGATAGGGCACATGGGTGATCTCCGCCCGCGCCTCGCGCGAGAGGAGTTCGGTCGCCATGTGCGGCAGGGTGCCGTTGCCGCCGGAGCCGAGCTGCATCGCGCCGGGCCTGGCGCGCGCGAGCGCCAGGAACTCGGCCAGCGTGCGCGCCTCCACCCCCGGATGCACCACCAGCACCAGCGGGTTGGAGACGACGAGCGTGACGGGCGCGAAATCCCGCACCGGATCATAGGGCAGGCGCGGGGCGAGGGTGACGTTGGTGGCGAAAGGCGCGCCGGTGAGCAGCAGCGTGTGCCCATCGCCCGGCGCGCGGGCCACCGCCTCGGTGCCCACGATGGTGCCGCCGCCCGCGCGGTTCTCCACGACGAAGGACTGGCCGAGGGATTCCTGCAGGTTCGCCGCCAGCAGCCGGGCTGCGATGTCGGTGATGCCGCCCGGCGTGTAGGGCACGATGATCCGCACCGGGCGGGCGGGGCGCCAGCCGCCCTGGGCCGCGGCGCCGCGCGCGAGGCAGGGGGCGGCGAGCCCGGCCCCGAGGCCGAGCAGAAGCGCGCGCCGGCCGGGCGCGAGGGCGGGTGACGGCGTGCGGGCTGCGGTCATGAGGGCGCTTCCGTTCCGTGTGGGCATGCGAACCGCCGCCGCGTATCGCCGGCGAGTCCTTAACAAAGCTTTCAGGGCCGGGAAGCGGCCTGCGACGCCCGCCTCATGCCAGCGGCCGCTGTCTCCGACCCGTGCGAAAGCGCCCGCCCGTATCAGTCTCCGATTCCGCCCCCGCCCGATCCGCTCTAACCTCCGCGCAACGGCGGAGGCGGGCGGCGATGGCATGGCGAGGGCGGATCACTCCGGCGCGGGGCGCGCTGGTCTGCGACGGCGCGGCCACCCCCGCGCCCTGCGGCTGCGCCAGCCCCGAGGCCCATGCGCTCTGCGCCCGCCTCTCCGAGGATCTCACGCGCCGCATGCTGCTGGGCGGCGGCATGGCGGCGGCGGTCGCGGCCTTCGCGCCCGCCTCCGCCCAGCCCGCCTCCGCCCAGCCCGCCTCCGCCCAGCCCGCCGCCTCCGCGCCGCGGCTGCTGCTCGCCAACCTGCGCCTGTTCGACGGGGTGACGCGCCGCCTGCGCGAGGGGGTGAACATCCTCATCGAGGGCGAGCGCATCATCGCCCTGCCCGGCGCGGGCGAGGCGGTGGAGGGCGCCCTGGTGCGCGACTGCGGCGGGCGCCTCGCCATGCCGGGGCTGATCGACGCGCACTGGCACAGCATGCTCTGCGCCATCCCGCAGCTCGCGGCCATGACGGCCGAACTCGCCTTCGTGCACATCGTCGCGGCGCGCGAGGCCGAGCGCACCCTGCTGCGCGGCTTCACCACGATCCGCGACGCGGGCGGGCCGGCCTTCGCGCTCAAGCGCGCCATCGATCTCGGCCTGATCCCGGGGCCGCGCATCTACCCCTCGGGGGCGATGATCTCCCAGACCTCGGGCCATGGGGATTTCCGCCTGCGCCAGGAGGTGCCGCGCGCCGCGAACGCGCCGCTCAGCCAGGCGGAGCTCGGCGGCATCGGCGCCATCGCCGATGGCGAGGCCGAGGTGCTGCGCCGCGTGCGCGAGCAGCTCCTGCTGGGCGCGAGCCAGATCAAGATCACCGGCGGCGGCGGCGTCTCCTCCGCCTATGACCCGATCGACACGCTGCAGTTCCGCGAGAGCGAGCAGCGCGCGGCGGTGGAGGCCGCCGCCGACTGGGGCACCTATGTCATGTCCCATGTCTACACCCCCGCCGGCATCCGCCGCGCGCTGCGCGCCGGGGTGCGCTCCATCGAGCACGGCCAGCTCTGCGACGAGGAGACGGCGCGGATGATGGCGGGCGAGGGGGTGTGGTGGAGCCTCCAGCCCTTCCTCGCCGACGAGGACGCGAACCCGAAATCCGACCCGGCGAGCGCGGCCAAGCAGCGCGAGGTGGCGGAGGGCACGCTGCGCGCCTTCGAGTTCGCGCAGCGTTTCCGCGTGAACATGGCCTGGGGCACGGACATCCTGTTCTCGCCCGAGAGCGTGGCCAACCACGGCCGGCAGCTCGCCAAGCTCACCCGCTTCTTCGACCCGCTGGAGCTGCTCGCCATCGCCACCGGCCGAAACGGGGCGCTCTGCGCGCTCTCGGGCGCGCGCAACCCCTATCCCGGGCCCATCGGGGTGATCGCGCCCGGCGCGATGGCCGACATCCTGATCGCCGAGGGCGAGCCTGCGCGTAGCCTTGATTTCCTCATGGACCCCGCGCGCAACCTCAAGCTGATCCTCAAGGGCGGGCGCATCCACAAGGACGGGCTGTAGCGCCATGGCCGGCCCGCGCCTTTCCTGGCTGGCCGGGCTGCTCGCCGCGCGCCGCGGCGAGGGCCCGCCCCTCGATCCCCGCGCGCTCGGGGCGCTGCGCCAGGCCTTCGGCCCCTGGCTCGAATAGCCGAATCCCGCGATCCGCGCTGAGCTTGCGGCCATGAGCCCCGACCGCTGCCGCCTCTACCTCATCACGCCCCCCCGGCTCGAACCCGGCTTCGAGGAGCGGCTGAAGGCCGCCCTCGGCGCGGGCGACGTGGCCTGCCTGCAGCTCCGCCTCAAGGACGCGCCCGAGGCCGAGGTGGCGCGCTGGGCCGAGCGCCTCATGCCCATCGCCCAGGCCCATGACGTGGCCTTCCTGCTGAACGACGACGCGGCGCTGGCCGCGCGGCTCGGCTGCGATGGCGCGCATCTCGGCCAGGGCGATGGCGACCACGCGGCGGCGCGCCGGCTGCTCGAGGGCCGCATCCTCGGCATCACCTGCCATGCGAGCCGGCACCTCGCCATGCTGGCGGGCGAGGCGGGGGCCGATTACGTGGCCTTCGGCGCCTTCTTCCCCACCACGACCAAGGAGGCGCAGCACCGAGCCACGCCCGACATCCTGGAATGGTGGAGCGGGCTGATGGAGATCCCCTGCGTCGCCATCGGTGGCATCACGGCCGAGAACTGCGCGCCGCTGGTGCGCGCGGGGGCGGATTTCCTGGCCGTGGTGGGCGCGGTGTGGAACCATCCCGAGGGGCCGGGCGCGGGGGTCGCGGCGATGAACGCCGCCATCGCCGCCGCCATCGCCGCCGAGGGGGGCGCGCGCGATGGAGCTTGAGTTCGACACGACCGACGTCTTCACCACCCGCCGCTTCGGCGGCAACCCGCTCGCCGTCGTGCACGGGGCGGATCACCTGGACGCCGCGCGGATGCAGGCCATCGCGCGGGAGTTCAACCTCTCCGAGACGGTGTTCGTGCTGAACTCGGGCGTGGCGGATGCGCGCATCCGCATCTTCACCCCGGTGCAGGAGCTGCCCTTCGCCGGCCACCCCAATGTGGGGGCGGCGGTGATCCTCGCGCGCCGCAAGGCCACCCAGGCGGAGGTTCTGCGCCTCGAGCAGCCGGCGGGCATCGTGGCCGCCCGGCTCTCGCGCAACGCGGGCGGGACGGTGGTGGCCGCCGAGATCGAGGCGCCCGGGCCCTTCGCCGCGGGGGCGGGGCTCGATCCGGCCGCCATCGCCGCCTGCTGCGGCCTGCCCGAGGGGGCGCTGCACCTCGGCGCGCACCGGCCCCTGCTCGCGGGCTGCGGCCTCGATTTCGCGCTGGCCGAGCTGCAGGACGCCGCGCTGCTCGCCGAGGCCGCGCCCGATCCGGCCGCCTTCCGCCGCCTGTTCCGCCGCCCCACCGGGGTGCTGCTGCACGCGCCGTTGGGGGTGGGCCGCCGCCGGGCGCGGATGTTCTCGCCCATGGACGGCATCCCGGAGGATCCGGCGACCGGCAGCGCGGCCTGCGCGCTGGCGGGGCTGCTGCTGCAGCTCCACGGGGGGGCGCGGCTCTCGCTCGAGCTCGAACAGGGGGTGGAGATGGGCCGGCCCAGCCTGATGCAGCTCTCGGCCGAGCGCGATGGGGCGGGCGCGATCCGCGCCCGGGTGGGCGGGGGCGTGGTGCCCGTGGCCTCGGGCGTGCTGCGCCTGTGATGGAGGAGCTCGACTTCCACCGCGCCCTGCACCGGCCGGGCACGCTGCTCGACATCGGCGCGCATGACGGGCTGCTGACCCACCCTTTCGCGGCGCTGCCGGGCTCGCGCGTCATCGCCTTCGAGCCGCTGCCCGCGGCGATGGCGCGGCTGCGCGCCTCCTTCGGCGCCGCGCCGCCGCCGCATGTGACGCTGCGCGAGGAGGCGCTGGGTGCGGCGGAGGGCGAGGCGGTGCTGACCCTGCCCGTGCTGGAGGGCGTGCCGGCCGAGCAATGGGCCTCCCTTGCCAAGGACTATGCGGGCCATGCCGGGCTCGGGCGGCAGGCGCATCGCGTGCGCGTCATCGCCCTCGATTCGCTGGCGCTTCAGGACGTCACCGCCATCAAGCTCGACGTGGAGGGGGCGGAGGAGGAGGCGATCGCCGGCGCGGCCGCCACCCTCGCCCGCTGCCGGCCGGTGCTCTCGGTGGAGATCGAGGAACGGCACCGGCCCGGCAGCACGCGCCGGGTGCCGGCGCAGCTCGCCGCGCTCGGCTATGCGGGCTGGTTCTGGCTCGGTGGGCGGCTGCAGCCCTTCGCCGCCTTCGACGCCGCGACGATGCAGGCGGCGAGCCCGGATCCGAGCGTGTTCGCCGCCTCGGACCCCTATGTGTTCACTTTCTTCTTTCTGCCGCGCGAGGCGGAGGCGGCGATGCTCGCCCGCCTCGCCGCGGCCGGCTTTCCCGCCGGCTGAGCGCCGCCCGGATCAGCGCGCCCGGTAGGGGCGGTGGCAATCCCCGCAGGCCGCGCCCGCCGCCTGCAGCGCCTGGCCGAAGGCCTGGGCGTTGCCGCCGGCCGCCGCCTCGCGCAGCGCGGCGAGCCGCGGGGCGAGCGCCGCCTCCGCCCGGTCGAAGCCCGCGCGATCCGTCCAGATGGCGGGCAGGGCGCGCGTCTCGATGCCCGGCGCGCCCTGCTGGGTGCCGGCAGGGAAGCGCTGGCCGAAATTCACGAAGAAGCGCTGCACCGCCTCGATGCGCTCCACCGCCGGGCGCGGATCCCCGCCCGAGCGGGCGATGGCCTGCAGCGCCTCCATGTGCTGGCCCACGGCGCGCAGCCCCTCGCGCCGTTCGGTGACGATGCGGGCGAGGTCCGCCTGGGCGGCGGCGGCGCCGATCATGGCGAAGAGGCCAAGCCCCGCGAGAAGAAGCTTCATTCCGGGCATCTCCCTTGAACTGCCGGCATGCAGCCTATCCCATACCCTGGCTTGCCGACCAAGCCTCGTGACGGTATCAGGACGCCCGCCGCGCCGGAGTGTAGCTCAGCCTGGTAGAGCACTGTGTTCGGGACGCAGGGGCCGGAGGTTCGAATCCTCTCACTCCGACCAGCGCGGCCGCCCTCCTTCCCCACACGGATCACACGCTGCGCCATTCGTGGCGCCGCGCCTCGAAGGCGTCCCGCCCCAGCATGAGGATGGCGGCGGTGCGGGCGATGATCCGCAGATCGAGCCAGAGCGACCATTCCGCGACATAGGCGAGGTCATGCGCCAGCACCTCGCGCGCCATGCCCATCTCCTCGATGGTGCCCGAGAGCCCGTTCACCTGCGCCCAGCCCGTGATGCCCGGCTTGAGGCGGTGGCGCGCGCCATAGCCCGGCAGGGCCTCCTCGATGGGCACGCCCCGCACCTCCATGCGCGGCACATGCGGGCGGGGGCCGACGAAGCTCATCTCGCCGCGCAGCACGTTGAACACCTGGGGCATCTCGTCGATGCAGGTGGCGCGCAGGAAACGCCCCACCCGGGTGATGCGCCGGTCCGTCCCCTTCACGCCCACGCGCCCGTCATCGGTCGGATCCCATGTCAGGGTGCGCAGCTTGAAGATGCGGAACGGCCGGCCGAAGCGGCCCACCCGCGTCTGGGTGAACAGCACGGGCCCGGGGCTGTCGAGGCGGATGGCGAGGGCGGCCAGCGCCAGCACCGGCAGCAGCAGCAGCCCCGCCACCGCCGCCAGCGCGTAGTCCATCGCCGTCTTCGCCAGCATGCCGCCGGCGGGGATGGGCTGGCGCACCAGCCGCAGCGCCGGCTGGCCGGCGATCAGCGAGACCGGCGCGCCCTGCGGGGCCTCGTTCTCGCCCCCGAGCAGCACCAGCACGTCGGAGGAGAGCCACTGCACCTGCTGGATGGAGCGCAGGATGTCCAGCGCGCGGCGAATGGGCAGCGCGATGACGATGATGTCGATCCGCTCCTCGGCCGCGCGCTCGGTGAGGTCGCGCACCGTGCCGACCACGGCCACGCCCGCCACCGCCTCGGGCCGGCGCGTGGCGTCGCGGTCGTCGAAGATGCCGATGATGTCGGGGCGCTCCTTGTTCCCGGGCGCGGTGAGGCGGCGGATCAAGCCGTCCGACACCTCGCCCGCCCCGATCACGGCGATGCGCCGGCGCAGCCAGCCCGCCTGCACGCCCTGCCGCGCCACGGCCGAGACCAGGATGCGGGTGGGCAGCAGCAGCGCCGCCGCGAGCGCCGGCCAGAGCAGCACCGCCCCGGCCGCGGCCTCGCCCAGGGCGAGGAAGGCGAGCAGCGTCGCCGCCCCGCCGACCAGGGCGGGCACCAGCAGCGCCTCGGACGTCGTCCAGGGCGTGTGGAGAATCTGGGCAAGGCGGATCGGCGAGAACTGGCGCAGCGCCACCGCGCCGAAGGCCACCAGGGCGAGCGCCATGAGCGAGGCCTCGAGCGGCGTGAACACCGCCCGCGTCGGCTCCGTCAGGCGCCAGAAGAAGCCGGCGGCGGCCAGCGCCAGGATGTCGGCCAGCGCGGCGATCTGCAGATAGGAGGGAACGGGCGAGGGGGCGCCGGCGCGCGGGGGGGGCTGGGTGGGGGCCGCCGGGCGGGCTTCGCTGCTTGAACCGACCGAGGGCTCCATGCGCCTTCCCTGGAGGGCGGGGAAGCGGCGGCGCAGCCTTCTGCCGCCAGCATCCTCCGGGCGCTCGACTGCGCGCTCGGGCGATGATTGGGCATGCGCGGCGGGGCGACAAGCCCGATCTTGGGGGCGCGGCGCGGTTTCCGCTGCCCGGGGCCTCCGCTACACAGGAAGGGCGCGGCCGGCCCGCGCGCAACCGGGAGTGAGCCCTTGGCGATCGCGCCCCCGCCCGCCGCCCTGCTCCCGCCGGCGCCCCCCGGGGCGGCCCGGCGCTGGTCGGGGCTGCGCGGCCTGCGGGCCAGCCTCGCGCGGCGCAAGGGGCTGCTGCTCGCCTGCCTGCTGCTGCCGCCCCTGGCCGCGGGGCTCGCCTCCCTCAGCCAGCCCCCGCTGCACCGGGCGGAGCTGCTGCTGCGCCTCTCCGGCCCCGCGCGCGAGGGTGCGGCGGCCGAGGCCGCGCTGCTGACCAGCCTCGCCGTGGCCGAGGCCGCGCTCGCTGCGCACCCCGCGCCGGGGATTTCCGCCGCCCGTCTGGCCGAAGGGCTGCGGGCCGAAATCCTGGCCGAAGGCGCGCTGATCCGCCTCTCCCTCGCCGCGGCCGAGGCCGGCCAGGCCGTCGCGCTGCTCGAGGCGGTGGCGCGGGCCTGGCTGCTCGCCCGCGCTCGGCTGGCCGAGGGCGGGGATGTGCCACGCTGGCGCGCCGAGCTCGCCGCGATCGAGGCGCGGCGCGAGGCCACCCTGGCCCGTCTCGCCGCGCCCGACCTCGCGCGCGAGATCGCCGCCCTGGCCGAGCGGCGCCAGGCGCTGGCCGAGCGCCACGCCGAGGCGACGGCGGCGCGCGAGGGGGCGGCGGGGCGGCTGGCCGCGGCCGAGGCCGCGCTGGCCGGCGTGCCGGGCCGCGTCCTCGCCTCCGTGGAGCGCAGCAACGCCCCCGCCAGCGAGGAGCCGCGCGCCGCCCTGCAGCGCCTGCTGCAGGAGCGCGAGCGCATGCGCGCCCACTACCAGCCCGGCGCGCCCATGCTGGCCGAGATGGACCAGCGCATCGCCGCCGCCCGCGCCGCCTTGCGCGCCGCGCTGGGCAGCCCCGTCGAGACGCAGCGCGAGACGCGCAACCCCGCCCTCGACAGCCTGACCGAGCGCGCCCTCGCCGCGCGGCTCGAGCTCGAGGCGCTGAGCCGGCAGGAGGCGGAGCTGCTGCGCCAGCGCGGCGCGGCGGAGGCGCGGCTCGCCGCCCTGATGGCCGAGGAACGCCCGCTGCGCGAGGAGGAGCGCCGGCGCGAGGCGCTGCTCGCCCGGCTCGCCGCCGCCGAGGAGGCCGCCGCCCCGGCCGCTGCGCAGGTCGGCCTCGCCCTTCCCCCCGCGCTGCGCCCGGGCAGGGAGCATCCCTGGCCGCTCTGGACCGGGCTCGGCCTCGGCGCTGGGCTGCTGGCAGCGGGCGGGGCAGGGGCCGTGCTGCACCGCCGCCGCCGCGTCTGGCTGCATCCGGAGGAGGCCGCGGCGGCGCTGGGGCTGCCCTGCCTCGGCCGCGTGCCGGCGGGGTCCTGGGCCGGCGCGCCCCCGGCGGTGGCGAGCCTCGCCGTCCAGCTTCTCGACCAGGCCGCGCATGACCGCGCGCCGCTGGTGCAGTTCCTCGGCATAGGCGAGGACGGGCGGGAGCGGCTGGCGCGGGCGCTGGCGGTGGAGGCGGCGCGCACACATGGCCGCTCGGTGGTGCTGATCGACCTGGAGGGCGATGGCCGCCGCCACCTCGCCGAGCTCGGCGACCCGGCGCGCCCGCCCATCCCCTCGGCCGAGGGCATCTACGCCCATGCCACGGGGGTTCAGCGGCTCTGGGTCACCTATCAGCCGCGCGAGGCCGCGCTGGTCAGGCCCGGCGCGCTGGAGACCGGCGTGATGAACCTCGCCGAGCGGTTGCGGATGGCCTTCGACCTCGGCATCGTCATCGGGGGCGGGGAGGTGGAGCACTACGCCCGCCGCCGCCTCGCCCTGCTGGTGGACGGCAATATCCTGGTGGTGCGCGAGGGGATGACCGGGCGGGAGGAGGCGGGGGCGCTGATCGCGGCGGTGCAGGGCGCGGGCGGGCGTTTCTTCGGCTTCCTCTGGGCGGGGGGCGAGGCGTGAGCGGGCGCCTCGCGCGCCGCGCGGCGCTCTGCCTGCTGCCGCTGCTGCCCGCCTGCACGGGGCAGGAGCTGTTCATCCGCGAGGAGCGCCCGGAGGGCTTCACCTCCTGGCAGGACACGCCCCCCGCCTACCGCTTCGCGCCCGGGGACCGGCTGAACGTGCGCTTCCGCCTCACGCCCGAGATGAACGAGGTGGCGCTGGTCGGCCCCGATGGCACCGTCTCGCTGCGCGCGGCGGGGGTGGTGCGGGTGGCGGGGCTTTCGGTCGGCGAGGCCGAGCGCGCCATCGCGGAGGCCTCGCGCCGCATCCTGCGCGACCCCGAGGTGAATGTCGGCTTCGACGAGACGGCGGCGAACCAGGTCATCGTGGGCGGCGAGGTGCAGCGCGCCGGCGTCTATCCGCTGCTGGGCCGGCGCGGCGTGCTGGAAGCGGTGATGCTGGCCGGCGGCTTCACCCCCCAGGCGCGCATGAACCAGGTGGTGCTGATCCGCCGCGACCCCGACAACCGCCCCATGCTGCGCACGGTGGACCTGCAGGGCTTCGTGCAGGCCGCCCGGGCCGACGCCGACCTGCCGCTCTATGGCGGCGACATCGTCTTCGTCCCGCGCTCGCGCATCGCGGAGGTGGCGAACTGGGTGGACCAGTACGTGAACCGCACCCTGCCCTTCGCGCGCACCTTCGTCTATTCGGTGCAGCGCAGCAGCGGCGTGCCCTTCTGAGGGCCTTGCGATGGAGCGCCCGCCCGAGCGCGCGATGCTGGGCGTCATCCCGCTCGCGCTGCTCGACGCCGGGCAGGCGGCGGCGCTGATCGCCGCCCGCCCCGCCGGGGCGCCCTTCGCCTATGTGGTCACGGCCAACGCGCAGCACCTCGTCCTGCTCGACCGGCCCGGCCATCCGCTGCGCGCGGCCTATGAGGCGGCCTGGCTGCGGCTGAACGACAGCCGGATCCTCGCCCGGCTGTCGCGGCTCGCCACCGGCGAGGGTTTTCCCGTCGCCACCGGCAGCGACGTGACGCGGCTGCTCTTCGAGCGGTACATCGCGCCCGATGACCCGATCGCCGTGGTGGGCGGCGATGCGGCGCTGGCCGAGGCGCTGCGCGCGCGCTTCGGCCTTAACGCGCTCCGGCTGCACGCGCCGCCGATGGGCTGGATGGAGAAGCCCGAGGCGGTGGAGGCGGCCATCGCCTTCCTGCGCGCGGCGCCCGCGCGCTTCGTCTTCGTCGTCACCGGCGCGCCGCAGTCCGAGCGTTTCCTCCAGCGCCTGGCCGCCACGGAGGGGCTGACGGGCACGGGGCTCGCCGTCGGCTCCGCGCTGCGCTTCCTGGTGGGCGAGGTGGCGCGCGCGCCGGGCTGGATGCAGCGCGCCGGCCTCGAATGGCTCTACCGCCTGCTGAGCGAGCCGCGGCGGCTGTGGCGGCGCTATGCGGTGGAGTCCTCGCCGGTGCTGGCCATCGCCTGGCGGGAATGGCGGCGCGGGCGCGGCTGAGACGGGCGGCCTGAGGCGGCCGGCGGCCGCGCCGGACGCGTCGCGCACGCCGGGCCGGCGTGGCGGCTGCGCGCCGAGACACGAGCATACAGGCGGCCGCTGGCATGACGGCACGGGGGGCGGCCGCGCGGCGGAAGCGGGATCCTTCGCGAAGTGGAAAGCTTCGTCGCGGAAGCTGGGGGCCTCAACTCTGGACAGGACGCCCATGGCCCTCCGGCATCTCCCCTTCCACCCGGCGGGCCGCAGCGCGCTGCTCGCCAGCACGGCGCTCGTCGCCTTCATCGTTCTGGGCGCCGCGCCGGCACACCCGCAGGGCGGGACGGCCAACGCCGGCTTCGGCGCGGGCGGCGCCTCGAACGCCACGACGGCGGGCGGGGACGGCACGGCCTCCTTCGGCAGCGGCGGCGGCGGCGCGGGGGTGACCGGCGGCGCGGGCGGCACCTCTTTCGGCGGCGTGGCCGGCGGCGCCGGGGGCGCCACCCCGGGCGCGGCGGGCGCGGCGGGCCAGTCGGGGACGGGCGGCAACGGCGGTGGCGGCGGCGGTGGCGGCGCCCATGGCGCCGTCGGCGCGGCGCTGCCCTTTTCGGCCAGGACCGGCGGCGCCGGCGGCGCGGGTGGCGATGGGGGGTCGAACTCCGGTGGTGGCGGCGGCGCGGGCGGCTGGGGCGCCGTCGTCACCGGCGACGGCAACCAGGGCCTCCTGACCCATGCGCTGACCGGCGGCGCCGGCGGCCGCGGCGGCGACAGCCTGGGCACGCGCGCGGCGGGCGGCGGGGCGGGCGGCCACGGGCTCGCGCTGACCGGCTTCGCGCCGAGCCTCTCCGTCGGCTCGGCCGTCACCGGCGGGGACGGCGGGGATGGCGGGCTGCGGGACAATGGCACGCGCGGCGCGGGCGGCGCGGGGGGCGATGGCATCTCGGCCGGCATGGGCGCGAGCCTCACCATCAACCAGGGCGCGGTCGTCACCGGCGGCCAGGCGGGGCTGGGCACGAGCGGCGCGGGCGGCGCGGGCATCAGCGGCAGCGGGCTGTCCATCACGAACGCGGGCACCATCACGGGCGGCCTCGCCGCGGACGGCACCACGCGCCACGCGGTGCGCTTCACCGGCGGCGTGAACAACCTGACCCTGGGCGCGACCTCCGTGATCCAGGGCAGCCTCGTCATGTCGGGGGGCGCCACGCTGAGGATCACGCCCGACAGCGGCGGCTCGATCCTCTCGAGCAGCATCACGGGCGGCAACGGCCTCATGAAGCTGGGCGCCGGCACGCTGATCCTGACGGGCGCCAACAGCTATGGCGGCGGCACCACCATCAACGCCGGCATCCTGCAGATCGGCAATGGCGGCACGACGGGCACGCTGGGCGGCGGCGCCGTCATGAACAACGCGACGCTGCGCTTCGACCGTTCCGACAGCCTGACCTTCGGCGGCAACATGGCGGGTTCGGGGCTGCTCGTGCAGGCGGGCGCGGGCACGCTCATCCTGACGGGGGCGCTGACCCACACGGGCGGCACCAGCATCGAGGCCGGGCGGACGCTGCAGATCGGCAATGGCGGCACCACGGGCAGCCTGGCCGGGGCCGTGGCGAACGCGGGCACGCTGCGCTTCGACCGCTCCGACAGCCTGACCTTCGGCGGCAGCATCTCGGGCCCGGGCACGCTGGTTCAGGCGGGCAGCGGCACGCTGATCCTCACGGGCGGCAACGCCCACACGGGCGGCACCACGATCCTCGCGGGCCGGCTGCAGGTGGGCGATGGCGGCGCCACGGGCAGCCTGGGCAGCGGGACCATCACCAACAACGGCACGCTCGCCTTCAACCGCTCCGACACCGTGACCTTCTCCAACGCCATCCAGGGCAGCGGCAACCTGGAGCAGAACGGCACGGGCAACCTCATCCTGAGCGGCGTGCTGACCTACACCGGCCAGACCATCGTGAACGCCGGCGTGCTGACCATCACCGGCAGCCTCACCGGCACCTCCGGCGCGGTGGTGCGGGGCGGCAGGCTGGTGATCAACGGGCAGCTTCCCGCCAGCGCCTCCGTCACCGTGGATGCGGGCGCGACGCTCGGCGGAAGCGGCACGCTGGGCGGCGTGACGGTGAACGGGCGGCTCTCGCCCGGCAACTCCATCGGCACCATCAGCCTCGCCAGCCTCACGCTGAACCCGGGTGCGACGACCGTGATCGAGGTCCAGGGCGCGAGCAGCGACCGCATCCTCGTCTCGGGCCTCGCCACGCTCGGCGGCACGCTGCAGCTCGTGGCGCTGGGCGGCAGCTACAGCTTCAACACGCCCTATGTGATCCTGCAGGCGGGCAGCGTCGCGGGCAGCTTCGCGCAGGTCTCCACCCAGGGCGCCTTCGGCGCGGGCGTCACCCCGCGCGTCACCACCTCCGCCACCGAGGTGCGGCTCTTCCTCGAGCCGGCGCTGCTGGTGACGCCGGAGACGCCGGTCGAGCCCCAGGCGCCGCAGCCCGCCGCCGCCACGCCCGCCCCCGTGCGCCTCGTCACCTTCAACCAGCGCTCGGTCGCGGCCGCGCTGGATGCGGGCAACCGGGCGGGCGCCGACATGTCGCGCTTCTTCAACGTCTACAACCAGCCCGCCGAGCGCATCGGCGCGGCGGTGAACCAGCTCTCCGGCGAGGTGGCGACGGCGGTGCCCGCCATGGGCTTCGCCGCGGGCGGCCAGTTCCTGGGCGCCATGCTCGCCCCGCGCGCGTTCCCGGCCGGGCTGCATGTCTGGGGCAGCGCGACCGGCGGGCAGGAGAGGGTGGCCGGCAGCGGCAGCGACGGCTCGGCCGCGCGCACGACGCGCGCATCGGGCTTCGTGCTCGGGCTGGATCGCGGCGTCAGCGGGCTCGGTTCCGCGGGCGTGGCCCTCGCCGCGGGCGAGGCGGAGGCGCGGCTCGGCGGCGGCATGGGCTCGGCGCGGGCGAGCTTCGGGCAGATCGGCGTGCATGGCCAGACGCGGCTGGGCAGCGTGACCCTCGCGGGCGCGGCCGGCGTCACCTTCATGGATGCCTCGACGCGCCGCACCGTGACCCCTGTGGTGGCGGAGCGTGCGCGCAACGGCCTCGATGGCCAGGTCTATTCGCTGCGGGCCCAGGCGGTGCATGACGGCGTGGCACTGGGTGGCGCGCGCGTGCAGCCCGTCGCGGCGATCCAGTGGCAGCACGCGCAGATCCGCGGCGGCGCCGAGCGCGACACCACGGGCGGCGTGACCGTGCCGGGGCAGGGGCAGGGCATGCTGCGCAGCGAGCTCGGCGCACAGGTGCAGGGCAGCTTCGAGCTGGGCGGGCGCAGCCTGCGCGCCGGCGCGCGCCTGGCCTGGGCCCATTACCTGCAGCGCGACGCCGCGCTGGGCGTGGGGCTGAGCGGGTTGCCCGATGCCGGCTTCACCGTGCGCGGCGCGCGGCCCGAGGCGAATGCGGCGCTGCTCTCGGCGAGCGTGGAGGCGCCGCTCACCTCGCGCCTCACTTTCACCGCGCGGCTCGACAGCGAGATTTCGGGCAACACCCGCAACGCGAGCGGCACCGCCCGGCTGCGCTACAGCTTCTGACAGGGGCGGCGGGCCCGCCGCCCGGCTCGCGCGGCGGGTTGGCGCCACCCAGCGCGGCACGCCGCGTTGGGGCCCCGGCGTGGCGGCTGCGCGCCGAAACGCAGGCATACCGGCGGCCGCTGGTACGAGCCCGATCCAAGGCCAGATGATATATTGAAATCAGCGCCTTACACCCTTCCGCAAGGATTGTGACGGCAGTTCTGGGCGGCACCCTCGCCGGTGATGTCGAAAAGGCTGTCCAGGACATGTCACGAAAAATCGGAAGCGCCCGCACCCCCAAGGCCTCGCTCAGCCGCACCCTCTCCGCCGCCCTGATCGGGCTGGTGGTGCTCGCGGGCCTCGCCGCCGCGCTGGCGGCGGAACTCGTCCAGCGCCGGCTGGTGGCCGAAACCCTGCGCCGCGAGAGCGAGGCGCTGCGCCAGGCCGTGACCGAGATGGTGGAGGGGCAGAGCGCCCGCGCCGCCGCCCTGGCCGCCGCGGTGGCCGCCGCGCCGGAGGTGGTGGAGGCCTTCGCCCGCCAGGACCGCGCCCGGCTGCTGGCGGCGACCGCGCCGATGCTCCAGGCCCTGCGCCGCGAGGGCGTGGCGGTGGACCAGTTCCAGTTCCACCACGCCCCCGCGACCTCCTTCCTGCGCGTGCACCAGCCCGCCCGCTTCGGCGACGACCTCTCCGGCTTCCGCAGCACCGTGGTCAGCGCGAACCGCGAGCGGCGGCCGATTCGCGGGCTGGAGGGCGGCGTGGCCGGCCTCGGCTTCCGCGGGGTGCAGCCCGTGGTGCAGGAGGGGCGGCATCTCGGCACGGTCGAGTTCGGCCTCGCGCTCGGCCAGCCCTTCATGCAGGCGCTGCGCGAGCGGCTGGCGGTGGAGGCGGCCCTGCATGCGCCGGGCGCGGATGGCCAGCTCGCCCGGCTGGCGACGACGGAGGAGAGCCTGCCCCCCGCGCTGCGCGAGGATCTCGCCGCGGGGCGGGAGGGGCGCATCATGGACTGGCGGGGGCGGCCGCACCTGCTCCTCGCCATGCCGCTGCCCAACTATTCGGGCGCGCCGGCCGCGGTGCTGGTGCTGGCGAAGGACGCGCAGGAGATCGTGGCGCTGCAGCGCGGGGCGCGGCTGTGGCTCCTCGGGGCGCTGATCGGCCTGATCGGACTGGCCGCGGTGGCGGCGCTGCTGCTGGCGCGGCGCATCGCGCGGCCCATCGCGGCGCTGGCCGAGACGACGGGCGCCATCGCGGGCGGCGCCTTCGATCGCGCCGTGCCCGGCTGCGACCGGCGCGACGAGATCGGCGTGCTGGCCCGCGCGCTCGACGGTTTCCGCCTCGCGCTGGCCGAGAAGCAGGCGCAGGAGGCGCAGCTCGAGGCCGAACGGGCGCGGGGCGCGAACCGCCAGAAGGCCATGATGGCCGCGATCGGCGAGTTCAGCGGCTCCGTGGGCGGGGTGCTGCGCCGACTGAAGGAGGCCTCCCAGGCCATGCAGGGCTCGGCCGCGGGCATGCGCCATGTGGCCGAGGCGGTGCAGGGCGACTCTGCCGGCACCCACCGCGCCTCGGACGAGGCCACGCAGGAGCTGGGCGCGGCGGCGGCCGCGACCGAGGAGCTCGCCGTCGCCGCCCGCGAGGTGGGCCGCCAGGCCGAGGGCGCGGCCGAGGCGGTGCGCGGCGCCGTGCAGAAGGCCGAGGCGGTGGACCGGCTCGTGGCCGGGCTGGTGGAGAGCACCGGCCAGATCGGCTCGGTCGTCCGCATGATCGAGGGCATCGCGGAGCAGACCAACCTCCTCGCGCTCAACGCCACCATCGAGGCGGCGCGCGCGGGGGAGGCCGGCAAGGGCTTCGCCGTGGTGGCGCAGGAGGTGAAGCAGCTCGCCCAGCAGACCGGCCAGGGCACGGCCGAGATCGCCCAGCGCATCGGCGCGGTGCGCGAGGCCACCGAATCCGCCGTGGCCGCGCTGCGCGAGATGGTGGGCGTGGTGCAATCCCTCGACGCGGTGGCCGGGGGCATCAGCGAGACGGTGGAGCAGCAGCGCATCGCCACGCAGGAGATCACCGGCGTGATCGCCCGGGTGGCCGATCACATGCGCCGCGTCACCGAACGCGCGGGCAGCCTCTCGCGCGAGGCGCGGCAGGCCGGCGGCGCGGCCGCGGAGGTGCAGGCGGCGGCGGAGGCGCTGGCCCAGGACGCCCAGGCCATCGACCGCGAGGTGGAGGAGTTCTTCGCCGCGCTGCGCCGCGACGGGGACGCGCGGCGCTTCGAGCGCCAGGCCGCCGCCCTGCCCGTCGAGGTCCAGGGGCGCGCGGGCCCGCCGCTCGCGCTCACCACGTGCGACCTGTCGGAGGCGGGGGTGGGGCTCGCCCTCTCCGGCCCCTTCCCCTTCGCCCCCGGCGATGCGGTGACGCTGGCGCTGGGCGGCGAGAGGCTGAGCGGGCGCGTGGCCCATGTGCAGGAGGGCCGTGCGGGCATCGCACTCAACGCCGACGCGGCGACGGCCGCGGCCATGCGCCGCGTGCTGGCCCTGGCGACGGTGCGGGCGGCGGCCTGAGACACGGGCGGCCGCCGGTATGGTTCCCACAAGGCCGGCGGTCCCGCCGGCCGCCTCAGCGCCGCTCGATCAGCTCGATCTTGTAGCCGTCCGGATCCTCGATGAAGGCGATGAGCGTGGTGCCGAACTTCACCGGCCCCGGCTCGCGCGTGATCTTCACCCCCGCCGCGCGCAGCCGCTCGCACAGCCCGTAGATGTCGGGCACGCCGATGGCGAGGTGGCCGAAGGCCGTCCCCATCTCGTAGCTGGAGACGCCGTAGTTGTAGGTCAGCTCCAGCACCGTGTGCGCCGCCTCGTCGCCATAGCCGAGGAAGGCGAGGGTGTATTTCCCCTCCGGCACGTCGCGCCGGCGCAGCTCCTTCATGCCGAGATGGGTGGTGTAGAAGGCGATGGAGCGATCGAGATCGCCCACGCGCAGCATGGTGTGCAGGTAGCGGAAGCTTTCGGTCATGGCGTCTCTCCTTGGGCGCCCCAGCGGCGCGCGACGATGAACAGGCCGAGCGTCCCGGCCCGGGCGAGGGTGGCGGCGCGGTCGGCGATGGCGGTGCCGCCCGCGGCGATGCACAGGCCGCGCAGCCCCGCCGCCGCCGCGCCCTCCACGGTCGTCGGTCCGATCACCGGCGGATCGAGCCGCATGTCCTGCCCGAGCTTGGGCAGCTTGACCAGCACCCCGCCCGGCCCCTCGCGCCGGTGCGCGCCGGCGCGGGCGAGCAGCGCGTCCGTGCCCTCGATGGCCTCGATCCCGAGCACCAGCCCCTGCTGCACCACCACCGCCTGGCCCACATCCACGGGCGAGAGGGCGGCCAGCACCGCCATGCCGCGGGCGATGTCGGCCTCCGCCGTCTCGTCCGGCGCGGGGCCGGCGAGCAGCCCCTCCTCGGCCAGCGCATCGCCCAGCACCTCCTGCGGGGCGAGCAGGGTGAAGCCCTCCTCGCGCAGCACCTCGGCGATGGCGCGCAGCAGCGCGTCGTCGCCGCCGAGGACGGCGCGGCCGAGGCGCGCGATCTGCCGCGCCGTCCAGGCATCGGGCCAGAGCGTGGCGAAGGAGGGGCGCTTCGCCCGGCCCGCGAGGACGAGATGCGTCACCCCCTCCGCGCGCAGCCGCGCGAGGATGGCGCCTGCCGCCCCCGCGCGCTCGACCATGCAGGGATGGCCCTCGAACAGCGCGGGGTCCGCGAAATCGCGCAGGCAGACCACGAAGGTCTCGCCGCCGCGGGCGCGCCAGGCATCGGCGAGCCGGCGCGGGAAGGGCCCGCCGCCGGCCAGCACGCCGAGCTTCACGCCCGCCCCGGGCTCCGGCGCATCAGCCCTCCTCCTCCTCCCCGTTGGCCTCGGCGGCCATGCGGCCGGGGCGGATGAGTTCGCGCCGCCTGTCGCCGGCGCGCAGGAAGGCGATCACCTCCTCCACCAGCGCATCGCCGGCGAAGCGCTGGGCCGCCGCCTCCAGCCGCTCGGCGAAGACGCCGGCCTCGCGGAAGAGCAGGCGGTAGGCGGCGCGCAGCGCGTGCAGGTTCTCGCGCGAGAAGCCGCGCCGGCGCAGCCCCACCACGTTGAGGCCCACCAGCCGCGCCGGCAGGCCGAAGACATTGGCGAAGGGCGGCACGTCGTTGGTCACGCCGGCGAGACCGCCCACCATGGCGTGGCGGCCGATGCGCACCGTCTGGTGGATGGCAGCCCCGCCGCCGAGGAAACACTGCTCGCCCAGCCGCACATGCCCGCCCAGCATGACGTTGTTGGCGAGGATCACGCGGTCCCCCACCTGGCAGTCATGGCCGACATGGCTGCAGGCCATGAGCAGGCAGTCGGCCCCCACCCGCGTTACGCCATCCCCGCCCACGCTGCCGCGATGGACGGTCACATGCTCGCGGAGCTGGGTGCGCGGGCCGATCTCCACCCCCGTCGGCTCGCCCTTGTACTTGAGATCCTGCGGCGGCAGCCCCACCGAGGCGAAGGCGGAGAGCTTCGCGCCCGCGCCGATGCGCGCGCGCCCCTCGATCACGACATGGGAGAGGAGCTCCACCCCCTCCTCCAGCACCGCCTCGGGGCCGATGGTGCAGAAGGGGCCGATCACGCAGCCCGGGCCGATCACGGCGCCCGGGGCGATGACGCTGGAGGCGTGGACGAGGGCGGAGGGGGCGATGCTGTCCACGCCGCTCACCGGTCCCGGATCATGGCGGCGTAGGTGGCCTCGGCGACCACCGCGCCCTCCACCTTCGCCTCGGCGGTGAACTTCCAGACATTCATGCGCCGCTGCGCCTTGCTGACATGAATCCGCACCTGGTCTCCCGGCACCACGGGGCGGCGGAACTTCGCCCCCTCCACCGACATGAAATAGACGAGCTTGCCCTTGAAGGCCTCGCCCAGCGTGGCGACGACCAGCACGGCCGCCGTCTGCGCCATGGCCTCGATCAGCAGCACGCCGGGCATCACCGGCTCGGCCGGAAAATGGCCCTGGAAGAAGCTCTCGTTGATGGTGACGTTCTTGATCCCCACCGCCGAGTGGTCGGGGCGGATCTCCACCACCCGGTCCACCAGCAGGAAGGGGTAGCGGTGCGGGATCGCCTCCATCACCTGCATGATGCCGTAGGCGCCGATCGTCTCGGGCGGCGTGCTGGCCTGGTCCATCTCGCTATTCGTCCCCCTTTCCCGGCGCGGCGCGCGACCGCTCGACCAGCCGCCGCAGGAGCGTGAAGCCGCGCATGGCTTCCTTCACGGGCAGGGCGGGGCTGCCCAGCATGTCCATGCCCGCGGGCACGTCCCGCATCACGCCCGCCTGCGCGCCGATGCGCGCGCGATCGCCCACCCTCAGATGCCCGGTCAAGCCCGCCTGGGCCGCGATGGTCACGAAATCCCCGAGCCGCGTGGAGCCGGAGACGCCGCTCTGCGCCACCAGCACGCAGCCTCGGCCCGCCTGCACGTTGTGGCCCACCTGCACGAGATTGTCCAAGCGCGTGCCGGGCCCCAGCACCGTATCGCCCTGGCTGCCGCGGTCCACGCAGGCATTGGCGCCGATCTCCACCCTGTCCCCCAGCCGCACCAGGCCGAGCTGCGGCATGGTGACGAAGCTGCCATCGGGGGCGGGCAGGAAGCCGAACCCCTCCTGCCCCACACGGGCGCCCGGGTGCAGCACCACCCCGGCCCCGCAGATGGCGTGGCTGATCGAGGCATGGGCATGGATGCGGCAGCCGGGGCCGAGCACCACCGCCTCGCCCACCACCGCGTGCGGGCCCAGCACGCAGCCCGGCCCGAGCCGCGCCCGGGCCCCCACCACCGCATAGGGGCCGATCTCGCAGCCCTCGCCGATCTCCGCCCCCTCGCCGATCACGGCGCTGGGGTGGATGCCGGGCCGCGGCGCCGGCGGCGGGTGGAAGAGCGCGGCGGCCCGGGCGAAAGCCAAGCCCGGCGTGCGGGTGAGCAGGGCGAGGCAGCCCTCCGGCACCCGCTCCCGCAGCGCGGGCGGCACCAGCACCGCCCCGGCCCGTGTCGCCGCCAGCGCCTCGGCATGGCGCGGCCCGTCGCAGAAGGAGAGCTGGGTCGGCCCCGCCTCGGCGAGCGCGGCGATGCCCTCGAACAGCCGCTCCCGTGCGGCGGCGGGGTCGGCCTCGGCGCCGGTGGCGGCGAGCAGGGCCGCGAGGCTGTGCGGCCCCGCCTGGGGGAAGAAGCGCGGATCGGCCGCCATGCGGGCCCGGGCGCCCGGCCTCAGTTCCGGCGCGGCTGCTGCGCCGGGGCGGCGGCGCGGGGCGCGGCGGCGGCGGCGGGCGCGGCGCTGCCGTCCGATTCCGCCGGGATGTTCACCTGGCGCATGGTGCGGTTGAACTGCTGCGCCACCTCCTCGGTCAGGTCGAACTCCGGCGCGTTCATGATCACGAGCGGGCGCGGCAGAACCAGGTTGATGTTGCGCGCCTGCGCCACGCTGCGGACGATGTTGGCGAGCGACTCCTCGATCTGCACCAGCGCCTGCTGCGCCGCCTGCTCGATCGCCTGGCTGCGGTTGCGGAAGATGGTCTGCGAGGCGGTGATGCGGTCCTGCAGCTCGCGCTCGCGCTGGCGGATCTGGTCGGCGGTGAGCTGCGCGCGCTGGTTGGCGAGGCTCTGCTGCGCCTCGCGCCAGGCGTTCTGCTCGCGCTGGAGATCCTCGTTCAGCCGGCTGCGCCGCCGCTCGATCTCCTCGCGGAGCTGGTTCACGGCGGTGGAGAGGCGCTGCACCTCCTGGATGTCCACCACGCCGATGACGGCGGCCGGCGGCTGCTGCCCGGCGGGGCGCTGCGCCTGCTGGGGCTGCTGCGCCGGGCGCTGGCCCTGCTGCGGCTGCTGCGGCGGGCGCTGCGGCTGGGCCTGGGGCGGGCGCTGCTGCCCCGGCACGAACCACTCCTGGTTCTGCTGGGCGGCCGCCATGCCGGGCAGGAGGCCCAGGAGAAGGGCGAGCGGAAGCCGGAGCGATGTCATGTCGGGTGTGCCTGTCCTTGCGATCAGAAGCGGGTGCCGAAGCCGAAGCGCACCACCTGGGTCTCGTCGTAGCTCTGCTTCGCCACCGCATGGGCGATGTCGATGTTGATGAGGCCGAAGGGGCTGCGCCAGGAGACGCCGACGCCCGCGCCGACGCGCGGCGTCGCTGTGTCGCCGATGCCGGCGCCCGCCACGGTGCGCGAGAGCGAGCCCACATCCACGAAGGCGCGGCCCAGCAGGCCGATCTCGTCCGGCAGCCCGGGCAGGGGGAAGCGCAGCTCGGTGCTCTGCGTCCACATCAGCCGGCCGCCCAGCGCGTCGCGTGTGGCGAGGTCGCGCGGGCCGGCGCCGCCGATGGCGAAGCCGCGCAGGTTCTCGCCGCCCAGGAAGAAGCGGTCCACGATACGGTCGCGCCGGCTGCTGTCGAAGTTGGAGAGGTAGCCGAAGCTGCCGGAGATGGTCAGCACATAGTCCTGGTGGCCGAAGGCGCGCTCCAGCGGCAGGAACAGCGCGGCGTCCGCGCGGGTGCGCAGATAGGCCACATCGCCGCCCAGCCCCGCGAGGTCGGTGCCCAGGCGCAGCACATAGCCGCGCCGCGCCTCGATCGGGTTGTCGCGCGTATCATAGACGAGGGTCTGGCTGATCTGGCTGAGCAGCGTGGTGCCCGCCTGCTCCGTCACGAAGCGCGAGGTGCCGGGCTGGATGTTGTACACCTCGCGGTTGACGAGGCTGTAGGCCCAGGACTGGCGCAGCCGCTCGTTGAACTCGTAGCCCATGCGCACCGAGAAGCCCGCGCGCCGCTCGTTGAAGCCCGAGATCAGCAGCAGGTTGCGCTGCACGTAGAAGAGATCGGCGCCGACGGCGAGGTTGCGGTCCATGAAGGCCGGCTCGGTCACCGAGAGGTCCACCTGGCTGCGGCGCTGCGCCACCGTGGCGGCGATGCGCGCGTCGATGCCGGTGCCCGAGAGGTTGCGCTCGCGGATGCCGAAATCGGCCAGGAAGCCCGCGTCGGTGGAGTAGCCGCCGCCGATGCTCACCTCGCCCGTGGCGCGCTCGTTCACCCGGGTGGTCAGCACCGTGCGGTCGGGCGCGGAGCCGGGCGCGTTGGTGATCTGCACGTCCGAGAAGAAGCCGAGGTTGCGGATGCGCTCGCGCGAGCGGCGCACCTGCGCGGCGTTGAAGGCGTCGCCCTCGGCGAGGCGGAACTCGCGGCGGATCACCCGGTCCTGGGTGCGGGTGTTGCCCTCGATGTCGATGCGCTCGACGAAGACGCGCGGCGCCTCGTTGATGGCGAAGGTGATGTTGACCTTGCGGTTCTCCGTGTCGCGCACGATCTGCGGCTGCACGTCCACGAAGGGGAAGCCGCGCAGATTCGCCGCGTCCGAGAGCGCCTGGGCGGTGCGCTCCACCGCGTCGCCGTCGTACCAGGAGCCGGGGTTCACCTCCAGGAAGCGCCGCAGGCTCGCGGTGTCGAGGTTGGGGAAGGCGGAGGTGATCTCCACCGTGCCGAAGCTGTAGCGCGGCCCTTCCTCGATCTGGAAGGTGATGAAGAAGCCCGAGCGGTCGGGCGCGAGCTCGGCCGTCGCGCCCTGGATCTGAACGTCGGGGTAGCCGTTGCGCAGGTAGTAGCGGCGCAGCAGCTCGCGGTCGAAGGCGAGGCGGTCGGGGTCGAAGGTGTCGGAGCTTGAGAGGAAGCGGTAGAAGGCCTGCTCGCGCGTCGAGATCACGTCGCGCAGCCGCGCGTCCGAGAAGGCCTGGTTGCCGACGAAGTTGATGCGCGCGACCAGCGCCGTGTCGCCCTCCACGATCTCGAAGACGAGGTCCACGCGGTTCTGGTCGAGCTCGATGATCTTGGGCTCGACGCGCGCGCCGAAGCGCCCGCGCCGGGCGTAGAGGTCGAGGATGCGCTGCCGGTCGAGCTGCACGAGCTGCGGCGTCAGCACCGAACGGGCGCGGAGCTGCACCTCGCCGGCCAGCACGTCGTCGGAGACGCGGCGATTCCCCTCGAAGGCGACGCGGTTGACGATCGGCGCCTCCTGCACCTCGACGACGAGGCGCGTGCCGTCGCGGGCGATGCGCACGTCGCGGAACAGGCCGGTGGCGAAGAGGGTGCGCAGGCTGCGGTCCGCCCGGTCGGCGTCGTAGAGGTCGCCGGGCTGGAGCAGCATGTAGCTGCGGATCGTGTCCGCCTCGATGCGCTGGTTGCCGCGCACCACCACGGCGCTGATCGGCCCGCCCGCCTCGGCGGCGCGCGGGGCGGCGCGCTCGGCCGGCTGGGAGCCCGCGGAGGGCGGCAGCAGCGCCACGGCGCAGGCGCTGGCCAGCAGAAGAACGCGGAGCGTGGTGTTCAAGGCGCGGGCTTCCCTCGACGACGGCGCGGCGGCGGAACATAGACGGGCCGGGCCGCCGCCGCCACCCCGGTCCGCCCCGGCGCGGGGCCGGGCGCGGCGGGGCGCGGGCTCAGCCCAGCAGGCCGCTCACCCAGCGGCCGATACCACCATGGGCGATGTCGTTCCAGGTGGCGAAGACGAAGAGGCAGACCAGCAGGGCGAAGCCGATGCGGAATCCCGCCTCCATGGCGCGCGGCGGCAGCGGCCGGCCGCGCAGCGCCTCCGCCGCGTAGAAAAGAAGATGCCCCCCGTCGAGCAGCGGGATCGGAAAGAGGTTCAGCAGCGCGAGGCTGATGGAGAGCAGCGCCATCAGGTTCACCAGCGGCACGAGGCCGAGACCCGCCGCCTCGCCCGAGACCTCGGCGATGCGGATGGGCCCGCCCAGGTCGCGCGCGCTGCGCTGGCCGGTGATCATCTCCCACAGCCCGACCAGCGTCGCCGCGCTCATCTCCCAGACCTGGACGACGCCCGCCACGCTGGCGCGCAAGGGGTCCAGCCGCTCGAAGCGCCCCTGGCCGCCCTGCACGCCGAGCACCCCCACCGGCTGGCCCTCGCTGCCGGGCCGCACCCCGGGCACCACGATCAGCGTGAGTTCCCGCCCCTCGCGCTCGAGGCGCACCGCCACCGGCTGGCCGGCGCGGGGCTGGATGTGGCGCTGCACCTGGTCGAAGCGCGTCACGCGCTGGCCATCCAGCGCCAGCAGCGAATCGCCGGGCCGCAGCCCCGCCTGCTCGGCCGCGGAGCCGGGCGCGACGGCGGTGAGCGTCGTCATGCCCCGCGGCACGCCATGGGTGGCGTAGAGCCCGGCGAAAAGGACCGCCGCCAGCACGAAATTGGCGATGGGCCCGGCCGCGACGATGATCGCGCGGTCGCCCACCGGCTTGTCGTGGAAGGTCCGGCCGGGGCGGAGGTTCTCCGTCTCGGGCTCCGGCGTGTCGCCCAGCGGGATCTGCCCGTGCAGCTTCACATAGCCGCCGAGCGGGATCCAGGCGATGCGCCATTCCGTGCCCTGCCGGTCCGTCCAGCGCGCGATGGCCCGGCCGAAGCCGATCGAGAACACGTCCACATGCACGCCGCGCCAGCGCGCGGCGAGGTAGTGGCCCAGCTCGTGGAAGAAGATCAGCACCCCCAGCACCACGAGGAAGGCGAGGACGGTGCGCACCGCATCGGGGAGGAATTCGAGCATGGGGGGAACCTCAGGCCGCCGCCCGGCGCGCGGCGAAGCCCTCGGCGTGGCGCCGGGCCCGGGCGTCGAGATCGAGCACGGAGGCGAGATCGCCCACCGGCTCGTCGCCGAGCGTGGCGAGCGTCTCCTCCACCACCGCCGCGATGTCGAGGAAGCCCAGGCGGCGCGCGAGGAAGAGCGCCACCGCCACCTCGTTCGCCGCGTTCAGCACGCAGGGCGCGCCGCCCTCGGCGGCCAGCGCCTCGCGCACCAGGCGCAGGGCGGGAAAGCGCGCGGGGTCGGGCGCGGCGAAGTCGAGCCGGCCGAGGCTCGCTAGATCCAGCCGGCCGACCGAGACGGGCATCCGCTCCGGCCAGGCCAGGCAATGGGCGATGGGCGTGCGCATGTCGGGCGTGCCGAGCTGCGCAATCAGCGAGCCATCGGCGTATTGCACGAGGCCGTGCACGGCCGATTGCGGGTGCACCAGCACCTCGATCCGCTCCGGCGGCAGCGCGAAGAGGCGGGCGGCCTCGATCACCTCCAGCCCCTTGTTGAACATGGTGGCGCTGTCCACGCTGATCTTGGCGCCCATGGACCAGACCGGGTGGCGCACCGCCTGCTCCGGCGTGGCCTTCGCCATCTGCGCCAGGGTCCAGTCCCGGAAGGGGCCGCCCGAGGCGGTCAGGATGATCTTCTCCACCGCCGCGTAGCCCTCCTCCCCGCGGCTCATCAGCGCCTGGAAGATGGCGTTGTGCTCGGAATCCACCGGCAGCAGCGTGGCGCCGGAGGCCCGGGCCGCCTCCAGCACCAGCGGCCCGGCGCAGACCAGGCTCTCCTTGTTGGCGAGGGCGAGGGTGCCGCCGCGCCGCAGCGCGGCGAGGGTGCTGCGCAGCCCCACCGCGCCGACGATGGCGGCCATGGTCCAGTCCGCGGGGCGTTCGGCGGCGGCGATCACCGCCTCGGGGCCCGCGGCCGTCTCGATGCCCGTGCCGGCCAGCGCCTCGGCCAGGGCCGGGCCGGCCGCGGGATCGGCCACCACGGCGAGCCGCGCGTGATGCGCCCGGGCCTGGGCGGCCAGCGCCGCCACATCCTTGCCGGCGACCAGCGCCTCCACGCGGAAGCGCCCGGGCGGGGCGGCCTCCAGAAGGGCCAGGGTGCTGCGCCCGATCGAGCCGGTGCTGCCGAGAACCGTGATGCTGCGCACCGGCGCCTGAGCCACCTCTACCTCCACAACTGCACCCCGGGGCCGAGCATCGCGCCCAGCAGCGCCGCGAGCGGCGCCGCGGCCAGCACGCTGTCCAGCCGGTCGAACAGTCCGCCATGGCCGGGGATCAGACCCGACGAGTCCTTTACTCCAAATCGTCGCTTGATCCAGCTTTCCAAGAGATCCCCCCCCTGCGCGGCGAGGCCGAGCGCGAGGCAGATGAGCACGAGCCGCCCGGGATCGAGCCCCTCCGAGAAGGCCAGCGCGGCCAGCCCGCCCACGCCCAGCGCCCCCGCGAGCCCGCCCAGCGCCCCCGCCCAGGTCTTGTTGGGCGAGACGGCGGGCCAGAGCTTCGCCCCCCCGAAGCGCCGGCCCGCCAGATAGGCGGAAATGTCGCTGGCCCAGACCAGGAGGAAGAGGAAGATCACATTCTCCCGCCCTGCCTGATCGTCCTGCCGCAGCGCGATCAGCGCCACCCCGGCCACTCCCACATAGGCCACGCCGAAGGCGAGCCAGCCGGGCGGCACCCGCCCCCCGGCGCGGCGCGCCGCGGCATGGGCCAGCACCGCCCCGCCCGCCAGCAGCAGCAGCCCGGGCAGCGCCAGGCTGAGGGCGGAGAGCAGAAGCGCGGCCAGCACCAGCGGCGGCAGCAGCGCCCCGGGCAGGGAGCGGGTGGAGCCGCCGAGAAGCCGCACCCACTCCCAGGCCAGCCCCGCCACGCCGAGCCCCATCAGCCCCGCCCACCACCAGCCGCCGAGCCACATGCAGGCCAGCGCGGCGGGCCCCAGCACGAAGGCGGTCAGCGCCCGCGTGCGCAGGTCGCCCCAGCGGCCTGCGGCCGGCGCGCCCACCCGCTCAGCGCCCCGCCATCAGCCCGGCCGCGCGCCGAAGCGCCGCTCGCGCGCCGCGTAGTCGGCCAGCGCGGCGGCGAAATGCCCGGCGTCGAAATCGGGCCAGAGCACGGGCAGGAAGGCGAACTCCGCATAAGCCGCCTGCCAGAGCAGGAAGTTCGAGATGCGCTGCTCGCCCGAGGTGCGGATGATCAGATCGGGGTCCGGCATGCCGGCGGTGAACAGGTGCTGGGCGAAGCCGCGTTCGTCCAGCGCCGCGGGGTCCAGCTCGCCGCGGGCGGCGGCGGCGGCGATGCGCCGGGCCGCGGCCAGGATTTCCGCCCGCGCGCCGTAGGAGAGCGCCACCGTCAGGTTCAGCCGCACATTGGCCGCGGTGCGCGCCTCCGCCGCCTCGATCAGCCGGCGCGTCTCCTCGCCGAAGCGCTCGCGTTCGCCAATGACGCGCAGCCGCACCCCCTCCTTGTCGAGCTGCGCCACCTCCGAGCCCAGATAGTGGCGCAGCAGGGCGGTCAGCTCCTGCACCTCCTGGGCGGGGCGGGACCAATTCTCGGAGGAGAAGGCGAAGAGCGTGAGCCAGGCCACCCCCCCGCGGATCGCCCCCTCGATGGCGCGGCGCGCCGCCTCCGCCCCCGCGCGGTGGCCGAGCGCCACGGGCAGGCCGCGCGCCTCGGCCCAGCGCCGGTTGCCGTCCATGATGATGGCGACATGGCGCGGGGCCGCGGGCGGTGCGGCGGCGGCAAGGGCGGGGGCGGCGGGCATCAGACGGTCTTGATGTCCTTTTCCTTCTCGGCCAGCGCCTGGTCCACCTTTTTCACGTGCTCGTCGGTCAGCTTCTGCACCTCGTCGGACCAGCGCTTGGCGTCGTCCTCGCTGATCTCGGACTTCTTCTTCCAGGCGGCGATCTGCTCCATGCCGTCGCGGCGCACCCCGCGCACCGCCACCTTCGCGGCCTCGGCATACCTGGCGGCCTGCTTGGCCAGCTCGTTGCGGCGCTGCTCGGTCAGCGGCGGCAGGCTGACGCGGATCACCTGGCCCTCGGCCTGCGGGTTCAGGCCGAGGCCCGAATCGCGGATCGCCACCTCCACCGCCTTCACCACCGAGCGGTCCCAGACCTGGACGGAGAGCATGGCGGGCCCCACCACCGAGACGGTGCCGAGCTGCGAGAGGGGCTGGTGGCCGCCATAGGCCTCCACCCGGATCGGCTCCAGCAGCGAGGGCGCGGCGCGCCCCGTGCGCAGGCCGGAGAACTCCTTTTTCAGCGTCTCCAGCGCGCCGTCCATGCGGCGCGTCAGATCGGCCTTCAGCGTCTTGAGGTCGGGCGGCGCGGCGGCCATGGCGTGCTCCCTCGGCGGTCAGGGGGTGTCGGTCACCGTGGTGAAGCGGCCGTGGCCCTGCATCACCTCGGTGAAGGCACCGGGTTCGTGGATGTTGAAGACGATGATGGGCAGGCGGTTCTCCCGCGCCACCGAGATCGCGGCGGCGTCCATCACCGCGAGGTCGCGCGAGAGCATCTCGAGGTAGGACAGGGTGGTGTAGCGCTGCGCATCGGGGTTCTTGCGCGGGTCGCTGTCATAGACCCCGTCCACCTGGGTGCCCTTGAGCAGCGCGTCGCACCCCATCTCGGCCGCGCGCAGCGCGGCGGCCGTGTCGGTGGTGAAGAAGGGGTTGCCCGTGCCGGCGGCGAAGATCACCACCCGGCCCTTCTCCATGTGGCGGATGGCGCGGCGGCGGATGTAGGGCTCGCAGATCGAGGCCATGGGGATGGCGCTCTGCACCCGCGTGTGCACGCCGATCTGCTCCAGCGCCGACTGCACGCCGAGCGCGTTCATCACCGTGGCCAGCATGCCCATGTAGTCGGCCTGGGCGCGGTCCATCCCCGCCGCCGCCCCCGCCATGCCCCGGAAGATGTTGCCGCCGCCGATGACGAGCGCCACCTGCACGCCCAGCTCCACCACCGCCTTGATGTCCTGCGCGATGGCCTTGAGCGTGGCGGTGTCGAGGCCGTAGCTGCGCTCGCCCATCAGCGCCTCGCCCGAGAGCTTCAGCAGCACGCGCTTGTAGCGGGGCGTATCCGTCATCGGGCGTTCCGGGGGCTGGCGTGGGGGGCTGGTGCTGCCGGGGGCGACTGTAACAGCGGGGCGGCGCGCGTCCAGCGCACCGCCCCGCCATGCGGTTCCGGTCCGGGGCTCAGACGCCGGCCTGGGCGGCGACCTCGGCGGCGAAGTCCGTCACCTGCTTCTCGATGCCCTCGCCGAGCTGGAAGCGGGCGAAGCCGGTGCACTTCAGCCCCGCCTTCTCCACCACCGCCTTCACCCGGCTCTCGCCGTCATGCACCCAGACCTGCTCGAGCAGCACCACCTCCTCGTAGAACTTCCGGATGCGGCCCTCGACCATCTTCTCGATCACCGCGGGGGGCTTGCCCGAGGCCTGGGCCTGCTCGGTCAGCACCGCGCGCTCGCGCTCCAGCGCCGAGGGCTCGACGGAGGCGATGTCGAGCGCCTGCGGGTTGGTGGCGGCCACATGCATGCCGATCTGCCGGCCGAGCGTCTCGACCACCTGCGCCTCGCCCTCGCCCTCCAGCGCCACTAGCACGCCGATCTTGCCGAGGCCCGGCTTCACCGCGTTGTGGACATAGGTGGCGACGGTGCCGTTCTCGACGCGGAACACCTTGGCGCGGCGGATCGTCATGTTCTCGCCGATGGTGGCGATCAGGCGCGTCAGCTCCTCCTGGGTGGAGTGCATAGTGCCCGGGAAGGTCGCGGCCTTGAGCGCCTCGATGTCCTCGCCCACCGAGAGAGCCAGCCCCGCCACCTCCGAGACGAAGCTCTGGAAGGCCTCGTTGCGCGCCACGAAGTCCGTCTCGGCGTTCACCTCGACCATGGCGGCCACCCCGGGGCCGGAGGCGACGCCGATCAGCCCCTCGGCGGCCACGCGGCCGGACTTCTTGGCGGCGGCGGAAAGCCCCTTCTTCCGCAGCCAGTCCACGGCCGCCTCCATGTCGCCGCCGCTCTCGGTCAGCGCCTTCTTGCAGTCCATCATGCCCGCGCCCGTCCTGTCGCGCAGCTCGCGCACCATCGCGGCGGTGATCTCGGCCATGGCCGTGCTCCTCAGCGTGCCAGAGTTCGGAGAGGTTTCGTTCAGGCCTGGGCGGCCGGGAGATCCTCGACGGGCAGCGCCTCCTCGGCCGGCGGCGCGGCGAGCTCGCCGATGTCCGCGCCCGAGGCCTGCAGCTCGGCCGAGATGCCGTCGAAGACGGCGGCCGCCACCAGGTCGCAGTAGAGGTTGATCGCGCGGATCGCGTCGTCGTTGCCGGGGATCGGGTAGGTGACGCCCGAGGGGTCGGCGTTGCTGTCCACCACGGCCACCACCGGGATGCCCAGCGTGTTCGCCTCCTGGATGGCGAGCTTCTCCTTCACCACGTCGATGACGAAGAGCATGTCGGGCAGGCCGCCCATCTCGCGGATGCCGCCGAGCGCGCGTTCGAGCTTCTCCTTCTCGCGCGTCAGCATGAGGATTTCCTTCTTGGTCAGGCCCTGCACGTCGCCGGAGAGGCGCGCGTCCATCTCCTTCAGGCGCTTGATGGAGCCCGTGATCGTCTTCCAGTTGGTGAGCATGCCGCCCAGCCAGCGGTGGTTGACGTAATACTGGCCGCAGCGCGTCGCGGCCTCGGCCACGTAGTCGGCCGCGCTCTTCTTCGTGCCGACGAACAGCACGCGCCCGCCGGCGGCCACCGTTTCGCGCACCGCGCGCAGGGCGCGCTCGAGCATCGGCACCGTCTGCTGCAGGTCCAGGATGTGGACCTGGTTGCGCACGCCGAAGATGTAGGGGGCCATGCGCGGGTTCCAGCGCCGCGTGTGGTGGCCGAAATGCACGCCCGCCTCGAGAAGCTGGCGCAGAGAGACTTCAGGCATCGCCATCTGCGATCGTCCTTCCTGTTCCGTCCGGTTGGGCCTCCGCGGCGCGAACCCCGGATCGCTCCGGGACCGGACCCTCGCCACATGGGGGAAGGGCGCGCCGCGTGTGGATTGCCCGCGCGGATGCTCCCCGCGGGCGGGCGCGGTGTGGCGCAAAACCCCGCGCCGCGCAAGCCTCGCCGCCCTCCGCGCCGCGCCAGGAGGTCATGCCCGCCCTGCATGCGCCGGGGCGGCATGGTTGACGCGCCGCCGCCCCCGGCCTTGAACGGAGGCGAAACGAGGACGCGCCCATGTTCACCACCCGCCCCGAGATCGCCGCCACCTTCGGCGCCGTCGCCTCCACCCACTGGATCGCCTCGCAGGTGGGCATGAGCGTGCTGGAGCGCGGCGGCAACGCCTTCGACGCCGCCGCCGCCGCCGGCTTCACCCTGCAGATCGTCGAGCCCCACCTCAACGGGCCGGGCGGCGACTGCCCCATCCTGCTGCACAGCGCCGCGACGAACACGCAGCAGGTGATCTGCGGCCAGGGGCCGGCGCCCGCGGGGCTGACGGTCGCGCATGTGAAGGGCCTCGGCCTCGACATGATGCCGGGCACGGGCTTCCTCGCCGCCCCCATCCCCGGCGCCTTCGACGCCTGGGCGCGCATGCTGCTCGAGCACGGCACCTGGCGGCTGCGCGACGTGCTGGACTACGCCATCGGCTACGCCGCGCGCGGCGCGCACATGGTGCCGCGCGTGGTGCAGACGCTGGCCACCGTCCGCCCCCTCTTCGAGCAGGAATGGACGAGTTCCGCCGCGCTCTGGCTGCGCGACGGCGGGCCGCAGCCCGGCCGGCTCTGGCGCAACCCGGTGCTGGCCGAGACCTATGCCCGGCTGATCCGCGAGGCCGAGGCGCCTGGCCGGTCGCGCGAGCAGGAGATCGAGGCCGCCCGCGCCGCCTGGTATGGCGGCTTCGTCGCCGAGGCCATCGAGCGCTTCGGCCGCACCCCGCAGATGGACACCTCCGGCCGCCGCCACGCCGCCGTGCTCACCGCCCATGACATGGCCGGCTGGCGCGCGGGCGTGGAGGCGCCCGTGGCGCGGGACTTCATGGGCTGCACCGTCCTCAAATGCGGGGCCTGGAGCCAGGGCCCGACGCTGCTGATGACGCTCGGCCTCATCGAGGGCTTCGACCTCGCCGCCATGGACCCGTTGGGCGCGGAGTTCGTCCATGTCGTCACCGAGGCGATGAAGCTCAGCTACGCCGACCGCGAGGCCTGGCTGGGCGACCCGGACTTCACGGATGTGCCGCTGGCGACCCTTCTCTCCGACGCCTATCTCGCCGAACGCCGGGGGCTGATCGGCGCGGAGGCTTCCCTGGAGTTCCGCCCCGGCGCCCCAGAGGGCCGGCCCGTGCGCGGGGTGGACTACGCGGCCGCCATCCGCCGCGCGCAGGAGATGGCGGCCGCCGCCGGCACGGGCGAGCCCACCGTCTCGCGCCTCGGCGCCTCGGGGGGCGACACCTGCCATGTGGACGTGATCGACCGATGGGGGAACATGGTCAGCGCCACGCCCAGCGCGGGCTGGCTGCAATCCTCGCCCGCCATCCCCGAGCTCGGCTTCTGCCTCGGCACGCGCTGCCAGATGTTCTGGCTGGACGAGACGCTGCCCAACGGGCTCAAGCCCGGCAAGCGGCCGCGCACCACCCTCTCGCCCTCGCTCGTGCTGCGCGGCGGCGAGGCCTGGATGGCCTATGGCACCCCGGGCGGCGAGCAGCAGGACCAGTGGCAGGCCATCATGCTCGCGCGGATGCTGGCGCACGGCTTCAACATCCAGCAGGCCATCGACCTGCCCGCCTTCCACTCCGAGCACTGGATCTCCTCCTTCTGGCCGCGCGGGGCGCAGCCGGGGAAGCTGGTGCTGGAGGGCCGCTACGCGCCGGCCGTGCTGGCCGATCTCATGGCGCGCGGCCACCGCGCGGAGATGGGCGGCGAGTGGAGCGAGGGCCGGCTGACCGGCGCGCGCCGCGAGCCGGACGGGCAGATCTTCGCCGGCGCCAACCCGCGCGGCATGCAGGGCTACGCGGTGGGGCGCTGAGGCCGGCAGGCCTCGTGCCGGCGGGTGCTTCTGCGGATTGGGGCGGCGGTCGGACCGAGCGCCGCATGATACGGCCGTCGGTGACGCCGGGCGTATCAGTTACCCACCGGCGATCCCGACCCGCCGTGGATGAAACTGTGGCACTGTGATTTGGCTGGTGGCGAGGTCGGCATGGTCATGGTGCGCCAGAGCCCGCGTATCAGTTGGACCCGGAAGGCCCCGAGCACCCTCGCTTGCGCCAAGGGCGGCGACGCCTGGGAGCGCGCTGTCTAGGCCACGTGGACAAACTGACCTGAGGGGGGATTCCCTCGACGCGGTGGAGTGTGATTCGAAGCTGATCTCTGGGATGGAGATCAGCGTTGATCCGCGGACTGCTGACGGACGAGGAGTGGTCCTTTTTCGAGCCCTTCGTGGTCTCAGCCAGCCCGCTTGGCGGCAGGC
>NZ_AUDH01000020.1 GCF_000425365.1 Rubritepida flocculans DSM 14296 | reverse complement strand
TCTGCCAAGACCGGTGGAGAAGGCCCAAGAAGGGAAGTCTAGACAGCGCGCTCCCAGGCGTCGCCGCCCTTGGCGCAAGCGAGGGTGCTCGGGGCCTTCCGGGTCCAACTGATACGCGGGCTCTGGCGCACCATGACCATGCCGACCTCGCCACCAGCCAAATCACAGTGCCACAGTTTCATCCACGGCGGGTCGGGATCGCCGGTGGGTAACTGATACGGCCGGCATCACATGCCGACCGTATCGCGCGCAGGGTTGGTGGGCACCCATCGAAGCTTTGCTTCGATGGGACCCGGTGTGGCGGCTGCGCGCCAAAACAAAGACATACCAGCGGCCGCACCGGCCTCTCAGGAGTCGAAATCAGCGGCCGCTGGTATGATACGGGCGCGTGAGCGCCGGTCGGATCACGCCGGGACGCTCGAGGCTTCGCCGCGCGGCAGCGCGTGCTGGCCGAGCACCCAGCCCTCCCAGCGGCGCACCGCCTCGTCCTCCGGCACGAGATCGGCGCGCCGGCCGTCCAGCACCTGGATGAGGGCGAGCAGGCCCAGCACGCAGTCCAGCCGGTCCTCGCCGGCGGCGTCCGCGCCGAAGCCCTCCGCGATGGCCTCGCGCAGCGCGGGCGCGGGCTCCGCGCCCAGCGCGGCCATGCAGGCGCGCAGCGGCTCGGCCAGGGCGCGGCGCGCCGCCTCGGCGCGCTTGCTGCCCGGCATCCGCAGCCCGAGCTGGCGCAGCGCCTCGGCCGGATAGACCTCGGCGAGCGCGAGGCGGCCGCGCCGCAGCAACCCCGCGAGCGGCCCCGCGAAGGGCCAGAGATCGAGCGGCGCGCCCGCGGCCAGGGCGGGGGCCAGCCAGCCCTCCCAGGCGGCGATGGCGGCCTTGCCCGACTGGTTCGCCCCCAGCGTCCAGAACAGCGGCGCGCCGGCCGGGCGCTCGGCCGTGGCGCGGTCGCACCAGCGGCTGAGCGCGGCGGGCCCGGGCAGGCCGAGCGCCGCGGCATGGGCCGCGCGGGTCATGCCGCGGGCGGGGCGGCGCGGGTAGAAGGGCGAATCGGGGCCCACCGTCGCCAGCGTCTCGTTCACCGCGAAGAAGCGGCGATTCCCCGCGCGGGCGGCGAGGAAGCGGGGGAAATCCGCCTCCGGCCGCCCGGCCGCATAGGCGCGCGGCAGGCCGAGCGGCAGGTCGAGGCCGAGGGCGGCCGGCGCGCCCTCGGCCAGCAGCGCCTGCGCGAAGCCCCGCGGATCGCCGACCGGCCGCGGCGCCTCGACGCGCCAGCGCCCGCCCTCGCGCCGGGCCAGCGCCGCCCAGCGCTTGCGCGGATCCACCGACCAATCGGCGTGCGCGGCGATCAGCGCCATGGCAGCATGGCAGGGCCGCTGCAGGAGGCCGCCATGGGCTACACCTCGCTCGCCAAATGGTTCCACTGGGTCACGGCCGGGCTGATGCTCGTGGCGCTGCCCACGGGCGTGGTCATCGAGCACATCAAGGACAGCGACAAGATGGCCTTCTACGCCATCCACGAGAGCGCGGGGCTGACCATCCTCCTCGTCGCGCTCGCGCGGCTCGCCTGGCGGCTCGCCCATCCCGTGCCGCCGCAGCAGGGCATCCCGCCCTGGATGCGCAAGGCGGCCGATGGCGTGCATCACGCGCTCTACGCCGCGCTGATCATCCAGCCCATCCTGGGCTTCCTCGCCACCAACGCCTTCGGCTTCCCGATGCAGGGCGCCACCGCCTATCTCGGCCTGTTCGACCTGCCGAAGTTCATGGAGGCCAACACGCCGCTGGCGGAATGGCTGCTGATGTTCCACGCCTGGCTGGGGTGGCTCATCGCCGGGCTTCTCGCGCTGCACATCGGCGCGGTGGTGTTCCACCAGGCCATCCGGCGCGACGGCACGCTGCTCAGGATGGTGTAGCGGGGCCGCGCAGCCGCGCGATCTCGGCCTCCAGCGCCTCGGGCGGGGGCTCGGCGGGGAAGGCGGCCGGCCGGTCCACGGCCGCGGCCAGAAGGCGCTTGTACTCGGCGCGCGGGATTTCCACCGTGCCGAACTGGGCCAGATGCTCGGTCTGGAACTGCGCGTCCAGCAGCGTGAAGCCGCCGAGCCTGAGCCGCGCGACGAGATGCACCAGTGCGATCTTCGAGGCGTCGTCGGCACGGGAGAACATGCTCTCGCCGAAGAAGGCGGCGCCCAGGGCCACCCCATAGAGCCCGCCCACCAGCTCGCCCTCCCGCCAGGCTTCGAGGGAATGGGCGTGGCCCTGCCGGTGCAGCGCGATGAAGAGGCGGCGGATTTCGGCGTTGATCCAACTGTCCGGGCTGCCGGGGCGGGGCGCGGCGCAGGCGTCGATCACCGCCTCGAAGGCGCGGTTCGCCGTCACCTCATAGGGGCGTTTGCGCAGGGTGCGGGCGAGGCGGCGGGGAAGGTGGAAGCCATCGAGCGGAATCACCCCGCGCTGCTCGGGGTCGAGCCAGTAGAGGGTGCGCGCCTCGCGGCTTTCGGCCATGGGAAACAGGCCGATGCGATAGGCCCGGAGCAGAAGCTCCGGCGTGATCTCCATCTGGCGGCGGGAGGACATGTCGCCCTCAGCCCCGCGCCGGACTCGTGGCGGGCCCGCGCATAGGGGGAGTGTAGGCGCTCCGCCCCCGCCCTGTCTGCAAGAACGGGGCGTGCAAGAACGGGGCCTGCCAGAGCGGGGCGGGGCGCGGCCGGCTACTGCGCCGGGGGTTCCTCGGGCTGGGCGGCCGGGCGGCGGGCCTGGGGCAGGGGCAGCGTCTCGGCCTCGCCGGCCAGCTCCGCCTCCAGCGGGTGCACCTCGCCATTGGCCTCGCCCTCGGCGGGCTCGGGCAGGGCGATCTCCACGGGAGTCTCGCGGAAGCGGCGGTCCTGCTGCTGCTGGGCCTGCTGCTGCTGGGCGGCGTTCATCGCGCCGAGGATGCGGAAGTAGTGCTCGGCGTGCTGGAAATAGCCCTCGGCCGCCACACGGTCCCCGGCGCTGGTCGCGTCGCGGCCGAGCTGGAGATATTTCTCGAAAAGCTGCTGGGCCGTGCCGCGCAGCCGCACATCCGGCCCGTTCGAGTCGAAGACGTGGTTGCGGTTGAGCGGCTGCTGCCCGCTGCCGCCGCCGCTGTGCCGGAACTGCCCGCCACCACCGCCGCCGTGGCGATGGCCACGGCGCATGCGCTTCATGTTCATCCGCTGTTGCGCTTCCGCTGTCTCACGAGGGCGCGCCGCTCTCGGCGTCGCGCGCGGTCCGCTGCCACGCGCCCGGGCCTTCCGCCCCGGGCGTGCCTGCCGGGCAGCACCCTGACAAGCAGCACGACATTAGCCCCTCGGCGCGGTTCCAACAATGGGGCTCTGCCCGGATTCCAGCAGGATCGCGCGCGGCACGCCGCCGAGATCCTCCCGCAGCCCCGCCACCCGCAGCCCGGCGGCGGCGGCGAGCGCCCCCACCGCCTCCGCCTGGCCCGCCCCCAGCTCCAGCACCGCGAGCCCGCCGGGCGCGATCAGCCCGGGCAGGGCGGCGCAGAGCGCGCGGTAGGCGGCGAGCCCGTCCGGCCCGCCATCGAGCGCCGAGGCCGGTTCATGCGCCGCCACCTCGGGCATCAGCCCCGCGATCTCGCCGCTCGGGACATAGGGCGGGTTGGAGAGCACGAGGTCGAAGCGCGCGGCCAGCGCCGCCGCCCAATCCCCCGCCAGGAAGGCCGCGCGCGCCGAAAGCCCGTTGCGCGCCGCGTTGCGCGCGGCCAGCGCCGCCGCGCCGGGGCGCAGATCCACCCCCACGCCGCGGGCCTCGGGGAAGGCGCTCAGCACGGCGAGCAGCAGCGCCCCCGTGCCGGTGCCGAGATCGAGCACGCGGCGCGGCGCGCGGCCCGTGGCGAGCACCGCCTCCACCAGCGCCTCGCTGTCGGCGCGGGGGATCAGCGTCTCGGCGTTCACCTCAAGATCGAGCGTCCAGAACCCCGTGCGCCCGGTGAGCAGCGCAAGCGGCGTGCGCGCCGCGCGCCGGGCCAGCAGCGCCTCGAAGCGCGCGGCCAGGGCGGGCGGGACGGGGGCGCCGGGCTCGCGCAGCAGCGCCTCGGGCGTGGCCTCCAGCGCATGGGCGAGCAGCAGGCGCGCCTCCCGCCGCGCGTTGCCGATCCCGGCCGCGCGCAGCGCCGCCCCGGCGGCGCAGAGCAGCCCCCCCACCGTGGCGCCCTTGCTCATCCCGCAGCGGCCAGGCGCTGCGCCTCGTCCTCGGCGATCAGCGCGTCGATGATCTCGTCGAACTCGCCGAGCATCACCCGCTCGATCTTGTGCAGGGTCAGGCCGATGCGGTGGTCGGTCACGCGCCCCTGCGGGAAGTTGTAGGTGCGGATGCGCTCGCTGCGGTCCCCGGTGCCGACCTGGGCGCGCCGGTCCGCCGCGCGGGCGGAATCCGCGGCCTGGCGCTGCGCGTCGAAGAGGCGCGCGCGCAGCACCTTCATCGCCTTGGCGCGGTTCTTGTGCTGCGACTTCTCCTCCTGCATCGCCACCACGATCCCGGTCGGGATGTGGGTGATGCGCACCGCGCTGTCGGTCTTGTTCACGTGCTGCCCGCCCGCGCCGGAGGCGCGGTAGGTGTCCACGCGCAGATCCTTCTCCTCGATCCTCACGTCCACCTCCTCCGCCTCGGGCAGCACGGCGACGGTGACGGTGGAGGTGTGGATGCGCCCCTGCGTCTCGGTGGCCGGCACGCGCTGGACGCGGTGCACGCCGCTCTCGAACTTGAGGCGGGCGAAGACGCCCTCGCCCTCGATCTCGGCGGTGGCGCCCTTCACCCCGCCCAGCTCGTTCTCGTCGTAGTCGAGCACGGTGAAGCGCCAGCCGCGGGACTCGGCGTAGCGCTGGTAGGCGCGGAAGAGTTCGGCGGCGAAGAGCCCCGCCTCGTCGCCGCCCGCGGCGGGGCGGATTTCGAGGATGGCGCTGCGCTCGTCCGCCGCGTCCTTCGGCAGCAGCATGAGGCGGATTTCGCGCTCCAGCTTCGGCAGCCTCGCCTTGGCCTCCGCGATCTCGGCCTCGGCCAGCTCGCGCATCTCGGGGTCGGCCAGCAGGGCCTCCGCCTCGGCCTCGGCGCGTTCCAGCGCGCGATAGGCCGCGACCTTCTCGACCAGCGGCTCGAGCTGCGCGAGCTCCTTGGACAGCGCGCCGATCTCGGCGCCCTCGGCGTGGTCCAGCGCGGCGCGCAGCGTCTCGGCGCGCGCCAGCAGGCGATCGAGGCTTTCGGGAAGCGGCATGGGGCGAGGCGATGCCGCAGCGGCGGGCGGCGCGCAAGGGCACGCGGCGCGGGGCTACTCGGCCGTCGCCTCCTGGCTCCAGGCGGCGGCCGTCACGGCCGGATCGAGGGCGAGGCGGCCCACCATCGCCTCCACCGCCGCGTCCGATGCGCCTTCGGACCAGAGGCTCGCCACCACCTCCACCTGGTCGGCCTCCTCGACATCGCGGCTGGCGAGGCGGCGCAGATGGAGCCTGGCCTCCGCCGCCACCTCCTGCAGCAGCCGGGCGCGCAGCCGCGCCACCTCGCCCGAGGGGCAGGCGAGGGAGAGGCGGTAGCCGTGCGGCGTCTCCGCCCCCGCGCCGCGCGCCACCTGGCGGTCTATGCGCGCCACCAGCGGGCGCAGGCCGAGATTGACGCCCACGATCAGCGCCGTCAGCAGCAGCGCCGCCGGCGCCTGGCCGATGCCCGCCAGAAGCCCCACCGCGGCCGAGCACCAGAGCGTGGCGGCCGTGTTGAGGCCGCGCACGTTCAGCCCCTCCTTGAAGATCACGCCCGCGCCGAGGAAGCCGATGCCCGAGACCACCTGGGCGGCCACGCGCGTCGGGCTCATCTCGTGCGAGACGAGCTGGGAGAACACCACGAAGCCGGCCGCGCCGAGCGCGACCAGCGTGTTGGTGCGCAACCCTGCGAGCCGCTGCCGCCACTGCCGCTCGAAGCCGATGGCCGCCCCGAGCAGCAGGGCGAGGGCGAGGTTGAAGGCCACCTCGGGCAGGGTCAGGACGGGCATGAGAACGGGCTGCATGGCTGGGGCCTCAGAAGGCGGTGCGAAGGCGCAGCGCGAAGATGTGCACCGGCCCGCGATCGGCGTTGAAGGCCGGGTTGACGGCGAGCTGGTAGTTCAGCGCCACATTGAGCCCCGCCGCCACCCGCGCGTCGTAATAGGCCTCGCTCACCCATTCGGGGGCGTAGTTCAGCCGCCCGTCGCCGGTGATGAAGCCGATGCCCCCCGCCGCGAGGTAGCGCCGCCGCCCGGAGGAGGCCCAGCCGATGTTGGTGCCGAGCCCCACCGTGTCCGCCGGCCGGCCCCAGCGCGCGCCGCGCAGCGACAGCCCGCCCGAGACGGCGAAGTCGATCTCGGTGAACATCCAGTTCTGGGTGCGCCCGTCATTCCAGGAAACGCGGGCGAAGACGCCGAGGTCGTCGGCCAGCTCCTGCTCCCAGTTCAGGCTGAGATTGTGCTTGAGGCGGTAGCCGCGCGGATTCTGGTCGAAGGTCTCGAAGCCGCGGGCGAAGAGCTCGCTCCAGCTCGACATGCGCGCGCGCGAGGCGCCGTAGGTGATGCGCAGGGCCCCCGGCCGCCCGCCGATCTCGTAGAAGCGGTCGAGCTGCGCCAGCGCCTGCCAGGCGCGGGTGATGGCGGGGTCGAGGAACAGGCCGTTCACGCGCCGCGCCACGCGGAAGGCGCCGAGCCGCACGCCCCAGGCGCCGTTGTCCCATTCGAGGGCGAGGCCCTCGGTCCAGCCCCGCGCATCGGCCACGTAGTCGAAGGCCGCCCCGCCCACCAGCGCCCAGTTCAGGAACTGGGTGCGCGGGTCATGGGCGTAGCGGTTGTCGTCGAAGATGTCCCAGGCGGAGAACTTGCCCGCGGTGATGGTGATGCGCTCGCGCGGCAGGGGCGCGTTGAAGCGCAGCGGGTCGTCCTCGTTGGGCACGGTCTCGCCCGAGAGGGCGATGGTCTGGCGCAGGAACAGGCGCGGCACGAAGAAGGTCGGCTCGCGCGAGCCGAGGCGAAAGGCCTCGTTGTTCGGGAAGGCGGCGATGCCGGTGGCGTTGGACAGGCCGAAGCCGCGCGTGACCGAGGGGTTGAAGATCAGCTCCGCCCCCTCCCACAGCCGCCGGCCGAGCACGAGGTCGGTGGCGAAGGTGTTGCGCGCCTGGGCGGCCGGGTGCAGCGAGCCCTCGCCCCGATAGGGCGAGCGGAAGCGCGGGTGGCCCTGCAGCACGAAGGTGGCCTGGCCGCGGAACAGCCAGCCCTCCTCCTCCAGCCTGTCCTGCCGGGCGGCGAGCTCGGGGAAGAGGGCGAGTTCGGGCGGGCCCACATTGGGCACCGCCGGGCTGCCGAAGCCCTGGGCGGCGGCGGGGCGATGCGCGTCGCCGAGCACGAAGGCGGCGAAAAGGGCGGCGAGGGAGAGCCGGGACGGGGTCTGGCGCATGGGTCGTCTCGTCCAGCGAGGGGGAGCGGGGTTGGGGTGGGCGGGAGGGCGGCGCGCCGCCCGGCGGAGCGTCAGCCCCCGGCCAGCAGGTGGCCGAGGAAGATCCAGGCGATGCCGAAGTAGATCAGCACGCCCACCATATCCATGATCGAAGTGATGACAGGTGCGGAGAGCGTCGCCGGATCCTGGCGCAGGGCGCGCGCGGCGAAGGGCAGCGCGATCCCCACCAGGCTGCCGATCACGGTGCAGGCCAGCATGGAGAGGCCGACCACCGCCACCACCTCCCAGCCGATGGGCTTGGTGGTGAAGGCGAGCACCGCCTCGAGCAGCGCCACCCCCACCCCGAGGGCCAGCGCCACGGGCAGGTCGCGCTTCAGCACGCACCACACATCCGCAAGGCGCAGCCGGACCTGGCCGAGCGCCATGGCGCGGATCACCATGGTCGCCGTCTGGCTGCCCGTGTTGCCGCCCATGTCCACGATGGGGGCGATGAAGGCGGCGAGCACGATGACCTTCTCCAGCATCTCCTGCTGCCCCGCCACGATGTGGCTGGTGCCGAGGCCGAAGACGGTGAGGAGGGCGAGCCAGAGGAAGCGCGCGGAGAACAGGCGCCCGAGCGGCGAGTTCAGCAGGTCGAGATCCGGCCCGCCCAGCGCCGCCGCCCCGCCGAAGGCCTGGATGCGGCGCAGCTCCTCGCGCTCGGCCACGTCCATCGCGTCATCGGCGGTGACGATGCCCACGAGCTTGCCCCCGCCATTGGTCACGGGCAGGGCGATCAGGTCGTATTCGCGGATCAGCCGCACCGCCTCCGCGCGCGGCGCCTCGGCGGCGACCTTCACGACATCGCGCTTCATGAAGCGGCTGAGCGGCGCCTCGGGCGGGGCGAGCAGCAGGTCGCGCAGGGAGACCACGCCGAGCAGCGCGCGCGCCTCGTCGATCACATAGGCGTCGTAGATGGTCTCGCGGTCCGGCGCCTCGCGGCGCAGGGTCTCGATGGCCTCGGCCGCCGTCTGCTCGGCGCGCAGCGCGGCGTAGGCGGAGGTCATCACCGCCCCCACCTGGGTTTCGGGATAGGCGGCGAGCTTGCGGATGTCCTCGCGCTCGGCCGCGGCGAGGCCGGGCATGATGGCCTCGCGCACCGGCTCGGGCAGGCGCTTGTAGAGGTCGGCCCGCTCGTCCGGGTCCATGGCGGCGAAGAGCGCGCCGAGCTCCCCGCGCGGCAGCAGCGCGGCGAGGCGGAGCTGCTCGGCCGGTTCGAGGTAGCCGAACACCTGCGCGCGCTGCCGCACGGGCAGCAGGCCGAGGGCGCGCACCGCCTGTTCCGCGGCGAGCGCGCCGAGGATCTGGGCGTTGTCCCCGGGGTGGAGGGCGAGAAGGGCGGCGCGGGCCGAATCGGCGTCGTCGCGGGCGAGGAAGGCGGCGAGGGCCTTCGCTTCGAGGCGCTGGGTCATGGGGCGTCTCCGGTCGCGCCGGCCGGAGACGGCCGCTCACCTCATGCGAAGGGCGCGGCCGCGGCCCCGGGCGGGCGCGGGATGGCGATGGGGTGGGTTGGCGGGGTGTGGCGGGCCGCGCCGCATGCCGGCGGCACGGCCGCGGGACTACTGCCTTCGTCCATGGCGACCTCCGTCACTGCGGGTCGGGGTGGGTGGCGCGGGCGCGCGAGAGGCGCAGCCGCACCACGCCGGCCCAGACAGGCTCCGGGCCGGGGAGGAGTTGCGGCGCCGCGGCCGGACGCAGCCAGCGGCGAAGGGCGGCAAAGAGACGCATCGAGCACCTCCTGGGGCCGGCGCGGCCCGGCGGAGGTGGGCGTGGTCAGGCGGCCAGCGGCCCCGACCGGAACGCCCGGCACCGCAGCGCCGGAAGCCCCCGTGTTGTCGGCCAGGGCGCCCCCGGCCGGCTTGGGCGGAGGGCGCCACGGCGTTGGTGGCAGTCCATTCGGTTCCGTTCCTGACGCCGGCCGAAGCCGGCAACCTGGCGCCCCATGCCGCAGGACGCGGCGCGGATCAACCCTTTTCGGCGCGGCCCTTGTGGCGGCAACTCCGCGCGCGATGCGGGCGGCGTGACCGCCCCCCGGTCACCCCGGCAGCCCGGCGGCGCGGATGAGCTGCTCCGCCGCGATGAAGCCCAGATGCTCCCAGCGCCCGCCAAGGGGGCGGAACACCGCCAGCGCGCCCTCGGGGAACTCCTCCTGCGCGAGGCCCCGGCCCAGGATCATCGCCAGCGGGATGATGTGGCCCACCATCACCCGGTTGCCGCCCGCCACCGGCTCGCCGAGGCGGCGGGAGACGGCGCGCGCATCCTCCCGCGCGTCGCCGGGCGTGTAGTCGTCGGCGATCAGGTCGCGCTCCACCCGCACGCGGGCGGCGCCGAAGGCGAGCTCGGCCGTGTCGAGGGAGCGGAAGACCTCGCTCGTCAGCACCTCGGCCACGGGGATGTCCAGGGCGCGGAAGGCCTCGCCCAGCCGGGTGGCCTGGCGGCGGCCGGCCTCGCTGAGGTTGCGCTGCCCCGCGCGGTCCCCGCGCCGGCCCGTGTCCATCTGCGCGCGGTCGGTGATGGCGTGGCGGATGTAGAGGTTCAGCCCCCCCGCGCGCAGCAGCGCCAGCGCCTGCTGGTCCGGGATGAAGCCGACGCGCGCGGCGGCCAGGCCGGGTGCGAGGAGGGGCAGGGCGAGAAGCTGGCGGCGCCGCATCATGCGCGCGCCCATGCCGCGAATCTAACGGCCGCGCAATCTTTATCCGCGCCCGAAGAGCCGCGCCATCTCGCCGGGCCCGAGGCGCAGGAAGGTGGGCCGGCCATGCGAGCAGGTGGCCGCGCGGGGGGTGCGCTCCATGGCGCGCAGCAGCGCGTCCATCTCGGCGGGCGCGAGCCGCCGCCCCGCCCGCACCGAGCCGTGGCAGGCGAGCCGCGCGATGGCGGCGTCGAGCCGCAGCGCGAGCGCGGCGCCCTCGCCCTCCTCGGCCAGCTCCTCGGCGAGGTCGCGCAGCAGCGGCGCGGGGTCGGGGGCGCCGAGCAGGGCGGGCAGGGCGCGCACCAGCACCGCCCCGGGGCCGAAGCCCTCGATCTCCAGCCCGAGCCGCGCGAGATCGGGCGCCGCCTCGAGCAGCCGCGCCGCGCCGGGCAGCTCCACCACGGCGGGCAGCAGCAGGGGCTGGGCGCGCACCCCGCCCGCCACCAGCTCGGCGTGCAGGCGCTCGTGGGTGAGGCGCTCATGCGCGGCGTGCTGGTCCACCAGGATCAGCGCGCCATCGGGCGCCTCGGCCAGGATGTAGGTGTCCATCACCTGCGCCAGCGCCCGGCCCAGCGGGTGGTCGGCCGGGGGAGCGGCGGGCGGCTCGGCCGGGGGAGGGGGTTCGGCGGCGGCGGCGAGCGGGGGCGGCGGCGCGAAGGCGAGCGGCAGCCGCGCCTCGGCGAACCCCGCGGGCGGGGGCGCGGACAGGGGCGCGGACAGGGGCGGGGCGCGGCGCAGCGCCGCCGGGCCGGCATAGCCGAGCCGCGCCCCGGCCTCGCCCAGCGGCAGGCCAAGGGCGCGGCGCAGCGCCGCGACGACCGCGCCGCGCACCGCCTCCGGCTCGCGGAAGCGCAGCTCGGTCTTCATCGGGTGGACGTTCACATCCACCAGCGCGGGCGGCAGTTCGAGGAAGAGGGCGGCGGCGGGGTGGCGTCCGGGGGCCATCACGTCCCGATAGGCGGCGCGCAGCGCCATGCGCAGCAGGGGGTCCTTCACCGGCCGGCCGTTCACGACGAGATGCTGCCCCGCCGTGGTGGGCCGGCCCTGCGCCGGCCCGCCCGCGAGGCCCCAGAGCGAGAGCGTCTCGCCGCGCCGCTCCACCGGCCGGGCGGCGGCGGCGAAGTCGGGGCCCAGTATGGCGGCGATCCGCGCCTCCCGCCCCTCGGGGGCGAGGCGCAGCACGGGCCGCCCCTCGAGCAGCGCCTCGAAGCCCACCTGCGGCCAGGCGAGCGCCAGGCGGCGCAGCGAATCGAGCGCCGCATCGCCCTCGGCGCGGGGGCTGCGCAGGAATTTCCGCCGGGCGGGGGTGGCGAAGAAGAGGTCGCGCACCTCCACCCGGGTGCCCGGCGGGCCGGCGGCGGGGGTCACCGCCCCCTTGCGTCCGCCCTCCACGGTGAGGCGATGCGCCGCGCCCTCCTTCGTGCGGCTGGTGAGGGCGAGCCGCGCCACCGCGCCGATGGAGGGCAGCGCCTCGCCCCGGAAGCCCAGCGTGCCGATGGCGAAGAGCATCGCCTCCTCGGGCAGCTTGGAGGTGGCGTGGCGCTCCACGCTCAGCGCCAGATCCTCGGGCGACATGCCGCAGCCATCGTCCTCGACGAGGATGCGGCCCGCCCCGCCCTCCTCGATCTCCACGCGGATGTGGCGCGCGCCGGCGTCGAGCGCGTTCTCCACCAGCTCCTTCACCACCGCCGCCGGCCGTTCCACCACCTCGCCGGCGGCGATGCGGTCGGCGGTGGCGGGGGGGAGCAGGCGGATGAGGTTCATTCGGCCTGCAGCCGCAAGAGCGCCTGCATCAGCCCCGCCGTGCTGGAATCATGCGCGCCGACATGGCCGGCCTCCAGCTCGCGCAGGATGGGCGCGGCCATCACCTTGCCGAGCTCCACCCCCCACTGGTCGAAGGGGTTGATGCCCCAGAGCGCGCCCAGCACCGCCACCTTGTGCTCGTAGAGCGCGATCAGCGCGCCCAGGTGATGCGCATCGAGCCGCGGCAGGAGGATGGTCACCGAGGGCCGGTCGCCGGGGAAGACGCGGTGCGGCAGCAGCCGCGCGATCTCGGCCTCGGGCAGGCCGGCGGCGCGCATCTCGGCCTCCACCGCCGCCGCCTCGCGCCCCATCAGCAGCGCCTCGGCCTGGGCGAGCCCGTTGGCGAGCAGGATGCGGTGGTTCTCGGCATGGCCGTGGTCGGGGCGCGCGACCAGGATGAAGTCCACCGGCACGGGGCGCGGCCCCTGGTGCACGAGCTGCATGAAGCTGTGCTGCGCGTTGGTGCCCGGCTCGCCGAACACCACGGGGCCGGTGGCGTGCGAAACGGGCGCGCCGGCGAGCGTGACGCCCTTGCCCAGGCTCTCCATCTCGAGCTGCTGCAGATGCGCGGGCAGGCGGCGCAGCCGCTCATCATAGGGCAGCACGGCGCGGCGATGCAGCCCGAGCCCGTTCACATGCCAGCACTCGGTGAGCGCGAGCAGCACGGGCAGGTTGTCGGCGAGCGGTGCGGCGAGGAAATGCGCGTCCATCGCCCGCGCCCCCTCGAGCAGCGCCGCGAAACGGTCCCAGCCGAGCGAGAGGGCGAGCGAGAGCCCGATGGCCGACCACAGCGAAAATCGCCCCCCCACCCAGTCGCGGAAGGGGAAGACCCGGTCCTCGCCGATGCCGAAGGCGGTGGTGGCGGCGAGGTTGGTGGAGAGGGCGGCGAAATGCGCCGAGGCGCCGTTCTTCCCCACGCTCGCCTCCATCCAGCGGCGCACGAGATGGGCGTTGGCCATCGTCTCCTGCGTCGTGAAGGTCTTGGAGGCGACGAGCACCAGCGTGCGCCGCGCGTCGAGCTGGGGCAGCACCGCCTCCCAGCCATGGCCGTCCACATTGGCGAGGTGGATGGGCCGCATCGGATCGCCCGCGCGCCACAGCGCCCGGCAGACCATGACGGGCCCGAGATCGCTGCCGCCGATGCCGATGTTCAGCACCGTGTCGAAGCGCTGGTTGGTCGCGCCGCGGATGTCGCCGCGGTGCACCGCCTCGGTGAAGGCCCGCATGCGGGCCAGCACCTCCATCGCCTCGGCATGGGCGGCCGCGCCCGCGCCGGGCAGGGGCCCGCGCAGCGCCATGTGCAGGGCGGCGCGGCGTTCGGTGACGTTCACCGGCTCGCCGCGGGCCATGGCGTCGCGCGCCGCCTCCACGCCGGTCGCGCGCGCGAGGGCCAGCAGCGCCGCCAGCACCGCCTCGCTGATCGAGGTCTTGGAGAAGTCGAGCAGCAGCCCCGCCCCCTCGCGGTGGAAGCGGGCGAAGCGCGCCGGATCGGCGGCGAAGAGGGGGCGGATGGCCGAGGCCCCCGGCGCCGCGGCCAGGGCCGCCAGCTCCGCCCAGGCCCGTTCCGCTGCCGTCATGGTCCGCCCCCCGACTCCGTTTGCACGCAGGGGGAAAGGTTACAGCCCCTGCGGCTCCCCGGCCACCGCCAGGGCCAGCGCCGCGGGCCGCAGGGCGCGGGCGGCGGCGCGGGCCACATCGGCGCGGGTCAGCGCGGCGAGGCGGGCCGGCCGGCCCGCGAGCCACTCGGGCGCGCGCCCCGCCTGGCGCAGCCCGAGCAGCAGCGAGGCGGTGCGCCGGCTGTCGGTGAACTGCAGCGGCAGCGAGCCGGCGAGGAAGGCGATGGCGTCCGCCACCTCCTCCTCCGTCGGGCCGGCCTCGGCCATCTCGGCCCAGGCGGCGCGGATCAGCCGCCACACCTCGCCCACCTGGGCGTTCTCGGTGGCGACGGACCCGACGATCAGCGCCCGGCCGAGCAGCACCTCGAGCCCCGCGCCGATGCCGTAGGTCAGCCCGCGCTCCTCGCGCACCTTGCGCATGAGGCGGGAGGTGAAGCCGCCGCCGGCGAGGATGCGCAGCATCACCTGCTGCGCCTCCCAGTCCGCGTCGGCGGGGGGCAGCGCCTCCTGCCCGAAGACGAGGCTCGACTGCGGCGCGGCGATGGCCCGGCGCGCCACGCCGAAGGGCGAAAGCGGCGGCAGGGGCGCGGGGGCGGGCGGGGCCCCGGCCGGCAGGGGCGAGAAAAGCGCCTCCAGCACCGCGCGCAGCCCCGCCGCGTCCAGCGCCCCGGCGGCCACCACCAGCACCCCCTCGCGGCGGAGCTGCGCGGCGAGCGCGGCGCGGATTTCCTCGGCGGTGACGGCGGCGAGGCTCTCGGGGCTGCTCAGCCGCCCGGCCGGAGAGGAGGGGAAGCCCGCCTCCCAGAAGGCGCGGCGCGCCAGCCCGCCCGGGGTTTCGAGCTGCTGGCGCGCGCCCAGCACCGCCCGCGCCTTGAGCCGAGCCAGCGCATCGGCGTCGAGCCGCGGGGCGGCCATGGCGAGGCGGGCGAGGCGCAGCGCCTCGGGCAGCGCCTCGCTCAGCGAGCGGAAGCCGCCCTCGAAGGCGTCCCGCCCCGCCGAGAAGGAGAGGCCGATGCCCGAATCGCGCAGCGCATCCTGAAAGGCGAGGGAGGGGAGATCGCCCGCCCCCTCGGTCAGCATCCCGGCGGCGAGGCCCGAGAGCCCCTCCCGCCCCGCCGGGTCCATCGCCTGGCCGCCGGGCCAGGACCAGGCGAGCGAGACGACGGGGAGGGAATGCTCCTCCACCAGCCAGGCGGTGATCCCGCCGGCCTCGACGATCTGGATGGGCACGGAAAAGCCGCGGCGGGGCGGCAGCGCCACCCCGAACACCGTCTCGGACATGTCAGCGGGCCTTGCTGGGGCGCGGGGGCGTGGCGGGGCTCATGCGGGCAGCAGCCAGCCGGAGGCGGCGAGGCCGGGCGCGCCCAGCACCAGCCGCGCGGCGCGGTTCACCTGCTCGAGCGTGACGGCCGCCAGGCGCTGCGGCCAATGCTCCACCGCCTCGAGCGGCAATCCGATCGCGAGCGCGCCGCCCAGCATGCGCGGCGCGGCGCCCAGCCCGTCGAGGGCGAGCAGCGCGCCGGCCGTCTGCTGGCGCACGCTGCGGGCGCGCTCGGCCTCCGTCGCGCCCTCATGCACGAGGCGCGCCACCTCGTCGCGGAGCGCCTGCTCCACCCGCTCGGGGGAGACGCCGGGGCGCGGCGTGGCGAAGAGCAGGAAACTGCCCACCCCCGCCACATCGCCGTCATAGGCGGCGCCGGCGGTGACCGCGAGCCCGCCCTCCACCAGCGCGCGGTGCAGGCGCGAGCCGGGGCCGCCGCCCAGCAGATGCGCCAGCACCTCCAGCGGATCGGCCAGCGCCGTCTCGCCCCAGGTGGCGGAGGGGGCGGCGAAGGCGGCAAGAAAGCTCGCCTCGCGCACCGCGGGGTCGCGCCGGTCGAGCCGGGCCTCGGGCGCGGCGGCGGGCGGGTCGGCGCGGCGGCGGCCGGCGGCGGGCCGGGCGGGGATGGGGCCGTAGAACTCCTCGGCCCAGCGGCGCAGATCGGCCTCGCGCACATCCCCGGCCACCACCAGCACGCAGTTGCCCGGCGCGTAGTGCGCCGCGTGGAAGGCCGCCATGTCCTGCCGGGTGATGGCGCGGATTTCGTCCTCCCAGCCGATCAGCGGGCGGCCGCGCCAGTGCTGCGCGCCCCACATGGCGGCGTCGAAGGCCTCGCGGAAGCGGGCGCGGGGGTTGGCGTCGGTGCGCTGGCGGCGCTCCTCCAGCACCACGCCGCGCTCGGGCTCCAGCTCCGCCTCCGGCAGCAGGGGGGCGGCGAGGCGGTCGGCCTCCATGCGCATCATCAGCGGCAGGCGCGAGGCCTCGACGGTCTGGAAATAGCCCGTCACGTCGCGGCTGGTGAAGGCGTTGTCCTGCCCGCCCTCGCGCGCCACGGTGCGGCTGAAGGCGCCCGAGGGGACGTGCGGGCTGCCCTTGAACATCATGTGCTCGAGGAAATGCGCGAGGCCGGAGCGGCCGGGCGGATCCTCGCCCGCGCCGGCGGCGACGTAGAGGTAATGCGCGGCCACGGGGGCGCGGCGGTTCTCGGCGAGCACCACGCGCAGCCCGTTGTCCAGCGTCCAGGTGACGGCGCCGAAGAGCGGGACGTCGGCCGGGCGCGGGGCCGTCGGCGCGCCCCGGGCGAGGGCGGGCTGGGCCAGGGCGGGCTCCGCGAGGGCGGGCAGGGCCAGCGTGGCGGCGGCGCCCTTGAGCGCGGTGCGGCGGGGAATGGCGGTCATGCCCCCGATATAGCGCGCGGGGGCGCGGGCGGGAGGGCCGGCGCCCGGCCCCTCATGCCGGCCCTCTCACCAGAGCCGCCAGCCGGTGAACAGCCCGCGGCGCTGCGGCTGGATGATGGGCGTCTGCCCGTCGCCGGGGTCGCGGCCCAGGGCCGCGTTCTCGCGCAGGCGCTGCGCCTCGCGCGCCGGATCCACGGGGATGCCGGGCTCCGGCGGGGGCTGCCAGAAGAGCACCCGGTCCACCAGGCCGCGGCTCGCGCGGTCGAGGCGGGTGGTTTCGGAATCCACGGTGGCGCGGATGTCGGCGGGGGCGGCGCGGCCGGTCTGCGCCAGCAGCGCCTGCTCGCCCGGCGTGGGGGCGGTGGGGCGGCCCGGGTTGCCGAGCATGGCCCCGGGCGCGAGGGCGGCCTCGGCCTGCTCGCGGGCCGGGATTTCCTGCGGGCGGGGCGCGCCGGGGCGGGGCGGCGGGAGCTGGCCCAGCATGGGCGGCATGGAGAGGGGGGCGCGCGTCGTCACCTGGAACTCGTCCGGCGCGTCGCGCGTCAGGCCGATGGTGCGGGCGGTCTCGGGCCCGCAGGCGGCGAGCAGGGCGAGGCTGGCGAGGGCGGCGAAGGCGGGCTTCATGGCCCTTCCTTGCGCCGGCTTTCCGGCCGGATCAAGGCGTGCGCGCATGCGGCGTGCTCCTCAGCGGCGCGGCAGGCCGGGGCGGGCGAGATCGGGCAGCGCGCCGTCCAGCCCCGCATTGCCGAGCGCCCCCGAATCCGGCAGCAGGCTCTCGCGATGGGTGACGCCCGGGCCCTTGGCCGGCTGCACCTGACGCGCGGCCACGCCGGGCACCGGCGCCGGGGCGGCGCTGCGCGTGACGCTGCCCGGCGCGGGGGCGGGCGCGGCGGGGGGCGGCGGGGCCGGGGCGGCGCAGGCCAGCGGCAGACCGGCCAGCGCGGCGAGGACGATGCGGGCCATCAGGCGGCCTCCTTCTTCGAACCGGGCTTGCCGCCCTGGGGCCGCAGCAGCGCATCCGCGACGAGGACGATCACGCCGCAGACGATGGCCGCATCGGCCAGGTTGAACACATACCAGTGCCAGCCCCAGGCGTGCACATCCACGAAATCCACCACCGCGCCGAAGCGGAGGCGGTCGATGACATTGCCCAGCGCGCCGCCGATGACGCCGCCCAGCGCGAGCGCGACGAGGCGCGTCTCCGCCCGGCGCAGCCAGTGGACCAGGAAGCCCGCCACCGCCAGCGCGACGGCGCCCAGCGCCACCTGGTTCCAGGCGCCCTCGCCCGAGAGCAGGCCGAAGGTCACGCCCCGGTTCCAGACCATGGTGAGGTCGAGGCCCAGCGGCCCCAGCGCGAGGAGCGGGATGTTGCGCCGGAAGGGCAGGTCCAGGACCTCGAGAATCCACCACTTGCTGGCCTGATCGAGAACCAGCAGCAGCAGCGCGAGGCCGAGGCCGAGGCGCAGCGGCGGCGTCATCCCCCCTCCACCACCGCCTCGCAGCGGCGGCAGAGGCCCGGATGCGCGGCCGAGGCGCCGACCTCCGGCAGCACCTTCCAGCAGCGCGCGCATTTCGCGCCGGGGGCGGGGGCGAAGCGGGCGGCCGGCTGCGGCCCCTCCTCCAGTGCGAAGCCCGAGGTGATGCACACCTCCGCCCAGCCCGCGGCGTCGAGCAGGCCGAGATCCTCCGCCGGCAGCGCCAGGACGGGGGCGGCCTGCAGGCTCGATCCCATCTCGCCCGCCGCGCGCGCGCGCTCGAGCTCCGCCGTCACGATGCGCCGCGCCTCGCGGATGCGCGCCCATTTCGCGGCCAGCGCCGGGTCGCGCCACTGTTCGGGAAGCTCGGGGAAGAGCTGCAGGTGCACGCTCTCCGCCCCCTCGCCGAAGCGGGCGAGCCAGGCCTCCTCCGCCGTGAAGGGCAGCATGGGCGCGAGCCAGATGGCGAGGCAGCGGTGCAGCCGGTCCAGCACGGTGCGGCAGGCGCGGCGGCGCGGGCTGTCCTTCGCGTCGCAGTAGAGGCTGTCCTTGCGGATGTCGAAGTAGAAGGCGCTGAGGTCGGTGGCGCAGAAGCCGTGGATCTCGGGCATCACGCCCGTCCAGTCATGGCTCGCCACCGCGCCGCGGATGCGCTGGTCGAGCTCGGTGAGGCGGTGCAGCACCCAGCGCTCGAGTTCGGGCAGCTCGGCGTAGGGCGGCGTCTCGGCCGCCGCGTCGAAGTCCGCGAGCGAGCCGAGCAGCCAGCGCAGCGTGTTGCGGATGCGCCGGTAGAGCTCCGCCTGCTGCTCCAGGATGTTCTTGCCGATGCGCTGGTCCTCGGTGATGTCGGTGTTCATCACCCACAGGCGCAGGATGTCGGCGCCGTATGCGGCGATCACCTCCTGCGGGGCCGTCACGTTGCCGAGCGACTTCGACATCTTCCGGCCCTGCTCGTCGAGCGTGAAGCCGTGCGTCAGCACCGCCTTGAAGGGGGCGACGCCGCGCGTGCCCACGCTCTCCAGCAGCGAGGACTGGAACCAGCCGCGGTGCTGGTCGCTGCCCTCGAGGTAGAGATCGGCCGGGAAGGGGAGGTTGCGCGGCCCCAGCACGAAGGCGTGGGTCGAGCCGGACTCGAACCACACGTCCACGATGTCCATCACCTGTTCGTAGTCGGCCGGGTTGCGCCCGTTGCCGAGGAAGCGCGCCGCCGCGCCGGGCTGGTACCAGGCGTCCGCGCCCTCGCGGCGGAAGGCCTCCACGATGCGGGCCATCACCTCGGGGTCGCGCAGCACCTGGCCGCTGCGCTTCTCGACGAAGACGGCGATGGGCACGCCCCAGGCGCGCTGGCGGCTGATGCACCAGTCGGGCCGCGAGGCGACCATGCCGCCGATGCGGTTGCGCCCGGAATCGGGGATGAAGCGCGTGGCGGCGATGGCCGCGAGCGCCTTCTCCCGGATGGCGTTCGCATCGTCCATGCCGATGAACCATTGCGGCGTGGCGCGGAAGATCACCGGCTTCTTGGAGCGCCAGGAATGGGGGTAGCTGTGCGTGAGCTTCCCCTTCGCGACGAGCGTGCCGGCCTTCTCGCAGGCGGCATAGACCGCGTCATGCGCCTTGAAGACGTGCAGCCCCTCGAAGCCCGGCGCCTGCGCCGTGAAGGTGCCGTCGTCGTTCACCGTCTCGGGCACCGGCAGGCCGTGCGCGCGGCCGAGGGCGAAGTCGTCCTCGCCATGGCCGGGCGCGATGTGCACGAAGCCCGTGCCGGCCTCGGTGGTGACGAACTCGCCGGGCAGCAGCGGCACCTCGAACTCGTAGCCCGCCCCGCGCAGCGGATGCGCGCAGACGGCCCCTGCGAGTTCCGCGCCCTTGATCACGCGCTTGAGCGTGTGCGCGGCGAGGCCCGGATCCTCCTCGAACTTCGGCAGCAGCGGCAGCGCCACCAGCAGCGTCTCGCCCGGGCGCAGATGGCTGCCCTCGCGCACGCCCTCGACATGGACGATCGCGTAGTCGATCTCCGGCCCGTAGGCCACGGCGCGGTTGCCCGGGATGGTCCAGGGCGTGGTGGTCCAGATCACCACGCTGGCGCCGGCCTGCGGGCCGCCGACGATCGGAAACCGCGCCCAGAGCGTGGGCGAGACGTGGTCGTGGTATTCGATCTCCGCCTCGGCCAGCGCGGTCTTCTCCACCGGGCTCCACATCACGGGGCGCAGGCCGCGGTAGAGGGAGCCGTTCATGAGGAAGCGGCCGATCTCCTCGACGATCACCGCCTCGCTCTCGAAATCCATGGTGGCGTAGCGGTTCGTCCAGTCGCCCGCCACGCCGAGGCGGATGAACTCCTCGCGCTGCACCTCGAGCCAGTGCTGGGCGTAGGCGCGGCACTCGGCGCGGAACTCCAGCACCGGCACCTCGTCCTTGTTCTTCTTCCTCGCGCGGTATTCCTCCTCGACCTTCCACTCGATGGGCAGGCCGTGGCAGTCCCAGCCGGGCACGTAGTCGGCGTCGTAGCCCGCCATCTGGGCGGCGCGGTTGATCACGTCCTTGAGGATCTTGTTCAGCGCGTGGCCGATGTGCAGCGGGCCGTTCGCATAGGGCGGGCCGTCATGCAGCACGAACTTCGGCCGGCCGGCCGCGCGCGCGCGGAGTTGCCGCCAGAGATCCTGCTCGCGCCAGCGCGCCAGCAGCGCGGGCTCGCGGCGGGGCAGATCGCCGCGCATGGGGAAGGGGGTCTGCGGCAGGAACACCGTGGCGCGGTAGTCGCGCGCGGGGGTGGCGTCGGGGGCGTCGTTCATCGGGCTCTCGTCCCCCGCGCGCGCGGGGCGATGGGGTGGCAGGCGGAGGTGATCCCGGCCCTCAGGCGAGGACCGGGCCCGGAATTCGCTGGCTGCCGAGCGGGAATGCCATGGCGCGATATGCGGACGCGGCGGGCCCGCGGTCAAGCGGGGTTGATACGGTCGGCATGTGATGCCGCCCGTATCACGCCCCGAGCAGCGCCCGCGCCGCGGCCGCATCGGCGGCGATCTGCGCCGAAAGCGCCGCGAAGTCGCTGAAGCGCCGCTCCTCGCGCAGGAAATGCAGCAGCGCCACCTCCAGCTCCTGCCCGTAGAGATCGGCCGAGAGGTCGAACAGATGCGCCTCCAGCCGCGAGACGGGATCGCCCCCCAGCGTCGGCCGGCGGCCGAGATTGGCGACACCGGCTGCGATCCGCCCGTCCGGCAGGCGGGCGCGCACCGCATAGACGCCGCGCGCGGGCTCGAGATGCCGCCCGAGCGGGATGTTGGCGGTGGGAAAGCCGATGGTGCGCCCGCGCGCGTCGCCCCGCGTCACCGGGCCGCGGATGGCCCAGGGCCGGCCGAGCAGCGCCGCCGCGCGCTCGGGATAGCCGTCCTGCAGGGCGCGGCGGATGCGCGAGGAGCTGACCGGCCCCTCCCCGTCCGCGAGCTTGGGCACGACCGAGAGCCCGATGCCCCGCGCCTCGGCCGCGGCGCGCAGGAAGGCCACATCGCCGCCGCGGCGGTGGCCGAAGGCGAAATCCGGCCCGCAGGCCAGGTGCCGCGCGCCGAGGCCGCGGTGCAGCACCTCCTCCACGAAGGCCTCGGCCGAGAGGGCCGCGAAGCCCGCGTCGAAGGGAATGGCGATGACGGCCCGCGCGCCGAGCGCCGCGAGCGCCGCCGCCTTGGCCGGCAGCAGGGTGAGGCGGAAGGGCGGGTCGTCGGGGCGGAAATGCTCGCGCGGGTGGGGCTCGAAGGTCAGCGCCACCAGGGGCAGCTCGGGCCGGGCCTGGTGCGCGGCGCGCAGCACCTCGGCATGGCCGAGATGCACGCCGTCGAAATTCCCGAGCGCCACCGCCCCGCCCCGCGCCTCGGGCGGCAGGGCGCGCCAGCCTTCGTGGATCACGTCTCCTTCCCGCTCATCCAGCGCGTCAGCGCCGGGGCGCGCCAGGCGGCCAGCGCATCGAGCGCGGCCTCGGGGCTTGCGGCGCGCAGGGCGAGGCCCGCATGCTCGGCGCGCACGAAGCCGGCCTCCGTCATGCGCGCCAGCAGCGCGAAGAAGGGATCCCAGTAGCCGTCCACGTCGAGATAGACCAAGCCCTTGCCGTGGATGCCGAGCTGCGCCCAGGACTGGATCTCCACGCTCTCCTCCAGCGTGCCGATTCCGCCGGGCAGCACCACGAAGCCGTCGGAGAGATCGTTCATCATCTGCTTGCGCACATGCATGGAGGGCACGACGTGCAGGGTGGTGACGCCGCCATGGCCGAGCTCGCGCTCCATCAGCGCCTCGGGGATCACGCCCACCACCTCCGCGCCCGCGCGCAGCGCGGCGTCGGCCACGATGCCCATCAGCCCCACCTTGCCCCCGCCATAGACGAGGCCGAGGCCGCGCGCGGCGATGGCCCGGCCGAGGGCGGCGGCGAGCTCGGCATGGCGCGGATCCCGCCCCGGCTGGGCGCCGCAGAAGACGCAGACGCGGCGCAGCCCCGCACCGCCCTCGCGCGCGGCGTCAGGCACGGGGCGCCACCATCACCTGCGCCTCGCCCTCCACCACGGGCTTGCCCTTGACGGTGCAGACGGTCTCGAGCGTGGCGCGGCGTTTCGCGGGGTCGAGCGCGGTGACGGTGACGCGCGCCGTCACCGTCTCGCCGATGCGCACGGGGGCGCGGAACTTCAGGCTCTGGCCGAGATAGATCGTCCCCGGCCCCGGCAGCTTCGTGCCGAGAACGGTGGAGATGAGGCTCGCCGAGAGCATGCCGTGCGCGATGCGCTCCTTGAACATCGAGGCGGCGGCGGCCTCGGCGTCGATGTGGACGGGGTTGGTGTCGCCCGAGACGGCGGCGAACATCAGGATGTCCGCCTCGGTGATGGTCTTGGAGAAGCTCGCCGTCTGGCCGACGGCGAGATCCTCGAACGCGATTCCGTCCATGACGCCTGCCCTTTCGCTGCAGCGCGCCATCTAGCCCAGGACGGGGCGGGGCGGAATCGCCGCCGCCGCCCTCAGGCGGCGGCGGGCTCGGTTCCTGCCGCTGCGGCGGGCGTGGCGGCCGCCCCGGGGCCGGCCAGCCGCTCCATCCGCCAGGCGGCGTAGGTCAGCAGGCAGGCCGCCGCCACCAGCAGCGCATTGCCGGGGCCGGGATGCACGAAGGGCTGCCGCTCGCCCGAGAGGCGCGCGATCTCGGCCCGCAGCTCCCCCCAGGCGTAGAGCGCCGAGAGGAAGGTGGAGAGGGCGGGCACGAAGAGCATGATGATCGCCCCCGCCGCGATGGGCTGCCGCCAGGGACGAAGAGCGGGCGTCACGGCGGCGGCCAGCAGCGCGGCCAGCGCCGCCATCTCGAGGGCGGTGAAAACGGGCAGCGCCTGCCAGGTGGTCAGCCCCACCACGCCGCCGCGGCCGTTCACCTGGATGGCCGGCAGGAGGCTCGCCCCCACCGCCAGCGCCACGCCGAGAACGAGCAGCCCCACCCCCAGCCCGTCGCGTTGTTCCTTTGCCTGCATGGATTTCCCTCCCTGTCTTTCCGTCGGGTGGCCGCGAGGTAATGTGTGGGCCATTCGCAAACAAGGGGGCTGCCATGTGGAGAGCGCAACTCCGGCTGGGCAGGCCGGGCGCAGGCCGGCATGATCGGTGCATGTTTCCTCGATTCCTCGCGGTTCTCCTGGCGCTCTCGCTCGCCCAGCCCCTGCGCGCCGCCGCGCAGGATCTCTCGGGCCATGGCGGGCCGGTGCGCGCCCTCGCCGTGCTGGAGGGCCGCCTCGCCTCCGGGGGCTTCGACCAGGCGGTGATCATCTGGGATCCCGCCGCGGGCCGGGCGCTGCGCGTGATCCGCTGGCACCAGGGCGCGGTGAACGCGCTGGCCGCCCTGCCCGATGGGCGGCTGGCCTCGGCCGGCGAGGATGCGCGCATCGCCCTCTGGGGCGCGGGCGAAGCGCCCGAGGCGGTGCTGGAGGGCCACAGCGAGCCGGTGGCCGGGCTCGCCGCCGCGCCCGGGCTGCTCGCCTCCGCCGCCTGGGATGGCACGGTGCGGCTCTGGACCCTCGCCACGGGCGAGGCCCGGGTGCTGCGGGGCCACCAGGGCAATGTGAACGCGGTGGCCTTCGCCGGCGGCGCGCTCTACTCCACGGGCCAGGACGGCACGCTGCGCCGCTGGGAGGCGGACGGCAGCCCGCGCACCATCGCCGAGTTCGGCCTGCCCCAGAACGCGCTGCTCGCCCTGCCCGACGGCACGCTGGCGAGCGCGGGGGTGGACGGGACGGTGCGCCTCGTCGCCCCCGACGGGGCGGTGCGCGAACTGCGCAGCGGGCCGCGCCCCGTCATCGCCCTGGCCGCGAGCCCGGACGGGCGGACCCTCGCGGTGGGCACCATCGGCGGCAGCGTGGGCCTCTACGCCCTGCCCGAAGGGCGGCTGCGCCACACCCTCGACGGGCCGGGGCTGCCCGTCTGGTCGGCCGCCTTCGCCGCGGATGGGCAGACGCTCTGGACCGGCGGGCAGGACCGCCGGGTGCGGCGCTGGAACGCCGCCAACGCCCAGCCCCTCGGCCCGCTCGCCGCGGAGGCCGCCGAACCCGCCCTCGCCGCGCTCGACCCGCACGGCGCCGAGGTCTGGCGCGCCTGCCAGGCCTGCCATGCCCTGCGCCCCGACGCGCCGCCCATGGCCGGGCCGCACCTCTACCGCCTCTTCGGCCGGCGCATGGGCAGCGTGCCAGGCTACGCCTACTCCGAACGCCTCGCCCGCGGCGACATCGTCTGGACACACGAAACCGTGGCCGACCTCTTCACCCGCGGACCCGACGTGGTGACCCCAGGCACCCGTATGCCCGTCCAGACCGTGGGCAACAGCGAGGACATGGCCGCCCTGCTGCGCTTCCTCGAACAGGCCACGCGCTGAGGAGGCGGCATCGGAGAGGGGCGCCGCCCCTCTCCGAACCTCACCCCGCAAGGAGCCAGTGGGCTCCTTGACCTCCTGAGTTCGTGAGGGCGGAGGGAGGGGCCCCCGATCACGCGCCGGGCCCGGCGCGCCCTCCGGGCCCCTCCCTCCGCCCTCACCAAGTCCCGGGTTCAAAGGGGCCACTGCCCCTTTGCGGGATGGGGTCCGGGGAAGGGCAGGGCCCTTCCCCGGTGGCGCGCCCCTCAGCCGTAGAGCCTGGCGAGGAGGCGTGGGGGTGTGCCGGCGAACCACAGGGCGAGCAGGATGAGGTTTCTGGCCGAGCGGCGGCGCCATCCCTCGCGCCTCCAGCGTTCGGCCGAGGTGATGGCCTTGGCGGGCAGGGCCGCGAGGCGGCGGCGCCCGAGGCGGCGCACCAGGTCCACGTCCTCCATCAGCGGGATGGGGGCGTAGCCGCCCAGCGCGCGCAGCAGCGCGGCGTGGATGAGCAGCCCCTGGTCCCCATAGGGCAGGGCGAGGGCGCGGCAGCGCCAGGCCACCGCGCGCTCCAGCCGCCGCGCCTCGGGCGAGGGGTCGTCGAGGGCGAAGGCGAAGTGGTGGGCGCGGCCGGGCTGGGTCATGGCGGCCTCCACCGCCGCCTCCCAGCCGGGGCCGAGCCGCGTGTCGGCGTGCAGCACCAGCAGCCAGGGGTGGCGCGCGGCCTCCGTCCCGGCGCGGAGCTGCGTCCCCCGCCCGCGCGGCGCGGCGATGACGCGCGGGCCGGGCAGGGAGGCCGTGCCGTCGGTGGAGCCGCCATCGGCCAGGATCACCTCCCCCACCCCCGCGGCGGCGAGCTGGGCGAGCAGCGGCGGCAGGCGCGCCGCCGCGTTCAGCGTGGGAATCACGACCGAAACAGACGCAAGCGCGCCCGTCGCGCATTGACCCGGCGGCGGGGTTTGCCCAGGGTCTGGCATGGTCAGGACGGAGCGAGGCGCATGCCCGATGATCGCCGCTTCCCGCCCGCGCAGAAAGGCCGCGGCGCGGCCTCCAACCCCGCCGTGCGCTTCGAGCGCGAGGCGAGGGAAGCCTTCGACGACGGCTGGGGCACGCTGACCGAGGAGATGCCGCCGCTCGCCACCACCCTGACGCGCGAGGCGGCGAGATCGGCGCTGACCTACAACGACAGCCCCGACCTCACCTTCGACCGCTCGCTCAACCCCTATCGCGGCTGCGAGCACGGCTGCGTCTACTGCTTCGCGCGCCCCTCGCACGCCTATGTCGGGCTTTCGCCCGGGCTCGATTTCGAGACGAAGCTGCTCTTCAAGCCCGATCTGCCGGCGCTGCTGGAGAAGGAGCTCTCGCGCCCCGGCTATGTGCCGCGCACCGTCACGCTGGGCGCGAACACCGATCCCTACCAGCCCGTCGAGCGCAGCACGGGGCTGACGCGCCGCACGCTGGAGGTGCTGGAGCGTTTCGGCCACCCGGTCAGCATCGTCACCAAGGGCGCGGGCGTGCTGCGCGACGCCGACATCCTCGCGCGCATGGCCGCGCGCAACCTGGTGCGGGTGTGCGTCTCGGTCACCACGCTCGATGCGCGGCTCGCGCGCATCATGGAGCCGCGCGCGGCGAGCCCGGCGCGGCGGCTGGAGGCGATCCGCGCGCTGGCGGGGCGGGGGATTCCCGTGGCGGTGCTGGCCGCGCCGATGATCCCTGGCATCAACGGCGCGGAGCTGGAGCGCATCCTGGCCGCCGCGGCCGAGGCGGGGGCCTCCAGCGCGGGCTATGTGCTGCTGCGCCTGCCGCACGAGCTGCGCGCGCTGTTCGAGGAGTGGCTGCACCGCCACTACCCCGACCGCGCGGCCCGGGTGCTGGCGCTGGTGCGCCAGACGCGCGGCGGCAAGCTCTACGACGCGGATTTCGAGCGCCGCCAGCAGGGCGAGGGCGCCTATGCGGAGATGCTGGCGCGGCGCTTCGAGATCGCGATGCGCAAATGCGGCCTCGCGCGGCGGAGCGAGGAGGTGGAGAGGCTCTCCACCGAGGCCTTCGACGGCGGCGCGGCGCAGGCGCAGATGCGGTTGTTCTGACGCCGCGCGCCATGCCCGATCTCTCGCTGGAAGCCGAGGCCGAGGGCCCCGTCGCGGGGCTCGACGAGGCGGGGCGGGGGCCGCTGGCCGGCCCCGTGGTCGCGGCCGCGCTGGTCTTTCTCGCCCCGCCCGCCCCGGCCCTCGCCGCCCTGCTGGACGACAGCAAGCGCCTCGCGCCCGCCGCGCGCGAGCGGGCGGCGGCGGCGCTGCGCGAGGCGGCGGCGCAGGGGGGGCTCGCCTTCGCGCTGGGCGCCGCCTCGGCGGATGAGATCGGCCGGCTGAACATCCTGCGCGCCACGCATCTCGCCATGGCGCGGGCGCTGGCGCGGCTGCCGCTGACGCCCGCGCTCGCGCTGGTGGACGGCAACCGCGCGCCCCCGCTGCCCTGCCCGGTGCGCTGCGTGGTGGGGGGGGATGGGCGCTCGCTCTCCATCGCCGGCGCCTCCATCCTCGCCAAGACGGTGCGGGACGCCGGCATGGCGAAGCTCGCCCGGCGCTGGCCGCACTACGGCTTCGCCACGCACCAGGGCTATCCCACCGCGGCGCACCGCGCGGCGCTGGCCCGGCACGGGCCCTCTCCGCACCACCGCCGCGGCTTCGGCCCGGTGGAGGAGGCCCTGGCGGCACGGGGCGGTTGACGGGGCGAGTCCGCGACTCCCAAAGTCGCGCCTCGATTCGCAAAGGGTTCCGACGTGGGCGCCGGCCTCGATCTGCCGCTCGACAAGGTGATGATCGGCGATTGCGTGGAGGTGCTGCGCGCCCTGCCGCCGGCCTCGGTGCACGCCGTCTTCGCCGACCCGCCCTACAACCTGCAGCTCCGCGGCGATCTCCACCGCCCCGACCACAGCAAGGTGGATGCGGTGGATGACGAATGGGACCGTTTCGCCGATTTCGCGGCCTATGACGCCTTCACCCGCGAATGGCTCGCCGAATGTCGCCGCGTGCTGCGCAAGGACGGCACGATCTGGGTGATCGGCAGCTACCACAACGTCTTCCGCCTCGGCACGGCGCTGCAGGATCTGGGCTTCTGGATCCTGAACGACGTGATCTGGCGCAAGGCCAACCCCATGCCGAACTTCCGCGGCCGGCGCTTCACCAACGCGCACGAGACGCTGATCTGGGCGGCGCATGGCCCCACGGCGCGCTACCGCTTCAACTACGCGCAGATGAAGGCGCTGAACGACGACGTGCAGATGCGCAGCGACTGGTTCATCCCGCTCTGCACCGGGCATGAGCGCCTGCGCGACGCGACGGGGGCCAAGCTCCATCCCACCCAGAAGCCCGAGGCGCTGCTGCACCGCGTCATCCTCTCCTGCACCAAGCCGGGGGATGTGGTGCTCGATCCCTTCCTGGGCTCGGGCACCACGGCGGCGGTGGCGAAGCGGCTGGGGCGGCGCTACCTCGGCATCGAGCGCGACCCGACCTACGCCGCCGCGGCCGAGGCGCGCATCGCCGCCGTGCGCCCGCTGGAGGAGGCGACGCTGGCCGGCGCCCCCTCGAAGCGCGAGCAGCCGCGCATCCCCTTCGGCGCGCTGGTGGAGCGCGGGCTGATCCGCCCCGGCGATGTGCTGACCGATCGGCACCGCCGCTGGGAGGCGCAGGTGATGGTGGACGGCACCCTCGCCTGCGGCGCGGCCCGGGGCTCCATCCACGCCGTCGGCGCGGCGGTGCAGGAGGCGCCCTCCTGCAATGGCTGGACCTTCTGGCACCTGCTGCGCCCGGACGGCACGCTGCGGCTGCTGGACGAGTTCCGGAGGGAGCTGGTCCTCTAATACGCGCGGCCGCTGTTTCCGACCTGCGCGAAGGCGGCGCGGTCGCTTGTGTCTCTCTGTCTTGGCGCGCGGCCGCCACGCCGGGCCCCGAGCCGGCGGGCCGCCTTGGGCGGCGCCGACCCTGCACGCGGGACGGGCGGCATGGCGACCGCCCATATATCCGCGCGGGGCGGCGCGCGCAGGCGCCTCCGCGCCGGAGGAGGGCTTTCCGAAGCGGGCCCGCATCATGGACCCTATTCCTCTCCCCTGGCGCGCGGCGCCAGCATCACCCACCCCCACTGTGACATTTTCGCGATATTCTTATTCCAAGAGATTGCCTGCCCGATTTTCGGAAAGAATCCAGGTTGTGAGGCTTTCGTTCCTCCATTATGGATCGGTCCGGTAACAACCCCCCGCTGCATGGAGAGGCAGATGCCCAACTCTTCGGTGTCCAAACGTGGTGATGTCGCGCTGCTCGCCCTCCGCTTCGTGCTGATCGCCTCGGCCGTCTCGCTGGTGGGCGTGCTGGGGCATGTGGCCTGGAAGATCGTCTCCGCCTGAAGGAGAAGAAGCGGGCGGGCGGGTCTCGCGCCGCCCGCCAACACGGGTAGTCTCGGCGGCATGTCCCCCCGGCATGCCGCCTTTCTCTTGCTCGCCCTCGCCGCCGCCGCCGCCGCGCTGGCCGCGCTCTTCCTGCTGCTGGCCGGGGACGGGCTCGCGGTCTCCGATGCGCTGTTCTGGCTCGCGCTGGCGCTGATCGCGCCCTGGATCGGGCTTTCCGCCGCCAATGCGCTGATCGGCCTCGCGATCCGCCTTCTCGCGCGGGATCCGGTGGCGGCCGTGCTGCCGGGCTTCCGGCGCGATCCGGGGCCGCTCGCCTCGCGCACCGCCATCGGCGTCTGCCTGCGCAACGAGGACATGGCGGCGGTGATCCCCCCGCTCGAGCCGCTGCTCGTCGGCCTGCCCGCGGCGCAGGTGGATCTGTGGTTCCTCTCCGACACCAGCGAGGAGCCGCACCGCTCCGCCGAGGATGCGGCCATCGCCGCCCTGCGCGCCCGGCTGCCGGAGCACGCGCCGCGGATCCATCTGCGCCGCCGCGCCCGCAACACCGGCTTCAAGGCCGGCAATGTGATGGAGTTCCTGGAGAACGAGGGCGCCGCCTACGACTTCTTCCTCTGCCTGGATGCGGATTCGCAGATGACTCCGCTGGCCGTCTCCCGCCTCATCGCCACCATGGAGGCGAGCCCGCGCACCGCCATCCTGCAGCAGCTCATCGTCGGCCGGCCTGTGGCCACGCCCTTTCCGCGGCTGTTCCAGTTCGGCATGCGCGCGGGCATGCGCGCCTGGGCCACGGGCCAGGCCTGGTGGCAGCAGGCGCGCGGCCCCTATTGGGGGCACAATGCGCTGATCCGCATCGCCCCCTTCCGCGAGCATGGGCGGCTCGAGGCCCTGCCCGACGGCTCGGCCATCCTCAGCCATGACCAAGTGGAGGCGGTGCGCCTGCAGCGCGCCGGCTGGGGCGTCTGGGGCGTGCCGGAGGAGGAGGGGAGCCTGGAGGGCAACCCGCCCGCCCTGCCCGAGTTCCTGGCGCGGGATCTGCGCTGGGCCGAGGGCAACATGCAATACCTCGCGCTGCTGCGCGCCCCGGGGCTCGACTTCGCGGCGCGCTGGCAGCTTCTGCAGGCGGTGCTGCTCTTCGCCTGCGCGCCGCTCTGGGCGCTCGCCTTCGCACTTGCGCTGCTGATCGCGGCCACGGGCGGCTTCGACCACGCCTCGGCGCTCGGCATGCTCGGCGTCTTCCTCCTGGTCTGGGCGCTGGTGCATGCGCCCAAGCTCGCCGGCTACGCCGAGATGCTGCTGCGGCCCGGGCGCGCGGCGGCTTATGGCGGGCGGGGGGCCTTCCTGCGCGGGGCGCTGGCCGAGCTCGCCTTCAGCGCGGTGCTGCAGCCCATCCGGGTGGTGCACCAGTCGGGTTTCCTGCTGGCCCTGCCCTTCGGGCTGCGGATGGGCTGGAAGCCGCAGAACCGGGCGGATCGCGGGGTGTCCTGGGCGGATGCGGCGCGGCTGCTCTGGCCGCACACGCTGATCGGCGCGCTGGCGATGGCGGCGGTGGCCGCCACCGCGGCCTGGGCGCTGCCCTTCGCCCTGCTCTGGGCGGGGGGGCTTCTGGTGGCGATTCCCTTCTGCGTGCTCACCACCGCGCCGGGCTTCGGGCGCTGGCTCGTCGCGCGCGGGCTGTGCGCGACGCCGGAGGAGCGTCAGGCCATGAGCGGCCCGGGCTCGAGCGCGGCATAGACATCCCCGCTGTTCGCCTCCGCCGGCAGGGCGGCGATCCAGGCGGCCATCTCCGCCGCGCCCACCGGGCCGGGCAGGGAGAAGCGCATGCTCTCGCCCAGGCAGGCGTTGAAATGGCGGAAGCCCAGCGCGGCGAGGCGGGCGAGGCATTCCTCCGCCACCCCGCGCTGGATGGTGGTGAACTCGAAGCTGAGCGCCGGCGGCGGGCGGGAGAGACCGCGCAGCACCTCCGCCTCGTAGCCCTCCACGTCGAGCTTGACGAAGCCCGGCGCGCCGTGCCGGGCGATCAGCGCATCGAGGGTGGTGCGCGGGCGGGGCAGGGCGGCGTCCCACACCTGGCCCTCCCAGCCCGGCGCGCCCTCGGCGGCGCGGATGAAGGCCTCGCTCGCCGTGGCCACGGTGGGGTTGGCGCTGTTCAGCCGCAGCAGCGCCTCGCCCGGGGCGCTGCCGAGCAGCGCCTCCTCCAGCGCGAAGCGCGGCTCGGCGCGGAACATCAGGCGCAGCGCGCGGGCGAGGCGCGGCTGCGGCTCCACCGCCACCACCCGCGCGCCCAGGCGCAGGAAGCAGGCCGTGCGGTCGCCCACATGGGCGCCCACGTCGAAGGCGAGATCCCCGGGCCCCAGGAAGCGCGCATAGAAGCCATCGAGCAGCGCCCGCCGCTCCGGCGCGTGGTAGAGCCGCAGCGAGCGCGCGATGGCCGCCGCCGTGGTCATGGCGCGAAGACCACCGCCGCCCCCGCCGCCAGGGCGGGCGGAACCATCAGCCGCCCGCCGGGCAGGGCGCGCGCCTTGCCCGCCAGCAGCCGCCCCGCCGCCGCATTGCCATCGCCCGTGCGCAGCACGAAGCCCGCGAGGAAGGGCAGGGAGGGGACGGCCACGCCGGGCAGCGCCTCGCCCAGCGCCTCGGGCGGGAGGATGCGCACCCGCGTCTCCATGGCCGGGGCGCGGGGGCCCGCCGCGCCCTCGCCGCCCGGCAGGCGCAGCAGATAGCCGCCCGCCGGATCGGGCTCCAGCGGCAGCCCGGCGAGGCGGGAGAGGCGCGCCGCACTCTCCGCCGGGGCGGCGCTGGCCAGCACCACCTCCTCCAGCGCCTCGGCGGCGTTGGCGTGCGTCATCCAGCGCTCCTGCCAGACCAGTTCGGGCGTGTGGTGCTGCACGAGCTGGATGCGCCCCTCCGGCGCGTCGGGGAAGGGCAGGCGCGAGAAGCGGGCGCGCGGCCCGTCGGGCCCCTCCACCGGCCGCTCCAGCGGCGCGACGCCGGGAATGGCGAGGCCGCCGCGCCGCAGCCGGGCGAGGTTCGCCTCCGCATCGTCCATGGCGAGCGCGAGGATGTGCAGCCCCTCGTAGCGCGCCAGGAACTCGCCCAGCCGGTTGTCGAACAGCCCGGGTTCGAGGATGGCGAGCAGCTCGATGTAGCCGTGCCGGAGGAAGGCGCAGCGGTTGCCGGTGGCGAAGCGCTCCAGCGGCCCCTCCGGCGTGCGGCGGCCCGATTGCTGGGCGATGGGCGTCAGCGTGAAGCCCAGCGCCTCATAGGCCGCGGCCATGGGCGCGAGGTCGCGGTTGCACACGCCCACATGGTCGAGCGCGAGGGCGGTGGCGCTCATGCCGGCGGGTTCTCGTACTTGTCGAGCAGCCAGGCGGCCGGCTCGGCGGCGGCCGCCTCATACCAGGCGCCGACCAGCGGGTGCGCGCGCACCGCGGCCATGTAGGCGCGGCTCGCCTCCGAGAGCTCGGGCTGCCAGGTGAGGAAGCGCGTCACCACCGGGGCGTAGAAGGCGTCCGCCAGCGTGAAGCCCGCCCCGAACAGGAAGGGCCCGCCATGGGCGGCCAGGCACTCGGCCCAGAGCGCCTCGATGCGCGCGATGTCGGCCAGCGCGCCGGGGGTGCGGCCGCGCCCGGGGAAGCTGCGGCCGAGATTCATGGGCATGGCGAGGCGCAGCTCGCGGAAGCCCGCGTGCATCTCGGCGGCGACGCTGCGCGCATGGGCCCGCGCCGCGCGATCGGCGGGCCAGAGGCCGGGGGCGAGCTCGGCGCAGTATTCCGCGATGGCGAGGCTGTCCCAGATGCGCAGGCCGCGATGCTCCAGCACCGGCACGAGGCCTGCGGGCATGGCGCCCTTGAGGGCGGGGGTGGCCCCCCCGGCGAGCGGGATCACCACCTCCTCCACATCGAGCCCGGCGAGGCGCACCGCGAGCCAGCCGCGCAGCGACCAGGAGGAATAGCGGCGGGTGCCAAGGAACAGGCGGCCTTCGGGCATGGCGGTCTCCCTTCTCGCGCCGGTTCTGGCATGGCGCGCGCCGGGGCGGAACAGGTGCTAGGCTCGGGGCCGATGGCCCGCCTCCTCCTGGCCCTGCTCTGCCTGCTCGCCCCGCCCGCCCTGGCCGAGACCCCGCGCGAGGCGCGCGCGCGCGCCGCCGAGGCCGAGCGGATCGCCGCCGAGGCGCGGGAGCGCCGCGCCGCCGCCGAGGCCGAGGCCGCGCGGCTGGCCGAGGCGCGCGTGGCCGGCGCCGCCCGGGTGCAGGCGACGGAGCGCGAGCTGCTCGCCACCGCCCGCCGCGCCGAAGCGGCCCGCGCCGCCGAGCGCGCCGCCCGCGCCGAGGCCGAGGCGCTGACGCGCCGCATCGCCCCGCTGCTGCCCGTGCTGGCGCGGGTGGCCACCCAGCCCGCGCCGCTGCTGCTCGCCGCCCCCCTGCCGCCGGAGGAGGTCGCGCTCGGCCTCGCCGCCATGCGGGCGATGGTGCGCGAGGCGCAGCTTCTGGCCGAGGCGCTGCGCGAGGCCGAGGCCCGCGCGCTGCGCGAGGCGGCCGAGGCGCTGCGCGAGGCCGCGCGGCTGCGCCTCGCCGAGGCCGCCGCCCGCGAGGCCGCCGCTGCCCTCGACGCCCAGCTCGAGGCCGCGCATGGCCGCGCCGCCCAGTATGGCGCGGCCGAGCGCGCCGCCGCCGCCCGCGCCGAGGAGGCGATGGCCCGCGCCCGCAGCCTGGAGGAAGCCCTGGCCCGGCTGGAGCAGGAGGAGGCGCGCGCCCGCGCCCGCGCCGAGGCCGCCGAGCGCCGCGCCGCCCGCCGCCCCGCCCGCGGCCGCGCGCCCGAGCCGCCCGCGCCCGCCGGAACGCCCGCCGCGGCCGCCCTCGGCCCTGGCCCGCCGCCGGTGGTGGGCGAGGTGGTGCGCGGCTTCGCCTCGCCCGGCGAGGGCGGGCCGGCGCGGGGCGTCACCCTCGCCGCCGCGCCGGGGGCGCGCGTGGTGGCCCCCTGCGCCGGGCTCGTCGCCTTCGCCGCGCCCTTCCGCAGCTATGGGCGGCTCGTCATCCTCGAATGCGCGCCGGGGCAGCACCTCGTGCTCGGCGGGCTGGAGCGGCTCGACGTTCAGGCAGGCCAGCGCCTGCGCGCGGGCGAGCCGGTGGGCGTGCTGGGCCAGGGCCCCCGCCCCACCCTTTATGTCGAGTGGCGACGCGGCGGCGAGCCGGTGGACCCCCGCCCGCTGCTGCGGATGTGACGGGGCGGCGAATCGGCGCTATCCGCCGCCCCGACAACACGGAGCCCCGCCATGCCCCAGCCCGCCCATCCCGCCGCCGTGAACGGCCTCACCCTGGCCCAGGCCGAGCGCATCGCCGATGCGGCGCTGGCCAAGGGGCGCGAACTCGGCCTGCTGCCGCTCTGCGTGGTGGTGCTGGACGCGGGCGGCCACCTCAAGGTGGCCAAGCGCGAGGACGGGGCGAGCCTGCTGCGCCCCGAGATCGCGACGGGCAAGGCCTATGGCGCGCTGGCCATGGGCTTCGGCACGCGCGAACTTGCCCGCCGCGCCCAGTCCATGCCGGGCTTCACCAACGCGCTCTCCGACCTCACCGGCGGCAAGGCCGTGCCCGCCCAGGGCGGGGTGCTGGTGCGCGACGCGGCGATGAACCTGCTCGGCGCGGTCGGCATTTCGGGCGATCTCTCGGCCAAGGACGAGGAGGCGGCGGTGGCCGGCATCGAGGCCGCGGGGCTCGTCGCCGACACGGGCGATCCGGCCTGACGCCAGCTGGGCGCTGACAGCCCCGCCCGGACGGGTCTAGCCTGCCCGCTTTCCGGCGGGAGGCCCGAGGATGCGCGCGAACAACCTCCATGTGGCGGACATCGCCCACATGGTCCATCAGCAGACCGACATCGCGGCCCATCAGAGCGAGGGCGCGGTGCTCATCGCGCGCGGCGAGGGCGTGCGCGTGTGGGACACGGAAGGGCGCGACTACATCGAGGCCATGGCCGGGCTGTGGTGCGCCTCGCTCGGCTTCTCCGAGAAGCGGCTGGCGGAGGCGGCCTACCGGCAGCTCCTCGCCCTGCCCTACTACCACACCTTCTTCCAGAAGGGGCATGAGCCCGCGGTGCGGCTGGCGGAAAAGCTCGCGGAGCTGGCGCCGGGCGATCTGCCCTACGCGCTGTTCCAGTGCTCGGGCTCGGAGGCGAACGACGCCGCGATCAAGCTGATCTGGTACACCAACAACCTGCGCGGCAAGCCCGCGAAGAAGAAGATCATCGGCCGCATCCGCGGCTATCACGGCAACACGGTCGCCACCGCCTCGCTGTCGGGCCAGCCGCACATGCAGGCGGATTTCGACCTGCCCTACGGCGACCGCTTCCTGCATGTGAGCAACCCGAACTTCTATCGCTTCGGCCAGCCCGGCGAGAGCGAGCGGGACTTCTCGGCACGGATGGCCGCCGAGCTCGAGGCCCTGATCGCCCGCGAGGGGGCGGAGACCATCGCCGCCTTCTTCGCCGAGCCGGTGCAGGGCGGCGGCGGCGCCATCACCCCGCCCGAGGGGTATTTCGAGCTGATCCAGCCCATCCTGAAGCGGCACGACATCCTCTTCGTCGCCGACGAGGTGATCTGCGGCTTCGGGCGCACCGGCAACATGTGGGGCTGCCAGACCTACGGCATCACGCCCGACATCCTGACCTGCGCGAAGCAGCTCACCGCGGCCTATCAGCCGCTCTCGGCCACGCTGATCTCGCGCCCGATCCAGAAGGCGCTGGTCGAAGGCTCGCGCAGGCACGGCACCTTCGGGCACGGCTTCACCTATGGCGGGCATCCGGTGGCCTGCGCCGTGGCGCTGGAAACCCTCGCGATCTACGAGGAGCGCGACATGCTGGGCCATGTGCGGCGCGTCTCGCCGGCCTTCCTGCAGGGGCTCGCCGCCTTCCGCGACCATCCGCTGGTGGGCGATGTGCGCGGGGTGGGCCTCATCGCGGGGGTGGAACTGGTGGAGGACAAGGCGACGCGCGCGCCCTTCGCTCCCGCGCGCAAGGCGGGGCTCCTCGTCCAGCAGAAATGCCACGAGGCGGGGCTGATCGTGCGCGCCATCGGCGACCGCATCGCCTTCACGCCGCCCCTGATCATCACCGAGGCGGAGATCGCCGAGATGTGCCGCCGCTTCGGGCAGGGGCTGGATGCGGCCTGGGCGGAACTGGGCGGCGGGGCGCGGGCGGCGGCGGAGTAGCCGGCGCCGTCCGAGCCCCTGCGCCGGGCGCCGGATCGCCGGCGGAACGGGCGCGGCCGCCCGTATCAAGCGCCTCGCGGCGGCGCGGTTTTCCTGGCACAGTCGGGGCCGATGCGTCTTCGGCTGCCCTCCTTCCGTCGGCGCGCCGCGCGCGCCGCCTCGCCACCCGCCGCGCCCGTGCGCTCCGCGCGGCTTTACCCGCTGGTGGCGGGGGTCATCATCGCCTGTCTGCTCGGCGTCTGGGCCGTGGTCGTCCATCGCGGCGAGCGCGAGGCGCAGCGCGACGCTGAACAGCTCACCGAGGCGGTGGCCGCCGCGCTGGCCGACCAGCTCACCCGCGCCATCCAGACGGTGGACCTCGTGCTGCTCGACCTCGCCGAGCGCCCGCGCGAGCGCGCCGCCGCCGCCTTCGCCGGGGACCGCTCCGGCCTGATGCGGGATCTGACGCAGATCCGCGCCGTGGCCATCGCCGATCCGGGGGGCGTGCTGGTCAGCGCGACGGACGAGGCGCTGATCGGCCTCTCCGTCGGGGACCGCGACTGGTTCCGGGTGCTGCGCTTCGGCGGCCAGCAGGTGCGGCTCGGCCAGCCCGAGGCGGGGCGTTTCCTCTCCGGGCCCAGCCCGCGCGCCATCGCCGAGACGGGGCTGTGGTCCATCCCGCTCGCCCGCGCCATCCGCGGGCCCGGCGGCGCCTTCGAGGGCGCGGTGATCGCGGTGCTGAACCCCGATTACCTCGTCTCCGTGCTGCAGCAATACGCGGCGGCCTTCGGCGTCACCATCCGGCTGCACGGCTTCACGGGCGCGCTGCTCGCGCGCTCCGACGGCGGGCGCGAGGGGGTGGGGATGATCCATCCCGGTGCCTGGCCCTTCCGCAACTTCCTGCCGCGGCGCGAGAGCGGCACCTATTCCGGCCCCGACCAGGACGGGGTGGAGGTGATCGGCAGCTTCGCCGTCACGCGCCAGGGGCTGTTCGTGGTCGAGGTGGTGCGCGCCCGGCGCGACGCCCTGGGGCCGCTGCGCGCGCTCGCCTGGCTGCTGCTGGGCGGCATCGGGCTGGCGGCGGTGCCGATCATGGGCGCGCTCGGCCTTCTCATCCGCCAGGCCCAGGCGCTGGAGGCGCAGGGGCGGCGGCTGGCGGAGAGCGAGCGGCAGGCGCGCGCCGCCTCCCGCGCCAAGGAGGAGTTCCTCGCCTCCATGAGCCACGAAATCCGCACGCCCATGAACGGCGTGATCGGCATGACGGGGCTGCTGCTCGACACCAGGCTCGACCCCATCCAGCGCCGCTATGCCGAGACGATCCAGAACTCGGCCGAGCATCTGCTGATGGTGCTGAACGACATCCTCGACTTCTCCAAGCTCGAGGCCGGCGCGGTGGAGCTGGAGCGCGTGCCCTTCGAGCTGGAGCGCGAGATCGGCACCATCGTCGAGCTCTTCGCCCCGCGCGCGGCGCAGAAGGGGGTGGAGCTGGTGGTGGCGCTCGATCCCGCCCTGCCGGCGCAGGTGGTGGGCGATCCGGGCCGCTTCCGCCAGGTGCTGTTCAACCTGGTCGGCAATGCGGTGAAGTTCACCGAGTCGGGCTGGATCGCGCTGGAGGTGAGCGCCGAGCGCCAGCGCGGCAAGCGCGAATGGCTGCTGACCTGCCATGTGAAGGACACGGGCATCGGCCTCGAGCCGGCGCAGATCCCGCGCCTGTTCGAGCGTTTCACCCAGGCCGACGCCTCCACCAGCCGCAAATACGGCGGCACGGGGCTCGGGCTCGCCATCTGCAAGCGGCTGGCGGAGGAGATGGGCGGGGGCATCGAGGCCGGCCCGCGCGATCCCAGGCTGCCGCGCGGCGGCGGCAGCCGCTTCACCTTCACGCTGCGCGCCGGCGTGGCGGCGGGCGCGCCGCCCCAGGGGGCCGATCTGTCGGGGCTGCGCGTGCTGGTGGTGGACGATCTGCCGGTGAACCGCGACATCATGACGCGCCAGCTCGCCGCCATGGGGGCGGAGGCCCGCCCCGCCGCCGATGCGCGCGAGGCGCTGGCCGAACTCGCCCGCGCCGCCGCCGCGGGGGCGCCGCTGCAGGCCGTGGTGCTGGACGGGCGGCTGGGGGAGGCGAGCGGCCTCGACCTCGCGCGGCGTCTGCGCGCCGCCCAGCCCGCGCCGCGCCTCGCCATCCTGTTGTGCAGCTCGGGCGCGGATCTGGCGCGCGAGCAGCCCGACGCCGGGCTGGTGGACGCCACCCTGCTCAAGCCCGCCCTGCCGCAGCGGCTGAAGGACGCGCTGCTGCACGCGCTGCACCCCGCCGCGGCCGCGCCCGCCCCGGCCGCGGCCGGGCCCGCCGCGCCGGAAATGCCGCGCCGCCGCGTGCTGCTGGTGGAGGACAACGCGACCAACCAGCTCGTCATGACCACGCTGCTCGACAAGCTCAACTGCGAGGTGGTGGTGGCCGGCGACGGCGCGGCCGCGGTGGCCGAGGCCGAGCGCCAGCCCTTCGACCTGATCCTGATGGACCTGCAGATGCCCGGCATGGACGGGCTGGAGGCCACGCGCCGCATCCGCGCCGGCCAGGGCCCCAACCGCCGCGCCCTCATCATTGGCCTGACCGCCGCGGTGGGGCCGAGCTTCGAAAAGATGTGCCGCGAGGCGGGCATGGACGACTACCTCAGCAAGCCCGTGCAGCGCCCCGCCCTGATCGAGCGGCTGGAGCGCGCGCCGGCCCTGGCGCTGGCGGCCTAGGGGCTCATCCCAGCGGCCGCTTGCTTTGACCGCTGAAGCTGCGGCGCGGCCGCTGGTATGTCTTTGTTTTGGCACGCCGCCGCCCACCAACCCGGCGTGCGAGATAAGTCCGGCGTAGCCGCCGGCCATATCATACCAGCGGCCGCCCCCATCACCCCACCCAGACCAGCTCGCTAGCCAGCCCCGCCCGCAGCGCGAGGGTGAGCGGCGCGGGGCCCCGCGCGCGCGGCGCCCCTGGCAGGCCCCAATGGAGCCGGTGGCGCGGCGCCGGCCCGCGCAGCATCTCGAGGCGCGGTGCGGGCAGGGCGGGCAGATCGAGGGCGGGCAGGGTGATCCAGGCCGCCTCGCCGGCGGCGAGCCGCAGCAGGGGCCGCGCCGGCCCCGCCCCCAGCGCCGCCACCGCGCCCCGGCCCAGGATGCGCGCCGCCTGCCAATGCCCCTCCGGAATGTCGCCTTCCGCCGCGCCCTCCCAGACGCGCAGCGCGGGGCGGGCGGCCGCGTCGAGCGAGAGGGCGAGCGGCGCGCCCTCGGCCCGCACCGCCAGCGGGCCGGGCGGGGGGGCCTCCAGCAGCCGCCAGCCCGCCTCCGGCCCGGCCGGGATGCGCCGCTCGCCCACGCACAGCACGCCGAGCGGCGAAGGCCGGGCGAGGTGCAGCGCCAGCGCCGCGCCGGGCGGGGCGTCGAGCAGGAAGGGGGCCTCGGTAAGCCACATCAGCGGCCCGGCCGGGGCGCGCTCCAGGATCAGGCGGCGCATCGGAGCGCCTCCGCCAGCAGCAGCCGGGCCGCGCGCGCCAGCATCGCCGCCTCGTCCCAGGCCGCGACGGCGGCCCGCGCGGCCGCCACCCGCCGGGCCGTGTCCGCCCGATCGGCCAGCGCGGCGCGGAAGGCGGCGGCGATGGCGGCCGGATCGCGCGGCACCAGGCGCGCGCAGGCCGAGGGCTCCTCCCAGGCCTCCATGGCCTCGGCGGTGGCGAGCAGCGGCAGCCCCGCCCAGGCCGCCTCCAGCAGCACGAGCGGCGCGCCCTCATGGCGCGAGGCCAGCAGCAGCGCATCGGCCGAGGCGAGCAGCGCCGGCACATCCTCGACATGGCCGAGCAGGATCACCCCCGGCGCGCCGCGCAGGGCCGGCTCCAGCGGCCCCGTCCCGGCCAGCACCAGCCGGGCGGGGGCGATGGCGGCGGCGATGGCGGGGGCGAGATGCGCGCCCTTGCGCTCGTCGAGCCGGCCGATCTGCAGCAGCAGCGGCCCCGCTTCCGGCAGGCCGAAGCGGGCGCGGGCGGGGGCGGCGGGGGGGCGCGGGGGCAGCCCGTTGGGCAGGGTGGCGACGCGCCCGTGCGGCAGGCCGAACAGCGCCTCCAGCCGCCGCGCGGCGGGGGCGGAGACGGCGGCCCAGCCCACCGGCAGCGCCCGGGCCGCCGCCCGCGCGGCGGCCGAGAGCGCCCAGTCCGCCCGCACCAGATGCGCCACGCCGAGGCTCGGCACGCGCGCCTCCGCCAGCGCCGCCAGCGCCCCCAGCCCCTCGGTGGGCAGGGGCAGGGCGACCAGCCCGAGCTCCGGCCGCGCCTCGGCCAGGGCGGGGCGCAGGGCGGCGGCCTGCATCTCCATCTGCAGGGCGGTGGAGAGATCGGGGTCCACCCGCAGCGCGGCCGGGATCGGCCGGCAGGGGCCGAGCGCCGGGCCGGCCGCCCGCAGCACGGCGGGCTCGGCCGCCACCGCCACCTCCGCCCCCATGGCCGCGAGGCCGCGCGCGAGCGCGAGGCTCTGCCGCTCCGCGCCGCCGAACTCCGGGGCGGGCAGCGCGATCAGCACCCGCCGCGCCGCGATCATGCGCCGAGCACCAGCAGCCGCGCCTTGCCGTGCGCGCGCTCGGCCAGGGGCGCGAGGCGGGTTTCGGGCGGCGCGTCGCGCGGGCCGAGCTCGAGGCAGACCAGCGCGCCGGGCGCGATCCAGCCCGCCGCCTCCAGCGCCGCCAGGGCGGGCCCGGCGAGCCCCGCGCCATAGGGCGGGTCGAGAAAGACGAGGCTGGCCGGCGAGGCGGCGCGCGGCGGGCGGGTGGCGTCGGCGGGGATCACGCGCGCCGCCTCGCCCGCGGCGCAGGCGGCGATGTTGGCGCGCAGCGCGGCCAGCGCCGCGCGGTCGCTCTCGAGGAAGCTCGCCCGCGCCGCCCCGCGCGAGAGCGCCTCCAGCCCCAGCGCGCCGGTGCCGGCGAAGGCGTCCAGCACCTCCGCCCCCTCGATGCGCCCCCGCCCCGCCCAGGGGGCGTGCCAGAGCATGTCGAACAGCGCCTGGCGGGCGCGCTCGCTGGTGGGGCGGGTGGCCGCGCCGGGCGGGGCGATCAGGCGGCGGCCCTTCCAGCGCCCGGCGATGACGCGCAGGCCAGGGGCGGGCGCCGCGCCCATCCGCGCCCGGGCCGGCGGCGTCATTCCGCCCGGCGCCGCCGCGCGGGGGCGGCGAGGCCGAGCTGCTCGCGCAGCACCTTCGGGTTCACCTCCTCCACCGCCCCGCGCGGAAGCTGGCCGAGCTGGAATGGCCCGTAGGCGACGCGGATGAGGCGCGAGACGGCGAGGCCGAGATGGGCCATCACGCGCCGGATTTCGCGGTTCTTCCCCTCCTGCAGCGCGACGGTGAGCCAGGCGTTGTCGCCCTTGCGGCTGTCGATCCCGGCCTCGATGGGCGCGTAGCGCACGCCCTCGATGGTGACGCCCCTGGCCAGCGCGGCCAGCGCGCGCTCCTCCACCGCGCCGAAGACGCGCACGCGATAGCGCCGCACCCAGCCATTTGCCGGCAGCTCGAGCCGCCGGGCCAGCGCGCCGTCATTGGTCAGCAGCAGCAGCCCCTCGCTGTTGAGGTCGAGCCGGCCCACCGAGATCAGCCGGCCGAGCTCGGGCGGCAGCTTCTCGAAGACGGTGGGGCGGCCCTCCGGGTCGCGATGCGTGGTCACGAGGCCGGGGGGCTTGTGGTATCGGAACAGGCGGCTGCGCTCGGGCTCGGCCACCGGCCGGCCGTCCACCGTCACGATGTCCCCGGGCGCGACGAAGGTGGCGGGCTGGGTGACGGGCTGGCCGCCGAGCTTCACCCGCCCCTCGGCGATGATCTTCTCCGCGTCGCGCCGCGAGGCGACGCCGGCGCGGGCCAGCCACTTGGCGATGCGCTCGCCGCGGGGGGAGGGGGCGTCCTCAGCCATGGCGCGCCTCGCCGCGGCAGGCGTCCACGAAGGCCCGCAGGATCAGCGGGTCGGCCTCGTCCACCGCGTATTCGGGGTGCCATTGCACGCCGAGCGCGAAGCGGTGCGCGGGGCTCTCCACCCCCTCGATCACGCCGTCGGGGGCGCGGGCGTTCACCACGAGGCGCGGCCCCGCCGCCTTCACCGCCTGGTGGTGCGCCGAGTTCACCGCCATCCGCGCCCGCCCGGTGACGCGCGCGAGCAGCGTGCCCGGCGCGATCTCCACCGCATGGCCGGGTTCGGTGCGCGGGTTGGGCTGCTCATGCGCCAGCGCCCCGGGCACCTCGTCGGGGATGTGCTGGTGCAGCGTCGCGCCCAGCGCCACGGCCAGGAGCTGCTGCCCGCCGCAGATGCCGAGCACGGGCATGTCGCGCGCCAGCGCGGCGCGGGTGGCGGCGAGCTCGAAATCGGTGCGGCCGGGCTTCAGCGTCACCTTGGGGTGCGGCGGCCCGCCGCCCCAGAGGGCGGGGTCCACGTCGAAGGCCCCGCCGGTGACGAGCAGCCCGTCCAGCGTGGCGAGATACTCCGCCGCCAGCGCCGGGGCGTGAGGCAGGGCCACGGGCAGCCCGCCCGCGGCGATCACCGCCTCGAAATAGTTCTGCCGCAGCGCATACCAGGGCAGCTTCGACCAGCCGCCCGCGGGCTCGCAGTCGAGCGTCAGTCCGATCACGGGGCGGCGCGTCATCCTGTCCTTGTGGCGCGGGGGGGCGCGGCGGGGCAAGTGGCGCCGGCGGCGGTTCTGCGCCATAGGCGGCGCATGACGCCGATGGAGATCGCGCTCGAGGAGGCGCGCGCCGCCGCGGCGCGCGGCGAGGTGCCGGTGGGCGCCGTGGTCACCGACGCCGAGGGCCGGCTGCTCGCGCGCGCGGGCAACGAGGTGGAGGCGCGCCAGGATCCCTCGGCGCACGCCGAGATGCTGGCGCTGCGCGCCGCCGCCGCCGCGCGGGGCGGGAAGCGCCTCGATGGCTGCACGCTGTGGGTGACGCTGGAGCCCTGCGCCATGTGCGCCCAGGCGGCCAGCCTGTTCCGCGTCGCGCGCGTGGCCTTCGGCGCCTATGACCCGAAATCCGGCGGGGTGGAGCACGGGGCGCGCGTCTTCTCCCGCCCGCAATGCCACCATGCGCCCGAGGTGCTGGGCGGGCTGCGCGAGGCCGAGGCGGCGGCGCTGCTCGGCGCCTTCTTCGCCGCGCGGCGGTAGGGGGCAGCAGCCCTCAGGCGTGGATCGCCGCCCAGGGGGCGGCGCCCGCCCGCGCCACGCCGCGATACATCCCCTCCGTGCCGAAGGGCAGGGCGGCGTTGCCGCGCGCGTCCACCGCGATGAGCCCGCCGCGCCCGCCCGCGGCCGGCACCTCGCGCCGGATCACCTGGCCCGCCGCCACGTCCAGCGGCTGGCCGGCGTGGCGCATCCGCGCGCTGACCTCATGGGCGGCGGCCACGCGCAGGAAGGCCTCGCCCGTGCCGGTGCAGGAGACGGCCACGGTCGAATCCGCCCAGGTGCCCGCGCCGAGAATGGGGCTGTCGCCCACCCGGCCGGGGGGCTTGTTGGTCATGCCGCCGGTGGAGGTGGCGGCGGCCAGCCGCCCCGCGCGGTCGCGCGCCACGGCGCCCACCGTGCCCATCCGCGCCCCGTCATGGTCGAGCGCCATGGCGCCCGCCCGCCGCGCTGCGAGAAGCTGGGCGCGGCGGTGCGGCGTCTCGAAATAGCCGGGCGGGGCGGTGGCGAGGCCCTCCGCCTCGCCGAAGGAATCCGCCCCCTCGCCGGCCAGCAGCACCGGCCCGCCCGCGCGCAGCACCGCCCGCGCGGCGAGGATGGGGTTGCGCAGCCGCCGCACCCCCGTCACCGCCCCGGCGCGGCCATCGGAGAGCATCAGCGCGGCGTCCATCTCCACCGTGCCGGCGGCGGTGAGGGTGCTGCCATGGCCGGCGTTGAACAACGGGCAGTCCTCCAGCACCAGGACGGCGGCCACCACCGCCTCCTCCGCCGCGCCGCCGCCGCGCAGCACCGCCGCCCCGGCCTCGAGTGCGGCGTGCAGCGCCTCGAGATGGGCCGCGCGGGCGGAATCGGTCATCGCCTCGCGCGGGATGGTGCCCGCCCCGCCGTGCAGGGCGAGGGTCCAGGCGGGGCTCATCCCGCCGGCCGCTGGGACGATACCGCCGGCACGACATGCCGACCGTCTCGCGCGCAGGGTTGGCGTGGCGGCTGCGCGGCGAAACAAAGGCACAGCAGCGGCCGCTGGGATGAGAAGGCGGCGCGGCCACGCCGGCTGGGGTGGGGGCGCGGCGGGGCGCGTCGGGGCATCGGTCCTCTCCGGAAGCGGGGCGAGCCTGCGCGCGGTGCGGCGGGCGTGCAACCGGGGTGCTTCGCGGCCGCGAAAGCCGGGCGCGGGTGGATTGCGCGCGGCGAGGCGCGCCGCTATCGGGCGCGCGCACCGGGAAGGAGACACCACCCATGCGCCGCCGCGCCCTGTTCGCCGCCCCCGCGGCCCTTCTGGCCGCCCCCGCCCTCGCCCAGTCCTGGCCCACCCAGCCGGTGCGCGGCATCGTGCCCTTCGCCGCCGGCAGCGCGACCGACACGGTGGCCCGGCTCTTCGCCGAGCGCATGCGCGAGGCGCTGGGCCAGCCCGTGGTGGTGGAGAACCGCGCCGGCGCCTCGGGCCTGATCGGCGCCGAGGCGGTGGTGCGCGCCGCGGCCGACGGGCACACCGTGCTCTTCGGCACCAACTCCACCAACGCCGCGGCCAATGCGCTGTTCCGCCGCGTGCCCTTCGACATGGAGCGGGATTTCGCGCCCATTTCGCTGCTCGCCTCGGTGCCGCTGCTGGTGGCCGTCTCGGCCGGCAGCCCCTATCGCACCCTCTCCGACCTGCTGGCCGCCGCGCGCGCCCGGCCCGAGGCGCTGAGCTACGCCGAGGCCTCGGCCTCGCAGCGCGTGGCGGCGGCCATGCTGGCGGCCCAGGCGGGGGTGCGGATGCTGCATGTGCCCTATCGCTCCTCGCCCAACGCCGTGCAGGATCTGATCGCGGGCCGGGTGGACCTGTTCATCGCCGACCAGGCGGTGATCCTGCCCGGGGTGCAGGGCGGGCAGCTTCGCGCCCTCGGCATCACGACGCGCACGCGCTCGGCGCAACTGCCCGATGTGGCGCCGGTGGCCGAGCAGGGGCTGCCGAACTACGAGCTCTTCGCCTGGTTCGCGCTGCTGGCGCCGGCCGGCACGCCCGCCCTGCCCATCCAGCGCCTCAACGCCGCGGTGCGCCACGCCGCCGCCGACGCCACGCTGCGCGAGCGGCTGGGCGAGGGGCTGGGCATGCAGCTCATGCCCTCCACGCCGGACGAGGCGGCGGCCTTCATCCGCGCCGAGACGGTGAAGTGGACCGAGGCCATCCGCGCGGCGGGGATCGAGCCGCAATAATGCGGGGCGGCGGCCCCGCCCGCGCGGGGCGGGGCTACTCCGCCGCCGCCTGCGGCGCGGTGGCGCCGTGCTTCGCGCCCTTCTTCGGCTCGTGCGCCATCTCGGCCAGCGCCTGCTGCACATGGCGGGAGAAGACGTATTCCGCCGGGCGCTGCTTCGAGAGATCCACCTCCGGCGCCATCGGCCCCTCGGTGCGCGGGCCGCGGAGCTGCGCGGCGATGGCCTTCCAGGGGCGGTTGATCGCATCCAGCGCCGCCGTGGCCTCGAAGCCCGAATGCACCATGCAGTCGGCGCATTTCTCGTAGTTGCCGACGCCGTACTTGTCCCAGTCGGTCGTCTCCATCAGCTCCCGGAAGCTCTTCGCGTAGCCCTCGCCCAGCAGGTAGCAGGGGCGCTGCCAGCCGAAGATGTTGCGCGTGGGGTTGCCCCAGGGCGTGCAGAGATAGCGCTGGTTGCCGGCCAGGAAGTCGAGGAAGAGGGGCGAGTTGCCCATCCGCCACTTCGGCTTGCCCTTGCCCGTGTTGCGCTTGAAGATCTCGCGGAACAGGGTCTTGGTGGCCTGGCGGTTGAGGAAGTGCTTCTGGTCCGGCGCGCGCTCATAGGCGTAGCCCGGGCTGAGCATGATGTTGTCCACGCCCATCGCCGTCACGTCGTCGAAGAACTTCGCGGTGCGCTCGGGGTCGGCGTTGTTGAACAGGGTGCAGTTGATGGCGGTGCGGAAGCCCTTGCGCTTGGCCGTCTGCAGCGCGGCCACGGCGCGGTCGTACACGCCCTCCTGGCTCACCGCCCAGTCGTGCTGGGCGCGGTCGCCGTCCAGGTGGATGTCCCAGATGAAGCGCGGGTGGGGCTTGTAGGCGTCGATCTTCTTCTCGAGCAGCAGCGCGTTGGTGCAGAGGATGACGATGCGTCCCTGCGCCAGAAGCCCCTCGACGATCTGCGGCATCTCCTTGTGCAGCAGCGGCTCGCCGCCGGCGATGGCGACGACCGGCGCGCCGCACTCCTCCGCCGCGCCGAGGCATTCCTCGAGGGAGAGGCGCTTGTTCAGGATTTCGTCGGGGTAGTCGATCTTGCCGCAGCCCGCGCAGGCCAGGTTGCAGCGGAACAGGGGCTCCAGCATCAGCACGAGCGGGAAGCGCTTCCGCCCGGCCATCTGCTGCCGGACGATGTAGGCGGCGACCTTCGCCTGCTGCGCCAAGGGGATGCCCATGCGGGGAGGACTCCTGCGGTCCGGATTCGGAGCCGAAGGCGATAGCACGCCGCGTGCTGCGCTGCGAAGCCCGCGGCGGAGCCGGGCCCCCATGCGGGCGGCGGCATGAAACGCCCCGGGGCGCGCGGCCCGGGGCGAGGTGCCGCGCCTCAGGCCGCGCGCACCCGGCCCAGGAAGTCGTTCACCTGGGCGCGCAGCGTCTCCGCCTGTTCGGCGAGCTGGGCCGAGGTGCCGCTGACCTGCGCGGCCGCGCCCCCCGTCTCGCCGGTGGCCTGCTGCACATCCTGGATCTGGTCGGCGATCCGGCCGGTGCCGCCGGCCGCCTCCTGCACGTTGCGCGCGATCTCGCGCGTGGCCGCGCCCTGCTCCTCGACGGCGGCCGAGATGGCCATGGCGATCTCGCTCACGCGCAGGATGGTGTCGCGGATGCCCTCGATCTCGGCGGTGGTGCTGCGCGTCGCCTCCTGCATGGCGAGGATCTGGGCCGCGATGCCCTCGGTGGCGCGGGTGGTCTGCCCGGCGAGGTTCTTCACCTCCGAGGCCACCACCGCGAAGCCCTTGCCCGCCTCGCCCGCCCGCGCCGCCTCGATGGTGGCGTTGAGCGCGAGGAGGTTGGTCTGGCTCGCGATGTCGCCGATCAGGCGCATCACCTCGCCGATGCGCTGGGAGGCCTCGTTGAGGTTGGCCACCGTGCTGTTGGTGCGCTCCACCTGCTCCACCGCGGCCTGGGTGACGCGCGTGCTCTCCTGCACCTGGCGGGAGATTTCGGAGACCGAGGCCGTCAGCTCCTCCGCCGCCGAGGCGACGGTGCCGACATTCGCGTTCGCCTCGGCCGTGGCCTGCGCCACCGTGCTGGCGCGCTGCGAGGTGCGTTCGGCGATGGCGGCCATGGATTTGGCGGCCGCGCCGAGCTCCGTGGCGGCGGAGGCGATGCCCTCGACCACGCTCCCTACCTCGCGCTGCAGATTGTCGGCGAGCTGCTGCATCTCCTGCCGGCGCGCGGCCTCGGCGGCGCGGCGCTGCTCCTCCTGCTGCGCGCGCAGCCCGGCCGCCTCGCGCAGCCCGGCGAGGAAGCCCTCCAGGGCGCGGGCCATGGCGCCCAGCTCGTCGCCGCGGCCCGTGCCGGGCACGGCGGCGTCGAGCCTGCCGGCGGCGGCGCCCTGCATGGCCGCGTGCAGCGCGGCGATGGGGCGGCTGACGAGGGCGAAGAGCAGCCAGGCGGCGAAGACCAGGCAGGCCAGCACCAGCCCGCCCACCACCATCAGCTTGGTGCGGGCCGCGCTCGCCACCTGTGCGGTGACGGCCGCGCTCTGCGCCTCTGCGGCCTCGGCCAGCGCGGCGGTGAGGCCCTGGGTCTGTTCGCGCAGCGCGGTGACGGGCGTCACGAACTCCCGCTTGAGAAGCTCGAGGGCGGCGGGGCGCTCGCCGCGCGCGCTCATCTGCACCGCCCGCTGGGCGAGGGCGTGCAGCGGCGGGAAGTCCCGCGCCAGGCGGGCCGCCGCCGCCTCGTGCGGCGTGCCGGCCACCGCAGGGGCCAGCCGGCGCATCTGCCGGTCGAAGGCGGCGGGCATGGCCTCCAGCAGTCGCAGCGAGGTGGCGTATTCCTCCGGCTGGTCGAGCGAGAGGGCGCGCCAGGTCACCACGGACAGGTCGAAGGCGACGATGTTGGCGCGCGCCGCATGGACCGCGCCGGTCGCCTCGCGCGCCAGAAGCCGGCTGTAGGTCTCGTCCGTCTCCTGCACCTGGCGGACGAGGAGGGTGGTGGTCCCCGCCAGGGCGAGCACCATGAGCAGCATGGGCGCCAGGGCCTTCCAGGCCAGCGGCAGCCGCGAGAGCGCGTTCATCGGCAGGGTTCCCTCTGGGTGAAGGTCGTTCCGAGGCGCGCGGAGCTGCGCGGCCGCGCCTTCCGGGGCGCGGCGCCGTTCGGCGCGGCAACGCGGCGTTGCGCCCGCGTCATGCGGCAGGAAAGGTGAAGGCTTCCCTTCCGCCCGGCGCGTGGACTCGGCGCGGCGCGGGGGGGTATGCAGGCGCGACGGCCAGATGGCCTGCCGACACGGCGCCCGCAGGAGCCCCAGCCCCTTGAGCCACAGCCTTTCCGACCTCGAAGCCCGCCTCTCCGGCAGCCTGGACGACAACCTCGCCGGCCGGCTGCCCGATGCCGCCACCGTCGCCGCCGCCGACGCGCGCGCCCGCCACTGGATCAGCCCGCACCAGGGCCCGCTCAAGCCCGGCTCGCCCGAGCACAAGCAGGCCGTGTGCCGGATGTTCGAGGAGACCTTCAACCCCTACAAGCCGAGCGTGATCCCCTGGCCGAAGCTGGAGCCGGAGGCGCTGGCCCGCATCACCTCCCTGCCCATCTGGGACATCGCGGTGCAGACCGAGGGCAAGGCCCGGCTGCGCATGAGCGCCTACGCCGCCACCATCGACGACCCCGAGATGCGCGAGACCATCGCGCGCAACGGCTGGGAGGAGAACCGCCACAAGGAGGTGCTCTCGCGCCTCGTCGAGGCCTATGGCATCCAGCTCGCGCCCGAGCCCGAATACGTCCCGCCCCGCGATCCCGAATGGGCCTATCTCGTCACCGGCTTCAGCGAATGCGTGGACAGCTTCTTCGCCTTCGGCCTGTTCGAGATGGCGCGCCGCTCCGGCTTCTTCCCGCAGGAGCTCACCGACACCTTCGAGCCGGTGATCCAGGAGGAGTGCCGCCACATCCTGCTCTTCGCCAACTGGCTGGCCTGGCACCGCGCGACCATGCCGTGGTGGAAGCGGCCCTGGTTCGAGCTGCGCGTGCTCGCCGTCTGGGTGTTCCTGGGCTGGGAGCGCATCGGGCTGGCCAAGACCGTGGACGGCGAGGGCAGGGAGCGCACCCAGGACAACAACTTCACCGTGACCGGCGCCAAGGCCGTCTCGGCCGAGGACTACAGCCTGGCCGACATCATCGACCTCTGCCTGATCGAGAATGACCGCCGCTTCGCCGGCTATGACCCGCGGCTGCTGCGCCCCACCACCATGCCGGCGCTGGCGCGTTTCGCGCGCTGGTTCATGCGCAAGCCCAACCGCATGGCGCAGCAGGCCCGGGCCTGAGGGGGGGAGGCGGCGATGGACGGCGCGCTGCTCTACGCCCTGGCCATGGCGGCGCGCAGCGCGGCGCTGGGCGGCGCCACCTTCCTGCTGCTGGCGGGCGAGGGGGCGCTGGCCCGGCGCGTGACCCTGGCGGCGGCGGTGGCGGCCTTCCTGGCCGCCCTGGCCGGGCTCCCGGCCACCCAGGGCTGGGGCGGCTGGATCGGCGCGCTGGGCGCCCTCGGCGCGGCGGGCGGGCTCGCGGCGCTGGCCTGGCGCGGCGCGCCGGCCTCGGTGCTCGTCGCGCTCGCCGGGCTGCTGCTGCCCGCGGCCATCCTGCAGGCGGGCGTGCACGAGGCGGCGCTGCCCTTCCTCGGCACGCTGCTGCGCGAGGCGGGGGCGGCGCTGTGGATGGGCAGCCTGCCCCTGCTCTGGTTCGCCCTCGCGGGCGAGGGCGCCGGCGAGGCGGCGCGGCGCTGGACGCTGCTCGCCCTCGGCGGCATGGCGCTGGCCCTGCCCGGCGTGCTGATCGCCGCCGGCGAGCCCTTCGGCGGCGGCGCCATCCCCACCCTCATCGCCACGGGGCTGCTGCTGCTGGCGCTGGCGGCGGGCTCGCTCTGGCTCGCCTGGCGCGCGCGGGCGGGGGATGGGGCGGCGCGGCTGCGCCCGCTCGCGGAGGCGGCGATCATCCTCGCGCTGGCGCTGTGCGCGCCCATCGCGGCGCTGCTGGCCGGGAAGGCGGGCCCCGCCCTGTGGCCCGCCCTGCCGGCGGCGGTGCTGGCGCTGGCGCTGCTCGCGGGGCTGCTGCTGCCCGTGCCGGGCTTCGTCTCGGGCGCCACCGCGCTGGCGCTGGCCGCGGCGGGGCTGCTCGCCCTCGGCGTGGGCGCGGCGCTGGCCGGGGTGCTGGCGGTGCTGGCCGGGGCGGCGCGCTGGCTCGCCTGGCGCGGGGCGGAGGGGGCCTGCGAGACGCGGCTGGCCGAGGCGCTCTGGGCCGGGCTCGCCCTCGCCCTGCCGCTCGCGCTGCTGCTGGCCCGCGCCGGGGGCTGAGCGGGCGTGACGCGCGATCCTGCCGCCGCGCTGGGCGGCGCGGCGGCCTTCCTCGTGCGCCTCTCGGTGCGCCGGCCCTGGCCGGTGCTGCTGCTCTGCGCGCTGGTCACGGCCTTCGCCACCTGGCTCTCCGCCACGCGCTTCGCCCTGGATTCCGACGTCACCAAGCTCTTCCCGCAGGATCTGCCCTGGCGCGTGGCGGAGCTCACGCTCGACCGCGCCTTCCCCCAGCGCATGGACCTCGTGGTGGCGGTGCTGGACGGCGCGCCCCCCGCCGCGCTCGATGCGGCCGCCGAGGCGCTGGCCGGGGCGCTGCGCGCGCGCGGGCCCCTGTTCCGCGACGTCCGCCGCCCCGACGCCGGGGAGTTCTGGGACCGCCACGGGCTGCTCTACCTCTCGCTGCCGGAGGTGCAGCAGGTCACGGAGCGGCTGATCGAGGCGCAGCCCCTGCTCGGCACCATCGCGGCCGACCCCTCGGCGCGCGGGGTGGCCGAGGTGGCGCGACTGATGGCCGAGGGGCTGGCGCGCGGCGAGACGGCGCCCGAGCGGCTGGAAGCGCCGCTCGCCGCGCTGGCCCGCGCGGCCGAGGAAGCGCGCGCGGGCCGCCTCGCCCCGCCCGACTGGCGCGCCCTGCTCACCGGCCGCGATCCGCGGCCGGCGGAGCTGCGCCGTTTCGTGATCATCCAGCCCGCGCTGGATTACGGGCAGCTTTCGGCCGGGGCGGCGGCCTCGGAGGTGGTGCGCGCCGAGGCCGCCCGGCTCGGCTTCGCCGAGCGCGGCGTGCGGCTGCGCCTCACCGGCCATGTGGCGATGGCCGACGAGGAGTTCGCCACCATCGCCGACGGCGCCTGGGCCTCCACCCTGCTCTCCTTCGCGCTGGTCAGCCTCCTGCTGTGGATGGCGCTGCGCTCCTGGCGGCTGATCTGGCCGCTGCTGGCGCTGACGGTGGCGGGCATTCTCTGGACGGCCGCCTTCGGCATCCTGGCGGTGGGCGCCTTCAACCCGCTCTCCATCGCCTTCGCCGTCATGTTCATCGGGCTCGGCGTGGATTTCGGCACGCAATACGCGGTGCAGTACCGGGCCGAGAACGCGCGGCTCGGCGCCGTCGCGCCCGCGCTGGAGGCGGCGGGGGAGGTGGCGGGGCCGGGGATGACGCTGGCCGCGCTCTCCGTCGGCCTCAGCTTCTTCGCCTTCATCCCGACCGACTACCGCGGCGTGGCGGAGCTCGGCCTCATCGCCGGGGTGGGCATGGGCATCGGCTGGCTGCTGGCGATGACCATGCTGCCCGCGCTCATGCTGCTGGCGCGCCCGCGGCCCGAGCACCGCGAGGTGGGCTATCCGGGGCTGCGGCCGCTCGACGCCTGGCTCGGGCGGCACGCGCGCGGCGTGGCCTGGGGCGCGCTGGCGCTCGCCCTGCTCTGCGCCGCGGCGGCGAGCGGGCTGCGCTTCGACACCAACCCGATCAACCTGCGCGACCCGGGCTCGGAGGCCGTCTCCACCTGGCGCGAGCTGGCGCGCGACCCCGACGCCACCCCCAACACGCTGGAGCTGCTCGCCCCCGACCTCGCCGCCGCGCAGGCCCTGGCGGCGCGGCTGCGCGCCCTGCCGGAGGTGGCCCGCGCCACCACGCTCGCGGATTTCCTGCCCGAGGGGCAGGAGGAGAAGCGCGCGCTGATCGAGGATGCGGCGATGCTGCTCGGCCTCAGCCTCGAGCCCGAGCCCCGCGCGCCGCCGGATGAGGCGGAGCTGCGCGCGGCGCTCGGCGCCGCGGCGCGGGCGCTTTCGGCGCTGCCGGGCGAGGCGGCGGCGGCGCGGGAAGGGCGGCGGCTCGGCGCCGCGCTCGCCGCGCTGGCCGAGGGCCCGGCCGAGGCGCGCGCGGCCTTCGCCCGCGCCACACTGCCCGGCTTCGCCGACACGCTCGCTCGGGTGCGGCTGCTGCTCTCGCCCGGCGAGGTGACGCTGGAGACGCTGCCGGCCGTGCTGCGCGCCGACTGGATCACGCCCGACGGCCGCGCGCGGGTGGAGATCGCCCCCGCGCCCCTGCCGGGCGACGAGACGGCGCAGATGCGCCGCTTCGCCCGCGCCGTGCTGGCCCTGGCGCCGGAGGCCACGGGGCTCGCCATCTCCACCCTCGGCGCCTCGGCCACCATCCAGCAGGCCTTCGCGATCTCGGGCGCGATCGGCGTGGCGGTGGTGACGGCGCTGCTCTGGCTCACGCTGCGCTCGCTGCGCTACGCGCTGCTGGCGGTGGCGCCGCTGGCGCTGGCCGGGCTGATGACCATGGCCCATGCGGCGCTGCTGGGGCCCGACCTCAACCTCGCCAACGTCATCGCGCTGCCGCTGCTCTTCGGCATGGGGGTGGCCTACGACATCTACTACGTGGCCGCCTGGCGCGAGGGGCGGCGGGACCTGCTCGCCAGCCCGCTGAACCGCGCGGTGATCTATTCGGCCATCACCAACGCGGCGGCCTTCGGCGCGCTGATGGTCTCGCCCCATCCCGGCACGGCGAGCATGGGCGTGATCCTCACCATCAGCCTGTTCTACTCACTCGCGGCGGTGATGCTGCTGCTGCCGCCGCTGCTGCGGCTCTTCGCGCCGGGGCGGTGATGGCCGGGCGCGGGCGGCGGTGGCAGGATGCGCCGCCCGTCCACGTCCTTTCGGGGGATCTTCCGCCTTGCGACTCTTCATGGCCGCGCTGCTGACCGAGACCAACACCTTCGCCCCCATCCCCACCGGGCGCGAGGCCTTCTTCGGCAACCGCTTCCACCGCACCGGCGGCAGCCTGGCCGAGCCGGTCTGGGGCAACATCCCCCTCATCGAGTGGCGCCGCATGGCCGAGGCCGCGCAGATCGAGGTGGTGGAGAGCATCACCGCCAACGCCCAGCCGGGCGGGACCACCGTGCGCGCCGTCTATGAGGAGCTGCGCGGCATGATCCTCGAGGATCTGCGCGCCGCCGGGCCGGTGGACATCGTGCTGCTCAACCTGCACGGCGCCATGGTCGCCGAGGGCCATGACGACTGCGAGAGCGACCTCGTGGCCCATGTGCGCCGCATGGTGGGCCCCGATGTCGTGATCGGCGTGGAGCTCGACCTGCACTGCCACCTGGACGAGGCGCTGCTCGCCAACGCCGACCTCGTGGTGATCTACAAGGAATACCCGCACACCGACATGGCCGAGCGCGGGCGCGAGCTGTTCGAACTGGCGCTGCGCGCCGCGCGGCGCGAAATCCGCCCGGTGATGGCGATGCGGGATCTGCGCATGATCCACATGTGGCACACGCCCGTGGAGCCGATGAAATCCTTCGTCGCGGACATGCAGGCGGCGGAGGGGAAGGGCGGCCTCCTCTCCCTCTCCTTCGCGCACGGCTTTCCCTGGGGCGATGTGCCGCATGTGGGGGCCAGGATGCTCGCCGTGACGGATGGCGACGCCGCGCTCGCGGAGGCCACCGCCCGGGCCTGGGGCGAGCGCCTCTGGGCGATGCGCGAGGCCACGCGCAAGCGCTTCGACACGGTGGACCAGGCGCTCGACATCGCGCTCGCCGCGCCCTCCGGCACCACGGTGATCGCCGAGACCTCCGACAATGCGGGCGGCGGCGCGCCCTCCGACTGCACGGCGGTGCTGCGGCGCATGCTGGAGCGCGGGGTGAAGGACGCGGCCATCGGCATCTTCTGGGATCCCGTCGCCGTCTCCTTCTGCCGCGAGGCGGGGCCGGGGGCCGCGATGCCGCTGCGGCTCGGCGGCAAATGCGGGCCGATGTCGGGCGATCCGCTCGACCTTTCGGTGCGCGTGCACGCGGTGGCGGAGCAGGCCTTCCAGTCGGGCCTCTCGGGCGGGCGGGCGGCCATGGGCCCCGCCGCCTGGATCGAGGCGGAGGGCATCCACATCATCCTCGCCACCGAGCGGCAGCAATGCTTCCACCCCGACGCCTTCACGGGGCTCGGCTGCCGGCTGGAGGACAAGCGCATCGTGGTGGTGAAGTCCTCGCAGCATTTCTACGCGGGCTTCGCGCCCATCGCGCGCGAGGTGCGCTACTGCGCGGCCGAGGCGGGCATCCTGCGCGACTTCGCGGCCATCCCCTATCGGCGCTTCGACCGGCCCTACTGGCCGCGGGTCGAGAACCCGTGAGGCGGCTTGCGGTCTTCGACCTCGACGGCACGCTGGTGGACAGCGCGCCCGACATCGCGGCGGTGCTGAACCGCGCCATGGCGCGGGCGGGGCTCGCGCCCTTCGCCCTGCCCGAGGTGGCGGCGATGATCGGCGACGGCGCGCGCGCCCTGCTGCGCAAGGCCTTCGCCGCGCGCGGCGCGCCGCTCGAGGAGGCGGCGGTGCTGCCGCCCTTCCTCGAGGATCTGGAGGCGAACGGCGCGCGGCTCACGCGCCCCTATCCGGGCATGGAGGCGGCGCTCGCCGCGCTTTCGGCCGGGGGCTGGGCGCTTGCGGTCTGCACCAACAAGCCGCAGGCGGCGACGCGCGCGCTGCTGGATGCGCTGGGCCTCGCGCCGCGCTTTTGCGTGGTGCTGGGGGGCGACAGCCTGCCCGTGCGCAAGCCCGATCCGGGCCATCTGCTCGGCGTGCTCGAGGCGGCGGGCGTGCCGCCCGCGCGGGCGGTGATGATCGGCGACCACCAGAACGACATCCGCGCCGCCCGGGGGGCGGGGGTGCTCAGCGTCTTCGCCGCCTGGGGCTACGGCTCGGGCGAGGGGGCGGGGCTGGTCGCGACCGCGCCGGAGGAGCTGCCAAGGCTGCTCATGCCAGCGGCCGCTGATTTCGACTCCTGAGGAGCCGGGGCGGCCGCTGGCCTGTCTTCGTTCCGCCACGCCGCCGCCCGCCAACCCGGCCTGCGGGAGACCTCCGGCCGAGGGCTGGCCGCATCACTCGCGCGTGACGGAGACGAGCCGCGCCTCGATCCGCCCCCACCAGCGCGCGGCGATCTCCACCCGCACGGGCAGCACGGGCGCGCCGGGGCGCAGCACGCCGAACAGCGCGTGGATGTCGGTGGGCTGCGCGGATTCGGGCCGGTCCAGCGCATAGCCGGCCAGCGGGCGGCTTTCGATCACGCAGCGCAGCAGCCCGCCATCGGCGGCCTGCATCACCGGGTCGCGCGTCGCCTCGAAGCGGGTGAGGCGGCGGCCGTCGAAGGCGGTGGCGCCGGTGTCGCAGCGCCCCGTGTCGCGCACATGGCGGGCGAGCTGCGCCAGCGCCGAGAGGTTGTCCAGCGTGCCGGCGCGCGGGCCGGCGGGCAGCGGGGCGCGGGGGATGTCCGCGGCGGGTTCCAGCACCGCCACGCGCGGCTCGCCCGCCGCGTCGTAGTCCAGGCGGGTGCGGCGGGGGCCGCTGCGCCAGTGGCTGCGCGCCTCGTGATAGGCAGGGCGGGCCTCGGCCCCCTGCCAGCGGCCTTCGCTGACCGAGACGCTCTCGCCGCGCAGCACCAGGCTGCCCAGGCCGCGCGGGCGGGTGCGGGTCTCCACGCGATAGCCCGCGCCGCCGAGGTCGAAGGCCACCTCCGCCTCCATCACCGTCGCGCCGGCGACGGTGACGAGGTAGCTCGCCCGCCAGGCCTCGGCCTGGGCCGGGGCGGCGGCGAGGAGCAGAAGGGCGAGGAGGCGGCGCATCGGCACTCCATAAGGGGATGCGCACGCCCTGGCGCAAGCGGCCCGCTTGACTTCGCCGCGCAACCGACGCACATGGCGTCTCCCGAACGGACGGGTGCGTAGCTCAGCGGGAGAGCACTGCCTTCACACGGCAGGGGTCACAGGTTCAATCCCTGTCGCACCCACCATTTCCCGGCCTCTTTCCCTCGGCGTCGGCATTTTGATCTGCGTTCGCGACCCAGGGGGTGCGCCGCCTCCGCCTCCCTGCCGTGTTGCAACACGGCAACGCGGGCCGGCAAATGCGTGCTTTGGCCTGTTCTCCGACGACGAAAGATGATTAACACTGCCTGCATGGAGGCACTGGCCGGAGGGGTGGATTCATGATTCGCATCGGAATGGGCGTTCTCGCGGCCGGCGTGCTGGCGGCGGGCAGCGCGGCGGCGCAGCCCGTCTCGGGGCTCTATGTGGGCGCCGGCGTCGGCGGCAACTATCGCGAGGCGACGCTGGGCGAGAACCCGCGCAACCGCTTCAACTGGGGCTGGGGCTGGGCCGCCGTGGGCAGCCTGGGCTGGGGCTTCGGCAACGGCTTCCGCGTCGAGGGCGAGGTCAGCTACCGCGACAACCAGGCCACCGGCGCGCTGCGCGACGGGGTGCGGCCCTTCGTGGTGGGCGGCACGGTGCGTCAGCTCGGCCTGATGGCCAACGCCTTCTACGACCTCTCGCTGGGCGATCCGCTGGGCACCGGCGTCAGCATCACCCCCTATGTGGGCGCGGGCGTGGGCGCCGGCTGGATCCAGGGGCGCAATGTGCGCGCCACCTTCCCCAATGGCGGGCTGTTCGCTGTGGACAACAGCTCCGGCTGGAACTTCGCCTATCAGGCGATCGGCGGCGTGGCCTTCGGCCTCGGCCAGTTCGTTCCCGGCCTCTCGCTGACCACCGAGTATCGCTACTACGCCACGCTCGACACCGAGTACAAGGGCGCGAACCGCAACACCGGCGCCACGGCGCCGACGCGTGTGGCGGGCGAGGTCACCAACGCGAACCACTCCGTGCTGGTCGGTCTGCGCTACGCCTTCAACACGCCGACCCCGGCGCCCGCCCCGGCCCCGGCCGCGGCGCCCGCGCCCGCGCGCACCTTCCTGGTCTTCTTCGACTGGGACCGCGCCGACCTGACGGACCGCGCGCGCCAGATCATCGCCGAGGCGGCGAACAACGCCCGCACGGTGGGGTCCACGCGCATCGAGGTGTCGGGCCACGCGGACCGCACGGGCTCGGCGGCCTACAACCAGCGCCTGTCGGTGCGCCGCGCCGAGGCGGTGGCGGCGGAGCTGGTGCGCCGCGGCATCCAGCGCAACCAGATCACGGTGCAGGGTTTCGGCTTCGACCGCCCGCTGGTGCCGACGGCCATGGGCGTGCGCGAGCCGCAGAACCGCCGCGTGGAGATCGTCCTGCGCTGAGGCGCAGGGCCTCTCCCGAGGTCCGGACCAAGAGAAGGGGCGCCG
>NZ_AUDH01000019.1 GCF_000425365.1 Rubritepida flocculans DSM 14296 | reverse complement strand
CGCCGCTCCAACCGCCTGCGCAAGGGCGCGCCCTGGCTCAAGACCACCCTCGTCCAGTGCGCCTGGGCCGCCACCCGCAAGAAGGACAGCTATCTCCGCGCCCAGTTCCACCATCTGCGACAGCGCCGCGGACCGAAAAAAGCCATCTGCGCCGTCGCCGCCTCCATCCTCACCGCCGTCTGGCACATGCTCCAAAACGGAACCTTCTGGCACGATCTCGGACCAAATCACTTCCACCAACGCTCGCCAGAACAGCAGGCACGTCCCCTCGCCGCCCAAATCATAAAGCTCGGCTTCGCATGCTCCTTCGAACCACAAGCCGAGGGAGTTTCTGTCTAGCCGCCCCGGGCCAGGGCGCGCAGCGCGGCCGCGATGCGCTCCAGCTCCTCCAGCGCGGCGGCGACCTCGCCCTGTTCCTCCTCGGCGGGCTCGGGCAGCAGGGGCATCTGCGGCTCGCCCTCGGCCAGAAGGCGCTGCACGCCCTTGATGGTGTAGCCCTGGGTGTAGAGAAGGTCGGCGATGCGCTGGAGCAGCGCGAGATCCTCGGGCCGGTAGTAGCGCCGGCCGCCGCCGCGCTTGAGCGGCCTCAGCTGCGGGAACTTCGTCTCCCAGAAGCGCAGCACATGCTGCGGGACGTTGAGCTGCTCCGACGCCTCGCTGATGGTGCGGAAGGCCTGCGCGGATTTGCGGGGGCGGGGCCGTTCCCGGGCGTCCTCCGCCTCGCTCATTCGCGGCCGGCGGGCCTGGGCGCGCCGTTGATGCGGGCCTTGAGCACCTGGCTCGGCCGGAAGGTCAGCACGCGGCGGGGCAGGATGGGCACCTCCACCCCCGTCTTGGGGTTGCGGCCGACGCGCTGGCCCTTCTCGCGCGGGAGGAAGGTGCCGAAGCCCGAGATCTTCACCGTCTCACCCGATTCGAGCGCCACGGCCATGCGCTCCAGCACCGCCTCCAGCAGCGCCGCCGATTCCTGGCGGGAGAGGCCGACCTGCGTGTAGATGGCCTCGGCCAGCCCTGCCCGGGTGAGCGTCTCCATGCGTGAATCTCCGCCCGCAAGTGCCTGACGGGGCAAGGAAGCCTTGCGCGGGGGGCGGCGTCAACACGAATCCGCCGCGCCCTCGCGGCTCAGCCGCGCGAGGTCGCGCCGCGCGTCGCAGGCCAGGAAGCGCCCCGGGCGCGCCGGGTCGGGCAGGGTCTCGAGCCCGGTATCGGCGTAGATGCGCAGATACTCGGGCCCGACGCCGAGGAAGGCCGGCCGCGCGCCATGCCGCTCGCACAGGTCGCGGAAGCGCCAGATGGCGTTGATCGCGTCCCGCCTTTCGCCCGCCGGGTCGCCATGCGCGATCCAGAGACCGTCGCGGCGGGTGAAGGCGAAGCCGGCGCGCCCGGCCTCGCCCCAGAGCACGCCATCGGCCTGCGCGGGCGGGCTGGCGCCCAGGGCGCGCAGCCGCGCCCGCGCCGCCTCGTCGAAGGGTGCGGGGCGGATGCGCGCGGGGCGCAGCAGCCGCACCGTGCCGAACAGCAGCAGCACGGCCGTCACGCCCACCGTGAAGCGAAGCTGCGGCGGCGCATCGCCGAACAGCACCACCTCCCACCAGGAATCGCCCTGCACGCGCCCGGCATTGGCGATGAGCGCGAGCGCGAGGCCGCAGATGGTCACGGCCGCGAGCGGCAGCGCCACGGGCTGGGAGAGCGGCTCGCAGCGCAGCCGGCTGTCGCGGTAGAAGGAGGGGCGCATGGTGGCCAGCAGCACCGCCACCAGCAGGTAGAGGCCCCAGGTCCACCACGCCTCCTCGCGCAGCCAGGCGATCAGCGCGCCGTTCAGCAGCAGCAGGATCGCCCCGCCCCAGGCGATGGTGAGCCGCCGCGCCAGACCGAAGGCCATGACCATCAGCAGCGACCCCACCAGCGAGGCGGCGAACTGCGAGGCGAGCGCGGCCTCGTAGCCCGCCCACTGCTTCCACACCGTCACGTCCACCGGCAGCGCGCCGAGGAAGATCAGCAGCGCCCCGCCCAGCGCGACGAGGCCCGTCATCGCCGGCACCTCCAGCGGCATGGCGGGCGTGCCCAGCGCGCCGAAGCGCGCGAGCCAGGCCGAGCGCTGCGTCACCTCGAAGCCGGCGAAGAGCGCGCCGGCGATGAACAGCGGCACGATGTAGTAGAACAGCCGGAAGACGAGCAGCGCGCCCACCACCTCCGCCGCGCCCAGATGCGGCGCGAGGCCGAGCAGGATCGCCCCGTCGAAGACGCCGAGCCCGCCCGGGACGTTCGCCGCGATCCCGGCCGCGTAGGCGGCGAGGTAGATGCCGATGAAGTGCAGGAAGGTCAGCCCCGGCGCGGCGGGCAGCAGCGCGTAGAAGATGGCCGCGGTCACCGCCACGTCCACCGTGGCGAGAAGCGTCTGCGCGATGGCCATGCGCACGCCGGGCAGCTCCACCTCGTGCCCGAAGACGCGGATGCTGCGGCGGAAGCGGCTGACGAGCACATAGGCCGCGACCACGGCGAAGAGCGGCAGGGCGCAGAGCTGCAGCGCCCAGCGCGGCAGATGGGCCCCCGCCCAGGGCAGCACCTCGGGCTCGAAGAGCAGCACCATGCCGCCCAGCGCCATGCCGCCGAGCCCGAAGGTGAGCGAGGTGAAGCCGATCACCTTGCCGATCTCCACCGGCGAATAGCCCCATGCCGAGTAGAGCCGGTAGCGCACCGCCGCCCCCGAGACGGCGGCGAAGCCGAGATTGTGCGCGAGCGAATAGCCGCAGAAGGAGGCGAGCAGCGCCCGCGCCCAGGAGGAGGGCCGCCCCGCATAGCGCGCCCCCAGCCAGTCGTAGATGGCGAGGACGAGATAGGCCAGTACCGTCAGCCCCGCCGCGGCCAGCAGCGCGGCGTGCGGGATGGCCTCCATCGCCCGGCGCACCTCGGCGATGCTGAGGCTGCGGAACTCCCGCTGCACCACCCAGATCGCGCCCACCAGCAGCACCAGCCCGAAGGCGGTGGCCCCGTGGCGCTTCAGGAGCGGCAGCAGCAGCCTCACGCCGGCGCGCTCTCCCGCGCCAGCGCCGCCTCGATCATCGCGCAGGCCTCCTCGATGCCCATGATGGCGATGGTGCCGCCGAAGCGCGGGCCCTCGCTCTTGCCCAGCAGCACCTCGTAGAGCGCCTGGAACCAGGCGCGACCCACGCCCAGCGTGCCGTCCTTGTTCGCCACCGCGAAGGGCGGGCGGCGGCCCGCGTCATACACCGCGTCCTGGATCGCGGCCTCGCGCACGGGGCCGGCGGGCAGGGCGGCGAACTCCGCGGCGCGGGCGCGCAGCAGCCGCACCAGCTCGCGCATCGCCTCCGCCTCCTCGGGCGTGGCGGCGCGGAACCGGCGCTCGGGCGCGATCCAGTCGCGCCAGTAGGCGCAGGCGTTGTGCACGAGGCGGTCGAGCATCGGCTCATGCTCCGGCGCGGCCTCGGGGTAGTATTTGCGGATATAGGCCCAGAGGCGCTGCGGATCGTCCGTGCCCGCGATGCCCGCGAGGTTGAGCAGCGTGGCGTAGGAGATGGGCGGCAGCTTCTCCGCGGGCGGCGCGCCCGCATGGATGTGCCAGGCGGGGTTGGCGGGGTCGGGCGCGGCGCGCAGCTTCTCCACCCCCGCCATCCAGTCGTCCACCGCGCGCGGGATCACGCCCTTGTGCAGCCGCTTGGCGCTGCCGGGCGAGGCGAACATGAACCAGGCGAGGCTCTCGGGCGGGCCGTATTCCAGCCACTGCTCGATGGTGAGGCCATTGCCCTTGCTCTTGCTGATCTTCTGGCCGAACTCGTCGTTGAACAGCTCGTAGGTGAAGGAGACGGGCGGCGTGCCGCCGAGCACCTGGCAGATGCGCGAGGAGAGGCGCACGCTGTCGATCAGATCCTTGCCGGACATCTCGTAGTCCACGCCCAGCGCGTACCAGCGCAGCGCCCAGTCGGCCTTCCACTGGGCCTTGCAGGCGCCGCCGGTGACGGGCGTCTCGAAGCGCTCGCCCGTCGCGGGGTCGGTCCAGACGATGGTGCCGCGCTCGGGGCGGGTCTCGTCCATCGGCACCTGCATCACCACGCCGGTCTTCGGATGGATGGGCAGGAAGGGCGAATAGGTGGCGCGCCGCTCGGGGCCGAGCGTGGGCAGGATCACCGCCCGCACCTCCTCGTGCAGCGCCAGCATGCGCAGCAGCGCCGCGTCGAAGCGGCCGGAGGCATAGTAGTCGGTGGAGGAGGCGAACTCGTACTCGAAGCCGAAGGCGTCGAGGAAGGCGCGCAGCCTGGCGTTGTTGTGGTGGCCGAAGCTCTCGTGGGTGCCGAAGGGGTCGGGGATGCGGGTCAGCGGCTTGCCGAGATGTTCGGCCAGCATCTCCTTGTTCGGCACGTTGTCGGGCACCTTGCGCAGCCCGTCCATGTCGTCGCTGAAGGCGATGAGGCGGGTGGGCAGGCCGGTCATCGCGGCGAAGGCGCGGCGCACCCAGGTGGTGCGCGCCACCTCGCCGAAGGTGCCGATGTGCGGCAGGCCCGAGGGGCCGTAGCCCGTCTCCAGCAGCGCGGCCGATTTCCCCTGCGCGGCCAGCCGGTCGGCCAGTTTCGCGGCCTCCTCGAAAGGCCAGGCGCGGACGGTGCGGAGATCGGGGTTCGCGGACATGGCGGTGGGGATTGGCAGGGGGCGCGGGCGGGGTCAATGCGCCGCTGCCCAAGGCGGCGGCAGCCCTGCCCCGCGCGGGCGCAGATGCGCGGCGGAGGCGGCGCGTTCCGGCCGCCTCCCCCCTTCGCGCCGGGCCCGCGCCGCGCGAGAGGGGCGGCCGAGGAGGACGCGCCATGCCCGAGTTCGACCCCGCCGCCTATGCCGCCCAGGCCGCCGCCGCCGTGGGCCTGCCGCTCGATCCCGCCCATCTGCCCGGGGTGGCCATGAACCTCGCCCTCGCCGCGCGCATGGCCGCGCTGGTGGAGAAGGCCGCGCTCGGCCCCGCCGAGGAGGCCGCGCCCGTCTTCGTCGCCGGGCGGGAGGCGGGGAAGTGAGGCGCTTCCTCTCCGCCGCCGCGCTGGCGGCCGAGATCCGCGCCGGCCGGCGCAAGGCCGCCGAGGTGGTGGAGGAGCGCCTGGCCGACATCGCCCAGCGCAACGCCCTCTCGAACGCCTTCACCGAGGTCACCGCAGCCCGCGCCCGCGCCGAGGCCGCGGCGGTGGACGCCAAGCTGGCCGCCGGGCAGGACCCGGGGCCCATGGCCGGCGTGCCCGTGGCGGTGAAGAACCTGTTCGACCTCGCGGGCCTCACCACCCTCGCGGGCGCGAAGATCGAGCGCGACAGCCCCCCCGCCGCGGCCGACGCCTTCCTGGTGCAGCGGCTGAGGCAGGCCGGGGCGGTGATGCTCGGCGCGCTCAACATGGACGAATACGCCTACGGCTTCACCACCGAGAACGAGCACTACGGCCCCTGCCGCAACCCCCATGGGCGGGAGAGGATGGCCGGCGGCTCCTCCGGCGGCAGCGCGGTGGCGGTGGCCGATGGGCTGGTGCCCGTCACGCTCGGCAGCGACACCAACGGCTCCATCCGCGTGCCGGCCTCGCTGTGCGGGATCTGGGGCCTCAAGCCGACCTATGGCCGGCTCTCGCGCCGCGGTTCCTTCCTGTTCGCGGCGAGCTTCGACCATCTCGGCCCCTTCGCGCGCGACGTGGCGGACCTCGCCCTCGCCTACAACGCGCTGCAGGGCGACGACCCGCAGGACCACGCGCAGCAGTGGCGCGGCGTGGAGCCCGTCTCGGCGGTGGCCGAGATCGCCGGGCTGCGCATCGCCGTGGCCGACGATCACTTCGCCCGCAACGGCCATGCCGAGGCCTTCGCGGCGGTGGAGGCGGTGGCGCGCGCCCTCGGCGTGACGCGGCGCGTGACCATCCCCGACGCGGCGCTGGGGCGGGCGGCGGCCTTCCTCATCACCATGGCGGAGGGGGCGAACCTGCATCTGCCCAACCTGCGCCGCCGGGCGGGGGATTTCGACCGCGCGACGCGCGACCGCTTCCTCGCCGGCGCGCTGCTGCCGGCTCACTGGGTGCAGCAGGCCCAGCGCCTGCGCGCCGCCTACCAGGCGAAGGCGCTGCGCCTGTTCGACGAGGTGGACGTGATCCTCGCCCCCGCCACGCCCTATGTCGCGCCGCGGATCGGCCAGGACATGATCGAGGTGGACGGGCAGAGCATTCCCGTCCGGCCCAATCTCGGCGTGTACACCCAGCCCATCTCCTGCATCGGGCTGCCGGTGATCGCCGCGCCCATCGCCGAGCCCGCGCGGATCGGCACGCCCGAGGGCCTGCCCATCGGCGTGCAGCTCATCGCCGCGCCCTGGAAGGAGGCGAGCCTGTTCCGCCTCGCCGCGCATCTGGAGAAGCTCGGCGTCTGCGCCGCGCCCGAACCGAAGGCCTGAAGCCCATGCACGAGATCAACATCCCCGAGGTGGTGGCCGAGGTCACCGCCGCCTTCATGCGCTACGAGACGGCGCTGACGACCAACGACGTCGCGGTGCTGGACGAGCTGTTCTGGAAGAGCCCGCACACCCTGCGCTACGGCGTGGGCGAGAACCTGCACGGCTGGGAGGAGATCGCCGCCTTCCGCGCCGCGCGCCAGGGGCCCTTCGGGCGGGATTTGCTCCGCACCGTCATCACCACCTATGGGCGGGACTTCGCCACCGCCAACACCACCTTCAAGCGCCATGGCGGGGACCGGATCGGCCGCCAGTCGCACACCTGGCTGCGCACGCCGGAGGGCTGGCGGATCGTCGCGGCGCATGTCTCGCTGCTGCCGCCGGGGGTGGAGTAGGGCCCTCTCCGCCTCGCGCGCGGGGTCACACCTTCACCAGCCGCATCGCGAAGAACCCGTCCATCCCGCCCTCGCCGGCCAGCATGTCGGGGCGGGTGCGCAGCGCGCCCTGCGGCGTGACGGCGGCCTCGAGCCCGGGCAGCTCCTCGGGCCGGACGGGATCGAGGCGCATCCCTTCCGGCAGATGGGCGAGATGCGCCTCGCCCTCCTCGGCCTGCAGCGAGCAGGTGGCGAAGACCATGCGCCCGCCCGGGCGCAGCATCCGCGCCGCCGCCTGCAGCAGCCGGCGCTGCTCGGCGGCGTGTTTCGCCACGTCCTTCGGGCGCTTGAGATGCGCCACGTCGGGGTGGCGGCGCAGCGTGCCGGTGGCGGTGCAGGGGGCGTCGAGCAGCACCGCGTCCAGCGGCGCGGGGGGCTGCCAGCGCGCCGCGTCGGCGTGGACGATCTCGGGCGAGAAGCCGAGGCGCGCCATGTTCTCGCGCAGCCGGGGCAGGCGGGCGGCCTCGCGCTCCACCGCCACCACCCGCGCCCCGGCGGCGCAGAGCTGCGCGGTCTTGCCGCCCGGCGCGGCGCAGAGATCGGCCACCCGCTCGCCCGGTGTCGCGTGAAGCAGCCGCGCGGGCAGGGCGGCCGCGGCGTCCTGCGCCCAGAAGCGGCCCTCGGCGAAGCCGGGCAGCTCGGTGATGCGCGTGCCGGGGGGCAGGCGCGCCGTGCCGGTGGGCAGCATCCGCGCCCCCTCGGGCGGCGAGGCGCCGGGGGCGAGGCTGAGGTCGAGCGGCGCCTCGGCCCGGTGCGCGGCGGCGATGGCGCGCACCGCCTCGCCATGCGCGGCGTGCCAGGCGGCCCAGAGCCAGGCGGGCGTGTCCAGCCGCTCGGCGTCCAGCCCCTCCAGCGCCGCGGGGCCCTGCGCGGCCAGGCGGCGCAGCACCGCATTCACCAGCCCCGCCAGCGGCCGCGGGGTGAGCGGGACGGCCGAGGCCACGGCGGCATGCGCCGGCGTGCCGAGCAGCAGCAGTTCCGCCGCGCCGATGCGCAGCGCGCGCAGGGCGGGGGCGGGCGGGGCGCGGTGCAGGAAGGGCTCCAGCGCCGCGTCCAGCGAGCCCAGCCGGCGCAGCACCGCCGCGGCGATGCGGTGGCCCGCCGCCCGGTCGCGCGGGGCCATCTCGGGCAGGGAGTCGAGCCCTTCCTCCAGCCCGCGGTGCCGCTCCAGCACGGTCTCCAGCAGATGCGCGGCGGCGCGGCGGGCGGGTGAGGGAACCGACATGCCGGGTTTATGGCCGCGCCCCGTGCCCCGTGCTAGACGCCGCGCCGCCCATGCCTCCCTCCCGCCTCGACCACTGGCTCGGCGCCGCCGCGGCGCGCGCGGAACGCCGCCCGCGCCTTTCGCTCATCCTGTTCTGCCTGCTGTTCTTCCTGCCGGGCTTCTTCGCCATCCCGCCCACGGACCGCGACGAGAGCCGCTTCGCCCAGGCCACGCGCCAGATGGTGGAGAGCGGCGACTACATCCACATCCGCGTGGGCGCCGAGGAGCGCAACAAGAAGCCCGTGGGCATCCACTGGGCGCAGGCGGCCGCGGTGCATCTGGCCGAGGCCACGGGCCTCGGCACGCGGCGGGAGATCTGGCCCTATCGCCTGCCCTCGCTGCTCGGCGCGCTGCTTGCGGTGCTCGCCACCTTCGAGTTCGGGCGGCTGCTGGTGGGGCGGCGGGCGGCGCTGCTGGCCGCGGCGATGCTCGCGGGCAGCATGGTGCTGATGGTGGAGGCGCACATCGCCAAGACCGACGCCGCGCTGCTCGCCGCCATCACCGCCGCGATGGGGCTGTTCGCGCGCGCCTATCTGCGGCCCGAGGCCTTCACGGCGCGGCATGCGGCGGCCTTCTGGGTCATCCTCGGGCTCGGCGTGCTGCTCAAGGGGCCCATCGCGCCCCTGGTGGCGCTGCTGGCCGGGCTCACCCTCGCGCTGATGGACCGGCCGCGCGGGGCGCGGGGCTGGTTCGTCGCGCCCTGGCTGCCGGCGCTGCGCCTCGGCTGGGGCCTGCCGCTGATGCTGCTGATCGTGCTGCCCTGGATGGTCGCCATCGGCCTCGCCACCGAGGGGCGTTTCTTCGCCGAGGCCATCGGCGGGGACATGCTGGGCAAGGTGGGCCAGGGCGACGAGAAACACTGGGGCCCGCCGGGCTACTACCTCGCCACCTTCGGCATCGCGGCCTTTCCGGCGGCCTTCCTGGTGCTCTTCGCCCTGCGCCAGAGCTGGCGCGAGCGGGCGGAGCCGGTGCTGCGCTTCCTGCTGGCCTGGATCGTGCCCACCTGGCTGGTCTTCGAGGCGGTGGCGACCAAGCTGCCGCACTACACCCTGCCCACCTATCCGGCGCTCATGCTGCTCGGCGCGCGCTGGGCGATGGATCCGCTGCGCCTGGAGCCGGGGCGTTTCCTGCGCGTGCTCGCGCGGGTCATGCTGGGCGGCGTGGCCATCGGCCTCGTGGTGCTGGGCTTCGCCGCGCCCTGGTTCGTGGCGCGGGACTGGACGGCGGGCACGCTGCTCGCCATCCCGGCGGCGGGGGCGCTGGTCTGGCTCTCCTTCCGCGCGCTGCGCGCGGCGGCCTGGGCGCGGGCGGCGGTGCTGGCGCTGCTCTGCGCCGCGCCGCTCTACGCGGCCATCACCCAGCTCACCTTCCCGCGCATCGAGGCGCTGTGGATCGGGCCCCGCCTGGCGGCGGAGCTGGAGCGCGCCGCGCCCGGGCTCGATCCCGCGCGCTTCGGCATCCTCGGCCATGCCGAGCCCTCCACCCTCTTCGCCATCGGCGGCGCGCTGCGCCTGCTCGGGACGGGCGAGGAGGCGGCGGCCTTCCTGGCCGGGGGCGAGGGCAGGGTGGTGGCGGTGGGCAACCGCCATGAGGCCGATTTCCGCCGGGCGGCGGCGGCGCGCGGCCTCGCCCTTCTTCCGCTCGGCCAGGTGTCGGGCTTCAACGTGTCACGCGGGCGGCATGTGACCCTGTCGCTCTTCCGGAGCGACAGGCCATGATGGACATGATCACGAGCTGGGTGGCGGCGGCGGGCTATCTCGGCGTCTTCGCCCTGATGTTCCTGGAGAACCTCTTCCCGCCCATCCCCTCGGAGTTCATCATGCCGCTGGCGGGCTTCGTCGCGGCGCGGGGCGAGCTTTCCCTGCCCGGCGTCATCGCCGCCGGCGTGGCCGGCACGCTGGCGGGCAATGCCGTGTGGTTCGAGGCGGCGCGCGCCTTCGGCGCCGAGCGCACCAGGCGGCTCTGCGCGCGCTACGGCCGCTGGATCGGCGTGCTGGACGAGGATCTCGACAAGGCCGAGGCGACGCTGCGCCGCTGGGGCCCGGTGGCGGTGTTCCTCGGGCGCATGATGCCGGGCATCCGCACCGTCATCTCCATCCCGGCCGGGCTGATCGAGATGCCGCGCAAGGTGTTCTACTACTGGACCACGCTCGGCAGCACGCTCTGGGTGGGTGGCCTCGCCGTGCTCGGCTATGTGCTCGAGGAAGGCTATGGCCGCATCGAAGGCTATGTGGACCCGGTGGGGAAGCTGCTCGTGGCGACGGTCGGGCTGTTCTTCCTCTGGCAGCTCTGGCGCATCTGGCGGCGGCCGCGGGGCTGATCACGCCCGCCGCAGCAGCAGCGCGGCGGCGACGGAAAGCCCGCCCAGAGTGCCGATCAGCCCCGCCGCGTTGAGGGCGAAGCCCGCGCCGAGCGCCGCCGGCAGCGGCCCCGCCAGCAGCACCCCCGCCGCGCCCAGCCCCGCCCCCAGCGCCGCGCCTCCCCAGATCTGCGCGCCGTAGCGGTCGGTCAGCAGCCGCATCGCCACGGCGGGGCAGACCAGCATCGCCACCACCAGGATGCTGCCCACGCTCTCGAAGGCGGCCACGGCGGCGGCGGCGATCATCAGGTTCAGCGCCATCTCCCAGCCACCCACGCGCAGGCCGAGGCTGCGGGCGAAGTCCGGGTCGAAGGCGATGAGCCGCAGCGTACGCCAGAAGCCCAGCACGAAGAGCAGCGCGGCCAGCGCCACCCCCGCGAGCAGCCCGAGCTGCCGCGGCAGCCCCGCCAGCGCCGCGGCGTCGAGCAGCGAGGCGAGCCCCCGCGCCTCCAGCCACACCAGCGTCTCGAGCTGGCCGAACAGCACGCAATCCACGTCGAGATCGGCGTTGCGCGCGCCCGTCGCCTCCAGCAGCACGAGGCCGAGCGCGAAGAAGCCGGTGAAGACGAGCCCCGTCGCCGCGCCGAGGTCGAGCCGCGCCGCCCGCCGCACCCAGGCGATGGCGGCGGTGGCGAGCAGCGCCGCCAGAAGCGCGCCGCCCAGCATGGGCCAGGCGCTGCGCAGCCCCGTCAGCGCGAAGCCGAGCACGATGCCCGGCAGCACGGCGTGGGAGAGCGCGTCGCCCAGCAGGCTCTCGCGCCGCAGCACCAGGAAGCTGCCCAGCAACCCGCAGGTGCCGCCGGCCAGCACGGCGGCGAGCAGGGGCGGCAGGTCGAGCTGGAGGAACTCGCTCACGCCCCGCGCCTCCGCCCCGCCAGCGCGGCCAGGCCGAAGATCACGAGTCCCGACAGCACCACCGCCGCGCCCGTCGGCACCTCGGGCAGCCGGGTCGAGGCGAGCGCCCCCGCCGCGCCCGCCAGCGCGCCGAACAGCCCCGCCAGGGCCAGCATGGCGGGTAGCCGGGCGGCGAGCATCCGCGCCGCCGCCGCGGGCACCACCAGCAGCGCCACCACCAGGATCAGCCCCACCGCCGGCAGCCCCGCCACGCAGACCGCGAGCAGCAGGGCGAGCAGCGCGAGGTCGAGCGCGCGCACCGGCAGCCCCTGGGCGCGGGCGAAGGCCTCGTCGAAGCACAGCGCGCGCAGCGGCTGGAACAGCAGCCCCGCCACCGCCGCGCAGCCCAGCGCCAGCGCCCCTGCCAGCAACGCATCCGCCTCCGTCATGGTCGCGGCCTGGCCCAGGATGAAATGGGTGAGGCCGGCCTGCGCCGCGCCCGGCAGGGTCTGCGCCACCGACAGCCCCACCGTGCCGAGCGCGTAGAAGGCCGAAAGCACCACCGCGATGCCCGCATCGGGCCGGATGCGCCCCGAGGCGGTGAGGCGGCGCAGCGCCAGCAGCCCGAGCCAGCCCGTCACCGCCGCCCCCAGCAGCAGCGGCGCGAGCGCCCGCGCCTCGCCCCCCAGCGCGGCGACGATCAGCGAGGCCGCGACCACCCCGGGCAGCGCCGCATGCCCCACCGCATCCGCCAGCAGGGCGCGGCCGCGCAGCAGGGCGAAGCTGCCCACCACCCCGGCCGCGAGGCCGAGCGCGGCGCAGCCCAGCAGCACGATCAGGGTGTTGTGCCCGATCACGCCCCGCGGCCCCTCCCGGGCAGCCCGCCGAAGGCGGCGGCGATGGCCGCGTCGGTGAAGGCCTCCGCCACCGGCCCGGCGGCCACCACCCGCCCGGCCAGGATCAGCACATGGTCGAAATGCGCCTGCACCAGCGAGAGGTCATGGTGCACCATCAGCACCGATTTGCCCTGCGCGGCCAGGCCGTGCAGCACGCCGAGGATCGTCTCCTCCGTCACCGCGTCCACCGCCGCCAGCGGCTCGTCCATGAGGAACAGCTCCGCCTCCTGCGCCAGGGCGCGGGCGAGGAAGACGCGCTGCTGCTGCCCGCCGGAGAGCCGGCCGATCTGGCGCTCCGCGACATCGGCGAGGCCCACCGCCGCCAGCGCCGCCCGGGCGGCCTCGCGCTCGCGCCGGGGCAGGGCGCCGAACCAGCGCGCGCGCGGCAGCCGCGCCATCGCCACCACATCGAGCGCCGAGGCGGGAAAGCTCCAGTCCACGCTGGCGCGCTGGGGCAGATAGGCGACGCGGGCGCGCACGGCCTCGAGCGGCGCGCCGAAGAAGCGCGCCTCCCCCTCGGCCGGCACGAGGCCGAGCGCGGCCTTGAGCAGCGTGGACTTGCCCGCGCCGTTGGGCCCGAGGATGGCCGTCAGCCCCGGCGCGGCCCGCCAGGTCACGTCCGAGAGCGCCGGCCGCCCGCCGTAGCGCACGGTGAGCCCCGTGACGGCGAGCGGCGCGGGGGCGGCGGCGGTGCGCAGCGTGGCGCCGTCGGGCATGGTCACAAGCGCCCGTTCAGCCCGCGCGGCGGCGGGTTGCCGCCCAGCGCGCGGGCGATGGTGGTGATGTTGTGGTCCATCATCCCCTCATAGGTGCCGGTATAGGTGCCGGGCCGGCCCATCGAATCGGAGAAGAGCACGCCCCCCATGGCAAGGCGCTGCCCGCGCGCCCCCGCCCCCTCGATCAGCGCGCGGATGGCGCGATCGGGCACCGAGGCTTCCGCGAAGACGGCCGGGATGCGCCGCTCCACGATCAGCCGCACCAGGGATTCGATGCGCGCGAGGCTCGCCTCCGCCTCGGTGGAGAGGCCCTGGATGCTCTGCACCTCGAGGCCGTAGCGCGCGCCGAAATAGGCGAAGGCGTCATGCGCCGTCAGCAGCACGCGCGATTCGCGGGGGATGGGGGCCAGCACCTCGCGCGCATAGGCGTCGAGCCGGGCGTAGCGGCGCTGGGTCTCGGCCACCCCGGGCGCGTAGTCGCCGGGGCGGGCCTGCGCGAGGGTGGCGGCGACGGCCGGGGCGCAGGCGGCCCAGAGGGTGGGGTCCATCCAGACATGCGGGTCGGCGGCGTCGGGGTAGTCCTCGTTCGGGCGCAGCCGCTCGCGCGGGAGGGTCTCGGCCACGGCGAGCACGGGCCGGCCCTGGCCGCGGGCGCGTTCCAGCACCTCGTTCATCCGGCCTTCGAGGCGATGGCCGTTGAAGAACAGGGCCTCCGCGCGGAGCAGCCTGGCCACGTCCTGCCGGGTGGGGCGGAACAGGTGCGGGTCCACCCCCTCGGCGATCAGGGCCTGCACCTGGAAGGCCTCGCCCGCCACGCCGCGCACCAGGTCCGCCACCATGCCCGTCGTCGCGAGCGCGGTGGGCCGGGCCGGCTGCGCGCGGCCCGCCCGGGGCGCGGCCAGGGCCGGCAGGGCGAGGCCGAGCGCCAGCGCCGTGCGCCGCGCAACGTCTCGACAGGTGTTCATCTCTTCACATATCCGTTTCAAATCAGTGGCTTAGCGAGGAAGATTGCGTCCCGGCCCCGGAAGGTCAAGGCTGGGGCCGTGCGGCGGATGGCGGGCATGGGCGGCGGGTTGCGCATCAACGAGGACGAGGTGGTGGAACTGGCGGAGATGTTCCGCCTGATGAGCGACCCCACGCGGCTCAAGATCATCCTCGCCTGCCTGGACGAGCCCGCCAGCGTGGGGGCCATGGCCGATCGGCTGCAGATTTCCGCGAGCCTCGTCTCGCACCATCTGCGGCTGCTGCGCGCCGCGCGGCTGCTGCAGGCGGACCGTCGCGGGCGGCAGGTGTTCTACGTGGTGGGCGACCCGCACATCCGCTCCATGCTGACCGACATGGCCGATCACGTGGCCGAGGGCGGCGAGGCCGAGATCGAAGCCGGCTGAGGCGCGCCGCGAGGCTTGCCGCTTCATGCGCGGCCCACTATGGTCCGCCCGCCTTGCGGGAGGGCTTCGGGCGCATGCCGGCCTCCCTCGCGGGCGCAACAGGCGGCCGGCGGGGCCGCCGGGCGCCGGTCGTCGGAGCCGGCGCCTTCGGTGTTGGGGGCAGGGTGCGGAGCGTGATCGGGCGTATCTCACACATCTGGCGGGCGGCGGCCCTCGCCGTTCTTCCGTTCCTCGCGGCGCCGGGCGCCTTTGCCCAGACGGCCGCCCAGCCCATGGTGGGGGCGCCCACGCCCTGGGGCATGGGGCTGCAGGCCTCGGGCGGGCCGATCAAGGACGCGATCAGCGACTTCAACACGCTGGTGTTCTGGATCATCGTCGGCATCACGATCTTCGTGGGCCTGCTGCTGGCCTGGGTGCTCTGGCGCTACAGCGCGGCCCGCAACCCCACCCCTTCGCAGACGAGCCACAACACGGCGCTGGAGATCGCCTGGACGGTGATCCCTGTGCTGATCCTGATCGTGATCGCCGTGCCTTCCTTCCGGCTGATCTACTACCAGGACCGCGCGCGCGACGCCGAGTTCACCGTGACCGTCACCGGGCACCAGTGGTACTGGAACTACCGGCTGCCCGATCACGGCAATTTCGCCTTCGACAGCCGCCCCGTCTATGAGGAGGATCTGCGCCCCGGCCAGCTCCGCAACCTCGAGGTGGACGAGCCGCTGGTCATCCCCGTCGGCGCCACCGTCCGGGTGCTGACGCAGGGCGTGGACGTGATCCATAGCTTCTTCGTGCCCTCGCTCGGCGTGCAGAAGTACACCATCCCCGGCCGCACCCTGGAGACCTGGATGCGCGCCGACCGGCCGGGCACCTATTACGGCCAGTGCAACCAGATCTGCGGCGTGAACCACTGGTTCATGCCGATCCAGATCCGCGCCGTGCCCCGCGAGGAGTTCGAGGCCTGGGTGGCGAGCGCGCGCACGCGCTTCGCCCACACCATCCCGGGCAACGAGGCGCCGGCCCTTGCCGAGGGCGCGGCCGACACCATCCGTATCGCTGCGGCCCGCGAGTGACCGCGCGCGGCTGAGACAAGGAGAGGCGAAGCGAACATGGCCCACGCCGCAGAAGCGCATCACGACCACCACGACCACAAGCCGGGCTTCGTGGCGCGCTGGTTCTTCAGCACGAACCACAAGGACATCGGCACCCTCTACATCCTGTTCTCGCTGGTGGCCGCCATCGTCGGCGTCGGCATCTCCTTCCTGATGCGGCTCGAGCTGCAGCAGCCGGGGATGCAGATCTTCGCCGACGGGCAGATGTGGAACGCCTATGTCTCGGCCCACGGGCTGATCATGGTGTTCTTCGTGATCATGCCCGCGCTGATCGGCGGCTTCGGCAACTGGTTCGTGCCGATCATGATCGGCGCGCCCGACATGGCCTTCCCGCGGCTGAACAACATCAGCTTCTGGCTGATGGTGCCCGCCTTCCTGCTGCTGACGGCGAGCCTCTTCGTCGGCGAGGGGCCGGGCGCGGGCTGGACGATCTATCCCCCGCTGTCGGACAACGCCTTCCATCCCTCGCCGGCGATGGACATGGCGCTGTTCGCGCTGCACTTGGCGGGCGCGAGCTCCATCCTCGGCGCGGCGAACTTCATCACCACCATCTTCAACATGCGCGCCCCGGGCATGACGCTGCACAAGATGCCGCTCTTCGTGTGGTCCATGCTCGTCACCGCCTTCCTGCTGCTGCTGGCGGTGCCGGTGCTGGGCGGCGCCATCACCATGCTGATCACCGACCGCAACTTCGGCACGGCCTTCTTCGACCCGGCCGGCGGCGGCGACCCGGTGCTGTTCCAGCACCTGTTCTGGTTCTTCGGCCACCCCGAAGTGTACATCATGATCCTGCCGGCCTTCGGCGTGATCAGCCATGTGATCTCCACCTTCTCGAAGAAGCCGGTGTTCGGCTACCTCGGCATGGCCTATGCCATGGTGGCGATCGGCGTGGTGGGCTTCGTGGTGTGGGCGCACCACATGTACACCTCGGGCATCGACGTGGACACGCGCGCCTACTTCATGGCCGCGACCATGGTGATCGCGGTGCCGACGGGCGTGAAGATCTTCTCCTGGATCGCCACCATGTGGGGCGGCTCGCTGAAGATGGAGACGCCCATGCTCTTCGCCGTGGGCTTCATCTTCCTGTTCACGGTGGGTGGCGTGACGGGCGTGGTGCTGGCCAATGCGGGCATCACCCAGATCCTGCACAACACCTATTACGTGGTGGCGCATTTCCACTACGTGCTGAGCCTGGGCGCCGTGTTCGGCATCTATGCCGGCATCTACTACTGGATCGGCAAGATGAGCGGCCGCCAGTATCCGGAGAAGCTCGGCAAGATCCACTTCTGGCTCACCTTCGTCGGCGTGAACCTGACCTTCTTCCCGATGCACTTCCTGGGCAACCAGGGCATGCCGCGCCGCTACCCGGACTATCCGGACGCGATGTGGGGCTGGAACCTGATCTCTTCCGTCGGCTCCTACATCTCGATCGCCAGCTTCATCTTCTTCTTCTACGTGATGTGGGTGACGCTGCGGCGCGGCGAGCAGGCCGCCCCCAACTACTGGGGCGAGGGCGCGACGACGCTGGAGTGGCAGGTCTCCAGCCCGCCGCCCTTCCACACCTTCGACGAACTGCCGCGCATCCGCTGAGGCGCGCGGCAGGGCCGGGAAGGGGATGAGCGACGCGACGATGAGCAAGGCCGGGGGGGCGGGCGCTTCCCTCGGCCTCTCCGCCGGCTCCGAGGTGCGGGACTGGATCACCCTCCTCAAGCCGCGGGTGCTCACTCTCGTGGTCTACACCGGGGTGGCGGGGCTTCTGGTCGCGCCCGGCGCCCTGCACCCGGTGCTCGCGCTCACGGCCATTCTCTGCATCACCATCGCCGCCGGCGCGGCCGGCGCGATCAACATGTGGTATGACCGCGACATCGACGCGGTGATGCGCCGCACCCAGAAGCGCCCCATCCCCGCGGGGCGCATCAGCGCCGAGGGCGCGCTGGCGTATGGCGTGCTGCTGGGCGTGGGCTCCGTGGCGCTGATGGGGCTGGCCACGAACTGGCTCGCCGCCGGGGTGCTGGCGGGCTCCATCCTCTTCTACGTGGTGATCTACACCATGTGGCTGAAGCGCCGCACGCCGCAGAACATCGTCATCGGCGGGGCGGCCGGCGCCTTCCCGCCGCTGATCGGCTGGGTGGCGGTGACGGGCAGCGTGGATGTGCTGCCGCTGCTGCTCTTCGCCATCATTTTCCTCTGGACGCCGCCGCATTTCTGGGCGCTCTCGCTCTTCGCGCACGGCGACTACCAGCGGGCGGGCGTGCCCATGCTGCCCGTGGTGGCCGGCGCGCGCGAAACCCGCCGCCAGGTGGTGCTCTACACCTGGCTGCTGGTGCCGCTGACGCTCGCGCCCGTGCTGATCGGCTTCTCCGGCTGGCTCTATGGCGCGGCGGCGCTGCTGCTGGGCGCGAATTTCCTGCGGCACGCCCACGCCGTCTGGCGCGAGCCGCAGGACGCGCAGGGCGTCTCCTTGCTGGGCGATCTCGCGGCGAAGCGCTGCTTCAAGTTCAGCATCTCCTACCTGTTCCTGCTGTTCGGGGCGCTGGTGGCGGACCGGCTGTGGCTGGCATGACCGCCCCGCTCGACCGGCCCCCCGCCGAGATGCGGATGACGCCGGAGGAGCGCGCGGTGTTCGACCGCCGCCGCCGCGCCCGGAACTGGGCCATTCTGGCCGCGCTGGGCGGCCTTGTGGTGCTGTTCTATTTCATCTCCATGGCGAGGCTGCTGCGCGGATGATGCTCCAGCGGCCCGACCCCGAGACGCTCGCGCGGCGCAACCGCCGCATGGCCTTCGGCGCCTTCGGCTTCGTGGCCTTCATGGTCGGCGTCTCCTTCGCCGCCGTGCCGCTCTATGACCTGTTCTGCCGCGTCACCGGCTTCGGCGGCACGCCGATGATCGGCCAGGCGGCCCCCGGGGCGGTGGGCGAGCAGACCATCACCGTCCGCTTCAACGCCAACACCCAGCCCAACCTGCCCTGGCGCTTCGCCCCGCAGCAGAACGCCGTGACCGTCCGGCTGGGCGAGGAGGGCGTCGCCTTCTACACGGCGCGCAACCTCGCGAACGGGCCGGTGATGGGCGTGTCCACCTACAACGTCACGCCCGAGGTGGTCGGCCGCTATTTCCACAAGACGGCCTGCTTCTGCTTCGAGGAGCAGACGCTGGAGCCCGGCCAGACGGTGGACATGCCGCTCGCCTTCTGGGTGGACCCGCGCATCGCCACCGACCCCGCGACGCGCGACATCCGCACCATCACCGTCAGCTACACCTTCTTCCGCAGCCTCAACGACGCCGAGCGCGCCGGCGCGCTCGCCAATGCGGGGCCGCATGTGGGCAACACCCGTGTGCGCTGAGGCGAGCGGCTTGATCTTCGGCCGCCTTTCCGTGATGGATGCGGCAGATCCCACGCGGGGCCCAACCCGCCGAACCGACCAGGACTGAGCGATGGCAAGCACCCAGGAAGGCGCCAGCCCCTACAAGCACCCCTACCACCTGGTGGACCCCTCGCCCTGGCCGCTGCTTTCGGCCTTCGCGGGCGGGCTCTTCGTCACCGGCATCATCCTGCTCGCGCATTACGGGATGCGCTGGCCGCTCTATGCGGGGGTGGGCGCGCTGCTGATCTGCATGTTCGGCTGGTGGCGGGACGTGCTGAAGGAAAGCCGCACGCCCGGGCTGCACAGCCCGGTGGTGCGGCTCGGCCTGCGCTACGGCATGATCCTGTTCATCGCCTCGGAGGTGATGTTCTTCGTCGCCTTCTTCTGGGCCTATTTCCACTTCGCCCTCTATCCCGAGCACGTCTCGGGCGCCGAGCACGCGATCTGGCCGCCCGCGGGCATCAAGACCTTCGACCCCTGGCACCTGCCCTTCCTGAACACCATGATCCTGCTGCTCTCGGGCTGCACGGTCACCTGGGCGCATCACGGGCTGCTGCACGGGGACCGCAAGGCGCTCATCCTGGGCCTCGCGCTGACGGTGCTGCTCGGCATCACCTTCACCGGGCTGCAGGCCTGGGAGTACATGGTGGCGCCCTTCGCCTTCACCGGCGGCGTCTATCCCTCCACCTTCTTCCTCGCCACGGGCTTCCACGGCTTCCACGTCATCGTGGGCACCATCTTCCTGACGGTGTGCCTGTTCCGCGCCATCGCCGGCCATTTCACGCCGGAGAAGCATTTCGGCTTCGAGGCGGCGGCCTGGTACTGGCACTTCGTGGACGTGGTGTGGCTGTTCCTCTTCGTCTCCATCTACTGGTGGGGCGCGGGCGAGATCGCGGCGCACTGATCATCCGCCCCATCCTGGCGGCGTGAGGGTCCGTCGCCTTCCCGGCGGCGGGCCCTTTTTCTTCGCGCCGGCCTAGGGAAGCCGCTGCGCCGTCTGCGTCTCGCGCACCGTCTCCAGGATCTCGCGGAACAGCCGGGCCGGCAGGGTGCCGCCGCGCACATCCTCCATGCCCGTATTGTCGTCATTGCCGAGCCAGACGCCGATGGCGACGAGCCCCGAGGGCAGGGCGGCGAAGCCGATGAACCAGGCGTCGCGGTGCTCTTGCGTCGTGCCGGTCTTGCCGCCCGTGGTCACGCCGGGCAGCGCGGCCTGGCGCCCCGTGCCGTAGCGCGTCACGGCCTGCATCATCTGCCGCATGCCCTCGGCGGCGGCGGAAGGGATGACCTGCGCCGGCTCCTGCCGCGGGGGCGCCAGGGCGCGCCCCTCCGCCTCCACCCGCGCCATGCCAAAGGGGGTGACGCGCCGCCCGCCATTGGCCATGGCGGCGTAGGCGGCGGTCATCTCCAGCAGCGTCACCTCGCCCGTGCCCAGCGCCAGCGAGGCGTCGCGCGGGAAGCGCCCGCGCACGCCGAGGCGCATCGCCACATCGGCCACGGCGCGCGGCCCCCCCGCCTGCTGCATGGCCCGCACGGCCGCGGTGTTCACCGAATGGGCGAAGGCCTCCTCCAGCGTGACCGTCCCGCGCGTGCGCCACTGCCCGTTGGAGGGCGACCAGCGCCCGAGCGCGAGCGGGGCGTCGCTGATCGGGTCCGCGGGGCTCGCCCCGCGCTCCAGAAGGGCGAGGTAGCTGAAGGCCTTGAAGGTGGAGCCCGGCTGGCGGCGCGCATCGGTGGCGCGGTTGAAGGGCGAGCGCCGGAAATCCCGCCCGCCTGCCATGGCGCGCACCGCGCCGGTCGTCGCGTCCAGCACCACCACCGCGCCCTGGGAGACGCGCGCCTCGCGCCCCGGCCCGTCGAGCAGCGCAGCGAGCCGCGATTCCACCGCCGCCTGCCAGCGCGGATCGAGTGTGGTGCGCACCACCAGATCCTGGCTGCCGGGGAAGGCGCGCGGGATTTCCTCGAACACCCAGTCGGCGAACCAGCCGCCATTGCGCGAGGGGCGCGGCGGGATGGCGAGATCGCGCAGCGCCTGCTCGTGCTGCGCCTCGGTGATGGCGCCGGTGGCGCGCATCGCCGCCAGCACCTCCCGCGCGCGCGCGGCCGCGCCTTCGGGGTTGGCGCGGGGGTTGAGGCGCGAGGGCGCCTGCGGCAGCCCCGCCAGCACCGCCGCCTGCCAGAGCGTGACGCGCCGTGCGCTGACGCCGAAATACACCCGCGCCGCCGCGTCCACCCCGAACACGCCCGCGCCGAGATAGACGCGGTTGAGATAGATCTCGAGCAGCTCGTCCTTGGTGAAGCGGCGCTCCAGCCAGATCGCCAGCAGCGCCTCCTGCACCTTGCGGCGCAGGCTGCGCTCGCCGGAGAGGTAGAGGTTCTTGGCGAGCTGCTGCGTCAGCGTCGAGCCGCCCTGCACCACCTCCCCCGCCGTCCAGTTGGCGTAGATGGCACGGGCGAGGCCCACCACATCCAGCCCGAAATGCTCGCGGAAGCGGCGGTCCTCGATGGCGAGCAGCGCGGCGGGCAGATGCGCGGGCATGTCGGAGAGGCGCAGCACCTCGCCGAACAGGTCGCCCTGGGTGGCGAGCAGCCCGCCCGCGCTGGTCTGCAGGGTGACGGAGGGGCGGCGCTGCTGTTCCAGCACGCGGTCGGCGCGCGGCATGTCCCAGGCGAAGAAGAGCAGCAGGGCGGCGAAACCGATGGCGCCCCAGATGACCAGGATGACGCCCAGCCGCAACAGCCGCCCGCCGAGGCCGCGGCGGGCGGGGGGCTTGGGGCGGGGCTCTGGCCCGCTCGGGGGGTGCCGGGTGGTCCGGGGGGCGGCGGCACGGGCCTCGGGGCGCGGCCGGGCGGCCGCCACACGGGGCATGAAGGCGCTATAGCAGGCGAATCGGGCGCTTGCACCGGGCGCTCATCGCACACAAGCGACGGGGCGTTCACCAGGAGGTCGTCCCTGCCCCTCGCCGCTGCCCAGGGGCGGGTGGCAGGGTCGGGGGCGCGCTTCGCGGAGCCGCCCGACGCGCAGGCCCGCATCCAGGAATTCGGCTTTCTCGCCGAGGGGACGACGGCGGAGCGCGCCGAGGCCTTCCTCCGCGCCGAGGGAGAGAAGTGGGCCGGCGTGATCCGCGCGAGGAAGCTGCGCGTCGAGGAGCAGCGCCGCACCGCTTGACCCCGCCCGGCAAGCGCCCCATTCCCCACCCGCGCCGCCCATGGAGCATCCGGCCGCACCCGCGGCCGGCGCGCCCGGCCCCACTTCCCGGCCCGGCACCCGCGAGGCGGCGCGAAGCCCAAGCGCGCGAAGGCGCGCGCCGGGCGCTTGAGGGCACGAAAAGACTCATGAACTGGATCAGCGAGTGGGCCCTGCCCAAGATCAAGACGCTCTTCGGCGGAGCGCGGGAGGTGCCGGACAATCTCTGGCACAAGTGCCCCTCCTGCGAGAAGATGATCTTCCAGAACGATCTGGAGGCGAATCTCCGCGTCTGCCCGCATTGCGGCCACCACATGCGGCTCGGCGCGCGGCAGCGGCTGGACGCCACCTTCGACGAGGGCTGGCAGCGCGCCGAGCTGCCGAAGGTTCCGCTCGACCCCCTGAAGTTCAAGGACCAGCGCCGCTACGCCGAGCGGCTGAAGGAGGCGCAGGCCAAGTCCGGCATGGAGGACGCGGTGCTGGTCGGCCACGGGAAGATCGAGGGCGAGCGCGCGGTGATGGCGGCCTTCGAGTTCGCCTTCATGGGCGGCTCCATGGGGGCGGGCGTGGGCGAGGCGCTGGTCACCGCCGCGCGGCTCGCCGTGCTGCAGGACGCGCCGCTGATCGTCTTCGCGAGCTCGGGCGGCGCGCGGATGCAGGAGGGCGCGATCAGCCTCATGCAGATGCCGCGCACCGTCATCGCCACGCAGATGGTGAAGGATGCGGGGCTGCCCTTCATCGTCGTGCTCTGCGACCCCACCACGGGCGGCGTCACCGCCAGCTTCGCCATGCTGGGCGACATCCATATCGCCGAGCCGGGCGCGCTCATCGGCTTCGCCGGCGCGCGCGTCATCGAGCAGACGGTGCGCGAGAAGCTGCCCGAGGGCTTCCAGCGCGCGGAGTATCTGCTGCGCCACGGCATCCTCGACATGGTGGTGAAGCGGGGCGAGATGCGCGCGACGCTGGCGCGGCTCATCCGCCTGCTGCACGCCGAGCGCCGGCCCGGAGCCCCGGCCGCCGCGTGAGCACCGATCCCGGCGCGCGGCCCCCCCGCGCGCACGCCTCGCGCGCCGAGCCGCTGATCGAGCGGCTGCACGCGCTGCACCCCAAGCTCATCGACCTCAGCCTCGGGCGGATGGAGGCGCTGCTGGCGAAGCTCGGCCACCCCGAGCGCCGCCTGCCGCCGGTGCTGCATGTGGCGGGCACCAACGGCAAGGGCAGCACCTGCGCCTTCCTGCGCGCGATCTGCGAGGCGGCTGGGCGGCGGGCGCATGTCTATACCTCGCCCCATCTCGTGCGCTTCCACGAGCGCATCCGCCTGGCGGGCGAGCTCGTCTCCGACGACGCGCTGACGGACGCGCTCGCGGAGGTGGAGCGGGTGAACGCCGGCGCGCCCATCACCGTCTTCGAGATCACCACCGCCGTCGCGCTGCTGCTGTTCAGCCGCGTGCCGGCCGATGTGCTGGTGCTGGAGGTGGGCCTCGGCGGGCGCTTCGACGCGACGAACGTGATCGCGCGGCCTGCGGCCACCGCGATCACCAGCATCTCCATGGACCACATGGAGTTCCTGGGCGACAGCCTGGCGAAGATCGCCTTCGAGAAGGCGGGCATCCTCAAGCCCGGCGTGCCCTGCGCCACCGGCGCGCAGCGGCCCGAGGCGCTGGCCGTGATCGCCGCGCGCGCGGCGGAGCTCGGCGCGCCGCTGCTCGCGCGCGGGCGGGAATGGGAGGTGGAGGGCGGCGTCTTCCGCGACGCGCGCGGGGCCATCGCCCTGCCGCCGCCCGGCCTGCCCGGGGCGCATCAGCCCGACAACGCCGGCATCGCCATCGCCGCGCTGCGCGCCTGGAACCCGCCCTGGCTGAGCGAGGAGGCGATCCGGCGCGGGGTGGCGGGGGCGGTCTGGCCGGCGCGGCTGCAGCGCCTGCACGGGCGCCTCGCGCCGCCCGCCCCCTGGGAGCTCTGGCTCGATGGCGGGCACAACGAGGGGGCGGGCAAGGCGCTGGCGGCGACGCTGGCCGAATGGCGCGACCGGCCGCTGCACCTCATCGTCGGCATGAAGCAGGGCAAGACGGCCGCGGGCTTCCTCGCGCCGCTCATCCCCCTCGCCACCACGCTGACCGCCATCCGCGAGGAGGGACAGCACCTCGGCATGGGCGTGCAGGACATCGTGGCGGCCAGCGGCGGGGCGGCCCGGCCGGGGCCCGATCTCGCCACCGCCCTGCCGCGAATCCTCGCGCAGGAGGCGCCGGGGCGCATCCTGGTCTGCGGAAGCCTCTACCTGGCGGGCGAGGTGCTCAAGATGGACGGGACCTTCCCGGCATAGCGGCCAGCAGCGCGCCGAGCGACAATGCGAGCCCGGCCGCGAAGACCGCCGCGTGGCTCTCGCCCGTCGCGCCGAAGAGCGGCGCGAGGGCGAAGGCCGCCCCCGCCTGCCCGATCGAGTAGCCGATGGTGCAGCGCACCCAGAGCGCGCCGGCGGCCTCGCCCGCCGCCTCGCGCGCCCAGGCCAGCGTCACCGCCGTAACCCCCACCCCGGCGAAGCCCCCCAGCGCCGCGCCGGGCAGCAGCAGCGCCGCGTCGCCGGTCAGCACCGCCGCCACGGCCAGCACCTGCACGCCGAGCCAGATCCGCGTGGCCCGCGCCCCTCCCAGCCGGTCGGCCACGCGCCCGCCGGTGAGGGTGCCCAGCAGCGCGCCCGCGCCGAACAGGAGCCAGATCAGGCTGCCCGCGAGCAGCCCGAGCCCCAGCCCGCGCGCCGCGAGGTCCGAAAGATAGACCATGTGCGGCACCATCCCCGCGCCCGAGAGGCTGTAGGAGAGCAGCAGCCAGGGCATCAGGGGCGGCGCCCCGCGCGGCGGCCCGCCCCCCGCATCGGCCGGCAGGCGGCGCGCCGCCAGCGCCCAGAGCGTCGCCACCAGCACCGCCAGGCCAAGCCATCCGGCGGCCGGACCGAGCCGCAGCAGGGGCGGCAGCGCCAGCGCGCCCAGCGCGATCCCCGCCCCCACGCCGGAGACGACCACCCCCGCCGCGCGCCCGCGCGCCTCCGGCCGCACCGCCCGCTGCACGGCGGGCCCGGCCAGCGACATCAGCACCCCGCCGGCCACCCCGGCGAGCAGCCGCCAGGCCAGCAGCCAGAGGAAGCCGAGCGGCGCGGCGCTGAGCGCCAGCGCGGCCAGCACCGCCGCGAAGCCCGCACCCAGCGCCCCGCGCGTGCCCAGCGCCCGCCCCAGCGGCTGCGCCAGCAGCGCGCCCGCGATGTAGCCGGCCAGCGCCGCCGCGCCGAGCAGCCCGGCCTGCGCCCCCGTCACCCAGCCGGCCTCGACCAGCGCGGGAAACAGCGGCACGAAGGCGAAGCGCGCGAGCCCGATGCCCACCGCCGTGCAGGCCGCGCCGGCCAGCGCCACGGCCGCGTCAGCGCGCATGGGCGGGGGGCGGGGCTATCCCTGGTTCGGGGTCTGCGCGGCGCGGATGGCCCGCCGCAGCCGGGCGATGCCGCTGCGCACATGGCCGCTGGCGCAGAGCCGCCGCCCCTCCTCGCCCAGGGCGCGGGGGATCGGATCCTCGGCCTTGGGCAGCCCGGAGAGCCGTGCGGCCAGCTCCTCGCAATACTCGGCGCTTTCGGTCGTGATGCGGGCGACGCCCCCCGCCTGGGCCGGCGTGGCCATCAGCCAGGCGACGGGCAAGGCGATCAGCGCGTGCATGGCGAAGAGATGCCGCGCGGGGCTTCACCCGCCCGTGTGCCCATGGTGAAGCATAGGTCATGACTCGGGATTGATCCGCCCGCGCAGCTTCTTGGTGGCGGCGCGGGCGGCCTTTCCCTCCAGCCGCCGCTCGCGCGCGGCGCGCCCGGGCCTGGTCGGGCGGCGCGGCGGGGGCGGCGGCGCGGCGGCCTCGGCCAGCAGGGCGAGCAGCCGGGCCATCGCCTCCTCGCGGTTGCGCTCGCGCGTGCGGTGGCGCTGGGCGGTGATGACGAGCACGCCCTGCTTCGTCATGCGCCGCCCCGCCAGGGCGGCCAGGCGCTTCAGCACATCCTCGGGCAGCGCGTCCTGCGCCGCGTGCCAGCGGAGCTGCACCGCGGTCTCCAGCTTGTTCACGTTCTGCCCGCCCGGGCCCGAGGCGCGCAGGAAGCCCTCCTCGATCAGCGCGGGGTCGGGCGCGAGCATCACTGGCGGCGGATGCCCAGGTCTTCGAGCAGCGCGCGGTTCGCCTGGCTCTCGCCCAGGAAGCGCGCGCGGAACTCGGCGCCGGGGGCGAAGCTCGGCACGGCGTTCAGCCGCTCGGCGGCGCTGCGGAAGCCCTCGCTGGCCACCGCCCGCTCGCAGGCGCGCTCCAGCCGGGCGGCGATGGCGTCGGGCAGATCGGCCGGCGCGAGGAGGCCGCCATAGGTCGTGCCGCGCATGGGGATGCCGAGCTCGGCGATGCTCGGCACATCGGGCAGGGAGGGCATGCGCTGGCGATCGAGCACCGCGAGCACGCCGAGCCCCGTGGAGGCCGGGATGGTCGCGGCCTCGACGAAGGCCATGATGTCGCCCGCCAGCGCCGCCTGGGCCATGGGCCCCGCGCCGGTGTAGGGCACGAACAGGCCGCTCACGCCCGCCGCGCGCAGAAGCTGCGCCATCAGGATGTGCTGCGTGCTGCCGAGCCCGGGCGCGCCATAGACCAGCGCCTCGCGCCCCGTGCGCGCGTGGGCGATCATGCCCGCGAAGTCGCGGAAGGGCGCGTTGCGGCCGAGGATCACCACCTGCGGGTTGTCGTAGACGAGGCAGAGGTAGCGGAAGCCCTCGGCCGTGTAGGCCGTGCTCTGCAGGTGCGGCTGGGTGGTGATGGCGTTGTTGGGCGAGAGGCCGATGGTGTAGCCGTCCGGCCGGGCGCGGAACACCTCGGCGTTGCCGATGGCGCCCGCCGCGCCGCCGCGGTTCACCGCCACCACCGTGCCGCCGAGCGCGCGCGCGAGCTCGGCCTGGAGCGCGCGGGCCATCAGGTCCGTGTTGCCGCCGGGCGGGAAGGGGATGACGAGCTGGACGGGCCGCGTGGGATACTCCTGCGCCGCCGCCCAGGGCGGTGCGAGAAGCGCCGCGAGGGCGCAGAGAACGCGCAGCATGGGCATGGCCTTCCTCCCCGTGTTTCGGGGCAGGCTATCCCTTGCCCTCCAGCGACGGAAGCGCCGGCATCTCGTCCTTCAGCGCCACGCCGGTCGCGCCCAGCGCGCGCGCCGCGCCGAGCAGCCAATGCAGCTTCGCCGCCGCCTCCGCATGCGTGAGGCCGCCGGGGCGGATGTTGCTGATGCAGTTCCGCTCGGCGTCGGTGCGGCCGGGGCGAGGGGCCCAGGTGAGGTAGAGGCCCAGGCTGTCCTGCGCGGAGAGGCCGGGGCGCTCGCCGATCATGACCACCACCGCCTCGGCGCCCATGGCCTCGCCGATGGCGTCGCCCAGCGCCACGCGCGCCTGCAGCGCCACCACCACGGGCCAGGGGGCGGCGAAGGTGCGCAGCAGCGGCACGGCCTGGGCCTGCACGCCGGCGGCGCAAAGCCCGTCGGCCACGACGACGACCACGCCGCCCGTGCGCGGCAGCCGCGCCGCATCCTCCGCGCGGAGCCGCCGGCCGAGATCGGGGCGCAGCAGGTATTCGCGCCGGTCGCGCGCCGCGCTCTGCACCACGGGCGCGTCGAGGCCGAGCGCCTCGGGGCGGAGTTCGGACCACACCGCGTCGCGCGCCGCGGCGTGCGCCTCCTGGAAGTCGAGATGGGCGGCCGTGGGCAGCCCCGTGCCGGCACGGCCGAGGCCGACGCGGGCGGGGGTGAAGCGGCGGAGGTCGGCCCAGCGGGTGAGGCTCATGCGAGGCCGATCAGCGCCGGCGAGAGGCGCTCCGGGATCGCCTCGCCTGCGCCGATCCCCATCCGTTCCATCCAGGCCGCGAACTCCGGCGCCGGCGTCTTGCCGAGCAGCGCCCGCGCCGTGAGCCCGTCATGGAAGCTCGTCGACTGGTAGGCGAGCATCACGTCATCCGCCCCCGGCACGCCCATGATGTAGGTGACGCCCGCCACGGCCAGCGCGATCAGCAGCGCGTCCATGTCGTCCTGGTCCGCCTCCGCGTGGTTCGTGTAGCAGACGTCCACGCCCATCGGCAGGCCGAGCAGCTTGCCGCAGAAATGGTCCTCGAGCCCGGCGCGCAGGATCTGCTTGCCGTCGAAGAGGTATTCGGGGCCGATGAAGCCCACCACGCTGTTCACCAGCAGCGGGGCGAAGGCGCGCGCGACGGCATAGGCGCGGGCCTCCAGCGTCTGCTGGTCCACGCCGTGATGCGCCTCGGCCGAGAGCGCGCTGCCCTGGCCGGTCTCGAAATACATCACGTTCTCGCCGAGCGTGCCGCGTTTCAGCGCGAGCGCGGCCTCGCGCGCCTCGCGCAGCAGGGCGAGATCCACGCCGAAGCTGCGGTTCACGCCTTCCGTGCCGCCGATGGACTGGAAGACGAGATCGACCGGCGCGCCGCGCTCGATGACGCGCAGGCTGGTGGTGACGTGGCAGAGCACGCAGCTCTGGGTCGGGATCGCGAAGCGCTCGCGCACGGCCTCCAGCATCTCGAGCAGCGCCATCGCCTGCTCGACATTGTCGGTGGCCGGATTCACGCCGATCACCGCATCGCCCGCGCCGAGCAGCAGCCCATCCAGCACCGCCGCCGCCACGCCGCGCGGATCATCCGTCGGGTGGTTGGGCTGCAGGCGGATGGAGAGCGTGCCCGGCAGCCCGATCGTGTTGCGGAAGCGCGTGACGACGCGGCATTTCGCCGCGACCGAGACGAGATCCGCCACGCGCATGATCTTGGAGACGGCGGCCACCATCTCGGGCGTGAGCCCGGCGCGGATCGGCGGCAGCGCCTCGGGCGGCGCGGCGAGCAGCCAGTCGCGGAAGCCGCCCACGGTGAGGTGCGCGATGGGCGCGAAGGCCGCCGGATCGTGCCCATCGAGGATGAGGCGCGTCACCTCGTCCGCCTCGTAGGGGATGATGGCCTCGTTCAGGAAATGCCGCAGCGGCAGATCGGCCAGCGCGCGCTGCGCGGCCACGCGCTCGGCCGCGCTGGCAGCCGCCACGCCGGCCAGCGCATCGCCCGAGCGGAAGGGGGTGGCGCGCGCGAGCAGCGTGCGCAGGTCGTCGAAAACGTAGGTGGTGCCTGCGACGCTGTGCCGGAAAGCCATGCGCCCCCGCTGGACAGATGCCGGGACCGGACGGATGCTCCCCCGCGACCGGAGGATGTCCATGGATCGCCAGGCGATGGAAACCGCGCCCGATGCCGCGGCCGATTGGCCAGACCGCATCTACGCGCTGCTCAAGCGCCATTCAATCCGCCAGGTGGCCCTGGTGCCCGATGCGGGGCATGCGCGGCTGATCCGCCGCTGCCTGGCCGACAACGACCTGCGCGTGGTGACGCTGACCACCGAGGAGGAGGGAATCGCGCTGATGCAGGGCGCCTGGCTCGGCGGGCAGCGCGGCGTGCTGCTCATGCAGTCCTCCGGCGTGGGGAACTGCATCAACATGCTCTCGCTGGCGACGATCCATCGCTGCCCGATGCCGATGATCGTGACCATGCGCGGCGATTTCGGCGAGTTCAACCCGGCGCAGGTGCCCATGGGCCAGGCGACGCAGACGGTGCTGGAGGCGATGGGCACGCTGGTGCACCGCGCCGACCGCGCCGAGGATGTGGAGCCCACGGTGGAGGCCACGCTGAAGCTCGCCTTCCACACCTATCGCCCCGCGGCCACGCTGATCGGCCAGCGCGTGCTGGGCGCCAAGACATTCGGGAAGGACTGAGATGCGCGCGGCTTCCGGAAAGCTCGACCGGCGCGAACTGGTGCGCGCCCTGCTCGCCGATCGCGGCGAGCTGCTGGTGGTGGCGGGGCTCGGCGCGCCCGCCTGGGACATCACGGCGGTGGGCGACCACCCCTGCAACTTCCCGCTCTGGGGCGGGATGGGCGGGGCGGCGATGATCGGCCTCGGCCTCGCCCTGGCGCAGCCCGCGCGCCCGGTGCTGGTGATCACCGGCGATGGCGAGATGCTGATGGGCGTGGGCAGCCTGGCCAGCATCGCGCAGCAGGCGCCGCCCAACCTCGCCATCGTGGTGCAGGACAACGAGCACTACGGCGAGACGGGCATGCAGCAGACCGCGACCGCCCATGGCACGGACCTCGTGACCATGGCCGAGGGCGCGGGCATCAAGGCCACCATGCGCGTCACCGCGCCCGAGCAGGTGCCCGCCCTGGTGGCGGCCACGCGCGCCAAGGCGGGGCCCTTCTTCGCGGTGGCCAAGGTGGATGCGGCGAACCTCCCGCTCGTGCTGCCGCCGCGCGAGGGCGCGATCCTTCAGGCGCGGATGCGCGAGGCGCTGCTCGGCCCCGCCGCGCATCTGGCCTGAGGAAGCGCCGGAGGGCGCTCAGCGCCCCTCATGCGCGATGCGCCAGGGATGGGCGGGATAGCTGCCCAGCACCTTCACCTCGCGCGAGAAGAAGCGCAGCTCCTCCAGCGCGCGGAACAGCGGCGGATCGTCCGGGTGCCCGTCCACGTCGCAGAGGAACTGCGTGGCGGTGAAGGCGCCGTCGATCATGTAGCTCTCGAGCTTCGTCATGTTCACGCCGTTGGTGGCGAAGCCGCCCAGCGCCTTGTAGAGCGCGGCGGGCATGTTCCGCACGCGGAAGACGAAGGTGGTCACGGTGTGCGGCGTGCCCACGGGCGGCATGCGCCGCTCCCGCGCCATCACGTAGAAGCGCGTGGTGTTGTGCGGCGCGTCCTCGACGTTGCGGCGCAGGATCTGCAGCCCATAGACCTCGGCGGCGAGCTCGCTGGCGATGGCGGCGTCCTCGCTCGTGCCTTCGCGCGCGATCAGCTCCGCCGCGCCGGCCGTGTCGGCCTGGATCACGGGCTTGAGGTCCAGCTCCTTGATCACCTTCAGCACCTGGCCGAGCGCCATGGGGTGGCTGTGCGCCTTGCGGATGGTGGCGAGCGAGGCGCCGGGCCGGGCGAGGAGGCAATGCTCCACCCGCTCGAAATGCTCGCCCACCACGCTGAGGCCCGAATCGGGCAGCAGGCGGTGGATGTCGGGCACGCGGCCCGCCAGCGAGTTCTCGCAGGGCAGCATGGCGAGCTGCGCGCGCCCCTCGCGCACCGCGGCCATGGCGGCCTCGAAGGAGGGGCAGGGCAGGGTGGTCCAGCCCGGATAGGCGTGGCGGCAGGCGAGGTCCGAATAGGCGCCGGGGACGCCCTGGAAGGCGATGGTCTGGGTCATGGGGCTCCGATCAGGCGGCGGGCGCGGTCGAGGTCGGCGGGCGTGTCCACGCCGAAGGGGCCGTGCGGCACGCGCGCGGCGGCGATGCGCATGCCGGCCTCCAGCGCGCGAAGCTGCTCGAGCTTCTCGCGCCGCTCCAGCGGCGATTCCGGCAGCGCGACGAAGCGCGCCAGCGCGGTGCGGCGGAAGGCGTAGATGCCGATGTGGTGCCAGCGCGGCCCCTCGCCCCAGGGGATCGGGTTGCGGCTGAAATAGAGGGCGGGCGCCACCTCCTGCCCCTCGGCGAAGGCGCAGGCGGCCTTCACGAAGGAGGGGGTGTTGGCCTCCGCCTCATCGGCGATGGGGCAGACGAGCGTGGCGATGTCCACCCCCGGCTCGGCCAGGGGCCGGAGCACGGCGTGCAGCAGCTCGGGCGCCAGGGTGGGCACATCGCCCTGCAGGTTCACCACCACGTCGTGACGGGCCTCGGGGTCGAGCGCGGCGAGGGCGCGGAAGACGCGGTCCGTGCCGCTCGGCACGTCATCGGCGACCAGCACGGCGCGGCCGCCGGCGGCCTGCACGGCCGAGACGATCTCCGGCTCGCCGGCCGCGACGGCGACGGGGCCCACCCCGGCGCGCGCGGCGCGCTCCAGCACATGCACCACCATCGGCTTGCCACCGATGTCCGCCAGCGGCTTGCCGGGCAGTCGCGTCGCCGCCATGCGGGCCGGGATCACGATGATCGGATTCATGGGAAAGCGGCGTCCGGGCGGTTGATGCGGCGTCATGCCGCCTGTAAGGAAGGGCCCACGCATAGATCAGGGCCGGGCTCGGCGCAAAGGGCCGCGGCGCCGGGTCGTGAGCATGCAAGGTCGAGGAAGGGTGCGCCCGGCATGAGCCTGGAGTTCAACAAGATCGCCGCCTCCGTCCTGACGGCGGGCATCGCCTTCATGGGTGCGGGCATCTTCGCCGAGGTGCTGATCCACCCCAAGAAGCTCTCCCAGCCCGCGATCAGCCTCGGCGCGGCGCCGCAGCAGGCGGCCGCCCCCGCCGCCGCCGCCCCGGCCGCCCCGGCGGTGGAGCCCATCGCGCCCCTGCTCGCCAACGCGAGCGCGGACAACGGCCGCCAGCTCGCCCAGCGGCTCTGCGCCTCCTGCCACAGCTTCAACGAGGGCGGGCGCAACGCCGTCGGGCCCAATCTCTGGAACATCGTGGGCAGCGGCCACGCCCAGGTGGCGGGCTTCAACTACAGCGCCGCGAACCGCGCGCTGGCCGACAAGCCCTGGGATTTCGAGGCGCTCAACGCCTTCATCGCCGCCCCGGCGCGCGCCATGCCCGGCACGCGCATGGCCTTCGCCGGCCTCCCCAACCCGCAGCAGCGCGCGGACATCATCATGTTCCTGCGCTCCAACTCGCCGAACCCGGTTCCGCTGCCCTGACCCGGACGGCCCGCCGTGGCGGCTGACGGCGCGCGCCGCGTTCCTCCCGAGTTCGTCGCGGCGGCCGAGGCGGCCGCCGATCTGGCCGGCGCGGCCATCCGCCCCCTCTTCCGCTCGGCGCTGCTGGTCGAGGCGAAGGGCGACGCCTCGCCGGTGACGGAGGCGGACCGCGCGGCCGAGCGCGCGCTGCGCGCCTTCCTGGCGAAGCGTTTCCCCGGCCACGGCATCATGGGCGAGGAATACGGCACGGAGCGCGGCGAGGCCGAGTGGCTCTGGGTGCTCGATCCCATCGACGGCACGCGCGCCTTCCTCACCGGGCGGCCGCTCTTCGGCACGCTGATCGGCCTGCTGCACCGGGGCGTCCCGGTGCTGGGCCTCATCGACCAGCCGGTGACGGGCGAGCGCTGGCTCGGCGTGGCGGGCGAGGGGACGCGATTCGCCTCGCCGCTGGGCGGCGAGGCCCGGGTGCGCCCCTGCGCGCGGCTGGAGGAGGCGGAACTCGCCGTCACCTCGCCCGACATCTTCGACCCGCCGCGCATGGCGCGCTTCGAGCGGGTGCGCCGCGCCGCCCGCCGCGTCTCCTGGGGCGGGGACTGCTACGCCTATGGGCTGATCGCGCTGGGGCTGGTGGATGCGGTGGTGGAATCCACCCTCAAGCCCTGGGACTGGGCGGCGCTGGTGCCCGTGATCGAAGGCGCGGGCGGGCGCATGACCGATTGGGAGGGAAACCCCCTCACCCTCGCCAGCGCGGGCGATGTGGTGGCGGTGGGCGACGCCGCGCTGCTGCCCGACATCCTGGAGCGGCTGCGGGGCTGAGCCTCAGCGCGTACGGGCCGGCGCGGTGGTCCCGCCCCCGCCGCCGGGCAGGGAGCCCGCCGCCACCGCCGCCGCAGCGGCGAGCGGCAGGGCCATAAAGGCGGGGGCCGCCAGCCCCACAGGGGCGCCGAGCGGAATGGCGGAGAGGCCGATGGCCTGGCCGCCCCCGGCCTGGGCCATCATGGGCCGGGCCGGCAAGGGACGCGGCCGCCCCGCCCCGGATGGCGCGAGCGGCGGTCGGGGCGCGGGGCCGGCCCCGCGCGGGGGAACCACCACCTCCGCCCCCGCCGGCACGACGATCACGCCCTGCGCCGCCGCCGGTGCGGCGAGGAGTGGGAGCGCGAACAACCCGGCCAGCATGCAACGCATGGTGGCGATGTGCCCGATCTTCCCGCTCGGGATCAAGGGGGAATCGTCACGCCCGCAAAAGGGATCGGGCGGTGATCATCCGCATGATCTCGTTGGTGCCTTCCAGGATGCGGTGCACCCTGAGGTCGCGCACGATCTTCTCGACGCCGTATTCGTGCAGGTAGCCATAGCCGCCCAGAAGCTGCAGTGCCTCGTCCGCCACGCGGTGGCCGGTGTCGGTGACGAAGCGCTTGGCCATGGCGCAGGCGGCGGTGGCGTCGGGCGCGCCGGCGTCGAGCTTCGCGCAGGCGCGCCAGAGCAGGGCGCGCGCCGCCTCCAGCTCCGTCGCCATGTCCGCGAGGCGGAACTGGGTGGCCTGGAAATCGGCGATAGCGCGGCCGAAGGCCCGGCGCTCCTTCACATAGCAGAGCGCGATGTCGAGCGCCGCCTGCGCCCCGCCCAGCGAGCAGGCGGCGATGTTCAGCCGCCCCCCGTCCAGCCCCGCCATGGCGTAGCGGAAGCCCATCCCCTCCTCGCCCAGCAGCGCCGCGGCGGGCAGCCGCGCGTCCTGCAGGATCACCTGGCGCGTGGGCTGGGCGTTCCAGCCCATCTTCTTCTCGTTCGCGCCGAAGGAGAGGCCGGGCGTCCCTTTGGGGATGAGCAGCGCCGAAATCCCGTCCGCCCCCGGCCCCTCGGTGCGGACCATGGTGAGGTAGAGGTCGGCCGCGCCCGCGCCGCTGATGAACTGCTTGGTGCCGTTCAGCACCCAGCCCTCATTGTCCCGCGCCGCGCGGGTGGCGAGCGCGGCGGCGTCGCTGCCCGATCCCGGCTCGGTGAGGCAGTAGGCGGCGATCTTCTCCATGGCGAGCAGCGGCGGGAGCCACTCGGCCCGCTGCGCCGGGCTGCCCCAGCGGTCCAGCATCCAGGCCACCATGTTGTGGATGGAGAGGAAGGCGCTGACGGTGGGGCAGCCGGTGGCCAGCGCCTCGAAGACCACGGCGGCGTCGAGCCGTGTGAGCCCCGCGCCGCCGCTCTCCTCGCGCACATAGAGGCCGGCCATGCCCAGCGCCGCCGCCTCGCGCAGCACCTCCACGGGGAAATGCCGCTGCTCGTCCCAGGCCAGGGCGTGCGGCGCGATGCGCGCGCGGGCGAAGTCGAGGGCGGTCTCGCGCAGGGCGCGGGTGGTCTCGGGCAGCTCGAACATGGCGCGATGCTCAGCCCTGGGCGGCGGCCTTGTCCAGCGCCGCCCAGCGCGCCCGCACCCGGGCGAGGTTGGCCGCCTTCACCGGGCCGAAGCCCTTGATGCCGGCCGCCGCCTCGGCCCATTCCGCGGCGCGCGCGGGGTCGGCCAGGTGGCGGCGCACGCCCGCCATGAACTCCGCGGGCAGGGCGCGCTCGGTCCGGCGCTCCTCCGTCCAGCCGAAGGGGTCGAGCCAGGTGCCGCGCAGGATCTTCCCGTGCCGCAGCAGCCCCATGGCGCGCCACATCCAGGGGCCGAAGGCGCGTTTCGCCGGGCGCCCATCCGGGCCGGGCCTGGCGAGCAGGGGCGGGGCGAGGTGCATCTCGACGCGCCGCGCCCCGGTGAAGCGCCGCGCGAGCTCGGCCCGCCAGGCGGGGTCGGCGTGCAGCCGCGCCACCTCGTATTCGTCCTTGAAGGCCATGAGCCGATGGAGCTGGATGGCCACCGCCCGGTGCAGCCGCTCCGCTTCCGGTGCAGCGGACTGCACCTCGGCCAGGAAGGCGGCGTAGCGCCGGGCGTAGCGGGCGGACTGGTAGGCGGCGAGATCCTCCACCCGCCGGGCGATGAGGGCCGGCAGCGGCTCCGGCGCGGGCGGGGCCTCGGGGGCGGCGCGGCGGCCGGCCTCGAAGGCGGCCAGGTTGCGCTCCACCGCCGCGCCGTTCAGCGCGATGGCCTCGCGCAGGGCGGCGCGGCCCAGCGGGACCATCCCGCGCTGCCAGGCCGCGCCGAGCAGCCAGATGTTGAGGAAGATGAGGTCGCCGAAGTCGCGCTCCACCGCGCGCGCGGCGTCCAGCGCCACCACCTCGCGCGCCGCGGCGCGCAGGCTCTCCAGCATGGCCGGCGCGTCGAGCCGCGTCTCGGGGTCGAGCACGAAGGCCCCGGTGGGCGAGGGGGCGGCGGCCACCACCACCCGGGTGCGGCCGGGCGCCATCATGGGCCGGGCGGTGCGGCCCTGCGCGCCCACGAGATCGGCCGCGATCACCGCATCGGCGAGGCCCGGGCCGATGCGGGGGCTCGTCACCTCGCCGCCCGCCCGGCCGATGCGCATCTGCACATAGACCCCGCCCCCCTTCTGCGCGAGGCCGAGCATGTCGAGCGAGCGGACGGGCCGGCCCTCGATGTGCGCCGCCATGGCGAGGATGGCGCCCAGCGCCGTCACCCCCTGCCCGCCCACGCCGCAGAGCAGCAGGTTCCAGGCCTCGCCCGGCGCGGGCTCAGGCAGGGCGGGTTCGGGCGGTTCGGAGTCGAAGACCGGCAGGGGCGGGCTGGCGGGCGCCGCCCCCTCCAGCGTGAGGAAGGAGGGGCAGAAGCCCTGCAGGCAGGAGAGATCCTGGTTGCAGGCGGACTGGTCGATGCGCCGCTTGCGGCCCCATTCCGTCTCGATGGGCTCGATGGCGATGCAGTTGGAGGCGCGCGAGCAATCCCCGCAATCCTCGCAGACGCGGGGGTTGATCACGGCCCGGCGCAGCGCCTGGGGCGCCTGGGCGCGCTTGCGCTGGCGGCGGCGCTCGGTGGCGCATTGCTGGTCGTAGATCAGGACGGAGACGCCCGGTGTGGCGCGCAGTTCGCGCTGCACCGCGTCGAGCTCCGCGCGGGGGTGGAAGGTCACGCCGGGCGGGATCAGCGGGTCGCCCCGGTGGCGGTCGGGGTCGTCGGCGACGATGGCGATGCGCGCGGCGCCCTCGGCCGCCACCTGGGCGGCGATGCGCGGCACCGTGACCTCGCCCTCGGCGGGCTGGCCGCCGGTCATGGCCACCGCGCCGTTGACGAGGATCTTGTAGGTCATCGTGACCCCGGCGGCGATGGCCGCGCGGATCGCGAGGATGCCCGAATGCGCGTAGGTGCCATCGCCCATGTTGGCGAAGACGTGCGGCGTGTCGGTGAAGCGGTGCTGGCCGATCCAGGGCGCGCCCTCGCCGCCCATATGGGTGAAGAGGTCGCTCTCCCGGCCCATGTCCTTGGCGAGGTAGTGGCAGCCGATCCCGGCCAGGGCGCGGCTCCCCTCGGGCAGGCGCGTGGAGGTGTTGTGCGGGCAGCCCGGGCAGAAATAGGGCGTGCGCAGCGCGAGCGGCGCGCGGTCCGCCGCCGCCAGCGCCTCGAGCTCGGCGAGCCGCGCGGCCAGGCGCTCGGTGCGCAGCCCCTCGGGCAGGGTGGCGGCGAGGGCGCGGAGGATCTGGGCAGAATCGAGCTCCGCGAGGTCGGAGAGCAGGTCCTTGCCGCGGATCGCGGGGCGCTCGGGCAGGTCGTAGAGCGCCTCGCGGAGCTGGGATTCGAGGAAGGCGCGGCGGTCCTCCACCACCAGCAGCGTCTCGAGGCCGCGCGCGAACTCCCGCGCCGCCTCGCGGTCGAGCGGCCAGACGAGGCCGGGCTTCCAGATCGCGAGCCCCATCATCCGCGCGAGCTCGGGCGTGATGCCGGCCTCCTGCAGCGCCTGGCGCAGCGTGGACCAGGCCTTGCCGCGCACCGCGATGCCGAAGCGCGGGTGCGGCGCGCGCCAGGGCCGCTTGTCGAGCCCGTTCGCGCGGGCGAAGGCCAGCGCCGCGGGCAGCTTGAAGCGGCGCAGCCGCTCCTCGATGGCCAGCGCAGAGTCCTTCAGACGGATGTGCAGGCCCCCCTCGGGCATGGGAACGCCCTCCGGCGCGAGGCTGGCGTGGGCGGCGGGGTCCACCGTCAGGGTCATGGTCGCGTCCATGGTCTCCGCGACGCATTTCATCCCGACCCAGAGCCCCGCGAAGCGCGAGAGCGCGATGCCCTTCACGCCGAACTCCAGCACCTCGGCCACATCGGCGGGGTCGAGCAGCGGGATTTCGAGATCGGCGAAGCTGTGCTCGCAGCCGCTGGTGACGGTGGAGGATTTCGCCGCCGGATCATCCCCCGCCAGGGCCAGCACGCCGCCCAGCGGGGCCGTGCCCGCCCCGTTCGCGTGGCGCAGCACATCGCCCGCGCGGTCGAGCCCCGGCCCCTTGCCGTACCAGATGGCGAAGACGCCGGCGCGCGTCGCGCCCGGCGCGAGGTGGATCTGCTGCGTGCCCCAGCAGGCGGTGGCGGCCAGATCCTCGTTCAGCCCCGGCTCGAAATGGATGTCGGCGGCGGCGAGGCGGGCGCGCTGCCGCCACAGCTCGCGGTCATAGCCGCCGAGCGGCGAGCCGCGATAGCCGCTGATGAAGCCCGCCGTGGCGAGGCCCCGCTGCGCGTCCAGCGCGCGCACCAGCAGCGGCAGCCGCACCAGCGCCTGGGTGCCGGTGAGCAGGGTCTCGCGCCCCGCCGCCTCCCAGCGCTCCTCCAGCGTGGGTCCGGCCCGGACGATGCTGTTCATGGAACGCCTCCCCTGGCTGTTCGCGCTGGAAGGATGCCCCGGGGGATGCAAGAGTTCCTTCCACATTTTGTTGTGCGCTGCCGAAATCCCGGAAGGATCTTCCGTCATGGACGCGACCGACAAGCGCATCCTCCGCGCCCTGCACGCCGAGGCGCGGCTGACCAACGCCGAGCTGGCCGAGCGCGTGGGCCTCTCGCCCTCGCCCTGCTGGGCGCGGGTGCGCAAGCTCGAGCAGGCGGGGGTGATCCGCGGCTATCACGCCGCGCTCGACCAGGCGAAGCTCGGCCTGCCGGACACGGTGATCATCGAGGTGATGACCGAGAAGCACGACGAGGCGCAGCTCGCCGAGTTCGAATCCGCCATCGCCGCCATGCCGGAGGTGATCGAGGCCTGGCTCGTCACCGGGGAATACGACTATGTGATCAAGGCCGCGGTGGGCGGCACGGCGGGCTATGAGCGGCTGCTGCGCGAGAAGATCTACCGCCTGCCCGGCGTGCGCCACACGCGCACCGCCTTCGGCATCCGCTGCCTCAAGCAGAGCTACACGCCGCGCCCGGCGTGATCACAGCGTCAGCCCGCCATCCACCACGATGGTCTGGCCCGTCACCATCGCCGCGCCGGCGAGCAGGAAGACCATCACCTCCGCCAGATCCTCCGGCTCGCAGCGGCGCTTGAGCACGGCCTTCTCGATGGACTGCACGCGCTGCTCGTTGGTCCATTCCACCATCCAGGTGGAGTTCACGGCGCCGGGCGCGACGGCGTTCACCCGCACCTCCGGCCCCAGCCCGCGCGCGAGGTTCTTGGTGAGCGAGATCACCCCCGCCTTGGTCGCGCCATAGGCCATGGAGGAGCCGGGGGAGTTGATCCCCGCGATGGAGGCGACCGAGACGATGGCCCCGCCCGCGGCCTTGAGATGCGGCGCGGCGGCCTTGCTGCAGCGGAACACGCCGAGCAGGTTCACCTCGATCACCTCCCGCCACAGCTCCTCGGTGATGCGCTCGAGATCGGTGGGCGGGATGGCGCTGCGCGTGCCCGGCGTGCCCGCGTTGTTCACCAGATAGTCGAGCCGGCCGAGATCGCGCGCCGCCTGCTCCACCATGCGCGGCGCGTCGGTGGCGCAGGCCACGTCGCCGGGGGCGGAGAGCGCATCGCATCCCTCCGCGCGCAGCGCCTCCACCGCCTCCATCCCGCGCGGATCGTCGGGCAGGTGGTTGATCGCCACCCGGCAGCCTGAGCGCGCGAGAAGCCGCGCGGTGGCGAGCCCGATGCCCGAGGCGCCGCCGGTGACGAGCGCGGCCCTGCCCGAGAGGTCGTAGCGGATCACAGCGGGTTCTCCTTCATGCCGCGCCCGGCCATGGCGCCGATCTGCCGCAGCGCCTTCTTGAGCGCGATGAGCTTCGCGTCGCGCTCCTCGAAGAGCTGCTCGGGCGGCCGCCCGCCCCAGTCGTAGTAGCCGCGGCCGGCCATCACGCCCGTATCGCCGCGCGCCACCAGCGCATCGAGGCTCGCGCTCGCGCCCGTGTCGGGCGGGGGCGTGTACATGCGGTTGCGGAAGGCGTGCTGCAGCATGGGCAGCCCGGTGAAATCCGCCTTGGCCATGATGCCGAGGATGGCGAAGCGCAGCGCGATGCCGTGCAGCGCGCTGTCATCCACGTCCTGGGCGCTGGCATAGCCCTCGTCGATGAGGAACTGCACCTCGGCCTGGAAGGCGGCCTGGATGCGGTTTGCGATGTAGCCGGGGATGAACTTCCTGAGCACGATGGGCACCTTGCCCATCGCCTCCACCGCCTCCTTCACGGTGCGCAGCGCCTCGGGCTCGCAGTCGGGGCTGGCCACCAGGTCCACGAGGTCCACCAGATAGGGCGGCGTGTACCAGTGCGCGATGAGGGCGCGGCGCAGCCGGTGCTTCGGCATGAGCGGGAAGACGTCGAGGTAGCTCGTGTTGCTCGCCCAGATCGCCTCGGGAGGGGAGAGCGCATCGAGGCGCGCGTAGAGGTCGCGCTTCGCCTCGGGGTTCTCCACGATGGCCTCGACGATCAGCTCGGCGCCCTCCACCGTCTCGGCGAGATCGGCGTGGCGGGTGCAGGCCTGGGCGAGCTGCGCGCTGCCCCAGCCGCGCGGGGCCTCGTGCGCGGCCTCCAGCGTGGCGAGCGCCTTCTCCATCAGCCCCTGGGCGCGGGCGAGCGTCTCTGGGTTGCTGTCTGTGAGGCGCACGCGATGCCCGCCCATGGCGAAGACCAGCGCCAGCGCATGGCCCATGGTGCCCGCCCCCAGCACCGCGACGCGCAACTGTCGGCTCATGCCCTTCCTCCCTTCTGCCGCGCGGAGGGTGCGGCGCGGGGAGGGGGGCGTCAATCAGGCCGGGCGATGCCGCGCGGGATCGAAGCTCATGCGTAGCCGAGCCGCGCGTCGCGCGCGCGCGCGGCCGGGTCGCGCTGCTCGGGCGGGCCGTGGCCGCCGCCGCCGCTCGTCTCGAGGCGCACGATGTCGCCCGCGCGCAGCATCAGGTTGTCGGTCTTGGGCGGGATGGGCGTCTCCGCGCCCTCGCGGATCAGCAGCAGCCGGCCCGTCGCCGCCGGCCCGCCGCCCGCGAGCCCGTAGGGGGCGTGCACGAAGCGGTCCATGTTGGCGGTGAAGAAGCAGGCGGGGCTGTCCACCCGCCACTCGCGGATCAGGCCGAGCCCGCCGCGATGCCGCCCCCCCCCGCCGCTGCCCTCGCGCAGCGCGTAGCGCGTGACGGTGAGCGGCATCTGCGCCTCGATCATCTCGATGGGGATGTTGCTGTTGTTGTGCATCCCGGCCGCATAGGCGTTCACCCCGTCCTTCGCCGGATGCGCGCCGGAGCCGCCGATCTCGATCTCCACCAGCACCTCGCGCGCGCCGGATTCCGCGACGGTCTGGAAGGTGGTGACGTAGCTGTTGCCGTAATAGGCGGCGGGGATGAGGTGCGGCGCGGCCTGGTGCAGCGCGCCCATCATGGCGTTGAGCAGCCGGTGCCCCACGGCGATGCGGTGCGCCACCGGCGCGGGGTGGCGCGCGTTCACCACCAGCCCCTCGGGCGCGAGGACGGTGATGGGCCGGTAGCACCCCGCGCTCATGTGCAGCGAGGGATCGGCGCAGCACATCAGCGCGAACATCACGGCGGCGTTGGTGCTGGCGAGCGTGGCGTTGATCGGCCCCGCCGCCTGGGGCGAGCAGCCGGAGAGATCCACCACCGCCGTCTCGCCCGCGATGGTGAGCCGCACCGCGAGGCGCACGGGCTGCCCGAGCGCGATGCCGTCGTCGTCGAGGAAATCCTCGAACTCATAGGTGCCGTCCGGCATGGCGGCGATGGCCGCGCGCATCCCCGCCTCGCTCATGTCGAGGATGCGCCGCCCCGCCTCGATCATCGCCGCCGCGCCGAAGCGCCGCGCGAGCCGCAGCAGCGCCGCCCGCCCCACCTCCAGGCTCGCGATCTGCGAGGAGAGGTCGCCCAGCAGGAGATCGGGCTTGCGCACGTTCTGGCGTATCATCGCCCAGACCGCCTCGTTGCGCACCCCGCGCGCGAAGAGCTTCACGGGCGGGATGCGCAGGCCTTCCTGGTAGATCTCGGTGGCCTTCGCCGCGTAGCTGCCGGCCGCGAGCCCGCCCACGTCGATGTGGTGGCACAGCGCGCCGACGAAGGCGATGCGCACCCCCTCGTGGAACACGGCGCGGAAGGCCAGGATGTCGGGCAGGTGCTGGCCGCCGCAATAGGGGTCGTTGAAGATCACCACGTCGCCCTCCTCCCACTCCGCGGGGGGCACATGGTCGCGGAGCAGGGTGCGCAGCGCGTGCGTCATCGAGTTGAGGTGCGAGGGGATGCGCGCGGACTGCGCGAGGTTGCTGCCCTCGGCGTCGAACACGGCGGTGGAGTAGTCGAGCAGCTCGCGCACGATGGTGCTGCGGCTGGTGCGCCAGATGGTCACGTCCATCTCCGCGGCCGCGGCGGTGAGCGCGTTGCGGATCACCTCGATCTCGATGGGGCCGAGCGTGCTCATGCGATCCTCCGCGCCACCAGCGCGCCCTCCGGGTCCAGCGCGGCGCGCCAGCCGCGCGCGATGACATGGGTGGCGAAGGCCTCCTCGACGATGGCGGGGCCTTCGATCGCATCCGCCGGGCGCAGCGCCTCGCGCCGCCAGACGGGCCATTCCCGCGCCTCGCCGCCCTGCCAGACGCGGCGCGCGGCGGGTGCGGCGGGGCGCTCGGGCGCGGCGGGGGCCGCTTCCTCGGGCTTCTCCAGCCGGCCGATGGCGCTGGCGCGCAGCGTGACGATCTCCACCGGCTCGCCCTCGGCGGCGTAGGAGAAGCGGGCGCGGTGCGCGGCGTGGAAGCGCGCCCGCAGCGCGTCGAGGTCGGGCGCCTCGGGCCAGGGCACGAGCAGCTCGAAGGCCTGGCCGTGGTAGCGCAGATCGGCCGCGATCTCGATCGCGCGCTGCGCTTTCGGCACGCCATCCGCGGCGAGGCGCGCCTCGCCCTCGGCGCGCAGCGCGGCCAGCAGCGCCTCGATCTCCGCCTGGTTCGCCGCCTCCGCGCGCAGCAGGCGCGAGCGCGCGATGTCCTGCACGAGGTCGCTGAACAGGATGCCATAGGCCGAGAGGGTGCCGGGCTCGCGCGGGAAGATCACCTCGGCGATGCCCAGCTCCTCGGCCACCTCGGTCGCGTGCAGCCCGCCCGCGCCGCCGAAGGAGAGCAGCGCGAAGTCGCGCGGGTCGAGCCCCTTCTCGAAGAGAGAGAGCCGCACGGCGGCCGCGAGCTGGGCGTTGGTGACGCGCAGCACGCCCTCGGCCGCCTCCTCGACGGAGAGGGCGAGCTTCTCGCCGATCCACGCCTGCATCGCCGCGCGCGCGGCCGCGAGGTCGAGCGCCATGGCGCCGCCCAGGAAGAAGTCCGGATCGAGCCGGCCGAGCACCGCGTTCGCGTCCGTCACCGTGGGCTCCGTCCCGCCGCGGCCGTAGCAGACGGGGCCGGGCCGCGCGCCCGCGCTGCGCGGGCCGACGGTGAGCCGCCCCGCCGCGTCCACCGCGGCGATGGAGCCGCCGCCCGCGCCGATGGTGCGCATCTCCACCATGGGCAGCCGCACGGGCAGGCGGTCCACCTCGCCCTGGGTGACGAGGCCGATGCGGTGGCCCTGCACCACGCTCACGTCGAAGCTCGTGCCGCCCATGTCCACGGCGACGAGGTTGGGCCGCGCGAGGCGGCGCGAGAGGCGCTCCGCCGCCAGCGCCCCGCCCGAGGGGCCGGAGAGCAGCAGCCGCGCAGGCTGCTCGGCCGCGCTGCGCAGGCTGCACATGCCGCCATTGGACTGCACGAGGAAGACGCGCGGCGCGAATCCGCCCTCGCCCAGCCGCGCCTCCAGCCGCTCCAGGTAGCGGCGCACCACCGGCATCAGCAGCGCGTTGAGCACGGTGGTGGAGAGGCGTTCGTATTCGCGGATTTCGGGGCTGATGTCGGAGGAGAGGCAGACCGGCACGCCCGGCAGCGCGGCTTCCACCGCCGCGCGCAGCGCGCGCTCATGCGCGGGGTTGGCGTAGGCGTGCAGCAGGCCGATGGCCACGGCTTCGGGCGCGGCGGCGCGCAGCCGCGCCAGCACGGGGGCGAGATCGCCGAGCGGGATTTCCACGCTGCCGTCGGCGCGCATCCGCTCGGGCACGCCGAAGCGCATGTCGCGCTCGATGAGGCAGGGGAAGGGATCGGGCGCCAGGCCGTAGATGTCGCGCCGCACATGGCGCGTGATCTCCAGCACATCCTCGAAGCCCGCGGTGGTGAGCAGCACGCCGCGCGCGAGCCGCCGCTCCAGCACCGCGTTGGTGGCGATGGTGGTGCCGTGCATGAGCAGGCCCACATCGGAGAGCGCGAAGCCGAAGCGTTCCGCCGCCTCGCGCACGCCGGTGAGCAGTCCCTCCGAAGGGTCGGCCGGGGTGGTGGGCGTCTTCCACGCCACCACGCGGCCCTGGCGCGCGTCGAGGATCTGCAGGTCGGTGAAGGTGCCCCCGATGTCCACCGCGATGCGGACGGGGCGCGCGTCCGACGGCATCAGCGACGCCGCGCGCGGGCGGGTGCGCGCCCGAGGCCGCAGGCGAGGAGGAGGCGCTTCATCATGTCGGGAACACTCCGTCGGTTCAGGCCAGCACGCCGGGCAGCCACAGCGCGATTCCGGGAAAGACGAGCAGCAGCAGCACGGCGGCGAGATAGGCCAGCAGGAAGGGCGTCACGCCCAGGAAGACGTCGGTGATGGGCCCCGGCTTCGGCCGCATGCCCTGCAGCACGTACATCACCGTGCCGTCGGGCGGGCTGATCATCGCGATCTCGACCATCATGGTGATCACCACGCCGAACCAGATCGGGTCGTAGCCGAGCGCCACCACCACGGGGAACACCACGGGCACGGTGGTGATGATCATGGAGAAGCCCTCCATGAAGGTGCCCAGCGCGAAGTAGAGCGCGATGATGCAGAGCATGATGGCCCAGGGCGGCAGCGGCAGCCCCGCGATCAGCCCTGCCAGCGCCTGCGGCACGTTGATGGTGGTGAGAATGTAGTTCAGCAGATAGGCGCCGAAGATGATGAGGCCGAGCAGCGCGGTGTTGCGCGCCGCGGCCTCCGCGCTCGTATGCAGCATGCGGAAGGTGAGGCGGCCCTCCAGCGCGGCGAAGGCCATCGCGCCCGTCACGCCCAGCGCCGCGGCCTCCGTCGGCGTCGCCCAGCCCGCGTAGATGGAGCCGAGCACGAGCAGGATCAGCGCGAGCGTGGGCGCGAGATCCGTCAGCGCGCGCAGCCGGGTGGCGAGCGGCAGCGGCGGCGGCTTCTCCATCGGATGGCGCAGCCCGTGCGCGAGGATCAGCAGGAGGAAGAGCGCGGTGACCAGCAGCGCGGGCAGCAGCGCGGCGATGTAGAGCGCGCCCACGCTGGTTTCGGTGATCAGCCCGTAGATGATGAAGGTGATGCCGGGCGGGATCAGGTTTCCGAGCGCCCCGCCCGCGGCGAGCGAACCCAGCACCCAGCGCGGGTTGTAGGCGGTGTTCTGGAAATAGGGCAGCGCCACGCTGCCCATGGTCGCCGCCGTGGCGACGCTCGATCCGCTGATCGCGGAGAAGACGGCGCAGGAGGCGATGTTGGTGTGCAGCACCCCGCCGGGCAGGCGGTTGAGCCAGACGTTGAGCGCGCGGTAGAGCCGCTCGGACAGCCCCGCCCGCAGCAGGATTTCGCCCATCAGCAGGAAGAGCGGCACCGCCACCAGCACGTAGTTCGAGGAGGGGCCCCAGAGCGTCTGCCCCGCGAAGTTCCACCAGGGCCGGTCGCTGAACAGGAAGCCGATCAGGAAGGCGAGCGCCCCCAGCACCGCGGCGATGTACACGCCCGAGCCGAAGAAGACGACGAAGACCCCGATCAGCATGAGGATTTCGGCGATGGGCAGCGCCGCCGCGCCGGAGGCCGCCGCCACCAGCACCACGCCGAGCAGGCCGAGCAGGAAGACGAGGGCGATCACCCGCGCCCATCCTTCGCCATCGCCACGGCCTGCAGCGCCTCCTCCGTCTCGTCCTGCAGCGAGCGGCTGCCGAGCAGCGCATCGAGCCGCCTCGGCTCGCCCACCAGCAGGGCGAGCAGGCTCTCGAGCAGCAGCACGCCGCACATCGCCGCGAAGGCGATGAGCCCCACCGTCCAGATGCCCTGCGGCAGGACGAGCGGGATGCGCAGCGCCGAGTTGTCGTGCGCGTCGAACAGCGCGCTCTCGTCCCAGAGCATCCAGCCCGCCCAGGCGATGAAGGCGGCGAAGCCCGCGAGCAATAGCAGCGCGAGCAGGTGCAGCGGCGCGCGCAGCGACAGCGGCAGGCGGTTCACCAGCACGTCCACGCGGATATGCGCGCGGCAGGCCAGCGTGTGCGCCAGCGCCCAGGCGATGCCGCAGGCCAGCATGTAGCCCGTCACCTCCACCGTGGCGGCGGAGGAGACGCCGAGCAGGTTGCGCCCCAGTATGTCGGCGGTGACGAACAGCGCGCAGAGCACGTAGTTCCAACCCGCCGCCCAGGCCATCAGCGCCGCGAGCCCCGCCGCCCCGCGGCGCAGCAGCGCGGCGGCGCGCAGCAGGATCAACCGCCGAAGCGCACGCCGGAGATCGGCGCGATCACCTGGTTGTAGATCTCGCCGCAGCGCGCGCCGCAGCGGCGCACGAAGCCGGGCAGCACCACCTGCTCGAAGATGCGGCGCATCTCGGCGCGGTCGGCCTCGCTCGCCTTCACCTCCGTCATCGGCCGCGCGGCGAGGGAATGGATGCGGCAGCCCGCGCGGTTGCCGATGTTGCAGTCGATGCCGTCGCGCGTCGCTTCCGCCCCCAGCGCCCACTGCCTGTCGGCGATCTCGCGGAAGGTCTCGTCCAGCAGGGCGCGCACCGCGGGCTCCTGGCGGTTGTACCAGGCGAGGTTCACGACATAGGCGGCGACCGCCCAGCTCACCGCGAGGTCGCTGATGTGCGTCGAGACCTCGGGCCAGCGCGCGGCGGCGCCGGAGCCGGAGCCGGTGATGGCGCAATCCACCACGCCGCGCTCCAGCGCCGAATACACCTCGGGGAAGCCGATGGAGACGGGCTGCGCGCCCAGCGCCGTGTAGAAATCCACCAGCGAGTTGCCGAAGGTGCGGATGCGCCGCCCGCGCAGATCGGCGAGCGAGGCGAAGGGCGCGCGGCAGAACAGCACCTGCGCGGGGAAAGGATACATCGCCATGATCCGCACCCCGAAGCGCTCCAGGTCGCGGTTCGCCACGGGCGTCATGGCGTCCGCGATACGGCGCGCCAGCGCGATGTCGGGCGCGAGGCCCGCGAGGTCCACGCCGTCCAGGATGGGCACGTCGCCCGAGAGGGTGGTCAGCGTGCCCGCGCCGATCTCGGCCTGGCCGGCGCGCACGAGGCGGATGATCTCGGCACCCGAGAGGTTGCGCTCGGCGTGGGTGGCGAGCGTCACCTCGATCCGCCCGCCGGAGCGCGCGCGCAGCCCGTCGCGCAGCAGGGGCTGGTCCACCAGCGTGTATTGCGGCTGGGTGGGCAGCGGCTGCGTCACGGCGGTGATGGCGATGCGCGGGCCGGGGGGGATGGCCGTCTGCGCGGCGGCGGTTCCCGCCATGCCCAGCGCGGCGAGCAGGGCGATCAGGGGGCGAAGCATGGTGGCGCGGGCCTCCTCACGACGAGGCCGCGAGGATGGCACGCGGCGCGCGCCATTCCAGACGGTTTTGCATGACAGACCCGTCATGCGCGCAGGCGTTGCCCGCCCCGCGGTCAGCCCTGCGCGCGGGATGGGCGGTTCACCCCCAGGGCCCGCGCCCGCGCGGCCGCGCCCAGGGCGAGGCGGCCGGCCCGGTCTGCGGCATGCGGCGGGCCGCATAGCCGCCTCCGCCCAGCGCCATGAGCCGGCGGATGCGCTCCTCCGTCGGCGGATGGGTCGAGAAGAGCGCGTCGATCCGGAAGCCCGAGAGCGGGTTGATGATGAACATGTGCGCGGTCGCCGGGTTGGCCTCCGCCGCCTGGTTCACGCGGCCCTGCTTGTAGCGCTCGAGCTGCGCGAGCGCGCTGGCCAGCCAGGAGGGATCGCCGCAGATGCGCGCGCCCTCCGCGTCCGCCTCGTATTCGCGCGCGCGGCTGATCGCCATCTGCACCACCATGGCCGCGAGCGGGCCCAGGATCATCAGCAGGATCAGGCCGATGGCCCCGAAGGGGCTCGCGTTGCGGTCGCGCTGGCCGGACATCATCCAGCCGAACTGCGCGAGGAAGCCGATGGCGCCCGCGATGGTGGCGGTGACGCTCATGATCAGCGTGTCGCGGTTCTTGATGTGCGCGAGCTCATGCGCGATCACGCCCGCCACCTCGCGCTCGTCCATCATGGCGAGCAGCCCGGTGTTCACCGCCACCACGCCGCGCTCGGGGCTGCGGCCGGTGGCGAAGGCGTTGGGCTGGTCCTCGTGGATGAGGTAGAGGCGCGGCATCGGGATGCCTGCGCGCGCGGCGAGCTGCTGCGTCATCGCATAGAGCTGCGGCGCCTCGGCGGGCGAGAGGGGCTGCGCGTTGTGCATCCGCAGCACGACGGAATCGCTGCCCCACCAGGCGAAGAGGTTCATGCCGCCCGCGACCAGCAGCGCCATCAGCATGCCGCCCTCCCCGCCGATGGCGTAGCCGGCGGCCAGGAACAGCGCGGTGAGCGCCGCGAGCAGGATGAAGGTGCGCACCATCTTCCCGAACTCCCTTCCTCCCTCCAGATGAGCGACATGGACGACAAGGACAAGCCGCCGCCCCCGCCCCTGCCCAGCGGCAAGCCGCGCAGCGCCCCGCCGCTCACCAGGATAGACCGCCCGCCGCGCCCGCCCGCGCCGGCCGGAGAGGAGCATGGCGGCCCCTCGGGCCCGGAGCCCACGCGCTACAATGACTGGGAGCGCAAGGGCCGCGTCAGCGATTTCTGATCAGCCGAGGGCGCGCCAGAAGATGTAGGCGGCGACGAGCAGGATCAGCCCGGCCAGCACCGCCTCCAGCGCGCCGCGCCGCGCGCCGATCCGCGCCCCGGCACGCAGCCCGAGCCAGGAGCCCAGCGCCCCGCCGGCCACGAAAAGCGCCGCCACCGGCCAATCCACCAGCCCCGCCGTGGCGTAGCTGAAGGCCGTGCCCGCGCCGAGCGCGAAGACCGCGACGAGCGAGGTGCCCACCGCGTAGCGCATCGGGAAATCGGCCGCCTTCATCAAGGCCGGCACGATCAGGAAGCCGCCGCCGATGCCGAAAAAGCCCGAGAGCACCCCCACGCCGAAGCCCGAGCCCGCCAGCCGCGGCGCGTTGAGCCGCGACAGGCGCGGGGCCTCGGCCTGGGCGGCGGCGGGCTTGCGCCGCAGCATGGCGATGGCCACCACCACCATCAGCCCGGCGAAGGCGGCCAGCAGCGCCTGGCCGTCCACCCGCTTGCCGATGGCCGCACCCAGCAGCGCGCCGAGCAGCCCGAGGGAGGCGAAGACGGCCGCGCAGCGCCAGCGCACATTGCCCGCCCGCGCATGCTGCGCGAGGCCGGCCAGCGCATTCGCCGCCACCGCGACCGCGCCCGTGCCGATGGCGACATGCGGGCTCGCCACGCCGACGGCGTAGAGGAGAAGGGGGGTGGCCAGGATGGAGCCTCCCCCGCCCACCAACCCCAGCGTGAACCCCACCCCCGCGCCGGAGGCGAGGCTCATCGCCAGCTCGGCCAGGGTCACGGCGCGGCGGCCACCCTGTTCCAGGGCATGGCGCGCAGCATGTTCGCCATCGGGCAGTTGCCGGTGACGCCCGCGAAGATCAGCCCCGCCCCCACGAAGCCCGACAGCGCGTAGAAGCCGGGCGCGACGAAAGCGCCCAGCAGCACGCCGAGCAGCGCGAGCGAACCGGCGGCGATCTGCACCTGGCGCATCACCTCGATGGGGCGGCGCTCGTTCTTCTCCACGGGCAGGCCGGCGCGCTGCCAGGCGTCGAGCCCGCCTTCCACGATGAAGGCCTGCATGCCCTCGGTGCAGTCGGCCAGCTTCGGGGCGGTGCCCGTCGTGCGCATGCCCGAGCGGCAGTGGAACAGCACCGGCTTGCCGGCATGGGCGGCCAGCGCCGCCTCGTCGAGCTGGTCGAGCGGCAGGTTGAGCGCGCCGGGGATGCGCGCGCGCGCGTGCTCGTCGGGGCCGCGCACATCCACCAGCAGGGCGCCCTGTTCGCGGATCAGGCGCGCGGCCTCGGCCGCGGAGAGGGTGGGCAGGCTCATCGTCTCGTATTCCTGGATGGGCCGCGGGGGCGGCCTCTCGTCTGGACCATAGCTAGTGGGCCCCTATATATAAGTCAACGCTGATATGGAGCAGCCCCATGGCCCCCCACATCCAGGCCTTCTTCGACGAGCCCACCAACACCGTCACCTACCTCCTCGGCGACCCCGAGACCAAGGAGGCCGCGGTGATCGACCCCGTGCTGGACTGGGACCACAACTCGGGCACGGCCGATGTGCGCTCGGCCGAGGCGGTGCTGGCCGCCGCCCGCGCGGGCGGCTGGCGCATCACCCATCTGCTGGAGACCCACGCCCACGCCGACCATCTCTCCGGCGCGCCCTTCCTCAAGGCGCACACCGGCGCGAAGATCGGCATCGGTGAGCACATCAAGGAGGTGCAGCGCATCTTCCGCCCCGTGTTCAACATGGAGGGCATGACGCCCGACGGCGGCGATTTCGACCTTCTCTTCCGCGACGGCGAGGTGTTCCACGTGGGCGCGCTGCGCGTGGAGGTGATGCACCTGCCCGGCCACACCCCGGCCTGCGTGGCCTATCGCGTGAACGAGGCCGACGTGTTCGTGGGCGACACCATCTTCATGCACGATTACGGCACGGCGCGGGCCGATTTCCCGGGCGGCGACGCGCGCACCCTCTACCGCTCCATCCGCCGCCTGCTCTCCCTGCCGCCCGAGACGCGGCTGTGGATGTGCCACGACTACAAGGCCCCGGGCCGCGACCACTACGCCTGGCAGAGCACCGTGGCCGAGGAGCGCGCGCACAACCCCCATGTGAAGGACGGCATGACGGAGGAGGATTTCGTCGCCTTCCGCACGGCGCGCGACGCGACCCTCGCCGCGCCGCGGCTGCTGCTGCCCTCCATCCAGGTGAACATCCGCGCCGGGCGCTTCCCGGCGGCGGAGAGCAATGGCGTGCGCTACCTCAAGGTGCCGGTGCGCGCGGCGCAGGGGGTGGTGCTGGCCTGATCGCGGCCGGCCGAATGGCCGGACGCCTCACCCCGCCGCGGGCGCGCGTGGCGGCGGCATGGCCTCCTCGGGGCCGTGCTCGGCCAGGGTGGCGGGATCGAGATTCGCCCCGCAGACCAGCACCCCCACCCGCGCGCCCGGCGGCGGCGTCCAGGCGCCGGAGAGCAGGGCGGCCAGCGCCGTGGCCCCTCCCGGCTCCGCGGCGATCCTGGCCTCCCGCCACAGCGCCCGCTGGGCGGCGCGGATGGCCTCGTCGGGCAGCGTGACGGGGAGGAGCCGCCGCGCCGCGTGCAGCCGCGCGGCCAGCGGGAACATCAGCGCCCCCACCTGCCGCGCGCCCAGGCTGTCGGCCGCGATCCCGCCCACCGGCGCGGGAACGGGCCGCCCCGCCCGCAGGGCATGGGCGAGGCAGGGGCAGCCCTCCGGCTCCACGGCCACCAGCGTCACGCCCGATTCCGCATGCCAGGCGGCCGCGCCGCCGATCAGCCCGCCGCCGCCCACCGCCACCAGAAGATGCGTCAGGGCGGGCGCCTGCTCCTCCCATTCGCGGAACAGCGTGCCCTGGCCGGCCAGCACCTCGGCCTGGTCATAGGCATGGACGCGCAGCGCGCCCGTTTCGGCGGCGCGCGCCTCGCTCGCCTGGCGCGCCTCGTCATAGCTCGCGCCGCCGACCACGAGCCGCGCGCCGAAGCCCGCGATGCGGGCGCGCTTGGCGGGGGCGGTGATCTCGGGGACGAAGATCTCCGCCGGCAGGCCGAGCCGCGCCGCCGCCGCCGCCACCGCCGCCCCGTGATTCCCGCCCGAGGCCGCCACCACCCCCGCCGCCGGGGCGCCGGCCGCGCGCAGGGCGTTGAAGGCGCCGCGCGGCTTGAAGCTGCCGGCGAGCTGCAACTGTTCGAGCTTCAGGGTCAGCGGCCATCCGGCCAGCTCCAGCTCCAGGGTCGGGGTGCGCCGCACATCGCCCGCGATGCGGCGGGCGGCGGCGGCGATGGCGTCTCGGTCGATGCTCATCCCCCCGGCGAAGCACCCGAAGGGCCGCGCCGCAAGCGCCGCTTTCGCCCCGGCCCCATTCCTGCCATAAACCCCCGGTTCGGAGATGACGGCAGCCGGGATGCTCCTGCACGGAAGCTGCGTGGCGCTCAGCGAGACAGGCGTTTTGTTGCTGGCGCCCTCGGGCGGCGGAAAATCGGACCTCGCGCTGCGGCTGATCGGCCGCGGGGCGCGGCTGGTGGCCGATGACCAGGTGCGCCTCTCGGCCGAGGGCGAGGCGCTGCGCGCGGCCCCGCCCGAGGCGCTGGAGGGCCGGATCGAGGTGCGCGGCCTCGGCCTGCTCGCCGGGCTGCCCTGGGCGCCGGCGCGGCTCGGCCTCGTCGTGGATCTGGTCCCGCCCGGGGGGGTGGCCCGCCTGCCCGAGCCCGCGCGCTGGGAGGCTCTGGGCCTCGCCCTGCCCCGCCTCGCCCTCGACCCCCGCGCCCCCTCCGCCCCGGATGTGGTGCTCGCCGCCGTGGCGGCGCTGGAGGGGCGCTGGCGCTGCACCGCCGGGGCGCTGGCCGCATGAACGCGCCCGCCGCCCCCCGCCCGCTGGTGCTGGTCACGGGCCTGTCGGGCGCGGGCAAACAGTCCATCCTGCGCGTGCTCGAGGATCTCGGCTACGAGACGGTGGACAACCCGCCGCTCGCGATGCTGGAGACGCTGCTGCGCGAGGGCAGCGCGCCGCTCGCCGCCGGCATCGACGCGCGCAGCCGCGGCTTCGAGCCGGAGCGGGCGCTGGCCCTCATCGCCCGGCTGCGCGCCGACCCGGCCGTGCAGATGAGCCTGATCTACGCCACCGCCGAGGAGGCGGTGCTGCTGCGCCGCTACACCGAGACGCGCCGCCGCCACCCCCTGGCGCGCGGCGAGCGCGTGCAGGACGGCATCGCGCGCGAGGCCGCGCTGCTCGCCCCCCTGCGCGAGGTCGCCGACTGCGTGGTGGACACCTCCGACCTCCCCCTGCCCGAACTGCGCCGCATGATCGAGGGGCGCTACGGGCTGGAGGGCGGGCCCGGGCTCAACCTCCTGGTGCAGTCCTTCGCCTTCCCCAAGGGCCTCCCGCGCGAGGCCGACCTCGTCTTCGACGTGCGCTTCCTGCAGAACCCGCATTACGACCCCGTGCTGCGGCCGATGACGGGGCAGGACGCGCCGGTGGCCGCCTTCGTGGCCGCCGACCCCGATTTCCCCGCCTTCTGGGAGCGCCTCGCGGGCTTCGTCTCGCCGCTGCTGCCGCGCTATGTGGCCGAGGGGAAGAAATATCTCACCATCGCCATCGGCTGCTCGGGCGGGCGGCACCGTTCCGTCTTCGTGGCGGAGAAGCTCGCCGACCATCTCCGGCGACAGGGCTGGCGTGTCGAGGTCGCGCATCGCGAACTGCCCGCGCCCCGTGCTATGCTGCATCGAGAGGCGCGGCCCCCCGAGGCGCCGCCGACCCCGAGCCCGGACGACAGCGGCGCCCCCGCGCCCCATTCCCCCCTTCCCATGACCACCACCGCAGAAGACCCACGATGATCGGCCTCGTGCTCGTCACGCACGGGCGCCTCGCCCTCGAGTTGCGCCACGCCATGGAGCATGTGGTCGGCCCGCAGCAGGCGGTGGCGACCGTCTGCATCGGCCCCGAGGACGACATGGAAGGCCGCCGCGCCGACATCCGCGCCCGCATCGCCGATGTGGACCAGGGCGATGGCGTGGTGCTGCTGACCGACATCGCCGGCGGCACCCCCTCCAACCTCGCCCTCTCCCTCGCCGATCACCGGCGGGTGGAGGTGATCGCCGGGGTGAACCTGCCCCTGCTGGTCAAGCTCGCGAAGATCCGCGGCACGGAACCGCTGGCCGAGGCGGTGGAACACGCCACCATGGCCGGGCGCAAATACATCGCCTGCCCGGGCGACCTCGCCGGCCACGGCGCGGCGGCCGAGGCCAAGGCCAACGGGAGCGACGGCAGCGCATGAACGAATGGCCCACCGAGGAGGGCGAGGCCACGCCCCAGCTCGCCTCCGCCGCCGAGACGCCCTTCGCCCCCGCGGCCGCGGGGGCGGATTCCGTGGTGCTGAAGCGCACGGTGCGGATCGTGAACAGCCGCGGCCTGCACGCCCGCGCCGCGGCGAAGCTGGTGGCCGTGGCCGAGCGCTTCGGCGCCTGCGTGAAGGTCTCGCGCGGGGGGCAGACCGTGCCGGCCTGCTCCATCATGGGGCTGATGATGCTGGGCGCCGGCCAGGGCAGCGAGATCACCATCGAGGCCGAGGGCTGGGACGCCCGCGAGGCGCTGGAGGCGGTGGCCGGGCTGGTCGAGGCCGGCTTCCATGAAGACTGAGGGCCAGGCCCGGCCCGAGCCCCCCCGCGGCGCCGAGGAGCGCCGCAAGACCCCGCGCGCGCCCAAGGCCGCCGAGGCCGAGAAGCGCCTGACGGGCATTCCCGTCTCGCCCGGCATCGCCATCGGGCAGGTCTATGACACCACCGAGGCGACGCCCGAAACCCCGCGCCGCAGCATCGCCGAGGCCGAGGTGGAGGCCGAGCGCACCCGCCTCTCCGAGGCCGCCGCCCTCTCGCGCAAGCAGGTGGGCAAGCTCAAGGCCCGGCTCGCCATCCTGCCCGAGGAGGCGCAGGAGGAGCTGGAGCCGCTGCTCGACGCCTACATCCTCATGCTCGGCAACTCGCGCCTGCTGCGCGGCGCGCGCAAGCGCATCGGCGAGGAGCTGCTCTCCGCCGAGACGGCGGTGCAGGACGAGGCCGAGGCCATCGCCGCCGCCATCCTCGCCACGAAGGACGACGACAAGGCCGGGCTCAACCGCCGCGCGGGCGAGGTGCGCGAGATCGCGCGCCGGCTGGTGCGCAACCTCACCGCCACCCCCTTCCGCTCATTGAAGGGCGTGCCGCAGGGCGCGATCCTGGTGACGGAGGAGCTGACGCCGGCCGACGCCGCGCTGCTCGAGCCCGGCCGCATCGCCGCCGTCTGCACCGAGGAGGGGGGGGCGGACGGGCACACCGCCATCATGCTGCGCGCGCTGGGCATCCCGGCGGTGCTGGGCTGCCATGGGCTGACCGCCGCGGCCCGGCGCGGCGATGCGGCGGTGGTGGACGGGGCGGCCGGCTTCCTCGCGCTGCACCCCTCGGCCGAGACGCTGGCCGCGGCGCGCGAGGGGCTCGCCGCCCAGGCGAAGGAGCGCGCGCGGCTGGGCAAGCTGCGCCGCCTGCCCGCCGAGACGACGGACGGGCAGCTCGTCGAGCTGCAGGCCAATCTGGAAATCCCCGCCGAGCTGCCGCTGCTCGACCAGGCCGGGGCCCAGGGCATCGGCCTCTTGCGCACCGAGTTCCTGTTCATGAACCGGCCCGACCCGCCGGACGAGGACGACCAGGTCTCCGCCTACCGCATGATCGTGGAGGCGATGGGCCATGACCCCGTGACCATCCGCGTGCTCGACTGGGGCGGCGAGAAGGAGATCGAGGGGCTGGCCGACACGCTGCCCGCCCCGGTGGGCCCCAACCCCGCGCTCGGCCTGCGCGGCCTGCGCATGCTGCTGAAGCGGCCCGAGCTTCTGGAGGCGCAGTTCGCCGCCATCCTGCGCGTCTCGGGCCTCGGCAATGTGCGGGTGCTGCTGCCCATGGTGACGGTTCCCGCCGAGGTCGCCGCGGCGCGCGAGATCTACGAGCGCGTGGCCCGGCGCCTGCGCCGGCGCGGCGAGAGCCTGCCCGAGAAGCTGCCGCCGCTCGGCGCCATGATCGAGACCCCCGGCGCGGCGCTGGCCGCGGATGCCATCGCGCTGGAGGCGGATTTCTTCGCGATCGGCACCAACGACCTGGCCATGTACACCCTGGCGGTGGACCGCGCGGAGATCGACGTCGCGCATCTCTACGACCCGCTGCACCCCGCCGTGCTGCGGCTGATGCAGTTCGCCATCGAGGCGGCGCTCAGGCTACGCATGCCCGTCTCCGTCTGCGGGGAGATGGCGGGCAACCCCAAGCTGGTGCCGCTGCTGCTCGGCCTCGGGCTGCGCTCGCTCTCGATGAACGCGAGCGCCATCCCGCGCGTGAAGCAGGCGGTGCGCGGCCTCGACATCGACGACTGCGCGCGCTTCGCCCGCCGCGTGATGGAGCAGAGCGACCCCCAGCGCATCGCCGAGCTGGTGGAGGAGTTCAGCCGGCGCGAGGAGCGCTGATACGGGCGGCCGCGCTACGCCCAGAGCCGCTCGCGCTGCAGGTTCACATAGAGCGCCGCCACCCACTCGCCATAGCCGTTGAACAGGCGGGTGGGCACGCGCTCGCCGCTGCCCAGCAGCCGTTCCGTCGCCTGGCTCCAGCGCGGATGCGCCACCTCCGGGTTCACATTGGCCCAGAACCCGTATTCGCTGGGCTGGATGCGCGGCCAGAAGGTCTGCGGCCGGCGGTCGGTCAGGGTGATCCGCACCACCGACTTGCCGGACTTGAAGCCGTATTTCCACGGGAAGACCACGCGGAACGGCCCGCCATTCTGCTGCGGCAAGGGCCGGCCATACATGCCGACGGGCATGAAGGTCAGCTCGTTCATCGCCTCCTCGAGGGTGCAGCCCTCGACATGCGGCCAGGGATACCATGATTGCCGCAGCCCGGGCATGACGGCAGGCAGCGCCGCCGTCTCGAAGGCCAGGTAGCGCGCGCCGGAGAGCGGCTCGACCAGGCGCAGCAGGTGCGAGAGCTCGAAGCCCGTCCAGGGCACGGTCATCGCCCAGGCCTCGACGCAGCGCAGGCGATAGACGCGCTCCTCGATGGGCATGAGGCGGATCAGCTCGTCCACGTCGAAGGTGCGGGGCTGCGCCACCATCCCCTCGACGCGGATCTGCCACGGGCGCACGGGCATGCGCTGGGCGGCGCGCCAGATGCTCTTGTCGGTCCCGAACTCGTAGAAGTTGTTGTAGCTGGTGGCGTCGCGCTCGGGGGTGAGGGCGCGGCCGCCCTCGAAGCGCTCGTTGCGGGCATGGGCGGGCAGGGGCGGGGCGGGGGGTGCATCGCCGATGCGCTGCGCCGCGGCCGCGCCGGGCAGCAGCGCCGCCCCCGCGCCGAGCAGGGCGCGGCGCTGCAGCACCGCGGCCTCGGGCGTGGCGGCGCTCTCGGGCAGTTCCCAGCCCCTGCGGCGGCGGATCAGCATGGCGCGAGGCCGGGCGGGGAGTGGCGCATGGCGCTGCTGTAGCGCAACTCTCCGAGTTTCGGAATCGGGATTTGGAACGCGATCCGCGAAGGCGGAGGCGCCGCAGCGGTGAATCGCCCTCTCGGCAAAGGCTGGGCCATGATCCGATGTCGCGGATCATGGCCTAGGCCGCGGGCAGCACCACCCCCGCGCAGGGGCCGAAGCCGATGGGGACGAAGCCCTCGCGCCGCGCCCGCGCCGTCAGCACCACCTCGTCGCCGTCCTCGAGGAAGGCGCGCGTCTCGCCGCCGGGCAGGCGCAGCGGCTCGCGCCCGCCGGCCGTGCTCTCCAACAGCGAGCCATAGGCCGCGCGCTCGGGCCCGCTGATGGTGCCCGTGCCCAGCAGATCGCCGGGGCGCAGGTTGCAGCCGTTGCTGGTGTGATGCGCCACCATCTGCGCCGGGGTGAAGTACAGGTGGCGCGCGTCGCTCGCCGCCACGCGATGCGGCGCCAGCCCCGCGGCGCGCATGCCGGGGGTGAGGAGCCAGACCTCCAGCTCCAGCGCGAGGGCGCCCGCGGCCTGGTCCGCCTCGTCCCAGAGATAGGGCAGCGGCCGCGGGTCGCCCTCCGGGCGCGGGGCCTGCGGGATGCGGAAGGGCGCCAGCGCCTCGGGCGTGACGATCCAGGGGCTGATGGTGGTGGCGAAGGATTTGCCGAGGAAGGGGCCGAGGGGCTGATACTCCCAGGCCTGGATGTCGCGCGCCGACCAGTCGTTCAGCAGGCAGAAGCCCGCGATGTGCGCGGCCGCGCTCGCGATGGGGATGGGCTCGCCCAGCGCATTGCCGGGGCCGATGAAGACGCCGAGCTCGAGCTCGTAGTCGAGGCGCTGGGCGGGGCCGAAGCTTGGCCCCTCCGCGCCCGCGCGCTGGCCGTTCGGGCGGCGCACCGGCGCCCCGCTCGGCACGATGGAGGAGGCGCGGCCGTGATAGCCCACGGGCAGATGCTTGTAGTTGGGGAGCAGCGGATTGTCGGGGCGGAAGAGCTTCCCGGCCGCGACGGCGTGATGGATGCCGGCGTAGAAATCCGTGTAGTCGCCGATCTGCGCGGGCAGGTGCAGCGTCACCTCGCGCTGCGCGTGCAGCCATTCGGGGTGCGGCGTGGCGCCGTGGGCGAGCAGGGCCGAGACGCGCGCGCGCAGGGCCCGGCGCGCCGCCGCGCCCTCGGCGAGGAAGGCGTTGAGCGGCGCGGGCAGGGCAAGCCCCGCCGCGGCGAGGTCGAGCACCATCTCCCCGATGGCCACCCCCGCGCGGGGCGCGCCGCCCGGCGGCGAGAAGACGCCGAGCGGCAGGTTCTGGATGGGGAAGTCCGGATGCCCGTTGGCGCTCTCCACCCAGGAGCGGAGCGCGGGGTCGAGCGTCGGGTCGGTCACGGGCGGGCGGGGTCGAAATAGCGCTTCAGGGCGCGGCCGTAGTGCTCGTAGCCGCGCTCGCGTTCCGCGAGCCCCGCCGCCCAGTCGGTGACGCGCTGCGGCAGCCGCGTCTCGAACATGAAGGCCATGGTGCCCTCCAGCTTGTGCGGCTTGAGCTCGGCGCGGCTCGCGCCCTCGAAGGCGTCCACGTCCGGGCCGTGCGGCAGCATGCGGTTGTGCAGCGAGATGCCGCCCGGCTTGAAGCCCTCCGGCTTCGCGTCGTACTGGCCGTAGATCAGCCCCATGAACTCGCTCATCACGTTCATGTGATACCAGGGCGGGCGGAAGGTGTTCTCCGCCACCATCCAGCGGTCGGGGAAGATCACGAAGTCGATGTTCGCCGTGCCCGGCGTCTCGGAAGGCGCGGTCAGCACGGTGAAGATGCTCGGGTCCGCGTGGTCGAAGAGCAGCGGGCCGACGGGCGAGTACCGCCGCAGGTCGTACTTGTAGGGCGCGTAGTTGCCGTGCCAGGCCACCACGTCCAGCGGGCTCCAGGGCAGCTCCGTCTCCCACAGCCGCCCGCCCCACTTCACCACCAGGCGGTGCGGCGTCTCGCGGTCCTCGTAATGCGCGACGGGTGTGAGGAAGTCGCGCGGGTTCGCGAGGCAGTTGGCGCCGATCGGTCCGCGCTCGGGCAGGGTGAAGGCGCCGCCGTAGTTCTCGCAGAGATAGCCGCGCGAGGGCCCCTCCACATCCACTGCGAACTTCACGCCGCGCGGGATGACGGCGATCTCGCCCGGGGCGAGGTGGATGCGCCCGAACTCGGTGCGCAGCAGCAGCGTGCCCATCTGGGGGACGAGCAGCATCTCGGCGTCGGCGTTCCAGAACACCTCGTCGGTCATCGAGCGGTCGCAGAGCCAGAGCGAGGCGGCCATGCCCGTGGCGGCGTCCGAGTCGCCCGCGGTGGTGACGGTGCGGATGCCCTCGATGAAGCTGCCCGCGTTCTGTGGCACCGGCACGGGGGCCCAGCGATAGGGCGCGGGCGGCAGGTCGCGCCCCTCCTCGCAGGGGGCGCTGCGCCAGAGCCCGGGCGCGCGCGGGCGCAGGCTGTTCCAGTGCGCGATGGTGGGGCGGATGCGGTAGAGCCAGCTCCGCTCGTTGGTCGCGCGCGGGGCGGTGAAGGGCGAGCCGGAGAGCTGCTCGGCGTAGAGCCCATAGGCGCAGCGCTGCGGCGAGTTGCGCCCGACGGGCAGCGCGCCCGGCAGCGCCTCCGTCTCGAAGCCGTTTCCGAAGCCCGACATGTAGCCCGCCGTCTCGACCGCGGCGCTGCGCTGGATCACGTTCATGGCCTGTGCCTCCGTTCCCGGCCGGAGTTTACCGCGCAGCGGGGGGGCGGGCGAAGGGGCTCAGCGCCCGAGTTGGCCGGCCTCGGCCTCGCAGGCGTCCAGCACGGATTCGAAGCGGGCGCGCTGGGCCTGGGTGAGGCGCTTGCGGCGCGCCGCGTCCAGCAGCCCGGGCTCCGGCGCGAGGCGGGAGACGGCGCACTCCGCATAGGCGGCGCAGACGGGCGCGGGGTCGCCCGAGGCGGCGCAATCGGCGCGCAGCGCCTCGCGCCAGGACTCGCGCAGCGCGGCGGGCGAGGGCGCGGCGAGATGGGCGGCCAGCATCAGCGCCCCGATGAAGAGGGGCTGGTGCAGCAGATAGATCGGCAGGCTGCGCCGCCCCGCCCAGGCGAGGCCGCGCACCACCGCCCCCGGCGCCGCGCCCGCCCCCGCCAGCGGCAGCCGCCGCCCCGCGACGAGGCCGAGCAGCATCCAGCCCCACCAGGGCGCGAGCGGCACGTGATCGAAGGCCGCCGAGGGCTCGGGCGAGAGGCCGAGCCAGCTCCAGCCCGGCCCCGCGAAGGCGGGGTCGCGCAGCAGGAAGGGCAGCGCCATGACCAGGGCGGCGAGCGCGAGCAGCAGCGCATCGGGCGCGCGGCGCAGCGGCCAGGCCAGCAGGCTGCCGAGCGCGATGGCGTGCAGGATGCCGAACAGCACCATGTTCGCCGGCGCGAACCACCAGGTCGCGAGGCTCACCAGCCCCGCCGCCGCCGCGATCCGTCCCACGCGCCGCAGCGCCCGGCCCGGGCCCGCCCCCGCGCGCGCCGCCAGCGCGAGGCCGATCCCGGAGATGACGAGGAAGCTCACGGTCGTGGCGCGGGCCAGCGCCGTCCAGCCCGCGTGGTGCGCGATGTCGGTCGCGATCCAGCCGAAGAGGCTGAGATCCCAGGCGCCGTGATACAGCGCCATGGGGATGAGCGCCGCGCCGCGCGCCGCGTCCAGCCAGGCGAGGCGCGCGGGCGTCACGCGCCGGGCCTCAGAGGATCTTCGCCGCCTCGTCGAACTCGAGGCGCGGGCTGCGCGGGAAGAGCCCCGCCGGGTCGCCATAGCCGAGATTGACCAGGAAGTTGGACTTCCAGCCCGTGTCGGCGAGGAAGAGCTCGTCCACCTTCATGTTGTCGAAGCCGCTCATCGCCCCGACATCGAGGCCGAGCGCGCGCGCGGCCAGCATCAGATAGGCGCCCTGCAGCGTGCCGTTGCGGAAGGCCGTGATGTCGGCGAGCGACCAGTTGCCCGCGAACCAGGACTTCGCGTCGGCATGCGGGAAGAGGCGCGGCAGAAGGTCGTAGAACTTCGGGTCATGCGCCACGATGACGGTGACGGGGGCGGTCATCGTCTTCTCGATGTTGCCGGGCGAGAGCGCCTCCTTCAGCTTCGCCTTCGCCTCGGGCGAGCGCAGGAACAGGAAGCGCGCGGGCGAGGCGTTGGCGCTGGTCGGGCCCCATTTCAGCAGCTCGTAGAGCGCGTGGATCGTCTCGTCCGAGACGGGCTTGTCCAGCCACTTGTTGTGCGTGCGCGCGGTGCGGAAGAGCTGGTCCAGCGCGGCGGGCGGAAGGGGTTCGGTCATCGGTCGCTCCGTTCGGTGCGTCGCCCCGCCATATGCGGGCGGGGGCGCGGCCTGCCAATCCCGCGCCCATTCCGCGCGGCGATGCCCCTCATGGACGGGGCGAATGACGGGGCGTAGCCTCCGCCGCGGACGGAGGAGACAGCCATGGACCTGCGCGACACGCTGAAGGGGCGGCTCAGGCTGCCGCTGATCGGCTCGCCGCTCTTCATCATCTCGGTGCCCGATCTGGTGGTGGCGCAGTGCAGCGCGGGCGTGATCGGCGCCATGCCCTCGCTCAACGCCCGGCCGATCGAGCAGCTCGACGAATGGCTGGCCGAAATCCGCGAGCGGCTGGCGGCGCATGACCGCGCGCACCCTGACCGGCCCTCCGCGCCCTTCGCCATCAACCTCATCGTCCACAGGTCGAACGACCGGCTGGAGCAGGATCTCGCGCTCTGCGTGAAGCACCGCGTGCCGCTCATCATCACGAGCCTGGGGGCGCGGCCGGAGGTGAACGCGGCCATCCATTCCTATGGCGGCCATGTGCTGCACGACGTGATCAACCAGGGCTTCGCGCACAAGGCCATCGAGAAGGGCGCGGACGGGCTGGTGCTGGTGGCGGCCGGCGCGGGCGGGCATGCGGGCGCCCAATCCCCCTTCGCGCTGCTGCAGGAGACGCGCGCCTGGTTCGCGGGGCCGCTGGCGCTCTCGGGCGCCATCGCGCATGGGCGCAGCATCCTCGCCGCCGAGGCGATGGGGGCGGATGTCGCCTACATGGGCACCGCCTTCATCGCCACCGAGGAGGCCCGCGCGGTGGAGGACTACAAGCGCATGATCACCGAATGCGGGGCGGAGGACATCGTCTACACCAGCCTCATCACCGGCGTGCACGGCAACTACCTCAAGCCCTCGCTGCGCAGGGCGGGGCTCGATCCCGACAATCTGGAGGCCGGCGACAAGTCGCAGATGAGCTTCGCCTCCGACCGCAAGAAGCGCTGGAAGGACATCTGGGGCGCGGGGCAGAGCGTGAGCGGCGTGCGGGAGGTGCTGCCCGCCGCGCGGCTGGTGGACAGGCTGGCCGAGGAATACTGGGCCGCGCGCCGCGCGCTCGGGGCGCATTCGCCGCTCGTGAACCCGCGCTGGGGGCGCATGGCGGAGGCGGCGGAGTAGCATCCGGCGCGCCGCGCCCCACATCCCGGGCATGGAGAGCGAAGCGACCTGGCGCCTCGGCGCCTTCCTCGGCGTCCTCGCGCTGCTGCTGCTGGCGGAGCGGATCATCCCCTGGGCCCAGCCGCGCCCGCTGGGCGCGCGGCGCTGGGTGGCGAATCTGGGCCTGGTGGCGCTGGGCTCGGTGCTGGTGCGCCTGACCCTGCCGCTCGCCGCGGTGGGGGTCGCGCTCTGGGCGCAGGACGCTGAGGTGGGGCTGATGAACGCGCTCGACCTGCCGCTCTGGCTCTCCCTGCCGCTGACGGTGGTGGTCTTCGACCTGCTGATCTACCTCCAGCACCGGGTGTTCCACGCCCTGCCCTGGCTCTGGGCGCTGCACCGCGTCCATCACGCCGACCCGGAGATGGACGCGACCACGGGGCTGCGCTTCCACCCCGTCGAGATCTGGCTCTCCATGCTGGTGAAGATGGCTGCGGCGGCGCTGCTGGGCGCGCCGCCGGAGGGGATCCTCGTCTTCGAAATCCTCCTCAACGCCACCAGCCTGTTCGAGCACGCGGCCATCCGCCTGCCGCCCGCGCTGGACCGTGCGCTGGCGCTGGTGATCGTCACGCCCCGGCTGCACCGCATCCACCACAGCGAACGCGAGGAGGAGACGAACAGCCATTACGGCTTCTGCCTCTCGATCTGGGACCGGCTGTTCGGCACCTGGCGCGGGCGCTGGGAGGGGGAGCTGGTGCTGGGCGTGCGGGGCTGGCGCGCGGCGGAGGAGCAGACGCTGCCCCGCCTGCTCGCGCAGCCCTTCCGGCGGCTGCGCGGCTAGGCTCAGGACTCATTGCCCGAGCCAGAAGATGACGGTGGCGGCGAGTGTTATGGCTGCGAAGAAGGTGTGGGCGCAGCGGTCGTAGCGCATGGCGATGCGGCGCCAATCCTTGAGCCTGCCGAACATGATCTCGATGCGATGGCGCTGGCGGTAGAGCAGGGCGTCGTGCGGGATGGAGCGTTTGCGGCTTCGTGTGGATGGGATGCAGGGCGTGATGCCCCGGGAGATGAGGGCTTCACGAAAGCGCGCGCTGTCGTAGCCACGGTCGGCGATCAGGTCCCGGATCCCGGGGGGCAGCCGAGGCAGCATCAGGGCCGCTCCGCG
>NZ_AUDH01000018.1 GCF_000425365.1 Rubritepida flocculans DSM 14296 | reverse complement strand
CTTGAGGTGCGTGCTGTCGATCATCAGCCGCTCGGGTGGACCGCCTTCTGCTGCGAGGGCAGCGAAGATGCTGTCGAAGATGCCCATACGGCTCCAGCGGACGAAGCGGTTGTAGAGGGTCTTGTAGGGTCCGTAGGCCGCAGGCGCATCACGCCAGCGCAGGCCGTGGCGGATGACGTAGATGATGCCGCTCAGCACGCGGCGGTCATCCACGCGCGGAATGCCATGGGAAAGCGGAAAATGCGGCGAGAGGCGGCGCATCTGCGCGGGCGAGAGGAGGAAAGGCGGCTTTGCGCTCGGCATGGCGGAACCTCCGCCATGCTCAGAATCATACAGCGCCGCGTCGCGCCAAGCGATTAATGGGTCCTGAGCCTAGGCACCCCCTACGCCGACGGAATAGGTGCGGCCTGAACCTTTGTTTGGATTATAAACCTGCAAAAGAACGCCCGCCGACCCCTCAGGCCGGCGGGCAAGTCATACAGGGAGGCTTCACGTCTGGGAGACGAAGGATCCGAAGACCCTGCCGGCGCTCTCGCACCGGTCAGCCAAGCTTACTCATTTCCTCGCCATGCGCATTTGCCCATTCTTCTGCCCAGTCATGCGCTGGAAGCGGGGCGCGCTTCAGGCTTCGTCAAGCACCCGGATTCGCCAGCTCCGCCACCAGGAAGTCGCGGAAGACCGAGACGCGCTTGGAGGCGCGCATCTCCTCCGGATAGACGAAATAGGCGTTGATCTTGGGCGCCTTCAGCTCGGGCAGCACGGTCAGCAGCCCCTCGAGCTCGGGGCCGATGTAGTCCGGCAGGGCGGCAAGGCCGAGGCCGGACTGCACCGCCTTCAGCATGCCCGTCAGGCTGTTGATCTCCACCGCGCCCCGCCGCGCCTGGCCCGGCTTGCGGCCGATCTCGGCCAGCCAGTTGATGTCCTCCACGGGCGGGCGGTAGTCTCCCCAGACGATCAGCCGGTGCGCGTCCAGATCCTCGGCGCGCTGCGGGATGCCGTGGCGCTTCAGATAGTCGGGGCTGCCCACCACCTTCCAGCCGAAGCTCGCGACATGGCGCTGGATCAGGTCCGGCTGCCGGGGGGCGTGCATGCGGATGGCCACATCCGCCTCGCGCATCGCAAGGTCGAGATCCGCATCGTCCAGGATCACCGAGACATTGATCTCGGGATACATCTCCAGGAAGCGGTGCAGCCGCGGCGCGAGCCAGGTGCTGCCGAAGCCCGTGGTGGTGGTGATCTTGAGCCGCCCCGCCGGCCGCTCCCGCCCCTCGGTCAGCAGCGCCTCGGTCATGGCGAGCTTGGCGAACACCTCGCGCACCGTGCGGTTCAGCGTCTCGCCCGCCTCGGTCAGGATCAGCCCGCGCGCGTGGCGGTGGAAGAGCGGCACCGAGAGCGCCTCCTCCAGCGCCTGGATCTGCCGCGAGACGGCGGATTGCGAGAGGGCCAGCGTCTCCCCCGCATGGGTGAAGGAGCCGGCTTCGGCGACGGCGTGAAAGACCCGGAGCTTGTCCCAATCCAGCGGCATCATGCGGCTTCCTTCGCGGCCGCGTCCTGCGCGGCGAGGTATTTCTCGGCGTCGAGCGCGGCCATGCAGCCGGTGCCCGCGGCGGTGACGGCCTGGCGATAGACCTTGTCGGCCACATCGCCCGCGGCGAAGACGCCCTCGACATTGGTGCGCGTGCCCCCGGGCGTGACGAGGAGATAGCCCGCCTCGTCCATGGCGAGCTGCCCCTTGAACAGCGCGGTGGCCGGATCGTGCCCGATGGCGACGAAGACGCCCTCCACCGGCAGTTCCCGCCGCGCGCCCGTCGTCGCGTCGCGCAGCAGCAGGGCGCGGGCGACGGGGCGCGGCCCCTCCGTGCCCAGCATCGCCTCCGTGACCTGGTTCCACAGGATCGTCACGTTCGGCCGGGCGAAGAGGCGCTGCTGGAGAATCCGTTCGGCGCGCAGCGAGTCGCGGCGATGCACCAGCGTGACATGCCGCGCGAGGTTGGAGAGGTAGAGCGCCTCCTCCACCGCCGAGTTGCCGCCGCCGATCACCGCCACATCCTTGCCGCGGAAGAAGAATCCGTCGCAGGTGGCGCAGGCCGAGACGCCGAAGCCCGAAAGCTCCTTCTCGCCGGGCACGCCGAGCCAGCGCGCCTGGGCGCCGGTGGCGATGATCAGGGCCTCGGCCAGATAGATGTCGCCGCTGTCGCATTCCGCGCGGAAGGGGCGGCGGGAGAGGTCCACCTTGGTCACGAGGTCATAGGCGATGCGCGCGCCCACATGCTCGGCCTGGGCGCGCATCTGCTCCATCAGCCAGGGGCCCTGCACCGCCTCGGCGAAGCCCGGGTAGTTCTCGACATCGGTGGTGATGGTGAGCTGCCCGCCCGGCTGCATGCCGGCGACGACCACGGGCGCGAGCCCCGCGCGCGCGGCATAGATGGCGGCCGTATAGCCGGCGGGGCCCGCCCCGATGATGAGCAGGCGCTGGGTATGGGTGGCGGGCACCGGCGACTCCGATGGCTGATCCGTGCTGGGCGCATATCTGCCCATTCCGCCGCGCGTCACAAGCAGGGCGCTGGACAGGAGGCGTTTCCGCAAGGATATTGCGCGCCATGGCGCCCATGGGCAAGGAAACAACTCATCCCCGCAAGCCGGAGCTCGATGCGATGGATCTGCGGATCCTGGCCGAGCTGCAGGCCGATGGCCGCATCACCAATGTCGAGCTGGCGCAGCGCGTCGGCCTCTCCGCGCCCCCCTGCCTGCGCCGGGTGCGGCGGCTGGAGGAGGCCGGGGTGATCCGCGGCTATCACGCCGAGCTCGACCCGGCCGCGCTCGATTTCGACGTGACCTTCTTCGCGATCGTCGGGCTGGAGAGCCAGAAACAGGCGGTGCTGGACGCCTTCGAGGCGGAGGTGACCGCTTGGCCTGAGGTGCGCGAATGCCACATGATCCGCGGCGGCGGGGATTTCCTGCTGCGCCTCGTGGCGCGCGACACGGCGCACGAGAACGAGTTGACCAGCCGGCTGACCGGGGCGGCGACGGTGCTGCGGGTGCAGACGCTGCAGACCATCCGCACCGCGAAGAACGCGCCCGGCGTGCCGCTCTAGCAGCCTGTCGGTTTCCCGTCTGGCCTGAAATCGGCGAATCTGGCGTGCATGACGCGGTTCATACCGTTCAGCCGCGACCAGGCGTTCCTGCTGCCGCCGGATGCGAAGGACTGGCTTCCGCCGGATGATGTGGCGCATTTTGTGCTGGCGGCGGTGGAGCGGGCGCCGCTCGGCGCCTTTGCCCTGCGTCCGGTTCCCGGCGGCAAGGCGCAGTATCATCCGCGGCTGCTGCTGGGCTTGCTGCTCTACGCTTGCGCCAACGGCATCTTCTCCTCGTGCCGCATCGAGCGCGCGACGCATCGCGACCTAGGCATGCGCGACGCGGCGGCGAAGCTGCATCCTGACCACGACACCATCGCCACCTTCCGCCGGGCCAGCCGTGCTGCCTTCGAGGCGGCCTTCCTGCAGGTGCTGCTGATGGCGCGCGCGAGCGGCCTGCTACGGCTCGGCACGGTGGTGATCGACGGCGCCAAGCTCGACGCCAACGCCTCCAAGATCCGATCCGTGCGCCACCACCGCGCCACGGAACTGCGCGCCAAGCTCGCCGCCGACGAGGCGAAGAGCGGCCGCCGCGGCCGCCCGCCCAAGCCGCCCGAGGACGACCCGCCGCCGAGGCGCCAGTCCCATCTCACCGATCCCGACAGCGCGCTGATGCGCCGCTCCGATGCCCACGAATACCGCCAGGCCTACAACGCCCAGGCCGTGGTCTGCGCCGAGGGCTCGCAACTGATCCTCGCCACCAAGGTGACCGCCTGCCCCTCCGATGCGCCGAGCGTCGCAGCCACCATCCTTGGCATGGAGGCGGGCATCGGCCTGGCGAAGACCGTCCTCGCCGACAGCGGCTTCGCCTCCGCAGAGGCCGTCGCCGCCCTCCAGGCGCGGAAGATCGCACCGCTCGTCGCCATCGGCCGCACCCAGCCGCGCCGGCCGTGCGACTTCCGGCCCCCGCCACAGGGCAGACGCAATCCGACTGGCTGATAGCACCCTTCACGCCGCGCCCCGCCCATGGTGCCATGCGGCCATCCGATCCGGAGGAACACCATGACCATCGGCTTTCGCGTGCGCCCCGTCGCGGCGCGCGTCGCGCCCGCCATCATCGCCCGCGCCGCCAAGATCCCCGTGGCCAACATCGGCGACGTGATGAACCGCATGCAGGCGCTGAGCGGCACCTTCCACCCCTATGGCGGCGTCAAGCGCGTCTGCGGCCCGGCCTTCACCGTGAAGGCGCGCTCGGGCGACAACCTGATGCTGCACCGCGCCGTGGACATGGCCGAGCCGGGAGACATCATCGTCTGCGACGGCAATGGCGACCTCACCGTGGCCCTGATGGGGGATCTGATGCTCGGCCACGCGGCGAAGCGCGGCGTCGCGGGCGTGGTGCTGGACGGCGCGGTGCGCGACGTGGCCTCGCTGGCGAGGATGCAGCTCGGCGTCTGGGCGCGCGGCCACACCCCGGCGGGGCCCTGGAAGGAGGGGCCGGGCGAGATCGGCACGCCCATCGCCTGCGGCGGCCAGGTGGTGATGCCCGGCGACCTGATCTGCTGCGACGAGGACGGGGTGGTGGTGGTCCCGCGCGAGGAGGCGGAGGCCGTGATCGCCGCCGCCGAGCAGCACCAGGCCAAGGAGATCAAGGCCGAGGCCGACATCCAGGCCGGCGCCTGGCCGCGCGGCTGGGTGCCCGAGGCGCTGCGCGCCAAGGGCTGCGAAGGGGCCTGAGGGGTGCCGTGCGCCGCACCGCCGTCATGGCCCTGCATGACCCGGGCGAGTGCGGCGCGGCCGCTGCCGCGGCCCGTCCCTCTCGGCGCCCGCTGCGGCGTGGCGGCGATGTCGTGTAGCCTTCGCGGGCTTCATTTCGGGACATCGCCATGAGCCCCGCCACCCGGCAGATCTGCTTCATCAACGCCGCGCACAGCTTCACCCACTACAGCCTGCTGATCCTGGCCACCGCGAGCCTCGCCATCGTCCAGCAGGATGCGGCGGCCTTCGGCACCGCCTTCGGCCCGGTGCTGGCGCTGGGCACGGCGATGTTCGTCATCTACGGCCTCGGCGCGCTGCCGATGGGCTGGCTCGCCGCGCGCTTCGGGCGCAAGGCGATGATGGCGGCCTTCTTCCTCGGCGGCGGGGCCGCCATGGCGGCGGCGGGCTTCACCCATGGCCCCTGGGGGCTGGCGGCGGCGCTGGCGGTGATGGGCGCCTTCTCGGCCATCTACCACCCCATCGGCACCGCGATCATCGCCGAGGCCGGGGGCGACCGCGTGGGCCGCGCGATGGGCATCAACGGCGTGTTCGGCAATCTCGGCGTGGCGCTGGCGCCCATCGTGACGGCCTTCCTCGCCGCGCAGCTCGGCTGGCGCTGGGCCTTCGTCATCCCGGGCGTGCTGTGCATGGCCATCGGCCTCGCCTATCTGCGCGAGCCCGCCTTCGACGCGCGCAAGGCGGGCGTGCAGACGCGCCCCTTCCCCGCGATCCCGAAGCCGATCGTGCGCCAGGCGGTGGTCTCGCTGCTGCTGATCGCCACCGTCTCGGGCCTCGTGTTCAACGCCTACACGCTGCTGATCCCGAAGCTGATGGAGGAGCGCCTCGCCTCCTCGCCCGAGCTGCTGCCGGTAGTGGGCATGCTCGCCTTCCTCGCCACCATCTGCGGGGGCGTGGCGCAGTACACAGTGGGCCAGATGATCGACCGCATGACGCTGAAGCGCGTGTTCATGCCGCTCGCGGTGGTGCTGGTGCCGGGGCTGCTCGCGCTGTCCTTCCTCGATGGCTGGATGGTGCTGCCGCTGGCGGGGCTGATGGCGGCGGCCATCTTCGGCCAGGTGACGGTGAACGAGACGATGACGGCGCGCTACGTGGCGCCGGAGCTGCGCGCCAAGCTCTATTCCGTGCGCTTCACCGTGGGCTTCCTGGGGGCGGCGCTGGCCTCGCCGCTGGTGGGCTTCCTGCACGGGGCCACGGGGAATCTCGCGCTGGCCATGCTGGTGCTGGCCGGCGTGGCAAGCGTGACGCTGGCCTGCGCCATCTGGTTCCCGAACCGGCCGGAGGAGCTCGATCCCGCGCTGTGGGAGAGGGCCGGGCCGCGCGCCGCCCCGGCGGAGTGATACGGGCGGCATGACATGCCAACCGTATCCGCGCGCAGGGTTGGTGTGGCGGCTGCGCGCCAAAGCAAGGCCATACCAGCGGCCGCACCGACTCTTCAGGAGTCGAGATGAGCGGCCGCTGGTATGATACGGCGGCCGTGACCGCCGGCCGGATCAGTCGGCGGGCGTCATCGCCTTGATGAGGTCGAAGACGCGCCGGCGCACGGCCGGATCCTGGATGCGGTAGTAGGCGCGCACCAGCTCCAGCGTCTCGCGGCGGTGCAGCGTGTCGTCCTCGAAGCCCTCCTGGGCCTCGGCGAAGCCGGCGGCGCGGCGGGCGAAGCCCTGGCTGGCGGCCGGCTGGCCCGGCATGTCGTCGAAGAAGAAGCTGATCGGCACGTCCAGCACGCGCGAGAGGTCGAACAGACGCGAGGCGCCGATGCGGTTCACGCCGCGCTCGTATTTCTGGATCTGCTGGAAGGTGAGGCCGAGCGCCTCGCCCAGCTTCTCCTGGCTCATGCCGAGCAGGGTGCGTCGCAGCCGCACGCGCGAGCCCACATGCACGTCGATCGGGCTCGGCCGATGCTCCCGCTCCGCGCGCTCCTCGCCTTCCGCACCGGCCATCGGCTGCTTCATCGTGATGTCCACCTGTCCCACTCCGCTTTGCCCTGGACCCGGACCTCCCCTTGCGTTCGGCGCCGTCCTGGAGGACGGCTGCGCACACAAGCAAGCGAATACCGGGCGCGGCGGTTTTGCCGGCATCTGTTCCGATGCCCTGAGCCTAGCGCGCCGTCAACGAAGCGTCAATAAGTTAAGTCTGTCTCAATAAAAAGAATCTTCGTTGGGGCGATTTGAACGCATAGGTTGCAATCCGGCGCCCCAGCCCAGGGCCAGCAGCGCCAGCGCCAGCCCCGCGGGCCCCCACACCCCCATGCGCGCGAAGGGGGTGGGCGCCAGCGCCCCGGGCAGGGCGGCCTCCAGCGTCCCCGTCTCGCCGAGCGCCAGCCTCCCGCGCAGCTCACCGCGCGGGCCGAACACGGCTGAAATCCCGGTCTGCGCCGCGCGCACCATGGGCAGCCCTTCCTCCACCGCGCGCAGCCGTGCGGCGGCCAGGTGCTGATAGGGCCCGGCGGAATGGCCGAACCAGGCGTCATTGGTCACGTTGAGCAGCCAGGCCGGCCGCTCCTCGCCCACCACCCGCCCGGGGAAGATCGCCTCGTAGCAGATCAGCGGGCTCACCGGCGGCAGGGCGCCGAGGCGCAGCGTCACCCGCCCCGGCCCGGCGGAGAAATCCCGCCCGCCCGTCACCATGCGAATCGGCAGCAGCCCCCCCAGCGGCATGTATTCGCCGAAGGGCACCAGATGCGCCTTGTCATAGACGGGCCCTGGAATCCCCGCCGAATCCAGGCTGGCGAGGCTGTTCCAGACCTCGCGCAGCCGGCCCGCCTCGTCCCAGGCGGCGCGCACCGTGCCGGCCAGCAGCAGCCCGTTCGGCGGCAGCGCCTCGGCGGCGAGGCGCTGGGCCTCGCGGTCCTCGGTCAGCAGGAAGGGGCTCGCCGTCTCGGGCCAGATGGCGATGATGGGCTGGCCGGGATGGGCCGCCGCCGCCGCCGTCGCGCCCGCGCGGGTCAACTGGAGGTAGCGCAGAAAGATGGGCAGGCGCTGCGCCTCCTCCCATTTCGCCTCCTGGGCGATGTTGCCCTGCACCAGCACCAGCCGCAGGGAGAGATCCTCCGGCCCCGGCTCGCGCAGCCGCCAGGCGCTCGCGGCCATCCACAGCGCCAGCGCCCCGGCCAGGAGCGGGGCCGCCCGCCGCCAGCCCAGCGCCGGCAGGCAGGCGAGCAGCGCCGTCATCAGCGAGAGCCCATGCGCGCCGACCAGCGCCGCCGGCTGCAGCGGCAGCGCGTCGAAGGCCCAGGCGGTGCCGAGCAGGTTCCAGGGGAAGCCCGTGAACAGCACCCCGCGCAGCAGCTCCGCCCCCACCCAGGCGCCCGCGAAGGCCAGCACCCGCGGCCAGCCCGGCCGCGCCGCCCGGGCCGCCAGCGCCGGCAGCGCGCCGAACAGCGCGAGCGGCAGGGCGATCCCGGGCGCGGCCAGCGGCACCAGCCAGAACCAGCGCCCGATGTCGGTGAACAGCGAGTGGGTGACCCAGTAGAGCCCCGTCAGGTGATGGCCGAAGCCGAAGCACACCCCCCACCAGGCCGCCTGCCGCCAGCCCTCGGCGCGCCCGATCAGGGCGAGGAAGGCGGGAAAGCTCAGCAGCAGCACCGGCAGCAGGTGCAGCGGCGGCAGCGCGAGGGTGGTGGCCGCGCCGAGCAGCAGGGCGCAGAGCCCCGGGCGCGCCAGAAGGAAGGCCGGCATGGCGGCGAGAGCTAGCCGCCGGCCCGCCCCCCGTCCATCGCGCCGGCGTGACGGCGCTTGCGCGCCGCTCTGGACGGGGCGCGCGAAGCGCGGCAAGGGCAGCGCCATGAGCGAGACCATCGAGACCGACGTGGCCATCATCGGCGCGGGGCCCTGCGGCCTCTTCGCCGTCTTCGAATGCGGCATGCTGAAGATGCGCTGCGTGGTGGTGGACACGCTGGAGGAGATCGGCGGCCAATGCGCCGCCCTCTATCCCGAGAAGCCCATCTTCGACATTCCCGCCCATCCGCGCATCGAGGGGGCGGCGCTGATCCGCGCGCTGGAGGCCCAGGCCGCGCCCTTCGGGCCGCGCTACCTCCTCGGCCAGCGCGTGGAGGCCCTGGCGCGGGAGGAGGATGGGCGGCTGCGCCTTGCCACCAGCGCCGGCGCCGTCATCCGCGCCCGCGCCGTCATCCTCGCCGCCGGGGCGGGCGCCTTCGGCCCGAACCGCCCGCCGCTCGAGGGGCTCTCGGGCTACGAGGCCTCGGGCGCGGTGCGCTACCTGGTGACGAAGCGCGAGGAGTTCCGCGGCAAGCGCGTGGTGATCGCCGGCGGCGGGGATTCGGCGGTGGACTGGGCGCTCTCGCTCAAGGAGGTGGCGGCCAGGGTCGTCGTCGTGCACCGGCGCGACAAGTTCCGCGCCGCCCCCGAGAGCGCCGCCCAGCTCAAGGCCGCCGCCGAGCGGGGGGAGGTCGAGCTCGCCATCCCCTACCAGCTCCATGCGCTGGAGGGCGACGGGGCGCGCCTCTCCGCCGTGGTCCTCGCCACGCTGAAGGGCGAGACGCGCCGGGTGGAGGCCGATCACCTGCTGGCCTTCTTCGGCCTCTCCATGGAGCTCGGCCCCATCGCCGAATGGGGGCTCGGGCTGGAGCGCAGCCATGTGGCGGTGGACCCCGCCACCTGCGCGACGAACATCGAGGGCGTGCACGCCATCGGCGACATCGCGACCTATCCGGGCAAGCTCAAGCTCATCCTGCAGGGCTTCTCCGAGGCGGCGATGGCCGCGCACGCCATCCATCCGCGCGTCTTCCCGGGCGAGGCGCTGCACTTCGAGTATTCGACGAGCAAGGGCGTGCCGGCGCGGTGAGCACGGACGCGCGCCGCCACGCGCCCGCCGCCGCCCGCAACCGCGAGGCCCTGGCCGCCGCGCTGCGCCCCTTCCTCCCCGCGCGGGGGCTGCTGCTCGAGATCGCCTCGGGCAGCGGCGAGCACGCGCTGCACCTCGCCCAGCGCTTCCCGGACCTGACCGTGCAGCCCTCCGACCCCGATCCGGGGGCGCGGGCGAGCATCGCCGCCTGGCGGGCGCATGCTGGCCCGCCCAACCTGCTGCCGCCGCTCGACCTCGACGCCACGGAGGCGGCGCCCTTCCCGCGGGCCGAGGCGGTGCTCTGCGTGAACATGATCCACATCGCCCCCTGGGCCGCCTGCCTGGGGCTGATCGGGAAATCCGCCGCGGCCCTGCCGCCGGGCGCGCCGCTGCTGCTCTACGGCCCCTTCTTCCGCGCGGGGGTGGAGACGGCCCCCTCCAACCTCGCCTTCGACGCCGATCTGCGCGCCCGCAACCCCGCCTGGGGGGTGCGCGCGCTGGAGGCGGTGGCCGAGGCCGCCGCCCCCGCCTTCGCGCTGGAAGCGGTGGTGGAGATGCCGGCGAACAACCTCACCCTCTGCTTCCGCCGTCTCCGATCCGGGCCGCGGCCGCGCCGGACCGCTGACCGAGAGGATTCACACGCTTTCCCTTGACCGGCGCGGGGCCGTTCTGGAAGCGTGCCGCGCAATGATGATGCGTCAGCGCCCCATGCCGGAACGGGGCCGCGCTTCTTGACCGCGCGGCGCGGGTTCCGCATCTGCCGCTCCTGGCCTGCCCTTCCGGCGGCCGGTGAGGGTTCCCCATGACCGAGACCATGCAGGCCCCCCGCGGGGCGGGCGCGAAGAAGCGCCTGTTCGTGCAGAGCTGGGGCTGCCAGATGAACGTCTATGACAGCCATCGCATGGCCGATGTGCTGGCGCCGCTCGGCTACGCCCCCGTCTCCTCGCCCGAGGGGGCGGACATGGTCATCCTCAACACCTGCCATATCCGCGAGAAAGCCACGGAGAAGCTGTTCTCCGAGCTCGGCCGGCTGCGCGCGCTGAAGGAGGCGCGGCGCGCCGAGGGCGGGCGGATGATCCTGGCGGTGGCCGGCTGCGTCGCCCAGGCCGAGGGCGCCGAGATCACCGCCCGCGCCCCTTATGTGGACCTGGTGCTGGGGCCCCAGAGCTACCACCGCCTGCCCGAGCTTCTGGCGCGCGTCTCCCGCGCCGCCGGCGCCGTGATCGAGACGGAGTTCCCCCCCGAGGACAAGTTCGACCACCTGCCCGAGGCGAGCGCGCCGCAGGGGGTCACGGCCTTCCTCACCATCCAGGAGGGGTGCGACAAGTTCTGCGCCTTCTGCGTGGTGCCCTACACGCGCGGGGCGGAATACTCGCGCCCGGCAGCGGCGGTGCTGGCCGAGGCGCGGCGCCTCGTCGCGGGCGGGGCGCGCGAGGTCACGCTGCTCGGCCAGAACGTGAACGCCTGGCACGGCGAGGGGCCGGAGGGCCGCGCCTGGAACCTCGCGCGGCTGCTCGCGGCGCTGGCCGAGATCCCGGGCCTCGCGCGGCTGCGCTACACCACCTCCCACCCGCGCGACATGGACGCCGCGCTCATCGCCGCGCACCGCGACATCCCGGCCGTCATGCCCTTCCTGCACCTGCCCGTGCAGTCGGGCAGCGACCGGGTGCTGGCCGCGATGAACCGCGGCCACAAGGCCGAGGACTACCTGCGCCTCGTGGACGCGCTGCGGCAGGCGCGGCCCGACATCGCCCTCTCCACCGACATCATCGCCGGCCACCCCGGCGAGACCGAGGCCGACCACCAGGCCACGCTGCGGCTGATCGAGCGCGTGGGCTTCGCCCAGGCCTTCAGCTTCAAGTATTCCGCCCGCCCGGGCACCCCCGCCGCCGCCGCCCCCGGCCAGGTGGAGGAAGCGGTGAAGGACCGCCGCCTCGCCGAGATCCAGGCGCTGCTGCGCGCGCAGCAGGCCGCCTTCAACGCCTCCAAGGCCGGGCAGGAGGTGGAGGTGCTGTTCACCGGCCCCGGCCGCCACCCGGGCCAGCTCGCCGGGCGCAGCCCCTGGCTCCAGCCCGTCCACGCCACCGGCCCCACAGGGCTGATCGGCGCGGTGCGCCGGGTGCGGATCACGGCCGCCCACCCCAACTCTCTCGCCGGAGAGCTCATCCACCCGCCCGACCAGGAGAAACACGCCGCTTGAGCACCGCCCTCGCGCTCCGCGCCCGCGCCGCCGGCCCCTCCGGGCCGCCCTCCTCCGAATCCCGCAGCGTGACGCTGCAGTTCGAGGACAACGCGCTGCTGCCGCTGCTCTGCGGCGAGCACGACAAGCATCTGGCGCGGATCGAGGGGCGATTGGGCGTGCGGCTGGCCTGCCGGGGCAACCGGCTGACCATCTCGGGGGCCGCGGCCCGCACCGAGATGGCCGAGCAGGTGCTGCGCGGCCTCTGGCGGAACCTCGAGCGCGGCGGCGCGATCAGCGGCGCGGAGGTGGAGGCCGCCATCCGCATGGCCGAGGGCGAGGCCGAGGCCGACCCGCGCCTGCCGCTGCAGGACATCCCGCAGATCCGCACCCGCCGCGGGGCCATCGCGCCCCGCACCCCCGCCCAGGCCGCCTACATGGAGGCGCTGGCGCGGCACGAGATGGTGTTCGGCATCGGCCCCGCCGGCACGGGCAAGACCTATCTGGCCGTGGCGCAGGGTGTCGCGCTGCTGCTCGCGCAGCGGGTGGACCGCATCGTGCTCTCTCGCCCCGCCGTGGAGGCGGGCGAGCGGCTGGGCTTCCTGCCCGGCGACATGAAGGAGAAGGTCGACCCCTACCTCCGCCCCCTCTACGACGCGCTGCACGACATGCTGCCGGCCGAGCAGGTGGCGCGGCGCATCGCCGCCGGCGAGATCGAGATCGCCCCGCTCGCCTTCATGCGCGGGCGCACCCTCGCACATTGTTTCGCCATCCTGGACGAGGCGCAGAACACCACCCCCGCGCAGATGAAGATGTTCCTCACCCGCATGGGCGAGGGCACGCGCATGGCCATCACCGGCGATCCCTCGCAGGTGGACCTGCCGGCGGGGGTGACATCGGGGCTGGTGGAGGCCATGTCGGTGCTGCGCGGGGTGCAGGGCATCGGCTTCACCCGCTTCGACGAGCGCGACGTGGTGCGCCACCCGCTGGTCGGGCGCATCGTCGCGGCCTATGGGCAGGCGGAATCGGCCCGGGCGCGCCGCCCGGCCGGGAAGGAGAGCGATGGGTCCGGGAAGTAGTGCGCCCGGTGGCGGGATCGTCGCCGCCGGGCCCGTGGTGGAGGTGGTGTTCGGCGCGCCGGGCTGGCGCGCCGCCCTGCCGCGTGTGGAGGCGCTGGCGCGCCGCTGCGTCGCCGCCGCGCTGGCCGACCAGGGCGCGACCGGCCACGTCACGCTGCTGCTGACCGACGACGCCGACATCCGCCGCCTCAACGCCGGCTTCCGCGGCAAGGAGAAGGCGACCAACGTGCTCTCCTTCCCCGCGCCCTATGGCGCGCTGACGCTGGGTGACCTTGCCGTCTCGCTCGGCGTGCTGCGGCGCGAGGCGGCGGCCGAGGGGCGGGCGCTCGCGGCGCATTTCGCGCATCTCGTGGTGCACGGCACGCTGCACCTGCTGGGCCACGACCATCTCAGCGCCGGCGAGGCGGCGGCGATGGAGCGGGCGGAGGCACGCATCCTGCGCCGGCTCGGCCAGCCCAACCCCTGGCGCCCGCGCTGGCGCCTGGCGGCCTGAGCATGCCCTCGGAGGGTTCCCAAGCCAGGCCGGAGCTGATCCGCCGCCTGCGCGGCCTGTTCGGCAAGCGCGAGGAAAGCCTGCGCGACCGGGTGGAGGAGCTGATCGAGGCCGCCGACGCCGCCTCCCAGCCCGAGGCCCGCACGCTGGACCGGCACGAGCGCGCGCTGCTCGCCAATGTGCTGAAGCTGCGCGGCGCCACCGCCTATGACGTGATGGTGCCGCGCGCCGACATCGTGGCGCTGCCGGTGGACCTCAGCTTCGCCCAGGTGCTGGCCGCGATCCAGCGCGAGGGGCACAGCCGCTATCCCGTCTATCAGGGCCAGCTCGACGAGGTGCTGGGCATGGTCCACATCAAGGACGTGATCGCCGCGCTGGGCCGGGAGGCGGAGTTCTCGCTGCGCGCGGTGCTGCGCAAGCCGCTCTTCGTCGTGCCCTCCGTGCCCGTGCTCGACCTGCTGCTGCGCATGCGCCAGGAGCGCGTGCACATGGCCCTGGTGGTGGACGAATACGGCGGCATAGACGGGCTGGTCACCATCGAGGACCTGGTCGAGACCATCGTGGGCGACATCGCCGACGAGCACGACGAGGAGGGCGCGCCCCAGATCCTCGACCGCGGCGAGGGGGTGTGGGAGCTGGATGCGCGCACCCCCATCCCGGATTTCGAGGCGCGCGTGGGCGCCGTGCTGACGGAGGAGGAGCGCGGGGCGGACATCGACACGGTGGGCGGCCTCGTCTTCACCCTGGCCGGCCGGGTGCCGGCGCGCGGCGAGATCATCGCCCATCCCTCGGGCATGGAGTTCCGGGTGCTGGACGCCGATGCGCGGCGCATCCGCCGGCTGCGCGCGCGCCGCCCCCAGGCCGGGCAGCGCAGCGCGGCGGAGTAGGGCGGACCTCCCGGCAGGGACCGCAGGCCGCGGCGCTTCACCGTCCGTTCACCGGCTTCGGCCAGCCTGCCCGCTGGCGGCCCCTGGCTCGATGAGCCCAAGCGGTCCGAAGGAGGGCGCAGAAGACACGATGGACGGGTTCCTCACGCCTGGCGCTGACGCGGTTCTTGACGCCTGCCCCTTGCTGTCCCTGGCCGGCATCGGCGCCTGGCGGGTGGAGTTGCCGCATGGCGCCCTTTCCTGGTCGCCGGTGACACGAGCGCTGCACGAGGTGCCGGATGGCTATGTCCCGACCATCGAATCCGCACTCGCCTTCTACCCGCCCGAAGGGCGCGAGCGGCTGCGAGAGCAGCTCAAGCGCTCCGTGCGGGACGGCGGAGGCTGGGATCTCGATCTCCCCTTCGTCACGGCACGCGGCCGGCCGCTGATCGTCCGCGTCCGCGGAAGGGCGGCGCCGGGGCCGCACGGCCCCGCGGTTCTCTATGGCACCATCGAGGACGTCACCGAGCGCGCCGCGCGCGAGAAGGAGCACGCCCGCCTCGCGCTCATCGTCCGGCAGATGACCACGCCCGTGCTCATCACCGACGCGGCGGGGCGCACCGAATGGGTGAACGAGGCCTTCGAGCGGGTGACGGGCTACTCGCTGGACGAGCTGCGCGGCCGCACCCCCGGCTCGGTGCTGCAGGGGCCCGAGACGGACCCGGAGACCGTGGCGCGCATGCGCGAGGCCGTGCGCGCCGGCGAGGGCTTCCGGGCCGAGATCGTCAACCACCGCAAGGACGGCCGCCCCTACTGGATCGAGATCAACGCGACGCCCATTCTGACGCCACAGGGCGCGCTCGGGGGCTTCATCGCGGTGGAATGCGACATCACCGCCCGCCGGGCGGCGGAGCAGGCCGCCGCCGCCGAACTCGCGCGTCGCACCGAGGCGGAAACGGTGCTGCGGGAGATCATCGACGCATTGCCCTCCGCGCTCTACGTCTGCAATCCGGAGGAGCGCATCATCCTCTGGAACGAGGCCTATACGGCCATGTTCCCGAGTCTCGAGCCGACGCTGCGCGCCGGCGCCACGCTCGAGCGGCTCATTGCCGCCGGCGTGGGCAGCGGCGCCTATGGCGAGGAAGTCGGCCCGCACACGCCGCCCGCGCAGCGCGCCCGATGGATCGCCGATCTGCTCGCGCGCATCCGCGGCGCCGGCACCGACAGCCCGAGCCGGGAAATCTCGCTGCCCGGCGGGCGCTGGGCGCAGGCGCGGGAGCGGCGCACGCCCTCCGGCCATCTCGTCTGCCTGCGCACCGACATCACCCGCCTCAAGCAGGCGGAGGCCGAGGCCCGGCGGAGCGCCGAGCAGGACGAGCTCACCGGGCTGTGCAACCGCCGCACCTTCCTGCAGCGGCTGGAGGCGGCGCTCTCGGGCCGGCGCGCGGCGGACGCCGCACCGGGCTGCCTCGTGCTCTTCGATCTCGACCACTTCAAGGCCATCAACGACACGCTGGGCCACCCTTTCGCCGACCGCCTGCTGCGCGAGATCGCCGATCGGCTGCGCCGCGCCACGCGCGCGGGCGATGTGCTGGCCCGCATGGGCGGCGACGAGTTCGCCATGCTGCTGCCCGGCGTCGCCAAATCGACCGATGCGCTGCGGCTGCTCGAGCGCATCCGCGCCGCCCTGCAGGGCCCCTTCGCCTGCGGGGCGCAGCGCACCACGCCCTCCCTCTCCATGGGCGCGGCCTTCTTCCCGGAGGACGGCGCGACGGTGGACGCGCTGATCCAGGCCGCCGACACCGCCCTCTACGCCGCCAAGCGCGAGGGGCGGGACCGCATCGCGCTCTTCGACTCCGCGCTGGCGCAGCGCATCGCGCAGCGCCTCGCGCTGGCCGAACGCCTGCGGCGGGCGCTGGCCGAGGGGCGCATCGAGGTCGCGCTGCAGCCCAAGGTCTCCTGCACGGACGGCTGCGTGCTGGGCTTCGAGGCGCTGGCCCGCTGGCAGGAGTGCGGCGCGGCCATCCCGCCGGCCGAGTTCGTCCCGGTCGCGGAGGAGCGCGGCCTCGCGCTCGCGCTCGGCTGGTCGGTGATGGAGAGCGCGCTGGACGCGCTGCGGGAGCTGCTCGCCGCCGGGCTGGAGCCCGGGCATGTCGCGGTGAACGTCGCCACCGCCCAGCTCCTCTGCGAGGATGCGGCCGAGCGCATCCTGGCCGCGCTGGCCGCGCGCGGCCTGCCGCCGCAGCGCCTCGCCCTCGAGGTGACGGAGAACGTGCTGCTCGACCGCAACGCCGAGCGGATCGGCCAGGTGCTGCAGCGCCTGGCGCGGGAGGGAGTCGGCATCGCGCTCGACGATTTCGGCACGGGCTACGCCTCGCTGCGGCATCTGCGCCGCTTTCCGGTGCGCTGCCTGAAGATCGACCGCTCCTTCGTGGCCGAGATGGATGGCGCGACGGATTCCGGCATGATCGCGCGCACCATCATCGCGCTGGCCCGCGGCCTCGGACTCGCCACCATCGCCGAGGGGGTGGAGACGGAGGCGCAGCGCGCCGCCCTGCGCGCCGCCGGCTGCACGGGGCTGCAGGGCTTCCTCATCGCCCGGCCCATGGCGACGGAGGAGGCGGCGCGCTGGCTCGCCCTGCGCAGCCCCGCCTAGAGCGGATCGCCCATCGCTGGAATCAGCCATGGCGTGAATCCGCTCGGAATGATGCGGCGAGAGCGGTTTCCGGTCATCCGGAACCGGCTCTGGCCTTTCCTACTCGCCCGAATACTGCTCGGCCAGAAGCTGTTCCTTGGCGAGCGTGACAAGGTTGAGCAGGGCGGCGGCAAGCTGGATCCGCCCCTCCTCCTCGTCCGCGGGATCGAGCGGGATGGAGTCCGCCAGCCGGCGCATCCGCCCCGCGAAGCCGTCCAGCATCAGGGCGGGATCGGGGGCGCGCCGCGCCTCGGCCAGCAGCAGCCGCGCCACCACCGCCTCGAGCGCGGCGAGGCGCATGCGCGAATCGAGCGTGCTCATCGGGGGCTCCTCCTTGCCTGGGCGCGCCATGCTGCGCGCGAAGGGCGGGGCGCGTCCATCGGGGGGCGCTTCCCAAGCCGCGCGCGAGGCGTAGGCTCGGCGCCGGATCGAACGACGCGGAGCCCCCTTCCATGACCACGCCCGCCGCAGCCACCTGGCACGGCGCCCTGCTCGCGGCCTTCAAGGCGCAGGAGCTGCGCCTGCTGCCCTATGTGCCGGACAATGTGCTCAAGCCGCTGATCGCCGCGGCCGAGGCCGATCCCTTCTTCACCGCCTTTCCCGTGGCGCGGGAGGAGGAGGCGGTGGGCATCGTCGCCGGCGGAGTGATGGCCGGCATGCGCGGCGCGGCGCTGATGCAGACCTCGGGCTTCGCCACCCTTCCCAACGCGCTCGCCTCACTCGCCTGCGCCTTCCAGATCCCGGTGGTGACGGTGGTGAGCGAGCGCGGCACGCTGGGCGAGTTCAACCCGGGCCAGGCCATCGTCTGCCGCACCATGCGGCCCATCCTCGACAGCATGGGCATCGAACACCACACCCTCACGCGGCTCGACGAGGCCGGCTTCATCGCCGAGCGCGCGCTGAAACAGGCCTTCGCCACGCGCTGGCCCGCCTGCCTCATCCTCTCCCCCCTGCTGACGGCCCGCCCGCAATGACCGAGACCCGCCCCAACACGCAGGTGATGAACCGCGCGGCGCTGACGCGGCGCATCGTGGGCCGCTGCACGCGCGGCGAGGCGATCATCGGCGGCATCGGCAACTCCAACTGGGATCTCTGGGGCGCCGGCCACCGCGAGGAGAACTTCTACATGCTGGGCAGCATGGGCCTCGCCGCGCCCATCGCGCTCGGCGTGGCGCTTGCCCAGCCGCAGCGGCGCGTGCTGGCGCTGGAAGGCGATGGTTCGCTGCTGATGCAGCTCGGCTGCCTCTCCACCATCGCAGCGCGCGCGCCGCGCAACCTCATCCTGGTGCTGTGGGACAATGGCAGCTACCAGATCACCGGCGGCCAGGGCACGCCCGCCGCGCGCGCGGGGACGGACTTCATCGCCATCGCGCGCGCCAGCGGCATCGCGAAGGCGCATTGGGCCGCGGACGAGGCGGAGTTCGACGCGCTGCTGGCCGAGGCGCTGGGCGCCGACGGCCCGCATGTGATCGGCGCGCGCATCGACCAGGCGCCCGGCCGCGACCAGACCCCGCGCGAGCCGGTGCGCTTCGCCATGAGTTTCACCGCCGCCATGGCGCGGCCCGTCGGATAGGGGTGGGGGTCTCGTCGCCAGTCTCAGAGCGTCACCACCGGCCCCTCGCCCGTTGCGGCGAGGAAGGTGACGAGGCCCGCCACCTCCACCCCCGGCGCCAGCGCGGCGGCCGAAAGCCCCTCGACGCGCAGCCCCGCCTCGCAGGCGATGCGCCGCACGCCGAGCGCGGCCGCCGCCTCCGAAAGCTCCGCCAGGGTGGCCACGCCCGCCGCGCGCAGCGCGGCCTCGCGCGGGTCCTCGCGCAGCGGCGTCGGCTCGAGGAAGAGGCGGCAGCCCGCATTGGTGGCGAAGAGCGTCACGCGCCGCCCGATCGCCGCCGCCGCCGCCGCCGTCATCAGCGCATAATGCGCGCGCTCATGCCCGCCCGAGATCAGCAGCACGCCGAGCGCGCTCACGGCGCGGCGCAGACCAGCGGGGAGGCGCCCGCATGCGCGGAGAGGTCGCGGATGGTCGCGCGCTCGCCGCACAGGGCGCAGGCGGGGTCGCGCCGCAGCTTCACGATGCGGAAGCGCATGTCCAGCGCGTCCCACAGCAGCAGCCGGCCGGACATGCCCTCGCCGATGCCGAGGATGAGCTTCAGCACCTCCGTCGCCTGCAGCGTGCCCATCACCCCCACCACGGCGCCCAGCACCCCGGCCTGGGCGCAGGTGGGCACCAGCCCTTCGGGCGGCATCTCGGGGTTCAGGCAGCGGTGGCACGGGTGCGGCGCCCCCTCATGCGCGCGGAACACCGAGAGCTGCCCCTCGAAGCGCAGCACCGCCGCGCTGACCAGCGGGCGGCCGAGCAGGTGGCAGGCATCGCCCAGAAGGAAGCGCGTCGGGAAATTGTCCGTGCCGTCGCACACCACATCGTAGCGCGGGATGAGCTCCATCGCCGCCGCGGCGTCCATCCGGCGCGGATGGAGTTCGAGGCGCACCTCCGGGTTCAGCGCGCGCAGCGCCTCGGCCGCGGATTCCGCCTTGTTCATGCCGATGCGCGCCGTGCTGTGCGCCACCTGGCGCTGCAGGTTCGACAGTTCCAGCGCGTCATGGTCCACGAGGCCGAGCGTCCCCACCCCCGCCGCCGCGAGATAGAGCGCGAGCGGCGAGCCGAGCCCGCCCGCGCCCACGATCAGCACCCGCGCGGCGCGCAGCCTGGCCTGGCCGGTCGCGCCCACCTCCTTCAGCAGGATGTGGCGCGAGTAGCGCTGGATGTCGCTCTCGGTGAAGTCGAGGTCCATGGGCGGGATATGGGGCTTCAGCGCCGCCCGGTCGAGCCGAAGCCGCCCGCGCCGCGCCGCGTTTCGGGCAGCACCACCACCTCCTCCCACGCCGCGCGGGTGACGGGGGCGAAGACGGCCTGGGCGATGCGCTCGCCGCGCGCCGCGCGGAAGGGCTCGGCGCCCGTGTTGAGCAGGATCACCCCCACCTCGCCGCGGTAGTCGGAATCCACCGTGCCCGGCGCGTTCAGCACCGTCACGCCATGCCGCAGCGCGAGGCCGGAGCGCGGGCGCACCTGCATCTCGTACCCCGCGGGCAGCGCGATGCAGAGGCCCGTCGGCACCAGCGCGCGCCCGCCGGGCGGGATCACCACCTCGCGCGCGGCGAGGAGGTCCATCCCCGCCGCGCCCTCGGTGGCGTAGGCCGGCAGCGGCAGCCCCTCCGCATGCGGCAGGCGCTGGACGAGCACGCGGATCATGGCGCGAAGGCCGCGATGCGCGCGACGAGCTGCTCGGCCACGCGCGCCTTCGGCATGCGCGGCCACTGCTCCACGCCCTGGCGCGTGACGAGATGCACCGCGTTCTCCTCCCCGCCCATCACATCGCCCGAGACGTCGTTCGCCACGATCCAGTCGCAGCCCTTGCGCTCCAGCTTCTCGCGCGCGTGCTCCAGCACGTGCTCGGTCTCCGCGGCGAAGCCGATGACGAGGCGAGGCCGCCGCGCATGGCGCGAGAGCGTGGCGAGGATGTCCGGGTTCAGCGCCATGGCGAGGGTGGGCGCGGCGGCGCCCGGCGTCTTCTTGAGCTTCTGCCCGGCCTCCTCGGCCACGCGCCAGTCCGCCACGGCGGCGGCGCAGACGGCGATCTCGGCCGGCAGCGCGGCCTCGCAGGCGGCGAGCATCTCGCGCGCCGTGGTTACGCGCACCACCGAGACGCCGGGCGGATCGGGAATGGCGACAGGGCCGGTGACGAGGGTGACGCGCGCGCCCTCCGCCGCCAGGGCGGCGGCGATGGCGTGGCCCTGCCGCCCGCTGGAGCGGTTGGCGATGTAGCGCACGGGGTCGATCGGCTCCTGCGTGGGCCCGCTGGTGACGAGCGCGTGCCGCCCCGCGAGAAGCCCGCGCGGGGCGAAGAGCGCGGCGATGGCCGCGCGCAGCGCCTCGGGCTCCACGAGCCGCCCCGGCCCGCTCTCCGGCTCGGCCATCGGCCCGTCATCGGGGCCCGCGACGCGCACGCCCCGCGCGGCGAGCAGCGCGATGTTGGCGCGGGTGGCCGGATGCTCCCACATGGCGGGGTTCATCGCGGGCGCGACCAGCACCGGCGCGCGGGTGGCGAGCAGCACGCAGCCCGCGAGATCATCCGCCAGCCCCTGCGCCATCTGCGCGAGGCGATTGGCCGAGGCGGGCGCGACCACCACCGCCTCCGCCCAGCGCGCGAGGCGGATGTGGCCGATCTCCGCCTCCGCGGCCCAGAGATCGTCCTGCACCGCCGCGCCGGTGATGGCGGCGAGGGATTCCTTCGTGACGAAGCGCGCGCCCCCGGCCGTGAGCACCGCGCGCAGCTCCGCGCCCTCGGCGCGCAGCAGCCGGGCGAGGATCAGCACCTTGTAGGCCGCCACGCTGCCCGAGACGATCAGCAGGATGCGCCGGCCGCGCAGCATCTAGAGCTCCGCGAAGGGCAGGGCGGCGCGCGCGTCGCCGCCCCAGGGGCCATGGTAGAGCTGGAGCAGGCGCTCCGCCTGGGTCTTGCCGCTCAGCGCGATCTCGTCGAGCGGGGCGAGATAGGCCTCCTCCCCCAGCCCGCGCGCCGTGAGCCCGTCGCGCGCGATGGCCAGCGCGTCGCGCGCCACCTCCTGCAGGCTCCGGCCGGCGATGCGCGCGGCGAGCCCCTCGCGCGGCGCATCGAGGCGAAGCTGACGGATCTCCTCCAGCGTCCAGCCGCGGGTCAGCGCGCGCGCGGCCTTCTGCGCCGCGTCGTCGTAGAGCAGCCCCACCCAGAAGGCGGGCTGGGCGAGCAGCATGGGCGCGCTGCCCGCATCCGCCCCGCGCATCTCCAGATAGCGCTTCAGGCGCACATCGGTGAACACGGTGGTCACGTGGTCCTGCACATCGCCCATGGTGGCGGGGATGCCGGCCAGCGCGGGCACGCGCCCGGCGATGAAGTCGCGGAAGCTCGCGCCCGCCACGTCGAGCAGCCTGCCCTCGCGCGCGACGAAATACATGGGCACGTCGAGCACGAACTCGGCGAAGCGCTCGAAGCCGAATCCCTCCTCGAAGACGCAGGCGGGGATGCCGGTGCGGTCGGGGTCCGTGTCGGTCCAGACGCGGCCGCGCAGCGAGAGGAAGCCCGAGGGCCGCCCCTCCAGGAAGGGCGAGCAGGCGAAGAGCGCGGTGGCGAGCGGCTGCAGCGCGAGCGAGACGCGCAGCTTCTCCACCATGTCCGCCTCGTCCGCGAAGTCGAGGTTCACCTGCACGGTGGCGGTGCGCAGCATCATGTCGAGGCCGAGCGCGCCCTTCAGCGGCATGTAGCGCCGCATGATCGCGTAGCGCGACTTGGGCATCCAGGGCATCGCCTCGCGCGCGACGAGCGGGTGGAAGCCCATCCCCGCGAAGCCGAGGCCGAGCGGCGCCGCCACCTCGTGCACGTCGCGCAGATGCGCGGCGAGCTCGATGCGCGTCTCGTGCAGGTTGGCGAGCGCCGCGCCGGAGAGCTCGAGCTGCCCGCCCGGCTCCAGGCTCACCGAGGCCGCGCCGCGCGTCAGGCCGATGAGCCTTCCCTGGTCCTCGATCGGATCCCAGCCCTTGGCCATGATGCCTTCGAGAACGGCGCGGATGCCGCGCTCCTCGTAGCCGGGCGGGGCCAGAGTGTCGCGCCGGAAGCCGAACTTCTCGTGCTCGGTGCCGATGCGCCAGCGCGCGCGCGGCTTCGCGCCCGAGGCGAACCACTCGGCGAGCTGACGCGCGGAGGTGATCGGCGTCGGATCAGCCTGGCCGGGATTGGACATCGGGTCGCTTTCGTTCCTGAACTCGGCATCGGGCGTCGAGCGAGAGCATGATCGCCGCGAGGCCCGCCACCAGCGCCGTCTCCGCGCGCAGGATGCGCGGGCCCAGCGAGGCAAGCGATACAAAGGGGCGCCGGGCCAGATCGTCAAGCTCGGCCGGGTCGAAGCCGCCCTCGGGGCCGACCAGGAAGCCGCAGGGCGCATCGAGCGTCGCGAGCCTGTCATGCAGGGGCGGCGCCTCCCGCCGCTCGGCGGCGACGATGAGCGGCGCGCCGTCCCAGCCATCGAGCCGCGCGTGCAGCGGGCGCGCCTCCTCCACCTCCGGCACGGAGAGGCGCTCGCACTGCTCGGCCGCGGCGCGGGCGATGGCCGAGAGGCGCTCGACATTCGCCCGCTCGCTCACGCAGCGGCGCGTCAGCACGGGCAGGATGCGCGTGGCGCCGAGCTCGGTGGCCTTCTCCACCGCCCAGTCCATCGCCTCGCGCTTCAGCGCCGCGATCAGGACGCGAATCTCCGCCTCCGGCGCGGGGGCGCGGCGGCGCGCCCCGATTCGCAGCGCGCCGCGCTCCTTGCGCAGGACGGCGAGGGTGGCGTCGAACTCGCCCTCGCGCGCGTTGAAGGCCAGCAGCGCGGCGCCAGGTGTGCGGCGCAGCACCACGCCCAGGTGATGCGCCTGCGCGGGCGTGAGCGCGACCTCCGCCCCTTCCGCCAGCGCGCCGGCCACGTGAATCCGCGGGATGGACATGCGCCCCTGTGCCGTGCTGACTGCCGCCGTGCAAGGCTACACCGACATCCGCAGCGGGGGGTGGGTCGCGCGGCTGCCCGCCGCCTGGCGGCCCTATGCGCTGCTGATGCGCGCCGACCGGCCCATCGGCGCCTGGCTGCTCTTCCTGCCCGGGCTCTGGGGCATCGCGCTCGGCGCCGCCTCGTGGGCGGAGGGCGCGTGGCTGACGCTGCTCTTCTTCCTCGGCGCCTTCGTGATGCGCGGCGCGGGCTGCGTGGTGAACGACCTGTGGGACCGCGACCTGGACAGGCGCGTGGAGCGCACGCGCGGCCGGCCGCTCGCCTCGGGCGCGGTCTCGCCGCGCCAGGCGGTGGCCTTCCTCGCGGCGCTCTGCGTCATCGGGCTGACGATCCTGCTGCAGCTTCGCGCAGCGGCGATCTGGCTCGGCGTGCTCTCGCTGCTGCCGGTGGTGCTCTATCCGCTCGCGAAGCGCGTGACGGATTATCCGCAGCTCGTGCTCGGCTTCACCTTCGGCTGGGGCGCGCTGATGGGGCCGGCGGCGGCCACCGGCACGCTGCCGCTCTGGGCGCTGCCGCTCTACGCCGCCGCCATCTTCTGGATCCTCGGCTACGACACGATCTACGCGCACCAGGACCGCGAGGACGACGCGCTGGTCGGCATCCGCTCCACCGCGCTGCGCTTCGGCGAGCGCACGCGCCCCTTCCTCGCCGCCTGCTATGCGATGACGCTCGCGCTGCTCGGGCTCGCGGGCTGGCTCGCGGGGCTCGCCGTGCCCTACTTCGCGGCGCTGCTGCTGCCGGCGGCGCTGCTGGCGCGGCAGGTCGCGGCGCTCGACATCCGCGACCCCGCGCATTGCCTGGTGCTGTTCAAGGCGAACCGCGAGGTGGGGCTCGCCGTCGCCCTCGCCATCCTGCTCGGGCGGATGTGACGGCGCGCGACTTCATCCGCGCGCAGACCACGGTGGCGGCCGCGCCGCTGGTGCCCGAGATCGCGCTGCACCTCGCCACCGAGATCACGCCCATCTGGCAGGCCACCGAGGCCTTCCTCGCCGCGCATGGGGTGGAGCCGCCCTTCTGGGCCTTCGCCTGGCCGGGCGGCCAGGCGCTGGCGCGCGCGCTCCTCGACGCGCCGGAGACGGTGCGCGGCCTCCGCGTGCTCGATTTCGCGGCCGGCTGCGGCATCGCGGCCATCGCCGCCGCCATGGCCGGGGCGGCGCGGGTGGAGGCCGCCGAGATCGACCCCATCGCGGCGGAGGCGGTGCGCCTCAACGCCGCGCTGAACGGGGTGGCGGTGGAGTCGCTCGCCCAGGACGTGGTCGGCCAGCCCGCGCGCTGGGACGTGATCCTCGCCGGCGATGTCTGCTACGAGGCGCCGATGACGGCGCACATCCTCCCCTGGCTGCGCGCCATGGCGGCGGCGGGGGTGCGGGTGCTGCTGGCCGATCCGGGCCGGGCCTATCTGCCGCGCGAGGGCCTTGCGCCCCTTTCGCGCCACGCGGTGCCGACCTCGCTCGAACTGGAGGACCGCACGCTGCGCGAGGTCACCATCGCCCGATTGCTGCCCTGATGCCGCCACATGGCCTCGGCAGCCTCCTGCGCATGTGGCCCGCCTTCCTCGCCGCCCTGCTGCTCTCCATCCCCGCCGAGGCGCAGACCCGGCGCGACCACGACGCGCAGGGGCGCTTCGAGGGGCGGAGCGAGCAGCGCGGCGGCACGCTGCGGCACTACGACGCGCAGGGGCGCAGCACCGGCCGCACCGAGCTGCGGGGGGACACGCAGCGCTTCTACGACGCCCAGGGCCGCGCCACCGGCCGGGCCGAGCAGCGCGGCGACACCATCCGCCAGTATGACGCCCAGGGCCGCGCCACGGGCCGCACCGAAATCCGCGGCGACACGCAGCGCCATTACGACGCCCAGGGCCGGCTGACCGGCCGCACCGAGACGCGCGGCGACACCCAGCGCCACTACGACGCCCAGGGCCGGCTGACGGGGCGTTCCGACATCCGGCGCTGAGGCGCGCGCAGCCCTGCCCCGCGCCCGCCCCCTTTGCCAAGCGCCCCCCGGGTGATAAAGGCCCCGGCACGGTCGGAGCGTAGCGCAGCCTGGTAGCGCATCAGTCTGGGGGACTGGGGGTCGTGGGTTCGAATCCCGCCGCTCCGACCATCCCGCCCCCGCCGGCGCGCTAACCGCGCGCGAAGGCCGCCAGCTCCCGGTTGAAGCGCGGCGCGTCCTCGAAGAAGGGGGCGTGGCCGATGAAGGCGTATTCGCTGAGCCGCGCCCCGGGCACGAGCGCCGCCGTGTGGCGGCCCATGCTGATGTCGGACACCTTGTCCAGCACCCCATGGGTCACCAGCACGGGCACATCCACGCGGCGCAGCCGGTCCTCGAAGGTGATGGCCCGCCCGCCCAGGCCGACGCGCACATGGCGCGGCACCATCATGTTGAAGGCCAGCATCACCTCGAAGTCGTTGGCGCTGGGCTGCACCTCGAAGCAGTCGCGCAGGAAGGCGATGGTGGCCTGGATGGCGGTGGCGGGGTCCGTGCTGGTCATGGCGCCCAGATGCCGCACCGCCCGGCCGAAGCGCGAGGTGTCGGCGGTGGAGCTGGTGGCCGCCACCCAGTTCATGCCGCGGATGCGCCCCGTGCCGTATTCGGTGATGTAGTCCCCCATCACCCGCCCGCCATAGGACCAGCCCACCAGCACCGGCCGGTCGAGGCCGAGCTGCGCGATGGTGGCCTGGATGTCGTCCGCCCAGAGCTTGCCGGTGCGGTAGTGCTCGTTGCCCACGGGCTTGTCGCTCATGCCATGGCCGCGCAGGTCGAGCGCCACCATGCGGAAGTCGCGCGCCAGCTCCGGGTCGCGGGTCTGGCGGTCCCAGGAGAGGGCGGCCTGGGCGTAGCCATGGATGAAGAGGATGGGGATGCCGTTCGGGTTGCCGTATTCGTAGGCGGCGAGGGAGAGCCCGTCCGGCGTGCGGATCGTATGCGCGCGATAGGGCAGCGCCGGGGCGGCCGGCGGCTGCTGGGGCTGCGGGGCCTGCTGGGCCTGCGCGCGTGTGACGCCGCCCGGCAGGGCGGCCGCGGTGGCAAGCCCCGCCACCAGGGTGTTGCGACGGCTGGGCATGCGGCTCGTTCCTCCTCTGCCCCGAAAGCCTAGACCGCCCCGCCCGCGCAGGGGAACGCCCCGCGCGCCCCAGCCATGCCGCGCGGGCCTTCCGCGCGGCGACGCGAAGCCGTAATGCTCGCCGCGCGAAAGGAGCCATGCCATGCGTGTGGGCGTGATCGGTGCCTCGGGCGCCGTGGGTCAGGAACTCGTCGAGGTGCTCGGCCGTCGCCGCTTCCCGGTGACGGAACTCAAGCTCTTCGCCTCCCAGCGCAGCGCCGGCACGAAAGTCGCCACACCCTTCGGCGAAGTGACCATCGAGGCCTTCAGCCCCGAGGCGGCCCGGACGCTCGACCTCGCCCTGCTCGCCGTCTCGGGCGATTTCGCCAAGCAGCACGCGCGGGCGCTCGCCGCCGAGGGCGTGGCGGTGGTGGACAACTCCTCCGCGCTGCGGCTCGAGCCCGATGTGCCGCTGGTGGTGCCGGAGGTGAACGCCGAGGCCATCGGCGAGGCGCGGCTCATCGCCAACCCCAACTGCACCACTGCCATCCTCGTGGTGGCGCTGGAGCCGCTGCGCCAGGCCTTCGGGCTGCGCCGCGTGATCGTCTCCACCTACCAGGCGGCCTCGGGCGCCGGGGCGGAGGGGATGGCGGAGCTGGAGCGCGAGACGCGCCGCGTGCTGGTCGAGGGCCAGCCCGCGCGGCACGAGGTGTTCGCGCACCCGCTCGCCTTCAACGTCATCCCGCAGATCGACGCCTTCCAGCCCAACGGCTACACGCGCGAGGAGATGAAGGTGGTCTGGGAGAGCCGGAAGATCATGGGGCTGCCCGATCTGCCCGTCTCCTGCACCGCGGTGCGCATCCCCACCATGCGCGTGCACGCCGAGGCCGTGACCATCGAGACCGAGCGCCCGGTGACGCCCGAGGCCGCGCGCGAGGTGCTGGCGCGCGCCCCCGGCGTGAAGCTGGTGGATGAGCCGGCGCTGCAGCGCTACCCCATGCCGCTGACCGCAACGGGCCAGGACGATGTGGAGGCGGGGCGCATCCGCGCGAATCCGGTCTTCGGCGAGCGCGGGCTCGACCTCTTCCTCTGCGGCGACCAGCTCCTCAAGGGCGCTGCGCTGAACGCGGTGCAGATCGCCGAGCGGATGAAACTGCCCGTCGCGGCCTGATATTGGCGGCGCGCCTCAGCCCCCGCCGAAAAGGCGCCGCGCGCCCTTCCAGGCGCCGCGGCCCAGCGCCTGCAGCTCGCGCAGCAGGGGGCGGCGGTGGTCGCGCTCGGCCAGCCGCGCCTCGCGCACCTGGCGGGCGCGCTCCCGCTCGGCCTCCAGCCGCTCCTCGAGCGCGTTGAGGTTCCAGGCCGCCATGCCCTCGGGCAGGGCGAGCGGGATCACGTCCTCCTCCGGCAGTTCGAGGGCCTCCGCGAGCGCCGCGCGGGCGGCGACCACCCCCGGGGCGGAGGCGCTGAGCGGGTGGCCCAGCCGGTCGCACCCCGTCATCGCCAGCAGGAAGGGCGGCACGCGCCGGCGTTTCTGCCCCGCCGCCCAGCCGCGCAGCGCGGCGAGCGCCTGCTGCTCGGCGCGCCGGTCCCGCGCGGTGGCGGAGGCCACCCAGAGGATCATGTCCGCCCGCCGCGCCTCGCCGAGGAAGCGCTGCTCCAGCTCGGCCGGCGGCAGCTCGGCCAGGATGAAGGCGGGGCGGCCGGGCGCCTCGACCAGATGCTCGCGCAGCGCGCCGCGGCTCGGCGCCTCGTCCACATGCGCGCGGGTGGCGCGGGCGAGCGCGTTGAGCAGCGAGGATTTCCCCGCATTCTCCGGCCCCGCCAGCAGCAGGCGCGGCGGGGGCTCGGCCTCGGCGGCGGCGGCGTCCTCGCGGATAAGGGCCGCGAGCTCGGAGGCCGAGCGGCGCAGATGCCCCGCGTAGAGGTCGATCGCCGTGCGGCCCGTGCGCAGGATCAGCTCCTGCGTCGCCACGCGGCGCAGCCGCTCGCCCAGCAGGTTGGCTGCCTGGCCGCCCAGAGCGCGGCTCACCTCCTGCGCGACGGCAACGGGCGGATTCTTCGCGAAGCGGAAGGCGCGCCACAGCGGCTCGCCGATCTTCCAGGCGGTGGCGGCGAGGGCGCCGTAGCGGTCATACTGCCGCTTGGCCCAGAGCACCCGGCTGACGCGAACCCGGCTCGCCATCGCCCCGTTCTCCAGCACCCAGCGGCGCAGCCGGCGCGAGACGAGCTCGCCCAGCAGCAGCGCCTCCGGCAGCGTGACATGCGCCACCGGGTCCGCCTCCTTCGGGTGGAAGTGGCGGGCGACGAGGACGATCGTCTCGCGCGCGAGCGATTCCGCGCGCGCCGCCTCCTCCCAGCCCAGCGGGGGCGTGGCCTCGGCCAGCGCCTTGACCTTGGCCCAGGCCTCCTCCTCCTCCGCGTCCCAGCGCGGATCGGGCGAGAGATCGGGCGCGAGGCGCGCCTCGGCGCGGCGGCGGACCAGCCGGCGCAGGGGCAGCCCCGCCAGCAGCAGGGCGGCGGAGGCGAGCGCCCATTCCAGCACCCGCCCCTCGTTCCAGAGCCAGACGAAGCCCAGCGCGAAGAGCGCCGCCCAGGGAAGCGCCAGCAGCAGCGCCAGCAGCGCCTCGGGCCAGAAGCGGCGCAGCCAGGTCACGGGCGCGCCGGGGCGGGCGTTCAGCCGGCCGCGGCCTGGGCCGGCAGGGCCACGGTGAACTCCGCCTCGGTCGCGGCGCGGATCGCCTCCAGCGTCACGCCTGGGGCGAGCTCGATCAGGCGCAGATCGGTGGGGCCGCGACGGGCCAGGGTGAACACCCCCATGTCGGTGATCACCATGTCCACCACCCGCTGGCCGGTCAGCGGCAGGGTGCACTGCTTGAGCAGCTTGGGCTTGCCGCCGGCGGTGTGCTCCATCAGCACGATGACGCGCTTGACGCCGGCCACCAGGTCCATCGCGCCGCCCATCCCCTTCACCATCTTGCCGGGGATCATCCAGTTCGCGAGGTCGCCGTTCGCGGCCACCTGCAACGCGCCCAGGATGGAGAGGTCGATGTGCCCGCCGCGGATCATCGCGAAGGAATCCGCGCTGGAGAAGATGCTGGAGGTGGGCAGCAGCGAGACGGTCTGCTTGCCGGCGTTGATGATGTCGGGGTCCTCGCTGCCTTCCTCGGGGAAGGGGCCGATGCCGAGCATCCCGTTCTCGCTCTGCAACTGCACGGAGATGCCGGGCGGGATGTGGTTGGCCACCAGGGTGGGGATGCCGATGCCGAGATTGACGTAGAAGCCGTCCTGCAGCTCGCGCGCCGCGCGCGCCGCCATCTCGTCGCGGGTCCAGGGCATGGGGCGTCTCCTCTCAGGCGGTCGGGTCGCTGCCGGCGGCGGCGGCGGCGCTGCGCGGGCGGACGGTGCGGTTCTCGATCAGCTTCTCGTAGCCCGGCGGCAGCGCGACGATGCGCTTCACGTAGATGCCGGGGGTGTGGATGTGGTCGGGGTCGAGCTGGCCGGCGGGGACCAGATGCTCCACCTGCGCCACCGTCACCTTCGCGGCGGTGGCCATGACCGGGTTGAAGTTCCGCGCGGTGCGCCGGTAGATCAGGTTGCCCTCGGTGTCGCCCATCCAGGCGTGGACGAGGGCGAGGTCGGCCACGATGCCGCGCTCCATCACATAGGTCTCGCCGTCGAACTCGGCGGTGGGCTTGCCCTCGGCCACGGCGGTGCCCACGCCGGTCTTCGTGTAGAAGGCGGGGATGCCCGCGCCGCCGGCGCGGATGCGCTCGGCCAGCGTGCCCTGGGGGTTGAACTCGATCTCGAGCTCGCCCGCGAGATACTGGCGCGCGAACTCCGCGTTCTCGCCCACATAGCTCGCGATCATCTTGCGGATCTGGCGGGTGCGCAGCAGCTTGCCCAGCCCCACATCGTCGATGCCGGCGTTGTTGGAGACGACGGTGAGGTTCTTCACCCCGCTCTCCTTCACCGCATCGATCAGCGCGGCGGGGATGCCGCAGAGGCCGAAGCCGCCGGAGTGGATCACCATGCCGTCGCGCAGCAGGCCGGCAAGCGCCGCCGTCGCGTCGGGATAGACCTTTCGCATCTCGCCAATTCCTCGCGTGCTGGTCGGGGGGAAGCTAGCCGCGATGCCCGGCGCAAGAAAGGCCGCGGGTGGGGTTGCGGGGCGCGGCGGTGGGGGCTATACGCCCGCCACTCCCCGGGGGGCCATAGCTCAGTTGGGAGAGCGCTTGAATGGCATTCAAGAGGTCAGGGGTTCGACTCCCCTTGGCTCCACCACCCCTCCCGCCCGGTCCTGACGCCCCGCCGAGAACCGGCTAAAGGCTCGTCCCGCCCACCGTCAGGCCGGTCATCTTCAGGGTGGGCTGCCCCACCCCCACCGGCACGCCCTGGCCGTTCTTGCCGCAGGTGCCGATCCCCGGGTCCATGCCGCTGTCATTGCCGATCATGGTGATCTTCGTCAGGGCGTCCGGCCCGTTGCCGATCAGCGTGGCCCCCTTCACCGGGGCGCCGAGCTTTCCGTTCTCGATGCGGTAGGCCTCGCTCATCGAGAAGACGAACTTGCCGCTGGTGATGTCCACCTGCCCGCCGCCGAAGTTGACGGCGTAGATGCCCCGCTTCACCGAGGCGATGATCTCGGCCGGCTCATGCGCGCCCGAGAGCATGATGGTGTTCGTCATGCGCGGCATGGGCGCATGCGCGTAGGACTGGCGGCGTCCGTTGCCCGTGGGCGCCACCCCCATCAGCCGCGCATTCTGCCGGTCCTGGATGAAGCCGCGCAGATAGCCGTCCTCGATCAGCACGGTGCGGGAGGAGGGCGTGCCCTCGTCGTCCACCGTGATCGAGCCGCGCCGGTCCGGGATCGTGCCGTCATCCACCACCGTCACGCCGGGGGCGGCGATGCGCGTGCCGATCAGCCCCGCGAAGGCGCTGGTCTTCTTGCGGTTGAAGTCGCCCTCCAGCCCGTGACCGATCGCCTCGTGCAGCAGGATGCCCGGCCAGCCGGGGCCGAGCACCACCTCCGTCTCGCCCGCCGGGGCGGGCTCGCTCTCGAGGTTCACCAGCGCCTGGCGCAGCGCCTCGGCCACGCCGCGCTGCCAGCCGCCATTCTCCAGCACGCGCGCATAGGCGAAGCGCCCGCCGGCGCCGAAGCCGCCCGTCTCCCGCCGGCCGCCCTGCTCCACCACCACGCTCACGTTGAAGCGCACGAGCGGGCGCAGATCGGCCACGCGCGCGCCGTCGGGGCGCAGGATCTGCACCGCCTGCCACTCGCCCGAGAGCGAGGCCATCACCTGCACCACGCGCGGATCGAGCGCGCGCGCATGCGCGTCCAGCTCCAGCAGCAGCGCCGTCTTGGCCGCGAAATCCATGGCGAGCAGCGGGTTGGCGGGCTCGTAGAGCCGCGCGTTGGTGGCGCGCGGCGCGATGTCGAGCACGCCCGAACGCCCCTGGCGCACCGCCTTCACCGTCTCGGCCGCGCGCGCCAGCGCCGCCTCGCTGATCTCGCCCGCATGGGCGTAACCCGCCGCCTCGCCCTGCACGGCGCGCAGGCCGAAGCCGCGCTGCACGTCGTAGCTCGCGGCGCGGATGCGCCCGTCCTCGAGGCCGATCGCCTCGCTCTCGCGGTATTCGAGGAAGAGCTCCCCGTCCTCGCAGCCCGCGGTGGCTTCGCGCAGCCGGCGCAGCGCGGTCTCAGGGTCGAGATCGGCGTGGAAAAGACGGTCGGTCGTGGAGAGCGGCGTGTCCAGCGGCATGGCGATCCGTTTCAGGCGTCGGGGAGGAGGGAGGCGGCGGGGAAGCGCAGCAGCGCGCGGGTGCCGCGCTGGGGTTCGCTCTCCAGCGTCAGGCTCGCGCCCTGCGCCTCGGCCAGCACGCGGCAGAGATAGAGGCCGAGCCCCGCGCCCGGGTAGCGGCGGGCGAGCTGGCTGTCGAGCTGGGTGAAGGGCTCGAAGACGCGCGAGAGATCCGCCGCGGCGATGCCGATGCCCGTATCGGCCACCTCGATGGTCACGCCGTCCTCGCCCTGCCGCAGCGAGAGGCTGACCTCCCCGCCCGCCGGGGTGAACTTCAGCGCGTTGTTGACGAGGTTGATCAGCACCTGGCGCAGCCGGCGCTCGTCCGCCCGCAGCCGGGGCGGCCGCTCGGGCAGGCGCAGCGAGAGGCTGAGGCCCGCCTTCTCCGCCGCCGGGCGCAGCATGCGCTCCACCCCCGCGAGCAGCGGGCCGAGCGCCACCGCCTCGAGGCTCACCGGAAGCTGCCCGCTCTCGGCGCGGGTGACGTCGAGGATGTCGTCGATCAGCGAGAGCAGATGCCGCCCCGCCTCCTGGATGGCGCGGGCGAACTCCTCGGTCTGCTCGGGCGGCGCATCGGCGCGCAGCACCTCGGAGAAGCCGATCACGGCGTTCAGCGGCGTGCGCAGCTCGTGGCTCATGGTGGCGAGGAAGCGGGATTTGGCGAGGCTCGCCGCCTCCGCCGCCGCGCGCGCGGCCTCCAGCTCCTCGCGGATGCGGCGGTCCTCGGTCACGTCGGTGTAGGTGAGGACGAAGCCGCCATCGGGCGTGGGGTCGGAGACGACTTCGAGGATGCGCCCGTCCGGGCGGCGGCGCACGGAGCTGTGCGGCACGTCGCGCCGCCGCGCGAGGATGGCCGCCATGCGCGCCTCCGCCGCGGGGCCCTCGCCGTAATCGCCGCGCGCGTGCATGTACGCGACCATCTCGCGCTCGCTGAGGCCGGGCCGCATCATCCGCTCCGGCAGGTCGAGCATCTCGAGCAGCTTGTCGTTGCGCGCCACCAGCCTGCCCTCCCGGTCGAAGAGCACGATGCCGTGGCGGATGTTGCCCAGCATCACGCCGAGGATGGCCGCGCGCTCGGCGGCCTCCTGCTGCGCGCGGGCGAGCGGCGTCACGTCAGTGAGGGAGATCACGAAGCCGCCGTCCGGCGTGGGGTCGGAGGCGTAGTTGAGCACCCGCCCGTCGCCCGTCACCCGGCGGTCGCGGTGGGGCAGGCGCCGGTCGAGGCTGCGCAGCCGCTTCCAGTGCTCCTCGCCCGTCTCGCCGGGGCCGAGATTGCCGCGCGCCCGCTGCAGGTCGAGGATCTCGTGGAAATGCCGGCCGACGAGCGAGTCGAGGTCGGGCAGCGCCATCATCTCGGCGGCGAGCCGGTTGAAGGCGGCCAGCCGGTGCTCCCTGTCGTAGAGCAGGATGCCGGAGCTGTTGTTGTCCAGCATGGTGCGCAGCAGCCCGGCGCGGCGCTCGGCCTCCGCCTCGGCCCGCGCCAGGGCGGTGACATCGGCGATGGAGACGACGAAGCCGCCATCGGGCGTGGGGTCGGAGGCGATGTCGAAGCGCCGGCCGTCGGGCAGGGTGCGCTGGGTGCGGTGCGGCCGGGTGCGGTCCACGGCGAGGAAGGCGCGCTCCGTCGCCGCCCCGCCCTCGGCGTCGGCGTACATCCCGCGGGCGCGCTGCGCGGCGAGGATCTCCACATGCGGCGTGCCGGGGCGGGAGAGGAGGTCGGGCACGCCCATCAGCTCGCCCGCCAGCGCGTTCGCCGCCACCAGGCGGTGCTCCCTGTCGTAGAGCACGATGCCGTGGCGGTTGTTGTCGATCATCGCCTGCAGCACCAGGGCGCGGCGCTCCGCCTCCTCCTGCGCGCGCACCAGCTCCGTCACATCGGCGACCGAGACGGCGAAGCCGCCATCGGGCGTGGGGTCGGACTGCACGTCGAACACCCGCCCATCGGGATGGCGGCGCTGGTAGCGCTGCGGTACCGTGCGGTCGAAGCCGAGATAGGCGTCCAGGAATCGCGCCTGCGCCGCCGGATCATCGGGGTGCTCCCTCTGCGCCTGGCGGGAGAGCACTTCGCGCAGCGTCAGCCCCACCATGGCCTCGGCGTTCTCGAAGCCGGCGAGCTCCGCGGCGAAGCGGTTGGTGGCCACCACCCGCTGATCGCGGTCGTAGAGGGTAATGGTGTGGCGCGTGGCGTTGAGCGCGGCGGAGAGCACCTCGGCCCGGCGCTGCGCCGCCTCCCGCGCCTCCACGAGCTCGGTGATGTCCGCAATGCCCACCACATAGCCGCCGCCGGGGGCGGGGTCGGAGGAGACCTCGATGACGCGCCCATCCGCCCGGCGGCGCTGGTAGCGCACGGGGCGCGAGCGGTCGATGCGGTTGTAGGCGAGGCTCGGATCGAGGTTGAAGCCCTGCGGCCCCGTCGCCCCCTCCACGCGGCGCGTGGCCGCGACCAGCTCGGCATGGGTGAGGCCGACGATCTCCTCCGCCTTGCGGAAGCCCGCGATCTGCGCCGCGAGGTCGTTCGCGGCGATCACGCGGCCCTCGGCGTCGAAGAGCGTCAGCGCCTGGCGCGCGGCGTTGACGATGCCCGCGAGCATGGCGGCGCGGCGCTCGATCTCGGCTTCGGCGCGCACGCGCTCGGTGATGTCGGTCAGGGTCAGCACGAAGCCGCCGCCGGGCACGGGGCTCACCACGCCCTCGAGCTCCGTGCCGTCCGGCCGGGTGCGGCGGTAGCGGTGCGGCCTGTTCCAGTCCATCTCCGAGAAGCGCCGCAGATGCTCCTCGCGCGCCGGCCCCTCCCCGAACTCGCCGCGCTCGGCCTGCAGCCGCGTGATCTCGGCGCGCGGCGTTCCGAGCGGGATGTCGCCCACCCCCATCATCTCGCCGATCAGACGGTTGGCGGCGATCAGCCGGTGCTCGGCGTCGAACAGCGCGATGCCGTGGCGCATGTTCTCGAGCATGGCGCGCATCATCGCGTTGCGCTGCGCGAGCTCGGCCTGCGCGGCGGCCAGCGGCGTGATGTCGGTGAAGGTGCGCACGCAGCCGCCGCCGGGCGTGAGGTCGGTGCGGACCTCGACCATGGTGCCGTCCGGCCGGCGGCGGATGTAGGTGCCGTCCCCCTTCCAGGGTTCGCGCACCCGGTGGCGGAGATAGGCGTCGCGCGCCGGCCCCTCGCCGTGCTCGCCCAGCGCGGCCTGCATGTCGCGCAGCGTGTCGAAATGCACGCCCGGCTTCACCGCCTCGGGCGGCAGCCCGGCCAGCTTCGCGCCCAGCGCGTTGGCCACGCGCACATAGCCTTCCTCGTCGTAGAGGATGACGCCGTGGCGGATGCTGTCCAGCACCGTCTGCAGCGTGGCGGCGCGCGCGCTCGCCTCCTCCTCGGCGCGGACCAGGGCGGTCACGTCGCTGTAGCTGCGCACGAAGCCGCCGCCGGGCAGCGGGTCGGTGATCACCTCCACCACCGTTCCGCCCGGGCCGGGCCGCCGGTAGCGATCGGGGGCCTTGAGCGGGCCGTGGATGTGCGCCTGCAGCGCCGCCTCGTCCCCCGGGCGGCGCTCGTAGATGCCGCGGTCGAACTGGATGCGCCGCAGCTCGCTGACATGCACGCCGGGGACGAAGCGCTCGGCCGGCACGTCGCAGAAATGCGCGGCGAGGCGGTTCGCGAGCACCACCCGCCCCTCGGCGTCGAACATGGCGATGCCGTGCCGCGTGGTCTCCAGGGTGGTGGCGAGCTGCTCGGCCCGCGCGCGGGCCTCCGCCTGGGCGGCCGAGAGCTCGGAGATGTCGGTCACCACCACGGCGTGGCCGCCATCGGGCAGGGGCACGCTGTTGAAGGCGAGGATGGCGCCGTTCGGCCGCCGCCACTCGAAGCGCAGCGGGCGGTCCACGCGCTCCAGACGGGCCGCCACCTCCGCCTCGGGGTCCGCCTCGCCGAACTCGCCGGCCAGGGCGCGGCGCGTCAGGATGTCGCGCAGATGTTCGCCCACCCGGGCGGGGGTGTCGGCCAGGATGCGGTTGTAGGCGGCGTTGACGAAGCGCAGCACGCGGTCCGGCCCGTAGACGGCCACGCCGACGGGCAGCGCCTCCAGCATCGCCTCCTGCATGGCGGCGCGCTGGCGCGCCTCCTGCTCGGCCCGGCGCTCGGCGGTGATGTCCAGCACCTCCGCGAGCCAGCCGCCATCGGGCAGGCCCTGGTTGCGGATGCGCAGGACGCGGCCATTGGCGCGCTCGCGCTCATGCGTGGCGTCGCGCGGCGGGCGGCCCTCGCGCAGGTTGGCGAGCACGCGCGGCACATCCTCGGCCCGGTAATCGCCGGCCGCGATCTGCGCCTCCAGCAGGGACTGGAAGGGCAGGCCAGGCCGCGGCAGCGAGGCGGGCAGCCCCACCAGCCTGGGGAAGGTGGCGTTGAAGAGGCGCAGCCGCCCCTCCGGCCCATAGACCGCGACGCCGCTGCCCAGCCGGTCGAGCACGGCCTGGATGTCGCGCGCCTCGCGCTCGGCGGCCTCCAGCGCCTCGGCGACATCCCCGAGGTCGCGCAGCAGCGCGATCTGGCCGCCGCCGGGCAGCGGCGCCTCGGCCCAGGCGAAGCGGCGGCCGGCGGCGTTGGCGAAGCGCATGCCCGGTGCGAGCCCCTCGGGCGGCTCCCCGCGCCCGGGGCCGAACAGCCCGGCGGCGGCGAGGCGGCGCAGCGTCTCCGCCCGCCCGAGCCCGGGCGGCAGATCGCAGGGCCTTGTTCCCGCCGCCTCGTGCAGCGCGGGGTTGGCGTGGAACAGCCGGCCCTCGGCGTCGAAGGCGAGCAGCGGAAGCGGCAGCGCGGCCAGGACGCCCCGATGGAGATCCCAGGCCGCTTCCAGCGTCATGTCCGCGGCGCCCGCAGCCCGTGCCAGGCCACCAGCCCGGCGGCGAGCACCCCCACCGCCACCGTCTGGTGCAGGGTGCCGAGCCCCACCGGCACCACATGCAGCAGCGTCAGCACGCCCAGCGCGTATTGCGCGGCCACGGCACCGGCCAGCAGCCAGACCAGGCCGCGCAGCCGCCCCGGCGGCAGATGCCGCCAGGCCGCCAGCGCCGCGCCGGCCGCGGCGAGGCCCGTCAGCGTCGCCAGCAGCCGGTGGTTGAACTGCACCGCCGCGATGTTCGCCGTCAGGTTCTTCCACAGCGGCGAGAGGTCGAGATAGCCGGCCGGGATCAGCCGCCCGTCCATCAGCGGGAAGGTGTTGTAGGTGAAGCCCGCCCGGATGCCGGCGACGAAGCCGCCCGCGAGCATGGTCGCCACCGCCAGCCAGAACACGGCCTGCACCTGCCGGCGCACCCGCCCGCGCGCGGCCTCGGCCTCGGGCGGCAGGCGCTCGGGCGCGGGCCGCAGCAGGCCGAGCGCCGTCCAGAGGATCAGCCCGAAGAGCAGGAAGGCCATGGAGAGGTGCAGCACCAGCCGGTAGGGCGAGACGGCCGTGCGGTCCGCCTCGAAGCCGGAGGCGACCATGAACCAGCCGATCGCCCCCTGCAGCCCGCCCAGGAAGAACAGCAGCCACAGCCGCGGCATCAGCGCGCGAGGGATCGCGCCGCGCCACCACAGCCACAGGAAGGGAAGCAGATAGGCCAGCCCGATCAGCCGCCCCCAGAAGCGGTGGATCCATTCCAGCCAGAAGATGCGCTTGAAGCCTTCCATCCCGAATCCGGCGTTGAGCAGGTGGTATTGCGGGATGGTCCGGTAGAGGTCGTAAAGCCTCTGCCACTCCGCCTCCGAGAGCGGGGGCAGGGTGCCGGAGAGCGGCGCCCACTCCATGATCGAGAGGCCCGAGCCGGTCAGCCGCGTGGCGCCGCCGATGGCCACCATGATCCAGATGAGCCCCGCCACGGCGAGCAGCCAGAGGGCCACCGCGCGGGGGTTGTTGCGGTCGCCGCGCTCGGCCGGGGAGAGGGCGGGGAAGGTCCGTGCGTCGAAGGGCATGGGCCTCACATATTACGCCCACCCGCCCCGGTTAACCCATGGAAATGCACGCGCCGCGCGAATCCCCTTCCCTTGTGGCCGCCTGCCCGCGCTGGTAACGCCCCGCCGATGCTGGAAGCGCCCCGTGTCTCGGTCGTGATCCCCGTGCGCAACGAGGCGGAGAACATCGGCCCCCTGATCGGCGAGATCGAGGCCGCCCTGGCCGGGGTTGCGCACGAAATCCTCTGCGTGGACGACGGCTCGACCGACGCCACCCCCGCCATCCTCGCCGAGGCCGCGCGCGCCGCCCCCCTGCGCGTGCTGCGCCACCGCCAGGGCTGCGGCCAGTCCGCCGCGGTGATCACGGGCGTGAAGGCGGCGCGCGGCGAGTGGATCGCCACCCTGGACGGCGACGGGCAGAACGACCCGGCCGACATCCCCGCCCTGCTGGCCGTGGCCGCCCGCGAGGGGCCGCGCGTGCTGGTGGCGGGCCATCGCGTCACCCGCCGCGACGGGGCGGTGAAGCGCCTCACCTCGCGCCTCGCCAACCGCATCCGCGCCCGGCTGCTGCGGGACGCCACACCCGATTCCGGCTGCGGGCTCAAGGTCTTCCCGCGCGCGCTCTTCCTCGAGATGCCGCATTTCGACCACATGCACCGCTTCCTCCCCGCGCTCGCCCTGCGCGCGGGGGCGCGGGTGGTGAGCGTGCCGGTCAACCACCGGCCGCGCCGGCATGGGCGCTCCAACTACGGCACCTTCGACCGGCTGGCGGTGAGCGTGCTGGACGTGCTGGGCGTCGCCTGGCTGCAGCGCCGGGGCCGCCGGCCCGAGGTGATCGAGCCGTGACGCGCGCCGCGCTCGGCAAGCTGCTGCTGCTGGTGGCGGGGCTGGTGCTCGGCGGGCTGCTGCTGCGCGAGATCGGCGCCGCCCCCGGCACCGAGTGGGTGGACCGCTATGTGCGCGACCAGGGGCTGCTGGGCGAGACGCTCTTCGTGCTGGCGGGCGCGGCGGCCACGGCGGCCGGGATGCCGCGCCAGGCGGTGGCCTTCCTGGGCGGCTACGCCTTCGGCGCGGCGCTGGGCCTCGCGCTCGCGCTGCTCGCCACGCTGCTTGGCTGCGCGGGGGTGTTCTTCTGGGCGCGCGCCGTGGGGCAGGGCTGGGTGGAGCGGCGGCTGGCCGGGCGTTTCGGCCCGCGGCTGCGCCCCATGGTCGGGCTGCTGCGCGAGAACGCCTTCGGCGCGACGCTGGCGCTGCGCCTCTTTCCCGTGGGCAGCAACCTCGCGCTGAACCTGCTGGCGGGCATGGCGGGGGTGGCGGCCGCGCCCTTCCTGCTGGCCTCGGCGCTGGGCTACCTGCCGCAGACGCTGGTCTTCGCCCTGCTCGGCAAGGGGGTGCGGGTGGACGGGGCCTGGCAGATGGCGCTTTCGGCCGCGCTGCTGGCGGGGAGCATCGGCCTCGGCCTCTGGCTGATGCGCCGCCACCGCGCCGGGCGCACGGTGGAGGCCGGAGAGGCCGCGCCGCGCTGAGCGCCGCGCCTTGCGGCGGGGCGGCGGAGGCCGCATCTTCCGCCGCAGCCTCCCGGACCCCGCCCCATGATCCGACTGCCCGAGCCCAAGGCCGAGATCCTCGCCCGCCGCCCCGCCATCCTGGCCGATCTCGCGCGGCTGCTGCCCGGGGATGCGGTGATCGGCGAACCCATCCGCCTCAAGCCCTATGAGACGGACGGGCTCAGCGCCTATCGGCAGATGCCGCTCGCCGTCGTGCTGCCGCGCAGCACGGAGGAGGTGGCGGCGGTGCTGCGCTACTGCCACGCGAACGGCATCCGGGTGGTGCCGCGCGGGGCGGGCACCAGCCTCTCGGGCGGCGCGCTGCCGCTGGCGGATGCGGTGGTGATCGGCCTGATGCGGATGAACCGCATCCTGGAGGTGAACCTGCCCGACCGCTACGCGGTGGTGGAGGCGGGGGTGACCAACATCGGCATCACCAGGGCGGTGGAGGCCGAGGGCTTCTTCTATGCGCCCGACCCGTCCTCGCAGCTCGCCTGCATGATCGGCGGCAATGTGATGATGAACTCGGGCGGCGCGCATTGCCTGAAATACGGCGTGACGGCCAACAACCTGCTCGGCCTCACCTTCGTCACCATCGAGGGCGAGGTGCTGCGCATCGGCGGCGCCCATCTCGACGCCGCGGGCTATGACTGGCTCGGCCTCATCACCGGCAGCGAGGGGCAGCTCGGCATCGTCACCGAGGTGACGGTGCGGCTGCTGCGCTCGCCCGAGGGCGCGCGCGCCATGCTCGCCGCCTTCGATTCCGTCGAGGTGGCCGGCCAGGCGGTGGCCGCGATCATCGGCAGCGGAATCATCCCCGTCGCGCTCGAGTTCATGGACAAGCCCTGCATCCATGCCTGCGAGGCCTTCGCCCATGCCGGCTACCCGCTGGACGCCGAGGCCATGCTGATCATCGAGGTGGAGGGCTCGGAGGCCGAGCAGGACATGCAGCTCGGCATGATCCGCGACATCTGCGCGCGCTTCTCGCCGAGCAGCATGAAGCTGGCCGAAAGCGCCGAGCAGTCCCTCGCCATCTGGAAGGGGCGCAAGGGGGCCTTCGGCGCGGTGGGGCGCATCAGCCCCGACTATCTCTGCATGGACGGCACCATCCCCACGGGCGCGCTGCCCTTCGTGCTGAAGCGCATCGGCGAGATGAGCGCGCAATACGGCCTCGGCGTCGCCAACGTATTCCACGCGGGGGACGGCAACCTGCACCCGCTGATCATGTTCGACGCCAACGACCCCGAGAGCTTCCGCAAGGCCGAGGCCTTCGGCGCCGACATCCTGAAGCTCTGCGTCGAGGTGGGCGGCTGCCTCACCGGCGAGCACGGCGTGGGCGTGGAGAAGCGCGACCTCATGGGGGTGCAGTTCACCGCCGCCGAGCTCGATCTGCAGCGCGCCATCAAGTCCGCCTTCGATCCCGGCTGGCTGCTGAACACCGCCAAGGTGTTCCCGCTGACGGACGGGGAAAGGCGCGCGGCGTGATGCTCCCCGCCACCGAGGAGGAGGTCGCGGCCGCGCTGCGCGCCGCGGCCGCGGCGCGCGAGCCGCTCGCCGTCGAGGGCCATGGCACCAAGCGCGCCATGCTGCGGCCTGTCCAGGCCGCGCGCACCCTCTCCACCCGCGCGCTGACCGGCATCACCCTCTATCGGCCCACGGAGCTCGTGATCAGCGCCCGCGCGGGCACGCCCATCCCGGAGATCGAGGCGGCGCTCGCCGCGCACAACCAGCAGCTCATCGCCGAGCCGCCCGATCCGCGCCCGCTCTTCGGCGGCGATCTGCCCGCCACGCTGGGCGGGGTGGTGGGGGCCAATCTCTCGGGGCCGCGCCGCATCGCCTGGGGCGCGACGCGCGACCATGTGCTCGGCATCCGCGCCGTCACCGGCGAGGGCGAGGTGTTCCGCTCCGGCGGGCGGGTGCTGAAGAACGTCACCGGGCTCGACCTGTGCAAGCTGCTCACCGGCGCGCACGGCACGCTGGGCGTGCTGACCGAGATCACGCTCAAGGTGCTGCCCCGGGCCGAGACCTCGGGCAGCCTGGCCCTGCGCGTGCCGGACATCGCGGCCGGGGTGCGCGCTCTCTCGGCCGCGCTGGGCTCGCCCTTCGGCGTCTCGGGCGCGGCGCTGCTGCCCGCGGGGTTCGGGGCGCTGACGGGCTGCCTGGCGCTGGTGCGGGTGGAGGATCTCGCCCCCTCGGTGCGCTACCGGCTCGATCGGCTGAGCGAGACGCTGGGCGGCTTCGGCGAGGTCGCGCGGCTCGATGAGGCGGCCTCGGTGGCGCTCTGGCGCGCGGTGCGCGACGCCGAGCCGCTGGCCGCCGCGCCGGAGGAGGCGGTGTGGCGCCTCTCCCTCGCCCCCTCGGCCGCGCCGGCCGCCTGCGCGGCGCTGGGCGCGGCCTTCGGGGCGAAGCTGCTGCTCGACTGGGGCGGGGGGCTCGTCTGGGTGGCGGGGCCGGCGACGGAGGCGGCCCATGCGGCGGTGACGCGCGCGGCGGCGGGCGGCGCCTTCGCCCTGTTCCGCGCGCCCGAGGCGCTGCGCGCCGCCCTGCCCGTGCTGCCGGAGGAGGCGCCGGCGCTGGCGGCCATCGGCGCGCGGGTGAAGGCGGTGCTCGATCCGGCGGGGATCCTGAACCCGGGGCGGATGCGGGCCTGATCCGGGCGGAACACGTCCGCGGGGCTTTGCAAGCCCGGTTTGGCCGTCATATCCGAGCGCGGTGCTGGGTCTTGCGGCCCGCCCGTCGCGCCGCGCCCAGGCTCAGGAAAGGCCGCCCCGCATGATCTGGATTCCGCTCGCCCTCATGCTCGCCACCTTCACCCTGGCGCAGATGCAACGCTACGGCACCGCGCCGGGGCTGGGCTGGCTGCCCGCGGTGCTGCCCTACGCCTTCGCGGGCGCCGCCGCCTGGTTCGCCGCCGCCCTGCTGGCGACGGTGGAGATGACGCCGGCCGTGGTGGCGGTGATCGAGGCCGGGCGCGGCTTCGAGGCGCGGCATCCGGGGCTGGCGACGGCGCTGCTGGCGGTGCTGGGCGCGCTCCTTGCCTGCCTGGGCTTCGCGCGCGCCGCCTGGCGCGTCTCCGCGGCCCTGTGCGAGCGGCCGGAGAACGCCTATCACGTCGGCGTGGCGGGGCCGGCGGCGATGGGCGTGCTGGGGGCCCTGCTGCTCGCCCTCACCCTCACGCGCCTCTGACCCCGCCGGATGCAGACCAGCTTCACCGCCGAACAGCTCCAGGACCCGGACATCGCGGAGGCGAACAGGATCCTCCGCAGCTGCGTCCATTGCGGCATGTGCACCGCCACCTGCCCCACCTTCCTGCTGCTGGGGGACGAGCTGGATTCCCCGCGCGGGCGCATCTACCTCATCAAGGACATGCTGGAGAACGGCCGCCCGGCCACGGAGCTGGAGGCGCGGCACATCGACCGCTGCCTCTCCTGCCTCTCCTGCATGACCACCTGCCCCTCGGGCGTGCACTACATGCACCTGGTGGACCATGCGCGCCGCCACATCGAGGAGACCTACACGCGCCCCTGGCCCGAGCGGCTGCTGCGCCGCGTGCTGGGCGCGGTGCTGCCGCGGCCCGGGCTGTTCCGCGCGGCGCTGCGCGCCGCCCGGCTGGGCCGCCCCTTCGCGCGGCTGATCCCGGGCGGCTCGGCCACGGCGCAGCGGCTGCGCGCCATGCTCGCCCTCGCCCCCGCCTCCCTGCCGCCGCCGAGCCCGATGCAGGAGGCGCAGGTGCACCGCGCCCAGGGGCCGCGCCGCGGCCGCGTCGGCCTGCTGACGGGCTGCGCGCAGAAGGTGCTGAACCCCGCCATCAACGAGGCGACCATCCGCCTGCTCACGCGCATGGGGCTCGAGGTGGTGATCACCCCCGGCCAGGGCTGCTGCGGCGCGCTGACGCACCACATGGGGCAGCACGATCCCGCCATGGCCGCCGCGCGCGCCAACATCGCCGCCTGGTCGGCCGAGATCGCGGGCGAGGGGCTGGACGCCATCGTGGTCAACGCCTCGGGCTGCGGCACCACGCTGAAGGACTACGGCTTCATGTTCCGCACGGAGCCCGAGGCCGAGGCCGCCGCCCGCGTCGCCGCCCTCGCCATGGACATCACCGAGGTGCTGGACCGCTTCGGCTATGCGCCGACGCGCGAGCCGCCGGGCCTCACCGTCGCCTACCACTCCGCCTGCTCGCTGCAGCACGGGCAGAAGATCACGGCGCTGCCCAAGCAGCTCCTCGCCCGCGCCGGCTTCGCGGTGAAGGAGCCGGCGGAGGCGCATCTCTGCTGCGGCAGCGCGGGCACCTACAACCTGATGCAGCCCGAGATCGCCGGCCGGCTCCGCGCGCGCAAGCTCGAGAACCTGCAGCGCACCGGCGCCGAGGTGATCGCCGCCGGCAACATCGGCTGCATGACGCAGCTCGCCGGCGAGGGGATGGCGGTGGTGCACACGGTGGAGCTGCTGGACTGGATGGCGGGCGGGCCGCGCCCCGCCGCCCTCGACCGGCGCGGCTGAGGGGCGTATCTCCCGGGAAAACCCTCGGGAGAGAACGCCATGCGCCGCCGCGCCCTGCTCGCCACGCCCGCCCTGCTGGCCGCCGCGCCGGCCCTCGCCCAGCCCGCCTGGCCGGACCGGCCGATCAGCGTCGTCGTCGGCTTCCTGCCCGGCGGCTCGGTGGACATCGGCACGCGGCTGCTGATCGAGCGCATGGCCCCGCGCCTCGGCCCCCAGGCGCGCATGATCGTGGAGAACCGGCCCGGGGCGGGCGGTTCGGTGGGGGCGGAGTTCGTGGCGCGGCAGAACCCGGACGGGCATCTGCTCACCATGTCCTCCGCCTCCTCGCACGCGACCAACCCGGCCGCCCTGCCCGAGACGGTGCGCTACGATCCGGTGGCGGATTTCACGCACATCGCCATCCTGGGCGGCGGGCCGCTGGTGGTGGCCGTGCCGGGCAGCTCCCCGCACCGCAGCGTGGCGGAGCTGGCGGCCGCCGCGAAGGCCGCGCGCGCGCCGCTGCTCTGGGGCAGCTCGGGCTCCGGCGGCATCGGCCACCTGACGGGCGAGCTCTTCGCCCACCGCGCGGGTTTCCGGGGCGAATACGTGCCCTATCGCGGCGGCGCGGCCGTGCTGGAGGCGATGAAGAAGGCGGAGATCGACTTCTCCTTCGAAGTGCTGGCCAGCGCCCTGCCGCATCTGCGCGACGGCTCCTCGCGTCCGCTCGCCGTCACCTCCCGCGCGCGGCACCCGCAGCTTCCCGAGGTGCCGAGCCTGCACGAGGCGGGGCTCGAGGGCTTCGACATCATCACCTGGAACGTGCTGCAGGGCCCGCGCGGCATCCCCGCCCCCATCGTGGAGCGGCTGAACCGCGCGGCGATGGAGGCGCTGGCCGATCCCGAGCTGCGCCGGCGCCTCGCCGCCGCGGGCATCGACCCGGCCGAGCCCTCCAGCCCCGAGAGCACCCGCGCCTTCGTGGCGGCGGAGGTGGAGAAGTTCCGCTCCATCGTGCGCGAGACGGGGCTGCGGCTGGGGCGGGGGTGATCCGGCCGGCGCGACATGCCGCCCGCATCACGCCTGTGTGCCGCGGGCCTCATACCAGCGGCCGCTGATCTTAACTCCTGAAGCTGCGGTGCGGCCGCTGGCATGCCTGTGTTCTGGCGCGCAGCCGCCACGCCAACCCTGCGCGCGATACGGTCGGCATGTCATGCCGCCCGCATCAGCGCCGGAACCGCGCATCCTCCCCGCGGGCGCGGCGCTTCGCGTCCACCCGCGCGGCGAAGGCGCGGCGCGCGGCCTCGCGCCCCAGGGCGCGCTCCAGCGGCAGCAGATCGAACACCACCCGCGCCATGCGCTGGTAGAAGGCCATGTAGACGAGGTTGAGCCCGGCCCCCACCGCCGCCCCCACCAGCGGCGCGGCCTGGGCGCCGAGCTTCGTCACCAGCACCGGCGCGTAGCGCGCGATGACGGCGGCGATGAGCTGCGCCACCTCCTGCCCCGCCAGCCGCGTCATCCAGAAGGCGAGGTCGGCGTCGTCATCCTCCTCCAGCGGGCCGCCGAAGGCGAAGACCTCGATGCAGGCGCGCCGCACCTCCTCCGCGCCGAGATCGAGCCCCCGCGCCCGCGCGATGTCGGCGACCGAGCGCATGATGAGGCTGGTAGTGACCGGCAGCTCGGCCAGGGTGGTCGGCAGCCCGCCGAAGCCGCCCAGCGCGCCGGAGAGCGCGCCGGTGAGGCGGTAGGCCGCCCCGTGCTCGCGCCGCGTCTCGGGGTCGAGGCCGAGGATGGCGACGCGCCAGGCCAGCTCCAGCCCCTCGCGCGCGCGCTCGGCCGCGAGGCGCTGGATCTCCGGCGGCAGGCGCATCATGCCGCGCTGGACGGCGCTCGCCGCGCGGTCGAGGGCGGTGGTGAGCGCGCCGCGGGCCGCCAGATACTCCGCCGCCGCGCGGTCGAGCACGGCGTCGGGGTCGAGCGGCGCGGCGGGAATCAGGGCCTGGGTCACGGGCGCTCTTGGTCCTTGCGCGGGGGCGCGGGGGCGCGGAACATCCGGCCATGCGCCACGCCCTCGCCGCGTTGCTGTGCCTGATCCTGCTCGCGGGCCCCGCCGCGGCACAAGCCCCGTCAGGGCCCGGGGCCGCGCTGGCGCGCGACCTCGATCGCGCCTTCGAGGCGCTGCGCGAAGCCCCCGACGAGCAGGGCGCGCGGCTGGCCGAATCGGTGGTGCGCCAGCTCTGGGCGCGGCAGGCCACGGCGGCGGTGGCGCTGCTGCTCAACCGCGGCATCCGCAACCTGCGCGCCAGCAACCCGGCCGATGCGCTGGAGGATTTCGACGCGGCGATCGTGCTGGCCCCCGGCCTCGCGGACGCCTGGCACTGGCGCGCCCAGGCCCATGCGGCGGCGGGCGACGCGGCGGCGGCGGCGGCCGATCTGCGCGAATGCCTGCGGCTGGAGCCGCGCCACTTCCCCGCCCTCGTCACCCTCTCGCGCCTGCAGGAGGAGGCGGGCGACGCGCGCGGCGCGCTGCGCAGCTTCGAGGCCGCGCTGGCCATCCATCCGCGCCTGCCCGGCGGGGCCGAGCGGCTGCGCGAGCTGATCCGCGCGGCCGAAGGCGAGGAGATGTAGCGCCGCTACAGCCAGCCCTTGCGGCGGAAATACCAGATCGGCCCCATGGCGCTGGCCAGCATCATCACGATGGCGAGCGGATAGCCCAGGGTCCATTCCAGCTCGGGCATGAACTGGAAGTTCATTCCGTAGATGCTGGCGATCAGCGTGGGCGGCATCAGCGCCACGCTGACCACGGTGAAGGTCTTGATGATGTTCATCTGCTCGACGTTGATGATGCCGAGCACGGCGTCCAGCAGGAAGGTCGCCTTGTGGTTCAGGGAGTTGCCGTGCTCGGCCAGGCTGCGCACATCGCGCACCAGCGTCTTGAGCAGGGGCTGGTTCTCCTTGCGCACCGCGTTCGCCTTCTCGGCGCTGACGAAGGTGAGGATGCGGGTGAGCCCGAGCAGCGTCTCGGCGGTGCGGGCGGTCACCTCGCCCACCGTGCCGAGCGAGAGCAGGGCGGCGCGCAGGTCGCGGTCCTTCTTGTCCACCTTCTCGCCGCTGCGCGCGGTCTTGAAGGCGGCGTGCATGGCGCGGTCCATGTCCGCACCCGTGCGCTCCAGGATGTCGGCCAGCCGGTCCACGATCTGCTCGAACAGGTGCAGCATCACCGCGTCCGGGCTGGTGAGGAGCTGGGCGGGCGTGCGCTGGCAGCGCGCGCCGAACACCATGAAGGCCTTGGGCGTGGCGTGCCGGACCGTGACCAGCGCCGAGGGCGAGAGCACGAAGGTGATGGGGGAGGAGGCGTAGTCCTCCGTGTCGGCGCCGTGCAGGAAGCTCGCCGTGAGGAACAGCACGTCGCCCTCGCGGTAGAGGCGGGAGGAGCTTTCGATCTCCTGCATCTCCTCGCGGGTGGGAAGCTCGAAGCCCAGCGCGTCCTGGACGCTGCGCTCCTCCTCCAGGGTCGGGTTCAGCAGGTCGATCCAGACGGCGGCGCGCAGCGCCTCGGCCTCGCGCATGCCCTCGCGCAGGGCGAGCTTGCCGTTCTCGACGGTGTAGGTCGTGAGCATGCACGAGGCTCCGCGCTGTCGGGACGTGGGGGGCGTGTAGCGGTGGGCGGGCGGCCTGTCACCCGCCGAGGCGGGCTGTCACATCGTTGAAATCACGGGCTTCCGGGTGGCGGCCCGAAGGGGTGGTCCCGTCCTCGGGCCGGACGAGCTGGCAGGTGGCGAAGCCCGCGGCGCGGGCGGCGTCGAGCTCCTCCGCCACGTCGGAGAGGAAGAGGGCGGCCCCCGCCGGCGCGCCCCAGGCGGCGGCGATGCGCGCGTAGCTCTCCGCCTCGCGCTTGCCGCCCATGCGCGTGTCGAAGAAGCCCTCGAAGAGGGGTTCGAGATCGCCCGCCTCGGAGTGCCGGAACAGCAGGCGCTGCGCCTCCTCGCTGCCGGAGGAATAGACGGCGAGGCGCAGGCCGCGCGCCCGCCAGGCGCGCAGCGCCCCCGGCACATCGGGCCAAAGATGGCCGCGCAGCGCGCCCGAGGCGTAGCCCGCGCGCCAGATCAGCCCCTGCAACGCCTTGAGCGGCGTGGCCTTCACGTCGCGCGCCATCCACTCGCGCAGCGTGGCGAGGCGGTCGGGGCCAGGCACCTCGGCGAGAAGGGCCGCGACCTCGGGGTCTTCGCCATGCGCCGCGAGGAAGCCTTCCAGCGCCTCGGCGGCGTAGGGAAAGAGGGTGCGATGGACGAAGGCGATCGAGGTGGTGGTGCCCTCGATGTCGGTGAGCAGATGCGTGATCATCGGGGCGTCCGCGCGGGGGAGGCGGGGCCGCCGGCCCCGCCCCGAGACTATCCGACGACGACGGGAAAGCGCTCGGCCATGTCCGTGCCGGTATAGTGCGGCGTCCAGCCCGAGCTGTCGGTGAAGACGCGCAGCACGGTGAAGCGCGGCGCCTCGCCGCTGTCGAACCAGTGGCGGGTGTTCGCGGGCACGCTGATCAGGTCGCCCCTCGTGCAGTGGGCGTCATAGACCTTGCCGTTCATGTGCAGCACGAAATTGCCGGCACCCTCGTGGAAGAAGCGCACCTCGTCCTCGGTGTGGGTGTGCTCCTTGAGGAACTTGTCGCGCAGCGCGTCCTTCATCGGGTGGTCGGGCGTGAGCTGGATCACGTCCGCCGTGCCGGCCTTGGTCTCGGCCAGGAAGGCGTCGAGGCGCGGGCGATAGGCCTCGAGCACCTGCTCGGGCCCGGCGCCCTCGGGCAGATCGGCCACGGGCCAGCGCTCGAAGCGCACGCCCACGGCCTTGAGGGTGGCGGCGATCTCCTCCGGGTTCTCGGTGCGGAGCAGCTCGGCCTTGGTGTCGGCGTCCCAGACGGTGAGGCGGCTCATGGCGGTCTCTCCCTTCCAAGCGGGGTGGTCAGGGCAGGCGCGCGGCTTCGAGTTCGCAGGCCAGCATGAATTCGAGCGCCTCGAGGCGCATCAGCGCCCCCGGCATGTCCTCGGCCCAGACATATACGCCATGGCCGCGCAGGATGTAGCCCGGAGGATGCGCGGGGTCGGCATCCCAGACCTGTTCCACCCGGGCCTGAAGCCGCGCGATGTCCTGGTCGTTGTCCAGGATGGGCAGGCGGATGGCGGCCTCATGCGTGGCCAGGCCGGGGAAGGCCTTGAGCAGCTCATAGCCCGCGAGCAGCACATGGTCGCCGCGGCGGCGCGAGAGGGTGGTGGCGGCCACGGAATGCCCGTGCAGCGCCGCCCCCGCGCCGGGGAAGCGGCGGTAGATGCCGCAATGCAGCCCCGTCTCGGCCGAGGGGCGGAGGTTGGAGGCCTCCGGCCTGCCCTCGAGGTCCACCGTCATCACCCCGTCCTCGGGGATGAAGCCCTTGTGGACGCCCGAGCGGGTGATGGCGATGCGCCCGTCCGCGAGGCGCAGCGAGATGTTGCCGGCGGTGGCCGGAACCCAGCCGCGCGCGTCCATGCGGCGCCCGGCGGCGCGGATCGCCTCGATGGCCTCGATCGGAATGGGGGTCATGACATGCGAAAGGCCGGCGCGGGGGCGCGCCGGCCCTGGCGGGATGACGCGATCAGGCCGCGGGGCGCGGGCCCGAGGCGCCCTCGGGCTGGGCCTGGGCCGCCGTGGCGGTCGCGCCCTGCGGGCCGGGGATGGTGCCGGCCGGGGCGGCGGGCGGGGCGGATTCCGCCGTCATCGAGGCGTCGGCGGGCTTCTCGTCGTCCTTGATGTTCTTCTTGAACGACTTGATGCCGGTGGCGAGGTCGCCCATCAGGCTGCTGATCTTGCCGCTGCCGAAGAGCAGCAGCACGACGAGCAGAACGACCAACCAATGCCAGATGCTGAAGGAACCCATCGTCGCGCCTCGATCCCGTGAGAGCTTTTTCGTGCCGGGAAACTAGTGCGCGCGCGGCGCGAGCGCAAACCGTCCCGCGCCCGCCATGTGGGGCGGGGCGCGGCGCGATGCAATGAGGCCGCGCCCTTCTTCCGGCAGCGTCACGGATCGGTTCAGCCCCGGTTCAGTTCCCCCTTGCATCCGCGTTACGGCTGCGCCATGTAGCGGCGCGATCCGGGCCCCTCTGGCGGCTGGGCGGGCAATCCCCCGTTCACCGCGATGTCGGATCTTCCTGCCAACATCGCGGCGGCCAGGAAGCATTCGACCCGCCGCGGAGGAGAAGCGTCATGGAATTTCTGGCCCTCGAATGGGTCGGCAAGCCCATCTGGATGTGGGTGGGCTTCATCGCCGTCGTGCTCGCCCTGCTGGCCTTCGATCTCGGCGTTCTCAACAAGGAGAACAAGGAGATGGACATCAAGGAGAGCCTCGTGCTCTCCGCCTTCTACATCGGCTTCGCCATCGTCTATGGCGGCGCCATCTGGTGGGCCTATGAGGCCGGGCACATCACCACCAGCGACGGCACCCATGCCGGCATCACCTATTTCACGGGCTTCTTCATCGAGAAGGCGCTGTCCATCGACAACGTCTTCGTCATCAGCCTGATCTTCACCTACTTCGCGATCCCCCGGAAATACCAGTATCGCGCCCTGGTCTGGGGCATCATCGCGGTGATCGTGCTGCGCGGCGTCATGATCGGCGTCGGCGCCGCGCTGGTGCAGGAATACGACTGGATCCTCTACTTCTTCGGCGCCTTCCTGATCGCCACCGGCATCAAGATGCTGGTGGTGCCCGAAAGCGACCCGGACGTGTCGAAGAACCCGGTCGTGAAGTTCCTCAACAAGCGCATGCGCGTGACGAAGGAGCTGCACGGCCAGAAGTTCTTCGTGCGCGAGAGGGACGAGGCCAAGGGCCGGATGGTGCTGGCGGCCACGCCGCTCTTCGTCGCGCTCGTGGTCATCAACATCGCCGACCTGATCTTCGCGGTGGACAGCGTGCCGGCGATCTTCGCCATCACCACCGACACCTTCGTGGTCTATACGGCGAACATCATGGCGATCCTCGGCCTGCGCGCGCTCTACTTCGCGCTGGCGGCGATGGTGCACCGCTTCGAGTATCTGAAATACGCGCTCGCCATGGTGCTGGTGTTCATCGGCGCCAAGATCTTCTGGAACAACATCGTGGGCAAGCTCGACCCCGCGATCTCGCTCGGCGTCACGCTCGCGCTGATCCTGGGCGGGGTGCTCTTCTCGCTGTGGAAGACCCGCGGCGAGACCAAGGAGGCCAAGATCGCCGGCGCGGATTGATCCGCGCGCCAGGCGAGGAAGCAGGGGGGGGGCGGCGCCGCCGGGCGCCGCCCTTTTCGCGTTCAGACCGCCGAGGGATCCTCCGGCCAGTCATGCTTCGGGTAGCGGCCGCGCATGTCCTTGCGCGCATCGGCCCAGCCCGTCTTCCAGAAGCCCGCCAGATCCCGGGTGATGGCGATGGGCCGCCCGGCGGGCGAGAGCAGCGCCACCTGCAGCGGCACCCGCCCCTCGGCGAGCTTCGGCATCTCCCGCATCCCGTAGAGGTGCTGGGCGCGCGCCTCCAGCGTGGGAATCTCGGCCGTGTAGTCCACCGCCGCGCTGCGCCCCTGGGGCAGGGCGATGCGCGCGGGCAGCGCGGCGTCGAGCCGCCGGCGCAGCTCGCCCGGCAGCAGCGCCTGCGCCACATCCACGCCCTTGAGCTCGGCCAGCTTCGTCATTCCCGAGAGCCAGGGGGCGAGCCATTCCTCCGCCCGCGCGGCCAGGGCGGCGTCGCTCACATCGGGCCAGGGCTCGCCCTCCAGGGCGCGCATCCGCGCGATGCGGGCGCGGAGCTGCCGCGCCGATTCGCTCCAGTCGAGGTCGCGGAAGCCGCGCTCGGCGGCGGCGCGGGCGAGCGCGACGGCGATCACGGCGGGGTCCGCCTGGGGCAGCGGCGTCTCCTCCAGAACGAGGGGCCCGAACATCAGCCGCCGCCGCGCCAGCACCGCGCCCGCCCGCGCGTCGAAGGCCGCGCCCTCGACGGTGCGGAAACGCCCGGGGAAGCGCGCCTCCAGCGCGGCGCGGGAGATCGGCGCGGCCATGCGGATGCGCGCCTCCGTCCCGCGCAGTTCCAGGTCCGCCACCGCCAGCAGGGGGGATTTCGCCAGCGGGTCCGCCACGCTGAGCCGCGCGCCCTGGCCGGAGGCCATGCGGAAGGCGCCGTCCATCGCGCCGCGCTTCAGCGCGATCCGGTCCGGGAAGCCGGCGGCGAGCAGCGCGCCCGCATCGCCCTCGGGCGCGGTGTTGCCATGCACGCCGAGCCGCCGGCGGTGCAGCGCGGCGGTGCGGCGGATGGCGCGCAGCGCCTGGGGGTCCGCCTCCTCGCGGCCATGGCCGTGCAGCGCGTCGAGGCGCAGCGTGATGTCGGCCGGCGGCTCGCGCGTCTGTGCCCCGCGCGCGCTCGCGCGGCGCAGCGGGTCGCGCTCCTCCAGCAGCGCCGCGAGGTCGGCGGCGAGCGCGGCCTCGCCCTCGTTCTCCGCCGCCGCCATCATGCGCGCCAGGCGCGGATGCGCGCCGAGCCGCGCCATGCGCTGGCCCATGGCCGTGATGCGCCCCGCCTCGTCCAGCGCGTCCAGGTCGCGCAGCAGGGCGCGGGCGGCGGCCAGCGCGCCGGGGGGCGGGGGGTCGAGGAAGGGCAGGGTCGCGGGGTCCGCCCCCCAGGCCGCGCAGTCGAGGGCGAGGGCGGAAAGCTCGGATTCCAGCATCTCCGGCCGGTCCTGCAGGGCGAGGCCGCGGTGCAGCGCCTCGCTCCAGAGGCGGATGGCCACGCCCGGCCCGGTGCGGCCGGCGCGCCCCGCCCGCTGCTCGGCCGCCGCGCGGCTGATGCGCAGCGTGACGAGGCGCGTGAGCCCCGTCGCCGGATCGAGCCGCGGGGCGCGGCGGAAGCCGCCATCCACCACGATGCGCACGCCGGGCACCGTCAGCGAGGTCTCGGCGATGGAGGTCGCCAGCACCACGCGCCGCCGCGGGCCCAGGGTGAGGGCGCGGTCCTGCTCGGCGGGCGAAAGCTCGCCGTGCAGCGGCAGCACATCGGCCTCGATCCCGCCAAGGCGCTCGGCGGTGCGGCGGATTTCGCCCCAGCCGGGGAGGAAGGCCAGCACATCGCCGCCCTCGCGCGCCATCACGCCGCGGATGGCGGCGGCCATGGCCTCGGGCAGGTCGCGCGGGTCCTGGATGTCGCGCTTCGCGTGCTCGACGCGCACGGGATGGGCCCGGCCCGCGCTCTCGATCAGCGGCGCGCCCATGAGGTCGCAGAAGCCGCGCGCGTCCAGCGTGGCGGACATGGCGAGCAGCCGCAACTCCGGCCGCAATCCGCGCTGCAGGTCGAGGCAGAGGGCGAGGCCGAGATCCGTCTCCAGATGCCGCTCATGCGCCTCGTCGAACAGCACCCCGGCCACGCCCTCCAGCCCGGGGTCGGACTGCAGGCGGCGCACCAGCAGCCCCTCGGTGATCACCTCGACGCGCGTGGCGGCGGAGACGACGCGATCGAGCCGCGTGGCGAGGCCGATGGTTCGGCCCAGCGGCTCGCCCAGCGTCTCGGCCATGCGGCGGGCGGCGGCGCGGGCGGCGACGCGGCGCGGCTCCAGCACCAGAAGCCTGCCCTCGCGCGCCCAGGGCTCCTCGAGCAATGCGAGCGGCACGCGCGTGGTCTTGCCCGCGCCGGGGGGCGCGACCAGCACGGCGGTCGCGCCCTCGGCCAGCGCGGCGCGCAGGGCGGGCAGCGCCTCCTCGACAGGCAGGGTCAATCCGGCCAGCCCTCGGCCACCGCCTTGCCGATCATCCGCCCCTCCTCCACCAGCGCATGGCCGGCGAGCAGGCTCGCAGCGCAGATGCGGCCCAGGTTCCGGGTCAGGGTGGTGCGCAGCGCCCCCGCCTCCAGCAGATCGGCCAGCTCGTTCAGGATGGCGTGCTGACGCGCCATGTCGCGGGTTCGGAACAGGGCGCGGGCGAACATCCCCTCCCAGTGGAACCCCGCGGATTTGGCCCGCAGCCGCGCGATGTCGAGGCCCGGCGCCTCGTCTATGGCGCAGATCATCCCCTGCGGCGCCAGGATTTCGCACAGCGCGGGCCAGTGCCGCGCCGTCTGCGTGGTCGAGAAGATGCAGGGCACCGAAAGCCCCAGCGCCTTCGCTTGCGCGACGAGATCCCCCGCATGGTCCAGCACGTGCTGCGCGCCGAGTTCCCGGCACCAGGCCGCGCTCTCGGGGCGGGAGGCGGTGGCGACGACCGAGAGCCCCGTGAGCCGCGCGGCGAGCTGCACCGCCATGGAGCCCACCCCGCCCGCGCCGCCCAGGATCAGCACTGCCTCGCCCCGCCTGAGCGTGGCGCGCGGGATGCGCAGCCGGTCGAACAGCGCCTCGTAGGCGGTGAGCGTCGTCAGCGGCAGGGCGGCCGCCTCGGCGAAGGAAAGGGAGCGCGCCATGCGTCCGACGATGCGCTCGTCCACGAGCTGGAGTTCGGCGTTGCTGCCCGGGCGGTTGGGCACGCCGGCCCACACCACGCGGTCGCCGGGGCGGAAGAGGGTGCAGTCCGGTCCCGCGCTTTCCACCACGCCCGCGCCGTCGAAGCCGAGCACGCGCGGCTCGCCGCCCGGGTCGGCCTTGGCGCGCAGCTTCGCGTCCACCGGATTCACCGAGACGGCCTCGACCCGCACGCGCAGGTCGCGCCCCTGCGGAGCGGGCGGGGCGGGCAGCGTCACATCCTCCAGAGCGTCGGGTTCGCCGAGGGGGCGGCTGTGGCGGTAGGCGATGGCCTTCATGGGGCGGCTCCCTGCCGGCGACACGCGATGATGTCACACATGGTTACAAGATGAACGGGCTGACATTTCCCGACCGCCACAGTAGAACTTGCGCCACCGCAACGGGAGACGGTCCTCATGAACGAGAGCACGCTGCCCTTGGCCCGCCGCGCCGCGCTGCTCGGCGCCGCGGGCGCCGCCACCCTGGCCGCCCTGCCCGGCGCGGCCCAGGCCAACGGGGTTCCGCCGCAGCGCGGCCCGATGCCGCCGCGCTTCCACCGCCTCAAGGTGGGCGATGTGGAGGTGACCACCCTTCTCGACGGCGCGATGCAGGGCACCAACGCCAATATCCAGAACTTCTTCCCCGACAGCACCCCGGCCGAGATCGCACCGCTGCGCGAGCGCGCCTTCGCCATCGAGGCGGGGCTGCACCAGCCGGTCGGCGCCTATCTGCTCAACACGGGCCGCAACCTCGCGCTGATCGACTGCGGCGGGCATTCGAGCTTCATCCCCACCACGGGCCAGACGCTGGCCGCGCTGCGCGCCTCCGGCTACACGCCCGAGCAGGTGGACACGGTGCTGCTGACGCACATCCACCCTGAGCACGCGCTCGGCCTCAGCTATGACGGCACGACGCGCAACTTCCCCAATGCCGAGGTGGTGGTCACGCAGATCGACCACCAGTTCTGGACCGACCCCGCGATGGAGAGTCGGGTGCCGCAGGGCCAGCGCTTCATCGAGGCGGCGCGCCGCGCCATCCGCCCCTATCCGGGCCGCATCCGCACGGTCGAGATGCGCCAGGGGCTGGAGGTGATCCCGGGCGTTTTCCTGGAGCCCGCGCCCGGCCACACGCCCGGCCATGTCAGCTTCCGCGTCACCAGCCAGAACCAGTCCATCCTGATCTGGGGCGACATCGCGCACCAGATGGTGATCCAGCTCGCCCGGCCGCGCTGGCGCGTGGGCGTGGACGTGGATTCGGCGATGGGCGTCGAGAGCCGCGTGCGCACCCTGACCATGCTGGCCGAGGAGCGCATCCTGATGGGCGGCGTGCATGTGCCCTGGCCCGGCTTCGGCCGCATCATCCGGGACGGCGAGGGCTTCCTCTACGTGCCGCGCCCGGCGCAGTTCGCCTGACCGGAAGCGGGGGCGGCGCCGAGGCGGTAGCCGCCCTCCTCCGTCACCAGCAGCCCCGCGCCGCCCGGCGCGGCCTCGATCTTCCGGCGCAGCCGGTAGATGTGCGTCTCCAGCGTGTGGGTGCTGACGCTGCGCGCATAGCCCCACACCTCGCCCAGCAGCTCCGCGCGCGGCACGCTGCGCCCCTCGGCCCGGTGCAGGTGCAGCAGGATGGCGGCCTCCTTTTCCGTCAGGCGGATGCGCGGGCCCTCGGGCGCGGCGAGAAAGCGGCCGACCGGGTGGAAGGCGAGGCCGCCGAACGGGATGGTGGCCTCCGGCGAGGCCTCGAAGGCGGCCAGGGCGCTGCGCAGCCGGGCCACGAGATCGGGCAGGCGCAGCGGCTTGGGCAGGGCGTCCGCCGCGCCCTCGGGGGGGGTTGCAGCGCCGAGCACCAGCACCGGCCGGCCGGCCCCGGCGGCGCGCAGCCGGGGGGCCCAATGGGCGGGGCCCGGGGGGGCGTCGGCGTCGAGCAGCGTGGCCTCCAGCCGGCCCTCGGCGGCGGCGAGCCGCGCCTCGCCGGCCGAAGGGGGCTCGGGCTCGGCGCGGAACTCCGTTCCTTGCGCGAGCTGCGCCGGCAGCAGCGCGGCCAGCGCGGGATCCTCGGTCAGCAGCAGAAGGCGTCGCGCCGCCATGTCGAAACCGCCCCCTTCCCGACCGAATCCCCGCCCGCGCGGCGCGACCATACGCCCATGGGCCGGACCATGCGCCAAGACGAAGAAAACTTCATCCGCCCACCCTGGCAGTCGGCATCGGCGCGCCACATTCCGAAGGAACTCTGTCTGAAGCGTCGAAGGGAATGCCCTCTCACATGAACGCCCAAGCCGCCACTGCGGAGCGCCGCGAAGCCCCCCTTCCGCCCGAGGCCCTGGCCATGCGCGCGGTGCACCGCGCCGTCTCCGACCTGCGCCGGGGCACGCCGGTGCTGGTGCAGGGGGGCGCGGGGCCGGGGCTTCTGGTCGCCGCGGCCGAGACGGTGGGGGCCCAGGGCCTCGCCGAGATCATGGCCGCCGCCGCCGCGCCGCCGGTGCTGCTGCTCTCCCCCGTGCGCGCGGCCGCGCTGGCGCATCGCCCCATGCCCGCCCTCTCGGCCGATGGCGAGGCGGTGGCGCTGCGCCTGCCGGCGGAACTCGCCAGCCCCGAGCGGCTGCGCGCCCTGGCGGACCCGACGGCCGAGCTGCTGCTCGGCCCCGAGGGCCAGCCGGGAGAGCGCGCCCCCACCCCGGCGCTGGGAGCGCTCGCCCTTTCGCTCGCCAAGCTCGGCCGGCTGCTGCCCGCCCTGGTCGCCGCGCCCGCGCGCGAGCGGGCCTCGCCCCAGGGCGGGGCGATCATGGCGCTCGATGCGGGGGCGCTCGCCGCCTACCCGCTCTCGGCCGCCACCACGCTGCGCCGCGTGGGCGAGGCGCATGTGCCGCTGGAGGACGCGAAGGACACGCGCATCGTCGCCTTCCGCGCGGCCGATGGCGGCATCGAGCACTTGGCCATGCTGGTGGGCGCGCCCGAGCATCTGGTGGCCGAGGGCGGCGCGCCGCTCGCGCGGGTGCATTCCGAATGCTTCACGGGCGATCTGCTCGGTTCGCTGCGCTGCGACTGCGGGCCGCAGTTGCGCGGCGCGCTGCGCCGGATGGCGGAGGCGGGGGCCGGGGTGCTGCTCTACCTGGCGCAGGAGGGGCGCGGCATCGGCCTCGTGAACAAGCTGCGCGCCTACACGCTGCAGGATGCGGGGCTGGACACGCTCGACGCCAACCGCGCCCTCGGCTACGGGGCGGATGAGCGGAACTTCCTCGTCGCCGCCACCATGCTGCGCGAACTCGGCATCCCGCGCGTGCGGCTGCTCACCAACAACCCGGACAAGCTGGCGGCGCTGGCCGCCTGCGGCATCGAGGTGGCGGGGCGCGAGGCGCACGCCTTCGCGGGCAATGGGGTGAATGACCGCTACCTCGCCACCAAGGCGGAGCGTTTCGGCCACATGCTGCCGGAGGCCGGGCGGGAGGGCTGATCCGGGCGGCGGTCAGGCCGGCCGTCTCGTCATGTCCGCAGCTCGCCCGCGCGCGGCTGGAAGGCGGGGGCAGGCATGGGCGAGGGCGCTGGCGCGGGCCCCGGCGCGGGCACGGGGGCCGGGGCGGCCCCCTTGGTGGGCGGCCCGGCCGGCGGCGCGGGCTGGGGCGCGGGCGCGCCGAAGGGCTGCGAGGGGCCGCCATGCGGCTGCGAGGGCGCGCCGGGCGCGCGGGCGGTGGCGTTGGCCCGCCCCATGCACGCCACGAACAGGCTGGTGGCGGCGTTGGTGCCCGTCAGGGTGAAGCGCCAGGGCGCCTCGTTTCCCTGCGGGAAGCTGATGGTCATCACCGCGCCCAGCCGCCACTGGCGCTCCCACTCGGCCATGGTGTCCCGCCCGATGGTGAAGACCAGCGCCTGCCCGTCGCGCGAGGCCTGGGCCTGGGCGTTCCAGGGGGTGTTGCCGTCGATCCAGTAGCGGATCGGCACGCGCAGCCCGGAGGGAATGCGCCAGCCGCGGCTGGAGACCACCACCGTCAGCGCATTCGCCCCGCCGAGGAAGGTGACGGCGAAGGAACGCCCATCCGGCGTGGAGCTCGACATCATGCAGAGGTTGGGCTCGCTGCCGCGGGCGCTTTCCTCGACCTGCCAGGCGCCGGAGGTCTCGCGGCGGATCACGCGGTCCTGCGCCGCGGCCTCCAGGCCGGAGGCCGCGACCGCGACCGCCACCGCCACACCCTGCCGCACAGCCCGCATCCCGCGCCTCCCCGCACCGGCTTCACGGGGGATATTGGCGGCGGGCGGCGCGGGGGCGCAACGCCCGATGATTGGGGGCGGCATCGCATGCCGCTTGCGCGACAGGGCCGCAGGAAAAAGGGCCGGCAGGGTCTCCCCCGCCGGCCCCTCGGGCATGGGCGCCTGGCCGGCCCGCGGATCAGGCCGCCTGCTCGATCACCGGCCGCGCGGCGGGCGCGGCGGTCTGGATGGCGATGCGCCGGGGCTTCAGAGCCTCGGGCACCTCGCGCTTCAGGGCGATGTGCAGCAGCCCGTTCTCCAGCCGCGCACCCTGGACCACGAGATGGTCGGCGAGCACGAAGCGGCGCTCGAAGGCGCGGCCGGCGATGCCGCGGTGCAGGAATCGCCGCTCGGTCTCGGGCTGGGGCTGGCTGGCCTTGCCGCTGATGGTCAGCGTGTCCTCGCGCACCACCACCTCGATGTCCTCGGGCGCGAAGCCGGCCACGGCCATGGTGAGCACGTAGCTGTCATCGCCCGTCACCTCGATGTTGTAGGGCGGGTAGGCCTGGGCGTCGGCCTGCATCCGCGCGCCGTCGAGCAGGCGGGCGAAGCGGTCGAAGCCGATGGCGGTGCGCAGCAGCGGGGAGAAGTCGATCGCGTTCATGGAACCCCCTTCAGGAGCAAGGTTCGTGTGGGGCGGCCCTGCCGCGACGCCCCACGCGGGCGGCGTCGCTTCGGGTCCGCGCCAGGGCCCCGTCCGGGCGCCCTGGCGATCCATGAGCTAGGCAGGCCGCCGCCCGGCTTCAAGGGGGGCGGCGCAACGCGACGCGCCCCGCCCGAGGCCAGCCCGGCGGGGCGCGCGAAGCGAGCGGGGCGCCGGCCGCGATGCGGCCGCCGGGCGCGCCGGGCGGCTACTTCTTGATGCCGAGCCCGCCGAACTTCTTGTTGAACTTGGCCACCTGGCCGCCCGTGTCGATGATGCGCTGCACGCCCGTCCAGGCCGGATGGCTCTTCGGGTCGATGTCGAGGCGCAGCGTGTCGCCCGGCTTGCCCCAGCAGCTCCGCGTGGTGAAGCTGCTGCCGTCCGTCATGATGACGGTGATCTCGTGATAGTCGGGATGGGTGTCGGGCTTCATGGCGCGGCCTTGTGGGATGCGGCAGGCCGCGATGGCGGCCCGGCCGTTGAAGCGGCGCGCATAGGCCAAGCGGGCCCGCGGCGCAAGGGGCGCTGGGCGGGGGCGGGCCGATGCGGCTAGCCTGCGCGCGCCGCCGCAGGAGAGACCGCCGATGGAATGGATCATTCTCGCCCTCGCCCTGGCGGCGGTCGGGCTTCTGGTGCTGCTCTACAACCGCCTGGTCGCGCTGCGGCAGGTCACGAACCAGGCCTGGGCGGATGTCGAGGTGCAGCTCAAGCAGCGGCATGACGTGATCCCGAACCTGGTCGCCACGGTGAAGGGCTATGCCGGCCATGAGCGCGAGACGCTGGAGGCCGTGGTGCGCGCGCGCAACGCCGCGCTCTCCGCGCAGGGGCCCGAGGCGGCGGGCGCGGCCGAAGGGGCGCTGCAGGGGGCGCTGCGGCAGCTCTTCGCGCTCGCGGAATCCTACCCGGAGCTCAAGGCCAACACGAACTTCCTCGAGCTGCAGCGCGAGCTGTCGGAGCTCGAGAACCGCATCGCCGCCGCAAGGCGCTTCTTCAACAACGCGGTGCAGGAATACAACACGGCCACCGAGCAGTTGCCCATGGTCTTCCTCGCCCGCCCGCTCGGCTTCGCCCCGCGCGGCTTCTTCGAGCTGGGCGAGGCCGAGCGCGCCGCCACCCAGGCCCCGCCGGAGGTGAAGTTCTGAGGGATGCGGGCCATCGGCCTCTCCACCCGCGTCTGGAACAACAACTGGAAATGCGCGCTGCTGCTGGCGGGCTTCCCGCTTCTGCTGGCGCTGCTGATCTTCGGCCTCGCGCTGCTCTTCGCCGCCGGGGTGGCGGAGACGGAGGCGCAGGCCTTCCGCCTCGCCTGGAATGCGCTGCCGGGCGCCCTGCTCGCGGGCCTCCTGCTCGCGCTGCTGTGGTTCGCCATCGCCTGGGCCGCGCACCAGCGCCTGCTCGACGGCGTGACCGGCGCGCGCCCCGTGACGCGGCGCGAGGAGCCGCTGCTGTGGAACGAGATGGAGGCGCTGTGCATCAGCCGCGGCGAGCGCATGCCGCGGCTGGCGGTGATGGAGGTGCCCGCGCTGAACGCCTTCGCCTCCGGCCTCTCGCGCGCCGAGGGCCAGGTGACGGTGACGCGCGGCCTCCTCGACGCGCTGGGCCGCGAGGAGCTGCGCGCCGTGCTGGCGCATGAGCTCGCGCACATCCGCGGCGGGGATGCGCGGCTCGGGGTGGTGGCGGCGATCTTCGCGGGGATGCTGACCTTCTTCGTCGAGGCCTTCTCCCGCGCGCGCTTCCGTCTGCCGCGCGGCGGCGGCGACCGGCGCGGGGGCGCGGGGGCGGCGGCGCTGGTCGGGCTGCTGCTCATCCTGCTCGCGGCCGCGCTCGGGGCGGTGCTGCGCTTCGCCCTGTCGCGCAACCGCGAGTTCCAGGCGGATGCCGAGGCGGTGCGCCTCACCGGCGACGCGAACGCGATGATCCGCGCGCTGCGCCGCATCGAAGGGCGCAGCGCCCTGCCGGAACTGCCCAGCCTGGTGCGGGCGATGATGCTGGACGACGCCGCTCTGGCGCGCGGGCCGGCGCTCTGGGCCACCCATCCGCCCATCGCCGCGCGCGTGGCGGCGATGGTGCGCTACGCCGGCGGGGAGGATCCGGGGCCGCTCGCGGCGTGATACGGGCGGCATCACATGCCGACCGTATCGCGCGCAGGGTTGGTGTGGCGGCTGCGCGCCAAAACACAAGCATACCAGCGGCCGCACCGGCTCCTCAGGAGTCGAAATCAGCGGCCGCTGGTATGATACGGCCGGCGGCCACGCCGGACCTATCGCGCAGGCCGGGTCGGCGGGCGGCCGCGGGTTCGCGCCGATTCACCGCCTGTCAAGCTCCGCCGCGCAGAGTGGCCGCAGGAGGTGCGGATGCGCGCGGAGGCGGCCCGCCAGGCGGAATTGCGCGCGCTGGTCGCGCGGCTGGAGCAGAGCGGCCTTGCCGAGCGGCGGGAGGATGTCGCGCGGCTGCTCGCCCGCTCGCGCGCCCTGCTGGCCGCCCAGGGCGCGGCGGCCGGCGCCCGGCCCGCCCCCGCCCCCTCGCGCATGACGCGGCGGCGGCGGCCGCGCCGGGTGGGGCTGCGGGCGCGGCTGCGCGCCGGGCTGCTGCTGCTGCTGGACGCCGCCGCCCTCGCCGCGCTGGGCTTCGCCGCGGTGGGGCTGAGCGCCGGCACCCTCGCGGTCACGGCGGGGCTGGCCGTGCTCGGGGCCGCGGCGCTCTGGGGCGTGCTGCGCTGGGGCGGCGCGCCGGAGATGCTGGCCGAGGGCGCGGCCCGCCTCGCCTATCTGCTGCGCTGGGCGGGGCTCTGGCTTGCCGAGCCCTTCCATGACGGCGCCTGGGAGCGGCTGGAGGCGCTGCTCGACGCGCGCGAGGTGATGCGCGCCTGGCGCCGCCACCGCCGGGGCCTCCCGGTGGCGGGCCTCGCCGAGGTGGAGGGCTTCCTGGCCGAGCATTACGGAAGAAGCGCCGCGGCGCGCTTCCGCGCGGCGGTGGAGGCGCGGCGCAGCGCCGGCTGGACGCTGCGCGGCGGGGAGGATGCGCCCGAGGCCCTTCCGCTCTCCGAGGCGCGGCTGATGCGCTGGTCCGTGCTGATCCGCCTCTTCGAGGCGGTGGCGGCGGGCGGCGCGCTCTGGGTGCCCGAGCCGCCCGCGCCCGAGCCCGCAGCCGCGGAGGAGGCCCCGCCCCGACCGCATCTCGACCCGCTGCCCCCGCCCACCCTGCGCGACCCGGAGGCCGAGTATCGCGCCGCCCGGCGCGAGGAGCTGCGCGAACTGATCCGCCGCAAGCGGCAGGACATCACCACCGCGCACAACTGGAAGCTCAAGACCCGCGCGGAAATCGCCCAGCGCGACGCCTATCTGCAGCGCCTGCGCAGCGAGATCGCCGCGCTGGAGAAGGAGATCGCGGCGCTGGGGCGCTGAGGAGCGCCGCTTGGCGGCTGAGGAAGAACACCGCGCGCCAGCCCCAGGCATCCAGCGTCACGCGCACCGGGGCGCCGATGCGGAAGTGGCGCAGCTCCGTCTGCTTCGCATCGGCCTCGATGCGGATGGCGGAGGGGTCGTGCACCAGCATGATCCGCTGGCCCGCCAGCACATATTCGCCCGGATCGACGGAGACGCGGTTCACCACGCCGTCCAGAGGCATGCGCCGCGTGCGGTCGGCCTCGTCGCGCGCGGTGGCGAGCTCGCGCGCCTGCGGCGAGTTCGCGCGCCTGCGGCTCCAGCGCCTCGATCTGGCGGGCGATGAGGCGCAGCTCCTCCCGGCCCGCCTCGGCGGCGGCGAGCAGCGCCTCGGCGTTGCGGCTCTCGGCCTGGGCGGCGGGCAGGGCGGCGCGGGCGAAAGCGCGCCGCGCGGCGGGCGGTGGCCGTCGGGTGGGTCGTTCGCGCGGGGGCCTGCGGCCCGATGTCCCTGTCCAACGCGTCCTCGCCCCGCGGCGCGCGCCGGGGGCTTCGGGAAGTCTCGGCACGGTGGGGGCGAAAGGGCGAAGCCCCTGCCTTATCGGGGCAGCAGCACCGGCAGCGGCGCGGGCGCGTCGCTGAGCCGCAGCGGCGGCGCGGGCGCGGCGTCGCCATCCGCCTGGGCGAGCAGCCCCGCGCCCTCCACCTCCAGCGCGCGGCAGGCGCGCCGCTCGATGAAGGGCAGGCGCGGCAGCAGGCCGAGCGGCAGCGCCGCCCCGGCGAGCAGCGCCGCCCCCGCGCCGCCGCGGCGCTGCAGGACGAGGATGAACCCCTCCATCCCCGCCCGCGCCTCGGGCGCCACCACGAAGGGCCCGGCGTAGAGCCGCCCCTTCATCGCCAGCAGCGCCACGCATTCCTCCCAGGGCCCGCCATCGGCGCGCAGGCGCAGCGGCGCGAAGGGGTGCCTGGGCAGCAGCCGCAGCGTCTGCACCACATAGGCGAGCGCGCCGAGCCGCCGCTTCAGCCCGGGCGGCAGCGCGTGCACCACCGCCGCATCCAGGCCCACCCCCAGCATCTGAACGAAGAGCCGCGCGTTCCCCGCCGCGTCGCGCGCGAGGCCGGGCCGGAGCATCCCCCGCCGCCCCGTGGCGATCACGCGCGCCGCGCCCTCGGCATCGAGCGGCAGGCCGAGCTCGCGCGCCAGGACATTCGCCGTGCCGAAGGGCAGGATGCCGAGCGCGGCGCCGCTGCCCGCGAGCCCGGCCGCCACCTCGGCGATGGTGCCGTCGCCGCCGGCCGCCACCACCACCCGCGCGCCCTCCGCCGCCGCGCCCGCGGCGAGGCGCGTGGCGTCGCCGGGGGCGCCGGTCTCGACGATGCGGGCGGAGGGGAGAAGGGCGGCCGCGCGCTCCAGGCGGCGGCGCCGCGCGGCGCCTGCCGTCGGGTTGAACACGATCCACATGAACCGGAGCCGATAGCAGGGCGATCGTGGCGATTCGCTTTCGGTTCCGCGTCGTCCGCGAGACATGCGCAGGGCGCGGAGGTCACGCAAGCTTCACGTGCGAAGCGCGGAAATCCCTCGCATTGCGCGCGTCATCCACAGCCCACGGATGGCCGGAATGCCCACCCGCGAAGCGCCGATGGTCGTGCGAAGCGTCTTTCTCTCCGACATCCACCTCGGCACGCGCGGCTCGCGCTCCGACATGCTGCTCGACTTCCTCTCGCGCGTGCGCTGCGAGCGCCTCTACTTGGTGGGCGACGTGGTGGACGGCTGGCGGCTGCGCAAATCCTGGTACTGGCACCCCGAGTTCGACGCGGTGATCCGCGCCGTGCTCGACCTCGCGCAGAACGGCACCGAGGTGATCTACATCCCGGGCAACCACGACGAGATGTTCCGCGACTGGCTCGGCCTCGAAATCCAGGGCGTGAAGCTGGTGCGCGAGGCCGAGCATCTGGCGGCGGACGGCAGGCGCTTCCTCGTCCTGCACGGCGACGAGTTCGACGGCGTGATCCGCTACGCCAAGTTCCTCGCCTATCTGGGCGACTGGGCCTACGACACGGCGCTGGTGCTGAACCGCTGGTTCAACCTGGCGCGGCGGCGGCTGGGCCTGCCCTACTGGTCGCTCTCGCAGTGGCTGAAGCGCCAGGTGAAGGAGGCGGTGAAGGCGATCGACCGCTTCGAGACGGCGCTGGCCGGAGAGGCGCGGCGCCGCGGCTATGACGGGGTGATCTGCGGCCACATCCACCACGCCGAGATGCGCATGGTGAACGGCGTGATGTACATGAACGACGGCGACTGGGTGGAAAGCTGCACGGCGCTGCTCGAACACCAGGACGGCCGCTTCGAGCTGCTCGACTGGGCGGCGGTGCAGCGCGCGCCCTCCCGCCAGCGCGAGGCGCTGCCCGCCTGATGCGCCGCTCCGCATGAGGGTCGTCATCGTCACGGACGCCTGGCGGCCGCAGGTGAACGGCGTGGTCCGCACGCTGGAGCGCGTGATGCAGGAGATGCAGGCGCTGGGCGATTCGGTGGAGGTGATCGGCCCCGACCGCTTCCGCAGCTTTCCCATGCCCGGCTACGCCGACATCCGCCTCGCCTTCCTGCCGCGCGCGCGGCTCGCGGCCATGCTGGACGCGGCGCGGCCGGAGGCGCTGCACATCGCCACAGAAGGCCCCTTGGGCCTCGCCGCGCGCGCCCTCTGCCGGGAGAGGGGCTGGCGCTTCACCACCAGCTTCCACACGCGCTTCGCCGAATACGTCTCGGCGCGCACCGGCCTTCCGCCGCGCTGGATCTGGGCCTGGCTGCGGCGGTTCCACAACGCGGGGCAGGGCGTCTTCGCCGCCACGCCCAGCCTGCGCGAGGAGCTGGCCGCCCGCGGCTTCCGCCGCATCCTGCCCTGGAGCCGGGGCGTGGACCTCGCGCTGTTCTCCGACCAGGGCCCGCGCGACGCCTGGGCCGGGCTGCCGCGGCCGGTCTTTCTCTACGCGGGGCGGGTGGCGGTGGAGAAGAACATCGGCGCCTTCCTCGCGCTCGAGCTGCCCGGCTCCAAGGTGGTGGTGGGGGACGGGCCGCAGCGCGCGGCGCTGCAGCTTGCGCATCCTTCCGTGCATTTCGCCGGCTGGCGGCACGGCGCGGCGCTGGCCGACGCCTATCGCGGCGCGGATGTCTTCGTCTTCCCCTCGCGCACCGACACCTTCGGCCTCGTGCTGCTGGAGGCCATGGCCTGCGGCACGCCGGTGGCCGCCTATCCGGTGATGGGGCCCAAGGACGTGGTGGGCCCGGGCGGGGTGCTGGACGAGGATTTGCGCCGCGCCAGCCTCGCCGCGCTGGAGGTGCCGCGCACCCGCGCCCGCGCCCAGGCCGAGCGCTTCTCCTGGCCCGCCTGCGCCGAGACCTTTCGCAGCCAGCTCGTACCCATGCTGGGCTGATGCGGCCGGCACGACATGCCAACCGTATCGCGCGCAGAGTTGGCGGGCACCCATCGAAGCTTTGCTTCGGTGGGACCCGGCGTGGCGGCTGCGCGCCGAAACAGAGGCATGCCAGCGGCCGCACCGGCTCCTCAGGAGTGGAAATCAGCGGCCGCTGGCATGAGAGGGCCGCCCCCCTCTTGCCGGCGCGGCGGCGGCATGCGAGCGACCCGCGCGCCATGCCCGCCCCCCGCCCATGCTCCGACGGCTGATCCGGCGCCCGGCCGTGCTCTCCGCGGCCACCTGGCTGCTCGGCGCCTATCTCGCCCTGGTCTATCGCACCGCCCGCTGGGAGCTGATCGGCTATGACGAGGCGGCGGCGCTCTATCGCGCCGAGGGCCGCGCCATCCTCGCCTTCTGGCACGAGGCGCTGCCGCTCATGCCCTGGCTCATGCTGGAGGTGCGCCGCCGCGGCCTCGCGGAGAGCGCGCATGTGCTCGTCTCCTCCAGCCGGGACGGGGCGCTGATCGGGCGCATCGTCGGGCGTTTCGGACTGAGGCTCGCCATCGGCTCCTCCTCGCGCCATGGCGGGGCGGGGCTCGTGCAGCTCGCCCGGCTGCTGGCGCAGGGCGAGGCGGTGGCCATCACCCCGGACGGCCCGCGCGGCCCGCGCCGCCAGCCCGCGCCGGGGGTGGCGGAGCTCGCGGCGCTTTCCGGCGCGCCGGTCTTTCCCGTGGGCGCGCGGATGCGCCCCGCGCTGGGCCTCTCCACCTGGGACCGGATGGAGCTGCCGCTGCCCTTCGGCCGCGCCGCGCTGGTGATCGGCCCGGCCCTGCGGGTGCCCCCGGGCGGCGGCGCGGCGGCGCTGCCCGCCATCGCCGCCGCGCTGGATGCGGCCAGCGACGCCGCCGATGCGCGGCTCGGCCGGACCCGGCGCGGCTGAGCGGCGATGCTCGGCGCCTGGCGGTTTCTGGCCACGCTGGCCGCGCCGCTGCTGCGGCTGCATCTCCGCCGCCGCGCGGCGCGCGGGAAGGAGGAGGCGGCGCGCCTGCCCGAGCGCGAGGGCCATGGCGCGGCCCGCCCGCCGGGGCCGCTGCTCTGGCTGCACGCGGCCAGCGTGGGAGAGGCGCGCGCCCTGCTGCCGCTGCTGGAGGCCCTGGCCGCCCGCGCGCCGACTCTCGTCTTCCTCGTCACCACCGGCACCACCACCTCGGCGGCGGAGCTTCCGCGCTGGCTCTCCCCCGCTCTGCGGGGGCGCGTGATCCACCGCTATGCGCCGCTCGACGTGCCGGGCTGGGTGGCGCGCTTCCTCGAGGGCTGGCGGCCCGCCCTCGCGCTGCGGATCGAGGGCGAGCTCTGGCCCAACACGCTTGCCGCCTGCGCGGCGCGGGGCGTTCCTCTGGTGCTGGTGAACGCCCGCCTCTCGGCGCGCTCGGCGGCGCGCTGGGGGCGTTTCGCGCCCGGGCTCGCGCGGCGGCTGCTCGGGCTCTTCGCGCTGATCGTGCCGCGCTCGGCCGAGGATGCGGCCCGGCTCAAGGCGCTGGGCGCGCCACGCCTCGCGCCGCCGGGCGATCTCAAGCTCGCCGCCGAACCCCTCCCGGCCGATCCGGGCGCGCTGGCGGCGCTGCGCGCGGCCATCGGCGGGCGGCCCGTCTGGCTCGCCGCCTCCACCCATCCGGGCGAGGAGGCGCTGGTGCTGCAGGCCGCCGCGCTGCTGCGCCCGCGCCACCCGGGGCTGCTGGCGATTCTCGCCCCCCGCCACCCGGAGCGCGGGGCGGAGCTGGCCGCGCTCGCGCCCGGGGCGGCGCGTCGCAGCCAGGGCGCGCCGCCCGATGCGGGGGGCGTGTACATCGCGGACACCATGGGCGAGCTCGGCCTGCTTTACCGGCTCGCCGACGTGGCGCTGGTGGGCGGCAGCCTCGTGCCGCATGGCGGGCAGAACCCGCTGGAGCCGGCGCGGCTCGGCTGCCCCATCCTGCTCGGCCCGCACATGGAGAACTTCGCAGAGGCCACGGCGCTGCTGGAGCGGGCGGGCGGGGCGCGGCGGGTGGGCGCCGATCCCGCCGCGCTGGCGGCGGCCGTGGCCGATGTGCTAACCAGACCCGAGGAGGCGGCCGCCATGGCGGCGGCCGCGGCGGCGGCGGTGTCTCCGGCGCGGGATTTGCCCGGCCGGCTGGCCGAGGAGGTGCTCGCCCTGCTCGGCCACGGGTCGGACAGGGCCGGGCCGCGCGCCGAGAAGGCCGAAGGGTAGGGAAGGAACGCTGACGATCGGCATGCGAGCCCCGGATTTCTGGGGCCGCGACGGGGGGGTCTGGCCCAGGCTGCTCTCCCCATTCGCGGCCATCTACGCGGGCGCCACGGCGCGCCGCATGGCGCGGCCCGGCTGGCGCGCCCCGGTGCCCGTGCTGTGCTGCGGCGGCGCGACAGCGGGCGGTGCGGGCAAGACCACCCTGGCCCTCGACATGGGCCGTCGCCTCGCCGCGCGCGGGCGCGCCCCGCATTTCCTGCTGCGCGGCTATGCCGGCAGCGTGAAGGGCCCGGTGCAGGTGAACCCCGCCCGCCACGACAGCGAGGCGGTGGGCGATGAGGCGCTGCTGCTGGCCGATGTGGCCCCCACCTGGGTCAGCGCCGATCGCGCGGCGGGCGCGCGGCTCGCCATCGCTGCCGGGGCGGGCTGCCTCGTGATGGATGACGGGCTGCAGAACCCGACGCTGGAAAAGACCCTCTCGCTGCTGACCATCGACGGCAATGCGGGCTTCGGCAACGGCCGCGTCATCCCGGCCGGCCCGCTGCGCGAGAGCGTGGCCGCCGCCGCCGCGCGCTGCGGCGCGGCGGTGCTGATCGGCCCCGACGAGACCGGCGCGCTCGCCGCGCTGCCGCCCGATCTGCCCGTGCTGCGCTGCGATCTCGTGCCCGGCCCGGAGATGGCCGAGCTCTCCGGCGAGAACGTCTTCGCCTTCTGCGGCATCGCCAACCCGCGCAAATTCTTCGCGACCCTGCGCCAGGGCGGGGCGGTGCTGGCCGGCACGGAGAGCTTCGCCGACCACTACCCCTTCGACGAGGGCGATCTGCGCGACATCCTCGCCCAGGCGGAGCGCCTTTCCGCCATCCCCGTCACCACCCGCAAGGACTGGGTGCGCATCCCCGCCCCCTTCCGCGACGGGGTGCGGGTGGTGAGCATCCGCCTCGCCTGGGAGCGGGAGGCGGAGGCGGAGGCGCTGCTCGACCGGCTGCTCGCGCCGGCGGGCTGATCCGCGCGGCCGCTGGCCTGACTGCACCGTCCGGACGGTTGACAAACCGTCCGGACGGTCCAGTTGAGCGGCATGCCCGACGGATCGAGCCCCGCCGCCGAACCCCGCCCCCGCGGCCCCGAGGCCGCGGATGCGCGCACCCGCATCCTCGACGCCGCCGAGCGCATCGTGCAGGCGCGCGGCGTGCCCGCCCTGACGCTGGAGGCCGCGGCGCGCGAGGCCGGGGTCTCCAAGGGGGGGCTGCTCTACCATTTCGCCTCGAAGGAGGCGCTCCTGGCCGGGCTGCTCAACCGCCTCGCCGACCATGTGGAGGCCGAGTTCCTGGCGGTGCTGGAGGCCGAGCCGCCGCACCCCGCCCGCGCCACCCGCGCGGTGCTGGCCTGGATCTTCGACCACCCGGAGGCGGCCTGCGAGAACCACCAGCGCGCGGCGGCCGTCTTCCTCGCCGCCTTCCACCATGACCCGGCGCTGCTCGACCCCATCCGCGCCGTGTTCCGCCGCATCCGCGACCGGCTGCGGCAGGACGCGCTGCCGCCCGGCCACGCCCTGGCGGTGATGGCGGCCGGGGACGGGCTGTTCATGGCCCGGGTGTTCGGCATGTATGCGCCCGAGGCCGAGGAGATGGCCGCGCTGCGCGCCGCCCTCTCGCGCCTCGCCGAGATGCCGGCATGAGCCGCCGCCTCTGGCTGCTCGCGGGGGTGGCGGTGCTGGCCGGGGCCGGCGCCTGGGTGGCGCTGCGCCCCGCCCCGCCGCCGCCCGCCCCCGCCGCCGCGGCCCCGGCCGCGCCGCTCGGCGTGGGCGCGCTGGGGCGGGTGGAGCCCGCCTCGCGCATCCGCCGCCTCGCCGCGCCGGGGGGCATGAACATCGACCGCCTCGCCGAGCTGCATGTGCAGGAGGGCGACGAGGTGGCCGCCGGCCAGCTCCTCGCCGTCTTCGCCGACGCGCCGCAGAAGGACGCCGCCGTGGCCCAGGCCGAGGCGGCGCTGCGCGAGCAGCAGGCCGCGCTGGAGCGGCTGCGCAACGCCGCCCGCCCCAGCGAGATCGAGGCCCAGCGCGCGCGCATCGCAAGCCTCGCCGCGCAGGAGGAGATCGCCCGGCGCGACGCGATCCGCGCCGACCGCCTGGTTCCCTCCGGCGCGGGCGCGGAGGCGGTGGCCGAGCGGGCGCGCTTCCTGGTGCAGCGCCTTGCCGCCGAGCGCGCCCAGGCCGAGGCCGACCTCGCCACCCTCTCCTCCGCCCGGCCGGAGGACATCGCGCTCGCCGAGGCGCGCCTCGCCTCCGCCCGCGCCGCGCTGGAGAAGGCGCGGGCGGATGCCGCCATCTCGCGCCTGCACGCGCCCATCGCCGGCACCATCCTGCGCATCTTCGCCAGGCCCGGCGACCGGGTGGGCGCGGAGGGGCTGCTCGAGATGGCGGACCTCACGCGCATGGAGGTGGTGGCCGATGTCTATGAGACGGACCTCCCCCGCGTCGCGCCCGGCGCGCGGGCCGAGGTGATCGTGCCCGGCGAGCCGCGCCGCCTCGCCGCCACGGTGCGCGAGATCGGCTGGCAGGTGCGGCGCACCACCCAGGCCGGCACCGACCCGGTGGCGGCGGTGGACGCGCGCACGGTGGAGGTGCGCCTTGCGCTCTCGGAGGAGGCGGCGGCGCTGCTGCGCCGGCGCAGCAACATGCAGGTGCAGGTGGCCATCCTGCCCGGCCCCGCGCCGCTGGCCGGCCGATGAACGAGATTCCCGCCCCTGCCGCCCTGCTGCCCTGGGCCCCCGAGCGCACGGGCGAGGCCGCGCCCGCCCCGGGGCCGGAGCGGCGCGCGCCCGGGGCGCTCGCGCAGCTCGGCCTCGCGCTGCGCCTGGCCTGGCGGCAGCTTCGCGCCGACCGCGCGCGGCTGGCCACCGCCATCGCGGGGGTGATGTTCGCCTGCGTGCTGGTGTTCATGCAGCTCGGCTTCAAGGGCGCGCTGTTCGACAGCGCGACCAACCTGCTGCAGGCGCTGCGCGCCGATCTCTTCCTCTGGCACCCTCTGACCGAGGCGAGCTTCCGCCCCGAGCGCATGCCGCGCAGCCGCGCCCATCAGGCCCTGGCCGATCCGGATGTGGCGCAGTCCATCCCCGTCTATCTCACGCAGGTGACGCTGCGGAATCCCGAGACGGGCACGAAGCGCGCCGTGCAGGTGATCGGCTTCGACGCGGCGGCGGGGGCGCTGCGCTTCCCCGGCATCGAGCAGGTGGCCGGGGCGCTGACCCGGCCGGACACTTTCGCCTTCGACCTGCGCTCGCGGCCGGAATTCGGCCCCGTGGCGCGGCTGTTCCGCGAGCGCGGGCCCTTCCCGATCGAGCTGAACGGGCGCGAGATGGAGCTGGTGGGCCTCGTCGAGATCGGCCCCTCCTTCGGCGCGGACGGCAATGTGGTGATGAGCGAGGTGAACTTCCGCCGGGTCTTCGAGCGCCGGCCCTCGAACATAGACCTCGTCGCCATCCAGCTCCGCCCGGGGGCGGAGCCCGCGGCCGTGCAGGCCCGGCTGCGCGCCCTGCTGCCCGGCGACGTGGCCGTGCTGACGCATGCCGAGCTGGTGCAGAAGGAGCGCCGCTACTGGGAGGAAGGCACGCCCATCGGCTTCATCTTCCTGTTCGGCTCGGTCATGGGCCTCGTGGTGGGCATGGTGATCGTCTATCAGATCCTGTTCGCCGACATCGCGGGGCATCTCAGCGAATACGCCACGCTCAAGGCCATGGGCTACAGCGACGGCTACCTCGCGCGGGTGGTGCTGGGCGCGGCGCTCATCCTCGCGGTGGTGGGGTTCCTTCCGGGCTTCCTGCTCTGCCTCTTCCTCTACGATTTCGTGGCGGGCGCCACCTTCCTGCCGCTGGTGATGACCACCGAGCGCGCGCTGGGCGTCTTCCTGCTGATCTTCGGCATGTGCTTCGCTGCGGGGCTGCTCGCCGTGCGCAAGCTGCGCGACGCGAACCCGGCGGACATGTTCTGATGCAGGCCCCGGTCGAACTGCGCGAGGTGAGCTTCGCCTACGGCAGCGGGGAGCTGCGCCGGCTCGTGCTGCGCGAGGTGGACCTGCGCGTGGCGCCGGGCGAGATCGTCATCCTCACCGGCCCCTCGGGCTCGGGAAAGACCACGCTGCTCACCCTCATCGGGGCGCTGCGCGCCATGCAGCTCGGCTCCGCCCGGGTGCTGGGGCAGGAGCTGCTGGGCGCGAGCGAGGCCGCGCGGGTGCGGCTGCGCCGGCGCATCGGCTTCATCTTCCAGAACCACAACCTGCTCGGCTTCCTCACCGCGCGGCAGAACGTCGCGATGGCGCTGGAACTGGACGGCGCGCTCTCCGAGCGCGAGCGCCTCGCGCGCGCGGGGGCGATGCTGGAGGCGGTGGGCCTTGCCGGGCATGCGGAGAAGCGCCCCGCCCAGCTCTCGGGCGGGCAGCGCCAGCGCGTGGCCATCGCCCGCGCGCTCGCCGGCGCGCCGGGGCTGATCCTGGCCGACGAGCCCACCGCCGCCCTCGACAAGCAGACGGGCCAGGAGGTGGTGCGCCTGCTGCGCGACCTCGCGAAGGGCAATGGCGTGCCCATCCTGCTCGTGACGCACGATCCGCGCATCCTCGACCTCGCGGACCGCATCGTGGCGATGGAGGATGGGCGCATCGTCCACGCCGCGCTGGAGCAGGCGCGCTGAGCCCATTTGCGCGGCATGGGTTCGCCGCGCGGTTACACCTTCGTCACCCGCCCCGCGCGCCGTTGACTCATGCTGCGGCGAAGCATGACCATCGCGCTCAACGATCCGCAGGGTTGGGGAAGGCAAGGATGTTCTGGAAGCGAGGGCTTCGCGCCGCGCTGGCGGCGCTGTGCGTTCTGGGGTTCGGCGGCGCGGCGCAGGCCGGCCCCACTCTCGACCAGGTGCGCGCGCGCGGCACGCTTGTCTGCGGCATCCATACCGGCGTGGCGGGCTTCGCCCTGCCCGACAGCCGCGGCGTCTGGCAGGGGCTCGACGTGGAGCTGTGCCGGGGCCTCGCGGTCGCCATCTTCAACGACGCGAACCGCGTGCGCTTCGTGCCGCTCTCCTCCTCCACGCGCTTCACCGCGCTCGGTTCGGGCGAGGTGGACGTGCTGTTCCGCACCTCGACGCAGACCATGCTGCGCGACACCACGCTCGGTCTGCGCCACGCCACCACCTATTTCTACGACGGCCACGGCTTCCTGGTGCGCGCCAACATGGGCGTGCAGCGCGTGCGCGACATGGCGGACGCGACGATCTGCCTGATCCAGGGCACCACCAACGAGCAGGTGACGGCCGACTACTTCCGCAGCGTGAACGTGCGCTTCCGCCCCGTGGTGTTCGAGCGGCTGGACCAGGTGCTGCCCGCGCTGCAGGCGGGGCGCTGCGACGCCTTCGGCTCCGACGCCTCGCAGCTCGCCGCCGCGCGCTCGCAGATGGCGAATCCGCGCGAATGGGTGGTGCTGCCCGAGCGGTTCTCGAAGGAGCCCTATGGCGCCTATGTCCGCCGCGGCGACGAGGACTGGTTCGAGCTGGTGCGCTGGTACACCTATGCCGTGATCGAGGCGGAGGAGCAGGGCATCACCCGCGCCAACGCCGAGGAGATGCGCCGCACCAGCACCAACCCCAACACGCGCCGCCTGCTGGGCGTGACGCCGGAACTCGGCCAGGCGCTGAAGCTCGATCCCGCCTGGGCCTACAACGTGATCCGCGCCATCGGCAATTATGGCGAGATCTACGAGCGCACCATGGGCGAGAACACGCCGGTGGCGCTGCCGCGCGGGCCCAACCATCTCTGGACCAATGGCGGGCTGATGTACGCGCTGCCGATGCGCTGAGGAAGCGGGGGCGCGGCTGCGCCCCCCTTGTAAACCCCGACTCCGCCGAACTCAGCTTGCGGCGACGCGGGGTGTGCTGATTCGCTCTGTTCATGTCTGGCGCTGTGCTGACCCCTGAGGACCGGGCCTATTTCCTTTCGGCGATGCGCCGGCAGGGGAACAGCGCGGTGCACCGGCGGATGAACGCGCTTCTGCTGCTGGATGATGGCTGGACGGC
>NZ_KE384355.1:14155-75156 GCF_000425365.1 Rubritepida flocculans DSM 14296 | reverse complement strand
CCCGCTTCGCCGGCGAGCGCGGCGAAGATGCGGCTGAACACGCCCATGCGGCTCCAGCGGACGAAGCGGTTGTAGAGGGTCTTGTGCGGGCCGTAGCCCGGCGGGGCATCGCGCCAGCGCAGTCCGCCCTGGATGACGAAGATGATGCCGCTGAGGACGCGGCGGTCGTCCACGCGCGGGATGCCGTGCGAGAGCGGAAAGTGCGGCCGGATGCGCCGCATCTGCGCCGCGGTGAGCAGGAACGGGACGGACATGAGGGCACCTCCGCCCCGTTCAGAATCACGTCCGCCCGCGTCGCCGCAAGCAGATTAATGGGTCCTGAGCCTAGCTCCTCGAAGATCGTCCCCATGCTGTGGTTGTCGAGACCAGGCACACGCACCCGGCCGTCCTCATCCTTCACCGGATAGGGGGAGAGGTTGACGGATGGATGGAGGAACTTGTCGATGAGGGGGCCGAGCGCATCGGCTTCGACCAGCGTGTCGATCTGGTTCCGGAACTTGAACTTGGTCAGGATGTCCTGGACGTTCGGCGAGAAGCCATCGAGGTAGGCGGTGAAGTCGGCCTTCAGCTGCTGCTGGCGCGTTTTCGCGGTGAGGTCGCGCAGCGTGAAGGGCGAGATGTTGTAGAAGGCCTCGCCGGCCACCTGCTTCAGGGGCTGGTCCTGGTCCCGGACTCCGTTCTCGTCGAGAAACGCCTTGCGGGCGAGAACCGCTTCCTTCTTCGGTTCAAGTATCGCGTCAAGCCGGCGAATGACCGTCATCGGCAGGATGACGTCACGGTACTTTCCGCGGACATAAACGTCCCGGAGAACGTCGTCGGCGATTCCCCAAATGAAGTTCGAGATATTCAACCCGCTCAAGAATTCCCCCTCTTGCCGCAAGTCCCAGAGGGTGCCGCAGCCGATGCGGCACCTTAGCCTCTTGCCCTGGTCTCCCGCAACGAAGGCGGCCTGCTCCCCGCGGCCAAGGCGCTGGCCTGCTCGTGCCAGGATGCCGGGAAGGGCCGAAGCAGAGTTGGCAGGCCGACGTCGCACCGGCCCTCCAGGATCGCCTCGACCAGCTCCGGCGCCAGCAGCGTCAGGCTGAGGAGCTTCCCCAGGAAGGACCGATCCATCTTCTCGGCCGCCGCCAACTCGGTCAGCGACCCGTGGAGGCCCTGGTCAAGCATGCGCTGGTAGCGATGCGCCCTGGCTATTGCCTTCACCAGGGCAGGGTCGGCGCGGGTGGTGGTCGAAGACGAAACCTGCGAATCGGGCATCACGACCGTCTTCCTGCCCGGCCGGTGCCGGATGGCCAGCGGCACCCGGACCGTGATGCTGGTCGCCGTGGTCATGCTGCCGACCTCAGCGCATCGGGCGCAATGGCGCCGAGGTCGCGGACGAGTCCGCCGAGCCCGTCAAGCCGCAGCCGAATGTCGGCACCAGCCGGCCCTACCACCACCCGCTCCACCAGCGACCGCACAATCCGCGCCTGCTCCGCGGGAAACAGATGCTCCCAGAGCGGGTCGAGCCGATGCAGGGCGTCCTGCGTCTCGCCCTCAGTCAGGTCGGGCGCCTCCCTGCGCGCCGCCCGCCAGGTGCCGACCACGATCTCCGGCTGCCGCAACAGCGCCCGCACCTGATCCACCACCGCCGCCTCGATCTCCGCCGCCGAAACCCGGCGCACGATGCTGGCGTCGCCGGCCGCATCACCCTTCAGGACCCGCTGGGCCACGTAGTAGCGGTAGAGCCGGCCATTCTTCCGGGCGTGGGTCGGCGACAGCGCCCGGCCATCCACGCCGAAGATCAGCCCCTTCAGCAGCGCCGGCGTCTGCGCCCGATTCTGGTTGGCGCGGACCCGCGGGCTGACCTGCAGCACGGCGTGCGCCCGGTCCCACAGCTCCCGCGGCACGATGCCCTGGTGCTCACCGGGATAGATCTGCCCCTTGTGCGCGGCCTCGCCGACATAGGTCCGGTTGTTCAGCAGCTTATAGACGTCGCCCTTGTCGAGCGTTCGCCCTGCCTTGCTGGTGGCGCCCTCCGCCCGGAGGCGAGTCACCGTCTCAATGCCCGATCCTGTCTCGGCGAAGATTTCGAACACGCGGCGCACCCGCGGTGCCTCCTCCTCATTCACCACCAGCTTCCGTGCCACGACATCGTAGCCGAGCGGCACCTTGCCCCCCATCCACATGCCGCGAGCGCGCGAGGCGGCGAATTTGTCGCGGATCCGCTCGCCAATGACCTCTCGCTCGAACTGCGCGAAGCTGAGCAGGATGTTCAGCGTCAGCCGTCCCATGCTGGTGGTCGTGTTGAAGCTCTGGGTGACGGACACGAAAGTGACGCCGTGCGCATCCATCACCTCCACCAACTTAGCGAAATCCATCAGCGAGCGAGACAGGCGGTCGATCTTGTAGACCACGATCACGTCGACCAGGTCGGCCTGAATGTCGCGCAGAAGGCGCTGTAGCGCCGGCCGCTCCAGCGTGCCGCCGGAGAACCCGCCATCGTCGTAGCGGTCGCGGACCAGTACCCAGCCTTCGGCTCGCTGGCTGGTGATGTAGGCCTCACAAGCGTCGCGCTGCGCGTCGAGTGTGTTGAACTCCTTTTCCAACCCTTCGTCGGTAGACTTACGCGTATAGACAGCGCAGCGGAGCTTCTTGGTCGTCGCCGGCATGGCCGGCTCGATGCGGGCGCGACGGGTCATGCATCACCCCGCGCGCGCAGCCCGAAGAACGTCCAGCCATTCCACCGCGTCCCGGTGATGTGCCGCGCGATGGCCGACAGCGACTGATACGGCCGCCCCTCGAATTCGAAGTCGTTGATGCGCACGGTGACCACGTGCTGCACGCCCTGCCATTCCCGGATGAGGCGTGTGCCGGCCAGCGGGCGGCTGTCGGCGCGGATTCGGCGCAGGACGACGTTGCCGCCATCCAGTTGCTCGCCCAGCGCCACCAGCCGGTCAACGGTCTCGGGCTTCAGCCCGCCATAGGCCAATTCCTGGATGCGATAGGCCAGTCGGCTCTGGATGTAGGCCCGGTTCCAGGGCGGCGGCTCCTTGCCGAACAACTCCCGCCATTGCTCCTTCAGCGCGGCGGTGGGCGCCGCCTGCAGCGCGGCGAGCCGCGGCAGCACCTGCGTCGGTGGAATCTTCGGGATTGTGGGCGCTAGCGCGGGCGCAGTGGATCGTCTGGTCATGCGAGTCCCTTCCTGTTGGGGTTCGCATGCAGGCGCTGGTGGGCGGTGGAGTGTAGGCGAACGTCTCCCACCCCCCGAGCTATCTGTGCATCCCGCGCATGGTCTTCGGCAGCGCGGCTGCGCAGCCGCACCAGGCCGGCGGCCAGGATCGAGCAAACCTCCCGAAGGTGCGACGGGAGCTGCTGGTTCATCGGGCCGGATGCGGGAAGGCTCATCCCAAGCCATTACTCGGCAAGGCCAGAATCCGTATCACGTGACCGTTGCGCCGTGCTCACAACCTCCGATAGAAAGATTACGAATCATCAATTGGAGCTTCGCTTGGCCAAGAACGTCCGAAACTTCGTGAACCGCCTGTTCATGCAGACGGTCGACCTTGGCCTTCTTCAAGAACTCCTTGCGCCGCATGAGCCAGACATGGCCTTTAAGTGGCTTGAGCTTCCTGAAGACGAATCTGCCCAGCGGGATGCCCTCTTCCACCTCTTCCGGGAGCGCGGTGACGAGTTCCCCGATATATTGTTGGATGCGCTTCACTCAATACTGACACTTTCGACACCGAATGGAGCGCGGGCGCTTCAGGAGATTGCCGATGAGCGCGGCGTGCGACTGGCCGAGGAGGCCGAACCGGCACCCGCCGATGATCGGAAGCGCCTGACCGCGCGCCATCTCGCGCTGATCGCCTACCTGCACCACCGCGATATCTTTCAGCGAGCGGTCCATCGGCACGCGTTTTTCGCATCATCCCCCCTCAGGCTGATCGGAGCCAGGAAAGGAGTGGTGCCGCGGCACGAGGACGAGACGGCACGGGAAGCCTTCAAAGCCGCCTGCCGGGAATACTTCGCGCGACGTTACCAGGGGCGCATTTGCGACGTTTACTGGTACCCGGAAGCCACCCACATCAACCTGCTGGTCGAGCACGGGATGAACGCCGTGATCCTTCCCGTAGAAGAGGGCGGCCGGCAGACGACACGTCCTGTCCGCGAGATCACAGCAGACGCCATTTGCTTCGAGCCGGAGACGGGGCTCATCAAGGTGGCGGCCCGCGCCAAGGTCGAGCGCCTGAAGCTGGTGCACCTATTCGCCGAACATCTCCTCGACGATCCCGACTTTTTCTTTGGTCCGAAGAGCGATCAACTTTACCATCTGGCGCCCATCGAAAAGAAGGGCACCACCTGGAAGTTCGAGAACGACTGGGACGACGATCTGAAAAGCGTCAAGGTCGTCGAGATCGAGATCGATGAGGGGCAAGCAGGCAAAGGCGGCCGCGGAGGTTCCCCGTGGAGCCTCCGCATGACCGACACCCTGAATTCCGTGTCCCGGGTCGAGCGCGTGTGTCCAGACATCGATCTCTCGACCTTGAGGGTATCGGGGCTGAAGATGCGGATGCGCTTCGAAATCGACGGGGAGCGACGCGACGTCACGGTCGCGATCAAGGTGCCCAACACAGTCTCCTTTCGCGACCATCTGCTCGAGGCCCGGATATTCGAGCACCTTCGGCTCAACGGATTTCTGATGGATGACGACCCTGCTCGCCTCGCTGCTGCAGCAGATTGATCTGCATCCCATCCGCGCGCTGCCCGCCGCAGCCTGCGTAGGGTGGGAGCCGCTTCGAGATCACCTCCGCCAAGTGGGCATCCTGGCCTGGCGTCCACCGCTGGACGAGGCGGACGCAGCGGATGTCGAGTTTGTTGATGGCGAGCCCTACCTCACCGTCGTCCAAGATGATCTGCATGCGCGTTCGCTCGACATCGACTTTCGCGCGACGGCGGTCGCAATCCGCCGCGACAGCGGGATCACGGGTCCGCCTTTGGAACTGCTGGACGCACGGGTTGTGCGCATCGGTGCCGTCCCGGCCAAACCGTACCCGTGCGGCGTCTACCTGGTACGACTCCTGTCCGACCGGAATGCGCTGGACACCTTGTCGGCCATCAAGGCACGCCATGGTGCGGGTCGCGTGATCATCATGACACCGACATTGCGCTTCCTCAGTCCCGAGACGCTTCGTTTGATTCAGCCACTCGGCGTCACCATCAGCCCCGTCGCCGAGCGCATAGCTGGCGCCCTGCCCGCGCCTTTCCGAATCCTGCTCGACGATCTTGTCAGCGGACAGGATGCGTCTCCGCGCGAGGATGCTCTGCAGATCGACGAGATTCGCTCGGTTGCGGCCTTTCGGGGCAGCGAGCTTTCGCTGACCCCCCGTGAATTCCACGCCCTGCGAGAACTCGCCGGTGCGGCTGCCGACCGCGATCCCATCGTTTCGAGGGGTGCGATCCTGGATGTTCTCGCCAGATACTCGACCCATGGCGAGGAGCCGAGAGACGAGCAGGTGACACTGGTCATCTCGGCCATCAAGAAGGTCATTGCGGCAGCAGCGTCACCGGAAGAGAAAGCCTCGGACGCGCTCATCCGGACCGTTCGCGGTGTAGGGTACGAGCTTCGGCTGCCGGCTGACCGCATCTGGTTTCGACGCTCGGACGCACGAGCAGAATAGCTTCCACATAGGTTCGGATAGCTTCCACACAGGTTGAATCCCCCCGCGAACGGCACGGTCCGCCCATCAACTCGATGGAAAGGACCACCGATGGCTTCCCGCCCCAATCTCCCCGACCTCGCTCCGGCCCACCATCTCGCCGGCGTTGCAGCCTCGGCCCTGTGCCGCAGCCTCGGCCTGCCGCCTGAGGATCGCGAAGACTTCCGCCAGGATCTTCTTGTCGATCTTCTGACCCGTCTTCCTGCCTACGACCCTGCGAAGGGCGAGTTCGGCGCCTTCGCTCGGGTCTGCATCCGGAATGCTGCCGCACTGATCGCCGGCAAAGCCCGTCGCCAGCGCGCTGCCCGCCATCCGCGCTCCCTCGACGATGCCGTTCCCAACACCGAAGGCCTGACGCTGGGCGACACCATCGCGGAGGCGGATGGATACGGCGCGTGGTGCGGCCAGTCCACCGACGCCATCGGCGCGCTGGAACGCCGCCTCGACCTGGAGCGCGCGGCCGGCGCAGTCGCCCCCGAGGACTACCCGCTCTGCGCAGCGCTCAGCGAGCACACGCCGCACGAGTTCGGCGAGCAGAAGACGATGCCGCGCATGCGCATCTATCGCCGCATCCGGGAAATCCGCCTGCGGCTGCTCGCCGCCGGCATCCCCTCCGCCGCCTGATACGGATTTGGAGGTGGATGAGTAATGGCTGTCATGGACACCAGCATCACCGACATCCGCGCAGTGGTGGCGCCTCTCACCGAGGCTTCCCTCTGCGCCTGGCTGGGCGCCGCGGCTCCCGGCGACAGCATCACCTACCACCGCGGCGCGCTCGCCCGGCAGGTCTGCCCGCAGTTGCAGTGCCTGCCCGAGCCGGAGCGCACCGCGCTGCAGCGCCTGGCGGCCCGCGCCTGGAAGCTGGCCGAGCTCGGCCTTGCCGACATCGTGCAGCGCCGCCACGGCTACGAGGACTACGAGTACCTCCTCGTCGCCCGCCGCCGCCCGCGCCGCGTCGCCCCGTCGGCCCTGCCGCTCCTCCTCGCGGAGGCCGCGTGATGGACGCGCTCCGCACCAACCGCCCGACCCTCGACGCGCTGCGCCACATGCAGGTGAGCGACGTCATCGCGCTGCCCGCCGAGCATCTGGCGCTGCTGCAGACCGATGCGCGCGAGGCGCTGGATGCCGCCAAGCGCATGCAGGACTGGATCGAGGCCGCGATCGCGCTCCGCTACGAGCAGCGCGCCATCGGCGCCCGTGCCGCTGCCGGCAAGGACACCGGCACGGTCCGCTTCCAGGACGGCGCCGTGGAGATCGCGGTCGATCTGCCGAAGAAGGTGGATTGGGATCAAGCGCGGCTCGCCGCGCTGTCGGAGCAAATCCGCGCCGGCGGTGAGGATCCCGGCCAGTACGTCGAGGTCAGCTTCAAGGTCTCGGAGCGGGCCTATACCGCCTGGCCCGATCGCATCCGCCAGGCCTTCGAGCCGGCACGCACGGTCCGCACCGGCCGCGCCACCTACCGCCTCGCCATCATGTCCGAGACGGCGCTGCGGGACAGCCCGCATGGCGCCGGCATCATCCCGATGCGGGGAGGCCGCTGATGGCACTGCGCATCATCACCGCCGACGAGCGGCAGGCTGAGGCGCGCGGCATCAAGGCCGTGATCTTCGGCAAGAGCGGCATCGGCAAGACCTACCTCCTGCTAACGCTCGATGAGGGCAGCACGCTCTTCATCGACCTGGAGGCGGGCGATCTCGCCGTGCAGCACTGGCGTGGCGCGTCGATCCGCCCGCGCACCTGGGAGGACTGCCGCGACCTCGCGCTGTTCCTGGCCGGCCCCAACCCCGCGCTGCGTGACGACCAGCCCTATTCCGCCGCGCAGTATGCCCGCGTCCTGCAGACCTATGGCGATCCGGCGCGCATGGATGGCTTCGCCACGATCTTCGTGGACAGCATCACGGTCGCCGGCCGGCTCTGCTTCCAGTGGTGCCGCGGTCAGCCCGAGGCGCATTCGGAGAAGACCGGCAAGCCGGACATCCGCGGCGCCTATGGCTTGCATGGCCGCGAGATGATCGCCTGGCTCACGCATCTGCAGCATGCGCGTGGGCGCAACGTGATCTTCGTCGGAATCCTTGACGAGAAGCTCGACGACTTCAATCGCCGCGTCTTCGTGCCGCAGATCGACGGCAGCAAGACCGGCCTCGAGCTGCCCGGCATCGTCGACCAGGTGATGACGCTGGCGGAGATCAAGCCGGATGCCGCTCCCGGCCAGCCTGCGCTCGCATCCTTCCGCGGCCTGGTCTGCCAGACGCTGAATCCGTGGGGCTATCCCGCGAAGGATCGCAGCGGCCGGCTCGACATGCTGGAGCCGCCGCATCTCGGGCAGCTCTTCCAGAAGATCCGCAGCCCATCGCCGCCGATCGCCGCGCACGGCGCGCCGTCGATCGCGCCGCCCGTCCCTACCCCCAACACCTGATCGGAGCAGAAGCACCATGGCTGCCTGGAACGACTACAACGACGCCCAGTCCAACCCGAACCTGATCCCCAAGGGGACGCTGGCGAAGGTCCGCCTCACCATCCGCCCCGGTGGCTTCGACGATCCGAGCCAGGGCTGGACCGGCGGCTACGCGACGCGCGGCAGCACCGGCGCCGTCTATCTCAATGGCGAGTTCACCGTGCTGGAGGGGCCCTACGCCAAGCGGAAGATCTTCACGCTGATCGGCCTCTACAGTCCGAAGGGGCCGGAATGGGCGGGGATGGGCCGCAGCTTCCTGCGCGGGATGCTGAACTCCGCGCGCGGCATCTCCGACAAGGATGTCTCGCCCCAGGCGCAGGCGGCGCGCCGCATCGGTGGCTTCGCGGACCTCGATGGCCTCGAGTTCGTGGCGAAGATCGAGCACGGCACCGACGCCGGCGGCGAGACCAAGAACGAGATCCGCATGGCGGTGACGCCGGACCATCGGGACTACGCCCAGCTGATGGGGCGGCATGTGGCGCCGGCGGGTTATGCGCAGCCAGCCCAGGCCTACGCGCCGCCCGCCACGCCGGCCATCCCCCAGGGCGCCTTCCCGGCCGCCCAGCCCGCCGCCACCGGCGCCGACCCGCGTCCCGCCTGGGCGCGCTGAGGGAGGGCCGCACCAGCATGATGCTCCGCCCCCGCCAGAAACTCTTCGTCGAGCGCAGCCTTCGTGCGCTCGGCGAACACGGCAACACCCTCGGCGTCGCCCCCACCGGCGCCGGCAAGACGATCATGCTGTCGGCGGCGGTGGGCGAGCATGTCGGCGGCAGCGCCGCCAAGGCCGCGGTCCTCGCCCATCGGGACGAACTGACGGCGCAGAACCTGGCGAAGTTCCGCCGCGTGAACCCCGGCCTCTCCACCTCGGTGGTGGATGCCGGCCAGAAGTCCTGGGGCGGCCAGGTCACCTTCGCCATGGTGCCCACGCTGACGCGCGCGGCAAACCTGGAGGCGATGCCGGCGCTAGACCTGCTGGTGATCGACGAGGCGCATCACGCCGTCGCGGACAGCTATCGCCGCATCATCGATCGCGCCTTGGATCGCAACCCCGACTGCCGGATCTACGGCGTCACCGCCACGCCGAACCGCGGCGACAAGGTCGGGCTGCGCCAGGTGTTCTCGAACGTCGCGGACCAGATCCGGCTCGGCGAACTGATCGCCTCCGGCCATCTCGTGCCGCCCCGCACCTTCATCATCGATGTCGGCGTCCAGGATGAGCTCCGGGCTGTGCGTCGCAACGGCGACGATTTCGACATGGGCGAGGTCGCCCGCGTCATGGACACGGTGCCGGTCACTGATGCCGTGGTGAAGCACTGGCAGGAGAAGGCCGGCGGCCGCCAGACGGTGGCCTTCTGCTCCACGGTTGCGCATGCCGAGCACGTCGCCGCGGCCTTCAACACTGCCGGCGTCCCCACCGTCATGGTCACCGGCGACATGCCGGAGAGCGAGCGGCGCTCCGTCCTGGCCGCCTATGCCCGCGGCGAGGCGCGCATCGTCGTGAATGTCGCGGTGCTGACGGAGGGCTGGGACCACCCGCCCACCTCCTGCGTCGTGCTGCTGCGGCCGAGTTCGTTCAAGTGCACGATGATCCAGATGGTCGGCCGCGGGCTGCGCACCGTGGATCCGGTCGAGCATCCCGGCATCGTCAAGCGCGACTGCATCGTGCTCGACTTCGGCACCTCCTCGCAGATCCATGGCTGCCTGGAGCAGGACGTCGATCTCGACAGCGAACCCGGCGAAGGTGAGCCACCCACCAAGACCTGCCCCTCCTGCGAGGCCGAGGTGCCGATCGCGGTGATGGAGTGCCCGATCTGCGGCCACGCCTTCGAACCCCGCGGGCGCGAGACGGCGCCGCTCGCCGACTTCGTCATGACGGAGATCGATCTCCTCCGGCGCTCGGCTTTCCAGTGGTGCGACCTGTTCGGCGATGACGCCGCGCTGCTGGCCAATGGCTTCAACGGCTGGGCCGGCATCTTCTTCCTGAACGGGGCCTGGCACGCCGTCGGCGGGGCGAAGGAGGAGCGGCCGCGCCTGCTGTCTATCGGCGAACGGCTGGTGGCGCTGGCCGCGGCGGATGACTGGCTGAACACCTACGAGACAGACGAGAGTGCCCACAAGAGCCGGCGCTGGCTGCGCGAGCCGCCGACCGAGCGCCAGCTGATCCACCTGCCGTCGGCAGTCCGGGCCGATCTCGGCATGACCCGCTACCAGGCCTCGGCGCTGCTGACCTTCAAGTTCAACCGCCAGGCCATCCAGCATCTCGTGCGCAGCGCCCAGCCCGCGGCGCTGGGGCAGGCCGCATGATCTATGGCCCGCTCCCCGGAACCGCCCTGCGCCGTCTGCTCCCGCCCGGCGCGTGGCTTTGGCTGGTTCGACCCGGCGCCGCGGAAGAAGCCGCGGCCCTCGGTCTCCTTCTGCTGCATCGCCTGCCAGGGCTTCTGGTCGCGCTTGGCGGGGAGGTCGTCCGCCATGGTTGACCTCACCGAGCAGGAGAAGGCGGCGATGCGCGCGGCCATGCGCCGCGTCGCGGAGACGATGGCCGAGATCGGCTGGGGCACCCGCTTCCAGGAGCTAAGCGAGGCGCAGGTGCTGACCCTGATCGAGGTCGCTGTCGGCGGCTTCCAGGAGGCGATGCAGGCGATCGCCCGGCAGGACGCGGCGGCGGAGGTGCCCTTGTGATGCTCGACTTCAACAGCCGCAGCCAGACATCCGCGCACGTCAATGCCGCCATCGACGCGGCGCTGGTCACGGCCAACCAGGCGACACCGCCGCGCAGCTACCTAGGCGGCTCTCGCCTCGGCCATGCCTGCGAGCGGGCGCTGCAATTCGAGTTCGTGAAGGCCCCGAAGGATGAGGGCGCCGACTTCGATGGCCGGCTGCTCCGCATCTTCGGGATCGGCCACGCGCTGGAGGATGCGGCCGTCGCCTGGCTGCGCGCCGCCGGCTTCGATCTCTATACCCGCCGCGGCGGTGGCGAGCATGGCGAGCAGTTCGGCTTCTCCGTCGCGGGCGGTCGCATCCGCGGCCATGTCGATGGCGTCTTCGCCGGCGGCCCGACCATCCCCGGCATGGCGTTCCCGGCGCTGTGGGAATGCAAGACCATGAATGCCAAGGCCTGGCGCGAGACCTCGAGTAAGGGCGTCGCCGTGGCCAAGTCGATCTATGCGGCGCAGATCGCGGTCTACCAGGCCTACATGGATGCCGCGGTGCCTGGGGTAGCGGACAACCCGGCGCTGTTCACCGCCATCAACAAGGACACGGCGGAGCTGCACCACGAGCTGGTGCCGTTCAACGCGGAGCTGGCGCAGCGCATGTCGGACCGGGCGGTGCGCATCCTGGCCGCGACGGATGCCGGCGAATTGCTGCCCCGCGTTGCCGCCCAGGCCGATCACTTCGAGTGCCGGTTCTGCCCCTGGGCCAAGCGGTGCTGGGCGCTGCCTGTATGACGACATGGGGCGACTTCAACGATGCCGCGCCGCTGCCGGATGACTGCGTGAGCGAACTTCCCGGCGCTGGGCAGTCGATGCTGGAAGCCGCTGGATCTATCGCGCCGGACATCGAGCAGATCGCCGTCTTCCTCGACGTGGTGTTCGGCTATTGCGATGGGCTGATCCCTGTTCGCGGCTTCGTCGACCAGGGCCAGGGACTCGACACCAAGCCGCACAACATCTGGGTCCAGGCCGATCGGCACGCCGCCGCATCCCTCAGCGCCTACGCCACCTGGGCCGCGCGCGAAGGCAGCGCGGTCTATGTCATCCCCGGCACCGTCGCCGAGCAGGGCCACGCCCGCGCCGAGCATGTGCTACAGATGCAGACGGTGGTGGTCGACCTTGACGCTGGCGACATCGTCGCCAAGCTGGCGCACCTCGTCCACCACCTGGGTGCGCCCACCCTCCTGGTGGAGAGCGGAGGCCGCACCGCCGAGGGCGCCGCCAAGCTGCACGCCTGGTGGCGGCTCACCGAGCCGGCCGAGGGCGACGACCTGGCGCGGCTCTGCGCGCTGCGTGGCGAGATCGCGGAGAAGGTCGGTGGCGACCTGCACTTCCGATCCGCGCACCAGCCGATCCGCGTGCCTGGCACGGTCCACCAGAAGCAGGGCGTGCAGCGGCGGGTCATCATCCGGGAGCACCGGCCCCGGGGCGAGGTAGAGCTGCCCGACTTTGCCGCGGCCATTGCCGCCATGCCCACCATGCCGGGCCTGGAGGCGCCCAGCGCCACCACGGGCACCAGTCGGCCCGGGCTCGATGCCGTCCTCACCACGCCGGTGCGTGAGTGCAGCCAGGACGCCTGGACTCGCTTCCAGGGCGCCAGCGCCGCGATCGGCCACTTCGTCCGGATGGTCCACGAGGGGCGCATGACCGGCGACGAGGGCTGGGAGGCCATCTGCCAGTACAACGCCGCCTGCCTCCGCCCCGAATGGCCGCTGGACCGCCTCAAGGTGGAGGCCGATGCGATCTGGGCCGTGCACGTCGACCGCAATGGGCCGCCCCTGCTCCGCGCCGCGGCGCCGCCGCCCGGCGCCATCGCCGTGCACACGCTGGGCGCGCTGCTGGACGACACCTCGCCCATGCCGGACGATCTGATCGGGCCGCGCCTGCTGACCCCGGGTGGGATGCTGGTCCTCGGCGGCGCGCCGAAGGTCGGCAAATCCGACTTCCTCATCAGCCTGCTGGTGCACGCCGCGGCCGGCGCCCCGTTCCTGCGCTTCACGGCACCACGCCCGCTGCGCGTGTTCTATCTGCAGGCCGAGATCCAGTACCACTACCTGCGCGAGCGGCTGCAGCAGCTCCGGCTCGACGCCGCGATCGTTGCCCGCGCTCGCGACACTCTCGTTGCCACCCCGAAGCTCCGGATGCTGCTCGACGAGCGCGGCGTGCCGATGGTGGCTGCCGCCATCCGTCAAGCCTTCCCTGACGCGCCGCCGGACGTGATCTGCATCGACCCGATCCGCAACCTCTTCGACGGCGGCCCCGGCGGTGAGGGCGAGAACGACAACGCGGCGATGCTGTTCTTCCTGCAGAGCCGCGTCGAGGCGCTGCGCGACGAGGTGGCACCCGAGGCGGGCATCATCCTCGCGCACCACACGAAGAAGCTCAGCAAGAAGCAGGTGAAGGACGATCCCTTCCTGTCGCTCTCCGGCGCCTCCGCGCTCCGCGGCTTCTACACCTCCGGCATGATCCTCTTCCGCCCTGACGAGGAGGAGACGCCGCGCGAGCTGCATGTCGAGCTGCGCAACGGGCCCGGCCTCAACCCGCTCCTCATCGACAAGCGCGGCGGCGCCTGGGTGGAACTCGACCGCAAAGGCGAGCGCATCGTGCGGCGTGACGTCGGCGCCCGCCTTGATGCCGAGCGCAGCCGTCGCCACGACGTCATCCTCCAGATCATCGCGCAGGAGGCCCGCGAAGGGCGCGTGTTCACGGGCGGCGCCTTCGCGGCGCAGTTCGAGAACACCCACGGTCTGGGTGGCAACGACACCATCTCGCGCCGCATCAACGTCCTCGCCAACAAGGGCTACATCAAGTTCCTGCGCGCGGCCCCGGAGCATGGCATTCCTGCCAGCAAATCCTCAAAGGGCTATCTGCTGGTGCAGGACATGCTCTTCGCGACGGGCGAGGAGACGATGGATCCCGAGACCGGCGAAATCACGCCCAGGCTGGTTCGCCTGCTCCCCACTCACTTCCAGTCCGACACCAACAGCGCCGTTCTGCCGGTCGAAAACCCCGAGGTCTGGGTGCTGAACGACCCGGAGGTCGAGGCATGATCCGCCCGATCGGAACGCCCCCGCACCGTGCGGAACTTGGCAGTTCCGCAAGTTCCGCAGCGCTGCGGAACTTCCCTGCGGAACTCGATTTGCCCAAGCATTCCAATGGGTTCGCCAAGTTCCGCAAGTTCCGCAAACGGGCTTTGCGGAACTGGCTTGCGGAACTTCAAAACATCCAGCCCGATCAATCGGTTAGGCAAGTTCCGCAAGTTCCGCAAAGTGCCACCCCCCTACGGGGGGTGTGCGTGCGCGCCGCAGCGGCGCGCGCACACCGCACCCGGAGCGGTCAGGTTCAGCCTCGGGCTCCCCCCGATGGGCACCATCCCCGCAAGCCGGGCAGCGACGGCGAGCTCCGCCAAGAACCGCGCCGTCGCCGCCCTCACCAGGATCGCCCCCTATCGGAGACCATCATGGCAGTTGCGACTCTCACCATGCCCGCCGCCCATGCAAGCGGCCCGCCCATCGCCATCCCACCCGCGATCAGCCTGGCGCACCATGCCGTGCTCGCCCTGGATCTCGGCACCACCACCGGCTGGGCGCTGCGCGGTCAGGACGGCGGCATCACCTCGGGCACGATCATCTTCCGTCCCACCCGGTTCGAGGGCGGCGGGATGCGCTTCCTTCGCTTCCGCGCCTGGCTGGCGGAGATCGCTGCACTGTCCGGCCCTGTGGCACGCATCGTGTTCGAGGAAGTGCGCGCCCATGCCGGGACCGATGCGGCGCACATCTACGGCGGCTTCCTCGGGATGCTGAGCGCCTGGTGCGAGGAGCACGAAATCCCCTACGAGGGCGTCCCGGTCGGCACCATCAAGCGCTACGCCACCGGCAAAGGCAACGCCGATAAGGCGAAGATGGTCGCGGCCATCCAGGCCCGCGGCTTCACGCCGGCCGATGACAACGAGGCGGATGCCATTGCCCTTCTGCTCTGGGCCACCGATCCCACGGGAGGCCGCACATGAGCATGCACGGCGCACCACTGCCGCCCCGGTCCTGCCTCGACCGCGGCACGCGCAGCCCGACCAACGAAAGCGAAGTGAACGCCATGCGCGCCGCCGCCTGGCATCGGCACGGCGTGGCCGCGCTGGCTGTCGCCGACATCAGGGACGACTGGCTGCGTCAGGCCATCACCAACGAAGCCAATCGGCGCTGGGGGTGCCGCGACGGGGAGAACCACCATGGCCGGTAAGCGCAAGACCAAGGCATCGAAGGCGAAGCAGGACGACCTGGCGAAGCCCTCGAAGTGGCGGCTGCAGCATGGCGCGTTCTCGGGTCCGATCCGCGCTGCCGATCCCGAAACCGGCACGCCCGTGCAGCATCGCCGCGCCGTAGACACGCTCGGCATGATGCTGGCCAGTGGCAGCATCACGGCGCAGATGCACGAAGCGGGTGAGATTTTCCGCGGGCTGTTCCGCGCTGCCTGCTTCGACAGCATGTCGACGTCGCAGCTCCTGCGCATCCCTGGCTCGCGCGTCGACACGCTCTCCACCATGCAGGTGGAGGCACGACACCGCGTCGCTGCGGCACTCGATTCGCTCGGGGGGCAGGACAGCCCATGCGGCTCCTGCGCGTGGTTTGTCATCGGTCTCGAGTTCTCGGTCCGCGAGTGGTCGATGCGTCAGGGTTGGGCCGGACGAACGGTGCACGGCCCAGTCGGACAGGGCATCCTGGTCGGGTCCCTCGGTATTCTCGCTGTGCACTTCGGGCTGATGCCACGAGCGAGGGTGGCGTGACGCGGGATGATCGGGGCGGTCACCATCGCCCCGATCACGCTGTTACAATTCACCCCGTAGCGGCTCCGAAATCGATAAGGCTAGAAGCAAGATACGTAGAGAAGGTGCGAGAGCGCCGCGGCTGAACAGCCACGCTGCGGCTCGATCGAGACAGTGGCTCTCGAGCCGATGGTTCCTTCCCGGCCCCGCTGTATGCGGGGGGCGGAAGCGCGCAACACTGCTAGCGCCTGGCCCGAAACATGGTTCGCAGTTCGCACCCTTCGCCACTGCTCTCAATCGCTTAGCTGCGAACCATCGCCGCGTCGGTTCGCAGCCGCGGTTCGCATGGTTCGCACCCACCCTGATTCCGGATGGCCCGATGACGCTCCCTTGGATGGCGGCGAAAATCCTGCTGCGCCCGGTGGCGGAGCTGCGAGCGCATCCCGGCAATGCGCGCGTGCATGGCGCCGTGCAGATCGACCAGATCAAGGCCAGCATGCTGGCCTTTGGCTTCACCAACCCGCTGCTGGTGGACGAGGCCGGCGTGCTGATCGCCGGTCACGGCCGGCTTGAGGCCGCGGTCGCGCTCGGCATCGAGAAGGTGCCGACCATCGTGCTGCGGCACCTGTCCGCGGCGCAGAAGGAGGCGTTGCGTCTCGCCGACAACCGCATCGCGGAGAACGCAACCTGGGACCAGGCGCTGCTGCGCAACGCGCTCGCCGCGGCGCAGGCGGCGCCGGACCTCGACCTCTCGGCGCTCGGCTTCTCTGCCGCGGAGCTCGACGACATCCTCGCGGCGGCTGGAGATGCCGTGTCCGACGGCGACGCGCGCGAGGCCCTGTCGACGCCCGCGGTCCAGGGGGGCGGGGACGGCGCGGCGGTGACGGAGGAGGCACTTGCGGCGGATGATCCCGCCGATGCCGAACCGGACCCGCCGCGCCGGGCCGTCACCCGACCGGGCGACCTCTGGCTGCTCGGTGAGCACCGCCTGCTCTGCGGCGACAGCACCGATGCGGCCTCGGTCGGGCGCGTCATGGGCGCGGACCGCGCGGCACAGCTGTTCACCAGCCCGCCCTATGGGAACCAGCGCGACTACACCACGGGCGGCGTCTCCGATTGGGACGCACTGATGCAGGGTGTGTTCCAGCATCTCGACGCGGCCATGCGGCCGGACGGCCAGGTGCTGGTGAACCTCGGCCTGATCCATCGCGACAATGAATGGCAGCCCTATTGGTCCGGCTGGCTCGACTGGATGCGCGCCCGCGGCTGGCGCCGCTTCGGGCTCTACACCTGGGACCAGGGGCCGGGCCTGCCGGGCGACTGGAACGGGCGGCTGTCGCCCGCCTTCGAGCTCCTGTTCCACTTCAATCGCGAGGCCCGCCGCCCGAACAAGATCATCCCCTGCCGCTGGGCGGGGCACGTCAATTCCGAGAAGGGTGGCCTCCGCGCGAAGGACGGCACCGTCGGCGAGTGGCAGCACGCTGGGCAGGGCGTGCAGGAGACTCGAATCCCAGACAGCGTGCTGCGCATCACGCGGCACAAGGCCCGCGGCATCGAGACGGAGCATCCCGCGGTGTTCCCCGTCGCGCTGCCGGACTTCCTGATGCGCGCCTATGCCGACGAGGGCGACGTGGTGTTCGAGCCCTTCGCAGGCGCTGGCACCACCATCATCGCCGGCCAGCGCACGGGCCGCCGCGTGCGGGCGATCGAGCTCGCGCCCGCCTATGTCGACTTGGCCGTGGCCCGGTGGCGGATGCTCCATGCGGACCTGCCGGTGACTTTGGCGGAGGACGGGCGCGATTACGATGCCGTTGCCGCGGCGCGGATTGAGGTCACCGCCAGTGCAGCCTGATCTCGTCGTTTCCGCCCTGCCGGTCGCATCGCTCGTGCCCTACGCCGAGAACGCACGCACGCATTCAGCGTCCCAGGTGGCGCAGATCGCCGCCTCCATCGCCGAGTTTGGCTTCGTGAACCCGGTGCTGGTCGACGCCGAGGGCGTGCTGATTGCTGGGCACGGCCGCGTCATGGCGGCGAAGCAGCTCGGGCTGGCCTCGGTGCCGGTGCTGCGGCTCGGCCATCTCTCTCCCGCGCAGGCGCGGGCGCTGCGCCTGGCGGACAACCAGATCGCCCTCAACTCCGGCTGGGACGAGGCGCTGCTCGCCGCGGAGATCGCCCGCATCCGCGACGAGGCGGTGGTGGACCTCGACGTCCTGGGCTTCTCTGGGATGGAGCTCGACCGGCTGCTCGCTGCCGCGGACGCGGGCCTCGGCGAAGACGATGCCGACGAAGCACCCGAGCCGCCCGCAGTGCCGGTCACCCGCCCAGGCGATTTGTGGCGATGCGGCGATCACCGGCTGCTCTGTGGCGATGCGACGAAGCTGGCTGACGTGCAGCGCGCGCTCGGTGTGGATCGGCTCGCGGACATGGCCTTCACGGACCCGCCCTACAACGTCGCCTACCAGGGTGGCACCGCGGCGAAGATGACCATCGCCAACGACGCGCTCGGCTTCGGCTTCCTCGACTTCCTGCGGCCGGCGCTCGCCAACCTGCTCTCGGTGACGAAGGGCGCCTGCTATGTCTGCATGTCATCGTCCGAATGGCCGACGCTGCATCGCGTCTGGCAGGAGGCGGGCGGCAAATGGTCCAGCACCATCATCTGGGCGAAGAACACCTTCGCGCTCGGCCGCGCTGACTATCACCAGCAGTTCGAGGCCATGCTCTACGGCTGGAAGGCCGGCGCGCAGCACTATTGGTGCGGCGCGCGTGACCAGGGGAATGTCTGGCACTTCGACAAGCCGGCGCGGAATGACTTGCACCCCACCATGAAGCCTGTCGCGTTGGTGGAGCGGGCCATCCGCAACAGCAGCAAGCCGCGTGACACGGTGTTGGATTGCTTCGGCGGTTCGGGCACCACGATGATCGCTGCAGAGCGGACGGGGCGGCGTGCTGTGCTGCTGGAGATCGATCCCGCCTATGCCGATGTCATCGTGCGGCGTTGGCAGGAGACGACCGATGAAGCCGCGGTGCTGGAAGGCGATGATCGCAGCTTCACCGATGTCGCAGAGGCACGATTGATGATTGAGAAAGCCCAATCATAGCAATGAGATCACGCTGCATCTCGCTTGGCTCGGGCGCAGCACAGCGCGAATGGTCCGTCGCGCGCAGGGGATGGCCCCTGCACCAGGACGGAGACGACGATGACCAAGCCCACCATCCTCCCCACCGCGAACGAGGCCTGGGGCTTCTGGGGCACCATGGGCGAGCGCTCCGCAGCCGCCTGGCCGATCGCTTTCGCCACTATCCACGACGCGACGGGCACGGATCCGGACTCGGTGCGGGCCTTCCTCGACAGCCGCCACGGGCGCCACTTCGCCGACGAGGTCAGCAACCACCTCCACGCCGGCGCCGCCCTGCCGGACGCCATCGCGCGCGCCACCGCCACTTGGATGGGCTGGCGCATCGGCCGCCGCACCAGCCGCGAGATCGGCATCCCGGCGGGGCTGCCCTACCTGACGGGCTTTGTGATCAGCGAGGGCATCGCCGCCGACGCCGCGCGCGAGGACTGACGCACCCGGCCAGCCGCCCCGCGGCGCCGCCACCGCCTCGCCGGGACGCCCTGCGGGGCTCGGGGTGGTAGCACCCGGCTCCTCGGGTGCCGAACCGGAGACCCCGACGATGAAGCTTTCCGACACCCAGCGCGTGATCCTCACCGCCGCCGCGCAGCACGAGATGGGCCTGGCCCGCGCGCCCAAGAACCTGCCGGCCGCCGCCCGCAACGCGGTGTTTCGCAGCATGATCAAGGCCAGCCTGCTCACCGAGATCAACGCGCCGCGCGAGCATGTCGGGCTCGGCTGGCGCCAGGACGAGGACGGGACCTGGATCGTGGCGCGGATCACGGACGAGGGGCTGCGCGCCATCGGGATCGACCCGAACGAGGACGACAGCACGGCGGCAGACGACGCCACGCAGCACCACCAGGAGGAGCCGGCGCAGGATGCGCCCACGGCGCCCACGGGCGGGGAGGACGCCGAGCCGGCGGACGACGTGACCACCATGCCCAAGGCGGCGCCCACGCGCGCCCCGCGGGCCAGCCTGCGCGATGCCGCCGCGGCCTTCCTGGCCGCATGGAACGCCAGCCCTGCGCAGGACGCGACCGACAACGCGATCAGCCGGGCGGTCGAGCAGCTCCGCGCCACCCTCGCCGGCAAACCCACTCGCACGCCGCGGGATCGCGCGGCGCCGCGCAAGCCGCGCGAGGGGACCAAGCAGGAGACCGTGCTCACCCTGCTACGCCGCCCGGAGGGCGCCACCATCGCGCAGATCAGCGATGCGACCGGCTGGCAGCAGCACACGGTTCGCGGGTTCTTCGCGGGCCTCAAGAAGCGCCAGGGCATCGAGGTCCAGGTGCTGGAGCGCATCCGCCAGGTCGGCCCGAACAAGGAGGGCGCGCGCGGGAGCTACAGCATCTACCGCATCTCCGACTGACGCGGCGCAGCCACAGCACCGCACATCATGATCAGCGCCGCGGATCATCGGCTCCCGCGGCGCTTTCTCGAGTTGGCTCTGCCAAGCCACAGCGCGAAGCGTCCGTCACGCGCAGGGCATCCCGCCCTGCCACGGCGGAGACGGACGATGCAGCAGACGGACACCATCACGCAGCTCCAGGGCCTTGCCGACCACGCACGCTTGAGCCACGCGCACTGGCTGCGCAGCGCACGGCAGGGTGGCAGCGGGAGCTACGGCCCTGCCTATTGCATCGAGGGCGCGGGCACCTGGCGCCGCCGGCTTGGCGAGCTGCTGGCGCAGATCCGCAATGCGGAGCGGGCGCGATGAGTGCCCGCAGGGAACGCCGCTGGATCGTGCTGGCGCAGGATGGCCGGCACGTCACTTTGGGGCGGGCGGTACGACCTTCGGTCAGCGAGATTGCCGCCGCGAGCGATGGCTTGGCACGGCAGGGCCTCGCTGGATGGATCGCCACGCTGGACGGAGACTACTGGGGCCGCGGACAACTGACGCTCGCACCCACGCAGACCATTGGCGCCGACGTGACGCCGGACTGGCCGGCGGCAATCACTGCCTTCGAGCAAGCTCGCCAGCGCGCGCGGCGCGCTGCCTGACCCCGACCCCGCGCGCGGCGGGAGAGATGCCGCCGTGCCAGAACTGACCCCATCGACCCGCGAGGCGGCCCGCCGCATCGGCATCACCGAGACCGCACTGCGCAAGGCCGAGCAGACCAGCCGGATCGCGCGCGAGCCCGATGGCCAGTGGGACATCGACAAGACCCGCCGCCGCCTGATCGAGACCGCCGATCCGGTGCGCTCGCCATTGGCAGGCGGTGGCGGGACCACCAGCGCCAGCGACGGCACACCCTTCGCCCGGCTGAAGGTCGCGCAGCTCGCGCTGAAGGTGGAGGCGCAGCGCCTCGCCCTCGACGAGACCAGGCGCCGCCTGGTCGATGTCACCGAGGCGAACGCCGCGCTGGACGAGATCGGCAGCACGATGCGCGACGCGCTGCTGAACTGGCCCGCCCGCGTCTCCGGCCTGATCGCCGCCGAGATCAGCGTCGACCCGCATCTGCTGCAGACCATCCTGCGGAGTCACATCAACGATCTGCTGACGGAGGCCGCCGATCGCTTCGATCCCGCAGGTCTCGGAGGGGATCGGTCTCCGCAGCCGTGAGCATGTCCGCCGGCGTGTCGGCGCGATGCTGCGGCCGCCGCCGCAGCTCACTGTCTCGGAATGGGCCGAGCGGCATCGCATGCTGGGTAGCCGCGCCTCGGCAGAACCGGGGCCATGGCGCACCAGTCGCACGCCTTATCTGAAGGACGTGATGGACGCGCTGTCGGCGGTGCACCCCGCCCGGCGCGTCGTGTTCATGAAGGGCGCGCAGGTCGGCGCGACCGAGAGCGGCAACAACTGGCTCGGCTACATCATGCACCACGTGCCAGCGCCGGCGCTGGCGGTGCAGCCGACCGTGGAGCTGGCCAAGCGCTTCTCACGCCAGCGCATCGACCCACTGCTGGAGGAAACACCCGCGCTGCGGGAGCGAGTTGCTCCGGCCCGGGCGCGCGACAGCGGCAACACCATGCTGTCGAAGGAATTCCCCGGCGGCATCCTGGTGCTGACGGGCGCCAACAGCGCGGTGGGCCTGCGCTCGATGACGGCGCGGTTTCTGTTCCTCGACGAGGTCGACGCCTATCCCGGCGATGTCGCCGGCGAGGGCGATCCCATTGCCCTGGCCGAGGCCCGCGCTCGCACCTTCGGCTGGCGGCGCAAGGCCTTCCTGGTTTCGACCCCGACCATCGCTGGGCGCAGCCGGATCGAGCGGGAATACCTCGCCAGCGACCAGCGCCGGTTCTTCGTGCCGTGCCCCGAATGCGGGGAGATGCAGTGGCTGCGGTTCGAGCGGCTGATCTGGGAGAAGGGCGCGCCGGAGACGGCGCGGTATCACTGCAACGCCTGCGACCACCCCATGCAGGAGCACGACAAGACCGCCATGCTTGGCGGCGGCGAGTGGCGCGCGACGGCCGAGGGGCAGGATCCGCACACGATCGGCTTCCACATCTCGGCGCTTTACTCGCCCGTGGGCTGGCTCTCCTGGGAGCAGATCGCCCGCGATTGGGAGGCCGCCCAGGGCAAGCCCGAGGACATCAAGACTTTTCGGAACACGGTGCTGGGCGAGACCTGGCAGGAGCAGGGAGAGGCGCCGGATTGGGAGCGGCTCGTCGAGCGGCGCGAGGATTTCGCTATGGGGGTCGTCCCGCCCGGTGCGCTGGTGCTGACGGCCGGCGTGGACGTCCAGGATGATCGCCTGGAATGCGACGTCTGGGGCTGGGCCGAGGGCTTCTCCTCCTGGCTGGTCGATCACGTGGTGATCCCAGGCAGCCCGCGGGATCGTGCGCCCTGGGACGAGTTGGCCCGGGTGCTGGCGCGCGACTGGCCGCGCCAGGGCGGTGGCGCGATGCGCATCGCCCGGCTCTGCGTCGACACTGGTGGTCGCGACACTGCCGCCGTCTATGGCCACCTGCGCCGACTGCGGGATCCGCGGATCGCGCCGACCAAGGGGATCGACGGGTGGAACCGGGCGCAGCCGGTGCAAGGCCCGACGTCGGTGGATGCACTGGTCAATGGCCAGAAGCTGCGCCGCGGCCTCAAGCTGTGGACGGTGTCGGTCTCGACCTGGAAGGCCGATCTCTATCGGCGGCTCTGGCTCGGCCGCGGCGACGCGGAGGAGCTGCCACCCGGCTGGGTGCATCTGCCGCGCGCGATCGAGGTGGAATGGATCAAGCAGCTGGTCGCGGAGCAGCTGCGCACCACCAAGGACCGCCGCGGCTTCGCGCGGCAGGAATGGGCCAAGCTGCGGGAGCGGAACGAGGCGCTGGACTGCGCGGTGCTGGCGCGGGCGGCGCTGTGGCTGCTTGGTGCCGATCGCTACGGCGAGCGGTTCTGGCAGCAGCTGCGGGACCAGATTGCGGACGCACCGCTGCATGCGAGCGAACTTCCCGCCGGCGGGAATGTCGCTCACCCGTCGCCGTCGGCGGCCGCGGCGGTGCCTCCATCCGACAGCCAGCGCCCGCGGGGCTGGCTCGCGCCGCGGAACGGCTGGCTTCGCTGAAAGGAGGACGAGCATGGATCCGACCGTCCTCGCCTGGGCGTTGGCGCAGCCTGCCGGCACCCGCGCATCCGTGCTGGCTGCGGCCTTCACCGGCGGCACCACGCGCGTGACCTTCGACGGTCGCACGGTGGAATACCGCTCGATCGCCGAGCTCGGCCGCGCGCTGTCCGTCCTCCACGCCGCCGAGAACGCCGCCGCGCGCCGCCCCAGCGTGACCTTCGCCAGCTTCTCTCGTGAGGGCAGCAGGTGATGGGCCGCCTTCGTGATGCCTGGCACGCCCTGCGTGGCTATGCCGCCGCGCAGGACAGCCGCGCCTCGACCTGGGCCGCCTCCGGGGGCAGCGCCACGGCTGAGGTCGGCGCCGCCGCGCCCACCGTCGCACGCCGCGCCCGCGATGCCGTCCGCAACGATCCCTATGCCGCCCGCATCGTCGATCTCTGGACCGGCAACGCGGTGGGTTCCGGCATCACCACCCGCTGGCCGGACAAGCCGCACGCTGAGGCCTGGCGGCGCTGGTCCGACAGCACGGCCTGTGACGCCGAGGGACGGCTCGACCTGTATGGCCTGCAGGCGCTGGTCATGCGCGCGGTCATCGAGAGCGGCGAATGCTTCGTCCGCCTGCTGCCCGCGGACATCAAGCCGTCCAACCCGATCGGGCTGCGGCTGCAGGTGCTGGAGAGCGACCACCTCGACACGGCACGGCAGGGCGTCATCGAGGGCGTTCCTACGCTGCAGGGCATTGGATTGGGCGAGGCCGGTGAGCCGGTCGGGTACTGGCTGCATCGCGTGCACCCCGGCGCGTCCTGGGTTCTGCCGGGAGGTGCCACCTGGCTCGGCAGCCAGCGGATCCCGGCCCGCGACGTGCTGCACATCTATCGCAAGCGCCGCCCCGGCCAGCTGCGGGACGTGTCCTGGCTGGCGCCGGTGCTGACCCGGCTGCGGGATCTTGGCGACTACGAGGCTGCCCTGCTGATGAAGGCCAAGATCGAGGCGTGCCTGGCCGCGGTGGTGTCCGAGGATGGCGACGACGCCATGACCGGCCCGGCCTCGGGCCTGCTGCGTGACGCGCAGGGCCGGACCGTCGAGAGCTTCGAGCCCGGCATGATCCTCTACCGCCGCGGCATGGGATCCGTGGAGGTGGTGAACCCTTCGGGCGGCGGGAGCCACGCCGCCTTCGCCCGCCGCGCGCTCGAGGCGTCCGCGGTCGGCACGGGCCTGACCTATGACCAGGTCGCCGGCGACCTCACGCAGGCGAACTACTCCAGCCTGCGCGCCGGCAAGATCGAGTTCCGCCGCCTCTGCGAGCAGGTCCAGTACGGCATGCTCATCCCGATGCTGGTGCGGCCCATCGCGGACCGCTTTCACGCCCAGGGCGCGCTGCTCGGCCTGTGGGCTGCCGATGTCCCGGAGGGCCTGTCCCACGTCCCGCCCGCGCACGAGATGATCGACCCGCTGAAGGACACCACGGCGCTCATCGCCCAGGTGCGCGCCGGCTTCGTGCCGCAGCCCGAGGCGGTGGGTGCCTTCGGCTACGACTTCCGCCAGGTCGTCGAGATGATCCGCGAGGCCAACGCCCTGCTCGACGAGGCCGGCCTCTCGCTCGACAGCGATCCACGCCGCGTCGCCAAGTCCGGCGCCGCGCAGGACGCGGCTCAGCTCGCCGCCATCGAGATTGCCGCCACCGGTGCCGCCTCGCCGCGCGCCGAGGCGCCGGCCACTTCCCCAGGAGCTTTTCCATGATCCCAGGCGGCTATGACTGGGCCGACGACATGCTTCGGGTGAAAAGCATGCGCCGGCGCTTCCGCGACAATTTCGGCGGCGACGTCATCAACCCGACGCGGTGGGAGGTGCTCTCCAGCGGCAGCGGCATGACGCTGTCCGTCGCCAACGGCACCGCGCAGATATCCACCGGCACCACGCTGGATGACGAGCTCGTCCTGCTGAGCCGCCAGAGCTTCATGCTCCCGCTGCGCGCGATGGTCGCGCTGAACCTCAGCCAGCGCATCGCCGGCCAGACCGCCTGGCTGGAACTGGTCAGCGTCACGCCCGAGACCAGCCAGCCCGACGAGCGCAACGTCGTCGCCTGGCGCCTGGACGGCATCAGCGCCACGCTGGCCAATTACGAGGTCGGCAGCGACGGCGCCCCCCGGCTCGGCACCGCCTCGGGCGTCACCATCCCCACGACCGCCCCGGCCGGCTGGTCGGTGCTGGAGCTCGAGCCGAACAGCGACGAATGCTACTTCCACGGCCGCGCGCTGGATGGCACCGGGCTGCGCGCCAATTCCTACGCCCGCCAGCAGCAGCTGCCCGACCCCGCCGCGCTGTATCGCTTCCGGGTGCGGGTGCGGAACCGGCAGGTGTTCCACGGCATCTCCGCTGTCACCAACAACGGCAGCAGCGCGGTGCGCATCACCCGTGCGGCGCATGGCTATGCGACCTCGGATTCTGTGACGGTGGCCAATGTCGCCGGCGTGCCGGGGGCGAATGGCACCTTCACCATCACGGTCATCGATGCGAACAACTTCGACCTGGTCGGTTCCAGCTTCACCGGCGCCTATGTGAACACCGGCTGGGCGACGATCAGCCGCAACCTGGCGCCGGCCAGCAGCACGGACCTGCGGCTGCAATTCGTCTCGATCTCCGATTATGCCGAGCTCACCACTGCCATCACCGCGGGCCGCGCCAATGCCGTGGCCGGCCAGGGGATCGGGGTAAATGTGCTCAGCGCCACGGCACCCGCGCTCAGCGTGGTCGGCGGCCAGGCCCGCAATACGGCGGGTGCCGTGCCGGTGCTGGCCGCCACAGGCTATTCAGCGAACCCGGTGGCGGTGACGACTGCACGCGGTGTCGACCTGCTAGCCACGCTGATCGGCGCAATCGTCACCAAGCCCTACGCCATCCCCGAGGCGGACTGGACCTATGCCGGGCCGCTGGCCGGCATCGCGACCGGCAGCGACACAGCTGTGCAGGCCGCGGCCGGTGCCGGTATCCGCCGGTATGTCACGGGGATGCAAGTGCAGAACGCCAGCGCCACCGCCACGGAATTCCAGATCCGCGACGGCACCACGCCGGTCTGGCGCGCGCTGCTGCCGGCGAATCTCGGCCCGACCAACATCGACTTCCCGACCCCGCTGCGCACCACGGCCAATGCCGCGCTGAACATCCAGGCGGTGACGGCAGGGGCGGTGGTGATCGCCAACCTCCAGGGCTTCACGGCGCCCTAAGCCCAGGATTTTTGCCCATGATCGAACCGATCGAACCGGGCGGGGATATCCCCGCACCGGAGCAAGAGGCTGCGCCCGATCGACTTCCCGCCGGAGGGCAGTCGATCACCGCCTGCCGCGCCCTGGCCGCGCCTGTGACCGTCAACCGTGCCGCGCGCACGGTCGAGGTGGTGTGGAGCACCGGCGCCCGCGCCCTCAACTTCGTGCCGCCGCTCGGCCCGATCATCGAGGAGCTCGACATGGCGCCCTCAGCGGTGCGCATGGATGCGCTGCGCTCGGGCCGCGCCCCGGTGCTTGACACCCACCGCCGTGCCGGCACCCGCGATGTGCTGGGCCGCGTCACCGCCGCGCGCCTCGAGACCGGCCGCGGCTACGCCACCCTGCAGTTCAGCGGCGCTGATGACGTGGAGCCGGTCTGGCAGCGCGTCGCCGACGGCACGCTGCAGTCCGTCAGCGTCGGCTATCGCGTCCACCGTTACGAGCCCCGCCCCGATGCCGCCACCGGCCAGACCATCCACCGCGCCGTGGATTGGGAGCCCTACGAGATCTCGATCGTGCCCGTCCCGGTGGATGGCCTGGCCGTGATCCGTGGTGAGGGGGACCAGGGCATCCCCGCCACCGCCATCGAACCCGCCCTGACCGAGGAACCACCCATGCCCGAGACCGCGCCGGCTTCGCCGGATCCCGCGCCGGCGCCGCCCGCGCCGCCCAGCACCCCGCCCCAGGAGAGCCCCGTGACCACCACCGCCCCGCCGGAACCCACCCGCGCCGCGCCGATCCCGCCCGATCTCGACGCCATCCGCGCCGAGGCGGACCGCGCCGCCGTCGAGCGCATCGCCGCCTATGAGCCGGTGCTGGCCGCCGCCCGCGGCCTGGTGACCCCCGACATGCTCGACGCCATGCGCGAGGCCGCCATCCGCGACCGCATCTCGCCCGAAGTGCTGCGTGGCCGCCTGTGGGACGCCTTCGCCCAGAGCGCGCCGCGCCCCTCCCTGCCGGCGCGCCCGGAGACCGGCCCCGGCCAGGACGACCCGGCCAGCCTGCTCGACGCCATGGCCGAGGCGCTCGCCGCCCGCTCCATGCCCGGCTACCAGGCGCCCAGCACGGGCCCCGGCGCCGGCCGCCACGTCGAATTCATGGGCTGGCGCCCCTCCGACATGATGGGCGAGCTGCTCCGCGCCCGGGGCGAGCGGAACATCCCCCGCAACCCCACCATCCTGGCCGAGCGCGCCTTCCACACCACCAGCGACTTCCCGGCACTGCTCTCGGCGGCGGCCAACAAGATGCTGCTGGCGGCCTATGCGCCCGCCGCGCCCACCTACCGCCAGATCTTCCTCCGGCGTGACTTCCGCGACTTCAAGCCGCACCGGCACCTGCGCGTGGGTGATTTCCCGACGCTGCTGCCGCTCATGGAGAACGGCGAAATCCAGGCCGGCACGATGTCCGAGAGCCAGGAGATCATCCTGCTGCAGACCTTCGCGCGACGCATCCGCGTCACGCGGCCGATGCTGGTGAACGACGACCTCGGTGCATTCACCGACTTCGCCGCCGCCATCGGCCGTCGGGTGGCGGACTTCGAGAACGCCACCGCCTATGGCCTGCTGAACTCGGCGAACGGCGACGGCCCGACGCTCTCCACCGGCAACGCCGCCGTGTTCGGCACCGCTGCCGCGCGCGCCAACAAGGCCTCCGCTGGCACCGCGCTCGACCTCGGTGGTCTGGCCGCGGGCCGAGCTGCCGTGATGCGCCAGCGCACGCTCGATGGCCTGCCCATCGCCGTCGGCGCGCAGATGCGTCTGCTCGTCGGGCCGAACCTCGAGCTGCCCGCCCGCCAGCTCACCGTGCCGGTCGCGGCCAACCAGATCAGCCAGGAGAACGTCTACGCCTCCTTCGTGCAGCCGGTGGTCGAGCCGCTGATCCCCGCCAACCGCTGGTACCTCTTTGCGGAGCCCACCGCGGCGCCGGTCTATGTCTACGGCTACCTGAACGGCGCCGAGGGCCCCCAGGTCACCACCGGCAATGTCCAGGGCGTGGATGGCGTCGAGGTCAGCGTGATCTTCGACTTCGGCGTCGGCGCCATCGACTGGCGCGGTGGCTACTTCAACGCCGGCACCTGATCCCTTCCCACCCATCGTCAACACCCTGCGACAGGCGCCACCGGACCATCGGGCGGCGCCTGTCGCGCATCCGGAGAACCACAATGCGCAACTGCATCCGCCCCGACGCTCGCTCCATTCCCATGGCCGTGCCCTATGCCGGCGGCATCCTCTCCGGCCAGGGCATGCTGGTCGGCGCGTTCTTCGGGGTGGCCGCGATGGACGCCGCCCAGAACGCCCCCGTCGAGTGCGAGACCCGCGGCGAGTTCGAACTGGCCAAGGAACCGGCATTGGCCATCACCGCCGGCGCACGCCTGTTCTGGGACAACGCGAACCGCCGTCTCACCACCACCGCCACCGGCAACTTCCAGGTCGGCATCGCCACCGCCGCCGCACTCGCAGCCGACACCACCGTGCGCACCATGCTGGCCCGCGTGCCGGCCTCGGGGGCGTGATGGCGAGCCTTCTGCCGCGCGACCGCGAGCGCCTGAAGGGCGTGCATCGTGACTTGGTCCGGGTCGTGGAGCGTGCGCGCCAAGCCGTACCCTTCATCGTGACGGAGGGACTGCGCACACGCGAGCGCCAGGCACGGCTCGTCGCCATCGGCGCCTCGCGCACCATGAACAGCCGGCATCTGACTGGCCATGCCGTCGATCTCGCCTATTGGCTGGATGACGGCGACGCCACGGTCGAGCACGGCGAAATCCGCTGGGACTGGCCGCTCTACGAGCAGATCGGTGCAGCCATGAAAGCAGCGGCGAAGGAACTCGGCGTGCCGATCACCTGGGGTGGCGACTGGACGTCGTTCCGGGATGGGCCGCATTTCGAGCTGGATCGGCGGAGCCACCCGGCGTGAGCGCCTTTGCCACCGCACTGGCCGCGCTGGTGGCGGACGCGAACCTTGGCGTGGAGGCCATCTTCCGCCAGGGCGGCATGGGCGCGCCCGTTCCCCTCCGCCTTCTGCGCTCCTCGCCCGACCGTGTCGCCGATGCCTTCGGGACGGAGATCATCTCCGCCACCGACATCCTCACCGTCTCCACCGCCGCGCTGCCCGTCATCGCGGCGGGGGACAGCTTCGCCCTCGGGGCCGAGCTGCTCACCGTCACCCACGCCGAGCGCGACGCCAGCGGCGCCGCCTGGCGCGTCCACTGCCAGCAATAGGAGCCCCTCATGGACCTCCCGCAGATCCTTCAATTGGCCGAGAACGGCGCTGGCCTTATCGCCATTCTGTTGCTGGTCTGGCGCGTGGACGGGCGCCTCGAGCAGGTGCGCGTGCTGCTGGAACGTCTCTCCACGCTGATGGAAACCGAGATCGGGCATCGCCGCCGCGACGACCGGGACGGCTGATGCGGCTCGCTGCGGCGATTGTCGGTGACCTGCGCCAGGTGCTGGCGGCGGAGCTCCGCGCGGGTGAGCGCGCCGCCATGCAGGCGATCCGGGCCGAGACCGAGCAGGTCAAGCAGGAACTGCGCCGGCAGGTGACCGACGCCTTCGGCGGCAATGCCCGCGGCATCGCCAATGCCTGGCGGTCGATGACCTTCCCGCAGGGCCGGCAGTCGCTGCGGCCGGCAGGGCTGGTGTTCACCAAAGTGCCGAGCGTGATCGACGCCTTCGAGCGTGGGGCGCTCATTCGTGCCAAGGGTGGCGGGAAGTTCCTGGCTGTCCCGACCGGCTTCAACGCAGCGCGCGGGCGCCGCGGGCGCGGTGCCAAGGGCATGCGCGTCACGCCGGCGCAGATGGTGGCGTCAGGGCAGGCCTTCCTGCGGCCCTTCAAATCTGGGCGCGGATTTGTGTGGTGCCTGCCGCTGCGCCAGGGCGAGCAGACCGGGCGGCGGCGGCGCACGCGATTGGTGGCGGGCGGCGTCACAGAGGTGGGGACCGCCAACCGCAAGGGCCGCGAGGCTTGGGCGCGCGGCCTGCTGGAACAGGGGATGGTGCCGATGTTTCTCCTGCTGCCCCAGGTGAAGCTCGCCAAGCGGCTGGACGTGCGCGGCGCTGCGGAGCGCGCGCTGCGTCGGCTGCCGGGACGCTTCGTCACAGCCTGGGAGCGCGAGGCCGGGAGAAGTGCAGCATGAGTGTGAGGGAAAGCGCGCTCGCCGCGTTGCACGCACGGCTCGGCGCGGCCTTGGCGAGCCGCGTTCCGCCGCCCGTCGTGCTGCGTGGCGAAACTGCGCCACAGCGTCTGCCAGCGGGTGGCCTCGTGGTCCTGCGCGATGGCGAAACGGTGGAGGAGACAGCGATCCTCTCCCCGCTCGCCTGGGCCATCGAGCATCGTGCGGAGATCGAGGTGACCGTAGCGGGCGCGACACCCGCCGCGCGCACCGCCCTCCTCGACGCGCTGCTCATGGACATCGCCGCCGCCATCTCGGCCGACCGCACCCTCGGCGGCGCGGTGGACTGGGCGCAGCCCGGCGCACCCTCCTTCGACGACGTCGAGTTCGAGGGTGCCGCCGCGGGCCGCGCGGCCTCCCTCCCCGTCACGTTGTTCTACACCGTCGCCGGCTCGCCGCTGGCCTGATCCCGGAGAACGCCCATGCCCCGTGCCATCGGCGCGAATTGCCGCCTGCTGACCTTTCCGGAATCCACCTACGGCACCGCCCCCGGTGGCAACTGGCGGCGCATGCCCTTCCTCTCCTGCGACCTCGGCGCCGAGCAGCCGCTGCTCGATGCCGACGTGATCGGCGTGGGCAGCAACCGCGATCCGGCCGCGCCCTTCCTGGACACGGTCACGGTCCAGGGTCAGGCGGTGGTGCCGGTGGACCTGGTCAACATCGGCCACTGGCTGCGCCTGCTGCTCGGGCCGCCCACCACCACCGGCACCAACCCGAACTTCATCCACAGCTTCGCCTCAGGCGCGGCGGCGCTGCCGAGCAATGCGGTGGAGATCGGCTATCCGGACGTGCCGAGCTTCGACGTCTGCACCGGCGTGCGCGCCGACACGCTGGAGATCGACTTCTCGCCGACTGGACCTGCGACCGCGACCTTCGGGTTGATGGGCCAGGGCTCGGCGCGCACCGGCAGCAGCGCCGGCGGCACGCCGACCAGCGCCGCCTATACGGCATTCAACAAGGCGCAGGGATCCATCACCCGCAGCGGCTCCGCGCTGGCTCAGGTCACCGGGGCGCGCATGACCTATGGCAACGGGATGGAGATGGTGCGCACCATCCGCGCCGACCGGCGCGTCGAGGGCGTGGATCCTGGCGTCGCACGCTGCACCGGGCAGGTGACGGTGCGCTTTGAAAACACCACGCTGCTGGCCCAGGCGCAGAACGGCACCGCCGCCGAGTTCGCCTTCGCCTACACCATCGACGCCAATCGCAGCCTCACCTTCACGCTGCACGAGGTCTATCTGGCGCTCGCCAAGACGCCGATCGAAGGGCCGGCCGGCGTGGAGGCGAGCTTCGATTTCCGGGCGGCGTTCAACGCGACGGCGACGCGCATGATGACGGCGGTGCTGCGCAACCAGCAGGCGGGCACGGAGTACGCATAAACCGGGGGAACGCGAGATTAGACTGGACGTCACTCAACGATGCGAAGCGACCGCGTATTCAGCGCGGAGCGGGCTCGCTGGATGGCTTGCTCCTTCGCTCCGAGGTCAGGCGCAGCGATAATCGCTTCCAATATTTCTTCAAAAACATCATGACGCTGGAGCCGCATAAGAACACCTACTTGATCCAATCCATCGGGAACAACATCCACGGTATATGAGTTATCTTTCACGTCGATCGAATAAGACAGCCGCAGATCATAACGTTTCAGCATTCGCCCAGCGCGATCGAGGGCACTGCGTAGAAGAATGGCTTCATCACCGGTTTTGCGTTCCATGACTGTGTGGTCCTCCTCGGTTCCCGACACTCTGTTCGGTGCAGCTCCGGCTGCCAGAGCAATCCTTCAACGGATCGCTGGTGATGATGGCGGCAGTGCTGCGGGATCTACAGGCAGGCACGAAGTAAGCGTGATCAACCGCTCTCACCGGACAGGTCAGCCAACAGCGTGGCGAGATCCTGGGATCCATGCACCACCCGCAGGATACGGGGCGGCTTCGTATCCGGCTCATAGACGATCAGATACGGCGAGTGCCGGAGAACGAAGAACCGGAATTGCTCCGGCGCGAATTCCGTGCGCACCGGCCCAATACATGGGTGCTCCCCAATGGATTTCGCTGCGCGGTTCGCCGCGACACGCAAGCGGTCCGCCGCAGCGGGATCCTCGCGGGCGATCCACGCCACGGCCTGCATCAGATCGGCCAGCGCCTCTCGCGTGAACCGCGCGACGATCCGCGCTCGCGCCGGACTCAAGCGCGTTGCTTGGCCGCGGCGATCACCGCCTTGAGTTCTGCGTCCACATCCTCGGCCGAAATCGTGCCCTCGCGATCGGCACGGGCGCTGACGTCGCAGAGCATCGCCACAAAGCGCTCGCGACGTTCCTCGGCCTCCTGCATCAGGCGCACGGCGTGGCGCATGACCTCGCTCGCACTGGCAAAGCGCCCTGAGGCGACACGCGCGTCGATGAACTGCTGCTGTTCCGGCGTCAGGCTGACATTGGGCACCGCACATCCTCCTTCGACACTTATGGCCAACTTGGCCATCGCGGGGTCGTGGGTCAAGGCCAACCCTTCAGGAGACCCCTATATGCTCATCCTCGACCTTCCCACTGAGCCCTACTGGGTCGATCTGCCTCGCGGCGTTCGCGTGGAAATCCGCCCCGTCACCACCGCCGTCATGGCCGCCGCCCAGGCCGGCTCCGCCCGTCGCCTCGGCGCGCTGCGGGCGTCCGAGGCCGATCTCGACCCGGATATAGCGCGCGGCCTGGCCTTCGCTTTCCTGGTCAAGGCGCTCGCCCGCCATGCGGTCACTGCCTGGGAGGGTGTTGGCGATGCCACCGGCAAACCACTGCCCCTCTCCCCTGAGGCCGTCGAACGTCTGATGGACATGGACGACATCGCCGCCGCCTTCTGGGACCGCGCCACCAGTCCGGTCGCCGCCGTGGCGCTGGAGGGAAACGGCTGAGGGCCCGCGCCGCCTGGCACTTCGGCCAGGGCCCCGACTACTGCCGCGGCTGCGCGGCCCTCGACCGCGACTGCGGCATGGCCTGCCCTTACGCCGCCCATGCGCCCACAACCGCCCAGGGCGCCGCCCTGTGGACCGCGGGCACCGCCTGCATCTCCGCCGGCATGGCCGGGCTTGAACTTGACACCGCCGGCACCCTGGCCCTTGCCCGCGAGATGGGCGTCTCCGGCTGGGCGGCTGCCGAGCTGCTGACCGCGCTGCGCATGGGCCTCGCCGCCGGTGCCGCTGCGCGCCGCCCATCGATCCCTGACGCAGGAGGCGCAGCCCATGGCGGATAGCACCCGCCGCGTCTCCGTGCGCCTGTCGCTGGACGACGCCGCACGCGTGAAGTCCGAACTGCGCGAGGTCGGCGAGGCCGGCCAGCGCTCGCTGGAACGCATCCAGGACGGCGCCGATCGCGCCTCCCGCGCCCTCTCCCTCATGGATGTCGCCGTCCGCGGCATCCAACTCGCCGGCGTCGCCGCCGGCCTGCGCGCCCTCGTCATGGCGGGCGACGCCCTGTCGCAGTCCATGGGCCGCCTCACCACCGCCGTGGGCGGCGTGGAGCGCGCGGCCGAGGTCTATGAGGCGCTGTATCGCGACGCATTGCAGACCGGTGTCGCCGTCCGCGAAAGCGTGGACGCCTTCCAGCGCTTCTCGATCGCCGCGCGCGAGATCGGCGCCACCTCCGACCAGGTGCTGCGCCTGGTCGCCGGCCTGCAGCGCGTTGCCATCTCGTCCGGCGCCAGCACCGCCGAGATCCAGGGCAGCACCCAGCAGTTGGCGCAGGCCTTGGCGTCCGGCGTGCTGCAGGGCGACGAGCTGCGCTCGATCCTGGAGGGCCTGCCCACCCTGGCCCAGGCCCTGGCCGGTGAGCTGGGCGTCTCCATCGGTGAGCTGCGCAAGCTGGGCGCCGAGGGCAAGCTCACCGCCGACGTGGTCTTCCCGGCCCTGCTGCGCGCCGTGGAGCGGGTCAATGGCGAGTTCGAGCGCGCGCCGCTGTCCGTCGGCCGCGCCTTCGGGCAGCTCACCGCCGCGGCCGACCAGTTCCTCGCGCGCCTCGATCAGGCGATCGGCCTCTCCAACGGCCTCGCCCGCGCGCTCTCCGGCGCCGCCCGGGTGCTGGACGGCGTGCGCCGTGGCGCCGGCCTGCTCACCGGCGAGGAGCGCCTCGCCGACCAGCGCCGCACCGCCGAGGCGCTGCGCGCGGAGATCGCACGGCTCGAGGCGGAGGCCGAGGGCGCCGCCGCCCGCACGCCGCGCCGCGGCTCGATCCGCCCAGGCCTCGTCGGCACTGCTGAGCAGCAGGCCGGCGTGGACCGCACCGCCCGCCTGGCCGAACTTCGCCAAGCCTACGCCGACATCACCGAGGAGGTCGCCCGCGGCGAGCGTGAGGCGGCCGAGCGCGGCCGCCAGGAGAGCGAGGCCGCCGCTGCCCAGGCCGCCGAGAGCCGGCGCCGCCGTGCCGCCCAAGACACCGACGAGCTGCGCCGCCAGCTGGACGACCGCTTTCGTATCACCACCGAGTTCGATGAGCGCGTCCGTCGTCTGCGAGAGGCCGAGGGCGCCGGGGCTATCGATGCCGCCGAGCGCCAGCGACTGGAAACGCTGGCCACCCGCGAGCGCGACGAGGCGCTCCGCCGCCTTGAAGGTTCCGTCCGCCGTGTCACCGCTGCCCAGCGCGACAACCGCGATGCCGAACGCGAGGCCAACGAGGTGCTGCGCGAGCGCGAGCGCCTCATCCAGCAGAACGAGAACGCCTATGAGCGCTACGCCAGGCGCCTGTCCAACCTGGGCACGCTGGTCGAGCGCGCGGAGCGCATCGGCCAGCCCATCCCCGACGAAACCATTTCGCGGGAGGCCCAGGCGGCGCTGGAGGAGTTGGAGCGCGGCCAGGAGCGCGTGCAGCGCGCCACCGAGCGCGCCTCCGACACCGCGCGCGAACTGGGGCTGACCTTCTCGTCGGCCTTCGAGGACGCGGTGATCCGCGGCGAGAGCCTGTCCAAGGTGCTGCAAGGCATCGGGCAGGACATCGCCCGCATCATCGCGCGGCGCACCATCACCGAGCCGCTGGGCAATGCGCTCACCGGCGCGCTGTCGGGCTTCTCGTTCGGGGGCATCTTCGACGGGATCGGATCGTGGCTCGGCGGGCTGTTCCGCGCAGAGGGCGGGCCGGTCACGGCCGGCCAGCCCTACATCGTGGGCGAGCGCGGGCCCGAATGGTTCGTGCCGCAGCAGTCGGGGACGGTGCTGCCCAACGGCACCGCGCCAGCCGGCGGCCCCACCATCCACACGACGTTGAACATCGACGCGCGTGGGGCGGACGCCGGCGTGGAGGCGCGGCTGCGGCTGATGGGTCAGCAGATCGCGCGGCAGGCCACCGCCATGACGCTCGACGCCATCCGCCGCGGTGGCACCGCCTACGACACGGTGAGGAGGTAGAGCCATGACGGAGTACGCCTGGCCGCCGGAGCTGCGCCCCTCCCGGCAGGTCTTCTACCTTCAGCCCAACACCCTGCGCTTTGTCTCCCCGCTCACGCGCCAGACCCAGGTGCTGCGCCGGGAGGGCGCGCGCTGGATGGCGGAGATGACCTTCGACCCGTTGAACCCGCGCCTGGCTGGCGTGCTGGAGGGGCTGGTGGCCGCGCTCGCCGGCTCAGTGAACACCGTCCGCCTGCGCGACTTCCGCCGCGAGTTCCGCTCCGGCGATCCGCGCAGCCAGGGCGATGTGCCGAGCGGGCCGTACAGCTTCAACGACGCCACGATCTTCACGGACGGGACGGGGATGGTGGTGGGCTCGGGCAATCCCGCGCTCGCCGCCGGGGCGCCGCGCGGCGCGCTGTCGCTGGTCACGCAGGGTTGGTGGCCGAACACGCTGGCCGTCGGCGCGGGCGACCACATCGGCCTCGGCGGGCGGCTCTACATGGCCACCGCGCGCGTCATGGCGTCGGGCACGGGCACGGCCTCCATCCCCATCGCACCCCCGCTGCGCGCCGCCGCGCCGATCGGCGAGGCGCTGTTCTTCTCGAACGTCTCCACGCCCATGCGGCTCGTCTCCGACGACGAGGGCATCAACCCCACCCGGCCGGGGCGCTTCACCAGCATCACCTGCCGATTTGAGGAGGCCCTGTAGGCCACGCCATGACCGAACCTGCCATCCGCGCCACGCCACGCCTCTCCGTCCAGGCCGCCGCCGCCGCCACCGCGCCCGTCGTCGCCCCCGTCATCCTCTGCGAGCTCGACTTCGCCACCGGCGCGTTTCGGGTGTGGTCGGGCCTCGGCACGCTGAACTGGGCCGGGCGCAGCTTCGAGGGCATCGGCGACATCGGCGCCATGGGCGAGGTGGAAGAAACGGTCGAGCTGCGCGCCGTGCGCTTGACCCTCGCCCTCTCGCCCGTGCCGCAGGAGGTCATCGACATCGCGCTGTCGGAGCGATCCTATCGGCTGCGCCCGGCGCGGGTGTGGCTCGCGCTGTTGGACGAGGACGGCGCCTTCGTGGCGGACCCGTTCCCGCTCTGGGCGGGCATCATGGACACGATGGAGGTGGTGGACGGCGCCGAGCCGCGCGTGACGCTCGCCTGCGAGAGCCGCCTCGTGGACCTCGAGCGCGCTGAGGTGCGGCGCTACACCGACGCCGACCAGCAGGCCGAGTTCCCGGGCGACCGATTCTTCGAGTTCGTGCCCGCGCTGCAGGACGCCGAGATTCGGCTGCCAGCGCGGTAATGCGCCATCCCGATTGGATTGCCCGGCTCGCAGCCCTGCTGCGGGAGGCGGAGACGCGCACCTTCGATGCGCGGCATTGGAACTGCGCGATCTTCGCCATCGCGGCGGTGGAGGCTGTGACGGGGCAGTACCCGCACGTGCGCGTGCTGCCCGATCTCGCCGCCTCGGCCGACAGCGCGGGCTTTCCGCGCGTCGCGCCCGCCTTCGCACGCTGCGGCGACGTTGTGCTCGCACCCGATCCCGCCCGCCTCGGTGTCGTCCTCGACACCGGCCGCGTCGCCTTCGTCGGGCCGCGCGGCCTGCTCAGCGCGGCGCTCACAGAATGCGCCATCGCCTGGAGGATTGGCTGACAGATGCCGGCTGCCATCCCCATCATCGCCGTGGTCGCGGGCGCCGTCGGCTCCGCGGCCGTCGGCGGCGGCGTCATCGGCGCGCTCGTCGGCGCGGGGGCTGCCATCGCCGTCTCCTTCATCGGCAGCCAGGTCTTCCCCCAGAACACCGCCGCCGCCCGAGGCAGCTCCGCAACCTTCACGGACACCGGCGGCGGCTCGGGCGGCACCGCGCCCACCGCCGTCGAGGCTCAGGCCCGCACCCAATCCTTCCGCCAGGCCATCACCGAGCACGCCCTGGTCTTAGGCCGCTGCAAGGTCTCGGGGCCCATCGTCTTCGTGCACAGCAGCCCCGACGACGAGGGCCGCGCCGACGGCTACTTCCACGCCGTCGTGGTGCTGGCCGCTCACCGCGTCCGCGCCATCGGCGAGGTCTGGCTCGGCGACACACTGGCCACCGATGCGAAGTTCTCGGGCCTGGTCCGGATTGACCGTCATCTCGGCGACCCCGGCCAGGCCGCCAATACCAACCTCATCGCCGAGACCGGCGGCAAGTGGACCGCAGCGCATCGCGGGCAGGGCCGCGCCTACATGGCGCTGCGCCTCAAGATCACGCCCGAGGCCTTCCCTTCGGGCCCGCCCAACATGGCCGCGCTGGTCGAGGGCGCCGACACCATCCGCGATCCGCGCAGCGGCGCCGTGGGCTGGTCCGACAACCCGGCGCTCTGCCTCGCCTGGTACCTCACCGCCCCCTTTGGCTGGCGGGCAGCCTGGGACGAGATCGACACGCCCGCCCTCATCGCCGCGGCCAACATCTGCGACGAGATCATGGGCCGGCGCGACGGCACCGCCGAGCGCCGCTACACCGTCAACGGCCGCGTCTCGCTGGGCGAGGGCAAGATCGCCATCACGCGGAAGCTGCTCGCCGCCATGGCGGGCACGATGGTGGTCTCGGGCGGGCGCTTCGTGATCCACGCCGGCGCGCCCGCGCTGCCGGCCGCCACCATCACCGCCGCCGATCTGCGCGGTGACGTCTCCGTCATGGGCTCACGCCCGCGGCGGGATCTCTTCAACGGGGTGCGGGCTGTCTACGTGGATCCCGGCAAGAATTGGCAGCCCACCGACGCGCCGCCGCTGCTGGCCGCCAACTACGTCACGGAGGATGGCGGCGAGGCGATCTATCGCGATCTCGACTTCCCTTTGACCACCTCCGCCGCGACCGTCCAGCGCCTCATGAAGGTGGAGTTGGAGCGCAACCGCCGCCAGCGCGCGGTGGTGGTGCAAGCGAACCTCTCGGCGCTGCGCCTGCGCCCCTGGGATGGGGTGCTTGTCGCCATCGACCGCATCGAGCCCTTCCCGGCACGCATCACCGGCTGGCGCTTCGCGCCGGAGGGCGGGATCGACCTGACGCTCTCTGAGGAGGACGCGGCGGTGTGGGACTGGAACCCCGCCGTGGACGAGCGGGCCACAGGGGACACCCCCACCGTCATCCTGCCCCGGCCGGGCAGCATCGCCACGCCCGCCGCCATCCGGGTTGGCACGCCCACCACGGCCACCTTCGCGGCGCTGGGCGCGGACTGGACGGCCGTGCCCTCAGCCTACCTCGGCGGCTACGAGGTCGAGGCCCGGCCCGCCTCCCTGGCCAACTGGCTCGCCGTGGCGGCCGGCACAGGGGCGCTCTTCGCGGTGTTCCCCAGCGTGGAGCCCACCGCCTTTCGCGTCCGCGCCCGCGCGCGGAGCGGGGCGGTGTCGGGGTGGCAGGAGGCGGCGATCCCGGCCGCGCCCTCGGGCTTGGCCGCCGTGGGTGTGGCGGGCGGGATCCAGGTGACCGGCGCCTATCCCGCCGGCGCCACGGCGTTGCAGGTGTTCGAGGCTACCTCCAACAGCCTCGCCGCCACGGTGCTGCACGCGCAGATCACGACGCTGCCATGGACGCGCTCCGGCCTCGCCACCGGACAGGCGCGCTGGCTCTGGCTGCGCAGCGTCTCGCCCGAGGGCAACGTCTCGGCGCTCGCCGGCCCCGTCACCGCCACCGCGCTATAGGGAGGCTCGAGGAGAAAATGCCTGCCCGCATCGACGACCTCCTGGTGCTGAACACCGCCGTCAGCAAGACCGACCTCGCGAAGTACCTGCGCGACCGCGAGGCCGTGCTGCCCTCCGACTTCGGCGGGCTCGGCGATGGCGTGGCCGATGATCGCGCGGCCATTCAGGCAGCATTTGATCGGGCCGCGACAGATCAGAAAATGGCGATCATCCCGCCGGGCACCTGGAACGTCTCCGGCACCGTCACCCTGCCGGGTGCCGCGCGCGGCCTGATCATGCAGGGCACCATCCGCTACACCGGCACCGCACCCACCAGCGTGCTGGTGCTCGGCGATGGCGGCACGATTCGGAATGGCGAGAAGCTGTACTCGGGCCTGAACGTGATCCGGCAGACCATCTCCGATTGGTCCTCAGAGGCCGATATCGGCATCACCGTGCGCAATGTCGACGCGAGCCAGATCGAACTGCGCCGGGTCGAGGGGTTCACCATCGGCATGCGCACGCTGGGCGACGGCCGCGGCGTGGAGGACAGCACCTTCACGCTGGGGCGCATCGTCAATTGCCGCATCGGGCTGGATGTCTGGTGTGCGACCGCCACGGCCTGGAACACCTCCATCCGCTACTACGGCGGCCACTTCGCTTGCGCCACCGGCATCAATGCGGCGCAGGACCGCTTCGGCGTGCGTTTTGGTAATGAGCCCGGCGCCTACACCAATCACAACCGGCACATCTTCGACGGGCCAAACTTCGAGCTGCGCCAGGCGGGCTCCAACCTCGCCATCCCCTTCCTGAACCAGACCAATGGCAGCGCAATCATCGGCCGCAACCTCCGCATGGAGGCCTGTTCGCCCATCGTCGCACGGCACACCGCCGGCGCGCAGGACTGCGAGTACGACGTCGCCTGGACCAACACCTACCTGGTCGGCATCGACTACACGCCCACGGCCAATCGCTGCGGCAACGCGGTCATCAACCGCCACCGGGCGCCGGCGTCGCGGTTCCAGCGCTACCTGGCTGGGGTGGACAACGTCCGGGCGAAGGCCTTCCGGCAGTCAGCGACCGAGATCGGCGTGGAGGGGCTGTGCACCATCGCCACCTCCACCACCACGGCCACCTACATCTCCGACTTCAGCTTCAACGGGCTGGCGGGGCTGACGCCAACCGGGCGCGGGGTGCAGCTCTCGGCCAACCGCGGACTGGGCTGGGTCGTCGACACCACGCAGGCGAAGGAGTTCGCGCTGGCGCATGCGCTGGTGTTCGGCGTGGCCGGCGGCCGGCTGTTCGTGCGCTGCTTCGACGGGGCGGGGAACATCCGCGAGAATGTCGCGGGCGACGTGCTCGCATCCATCACCACCATGCAGTGGAACGGGCCGGCGAAGGGGTGGAACGCCGGCGCGCCGATGGACGATGCCAACCTCAACCGACGGCAGACGCTGCGCATGGGTTTGGGCGTGGCCTTCGCGCAGGTGGGGATCGTCGGCTTCGATGGGGTGATCGAGCTGGAAGCGCTGCGGCTCTATGGGCTGCCGGAGTCAGCGCCCGGCATCCTCAATGGCACGCCGACGCTGCCGGAATCGGGGCAGCGCGAATACGCCGCCGAGGACAGCTGGGACCTTCCGAGCCTCGCCGCAGGGGCGACCAGTCTGCGGGACATCACCGTGGCAGGCGCGAGGCCGGGGGATATCGTCAGCGCCTCGCTCGCAACCAGCAGCCGGTTCTTTGAGCTCGACGCGCATGTGTGGAGCAACAACACCGTGCGGGTGATGGCGCGCAACATCTCCAACACCACCATCGATCTCGGACCAGCCACACTATCGGTCAAGGCTGACAAGCGAAGGGTGCCATAACCGAACCGGCTGTCGCCGTCAGGCCGGGTCAGCACCGCGCATCCGCAGCCATGCGAAATGGGTCGCGTCGGCCCGCCAAGCCATGACATCGTACACCTCAGGCTCGCGGCCCGGAACCTCCATTCCCGGCGTGCCGATCGGCATGGCGGGGACTGCGATGCCGACAACGCCCGCAGGCCGTTCGGCAAGAAGGCGCCGGATGGCGTGCGCCGGGACGTGCCCGTCGATCGCGAGCCAACCCGCGACCCGCCCGGCGTGGCAGGAGAGCAGGTCCGCCGGCGTGCCCAGCATACGGCGGTACGGCGCCACCGTGGGCACGACGCGGTCGGTCACCGCGAAGCCCTCGGCGCGCAGGTGCTCGACCCAGCCGCCGCAGCAGCCGCAATGCGGGTCGCGCCAAACCTCCGCCGACTCTCGCCGCTGCGCGTGCGCCGGCGCGGCAAGGGCAACCAGGGCGGTGGTGAGCAGGATTCTCCGGGCGTTCATGGGCGGCTCCTCAGTTCTGCACGCGGTGGCCGTGGTCGGCCGGGTGGACGGATACCATCTCGGCCGCGGCGTAGAAGACGAGCAGGACGACGGCGATCTCGACGCGGATCGACAGGGCGAGCCGCGCGTCCGCTCCTTCTTCGCGCCGTTCAAGGGCCGGGGTGTGCCGCAGCCGATTCCAGCCGGCGAGGGCGAGCGCGGCGAGCACCGCCGCCACCTTCCAGCCGAGCGCCCAGCCGTGCCAGGCGTCGAGGATGCGGTCGAGGCGGACCGTCAGATACCAGGTCAGCAGCAGCCCCGTGGCGATCATCGCCACCACGGCGACGGTGGCGGCGGTGCTCCAGTCCCGCAGCAGCGCCGCGGCCGAGGCGCCATCGCGCCGGCGCGCTACCCAGAGCAGCGGCGGCAGCGAGCCGACCCAGAAGGCCACGACGGCGAGATGCAGCACGACGAGCGCCGCGATCTCCTGCCGCGGGCGGTAGAGCATCGAGTGACCCATGGCCGCGTAGGAGCCGAGGACGAGGACGGCGCCGACCGCGGCCACCGCCGGCCCGATGCGCCATGCCGTCGCCGCCGCGGCGAGCAGGACGAGGCCGCCGGCCCGCAGCCAGAAGGCGTCCCCGATGCGCGACCGCATGACGGCCGCCCAGACGTCCGGGTCGGTAACGCTCGCGCCGGCCGTCAGCACCAGCACGCGCAGCGCCAGCGCCGCAACCGACAGCGCGAGCCCAGCTGCCACCGCGGCGATCAGCGTCCGGCGCAGCCGCGCCGCCTCCGCGGGCTCGAGCCGGTGGCCGAAGGCGATCGCGAAGAGCGCGAGGCCCGCCGCGCCGATCGTCGCGACGTAGTAGAGCGCCCGCAGGACAACGGTGAGGCCGTCGAGGAGGGAGGGATCGGGCTGGAGGAATTCCAGGATCATGGGCTTCGCGGTGGCTCGACGCGGAAGGTGAAGGCACCGCCGACCGGGTGGCCGTCGGCGGAGATGATGCGCCACTCGGCGCGGTACTCGCCGGGCGCGAGCGGCGGCAGCGCAACGGTCTCGCTCGCCGCCCCGCGGATCGCCCGGCGCGGTAGGGCGACCTCCTCGCCGCCCACGCGGCGCAGCCGGAGCGCGGTGAGCTGCACGCGCTCGTTGAAGTGCAGTTCGATGCGCTCCGGCGGGCGCTCCAGCACGGCGCCCGCGGCGGGGACCGAGCGGCGCAGCTCGGAGTGCGCCGCCGCGGGCGCGGCGACGCCGGCAAGCGGGGCGAGGAGGAGGGCCCGTCGCCTCAACGGGCCGGCAGGCGCTGGAGGATCGCGCGCATCTGGGCGATCTCGCGTTCCTGGTCGCGGATGATGCTTTCGGCCAGCGCCCGCACTTCCGGATCGCGGCCGTGTTCCAGCACCACGCGCGCCATGTCGATGGCGCCCTGGTGGTGCGGGATCATGCCGGCCGTGAAGTCGCGGTCGGCGTTGCCCGTGAAGGTGATGGCCATGTCACGGTGCATCTTGTCGTTCACCGCCATGAAGGCGCGGGTGGAGGGCGATGCATTGGCCGGTGCCGCGGCGCCATGGTTGTGTGCGCCAGGGGCCTGCGCGGCGCGCGGGGCGGAATGGCCTGGGCCGTGGTGATGTGGGGCCTGCGCAATAGCGAAACCTGCGCCTCCGGCCAGTGCCAGGGCGATGGCGGCGGTGGCGACGAGTGTGGTGCGGCGCATGGCGGTGGTCTCCTTCAACGATACATGGCTTCGTTAGTCTGCGGTGGGCGACGTAGCTTCTCGCCTTCATGACAAAACATGTCAGGCATGATCCGCAGGCCGCGCCAGCGCGTCCAGGATCGGGCAATCCGGCCGCGCATCGCCGTGGCAGTGCGCCGCGAGACGTTCCAGTTCATCAGCCATCCGCGTCAGCGCCGCCGCCTCCTCCCTCAGGAGCGTCGCCTGGGCGAGGGCCAGGCGCTTCACCTCGGCGCTGGAACGGCCACGGTCCTGCCACAGCGCCAGCAGCCCGCGGATGCGCTCCATGCCGAAACCCAGGCGCCGCGCTTGGGCCACGAAGCGCAGCGTGGCGAGGTCCGCCGCGGTATAGGCCCGATAACCCGACGGGCCGCGCGCCGCCCCGGGTACCAGTCCCGCGGCTTCCCACGTGCGGATGGCTTTCGAAGACACGCCTACGGCGCGCGCCACCTCGCCGACCTTCATGTGCCCGCCCTCCGCAGCCGCAGCGCGTTGCCGACCACGCAGACGGAGGACAGCGCCATCGCCGCCGCGGCGAGCATCGGTGACAGGAGACCCAGCGCCGCGACCGGGATCAGCAGCGCGTTGTAGCCAAAGGCCCAGCCCAGGTTCTGCCGGATGTTGCGGATGGTGGCGCGCGACAGAGTCACCGCGGTCGCCACGCCATGCAGGTCGCCACGCATCAGCACGACCTCCGCGGCTTCCACCGCGATGTCCGTGCCGCCGCCCACCGCGATGCCGACATCGGCGGCGGCCAGAGCCGGCGCGTCGTTGATCCCGTCGCCCACGAAGGCGACGCTGCGACCGCCCTGACGCAAGCGTCGCACCGCCTCGACCTTCCCCTCCGGCCGCACCTCAGCCACCACTTCGGCGATCCCGAGCGGGCCGGCCACCGCCTCGGCCGTGCGGCGGTTGTCGCCCGTCACCATGGCCAGCGAGAGGCCCATGCCGCGCAGCGCCACCACCGCGCCTGGTGTGGTCGCCCGCAGCGGGTCGGCCACGGCCAGCAAGGCGGCCAGCCGCCCGCCCACCGCGGCATAGAGCGGCGTGCGTGCGGCCTGCCCCGCCGCTGCCGCCATCGCCGCAAAGGCCGCCACGTCGAGGCCGAGCGAGGTCATGAAGCGGTCCGCGCCCAGCTCCACCCGCCGGCCGCCCACGGTCGCGCGCACGCCGCCGCCCGGCAGCGCCTCGAAATCCTGCGCTGCCGGCACGTCCAGCCCGCGCGTGCGCGCCGCCTCGCGGATGGCGTGGGCGATGGGGTGCTCGGACCGCGCCTCCGCCGCGGCGGCCAGCGCCAGCACCTCGTCGGCGGCGAAGCCCTCTGCCGGGTGCAGGTCGGTCAATGCGGGCCTGCCCTCGGTCAGCGTGCCGGTCTTGTCCATGGCCACCACCTGCACGCCGCGCAGCGCCTCCAGCGCCGCGCCACGGCGGAACAGCACGCCCAGCTCCGCCGCGCGACCCGTGCCGACCATGATGGAGACCGGCGTGGCCAGGCCCATCGCGCAGGGGCAGGCGATGATGAGCACGGCGACAGCCGCGACGAGCGCCTGGGCCACGCCGCCGCCCGCCAGCAGCCAGCCCGCGAAGGTCAGCACGGCCAGGGCCATCACGGCGGGGACGAACCACAGCGTGATGCGATCCACGGCCGCCTGAATGGGCAGCTTGGAGCCCTGCGCCTCCTCCACCATCCGCGCGATACGCGCGAGCGTGGTGCCGGCGCCGACCGCCGTGGCGCGCAGCCGCAGCGCGCCGGCGCCGTTCACCGTGCCGCCCGTCACCGCGTCGCCGGCCAGCTTGGGAACCGGCAGCGGCTCGCCGGTGATCATCGCCTCCTCGACATGGGAGGCGCCGTCGAGCACCAGGGCGTCGGTCGGGATACGCTCGCCGGGGCGCACCAGCAGCACATCGCCCACCCGCAGCGCTGCGGCGGGAATCTCCGTCTCCGTCCCGTCGCGCTCCACGCGCGCGACGGCGGGGGCCAGCTCCATCAGACGATGGATCGCCTGGGACGCCTGGCCGCGCGAGCGCGCTTCCAGCCAGCGGCCCAGCAGGACCAGCGCCACGATGACGCCGGCGGCCTCGAAATACACGAAGCGGCTTTCCGCCGGCACCAGCCCGGGCGCCAGCAGCACGACTACCGAGAAGACCCAGGCCGCCGAGGTGCCGAGCGCCACGAGCGAGTTCATCTCGGGCGCACCGCGCAGCAGCGCCGGCCAGCCCGCCCGATGGAAGCGCAAGCCGGGACCGAACAGCAGGGCCGTGGCCAGCGCGGCCTGGACCCACCAGGACGCCGCCATGCCGATCGTCGTCTCGATGACGTGGTGCCAGGCGGGGATCAGGTGGCCGCCCATCTCCAGCAGCAGCAGCGGCAAGGCCAGGATCAGCGCGATGATCGTATCCCGCTTGAGGGACCCGTCCTCGCCGTGCTCGTGCGCGCCGTGCGGGGCCGCATCGGCGGGCGGGACGTGCGCCGCATAACCTGCCCGCTCGACGGCGGCCCGCAGCGCGGCCGCATCGACACCCCCCGCGTGATGCACGGTGGCGCGCGACGTTGCGAGATTGACCACCGCGCCGTCCACGCCGGGCACACGGGCAAGCGCCCGCTCGACGCGCCCGACGCAGGAGGCGCAGGTCATGCCCTCGACCTGGAGGGCGGTGGTGGCCCCGCCGGTAGGACCTTGGTGCGCGTGCGTGCTCATGCCAACTGAGGTGGTGTGTTCCCCCGGGGGAAGGTCAATGGCCAGGGGACGAGTCGGCGAGGGCTGCCTGCCAGCCATCGGCCTGCAGCGCGGCGAGCGCCACCTGAGCGTCGGCCGGACCTTCCAGCGTGACGAGCCGGCGGTCGAGATCGACGGTGACGATCACGCCGGGCACTGCCTCGCGCAGGCTCGCGGTCACGCCCTTGGCGCAACCGCCACAGGTCATGTTGGGGATGTGGAAGCGGGTCATCGATCGGCTCCTTTGCCCCGCACAGATGCCCCCTTGCCCCACGGCAAGGTCAAGGGGACGCATAGCCGCGCAGCCGGGCGTACATCGCCCGCTGCGCCTGCGTCATCGCGTCGCGCGTGCCGAGATGCGTGCGAAGATGGGCCGCCCGCACCCTGCCATGCGCCAGCGCGGCGGCCGTGACGGCCGCGTCCACCTCGGCCGCCGTCGCAGTGCCGCGGGCGAACACCGCGTCCAGCGCCCGCTCTGCAGCAATGACGGCCTCACCCAGCGGCACGGCCTCGGCGAGCATCGCCGCGCGAAGCTGCTCCATCGTGGCCCGCTGGGCGGGCGACAGCCCGAGCCGGTCGGCCAGCTCGAGCGCGTGCATCGGCCCGGGGTATCCGTTCAGCTCCGCCGGCAGCGCGAGGCCCATGCCGCGCCCCGCGCGCAAATCGGCGGCATCTTGGGCGCTCAGCCCCGCGGCCTCGCGACCCTGGAAACCGGCATAGGGCGCCGCGTGCCCGGCATGCCCGTGCCCGCCATGCTGGGCGGTGGCAGGCGCGGCGGGAGCGAGGAAAGCGGCGGCGAGCGCCAGGGGAATCAGGTGACGGAGTGGCATGCGCGGGTCCTGATGGTCATTGATCAGTGAAGGTTAGGAGGGCGACGCCACAGGCGCGTATGATCCGCGTCATACGCGCCAGAAGCTCCCCTGATGAATGACGACCTGCTGTCCATTCTGCCCGCCCCGCGCCGCCGCCTTCTGACGCGCGGAGAGGCGCTCTTCCATGCTGGCGACACGTCAGTGGGCCTCGTGGTCGTGCGCGCAGGCCTGCTCGAATTGGTGCGCGTCTCGCCCGAGGGGCGCCGGTCCGTTCTGCACCGGGCCGGGCCCGGCGAGACCTTCGCTGAGGCGTCGCTGTTCGAGAAACGTCACCATTGCGACGCCATCGCCGCCACCCAGGTCGAAGTGGACGTGTACGGCGCCCATGCGGTGCGCCGGGCCGCGGCAGCGGACCCCGCGCTCGGTTGGCGCATCGCCGCGCACCTCGCGGCGAGGCTGGTGGCCGAGCGTTCGCGGGCGGAGCGCCTCATCCGCCCGCGTGCCGAGGACCGCCTGCTCGATGTGCTGCACGCCTTGCCGGCCGAGGCGGACGGCACCCGTCGTCCCGGGCGCAGCTGGAAGGCGATGGCGGCCGAGCTCGGGCTCTCGCACGAGGCCACCTACCGGGCGCTGGCGCGATTGGAGCAGGCAGGTCGGCTCAGGCGGCTGGGGGATGGCCGCATCCGGCTCGCCCCAGACGCCTGAGCCGGCGAGGCGGCCTCCTCAAGCCGCCATGCTCGCACACTCATCCGCACAGCGGCGGCAGGCTGCGGCGCAGGAGCGCATCGCCTCATCCGCGTTCTGGTGGCCGCTGCAGCTCTGCTCGCACTCGCGGCAGATCTCGGCACATACGCGACACAGATGCGCGTGATGCGTCGAGCCGCGGATCATGAAATCGGCGCTGGTCGCGCAGATTTGCGCACAGTCCATCATGATGCGGATATGGCTGACTTCCGCGTGGTGGCCGCCCATTGTCAGGCAGTGTCCGATTGTCGCGAGGCAAGCCTGGTGGCAATCGAGGCAGGCGCGGATGCAGGCAGCCATGTCGTGGTGTTCGTGATGCATGGGGTCTTTCCTCCTTGTGCCAACCAAAGAGAAAACCCGGCGTGCCAACGCCCGTTGCCCGTCACAGTTTGACAAAGTGTGGCGCGGGCTGGCCGTCAAGTCGCCTCGGCCGGCAGCGTGAGGCGCACCACCAAGCCTCGCCCGTTCGCACCATCTAGGAGGGTGAGGGCGCCGCCGCTCGCCTCGGCAAAGCGCGCGGCGATGGCAAGGCCCAGGCCGCAGCCACCGCCGCCACGGGACGCATCGAGTGGCACGAAGGGCGCGAGCGCCCGGCCGCGGTCGGCTTCGGCGATGCCGCCGCCCTGGTCCGAGACCTCGACGATGACCCGCCCGGACTCCTGGCGTGCGACCAAGCGAACAGGCCCGGAACCGTGGCGAACCGCATTTTCCACCAGGTTGGACAGCGCCCGCTTGGCGGCCAGGCGCCGCAGCGGCAGCACCACGCGGGCCGGGCCTTCATAGGCGGCATCGGCGCCGGCATCCGCGGCATCCGATGCGAGGGTCTGCAGGATCGCCGCCAGGTCGGTGGCCGCCACCGGCTCCGCATCGCGTCCCTCCCGCAGATAGTCGAGAGTGCGGCCGACCATCTGTTCCATCTCGGCGATGTCTGCTTCCATCCTCGCGCGCTCCTCACCCTCGGGCAGGAAGCCTGCGCGCAGGCGCATCCTCGCAAGCGGTGTGCGGAGGTCGTGACTCATGGCGGCGAGCGCTTCCGTCCGGTCATCCACGAGGCGCCGGATCCGCTCCTGCATGGCATTGAACGCGACGGCGGCGTGGCGCACCTCGGTGGGGCCATCCGCCGGCACTGGGTTCGCGCGCACATCGCGACCAATCGCATCGGCGGCGTCGGCCAGGCGCCTCAAGGGACGCGTGATCCATCGAATGATGAGGATCGAGGCGAGCGCGATGCCCGCAGCCATGGCGACCATGGAGAGCACCGCGCCGCGATCGGCCAGCGGCGCGCCGCTGAACCAGGGTGCCGCGAACACGATCCAACCCCCGCTTTGAACAGGGACCGCCCCGATCAGGCGATGCCCGATCTCGGCTTTCGGGTCCCATCCGATCCGTGCCCCTGGACCCAGGCGCCCGAGCGCGGGGAGGAGTACGTCCGGCACCACAGCTCCTGCCGCGAGCGGTGGCTCCCGATCCCAGTGCAGTTCCAGTCCTGGGCGCGACTGCGCATGGGCCGCGGCATCGCGAGCTGGCTCCGGCAGGCGGTCCACGGCGCCGGCCGCTGCGCTGACCAGATCGGCAAGGCGCTCCAGCCGTGCCCCAGTCTCCGCACCGTGTAGCGAGCGCTCGTGTACCCACATGCTACCCAGGTGCAGCAGCATCAACCCGCCCACCAGAAGCAGCGTCACGCGCCCAGCGAGGCTTGCCGGCCACCGCCGAAATCGCCGCGGCAGCGCTGTCATCCGCGCGACACCTCCGCGACCAGCACATAACCCGCGCCGCGAACCGTTTTGATCAGCGCCGGACTTGCCTCATCGGGCTCGATCTTGCGGCGCAGCCGGCTCACTTGCACGTCGATGGTTCGGTCGAAGGGGTCGGCACTCACCCTACGCTTTCCCACCTCCAGCAATTGCTCGCGTGAAAGCACGCGACCAGGGTGCTCCAGGAAGGCAAGCAGCAGATCGTATTCGGCCCCCGACAGGTCGACCGAGGCGCCGTCAGGCGCCGTCAGCTCCCGCCGCGCCGTGTCCAACGCCCAGCCGGCGAAGGTGATCCGGCGCGAGCGCTGCACGGCAGGCGCTTCGACAGGGGTGGTGCGGCGCAGCAGCGCGCGCACGCGCGCCACCAACTCGCGCGGGGCAAAGGGTTTGGCGACATAGTCGTCCGCGCCGAGCTCGAGCCCCAGAACGCGATCCATCTCCTCTCCGCGCGCCGTCAGCATCATCACCGGTGTCCGGCTCCGCTCTCGCAGCCGGCGCAGCAAATCGAGCCCCGAAGTGCCTGGCAGCATCACGTCGAGCAGGACAAGGTCCGGCTCGCCGGCTGGGCTCTCCAGCACCTCCCACATCTCGCGTCCATCGCGTGCGGCAGAGGCGCGGAACCCCGCCTCGCGGAGTAGCCGCGTGACGAGATTGCGCATCTCGCCGTCGTCCTCGACGACGAGCACATGCGCTTCGCGGTCCAGCAGACGGCGTTCCGGGCCTTCGCTCATCACTGCACTTTCCGGCCTTACTCGACCGGCGTGAAGCGTGCCTGCCGCTGCGTTTGACCAGGCAGCGTCAAAGTGGCGACAACCCGCATGGCGCGATCCGCCCGAAACTCGCCCCGCGCGACCAGGTAGGCGTTGTTCTCAGCCGGTTCGAGCCGGATGGTCTGCTGGCGGCCTTGGGCCAGCACGATCAGGCTGCCACTGGCGCCGGCGGCCGGTACCGGGCGGTCCTGTGCGTCGAGCACCCAGATACGGATCTCGCCGTCCCGCGCCAGCACCTCGACGTGCCGATCGCCCACATCTCCGATGATGCCGCCATTCACCCCACGCTTTCCCTCGCCATGCGCCAAGGCTGGGCCGCCACCCAGGGCCAGGAAGGCGGTCAATACCGTGCGACGCGTGTTCATGTGCTTGTCTCCTCGATCAGAAGGTTTCGATGGCCGGTCGGGTGGTGGCAGTCGCTGCCGCGACGCGGCGCTCCTCCGCCTCTGCGCGCAACCGCTCCAGTGCCGGCCGTCCGTAGCGGTGGAAGAGGATCGGTGTGACGAAGGTGTCCAGCAGCGTGGCCGATACCAACCCGCCCAGGATCGTGATCGCCACCGGGTGGAGGATCTCCTTGCCCGGCGCATCGGCGCCGATCGCCAGCGGAATCAGCGCAAGGCCCGCTGAGAGTGCCGTCATGAGGACGGGCGTCAACCGCTCGGCACTGCCGCGCAGCACCAGGGCAAGCCCCCAGCGCTCACCCTCGTGCAATGCGAGGTTCAGGTAGTGGCTCACCTTGAGGATGCCGTTGCGCGTGGTGATGCCTGTCAGCGTCACGAAGCCCACCATGGTGGCGACGGAGAGCGGCTGCCCACTGATCCAGAGCGCCGCCACGGCACCGATCAACGCCAGCGGCACGTTGCCCATGATGATGGCGGCGAGCATGGCCGAGCGGTAGCGCGAGTAGAGCACAACGAAAATCAGGGAGAGCGACACCACGGCCAACACGCCGATGGTCCGCATCGCCTCCTCCTGTGCCTGGAAGGTTCCCTCCAGGCTGGTGGTATATCCGGGCGGCATCGGCATGCGCGCGACCTCCTCGCGGATGGCGGCGATCACCGCGGCCATGTCGGCCCCAGGGGCGGTGTTCGCGAGCACCACCATGCGGCGCCGCGCACCCTCGCGCAGGATCTGGTTCGGGCCGTCGGCTTCCTCCACGGTCGCGAGCATACGCAGCGGGACGCGGCCACCGGGCGTTTCAACAAGCGCCTCGGCCAGGCGCGCCGTCGTTCGGTCCGCATCGGAGAGCCGCATCACCACGTCGAAGCGGCGCGGCCCATCCATGATCTGGCTGATGACTGTCCCGCCAGTCAGGGATTGCAGCGTTTCGGTGAGCGCGGCGGCGGAAACGCCGTAGAGGGCGGCGCGTTCATGATCCACCGCGATGCGGAGCTGGGGTACACGGACCTGCCGCTCCAGTTGAAGATCGGCGAGCCCCTGCACGTTGGCGGCCAGCCGGACGCGGAGCGTCTCCGACAAGGTCCGCAATGTATCGAGGTCGTCGCCGAACACCTTCAGCGCGATCTGTGCCCTGACCCCGGAGAGCATGTGATCAAGCCGGTGGGAGATCGGCTGGCCAAGATTCACTGCTGCTGGAAGCGCCGATAGCCGTGTGCGGATATCGGCCAGAACCTCGGCGCGCGGCCGGCCACTCTCACGCAGGTCCAGGTCAAGCTCGGAGGTGTGAACACCCTCGGCATGCTCATCAAGCTCCGCACGCCCGGTGCGGCGCCCTACACCCTTCACCTCCGGCACCGCCATGACCAGGCGCTCGGCGACCGTCCCGAGAGCATCGGACTGCGCGAGCGAAATTCCAGGCTGATAGGTCAGGCTGATGACAATCGTGCCCTCGTTGAAGGGCGGCAGGAACGCGCGCGGCAGGTAGGCAGCGGCCACACCTGCCAACACCACGCCGGCACCGGCGAAGCCGAGCACGAGCGAGCGGTGCCCGAAGGCCCAACGCAGCGCCCTTTCATTGCCGGCCTTGAGTTTGCGGACCAGCCAGCCATCGCCGTGCGCCATCCGCTTCATTCGCGGCAACATGTAGTAGCACAGCACCGGTGTGACGGTGATCGAGACCAGCAACGAGCAGAGGATCGAGACGATGTAGGCCACGCCCAATGGGGCGAAGAGCCTGCCCTCGATGCCCGACAGCGCGAAAAGCGGCAGGAACACGAGTACGATGATGAGGGTGGCGTAGACGATCCCCGACCGTACCTCGGAGCTCGCGGCTGCGATGACCTGCAGCGCACCGTCCGGCACAGGTTTCTCACGATTCTCGCGAAGGCGACGGAAGATGTTCTCCACATCCACCACCGCATCGTCCACGAGTTCGCCAACGGCGATGGCGATCCCGCCCAGCGTCATCGTGTTGATGGACAGTCCGAATGCCGCGAAGATGATGGCAGTGAGCAGGATCGAGAGGGGAATCGCGGTCAATGAGATGAAGGTCGTGCGCGTGTTCAGGAGGAAGGCGAACAGCACGATGGCGACGACGATGAAGGCTTCCGCCAGCACCTGCTGGAGGTTGGCGATGGAAAGCTCGATGAAGTCAGCCTGACGAAATTTGACGCGGTCCGCGACCACGCCGCGCGGCATGCCGCGCTGCAGTTCGGCCAGCGCTTGCTCCACGGCGCGGGTCAGTTGGATGGTGTCCGCCCCCGGCTGCTTGCCGATGCCGAGGATGACGGCCGGGCCGCCATCCACGCCGGCATCTCCGCGCTTGGCGCGTGCACCGAATTCCACTTCCGCCACTTGCCGGAGCGCAATGGGCTGACCCTCACGGAACCCCACGGTCGCGTTGCGCAAATCCTCCAGCGACGTGGTGCGCCCGATGTTGCGGATCATGAACTCGCGGCCGGCCTGGTCGACATAGCCGCCGCCCGCGTTGACGCCGAACTGACGCAGTGCCGCCACCATCTGCTCGTGGGTCAGATCGAGGGCGTGCAGACGCGCCATGTCGGGCATGACGCGGAACTGGCGGACCTCACCGCCGATCGGAATCACCTGGCTGATGCCTGGGATCGTCAGCAGGCGCGGCCGCATCACCCAGTCGGCGATCTCGCGCAGTTGCATGGGCGTGACGCTGCCATCCGCCGGCGCGGTGACGGCCACCAGCATGATCTCCCCCATGATGGAGGAGACGGGAGCCATGGACGGCAGGATCCTGGGCGGCAACTGTGCCTGGATCTGGTTGAGGCGCTCGCTCACCTGTTGGCGCGCGCGCCAGATGTCCTGCCCCCAATCGAACTCCACGAAGACGATGGACAGGCCGACCGAGGAGACGGAACGCACCCGGGTAACACCAGGCAGCCCATTGACCGCTGTCTCGATGGGGAAAGACACCAGCTGCTCAACCTCTTCAGGCGCGAAACCCTCAGCCTCCGTCATGAGCGTGACGGTCGGCTTGTTGAGGTCCGGAAAGACATCGACCGGCATGCGCGAGAGCGTCCACATGCCGTACCCAGTCACGAGCAGTGCGGCGATCAGGACGAAGAGACGATTGCGGAGCGAGAAGCCGACGAGTGCATTGAAGAACATGGTTCAGCGCACCTGCGCTATCAGGTTCGCGCCTTGGATCACCACCCTGCGTCCTGGCTCCAGGCCCGCAGTCACGACGACGCGCGTGCCATCGAGCGGTTGCACGCGCACCTGGCGGGGTGCGAAGCGCTCTGCCGAGACATGCTCGAAGACCACGGGCGGTCCCTCTGCCGAGCGCACGACCGCATCGGCCGGCAACACGACGCCACGAACCGAGCGCGCCGTGCGCAGGGTCACCATGACCGAGGCCCCGATGGGTGCATCGGCGGGCGGATTTTCGACGCGGAAGTTCACCGGAACGGCCTGCTGGCGCACCGTGAGCCCCCGCCCCATGAAGGAGAGCTCCACCGAACGGCCATCGGCCAGCGTGGCGGTGGCGCCCGTGACGTTGTCGATCCCCTGCCGGTCGAAGGCGAGCGCCTCCACCCAGAGGCGCGACGGGTCCACGATGTCGAAAACCGACACCTGGCTGTCGACGAGCTGGCCGACGGCGCCGCGCACGGCCGAAACCACGCCCGAGACCGGCGCCACCAGCGCTTCCCGCCCGGACAATGCCGGCTGAATGGCGGCGCGGCGCTGGCGGGCGCCTGCCAATTCGGCCTGCGCCTCCGATATCTCGCGCTCGGACACGCTACCGCGCAACGCCACCAGACGACGTACGCGCGCCTCGAGGATGGTCAGTTGCGCGTCAAGTTCGGCCGCATTCTGGACCAGGCCGCCGCGCTCCGCTGCGCTGTAGGTCGGGGTCACGAACGCCAGCACCTGACCGCGCTGCACGCGCTGGCCGAGAATGGGGAAGCCCTGCTCGCTGGGTTCAAGGCGGCCAGGCTGCGAGGACTGCACGCGGCCCGATGCGTTGGGGTCAGGCACCAGCGTGCCGACCATCCGCAACGTGGATGCCGCGTCGCCGCCGGCCGCCACCTGGGTTCGGATGGTCAACAGGCGCTGCGAGCCCTTGGGCACGAAGATCGCTCCGTCCTCCAGACGGCGCGGGGCTTCGAAGGTCGAAGTCGAACCCGGTGCGGCCCCATGACCTGGGTCTGCCAGGGCCGGTGAGGCGAGCAGGCTCCCCAACAGGACGAGTGCCGCGGCACGCCGCGCCAGGGCCGCAGGCTCCGTGACCAGGGGCTTGGCGGCCGGCGGTGCGGCGGGCTGACCCTCCTCAACCATCGGTGGAAGCTCCCGGCGGACGCTCCCGCGGCCCACGAGAATGCCCACGACCAGCAGCATCAGCCCGATCGCCAGCTGCGTTGCCGTACTGCGAAGAAAAGCAAGTGCCGACGCCCCGGCTCCGTGGGCGGCCGGCGCCTCGGGAACCTCAAGCCGCGCGGTCAGGAGATCCATCTCTTCGCCGGCAGTCACCGTGAATACCACGTCACGCGGGCCCGCGCGCGCCAGGAGGGGGGAGCGGGCGACGAACAAGCCAATGCCCTGCCGCTCCGTTGTCACCTCCTGCCCGTCGATCGAGAGCGTGACGCTTCCATCGACAGGTGCGTTATCGGCCCAACGGTCAAGGTAGATCGTCAGGACTCCGCCTGGCTGCAGGACGGCGACGATCTCGAACACGTCCGTGTGGGCTTCGGCGCGCGGCAGCGCGGCAGCTACAGTCGCCGGCTCGTCGTCGTGCCCCGGGTGTGCGAGCGCGGGAGCTGAGGCGATGGAAAGCAGCAGGACAAGGCTGCGAAAGACGTGACGCATCACCGGGGTTCCACTCCAAGATACTGATTGACGTCGGAGGCGGCGCGTCCGGCTTCGGCGCGCGCCCGCCGGCGTGCGGCGTCGGCGTCCGCCAACTGGCCGCGCACGCGCACCAGTTCGATGAGCGGAAGCTGCCCCGCCCGATAGGATTGCTCGAACAGTCCCGCCTGTTGGCGCAGCGCGGCGTGTCGCGCTTCGGCGAGACGTGCCAGTTCGAGTGCCGTCTCCCTTGCGGCCCGGGCGCGATCCATAGAACCGCGCAGGGTGCGCTCGGCAGCGGCCAGCTCTGCCTCCGCGGCAACTGTCCCGGCGCGCGCCTCGGCGAGCTGCTCGCGGTATGTCGGCCCGTGCCTGAGCGGGAGGGCACCGCCCACCATGAGGTTGGGCTGGAGGGCATCCCCCCGTGCGTCGCGCTGCCAGCGAACCTGCCCGTTTAGGGTCGGGTTCTCTCGATCCCGCGCGGCGGCAAGACGCTCGCCGGCACGTCCCGCCTCCACCGCGGCTCGGCCGGCAACCAGCCGAGGGTCGGCATCGGAGGGCGCTTGCCTGCCATTCGCCTGGGGGGAGGGACGCTCCTCACCGCCAGCGCTGGGCTCGGCGCCGGTGAGGGTGCGGAAGGCGATCGCGGCTTCGCGCGCCGCGAGACGCCGCTCGCGCAATGCGCCCTCTGCCTCTCGCAGCGCGGCAACGGCCACCAGGCGATCAGCCTCGGGAGACTGTCCAGCCCGCACCTGTCGGGTGAGGTCACGCTCGAGTGCCGCGGCCTGGCTGACGCGCGCCCGTTGGGCCTCTTCCTCGGCGGACGCGATGGCCCAGGTCCAGTAGGCCGTCCGGACCTCGCCAGCCAGCAGGAGGCGCTGTCTGGCTATCTGCGCGGCGAGTGCAGTCATCTGCGCATCTGCTGCGCCGCGCAGGGCACGCGCCTCTCCCGGAAGCCAAAGCGGGGCCGTGCCGCCGGCCTCCAGTTGCAGGTAGCCCCTGTTCTGGGCGATCGCATCGGATCGCACCCCACCCTGCACAGTGGGGGCCAGCGGAAGCAGCGCATCTCCCCGTGCGCGGCGCGCCACTAGAACGTCGCGCTGCGCCTCGAGTGTGCGAAGTTCCGCATTGAGGCCGAGCGCACGTGTGAAGCCCTCGCGCAGATCGGCCGCGCTTGCGCCGTGTGCGGACAGCGTCGTCAACACCGCTGCGGCGAGCAGGAGGGGGATCATTCGGGCAGCACCCCCTGCGCCTGGTTCAGGACCGATACGCTGCGGGCAGCGTTCACACGTGCGCGACGGAGGGCCGCGTCCGCATCCGCCAACTGGCCGCGGACACGCACCAGCTCGATCAACGGCAGTTGCCCAGCACGCAGCGCGGCCTCAGCGAGAGCAGCCTGCCGTCGCACCGCATCATGACGGGCCTGGGCAGTGACCATAACGGCCTCTGCGGTTTCGCGAGTTGCACGCGCGGCGTCTGCCGCCGATGCGACCGTGCGCTCCGCGCTGTGCAATTCCGCAACACCCGCCGACATTGCAGCGCGTGCCTCTGCAAGCCTCTCGCGCTGAAGCGGGGGATTCTGGAAGGGAATTGCCATCCGCAGCAGCACGCGTGTGCCCCACGGCTGTTCGAAGGCGTCGCGTTCGTAGCGGAGCTGGACCCCGATCTCGGGATTGGCGCGGTCGCGTGCTGCGACCAGCCGCTCCTCCCGCTGCGCTGCCCCGATCGCCGCCTGGGCTGCGCCGATGCGAGGGTCTGTCGCCACCCGTCCTGGTGCAGGCGACTCAGGTGGCCCGGCGGATGGCATGGTGCCGGTCAAGGTGCGGAACGCGATCGCGGCGGCGCGCCGATCAAGCTCGGCAGTCTGGAGGCTCGCCTCGGCCTCGCGCAGATCGGCGAGCGCGAGCAATGCCTCTGTCTGGGGCATGTTGCCGCCGCGCACCTGGCGCGCGGTGTCACGCTCCAGCGACCGAGCGAGCGTGACTCGCTGCTGCGCGGCTGCACGTGCGGCATCCGCCATTGCCCAATTCCAGTAAGCGGTCCGGACTTCGCCGGCCAGGAGGAGCCGACGTCGTGCGCCCTGGGCGTCCAAGGACGTGACCGCCGCCTCGGCCGCCTGGCGGAGCGCACGCGCTTCACCGGGCAACCACACGGGCACATCGAGTTCGCCCTCATATTCGCGAAGGCCACGATTGCCGCTCAGCTGGTCGGAACGGTAGGCGAGTGCCGCGACCGGTGCACCCGGCAGGAGGGAATCTGCGCGGGCAGCGCGGGCCAGCGCCGCTTCTCGCCGGGCGGCGATACTGCGCAACTCGGCATCCAACCTCGTAGCCGCTGTGAAGCCCTCTTGCAGATTGGCAGCCGACGCCAAAGGGGGCGTCAGCCAGAGCAACCCGGCGACAACGGCGGTAGTGCATCGCGCACTGGCCCTGATCATGGAGTCGCAGTCCCTGTAGTACCGATTGGTCCTGGTGCCCGCTCGCGCACGACGATGCTTGTCACCAGTGTGACAAAACATGTCAGGCGTAGCGGACCAGCGTCTCCATGCCGCGCACCTGGTGGTAGAGATGGTGACAGTGAAACGGCCACGGGCCGGGGTTGTCCGCCTCAAAGGCGATCGTCACGCGCTGCATCGGCGGCACCAAAACTGTGTCGCGGCTCGCGCCCTGAAGCCGGCGTCCGTCGATGGCCACGACCTGGAAGCGGTGACCGTGCAAGTGCATCGGGTGGGACATCATGGTGGTGTTGCGCAACTCGAGCTCGATGCGCTCGCCCCGCCGCAATGGCGGAACGTCGCCCATCCCCCACCGATAACTGGCCATGTCGCCGGTCAGCGGCACGATGACGCTCCGCGCGGGGCGCACCGGTATGGCGGGACCGCGCATCCGTGTTTCGAGTTCCAAGCCGATGGCCGGGGCGGGGTCTCCGAGCTCTGAAATACGGCGAATGGGCGCCCCCGGTGGTCGCAGCAGGATGGCCGTGCGCTCTCGCGCACCTTCGCGGCGGAACATCACGGGCACGACACCCGTTCCTGCCGGCATATCCAGCAGAACGTCGGCCCGCTGCGACACTGCCAGCGGCACGGAGGAGACCCTCAACGGCTCGGCCAGGTCGTCCCCGTCCACGGCGACCAGGGTTCCGGACAACTCGCCGAGGTCGAGATGGAAACCTGTGGCTGCGGACCCGTTGATGACGCGGAGGCGTACGCGCGCCCGCGCCTCGATCGCGACCACCTCCGGATCGTCGAGGGTTCGGTCGTTGGCGAGGTAGGCATCGTACTCGATGTCGTTGACGTCCATCGGCATCGCTCCCCGGCGGGCGAGTCCGACAAGACCGCGCAGCCGATCGACAAGACCCATGCCGCCCATGGCGCCATGGGGCGCTGCTGCCGACCCGTGCGGGACTGCGCCCCCTTCACCACCGAGCAATCGGGCCAGCAATTCATCGGCCGGGGTGAAGCTGAAGTCTTGCAGCAGCACGACGACCTCCTGCTCGTCGCGCGGTGAGGCATGGCGCACGATGAGCGGCGCCGCCATCAGGGCCTGCTTCTGCATGCCCAGGTGGCTGTGCATCCAGTGTGTGCCCGGCTTGTCGAGCGGGAAGCGGAAGTCCTGGCTTGCGCCCGACGGAATCGGCTCCATCGAAACACCCGGCACACCGTCTTGGCGCCACGGTGGCGTTGGGCCGTGCCAATGGATGCCGGTCGGCTCGGCCTGGTCGTTGACGACGCGGACGGCAAATCCGTCGCCGGCGCGGCCCGTCCATCCAGGGCGGCCATCCTGACCGACCAGCCCGAAGACGCGCGCCGCTCGGCCTTTGATGTCGATCTGTCGGGTGGTGACTCGGATGGTGAAGGGCGCTTCCTGCGCCATCGCACCGACGTTCGCAGGGAGAGACAGCGCCACGGCGCTGAGCAGAAGATCACGGCGGTTCATCGGGAGATGCCTTGGCGAGGTGCGGAGAGGGGCGGGGGTCGATGGCCCCCGCCGAGGGTCTTCAGCGGCTGCCTGCCGGCCGATGACCATGCTCCACCACCGGCTGACCATCGACGTTGTCCACCACGCGCGCCGCAGTCGGGAAGCCGAAGGACCCACGCTGCGGGCCGGTGTAGGTGATCGAGTTGTCGTCCGCGCCTCCGGTCGGGCGAGCGACGCCGTTGGAGGCGGCGTCGTGCGTGCTGCCCGCGGGGCGGTGGATCTCGGGCGTGCCGTCGCCGTTCGCGCCGACGACGTGCGGCACGAAGGCGCCCGCCTCAGGGCGCCCGCTGGGGTCGTGGGCCATCGCAGCGCCTGCGATCATGGCGAGGCCGACGGCAAGGATGAGCGGGTTGCGCATGCGTTCATTTCCTTCATTTCGAGGCGGCGGATGCCGTTCTCATGAAGGCTTTGTGCGCGTGTTCACCCGACAGAGCTTCTCATCGCTGTGACAAAGTTTGTCAGGTAGAGAAGCTGTTCAGGACGGGTCCCGAGCGGGCGCACCCCAGAGAATTTCATTCTCCGGTTCCTACCGCTGCTCCATTCTTCTCTCTCACAACCTGTCTCTCCTGGTCAGTGCACCGCGCTGAGGCGCAGGTTTGGCCTGGGTTTACGCGGCCGGGTTGATACTTCGACGTCGCAGCGACAGGCCTTTGGGCGTCTCTCTCCGCCCATTTCTCTCCGGACCTTGGGACTTGGCCGATTCAGTCTACAAGGGTTAGGCGGTTGTTTTTCCATTGCTTTCTGCGGGAGTCCGCGGTTCGGATTCAGCGAAGCGATTGCCGGGGCAATCGGCGCGGCGCGCTGAACTTGCCGCCTGACACGCCCCCCTTTCGCGAGATCAGGACCCGTCACGGTGGTGATCGGAGCCGCACCCGTCCTACTGTTTGCGGCCGCTCCGGGCGCCGCTACGCTCAATGGCGGGACCATACCGGCGCGGCCAGCGCTGCGGTTTGCCGCCGCGGCCGCCCCGGGGCATCGCTACACTGACGAATGACAGCACACCGTCGCGGCGCGAGTTGCGGTTTGCGGCCGCCCCGGGCATCGCTACACTTCGCGCCGGCGAGCGCGTCGAGCGCCGTTTCGCTGCGGTTTGCGGCCGCCCCGGGCATCGCTACACTCAGCGTCTCGCCGGGCAGGACCGGCGCGCAGCTGCGGTTTGCGGCCGCCCCGGGCATCGCTACACTGGCATGGCCCATGGACCCGGACAGGTCCACGCTGCGGTTTGCGGCCGCCCCGGGCATCGCTACACTTCTCCCTTGC
>NZ_KE384355.1:0-13591 GCF_000425365.1 Rubritepida flocculans DSM 14296 | reverse complement strand
GCTGCGGTTTGCGGCCGCCCCGGGCATCGCTACACTGTTTCTCGGGCAATCGCTTGGAAAACCGAGAGAATCCGCCATCGCGGCTAGAAAAATTCCAGCTGCGATGGCGGAGTCTCTGGGGGTTTTCGCCGTTTTCCCGCGAAGACCTGGATCCGTGCGAATTGCGCATCCGTCACCGTCAGGAACCGCACCTCCCCCTCGGCCGGCACGCGCAGCCCCATCCGGCGGATATGCGCCGTGGCGCTGTCCAGGCTCGCGCAATGCCGGAAATAGACACTGAACTGCATCATTGTGAAGCCGTCCGCCAGCAGATCCTTCCGGAAGCGCGCATAGGCGCGACGCTGCGCCGTCGTCTCCACCGGCAGGTCGAACATCGCAAACACCCACACGGTGCGCCATGCGATCGGGTCAAGCAGCGGGGGGCGAGGCTTCCTCACCCGGCTCCTCCTCCGCCTTGGGCAGGCCGGTCGGGTCAACGGGCAGGCGCAGCAGCATGCGCCGCTCGGCGAAGCTCGCCGCCAGCGACGCCGCTGCGCGGTGCAACGCGAGCCCGAGCGGCATGGACTGCCCGTCCATGCCGACCGCCAGATTCAGCCCGCCGAGCAGATGCGCCTTGCACGCACGGTCGAGCTCGCCCTCGGCCAGACCGGCCCGCACCAGCTCCCACACCACGCCGTCGACGAAGGGCCGGAACGGCTCCATCAGGTCGGAGGCGAGGGCGAAGGCATCGCCCCGGTTGGCGTGGAACAGCCCCACCCCGGCAAGCAGCCCCGCGCCCACTACTGCGCGCGCCGTTGCCGCGCGCAGCACCGCGTAGCCGTAGTTCAGGAGCGGGTTGGGCGCCGCGCCTGACCGGTCACGGCGGAACTCCGGGCCGAGCAGCCGCGGCCAGTAGCGCTGCGCGCCCTGCGCCTCGAGGTTCTCCGGGTCGCCGGAGCGTACCCGCGCGGCCATCGCCGCGAGCCCCGCATCCTGACCCGTGACGCGGCGCAGAAGGTCGGCTTGGCGGCGCAGCTTGCAGGCGATGATGGCCTGCCAGAGCCGCTTCGCCAGCGGCCTGGGGCAGGCAAGCTGCGCGCGCAGCCGCTCGCCAGCGAGCACGTTGGCCGTATAGGGCAGGATGACTCCCGCCGGCATGTGATCCGCGCCGCAGAGGATGGTGGCGACCTTCGCCTCGGCCAGCGCCGCCAGCAGCGCGTGAGTGTAGGTGACCTGCGGATTGTCCACCACCAGCAGAGCGAGATCCTGAACCGGCACGGTCGGCGCGCTGCCGTCCTCGCGCGCGATGACGAGCTGTCGATGGCGAAGGCTCAGCCGAGCCGTAGAGGAAATCTCGACCGTGCGGGTCATCGCGCCGGTCTCCATCGCCCGATTGGATCAACGGAGACCTTTTGCCAACCGTCCTTGACGAAGCTCGGACCCAGCGACACTTCGGGTCTTGGTTCATTCGCGGAATACAGGGGCTTGTAGAAGATCCGGCCTGCGGCATTCACCTTGCGCACGAGAACGAATTCCCTGATCCCGTTCTCCTCGCGAGAAAGAACGTCGCGCGGCCGCAATGCCATCACCAGCCGTCCTCCCTGCGGGTGTTCCAGCAGCACCGTCGGCTCGCCGCGCTGCACGCGCATCAGCGCCTCGCGCTTCGTCGCGACCAGGAAGCGCACCGTCTCACCGTCCCGGTAGATCGCGATATGGTCGTTCGACCCGGGGCCGAGTTCGGCATGGATGTTCTTCTCCGCATGCACACGCATGATGCCCTCTTTGCGTCGGATGTGCAGACGGACCCTTCGGATGACCGGCCCGCGTTCCGCCGCGACGCCCCGCTCCGCCCACCTCTTGCGCGCTTCCTCCGTCAATTTCAGGCGGATCTCCTGCGCCAGCAGTGCCCTCAGTCGCCGTGCCGCTGCCTGGTCCGGAACGGTGCCGCGTTCCCGCCGCTCCAGCGTGAGCCCGCTCGCCGACAGATGATCGAGGATCGCCTGCCGCACGCCACCATCGGCGATCCAAGCGTCGCGCCCGTACTGCGGCGTGCTCAGGATCTCCGAAGCGCTGAGCTCGGCGACCGGCTTGCGCTTGACGTAGATCGCCGAGCCGCTCGCCTCGCGCAGCCCAGTATCGCCGAGCCGCGTGTCTTCGTGTAGCGGCCCCGAGAGCTTGGCCTGCACGCGGTGGCTGACCAGGATCGCCTCCACCGCTGCCTTGACCTCGTAGCGGAAGCCGGGCCAAGGCAGCCGGAAGCCAGGCGGGCGAAGGCCGCTCTCGCGTGCCTGCCACCAGCGCGACAGCTCGGCCACCGTGCGCGGCGTCGTCAGTGCTACCGCCAGCGCATCGACCGCGTGGTGGCGCAGATCGTCGCGTACCTTCGGCCCGTCCTCGCTCGCGCCGCCAATCAGACGGCCGAGCCCGATGCCCCAGGCACGGCGCAACAACGCCGTCGCCCGCCCCGGCACGGGCTGCACTGCATCGATGCCGTTCTGCCCGCCGCCAAACAGCAGGCCGAGATAGGGGCGCGCGGCGCGGGCGATGAAGGCCGTGTCCACGAGCTGGCGGTTGGTGAAACCGACCTCGTCGGCCAGAGGATCTTCCAGCGACGGCTTCAGGCAGCGCCGCCGCTTCGCCGCTGGCCAGCCTGCCTGCTCCATGCTGGGCCAGACAATCGACGTGAGATGGTTCCAACGGTCGCCATCGGGCGAGAGCCACTCGAACGGCGCACGCCGTCCCTTCGCCGCATTCTCGCCCGCCAAGCAGAGCACCTTGTTCGCCTGCGAGTCGTCGAAACTGCGGCTGACAGGGAAGATGTGGTCGATCTGCGTCGCCGAGGCGTCGAGCGCGCCGGCGCAGCCGATCTGTTCGCCCGAGTAGGGACAACGGCCACCCTGCTCCCGCCAGAGCAACCAGCGCAGCACGTTCTCCTCTCCCTCCGGCCCATCGGCCGGCTTGCCGAGCCTCGCCACCTCCTCGCGTGCGGCCCTGCGCGCCCGCTCGCGGTCGCGCTGACGCTTGTCGGTGGCGCGCCGTTCCTCGACCGATTGCTTGAGGTCGCGGGCGAACTCCAACCGAATCACGTCGGGCCGCCCGTGGGCGCGCAGCAGCGTGTTCACGACCTTGCGCAGCTCGCCCAACGTGCGCAGCACGGTCGGGTTTCGGATGCCGGCGAGCAGCGCGGCCATCCGCTCGCGCACCCAGGCGTCCTCGATCCGCGCGAGCTCGGCCCGGTTCGGCACCGGCAGGCGCTGCAGCGGCGGGCCGCTTTCGCGGCGCGCGCCGTACTCCCGTTCCAGCGCGGTCATGTAAGACAGGCCCGCTTCGAGGTGCGGCAGCAGCCGCCGCATCGCCTTCAGGCTGTGGCGCGCCGCGCCGTCGGGCAGGTCGATGCGCGCCAGCGCCTCAGCTGCCTCGGCGGGAAGCCCCCACTCGCCTCGCGCGCGCGCGGCGAGCGTCGCGCGTTCCTTGGCGATGTCCAGGTGATCGCGGATGGCGAAGATCGCTCCGCCCTTGAGGGGCCGGTACTCGATGCGGTGCCAGGCGCGGCCGATCTCGGCGCGAATCGTTTTGCGCGTCTGCTCGGGCAGCGCGTCCCATGCCGCACCCAGCGCGGCCCGTAGCGCGGCTTCCGTGGCGTTGCCGCGCAGTGTCGACTTCTCGCTGCGCTCGTGCGTGAAGCGGTCGCTCCGCCCGATCCCGATCGCGGCGCGCAAGCCGGCCCAGGTGGGACGGCGCACGCTCTCCAGATAGGCGATGGCGCTGGCGCGCTCGGCCGGATCAAGCGGGCGCTGGTTACCGCGTTCCAGCCTCAGCGCGTTGACGAGCTGCAGCATCTCGAATCGCTGCGTAAGCCATTCGGCCTTCAGCGCGCGCGGCTCGCCCGGTTCGAGGTCGTCCTCGCCGATCGTGCGGGCGCGGAAGAACGTCGGCTGCTGCGCCAGCGCCGCCGTCTCGATCCGCGATTTCAGCTCCGGGGTGAGGAGGTCGGGGTGGTGCTTCGCCTGTTCGGCCCACAGCGCCTCGAACTCCTCGCGCACCATCGGCCGGGTCTGGCCGACGCCGCGCCGTCGCGGGATTTCCCAGGCTGGCGGCGCCGTCCCAGCAGGCTTGAGGTGATCGTCGGATTGTAGGTAGGCGGAGAGCGTCCTCCCGGCGAGCCGCGCCGCCAGCGCGGCGCCGCGCGCCTGCGCCTCGGCGTCCTCCTGCGCCCTCCGGTCGGCGGGGTCTGACGGCGACGCGTCGCTACCGCGGCGGTGCCCGCGTGCGGCCTGTTCGGCTCCGGGCGAAACGTCTGCCTCCGCTGGGCCGACCTTGCGGCTTCCCTGGAAGCCGCGGCGCTTGAGTAGGTGGAAGATCGCCCAGCCGGCCTCCTCGGCGGCAAGCCCGTCTTTGAGGCCGCGAGCGCGCAGCGCATAGGGATCCTGTCCCGGCGGTGGCGCGGCGTCGGCGCCGGGAAGCAGCCCCGCCTCGGCGAGAACCGCGCGCAGATGCACCCGCCGCCACCGCCGCCGTCGAATCTGCCGCCGCATCAGACGCTTCTGCCGGCGCGCGGCGTTGAGCGGATCGCCGGGGCCTTGTGTGTCGATCTCGCGGGCTTCGGGAAACATTCGAACACCGAGGCGGAGGATCTCGCCCGCGCCTTCCGCCGTCGCCCACCCGTCCCAGCGGATCACCGCGAAGCCGACAGATGTGACCCCGAGATCGAAGCCCCAGACGATTTGCATCAACGGTCCCCCTTGGAAGGCCGCTTCGAAGGGTGTAATGAAGCCATCGTGTAGCGATGCTTGGTGTGGCCTATGGCTGGTCTGATTGGCCGGTCGCTTGCCGCAGGCAAAACAAGTCGTCCACACAGGTGCGGGCTGGGCATCCCGCGGATGAAGCGCCCCCTGACCCTCGCGCTGCGCGCGGGGGTCTTGCACTTTGGCGACCATTGCACCGAATAGCAGGCGTCCTCCCCCTTGTTGGCCCGCCATCGCATCGGTCGAGAATGCGGGCGGATCCTGCCGGATGCACCAGTCAACAGCCTATCGGCCCTCGCGTGCCTTTCACCCTCGAAGGTTTCCTGGGTCCTATAAGGGCATTTGCGCTCGACAATCTGCCGAAGCGCGGCGGCGATCGCGCCACCCTGGTCTGCTGGGGAAACGGCAGGCGACATGAAAGCGAGCAGCTCCGGCGGCACCCCGACCCGGAATGGGTGAGGCCAAGTGCCGGACATGGTGCCGAGAGCTGTCATTGTTGTCATCTCACGAGGCGTGGTCGGGGACACCGGCCGGCGGGCCATAGGCCGATGCAGCAGCCCGCTGGGCGGACCAGTCATCGGCCAAGCCCGACAGGAGGCCGACCAGGGAGATCCCCACCGGGGTCCGCCCGCCCAGGATGTCTTCGACAATATCCGGGGCAAGCATGGTCAGCTGAAGGAGGCGTCCGAGATATCCGCGGTCGATCTTCTCGCCCGCCGCCATTTCGCTGATCGATGTGTAGCGCGCCTCGTCCAGGAGCCGCTGGTATCGGAACGCCCGTGCCAGCGCCTTCACCAGCACCGGGTCGGCGCGTGTCGGGATGGCGGAGTCGGCGCCGGCGGCGGGCAGCGGCGTGACCACCGTCTTCCTGCCTGGCCGCCGCCGGATCTTCAGCGGCACCCGCACCGTGATGCTGGTCGCGGCAATCATGTGGCAGCGCTCCGCGCCGCGGGCGCCATCGCCCCGAGGTCCCGCACCAGCCCGGTCAGCCCCTCGGCCCGCATCCGGATGTCGGCGCCCTCCGGCCCGACGATGACTCGCTCCACGAGCGCCCGCACGATCCGCGCCTGCTCCGCCGGGAACAGCTCATCCCACAGCGGATCGAGCCGGTGCAGCGCGTCCCGCGCCTCGCCCTCGGTGAGGTCCGGCGCCTCCTTCCGCGCCGCGAGCCAGGTGCCGACCACGACCTCCGGCTGCCGCAGCAGCGCCCGGACCTGGTCTACCACCGCCGCCTCGATCTCCGCCGCCGACACGCGGCGGACGATGTCGCGGATGTCCGTGGCCGCGTGCCGCAGCACCGTCTGCGAGACATAGTAGCGGTACTGCTTCCCCCGCTTCACGCAGTGGGTCGGCGAGAGCGGCCGGCCGTCGATCCCGAACAGCAGGCCCTTCAGCAGCGCGGGCGCATGCTGCCGGTTCTGCGCGGCGCGGGCGCGCGGGCTGACCTGCAGGATGGCGTGCGCCCGGTCCCACAGCTCCCGCGGCACGATCGCCTGGTGCTCGCCGCGGTAGATGTTGCCCTTGTGCGTGACCTCCCCGATGTAGGTCCGCAGGTTCAGCGTCTTGTAGACGTCGCCCTTGTCCAGCAGCTTGCCGGACTTGCTGGTGATGCCCTCGGCCTGCAGGCGGCGGACCGTCTCCACCCCGGAGCCGGTCTCGACGAAGAGCTCGAACACCCGCCGTACCCGCGCGGCCTCGGGCTCGTTCACGACCAGCTTGCGGTTGGCGACGTCGTAGCCGAGCGGCACCTTGCCACCCATCCACATGCCCCGCGCCTTCGACGCCGCGACCTTGTCGCGGATCCGCTCGCCGATCACCTCGCGCTCGAACTGGGCGAAGCTGAGCAGGATGTTGAGCGTCAGCCGGCCCATGCTGGTCGTGGTGTTGAAGGACTGCGTGACCGAGACGAAGGTGACGCCGTGCGCTTCGAACACCTCCACCAGCTTGGCGAAGTCCATCAGCGACCGACTGAGCCGGTCGATCTTGTAGACGACGATGACGTCGATCAGCCCGGCCTCGATGTCGGCGAGCAGGCGCTTCAGCGCCGGGCGTTCCAGCGTGCCGCCGGAGAAGCCCCCATCGTCGTAGCGGTCGCGGACCGGGACCCAACCCTCGGCGCGCTGGCTGGCGATGTAGGCCTCGCAGGCCTCGCGCTGCGCGTCGAGCGTGTTGAACTCCTTGTCCAGCCCCTCGTCGGTGCTCTTGCGGGTGTAGACCGCGCAGCGGAGCTTCTTCACCGAGGCGGGCATCACCTCCGCGGCCGGCTTCCGGCCCCTCATGCGCTGCCTCCCGGCTGGCGCAGCCCGAAGAAGACCCAGCCGTTCCAGCGGGTGCCGGTGATGTGCCGGGCGATGGCGGAAAGCGACCGGTAGGGCCGCCCCTCGTACTCGAAGTCGTCGGCGCGCACGGTGACCACGTGCTGCACGCCGTCGTACTCGCGCACCAGCCGCGTGCCGGGCAGCGGCCGGCTGTCGGCGCGGATCCGCCGCAGCACCACGTTGCCGCCGTCGAGCTGCTCGCCGAGCGCCTCGAGCCGCGCCCGCGTCTCCGGCTTCAGGCCGCCATAGGCCAGCTCCTGGATGCGGTAGGCGAGCCGGCTGACGAGGTAGGGCCGGTTGAAGGGCGGCGGCTCCCTGCCGAACAGGGCCCGCCACTGCGCCTTCAGCTCGGCCGCCGTTGCGGTCTGCAGCGCGGCCAGCCGCGGCAGCACCTGCGCCGGCGGGATGCGCGGGATGGTCGGCGCCGGGGGCGCCACGCCCTGCGGATTCGCCTTCGCGGTCGACCGTCGGGTCATGCGACTCCCTCTCTCCTGGGGTTCGCATGACGGCGCTGGCGGGCGGTGGAGTGTAGGCGAATGGCTCCCGCCCCTCGGGCCTCGGCGGCGTCCCGGGCGAGATCCTCGGCAGCGCGGCTCCGCAGCCGCAGCAGGCCGCGGGCGAGGAGGTCGCAGACCTCGCGGAGGTGGGGCGGGAGATGCTGATTGAGGGGCTGAACGGCGAGGCGGGTCACGCCCCGCTGCTGCCAGAGATGCGCCCCTCCGCGCAATGCACCGATTGCAGCGAGGCCGCGAGGCTAGGTCCCGACCTGGCGCCCCAGCCAGATCACCCGCCCGATCACCTGGATCTCCGCGGGCGAGAGATCGACGAAGGCCGGATAGAGGTCCTTGTTGTCGGAGATCACGCTGACCCGCCCGTTGGTCGGGTTCACCGCCACCCGCTTCGCCTGCAGCCCGCCATCGGTGCGGATCACGTAGATCCCGTCCTTCTGGCCCGGCCGCTGCTGCCCCATGTCGACCAGGACCGAATCGCCCTGGCGCAGCGTCGGCTCCATCGAATCGCCGTCCACCGTCAGCACCACCAGGTCGCCGAGGTTCCCCCGCGCGACGCGCTTGAGCCAGTCGACCCGGAACGCGATGCGCGTCGCCGGCGGCGTCTCCTCGGCCTCCGCGCCGGGGCCGGCCGAGACCATGGCGTCGTAGACCGGCAGCATGGCGAAGCGGTCGCCGCCGATCTGCACGATCTCCGGCATGGCGCGGCAGCGTCCCCCGCCCGCCGCCGCCGAGCCGGCCTCGAGATAGCCGAGGATCACCGGGATCTCGTGCGCGCGCAGCGGCCGCTTGCCCGCCAGGAGCCGGCTCACCGTGCTGGTGTCGACGCCCATCGCCGCGGCGAGGCCCTTCTGCGACTTGCCGGGTCGGGCGAGCCCCTCGCGGATCTGCGCGATGGTCAGCATGGCGATTCGGCGCGGCGCGCCGGTCCGCACGCGGGTCGGGCTGTCGGCATGGTCGGGCTCCCGCCTGGAGTCGCCCCGGAGCCTCCATGGGGGAAACCGTGGATACCGGGGATGGTGTTGCGTAATCCGCAACGGGATGGGCGTCAACAGGTTGCGGCGCAATTGATGCATTGTCGCCCGCGCCGAGGGCGCTCTACCTATCCCGCATGCCCTCGGTTGAACCCGCCGCCACCGTTCTCGCCCGCTTCGGCGGCGCCGGCCCGCTCGCCCAGCTCCTCCGCCTCGACCGCAGCGCCGTCCATCGCTGGGCGCTGCCGAAAGACCGCGGCGGCAGCGGCGGCCTGATCCCGGCGCGCCACCACCGGCGCCTGCTCGCCCTCGCCGCCGCGCACGGCATCGCGCTCAGCCCCGCCGATCTGATCGGCGCTCCCGCGGCCACCGGCGACCCGCCCCGCGCCGGGGCCGACGACGGATAGCCCCGCCCCGTCCTTCTCCTTCTCCCCGCCCGATCCGTCCCCGCCCTTTCCGGAGCATCGCCGCATGCTGTCCGCACGGTTGCCTGTGCCCGAGATCCAGCTCGCCGCCGCCGTCATCCACCGCGCGCTGGAGGATGCGTCCACCCCCGACGAGCGGCTGGCCCGGCCGCGGATGATCAGCACCGCCCAGGGGCCGCGCCGCACCTTCACGCCCGGGCTCAAGCCGCGCGAGCGCGAGGAGGCGGTGCGCTTCCTGCTGGACGGCGCGCCCGGCTGGCGCCAGGCGCGCGAGGCCTGGTGCGAACTCGCCGATCTCTGTCCGCTGCGGCTCAGGCGCAGCGCGCTGGCGCGGATCGCGCCGGAGGCGATCCCGCAGGATCTGCGGCGGGCGCTGCGCATCCCCGATCCGCAGGCGCCGGCGCGCGACGCCGCGGGCGCCGTGCCGATCCCCGTCCCGCACCAGCAGGAGGCAGCCTGACCATGGCGATGCTCGTCAATCGTCCGACGCTCGATTCGCTCCGCCACATGCCGGTGGGCGAGATGATCGCGCTGCCGGCCGAGCATCTCGCGCTGCTCCAGCAGGACGCCCGCGAGGCGCTGGAGGCCGCCAAGCGCCTGGCCGACTGGATCGAGGCCGCCATCGCGCTGCGCTACGAGCAGCGTGCGATCGCCGCCCGCGGCGCCGCCGGCAAGGACACCGGCACGGTGCGCTTCCAGGACGGTTCGGTCGAGGTCGTCGCCGAGCTGCCGAAGCGGGTGGAGTGGGACCAGGGGCGGCTCGCCGCACTCGCCGAGCAGATCCGCGCCGGCGGCGAGGACCCGACCGAATACGTCGAGGTCAGCTTCAAGGTGCCGGAGCGGGCCTACGCCGCCTGGCCCGAGCGCATCCGCCAGGCCTTCGAGCCGGCGCGCATCGTGCGCACCGGCAAGCCGAGCTATCGGCTCACCATCCTCTCGGAGACGGCTCGCCGCGACAGCCCGCATGCCGGCAACCTCGGGAGCATCGGCTGATGGCGCTGCGCATCGTCACCGCCGATGAGCGGCTCTCGGCCGGGGCGAACAAGACCACCATGGCCCTGTTCGGCCCGAGCGGCGTCGGCAAGACCAGCCTGCTCAAGACCCTGCCGGCCGAGGCCACGCTGTGCATCGACCTCGAGGCCGGGCTGAAGTCCGTCCAGGACTGGCGCGGCGACAGCATCCCCATCCGCTGCTTCGAGGACGCGATCGACCTCGCCTGCCTGATCGGCGGCGTGAACCCGGCCGCCGACCCGAACGGCTTCTTCTCGGCGGCGCACCACCAGCACCTGGTGGCCGCGCATCCCGACCTGGTCCGGCTGCTCGCCGGCAAGAGCATCGTCTTCCTCGACTCGATCACCGACCTGACGCGCCAGGCCATGGCCTGGGCCAAGACCCGGCCCGAGGCCTTCTCGGAAAAGACGGGCAAGCCCGACACCCGCGGCGCCTACGGCCTGATGGCGCGCGAGGTGATCGCCCTGCTCAAGCACCTGCAGCACGCGCCGGGCAGGACCGTGATCATGGTCGGCATCCTGGAGCGCGTCACCGACGAGTTCGGGCGGGTGTCCTGGCAGCCGCAGATGGAGGGCGGCAAGGCGGGGCGCGAGCTGCCCGGCATCGTCGACCAGGTGGTCTCGATGGCGCTGTTCTCGCGCGATGCGCAGGGCGCGCTGGTGCATGACCCGGAGCGCGGCACCGAACGCCGCCTGGTCTGCCGCACCGCCAACGCCTTCGGCCTGCCGGCCAAGGACCGCTCGGGTCGCCTCGACGAGACCGAGCCGCCCGACCTCGCCGCCCTCCTCCGCAAGATCAACCTCACGCCCAGGAGCTGAGCCCGCATGACCTTCGACATGAACGACGCCGAGCTGCCGCGCGGCACCGACCTCATCCCGGACGGCAGCTTCGTGAAGGTGCGCATGGAGATCCGCAGGGGCGGCATCGACGGCGCCGGCGAGGTGGATCGCGGACTGCTCAAGGCCGCCAGGACCCCCGGCAGCGACGTGCGCCTGCTGGACTGCGAGTTCACCGTGGTGGCGGGGCCGCACGCCCGGCGGAAGTTCTGGCAGAGCTTCACCGTCGCCGGCGGCAAGGTGGACGAGCAGGGCGTCTCCATCGGCTGGAAGATCTCCAAGGGGATGTTCCGGGCGATGATCGACAGCGCCTGCGGCCTCGATCCCAAGGACATGAGCGAGGCGGCCAAGGCCAGGCGCATCCTGCGCGGCCTCGCCGACCTCCACGGCATCACCTTCGCGGCCAAGCTCCGGATCGAGCCGGCGAGCGACTCCCGTTACGGCGACAGCAACCGGCTCGACCGCGTCGTGCTCCCGGGGGAGCCGGAATACGCGCGCATCATGGCGGGCGAGGCGCTGCCACCGGCCCCGAGCCAGCGCGCGCCGCGTCCGGCCTCCGCGCCCCCCGCGGCGGCGGCGCCCGCCTGGGCCAACGCGGGCGCGCCCCGGGCGCCGGTGGCGACCGCCCCGGCCTGGGCCACGCCTGCCGCCATGCCGCCCGCCCAGCCCGCGCCGCCGCCCGCGTCGCCGCCGCTCGCCAACGGTCCGGCCTGGCTGAACGGCTGATGGCGGCGTGGCGCGACGACGCTGGGGGGCGCGGCCGCGGGAGGGGCGTGCCCTGGCCGACAGGCCCGCGCCCCTGCCGGGCTGCACGCCGGCCGACCAGATCCGCCGGCTCACCTGCGCGCTCTGCGGCCGCGAGGCGAAAGGCTTCGGCTACGTCCATGGGCTTCGGCTCGGCGTCCACCCGAAGCTGTCCTTCTGCTCGATGCGCTGCTGCGACGCTGGCAGTGCGCTGGCACGGCGGAGGGGCGGCGTGATCGACAAGACGCCGATGGAGGAGCGCGCCATCAAGGAGGCGCGGCGCCCGCTCGCCGAGGTGCTGATCGAGCTGAACCTCATGGCGCCGTTCCACGACCGCAACGCGGCGGAGATCGACCGCATCATCGAGGCCTGCGTCGACGGCTTCCAGGCCTCGATGCGGCGCCAGGCCGCCGAGCGCGATCCGCTCGACGACCCTTTGCCGTTTTAGGAGGGCCGGTGCTGCTCGACCTGAACTCCGGCTCCGGTGCCGTCTACGGGCGAGGCGATGCGCCGCTGGACGACGCCGCGGTCATCACCGCCCGCATCAACGCGCATCTCGACGCGGCCCTGCTGGCGCGGCAGCGGCAGCAGCGGCCGCGCGACTATCTCGGCGGCAGCCGCGTCGGCGAGCCCTGCGCCCGCAAGCTGGTCTACGAGATCACCCACGCGCCGAAGGACCGCAACTTCGAGCCGGGCCTCCTGCGGGTGTTCGACGCCGGGCACCAGTTCGAGGCGCTGTCCATCCGCTGGCTGCGCCTCGCCGGCTTCGACCTGCGCGACCGCGGCGCCGATGGCGGGCAGTTCGGCTTCGCGGCGGCCGGCGGCCGGCTGCGCGGCCACGCCGACGGCGTGATCGTCGGCGGCCCCGCGGTCGGGCTGCGCTGGCCCGCGCTCTGGGAGCACAAGGCGCTCGGCCAGAAGTCCTGGACCGACCTGGTCAAGCGCGGGCTGCGCCTCTCCAAGCCGATCTACTTCGCGCAGGTGCAGCTCTACATGGCCTACCTCGATCTGGAGGTCGCGCTGCTCACCGCGCTGAACCGCGACACGCTGGCGCTGCACCACGAGGCGGTGCCCTTCGACGCCGCCGAGGCGCAGCGCCTCTCCGACCACGCTGTCGACATCCTGCGCGCGGCGGAGGCGGGCGAACTGCCGCCGCGCATGGCCCACGCACCCGACTTCCACCTCTGCCGCTCCTGTCCCTACGCCACCCGCTGCTGGGAGGCGGGGCCATGAGCATCACCCCGTCGCCGCAGCAGGCCGACGCGATCGCCGCGATCGTGGAGTGGTTTCGCCACCGCCTCGGCCAGCAGCAGGTCTTCCGGCTCTTCGGCTATGCCGGCACCGGCAAGAGCACCATCACCGCCGCCGCCATGGCGGCGCTCGGCCTCGATCCCATGGCGCGCGACGGCGACACCGCCGGGGGCGTGCTGTTCGCCGCCTTCACCGGCAAGGCCGCGCTGGTGATGACCCGCAAGGGCACGCCGGCCTCGACCATCCACTCCCTGATCTACCGCGTCTCGGAGGCGACGCCGGAGGAGATCGCCCGGGTCGAGACGGAGCTGGCCAATCTGCGGCGCACCCGCCCGCGCATGGGGCCGGCCGAGCGCGCCTTCGCCGAGACGCAGATCCGCCGCCTCGAGCTGCGGCTCGCTGACATCCACAAGCCCACCTTCCTGCTGAACGAGCAGTCGCTCGTCCGCGACGCCGCGCTGGTCGTGCTGGACGAGGTCTCCATGGTCGGGCGGGAGATGGCGGCCGACCTGCTGGCCTTCGGCAAGCCGATCCTGGTGCTGGGCGACCCCGGCCAGCTGCCGCCGATCAAGGACGCCGGCGCCTTCACCGACGCGCCGCCCGACGTAATGCTGACCGAGATCCACCGCCAGGCCGGCGAGAGCGCGATCATTCGCCTCGCCACCATGGCCCGGCAGGGGATCGAGATCCCGCCCGGGCCGCACGACGAGCACGTCTGGAAGCTGCCGCGGAGTGCGGTCAGCCCCGCGCAGATGCTGCGCGGCGGGCAGGTGATCTGCGGACGGAACGACACCCGGCT
>NZ_AUDH01000015.1 GCF_000425365.1 Rubritepida flocculans DSM 14296 | reverse complement strand
TCCGCACCGCCGCCGTCACGCTGTCCTTGTGAACATCAAGCCCCGCACAGCGGGGATGCAGCACTTCCATCGCTCTCTCCTCCTCTGCCAAGACCGGTGGAGAAGGCCCAAGAAGGGAAGTCTAGACAGCGCGCTCCCAGGCGTCGCCGCCCTTGGCGCAAGCGAGGGTGCTCGGGGCCTTCCGGGTCCAACTGATACGCGGGCTCTGGCGCACCATGACCATGCCGACCTCGCCACCAGCCAAACCATAGTGCCACAGTTTCATCCACGGCGGGTCGGGACCGCCGGTGGGTAACTCATACCAGCGGCCGCGCCGCAGCCTCCGCCGTCACGGCCGGCGGCGGGTGGGGTGAGCCTCCCTTGCCGCTTCCGGAGGGCGTGGGCCGCCGCCTGCTGTGCGCGGGGGGGGCGGGGCTTCTCGCCGCCCCCTTTCTCGCCATCCCCTCCGGCGCGCGGGCCCAGCAGGAGACGGCGATCCGCGGGCGGGATGGCTGGCTCTTCGCCCCTTGGGACCGGCTGGACCGTGTGGATCTGACCAACATCCCCCGCGTCTGCGAAATCATCGGGGAGGCGATGCGGATGGTCCGCGCCGCCGGCATCGAGGTGGTGCTCGCGCTCATCCCCGCCAAGGCGACCATCTACCGCGACATGATGCCGCCGGAGATGCCGCCCTCGCGCGAGGCGCTCGGCCGCTACGCCCTCATCCACCGCAGCCTGCAGGAGCAACGCGCCGGCTGGCTGCCGGACCTGCTCTCGCCCATGCTCCAGGCCCGCGCCGCCCGGCCCGACCAGCGCCTCTTCTTCCGCGCCGACACCCACTGGACGGCGGCGGGGGCCGAGCTCTGCGCGGCCGAAGTGGCCCGTTTCATCCGCGCCCAGATCCCGTTGCCGCCGCCGCCCGGGCCGGGCGAGAGGCTGGGGCCGCCGGTGGTGCGCACGCGGAGCCGGGCCGATCTGCTGCCCTTCCTGCCCGCGGCCGAGCGGCGGAACTATCCGCCCGAGGAGTATCTCATCCGTGCGCCGGTGCGCGCCGGCGCCGGCGGGCTGGTGGGCGAGGACAGGGCGGATGTGATGGCGCTGGGCAGCAGCTTCCTCGCCCCGGAGTTCAACTTCTCGCCTGCGCTCTCGGCCGGTCTCGGCCGGCCTGTCGCGCTGGAGTGGCGGGTGGCCAATATCGGCCCCTACGCCACGCTGACGGGCTATCTCGGCTCCCAGCTCTTCCGCCGCCAGCGTCCGCGCCTGCTGGTGATGAGTCTGCTGGAGCAGCCGATGGTGCTGCTGCCGGGCAACCGCTCCGCCTTCCCGGAACATGCCATGAGCGCCGACAGTTTCCTCGACCGGGTGCGCGAGGCGCTGGCCGCGCGCTTATGCGGTGGGCATGATACGGCCGGCATGACATGCCGGCCGTATCGCGCGCAGGGTTGGTGTGGCGGCTGCGCGCCAAAACAAAGGCATACCAGCGGCCGCACCGGCCCCTCAGGGGGCGAAATCAGCGGCCGCTGGTATGACATGCCGACCGCATCGCGCGCAGGGTGGGCCGGCGGCGTCTATGGCTCCCCCATGAGCCGCCGCAGAGTCGCCTCCATCGCCCCGCCCAGGATGGCGTAGCCGAGAAGGGTCGGGTGCAGAAGGTCGAAGGCGATGGCGGGAGAAAGCCGGCCCGCCCCGTCCAGCAGCGCGCGCCCCGCGTCGCTCCACACCACGCGCCGCCCGTCCGCGCAGCTCTCGAGGAGCTGGTTCACCCGCTCGTTGATCGCCCGCCCCGGATCCCGCGGATCGGCCCCCCGCGGCAGCAAGGCCATGAGCAGGATCCGCGTGTCGGGAGAACGGCGGCGGATTTCCTCCATGATCTGCACCACCGCTTGCGCCGTGCCCTCCGGGCGCGCGCCCATCGCCGCGTTGTTCGTGCCGATGAGCAGCACCGCCACGCGCGGACGCAGCCCAGCGGGCCAATGCCCCTGCCCGAGCCGCCAGAGCAGCGTCGCCGTCGTGTCGCCCGGAAGGGCGAGGTTCAGCGCGCGGCGATGGCCGTGGAAATGCTGGAAGAGCTCGGGCGGATAGGCGAAGAGAAGGGAGTCACCCAGGAAGACCAGCTCGACGGCCGAGGCGTCGAGGCCGCGCAGCCGCGCGGTCAGCGCCGCCGCCTGCCGCCCCCATTCCGGCCAGTTGTGCGGCGCGGGGACGGCTTCCGGGGGCGGGGCGCGCGGGTCCGGCGGGGCGGGGCAGCCCCGGGCCGCGGGCGCCGCGAGCCCGAGCGCAAGCAGCAGCGCCGCCGCCCCGCGCAGCGCGCTCCCGATCACCAGACCGGCCGCGCCGCGCCCGAGGGCAGGCGGACCAGCTCCGGCGCGCCGCCCTGGAACATGCCGAGCTGCGGGTCGTTCACGTTGGGATAGGCCGTGCGCGCGGGGAAGGCGGCGTAAAGCGGCGCCAGATCCGCCCGCGGGCGGTCGAAGCGGTAGCGCAGATAGAGGAAGGCCGCCGTGTCCTCGTAGTTGCCCACCCGTTCGTAGCGCCCGGCTAGGCCCAGGCGCAGGTGCGGAGTGGCGGCGTATTCGAGATTTGCGAAAAGGCTCCCCGTCGGCCCGCTGCTGCGTGCGCCGGGCAGCCGCGCCTGGAACACCTCCGGCGCGGCGGCCGCCTGCGCCTCGATCTGCGCCTGGTAGAAGGGGTTGGTCGGAAAGACCGGCGCCGAGGCGGTACGGAAACTCTGATAGCCCACGGCGCCGATGCCGCGGAAGGTCCAGTCGCCCCACTGCGCGCGGTATTCGCCGAGCAGCGAGGCGACGACGCTTTGCGACGGGCTGAAATACCCGCCATGGCCGAAGGTGAAGCCGCCCGCGTTGCGGTCATGGCCGACGTAGCGCAGATCCATCCCGATGGTGACGGATTGCCCGGGCTGACGCAGCACGGTGTAGAAGCCGCCCACCCCCGCCTCGTAGCGTGTGTTGCGCACGACATTGCCGCCGGTCAGCGCATGCACCCCGCCGCCGGCGTAGAGGCCGGAGCGCGCATCGGGCGAATATTCGAACTGGATGCGGCCGCCGGTGCGGGTCACGCCGCCCCAGAACGGGCCGCTGAGAACCTGGCGATACCCGGCGTAGGAGAGGATGCTGTCGGTCACCGGCGCGCGCTCGGCGGTCAGACGCACGCGAAGGCGATCCGTGATCTGCGGCACCACCTCGAACATGCCCGTCCAGGTCGGCCGCTGGAAGCCAAGCGGCGTGGAGCCGATCTCCGCGCGCAGGTTCGGCCGGATGTAGGCGACTCGTACGGCCGCGCCCTCCACCTCGGAGGGCGGCCGCACGAAGGCCGGGCGGGCGAAGGAGGGATCGGCGAAGACCGGGTTGGTGCCGAAGCTCTGGGTGGTGGTGAAGTCGCTTCCCATCCGCCCGGCGCGCAGCAGCACGGTGTCCACGCCCACGGTCAGCCGGCCGCCGATCTCGGGCGCGGGGACCGACACCTCCGCGGGCAGGGTGACGTTGGTCATGCGGCTGATGCCGGCGACGCCTCCGCGGCTCTGCACCTGCACCCCGCCCTGGATCCACATGGAGGCCTCGTCGCGCGCGCGGATCAGCTCCTGCGCGATCTGGGCCGTCAGCGGATCGTGCAGGCGCTGGGCCTGGGGCATGCCGCCGCCGGGGCTCATGGCCCGCGCCGCGGCCGCGGCGCCCGCAACCTCGCCGTCCGCCCGCAGTTCCGCGAGGCGGCGCGCCGCCGCGCGCTCCATGAGCCGAAGCGTGCCGAGCTGGTCGCCACGGGCCCGGCGCAGCCGCGCCTCGGCCAGGGTGAGCCGCAGATCGCCCGGATGGAAGAAGGCTCCCTCCACGAGCGCGGCCTGGGCGCGCGCCCAGTCGCGCTCGGCGATGGCGACGTCCACCAGCACCTGACGGGCCTCGATGTCGCGTGGGTTCCGCTCGAGCATGGCCTCCACGAGGGCACGGGCCTCTTGCGCCCGCCCCTGCGCCACCAGCAGCCGCGCCAGAGCGAGGTTGCCCCCTGGGGCAAGCTGGCCGCCCCGTCGCGCGGCGAGGGCTTCGAGTTCCGCCTGCGCCTCCGCCGGACGGTTCTCGGCCAGAAGCTGGTCGGCGCGGAAGCTGGATTGGATGTCGAGCAGGCTCTCCAGCTCCCGGCGCTGCTCGGCGGGCAGGCGGGGATCCATGGCGAGCGGCAGCGTCAGTTCCCGGGCGAGGTCCACCCGGCGCGCATCCACCAGCGCGGCCGCCAGCAGGATGCGCGCGGCGGGCGTCATCGCCGGGTTGCCAGCGAGCGCGAGACGCGCGGCGCGTTCGGTGCGCCCCGGCTCCTCGAGCCGGCCGAGCGCGCGCACCACGGCGGGCGCCAGCATGCCCGCAGGATCGCGCTGCCCCGCCATCTGCTCGAGCAGGGCGAGGGCGCCGAAGCGCCCGGCGCGCGCCTGGTCCTCGAGCTGACGCACCTCGAACTCGCGCCGCGCCGTGGCGGCGAGCCGCGCCATGTCGGGGTTGCGCAGCCGCGCCGGCACCCGCTCGAACAGCGCCACCGCATCGCCGAAGCGCTCGTCCTCGAAGGCGAGGAGCGCCGCGGCCAGCGAGGATTCCGCATCGGTGCGGGCCTCGAGCCCGCGCTCCAGCGCCCGCGCCTCCTCGACATCGCCGCGGCCTTTCAGGCGCCGGATCAGATCCACCGTCGCCCAGGCGTTGCCGGGGTCGAGCCGCAGCGCGGCGCGGAGCTGCTCCACCGCCTGCTCGGGATGATCGAGGCGGCGGGCGGTTTCGACCATGATGGCCGCGCGCGCCGCCCCCGCGCCCGCAGGAAGGAGGAAGCCGGCCTCGCGCTGCAGGGCCTCGCCCTCGGCGAAGCGGTTCTGTCCCTGCAGCGCGAGGTAGAGGCCCACAAGCGCATCCGCCTGCCGTGGCCGGAGCGCGAGGGCCGCGCGGAAACGCTCCTCCGCCACCGCGAACTCGCCGCGTTGCAGCGCGATCTGGCCCAGGATCAGCTCGCCCTGCAGCCGCTCCTCCCCCCGGCCGCGGGCGGCGCGGCGCGCGAGGGCTTCCGCCCGCGCCGCATCGCCGCGGCCGAGCGCCCTCCAGGCCAGCACGGAGGGGCCCAGCACCACGCCCCCGCCTGCCGCCTCCCGCCCGCTGAGGTCGCCCACCACGCGGCGGAAATCCTCCTCCCGCTCGGGCGAGACGGCGACCGCGCGCGCGAAGAACTCGCGCGCTTCGGCGTAGCGGTTCTGGATCTTGCGGATGATGGCGAGGCCGATCAGGGATTCCGCATCCGCCGGGTCGTTCTCCAGGGCGCGGTTGAACTCGCGCTCGGCGGCGGCGTAGCGCCGCGCATCCACCTCCTGCCACGCCAGCGCCCGCGCCTGCTGGCCGGGCGTCAGCCCGCCCTCGGCGCTGCGGCGGCGCTTCGCGTCCAGCTCGGGATCGGGGCCGGGAAAAGCTGCCAGATAGGTCTCGATGCGCGCCGCCGTTTCGGGATCCTCCCCGCTCCAGAGCAGGGCCGAGCGCCAGGCGGGCCGCACCAGCTCGCTCATGCCTGGGCGGCGGGCCAGCGCCTCCATCCGGTCGATCCCGTCGGAGCGGGTCTCCTCGCGGTAGGTGAGGATCTGCGCGAGGGTGAGCGCGAGGCGCAAGTCCCCGGGTGCGGCGGCCACCCGCTGACGCAGCTCCGCCACCGCCTCGCGATAGCCGGCCTCGGAGGAGGAGGCGAGCACCTGGTAATACTCGGCGGCGATGATCGAGGGCACCCGCCCGCCGCGGGCGAGCTGCCGGTAGCGCTGCACCGCCTCGGCCTGTCGGCCCGCCGCGGAGAGCTGGCGGGCCGCCGTCAGGGTCTGCCCGTCCTGCTGCAGGAGCTGCACCTCCTCCTCGGCCTGCTGGGTGCGCGCATCCCCCGGGGCGATGCGCCGCAGCGTGGCCAGATGGCGCTGGGCGGCGGCGCTGTCGGAGGCCTGCGCCGCGGCCTCCACTGCGGCGGCGAGAGCGTCGACATTGTTCGGCTCCACCGCCAGCACTCGCTCCAGCGCCTGCAAGGCGCGCTCGGGCTGGTTGCGCTGCCGCCAGTAGCCGGCCTGTTCGAGCAGCGCGGCCGTGGCCGCCTGGCCCGACATGCGCGCCCCGGGCTGCTGCGCGGGCTGCGCCGAGACCTCGGTCGCCGGCCAGGCGCCGAGCGTGGCGAGCGCCAACACGGCGCCGAGCGTCCTCTGCAAGGGGCTGCCCGGGCGCGGGGGAGTGCGGGGCGGGGGCTTCGGGTGAGGCATCGCGCGCTGTTCAGCGACGGATGGGCGCGGTGACGTCGCGCGTCATGAAGGCCTCGGGCGCGCCGGTCGCGCCCGGAATCATCCAGACGCTGTACATCCCCCCCGGCTCCAGCCCCTGCAGGGTGAAGGCGGCGGACACGCGCGCCCCGCAGGCGGCGCGCACCTCCGCGGTGACGGGATTGACGCTGCGGGCGCGCCCGGCGAGGGCCGGCACCTCCGCCAGCACGGCCTGCCCGCCCGGGAGAAGCTGCAGGGCCCCCGCGGGGCAGTCCGGCAGCGCGTTGTAGAAGGCGAGGCGCGCCCGGGCGCGGTTGAAATCCGTCTCCTCGACCACGGTGGCGATCGCCGGATTGCCGTCCGGCCCGCGATGGATCAGCACCGTCACGAAGCTGTCGGGGCTGGCGCGGAAGCTTCCCTGCCCGCGCCGCGCGCCCTCGGCGATCTCCACCCGCAGCGTGCGGTTCGCGACGTTCTCCACCACCGTATAGGCCCCGATGCGCTGCGCGGGCTGCGTTCCGAGACCGAAGGCCGGCAGGAAATCGGGACGGAGCTGGACGGCCGCGGGGAGCGTGTTGGCGAAGCGGACGAAGGCCGATCCGCGCGGCGGCGCCGGCTCATAGACCTGGCCCTGCGCGAAAGCCCAGGCGGGTGCAAGGGCGGAGACGCAGGCCAGCAGGGCGCGGCGCGTCATGCCACCGCCCTCCGCAACTCCTCCAGAAAGGCCCGCGGCGTCATCGCCGCGCGCTGCCAGCTCTGGTTGTTGGGAAGCCCCATCATGTCGCCCTCGATGTGGTTCCAGACGATGACGCGCGGCCGCCGCAGCCGGAACTCGCTGCCGCGAAGATACTCCACCAGCGCCGCATAGGGGCCGATGTTGTTGGGCCGCCAGGCGAGGCCCACCGGCCGCATGATCTGGTTGGACAGAACCGGCTGGAAGCCGAAGCGTGGCTGCACATTGCTGGTGCCCACCACCTGCACATCCGCCACGTCGTCCTCCAGAAGCCCTCCGCCCGCCCCCTGCGCCAGTTCGCGTATCGGGGATTCCTCGGGCCCGTAGTTCGCGCGCTGCGCCGGCGGCAGGAAGGGCAGCAGATCGCCCGCGGCGAGGCGCATCATCCGGAACTCGCCCAGGGCGGTGCCCGGGCGCGGGCTGGGCGGCAGGCGCAGCCGCGAGAGCATGTCCCGGGCGGTGCGCACGGCCGCGAGCTCCGCCCCCACCGGCGTCCAGTGCGTGTCGGTGCGGAAGAAGAGCGGCCAGTGGGGATCGCTCGACGCGGCCTCGCGGAAGGCGGTGTCGAGATCGGGGACCAGCGCGCCGGCCCGGCCGAGCTCCGCCGCCACCGTGCCGTAGCGGCGGTCCACTTCCGCCGAGACGCGCATGCCCTCGGGCAGGAAGCGCCGGTACACCCTGCCCTTGGAGGGCAGCAGCAGGATCACCGTCTCGATCCCGCCGCGCTTGAGGATGCCGATGGCCTCCGCCTGCATCTGCAGCACCTGGCGCAGCGCCCCCATGTCCAGCCGGTCGAGCCGATCCCAGAGGGGAAACAGCCACCCCTCCCGCCCGATCACGGTCAGCGAGGGGCTGGCCGGCTGCGCTGCGCCCGCGCCCGGCGCGGCGGCGAGCGGCAGCGCGAAGGCCGCACGGCGCGGCAGCGGGCGACCGCGCCGGCCTTGCCCTTCCGGCTCTCCGCGGCCGGCGATCTCGCGCGAGGCGCTCACACCGAGCGTTCCCGAAGCCGGCGCGCCGCGCGCCGCCGCAGGATCCAGTAGAGCGGCGCCGCCAGCAGCACCAGCGCGCCCGCCAGCAGCAGCAGCAGCGCGTAGGGGTTGTTGCCGAGATAGTAGTCCGGCCACATCCAGGGCGGCAGGCTGCCCACCGTGTAGGTGGAGCCCACGCGGAAGGCCTGCACCCGCCCGCCCGAGAGCAGCGCGAGATCGCCCTGCACGCGCGGAAGCTGCTCGGGGTCGCGCAGGGCGGTCAGCATCGCCTCCATGCCCTCGGGGCTCGATCCCGTCAGCGCCACCACCGACCGGCCGGAACGCAGCGGGGACTGGAAGGCGAGCAGCGCGCCCAGCGCCTCGCCGGGCGCGGCGAGCTGCGCCGCAACGCGCTCGAGCTGCGCGCGGCGCTCGCCGCCGAAGAGGTTGCGGAAATCGCCCAGCCCGTCGTTGAGCTGAACGGTGAGGCGGTTGCCCTCGAGCTGGATCGGCCCGTCGCGCAGCAGCGCGGCCAGCGCCGGCTGGCGGCCCAGCGCGCCGAACACCATCAGGTCGCGGTCCGCCACCTCGTTCAGCCCGTTGGGGCGCACCACCTGCAGGCCGATGGGCGGATAGCCCACGATGGCGGCGAGCCGGCCGAGCAGCGTGAAGGTGGCCTCCAGCTCGCCCGCGCTCGGGCGCTCGGGCACCACAACGGCGCTCTGCGCGAAATCGGCGTATTTCGTGTAGGGGAAGCCCGAGCTCACGAAATGCGCGAGGTTGGGCAGCACGGCGAAGCGGTGCGCGCCGCTGATGTCGATGGTGCTGTCGCTGTCCACCGAGGCGCGGATGTCGCCGGGCACGGCCACGCAGTCGCCGCGGTGCAGCGGGCGCATGTCGAAGCGGAGCTGCAGCTCGTTCTGGCCGAAGATGAGGTAGGGCGGGATGCCCACCCGCGCCTCTCCCCGCTCGGAGCCCACGAGGCGCTGGCGCAGCCAGTTCAGCGGCCAGCCCGGATCGGCCTCGCGCAGCGGCAAGGAGCGGAGGAACACGTCGTTCACCGCCACGTCGAGGCGCGAGACCGCCACGTCCATCACCGGCCCGGGCGGGGCGCGGAAGCGGATGTCGGTGGGAAGGGGCCGGCCGCGCCAGGTGTAGAGATCGGGCGCGGTGCGGAAGGGCACGGCGATGGGCCCGGGCACATAGCCGAAGGCCTGCAGCTCCGAGGGGTCCATGATCTCGCCGAAGCGCACGGGGCGGTCGGCGCGCAGCCAGCGCGGCGCGTCATAGGGCTGGCGGGGCGGGATGTCCTGCGCCTGCACCAGCGCGATCTCGCCGGTCAGCGCCTCGCGGCCCACGCCGAGCGCGGTGGCGGCCGCCACCGCCTCCAGCCCGGTGCGCCCGGCGATGACGAGCAGCAGGCCGAAGGGGTCGTTGGGGTTGTTCACCACCGCCAGGGTCGGGCCGTCGATGCGCGGCAGCGCGAGGCCGGGCGGCGTGTCGAGCCCCGCCACCACCACCACGCCATTGCCGCGCGGCGGAAGCTGCGAGCCGACAGGGAAGCTCGCCCCCCGGTAATCCGCCTGGATGGCGAACCAGGAGGTGGCGATGGCCGCCGCGCGGATGATCTCGTTGCTCGCCGTCTCGGGCAGGATGATGGGCAGCACCAGCGGCTCGCGCAGCAGGCGCGGGTCGAAGAAGGGCTCGGGCAGCCGCGCCAGGTCGCGCACCACGGGCAGGCGCTCGAGCGTGAGCGCGAGGGTGGAGGTGTCGGAGATGGAGCTCCACAGCAGGCCGGAGAGCGGGTCGTTGCACTCGATGGCGTAGCGGCCGGAGAAGCGGAAGTTCAGCCGGTTCGCGTCCGAGAAGAAGGCCGGGTTGATCGGGAACTCGAGCGGGCCGAAGGCGGGGCGGCTGCGGTCGGGCTGGATGGCGCCGATGAACTGCTCGTTCAGCGTGATGGCGATCTGGCTCAGCTCGGGGATCAGCGCGGGCGAGGTGGCGCCCTGCAGCACCAGCGAGGCCTGGGTCACCACCTCGTCGCCGCGCACGCCGAAGAGAACGCCCTGCAGGTCGGAGACGCCACGCAGCTGCATCGGCCCGCGCAGGCCGAGCTGGCGCAGGGTGCGCACCTCCTGCCGCACCCCGGTGGTCTGGCCAGTCGCGACCTCATCGGGCCGGCCGAAGCCCTGGCCGGGCGCGGCCGGGGGGATCTGGCCGGGCGCGGCCGGGGCGAGGTTCAGCGGCGCGGGGGCCGCCGGGGCCGGCGCGAGGTTGAGCGGGACGGGCGTGACGGGGTTGAAGGGGCTGGGCCCGGCGCCCGGCTGGGCGGGCGCGAGGGCGGGCGGCGTCGGGGCCGGGGCGAGTTGCACGGGCGCGGGCGGGGCCGGTGCGGGGGCGAGGTTGAGCGGCGCGGGCCGCGCGGGCGTCGCGGCAGCCCCGGGCGGCGGCGGCGGGGGCGACAGCGGCGGCGGCTGGAGCTGCGCGGCGGCGCCGGCGGGCAGCAGCAGCAGGCCGAGGCCGAGGGCGGCCGCCACCGTCTCCTTCGCGCGCGGCGCGTCCTCGCGGGCGGCCGGCGCGGGGGCGGTCGCCCGCCGGCCGCCACGGCGGCGGCCGGGGCGGAAGCTGAACTGGGATTCGCCGGCGAACAGGCCGCCGATGGCGAAGATCACGTCGCGCAGCGAGCGCAGCGGCCGGTCGGCCGGCACGTCGTCCCAGTCCACCCAGGCATCGGCGCGGCCGAGCACGAGCTGCACGATCGCGCCTTCGTCGCGCAGGTCGCGCGGGGCGAAACGCACCTGCAGGCGTCCCTCCTGCCAGCGCAGCACCTCGGCGGGGATGCGCAGCACATCGCCCATCGCTTCGAACTCGAGGGTGATGATCGCGTCCTCCGGCAGGTCCTGGGGCTGTTCGATGCTGATCGCCGCGCCGCCGAGCGAGAGATCCTGCGTCAGCCCCTCGATGCGCCGCCCGTCGGGCAGCAGGGCGGTGGTCTCGATGACGACGTTGATGCGGGCGCGCTCGCGCAACTGCCGCCGCTCGCGGCCCACGGCGATGCCCGCCAGCACCGCGATCAGGCATAGCACGGCCCAGAACACGTTCAGCGCATAGGCCTGGAACTCCAGGCTGGCCGGCGGGTTCACCGCGAGCCCATAGACGCCGAGCAGCACCCCCGCGATCAGCGCCACCGCCAGGAGCATGTTGGGGCCCACGGCGCGCAGGTCGAAATAGCCCTCCTCCAGCGTGCCGCCCTTGTCGGTCACGTTGAAGCGGCCGCGGCGGGGGTCGATGAGCGTCGAGAGCGTCACCGGCAGCAGATAGACCGTCAGCACCGTCTCGTAGATCTCCGACCAGAAGGAGTGCCGCGCCGTCGTCTGCAGGCGCGAGGCGGTGGCGATGGAGTGGATGATGTGCGGCCCCGCATAGGCGACGATGGCGAGCGGCGAGGCGGCGATCACGTTCTCCCCGAACAGCAGGAAGGCCAGCGGCGCGGTGAGGAAGACGAAGCGCGGCAGCGGGAAGAGGAAGTGGAACATCGCCAGGAAGTAGCAGAGCCGCTGCGGCAGGCTCAGCCCGCGCCCGAAGAGCGGGTTCTCGATGCGCAGGATCTGGATCATCCCGCGCGCCCAGCGCATGCGCTGGCCGATGTGGATGATCAGGCGCTCGGTGGCGAGCCCCGCGGCGAGCGGCACGCGCAGATAGGCGGTGCGCCAGCCCAGCCGCTGCATCTTGAGCGAGCAGTGGGCGTCTTCCGTCACCGTCTCGGTCGGCACGCCGCCCACCGCCTCCAGCGCCGTGCGGCGGATCACCGCGCAGGAGCCGCAGAAGAAGGTGGCGCCCCAGAAATCGTTGCCCTGCTGGATCAGGCCGTAGAACAGCAGCCCCTCGTTGGGCACGCGATGGCCGACGACGAGGTTCCGCTCGAAGGGATCGGGCGAATAGAAGTAGTGGGGCGTCTGGATCATCGCGAGGCCCTTGTCGCGGATCATCCAGCCCATGGTGAGCTGCAGGAAGCCGCGCGTGGGCACGTGGTCGCAGTCGAACACCACGACGTACTCGCCGTCGGTGCGGGCCAGCGCGTGGTTGATGTTGCCCGCCTTGGCACCCTTGTTGTCGGGGCGGATGACGTAGTTGCAGCCCACCTCGGCGCAGAAGCGGCGGAACTCCTCGCGCCGGCCGTCGTCCAGCAGGTGCACGCGCAGCTTCTCGGCCGGCCAGTCGAGCGCGAGCGCGGCGAAGACGGTGGGCCGCACCACGTCCAGCGGCTCGTTGTAGGTGGGGATGAACACGTCCACCGTCGGCCACTCGTCCGGATCGTCCGGCAGCGGGACGGGCTTGCGCTCCAGCGGCCAGAGAAGCTGGAAGTAGGAGAGCACCAGCACCACGATGGCGTAGAACTCCGCCAGCACCAGACCCGTGCCGAGGAAGGTCTGCCAGAAGCCGGCGAAATCCAGCGTCTCCGTCACGCGCCAGTGGAAGTAGCGCAGGCTGACCACGGTGGAGAGCGCGGCCAGCATGATGGAGATGGTGCGGCCGCGCAGCCGGTTGAGCACCAGGAAGAGCGCGAAGGTGAGCAGGCCGAAGATGGCCTGCTGCTCCGCCTCCATGGGCACGACGATCACGGCCAGCGCCGCCAGCGCCCCCAGCAGGCTCAACGCCCAGCCCACCGCGCGGTTCCGCAGGAGCGGAAGCCGCGCGATCCGTTCCTTGTGGGCCGGGACGGAGAAGCTCATCGCGCGCCCCAGCCCGTGCCGAAGGGTTCGGGGCTGGGCGGCAGCGCCGCCTCGATGCCGCGGGCGATCTCGCGCAGATCCTCAGCGGCCTGGCTGGTGGGCGCCATGTCGAGCACGAGGCGCTGGGCGGCCAGCGCCTCGGCCACCAGCTCGTCGCGCGCCACCGCGCCGAGCAGCCGCGGCCCGAGATGGCGCGCCACCGTCTCGGCCGCCGCGCGCGAGAGCCGCGCATTGGGGTCCACCCCGTTCAGGATGACGCGCAGCCGCCCGGCGAAGAGCGCGGCCATGGTGCCCGCGCCCAGGAAGCGGCCGCTGTCGATGTCGGGGATCAGCGCGGCGGAGGTGGCGTCCGGCAGCAGCACCGCGCAGACCATGGAGGCCATGGGCGCGAGGATGTTCAGCGCATGCGAGGCGCCGGGCGGCGTGTCCGCCACCACCAGCAGGTTCGGATCGCCCAGGATGGAGCGCATGGGCGCGGCCAGCAGCTCCGGGTCGCGCTCCAGCGCGTGGGCGAGGCCGAGCGTGCCGCGGATGTCGCTCGAGCCGTGCGGCAGCAGCATCACGCCCGAGGCGGTCTGGCGCACCAGGTCGCGCCAGTCGGGGCGCTTGGGCAGGTCCACCATGAAGCCGGCCGTGTCCGTCAGCGGCACGCCGAAATGCAGGCGCAGCGTGTTCTGCGGGTCGAAATCCATCACCAGCACGCGGCGGCCCTGACGGCGCATCGCGTCGGCGATGTTGGCCGCCAGAGTGGTCTTTCCGACGCCGCCCTTGGGTGAGGCGAAGCAGAGAAGGGGCATGGGAACTCCGGGTCTAGCGGGCGGCAGGCCGCGTGGCGGCGCGCGCTGCCTCCTTGGCGGCGAGGCCCTCGGCGATGAGGCGCATGACCTCGGCGAGAGGCCGCGCGACCGCCGCGGCGGGCTTGGGCTCGGGGGCGGGCGGGGGCGTGCTGGGCTCGGCGGTCGCGCCCCGCAGCAGGGCCAGCGTGCTGCGCGGCGGCGCCGCTGCCGGCGGCTGCGGCGCGGGCGGCAACTAGCCGAGCGCGTCCAGCAGGGCGAAGGGCGCGTGCGACTCGGCCGGCGCTGCCGCAGGCGGGGCCGGCGGCGTGGCCGCCGGGGCGGCCGCCGTGGCGGGCGGCGGTAGGGTCGCGGCAACGGGCGGCGGGGCCGGCGGGGGTTCGAGCATCTCCGAGGCGGCGGCGAGCGCGGCCCAATCCACTTCAGGGGGCTCCGCCCCCTCGGGCGGCGCGGGCGTCGAGGGCGGCGCGGAAAAAATGGGCGCTGTCTCCGCGTCTGGACGCGCCACGGCCTCCGCGGGCGGCTCGGGCTCGACGCGGACGGGCGGATTTCCGAAGCTGCGATATCTCAATCCGGGCGTGTTGAGCGCGGCCCGGATGCGCGCCACGTCAGGTTCCTCAGCCATCTCAACCCCGAGCCTTCGAATGTTGGCGCAAACATGCCCAGAATCCCAAGGGCTGGGAATAGCTTTCACCAATCCTTTGCATAGAATGCGCCGATGTGGCGCTCAGGACATGCCGCGATCCAGCGCCGCGAGGTCCACCAGCAGCACGAGGACGGACGAGTAGTAGTCCTCCCCATGCAGCGGCGCGCTCCGCGCCGCGCGCGACAGCCCTGACAGCCCCGCGGACTCGCGCGACAGTTGCGCGATGGCGGCGGTTCCCCGCGAGGCCGGATAGGGCGAGAGCTGGTTGTTCGAGAGGTCCGTCCAGGCCGGCAGCATGCGCGGCGCATGTTCCTGCCAGAACCGGGCGGGCCCGGTAACCCCTGGTTCCTCCGTCAGCCCGGCCCAGGCCAGGTAGAGCGGCACGCGCACCGCGTCGTAGGAGAATCGCGCCGGCCAGCCCTGCGCGGGGGCCAGCCGCCCCTCGCCGCGGGTCCAGGCCAGCCAGTCCGGCGGCAGGCGCCAGCGCCCGAAGCGGCCGCGCCGCAGCAGCGACAGCCCGTCCACCACGAGCTGGAACCAGGCGGGGTCCGGCGCGGCCAGCGCCAGCGCCCGCAGCGCCGGGAAGGCGTAGTAGGAGGGGTTCACCACGATCTGCCCCGGGCGCTCGAAGCCGCGCAGCCCGGGCAGAAGCAGCAGGTGATCCCCCGCCGGGCGCACCAGGCGCTGCAGGATGTCCCGCGCCATGGCCGCGCCCTGCGCCTGCCACTCCGGGCGGCCCCAGCGGTCGCCGGCCTCCAGCAGCGCCCAGGCGATGAAGATGTCCCCGTCGGTGGCGTTGTTCGGGTCGTCCACCCCGGCCTCGGGGCGGAAGCGCCAAGCGAAGAGCTCGTCCGCCGGGCGCTTCAGCACGCGCATGGTCCAGGCGTAGAGCCGCTCGAAGGCCGCGCGGTCATCGGCGCGGGCGGCGCAGAGCATCGCCCAGCCCTGCCCTTCGGAATGGGAGATGCCGCCATTGCCCGTGTCCACCACCCGGCCCTCCGGCGCGAGGAAGCGGTCGCGGAACTCCGCCCAGCGGCGGCGGAACCCGTCGCGCGCCGGCTCGGCGCGCAGGGGCGCGGCGATCAGGGCGGGCAGGCCGGCGAGGGCAAGGCGGCGGGGCAGCACGGCGCGTCTCCGCGATGGGGCGCAAGGGGCGGCCGCCGCCCCAGGCGCGTAAGCAAGGCCCGGGCGGCGTGGGGCCACACCGCCCTTCGCCGACCACCGGCCGCCCCCTCCTGGCGCGGAAGCGATCCTCTATCTACCTGTTTCTTGATATTCTGGAAACAGCGCCCCCCGTCTGGACAAGCCGGCCCTCAGCGCGCCCTATGCCGCCGCCGCACAGGAGGACGCCGATGGCCCTGAAACTCGTCACCTTCGCCCCCCATGCCGGGGGCGCCCCGCGCGCCGGCGCGATGCTGAACGAGGGCGAGATCCTCGACCTCACCGCCGCCGGCCTGCCCTATCCGGACATGATGGCGGTCATCGCCGCCGGCTCGCCCGGCCTTGCGGCCATCCGCGCCGCGCTCGCCAGCCCGCGCGCGGCGGCCGTGGTGAAGCGGGCGGAGGCCGCGCTGCTCGCCCCCATCCCGCGCCCGGCGCGCAACATCTTCTGCGTCGGCCGCAACTACATGGACCATGTGGCCGAGGGCGACCGCACCCGCGGCATCACGCAGAGCGAGGCGCCGAAGTTCCCGCAGTTCTTCACCAAGGCGCCCGAGACGGTGATCGCCCCCGGCGCCACCATCCCCGACCATGGTGCGACCGGCGTGACCCAGTGGCTGGACTACGAGGCCGAGCTCGCCCTCGTCATCGGCAAGCCGGGCGCAAACATCGCGAAGGAGGAGGCGCTCTCCCACGTCTTCGGCTGGACCATCGGCAACGACGTGACGGGGCGCGACCTGCAGCGCCGCTACGGGCAGTGGTTCAAGGGCAAGTCGCTCGACGGCTCCTGCCCGCTCGGCCCCTGGATCGTGCCGGCGGAGGATCTCGACGCCTCCGACATCGCCATCGAGCTGTGGGTGAACCAGGAGAAGCGCCAGTCCTCGCGCACCTCCAAGATGATCTTCGACGTGAAGGAGATCATCCACCACCTCTCCATCGGCTTTACCCTGCGCACGGGCGATGTGGTGCTGACCGGCACGCCCGAGGGGGTAGGCTACGCCATGCAGCCGCCGCAGCTGCTCAAGGGCGGGGATGTGGTGCGAATCGCCATCGAGGGCATCGGCGAGCTGGTGAACCCGGTGGGCTGAGCGCCCTTCGCTTGGCGCGCGGCCGCCCCGCCAACCCCGCGCGCGATACGGGCGGCACGGAGTGCCGCCCGCATCATTCCGCGAAGCGCAGCTCCCCGCCCCATTCGCGCAGAAGCGCGGCGAGGCGCGGATCCTGGGCCGGCGCCACCATCACGTCGGGGCGCAGCAGGCGCAGCGTGTCCTCGCCCGCGCCGTCCGCGCCGATGGCGACGAGGTCCACCTCTGGCCGCTCGGCGATCTCGCTCGCGCGGTCGGTCTCCTCGCGCACGCCCACCAGCAGACGGTCGCACCAGGCGCGGGCGCGGCGCGTCGTCTCCTCCGGGCAGTCGGCTTGGCCGGCGGGCAGGAAGCCGATGCGCCAGCCGCGGTGCCGCCAGCGCTCGATCACCTCCACGGCGAGCGGCAGCGAGACGAGCTTGCGCGCCGCGCCGCGGCCGGGCGTCAGGCCCTCCAGCAGCTCGTCGCTGCGCACCACGGCGATGCCCGCCTTGCGGCTGACGATGCCGAGCGCGAGCGCGGCGAGCCGCGCCACCGCCGGCAGCGCCAGCCCGGCGGCCAGCCCCGCCGCCACCACCGCCACCACCGCATCGCCGCCGCCCGCGGGGTCATGCACCTCCGAGGCCTCGGCGCGGAAATGGCGCACCGTCTCGCCGCCATCGGGCTCGGCCTGCAGCAGCGTCAGCCCGTCGGGCACGCGGGGCACCAGCACCGCGCCGAAGCCGTGGCGGCGGCTGAGCGCGCTGGCCGCGGCGGCCGCGCTCGCCTCGTCGTGCACGGGCATGCCGGTGGCGCCGGCCAGCTCCTCCGGCTCGGGCATGATCAGGTCCGCCCCCGCGAAGCGTGCGTGGTCGCCGCCCTTGGGGTCCACCACCACGCGGCGGCCGGCGGCGCGGGCGGCGCGGATCAGCCGCGCGGGAATCTCGCCCGAGAGCACGCCCTTGCCGTAGTCCGAGAGCACGAGCGTCGTCGTCGCCGCCACCGCGTCGGAGGCGATCTTCACCAGCCGGTCCGCGAGGCGCGGATGGATGGGCTGGAACTCCTCGCGGTCGGTGCGCAGCAGGTGCTGGCCGCCGGAGAGGAAGCGCGTCTTGGTCGTGGTGGTGCGCCCGCCCTGCACCAGCAGCCAGGGCTCCACCCGCGGCTGGCCGCCGATCAGCCCCGTGAGGTCGCTGCCCGCCGCGTCGTCGCCCACCAGCGAGACGAAGGCCACCGCCGCGCCCAGCGCGGTGAGGTTGCGCACCACATTGCCCGCGCCCCCGGGCAACGCCACCTCGCGCTCCACGTTGAGCACGGGGATGGGGGCCTCGGGGCTGATGCGGCTGACGCTGCCATAGACGTAGCGGTCCACCATCGCGTCGCCCACGACGAGGACGGCCGCCCGGTGGATGCCGCGCACCGCCTCGGCCAACTGGGCGGGCGTCACGGCGTCCTGCCCCGCATCGGGTCTGGGCTGATCCGGCATGCGCTTTCCTGACCGTTTTCACGATCCCTACAGGGTTCCGGCATCCTCCTGCAACAATTCATCCTTTCGGACCCCGGGGCGGACCCGGGGCGGAACCCGGACAGGACAAGGCTTCCTTAAGCGGCGCGGGGCGATCAGGGCGGCTCGCGGGCGTGCGGAAGCGGGGCGCGGCGGCTGATGCGGGTGATCGAGGCCAGTCAGGGCGGAGGCGGTTCGGGCGGCCATGGCGGGCTGCGCGCCGTGGCGGCCGCGCTGCCGCCGGGCAGCCCGATCCTGCTGCTCGATGCGCCGAGGGACGCCGCCGATCGCCGCCTCGCCCGGCTTCTGCTGCGCGAGGCCGCGGCCTTCGGCGGCGGCGAGGCGGTGCCCCTGCCGGGCGGCGAGGTGCTGATCGGCGGCACCCCCGCCGCGGCCGAACGGGCCGCCGGGGAGCTGCGCGCCCTGCTCGGCCTCGCGCCGCGCCGCCTCGCCCTGCCCGAGGCGCTGCCCCTGCTCGATTCCTGGCTGCCCCAGGCGGGCCGCGCCCTCCCCGCCGCCGCCCCGGTCGGCTGGGCCGCGCTGGAGGCCGAGGGCGCCGCCCGGCCGCCCGGCGAACTCGCCGCGCTGAGCCTCTTCTCGGCCGCCGCGGGCGGGCCGCCCGTCGCGCAGCGCCTCGCCCCGCGCGCGCCGCTTCCGCCCGAGCCCGAGCAGCGCGCCTGGGCGCGGGAGCGGCTCTGCCGCCGGCTTCTGCAGGCGCTGACCTCGCCCGCCGGCCTCTCCGCCCTGCCGCCGCTGCGGCCGGGGCTGCGCCTGCTGCTCGACCTTCCGGCCGCCGGCCTTGCCGGCGGGGGGGCGATGGCCAGGCTGCCCGGGCCGCCGCCCATCGCCCTGCTGCCGCTTGCCCTGCTGGCCGAGCCCGACGCCTTCGCCGCCCGCCGCGCCGGGCTGGAGGCCGCGGGCTGGGAGGTCGCGCTGCTCGCCGACTCGCCGGCCGCGCTGGAATGGCCCCTCCCGCCGGGGTGCTGGCTGGCCGCGCCCATGCCCGCCGCGCCCCCGCCCGCGCTGCCGGAGCGCCTCATCGCCCTCGGCGCGCCGCCCCCCTGGCCGCTGCCCGCGGCCGCGCTGCGCGAGGCCGCGCCATGAGCGAGGCGCTGGCCTGGTCGCGCGAGGGGCCGGTGGCCGAGGCCCTGGCCCTCGCCGCCCTGGTGCGGGACTGCGTGGCCTCCGGCATCGAGCGCCATGCGCTGCTGCTGCGCCTCTCCGCGCTGCCCGAGCGGCTGCGCGCCCCGCGCCACGCCCGGCAATGGGAGGAGGCGCTGGCCCCGCTGCTGCGCCCCACCCGCGCCCGCCGCTTCGACCTGCCGGGCGGCGATGTCGCGGTGGTCTCGCCCCCGCCGGGGGCGCATCTCGAGACGGCCCGGGCCGCCCTGGCGCGGATGGCCCCGGAACTCCCCCTGGAGGACTGGGCCCCGCATCTTCGCCTGCCCGCCGAGGCCGCGGTGCTGCTGGCGGCGGTGGAGAGGGCGCTCGGCCTCGCCGCCGCGCCCGAGGCCCCGCCGCCTCCGCCCGCCCCCCCGCCCAGGCCCGCCGCGCTCGATGCCGCGCTGCGCGCGCTCGCCGGGGCCGATGTCGCCATCGCGCAGCGCCGGCGCGGGCTGTGGCGGCTCGCTCCCGGGCAGGAGGAGGCCTGGCGCGAGGCGACGGAAATCCGCGCCCATCTGCCCGATCTGGCCGAGCGCCTGCTGCCCGGCGCGGCGCTGGAGGCCTGCCCGGCCGCCTTCACCGCCTTCCGCCGCGCCGCCGAACGCCGGCTGCTCGCCGATCTCGCCCGGCCGGAGGAGGCGCGCGGCCTCGGCGCCGTCTGCCTGCCCCTCGCGCTCGGCAGCGTGACGGAGGCGGAGGCGCTGCGCCTCGACGCCGCGCTGGGCCCCTTCGGGCGGGAGCGCCTGCATCTGTGCGTGCCGCTCGCCGACGCGCTGGCCGATCCGGGCGGCTTCGCCCGGGCGCGCCGCTGGGCCGAGGCGCGCGGCTGGCGGCTCGGGCTGGACGGGCTGGAACCCGCGCATCTTCCCGCCCTCGGTCTCGCCGCCCGCGCCCCCGGCCTGCTGCGGCTGCGTTTCCGGCCCGGCTTCCTCGCGGCGGACGCCGCCGCCCGCGCCGCCTTCGCCGCCGCCCTCCCCGAGGACCGCGCGCGGCTCGTGCTGCTGGGCGCCGACACGCCCGCCGCCATCGCCTGGGCCTGGCAGCACGGCATCACCCTCTTCGCCGGGCGGGTGTTCGACGGGCGGGGATAGCCTCGCGGGTTGGAATCATGCGGCGGCCGGGTTATTTCCACGCCGCGAGAAAGGAGATTTCCCCCCCCATGCTGCTGCGCCAGGACCGTGCGCTGCTCGCCCTCGACATCGCGCTCGACGTCGCGTTCCACGCCGGGCGCTCGGGCGAGGTGACCGGCGCGGCCGAGATCGCCGAGCGCCTGGGCCTCGCGCGGCGCGGCATCGAGCCGATGCTGCAGGCCCTGGTCCGCGCAGGGCTGCTCGACAGCCTGCGCGGGCCGCGCGGCGGCTACCGCATGGCGCGCGCGCCGCGCGAGGTGCCGCTGGCGGACATTCTCGCCGCCGTCACAGAGGAGGAGGCCGGCCCGCCCAGCCCCGCCGGCCGGCTGGCCGCGGCCGTCACCGCGCCGCTCTGGGCCGAGCTGGATGCGCTGCTGGCCGAGCGGCTGCGCGCGCTGACCCTCGAGGATCTGCTCAAGCGCGCCGCCCAGGCGGGGCTGCGCCGGCCGATCACGGAGCCGTTGCATTTTGTCATTTGAGCCCCTCAGTCGCCGGGCGGCGGCCGTCCGGCCGCCTTGGCTTCGCCGCGGGGCGGGCGCGCCGGGCGGGGCGGCGGGTCTGGCGGCGCCGGCCGCTGTGCGGCCGGAGGGTGGGGAGGGTGTGCATGTGCCTGCCCACAGTCGCCGGGCGGCGGCCATCCGGCCGCCTGGGCGTCGTCCCATCCCTCGCCTCCGCCCATGACCGCCCCCGACGAAGCGAGCCTCCGCGAGGCGGCGCTGCGCCACCTCTCCCGCTTCGCCGCCACCGAGGCGGGGCTGCGCCGGGTGCTGCACAACCGCATCCGCCGCTGGGCCCGCGCCGCCGAGGCCGCCGGGCAGGAGGCCGATGCCGTGGCGCGCGAGGCCGCCGCCGCCCGCGCCCGCGCCGACGCCATCGCCGCCCGCCTCGTCGCCGCCGGGGCGGTGGATGACGCCGCCTTCGCCGCCGCCCGCGCGCGCCGGCTGCTGGGGGCCGGGCGCTCGGCCCGGGCCGCGCTCGCCCATCTCGCCGCCAAGGGAGTGGACGCCGCCACCGCCCGCGCTGCCCTGGCGGGCGAGGAGGTGCCGGACGAGTTCACCGCCGCCCTCGCCCTGTGCCGCCGCCGCCGCCTCGGCCCCTTCGCCCCGGCCGCGCCGGAGGCCGAGACGCGGCGCAAATGGCTTGCCGCCCTCGCCCGCGCCGGCTTCCCGGGCGAGGTGGCGCGCCGCGCCCTCGCCACCCCCCGCGAGGAGGCCGAGGCCCTGCTCGCCCGCCGGCCATGAGCGGGCAGGGGCGCGTCGTCTTCACCCGGGCGGGGGTGTGGCGCGGGGCGCGCATGGCCGCCGCCATCTCGCCCGCCATGCTGCCCTTCGGGCTGGTGGTGGGGGTGATCGCGGATGCGCGCGGCCTCTCCACGCTGGAGGCGGGGCTGATGAGCGCGCTGGTCTTCGCCGGCACCTCGCAGCTCGTGGCGCTGGAGCTGTGGCGGGAGCCCGCGCCCATCCTCGCCGCCGCCCTGGCCGCGCTGGTGATCAACCTCCGCCTCGCGCCCATGGGCGCGGCGCTGGCCCCCTGGCTGGACCGCCTGCGCGGCTGGCGCCTCTGGGGCACGCTCGCGACGCTGGTGGACAACAGCTTCGCCATGGCGGTGGCCGATCAGCGCGCGGGCGGGCGCGATGCGGGCATGCTGCTGGGCGTCGGGCTCGGCCTCTGGGTGTTCTGGGTGGGCAGCACGGTGCTGGGCCACCTCTTCGCCGCGCTGATCCGCCTGCCGCCGGGCCACCCGGTGTTCTTCGCCAGCCTCGCCACCATGGTGGCGCTGCTCGTGCCGCTCTGGCGCGGGCGGATGGACCTTGCCCCATGGGGCGCGGCGGCGCTGGTGGCGCTGGGCGTGAGCCAGGCGGGGCTGGGCCAGCCCTGGCCAGTGCTGGCGGGCGCCCTGGCCGGCGCGGCGCTGGGCGCCTGGCGCGAGGCCCGCCGCCCGCCGCCTACCTCATGAGCAGCAGCAGCAGCCCGAACAGCACCAGCGCCACGAACTGGAACAGCACGCGGTAGCGCATCAGCTTCTGCGAGGCGCCGCCATCGGCGCCCCGCGCCATGCCGATCATGCCGGCGATGAGAACCCCGAGCGTGGCGAGCATCGCCGCGGCGACAAGAACGGTGAGCACGGTCTGCATCGCCCCATCATGGCCCCTCGCGCCGCAGGCGCAACCGCGCCAGCGACAGGGCGCCCATGCCCCCCGCCGCGGCGCAGAGCGCGAAGCCCAGCGCGTAGCCGCCGGACGCCAGCACCATCGCCGAGAACAGCACGGGCATCGCCACCATGGTCGCGGCGAAGGCGAAGCCGAGCGCCGCTGTGGCCGCGCCCACCCGGCCCGGCGGGGCGATGCGCGCCACCTCGCCCAGCAGCACCCCGTTCCAGCCGATGGCCGAGGCGCCCATGGCCAGGGCCAGCAGGCTGATCGCCGCGCCCGGCCAGCCCGGCCCGGCCAGCGCCAGCAGCGCCGAGGCGAGCATGATGGCGAGCCCCAGGGCGAACAGCACCCGCAGCGGCCCCAGCCGGTCCGCGATCACCGCCCAGAGCACGCGCCCCGCCACCCCGCCCGCCTGCGCCAGGGCGAGCTGCAGCCCCGCCGCCTCCAGCGCCACGCCGCGCACCTCCACCTGCCAGACCACGAAGAAGGAGGAGAAGCAGAACTGCGCCGTGCCGTAGCAGCAGGAGGCGATGGTGAGCGCGCGGATCGCCCCCCGCCCGCGCAGCAGTCCGAGGCTCTGCCGCGCTTCCTCCCAGGGGCGCGGGCGCGCCGCGGCGGCCGGGGCGCGGTCGGCGTCCAGCGCCGCGCGCAGGGGCTGCAGGGCCAGCGCCAGCAGCAGGGCGAAGCCCGCCATGGCGAGAACCCCCGCGCGCCAGCCGAACAGCCCGCCCAGCGCCGGGGCGAGCGCGGCCACCAGCATCGCCCCCGCCGGCACCCCGCACTGCTTGAGGCCGAAGATCAGGCTGCGCCGCTGCGGCGGCACGCGCGGGGCGAGCAGATGGCTCCCGGCCGGCGTGATCGGCCCATGGCCCATCCCGGCCAGCAGCGCCGAGAGCGCCAGCGCCAGCGGATGGCCCAGCGCCGCGAGCCCGATGCCGAGCGCGATCACCACCAGCGCCCCCTGGCACACCCGCACCCCGCCATGCCGCCGCAGCAGCCCCTGGGCGAAGGGCCCCGAGAGCAGCGCGCCGCCATAGGTCAGCGCCGTGTGCACCCCGGCGAGCGAGGGCGAGAGCCCCGTCTCCGCGCCGATCGCCGGGGCCAGCACGGGCACGGTCAGGAAGGCGCCCATCCCCGCCATATGCGTGCCGAGAAGGGCGAGCATCACGACCCAGACGGACGGGGAGTTCATCATGCGCCGCACCATGCTGCGCCCGCGCGCCGCGCCCGGCAACTTGACCCGGCGCGCCGCCGCGGGGGAGAGGGGGGCATGACCCTGCGCCTCCTCGCGGCCCTGATCCTCGCCCTCGGCCTCGCCCTGCCCGCCGCGGCCCAGCCGGCGCCCGGCGCCTCGCCCGACACGGAGGTGAGCGCGGGCGAGCGGGTGCTGCGCTCCCTCTCGCCGGTGGCGCCGGGCGCGGCGGCCGAGCCCGCGCCCGCCGCCCCGCTGCCGCAGGGGGCGGTGCTGGGCCCGGCGCCGGAGCGTGGGGCGGGCCAGAGCGTGCCGCTGCCGCCCGCCCTGCAGCCGGGCGCCCCCCCGCCCGGCTCGGCCCCGGCCGCCGCGCCGGCCCCGAATCAGCCTCCCGTCGCCGCGCCCGCGGCCTCGGCGCCCGCCGCCCCGGCCCCTGCGCCCGCGGCCCAGATCCCCGCCGCCCCTGCCGCCCCGGCCGCCGCCCCGCAGCCGGCCCCCGCTGCCTCGCCCGCCGCCCCGGCCTCCGCGGCGCGCCCCGTCCCCGCCGCGCCGGCCGGTGCGGCGCGCCCAGCGCCCGCTGCGGCCCCAGCCGCGCCCGCTCCCGCCCCCCAGGCCCCCGCCACCCAGGCCCCCGCCGCGGCTGTCGCCCCGCCCGCGCCCGCCGGCGCTCCGGCCGCCGCCCCGCCCGAGCTGGCCGCGCTGCTGGACATCCTGCGCGACGAGGCGCGCCGCGCCGCGCTGATCCGCGCCCTGGAAGCGACCCGCCCCGCCGAGCCGGAGGCGCCGCCGCCCGCCCCGGCCGAGTCCCGCCCCGAGGAGCTGCCCGTCCCGGCCGAGATCGTGCAGGGCCTGGCCGACCGGCTCTCCGCCGCCGCGCTGCAACTGCTCGCCGCCATCTCCTCGGCCACCGAGATGCAGGGCGTGCGCGCCTGGTTCGGCCGCATCGCCACCGATGAGAGGCTGCAGCAGCAGGTGCTGGCGCTGAGCTGGAAGCTCGGCCTCGTCATGCTCGCCGGGCTGCTGGCCGAGCGGCTGCTGCGCTTCCTGCTGCGCCGCCCCTACCGCTGGCTGGAGGAGCGCAGCGCGGCGGTGGAGGGGCCGCTGCAGGGGCTGCGCCGCCTGCCCTACATCCTGGGCCACCTCTCGCTCGATCTGGTGCCCGTGGCCGGCTTCGGCCTCGCGGGGCTGACGGTGATCGGGCTCTACGCCATCTGGCCCTCCAACCGCCTGATCATGGAGGCCGTGGTGGTCTCCTACATGGTGGCGCGTCTGGTCATGGCCGCGGCGCGCCTCGTCTTCGCGCCCGATCTCGCGCGGCTGCGCCTGATCCGCTGCACGGACGAGACGGCGGCCTACGCCATGATCTGGACGCGCCGCCTGGCGCTGACGGCGGTGGGCTTCTACGTCGCCTCGGCCACGGCGGGGCTGCTCGGCCTGCCGCTCGGCGCGCAGGACGGCATCTGGCGCGTGGGGCTGCTCATCATCTCCGCCATGGTCGCGGTGATCGTGCTGCAGAACCGCGCCGCCGTGGCCGGGCTGCTCGATGCGCCGGAACTGCGCGAGGGCGACGAGCCCGACGCCACCCGCCGCTTCCTGCGCGCGGCGCGCACGCAGCTCGCCCAGATCTGGCACATCGCCGCCATCCTCTGGCTGCTCGCGGCCTGGACGGTCTGGGCGCTGGACGTGGAGCGCGGCTTCGAGCGGCTGGCCGCCTCCACCCTGGCCAGCGTCGTCGTCGTCGCGGTGGGCAAGCTGGCGGACGAGCTGATGCGCCGCTGGCTGATCCGCGCCTTCACCATCGGCGAGGATCTGGCGAAGCGGAACCCGGGGCTGGAGGCGCGCGCCAACCGCTACCTGCCCGTGCTGAAGGGGGCCTTCTCGGCCCTGATCCTCGCCGCCACGCTGGTCGCGCTGCTCGAGGTCTGGGGGCTGAACTCCCTCGCCTGGTTCCAGCCGGGCCGCTGGGGCGGGCGCGTGGTCTCGGCGCTGCTCACCATCGTGACCACCACCGGGGTGGCGCTGCTGATCTGGGAGCTGGCGAACGCCGCCATCCAGCGCCACCTGAATGCGCTGCCCAAGGACGGCTCGGCCGCGCGCAGCGCCCGGGTGCGCACCCTGCTGCCCATGCTGCGCACCGCGCTGGCGGCGCTGCTGCTGGTGGTGGTGGGGCTGACCACCCTCTCCGAGATCGGCATCAACGTCGCGCCGCTGCTGGCCGGCGCGGGCGTGGTGGGCCTCGCCATCGGCTTCGGCAGCCAGACCCTGGTGCGCGACGTGATCACCGGCATCTTCCTGCTGCTGGAGGACGCGGTGGCGGTGGGCGACACGGTGACGGTGGGCGGCCTCTCGGGCACGGTGGAGCAGCTTTCCATCCGCTCCATCAAGCTGCGCGCGCTGGATGGTTCGGTGCACATCATCCCCTTCAGCGCGGTGACGACGGTGACCAACCAGACGCGCGACTTCGGCTACGCCGTGGTGGACCTCGCCCTCGACCAGCGCGCCGACACGGACGAGGCGGTGATGCTGCTGCGCCGCGTGGGCGAGGAGATGCGCGAGGACGAGGCCTGGGCGCCGCAGCTCCTCGCCCCCCTCGAGGTGATGGGCGTGGAGCGGCTGACCGAGACGGGCGTGGTGGTGCGCGCGCGCATCATGACGCCGCCCGCGCGCCGCTGGGCGGTGGCGCGCGAGCTGAACCGCCGCATCAAGCAGCGCGCCGACGCCGAGGGGCTGCCGCTGTGCAACACCAACCGCCCGACCACCGTGGTGGTGAGCGCGCCCGCGCCTACACCGGCGCCAGGGTGAGCAGCCACAGCGCCGCCACCCCGCCCAGAATGGCGAGCGCATAGCTGCGCGTGCCGAGCATCACCCCCGCCACGCAGGCGGCGGCCAGCCACTGGTGCGGCCCCCCCGCCACCAGGGCGGGCGTGACGAAGGCCACGAAGATGCAGCCGGGCAGATAGGTGAGCATCGCCTGCACGAAGGGCGGCGGGCGGGTGGCGCGCAGCAGCGCATAGCCGCCGGCGCGCAGCAGGTAGGTCGCGCCCGCCATGGCGAGGATGGCGGCCAGCACGTCCCAGCGCAGGCTCATGCCGCCCCGCCCTGGCGAGGGGCCCGCGAGGCCGCCGCCCGGCTCAGGGCTTGCCCGGATTGGGGCTCAGCAACTCCTTCTTGCCCGGCTTGCCCTTCCACTCGTCGGCGTCGGGCGGCGGCTCGCCCTTGCGAGTGATGTTCGGCCAGGACTGGGCGAAGTTGCGGTTGATCTCCAGCCAGGGGGTCGCGCGGTCGTCGCTGTCGGGCAGGATGGCCTCGGCGGGGCATTCGGGCTCGCACACGCCGCAGTCGATGCACTCGTCGGGGTGGATCACCAGCATGTTCTCGCCGACGTAGAAGCAGTCCACCGGACAGACTTCCACGCAATCCATGTACTTGCACTTGATGCAGTTCTCGGTGACGACGTAGGTCACGAAGGCGCTCCTGGTCGGCGGGGAATGGCGCAGATGTGCCGCGCCCGGGCCGCGCTGGCAAGGCGGCGGGCATGCCGTTACGCGCCGGAGAGATCCTCGTAGAGCGTCCGGGCCTCGCTGGCCGGGCCGCGGCGCGTGCCGAGGTCGAGCACGCGCCACACCCGCACCTCGCCCTGCCAGGAGAAGGTGAGCACATCGCCCACCCGCAGCCGGGCATGCGCCTTGGTCACGGGCTGGCGGTTCAGCCGGAAGCCCCCCGCCTCGACCAGCGCGGCGCAGGCGGATTTCGTCTTGGCGAGGCGCGCGTGCCAGAGCCAGGTGTCGAGCCTCAGGAAGGGCGCGGCGCCGGGCTCCGTCACGCTATTTCAGCTTCAACTTGAGCAGGGCGGCGAAGGGGCTGTCCTCCGCGCGGGTGACGGGGCGGTCCTCGAAGAAGGTGCGCGTCTCGGGGCCGCCGGGGCCGCGGTCGCGGTCCCGCTCGCGTGGCGGGCGGGGGCGGTCGTCGCGGCGCTCCTCGCGGCGGGGGCCGCGCTCGCGCTCGCGGGGGGGGCCGTCGCGACGGGGAGCCTCGGCGCCGGCCTCGCGCGGGCGCTCCTCGCGCGGGCGGGGGGGCGCGCCCTCGGGGCGGGGGCCGCGCCGGTCCTCGCGACGCTGGCGGGCGGGGCGGGGCGCCTCGCCCTCGGCCGGCGGCGCGCCCTCGCCCTCGGCCGGGCGGGGGCCGCGGCGCTCCTCGCGGCGGGGCGGGCGCTGGCCCTGGCGCGGGCCCTCGGGCCGGCGCGGGCCGCGCTCGGGCCGGGCCCAGGCCACCAGGACAGGCGCGGGCGGGCCCTCCATCCCCTCGGGCAGCGGCGTGGGCTCGATCAGCCGGAAGCCGAGCCCGGCCAGCACCGCGCCGAGCTGATCGCCCTTGATGCCGAGCCGGCCCAGCGTCTCCGGCGGCAGCGGGGCGGGCGCGCGGCGCGTGACATAGCCGAGATCGGAGGCCACGCGCTCGGCCACGTCGAGCCGCACCAGCACCGGCCCCGCCGGCACCCAGCCCATGATCTCGGCGAAGCCCGGCGGCCATTGCAGCGCCAGCGCGCCGTCGGCCGGGATGGAGACGAGGCCCGGCGCGGGCAGCGGCGGGGTGGGGATGTCGTGGCTCAGCGCCCAGAGCTGCGCGCGCAGCGCCATGGCGCGCGGCTTCAGCGCCTCGGGCACGTAGAGGGCGAAGCGGCCGGCGCGGATGCCGATGGCCTTGAGCTTCGCGCGCAGCTCCTGGCTCATGCCGCGCTGCGCGTCCCCGGGCTTGAGGCCCAGAGTCTCGCGGAGCTGGAAGGCGGGGCCGCGCAGCGTGTTGTCCTCCTCCGCCTTTTTCTCGGCGGCGGCGACGGCGGCGAGATCCTTCGCCAGCACGCCCTCGATCCAGCCGGCGAGGCGGGCGCGCACGCGCTCGCGCTGCGGGCCGTCGAGGAACTCGCTCGCATGCACCTCGATCAGCGGCTTGCCCGGTTCGCTGCCCAGCTTCAGGCGCGCGATCTCGGCCCCTTCCCAGGTGATCCGGTGCTCGGGGGTGAGGGCGAAGGCCTCGGCCTTGGCGATCTCCAGCGCGGCGAGGCGGCGCGGCATCTCCTGCGCCAGCGCCCGGCGCGCGGCGCGCAGCACGAGCTTCTTCTCCTCCTCGCCGCCCTCGCCCAGCTCGGGGTGGAACTCGAAGCCGCGCACCTGGCCCACCTTGTGGCCCTCGACCATCACCTCGCCCTGGCGGGTGACGGCGCTGAGCAGCTCCTCGCGGGCGTCGTCGAGGCGGCGGATGAGGTGCGCTGCGCGGCGGTCCACGAAGCGGGCGGTGAGGCGCTCGTGCAGCGCGTCGCTCACCGCGTCCTCCGCGGCGCGCGCGGCCTCCTGCTGCGCCGCGGCGTCCTTCACCCAGTCCGCGCGCGCAGCGATGTAGGCCCAGACGCGGATCGAGGCGAGGCGGGCCATCAGCGTGTCGAGATCGCCCTCGGTGTTGTGGCAGGCGGCGATCTGGGCGGCGATCCAGTCGGAGGGCAGCGCGCCCTCCTCGCAGAGATGGGTGAAGATGCGCGCGCAGAGCCGCGTGTGGCTGTCATCCGCGAGCTTGCGGAAGTCGGGCACCTGGCAGGCCTCCCACAGCAGCGCGACGCGCGTGCGGGAGGAGGCGAGGCGGCGGATCTCGGGCTCGCGCGCGAGCTGCGCGAGGGTGATGTGGTCCGTCGCGTCATGGCCCTTGGCGAGGCCGGGCGCGGGCGGCGGGGCGGCCAGGCTGTCGAGCAGCGAATCCACATCCGTGAAGTCGAGCGCGCTGTTGCGCCAGGCCAGCGCCTGCAGCGGCTCGAACTGGTGGCCCTCGATCTTCTCCACCATCTCCTCGGAGAGCGGCGGGCACTCCGCCGTGGTGCCGAAGCTGCCGTCGCGCATGCCGCGCCCGGCGCGGCCGGCGATCTGCGCCGCCTCCTGGGCCGTGAGCGCGCGCGGCGCCTGGCCGTCGAACTTCGAGAGGCTGGCGAAGGCCACATGGTCCACGTCCATGTTGAGGCCCATGCCGATGGCGTCGGTCGCGACCAGGAAGTCCACCTCCCGGTCCTGGTACATCTTCACCTGGGCGTTGCGCGTGCGCGGGCTGAGGCGGCCCATCACCACCGCGCAGCCGCCGCGGCGGCGGCGGATGGCCTCGGCGATCGCATAGACCTCGCCGGCCGAGAAGGCGACCACCGCGCTGCGCGGGGGCAGCTTGGTCAGCTTCGCGGAGCCGGTGTGGGTGAGCTTCGACAGGCGCGGGCGCGTCTCGATCTCCACCTGCGGAACGAGGCGCTGCATCAGCGGCCGGATGGTCTCGGCCCCCATGAACATGGTCTCGACCATGCCGCGCGCGTGCAGCAGCCGGTCGGTGAAGATGTGCCCGCGGTCGGGGTCGGCGCAGAGCTGGATCTCGTCCACCGCGAGGAACTCCACGCGGCGGTCGAGCGGCATGGCCTCCACCGTGCAGGCGAACCACTTCGCCTCCGGGGGCACGATCTTCTCCTCGCCGGTGATGAGGGCGACGTGCTTCTCGCCCTTCGCGGCGACCATGCGGTCGTAGTTCTCGCGCGCGAGGAGGCGCAGCGGGAAGCCGATGATGCCCGAGGCGTGCGCGAGCAGCCGCTCCATGGCGAGGTGCGTCTTGCCCGTGTTGGTAGGGCCGAGGATCGCTTTCACGCGGGGGTCGAACATGGAAGGGCGCTTCCCGAGCGGATTTGCGGCCTTATGGCGCATGCGCGCGCGATTGCAACGCCGCCCCGCCGCGCCGAGACTGGCGGGGTGAGCACGAGCCTCCGCTTCGCCCTCGCCTTCGGCGCGCAGTTCGCGGGCTTCGGCGCGATGATGCCCTTCCTGCCCGCCATCCTGGCCGAGGGCGGGCTGGATGCCGACGCGGTGGGGCTGGTCATGGCCGCAGGCGCGCTCACGCGGCTGGTCGCGGGGCCGATGTCGGGGCGGCTCGCCGATGCGCTGGCCGATCCGCGGCGGCTGCTCGCGCTCTCGGCGCTGCTGGCGGCGGCGACGGCGGCGGGCTTCGGCCTCGCTTCCGGCCTCGCGCTGCTGCTGCTGGTGCAGGTGCTGCACAGCGCTGCGGCCGCGCCCGTGATCCCGCTGACCGACGCCCGGGCGGTGGCGGCGGTGCGCGCGGGCGGCCTGGACTATGCGCGGGTGCGGGCGGTGGGCTCCTTCACCTTCATCCTGGGCGCGGTGGCGGCGGGGCAGGCGGCGGAATGGAGCGGCCCGCGCGCCGCGGCCTGGATGCTGGCGGGCGCGCTGCTGCTCACCGCCCTGGCGGCGCTGGCCCTGCCGCCGCCCGCCCCGCGCGCGGCCCCGCCCGACCGGCCGGGGCCGGGCCGCTCCCTCTGGGCGCCGCTGCGCGAGGGCGGATTCCGGCGCATCCTGCTCGTCTCGGCCCTCGTGCAGGGCAGCCACGCGGCCTACTACGCCTTCTCCACCCTCCACTGGCAGGCGGCGGGCCTCTCGCCCGGGCTGATCGGCGTGCTCTGGGGCTGGGGCGTGGTGGCGGAGGTGATCCTGTTCCTGGCCGGCGGCCGGCTGGCGGAGCGACTCGGGCCGCGCGGCCTCGCGCTGCTCGCGGCCGGGGCGGGGGCGCTGCGCTGGAGCGTGACGGCGCTGACGGCCGATCCCTGGGCGCTCTTCGCCGTCCAGGGGCTGCATGCGGCGAGCTTCGGGGCCATGCATCTCGCGGCCATGCGCGCGCTGCTCGCCCTGCCCGCGGAGCTCTCGGGCCGGGCGCAGACGCTGCACGCCGCGGCGGTGGCGGCCGCCACAGGGCTGTTCATGTGGCTGTGCGGGCCGCTCTATGCGTCCGGCGGGGGGCTCGTCTTCCTCGCCATGGCGGGGCTCTGCGCGGCGGCGGCGGCGGTCGCGGGCGGGCTCGCCCGGCGCTGAGCTTATCCCCGCCATCCACAGCCACCCCCGCATGGCGGCGCCCCCCGGGCGGGGAGTAGGATGGGGGCGATGAACAGCATTCCTCCCCCGTTCAGCGGAAACGCCCCGGCCGGCGCGGAGGGTTTCGCGCTCGGCACGCGGCTGCCGCCGGCCAATCTGGAGGCCGAGCAGGCGCTGCTCGGCGCGCTGCTGGCCAACAACAAGGCCTATGAGCGCGTGGCCGAGTTCCTCGAGCCCGAGCATTTCGCCGACGCCATCCACGGCCGGATCTACGCCGCCATCCGCCGGCGCATCGAGGCCGGGCATCTGGCCGACGCCATCACCCTGCGTCACGAGTTCGAGCACAGCGGCGAGCTGGCGGAGGTGGGCGGGCCCGCCTATCTCGCCCAGCTCCTCTCGGCCATGGTGGGCATCGTCAACGCCGGGGAATACGGCCGGCTGATCCATGACTGCTGGATCCGCCGCCAGCTCATCGAGCTGGGCGAGACGGTGGTGAACAACGCCTTCGGCGCGAAGCCCGAGCTGGACGGCCGGCAGCAGATCGAGGCGGCCGAGCAATCCCTCTTCGAGCTGGCGAGCGAGAAGGCGGGCGAGGGCGGGCCCATCGGCTTCGACCGGGCGCTGGCGCAGGCCATCGAGGTGGCGAACGCGGCGCTCAAGCGCGGCGGCGGGGTCTCGGGCCTCTCCTCGGGGCTGCGCGACCTCGACGCCAAGATGGGCGGGCTGCACAAGTCGGACCTGCTGATCCTCGCCGGCCGCCCGGGCATGGGCAAGACGGCGCTCGCCACCAAGATCGCCTTCGGCGCGGCCAAGGCCTCGCTGGCCGAGGCCGAGGCGGCGGGCGGCAAGCCCGGCGTCGTCGCCATCTTCTCGCTGGAGATGAGCGCGGACCAGCTCGCCAACCGCCTGCTCTCCGAGGCGAGCCGCATCTCGGGCGACCGCATCCGCCGCGGCGAGATCAGCCAGCGCGAGTTCGACAATTTCGTGGCCGTGAGCCGTGAGCTGGCGCAGCTTCCCATCGTGATCGACGACACGCCGGCCATCACCCTCTCGGCCCTGCGCACGCGCTGCCGGCGGCTGAAGCGCACGCGCGGCCTGGCGATGGTGGTGGTGGACTATCTCCAGCTCATGCGCCCCGCCGTCGGCACGCGGCCCGAATCGCGCGTGCTCGAAATCTCGATGATCACCCAGGGGCTGAAGGCCATCGCCAAGGAGCTCTCCATCCCCGTTCTCGCGCTCTCTCAGCTCTCGCGCGCGGTGGAGCAGCGCGAGGACAAGCGCCCCCAGCTCGCGGACCTGCGCGAATCGGGCTCGATCGAGCAGGACGCGGACGTGGTGATGTTCATCTACCGCGACGACTACTACCTCAAGCAGCGCGAGCCCAAGCTCGCCGCCTTCGCCGACGACGCGAAGTTCGAGGCGGCGATGCAGCGCTGGCAGCAGGACATGGAGCGCGCGCACAACCGCGCCGACCTGATCATCGCCAAGCAGCGCCACGGCCCGACCGGGACCATCCCGCTCTTCTTCGAGGCCGAGTTCACCCGCTTCGGCGACCTCGACACGGTGCACACGCCGCCCTACGGCGATTGATACGGTCGGCATCACATGCCGACCGTATCGCGCGCAGGGTTGGTGGGCACCCATCGAAGCTTTGCTTCGATGGGACCCGGTGTGGCGGCTGCGCGCCAGGACAAAGGCATACCAGCGGCCGCACCGACTCCTCAGGAGTCGAAATCAGCGGCCGCTGGTATGAGGGCGGCCTCGACAGGGCCGGGCCGCGCCGGTAAGCCCGCAGCGATGGAGCAGGGGCTTCTGACCGTGGATTGCGGCGCCATCGTGCGGAACTGGCGCCGCCTGTCCGCGCTGCACGCGCCGGGCGCGGTGGCGGCCGTGGTGAAGGCCGACGCCTACGGCCTCGGCGCAGCCCCGGTGGCGCGGGCCCTGCGCGCGGCCGGCTGCGCGCATTTCTTCGTCGCCCATCCGGCGGAGGGCGAGGCGCTGCGCGCGGCGCTGGGCGAGGGGCCGATGATCGCCGTGCTCGACGGCTTCGCCCCCGGCGCGCATCCGCGCCTCACCCCGGTGCTGAACAGCCTTGCCGATGTGCGCGCCCATGCGGCGCGGGGCGGCGAGGCGATCCTGCACATCGACACGGGCATGGCGCGGCTCGGCCTCGACGCGGCGGAGCTCGATGCCCTGGCCGCCGACCCCGCGCCGCTCGCGCGGCTCGATCTGCGCTTCGTCATGACGCATCTCGCCTGCGCGGACGAGCCCGACCACCCCCTCAACGCCGCGCAGCGCGCGCGCTTCGAGGCGGCCTGCGCGCGGCTGCCCGCGGCGCCGCGAAGCCTCGCCAACTCCTCGGGCCTCTTCCTCGGCGCGGGGTTCCGCAGCGACCTCGCGCGGCCCGGCTGCGCGCTCTACGGCATCAACCCCACGCCCGGGCGCCCCAACCCGATGGAGCGCGCGGTGACGCTGGAGGTTCCGGTGCTGCAAATCCGCGAGATCGCGGCCGGCGAGACGGTGGGCTACGGCGCCACCTGGCGCGCCGCGCGCCGCAGCCGCGTGGCCACCTGCGCGGCGGGCTATGCCGATGGCTGGCTGCGCGCCCTCTCCGGCAAGGGGTTCGGCGTGGCGCATGGCCGGCGCGCGCCGCTGATCGGGCGCGTCTCCATGGATCTGACCACCTTCGACGTGACCGACATCCCCGAGCTGCGCCCCGGCGAGACGCTCACCCTGCTCGGCGCGGAGCAGGACGCGGACGCCGCCGCGGCGCTGGCGGGCACCATCGGCTACGAGATCCTCACCGCGCTGGGCGCGCGCTACGCGCGGCGCTACCTTCCGGCATGACGCGCGCCCTCGATCTTCTCGCGCTGATCGGGCGCGGGGCCTTCGCGACGCTCGCCACCGCGGGCCAGGTGGCGATCTTCGCCCTGGTCGGGCTGTCGCATCTGCTGCGCCCGCCCTTCCATGCGCGGCAGTTCTGGCGGCACTTCGCCGAGATCGCCTATTTCTCCCTGCCCGTGGTGGCGCTGACGGCGCTGTTCACCGGCATGGTGCTGGCGCTGCAGAGCCACACGGGCTTCTCGCGCTTCGGGGCGGAGACGGCGCTGCCCAGCCTCGTCGTCCTCTCCATCACGCGCGAGCTGGGGCCGGTGCTGGCGGGGCTGATGGTGGCCGGGCGCATCGGCGCGGCCATGGCGGCCGAGATCGGCACCATGCGCGTGACCGACCAGATCGACGCGCTGACCACCCTCTCCACCGACCCGATGCGCTATCTCGTCGTGCCGCGGCTGCTCGCGGGCACGCTCGCCCTGCCGCCGCTGGTGCTGGTGGCGGACATCCTGGGCGTGCTGGGCGGCTTCCTGATTGCCACGCTCCAGCTCGGCTTCGTGCCGCAGGGCTACCTCGACGCGACCTGGGACGTTCTGGAGACGATGGACGTGGTCAGCGGCCTCGTGAAGGCGGCGGTGTTCGGCTTCCTGATCGCGCTGATGGGCTGCTGGTGCGGCTACACCTCGCGCGGCGGGGCGCAGGGCGTGGGGCAGGCGACGACGCGCGCGGTGGTGGCGGCCTCCATCCTCATCCTCGCCTTCGACTACGTGCTCACCGCGGCGTTCTTCAAGCAGTGAGCGAGACCCCGAAAATCCGCCTGCGCGGGCTGCGCAAGGCCTTCGGCGAGAAGCAGGTGCTGGACGGCGTGGACCTCGAGGTGCGCGCGCGCCATTCCATGGTGCTGCTGGGCGGCTCCGGCTCGGGCAAATCCGTGACGGTGAAGTGCATCCTCGGCCTGATTCCGCCCGACGAGGGCGTGATCGAGATCGACGGGCAGGACGTGGCGAAGCTCTCCCGCCGCGACCGCGCCGCGCTGCTCGACCGCACGGGGATGCTGTTCCAGAACGGCGCGCTGTTCGACAGCCTGCCGGTCTGGGAGAACGTCTGCTTCAAGCTGCTGGCGCAGCGGCGCATCACCCGCCGCGCGGCGCGCGACCGCGCGGCCGAGGTGCTGGCGCAGGTGGGCCTCGCCGCCAGCGTGGGCGACCTCTCGCCGGCCGAGCTCTCGGGCGGCATGCAGAAGCGCGTCGCGCTGGCGCGCGCCATCGCCGCCCAGCCCGACATCATCTTCTTCGACGAGCCCACCACCGGGCTCGACCCCATCATGGGCGCGGTGATCGACGGGCTGATCGTGGACTGCGTGGAGCGGCTCGGCGCCACCGCCTTCTCCATCACGCACGACATGGCGAGCGCCCGGCGCATCGGCGACGACGCGGCGATGATCCACAAGGGCCGCATCGTCTGGACCGGCAGCGCCGAGGCGCTGGGCCACACCGGCCACCCGATGGTGGACCAGTTCGCCAATGGCAGCCGCGAGGGGCCGATCCAGATGGAGCTGCGGCGGTAGGAGGCCCGGCGCTACAGCCCGATCAGGCTGCGCCAGTTCAGCAGCCGCTTGAGCTCCGCGCGCGGCAGCAGCAGCGTCAGCGTGCGACCCTCGCGGTCGGCCAGGGCGACGATGACGCGCGCCGGGTCGTCGGTGTTGACGCTCACGGCGTCGAACTCGAAGCGCCGGGTCTCGCCGTCGCTTTCGAGAAGGGCCTGCGCCCGCAGCGCGCCGCCCCCGGCGGCTTCGGAGGAATCCGACCCGGCCAACGCCCATGCTCCCCAACCTGCGCCCGCAGGATAGCGCCGCGCCCAGGCCCGCGCTACATCACGGGGCGTCCTTGGCTGTGCAGGGAGATCGGCGCCGTGGTTCCGCTGCTGCTGTTCGGGGCAGGTGTCGCGGTCGGCCTCGGGGTCGCGGCGATGGCGCCGGGCCTGATGCCGCAGGTGGCGCGCGCCGCGCGCCCCGCCGCGAAGGAGGCGCTGAAGGGCGCCCTGCTCGGCTACGCCCATCTGCGCGTCGCCGCCGCCGAGGCGGCGGAGGCCGCAAGCGACCTGATGGCCGAGGTGCAGCACGAACTCGACAGCGCGGCCAGGCCCGCGCCGGCCTCCGCCTCGCCGGAGCCGGCCCCGCCGGCGCCCGACGAGGCGGGCGAGGCCGCCGCGCGCGCCGCCGCCGCCGCCCGGGCTGCCGCCGCGGCCGCCCGCGCCGCCGCCCATGACGGATGACATGACCGGAGGTGGCGCGCACGCCGGCCCGCCCCCGCCCGACACGGCACGCCGCGTCGAGGCCCGGGCTGGCGGCGGCCCGCCGGGACAAGGCGATACCGGCGGCCGCACGCGTGAGCCGCCGGCCGCGCTGCTCGTCCATGACGGGCCGGGCCGGATGCGGCTGCGCCTGCCCGCGCTGCGCGGCGATGCGCCCCGCCTGGCGGCGCTCGCGCTCGCGCTCGCCGGGCTGCCCGGGGTGGTGGCGGCCGAATCGGCGGCGCTGACGGGCAGCGTGCTCGTTCTGCACCGCGCCGAATCGGCCGGGCTGCTGCGCGCGGCCGAGGCGGCGGGGCTGCTGCGCCTGACGGAGGAGGCGCCGCCAGTGGAGGGCCCCTCCCTCTCGCCCGCCGTGTTCTGGCCGGCGGTGGGCGCGGCGGCGGTGGCGCTGCTCGCGCTGCACCAGCTTCTCCAGCGGCAAGTCCTGCCGCCGGCCTTCAGCCTGGCCACCCAGGCCCTCGTCCTGGCCCGCGCGGCCTGGGCGGCCCAGCACGGCGAGGCCGCGCCGCTGGCGGAGGATGCGCCCGACCTGCCGGGGTGATCCGCCCCTGGACCGTGATCCGATGGCGCGGATCATGGTCTCGTCTTGGCCGATAGGGCGCTTCGCCGCTCCGGCGATTCCGCCTTCGCCGATCGCGCCCTAACCCCGCAGGGCCGCGGCCAGCTCCGTCGCCTCCCAGGGCAGATCCAGGTCGCTGCGGCCGACATGCCCATAGACCGCCAGCGCGCGCAGGAATCCGCCGGGCGCGGCGGCGGCGCGCCCGCGCAGGTCCATCCGGCGCAGCAGCGCGCCGGGGCGGAAATCCGCCGCCCGCAGCAGCCGCTCGGCCAGCTCCGCCTCGGGCAGACGCGCCGTGCCGTAGCCGTGCACGCGCAGGCTGGCGGGCTCGGCCCGGCCGGGCGCGTAGCAGAGATGCACCTCGCAGCGCGCCGCGAGCCCGGCCGCCACCAGGTTCTTCGCCGCCCAGCGCGCCGCATAGGCCGCGAGCCGGTCGATCCGCCCCGGATCCTTGCCCGAGAGCGCGGCCTGGGGCTGGCGCGAGAACTCTCCATAGCTGTCAATGCCCGGCTTGCGCCCCGTCAGCCCCGGATGGGTGGCCGGCCCGCCGCCGCGCGCGACGCCGCCCGGGTTCACCGCCAGCACCGTCGCGGAATCGAGACCGAGGGGCGCGCCGGCCAGGGCGGGGCCCAGCACCTCGGCGCGCAGCAGCCCGGGCAGGGCGGCGCGGGCGGCTTCCTCGCCGCCGCAGATCAGCGTCACCGCGCCGATGCGCAGCGGCCGCCCATCCCGGTACACCACCGCCACCTGGACCTTGGCGTCCGGGCTCAGCGCGCCGAGCCGCCCCGCCGCGCGCGCCGCGTCGAAGGCCCGCGCCACGCGATGCGCGAGCAGGATGGGCATGGGCATCAGCTCGGGCGTGTCGTCGCAGGCGAAGCCGAAGGCGTTCACATGCTCGTCGGCCAGGGGATCCTCCTCGGCGCGCTCCTCCTCCGGCAACTCGGTGAGGCTGGTGAGGATGCTGCAGCGCCGCGCGTCGAAGCCGCCCGGGCCGGGCTCGGCATAGCCGGCCTCGGCGGCCACCTCGCGCGCGATGGCGGGCATGTCCACCGCCGCGCGGGCGGCGAGGCGCGCGGCGAGGAAGACGATGCCGCTCGCCACCGCGCATTCCACCTCGGCCGCGGCCATCGGGTCCTGGCGGAGCACCGCCTCCACCACCGCATCGGCGATCAGGTCGCAGAGCTTGTCCGGGTGGCCGGGTGTGACGGATTCCGAGACGAAGACGGATTCAGGCCCCATCGCGCGCCCTCCCTTGTCCCTGCCGCGCCGCCGCCGAGAGGGCGCGGTTCGCCGCGAAGGCCCCGAGCCCCGCGCCGGCGGCGAGCAGCGCGCCCCCCGGCGTGAGCGGCCCGAGGCCGAGCAGGCGCCTCAGCGGCGGCAGCGCCTGCGCGAGCCCTTGCAGCGCCAGCCCGCCGCCCACCGCGCCCAGCAGCAGCCGGTTGGCCGGCACACCGCGGCCCGGCCCGCCCCGCTCGGCGCGGCAGGCCAGCGCGTGCAGAAGCTGCGCGAGCGTGAGCCCGTGGAAGGCCACCGCCCCGCCCGCCGCCCCGCGCCCGGCCAGGAGCTGGGCCGCCAGCACCGTGCCGGCCATCACCGCCCCCTCGCGCCCGATGCGCCAGAGATCCTCCCGCCCCAGCAGCGGCGCGCCGGGCGGGCGCGGGGGCTGCGTCAGCTCGTCGCCCTGCGGCGGATCGAGCCCCAGCGCCATCGCCGGCGCCACGTCGGAGACGAGGTTGAGCCAGAGAAGCTGCATGGGCGAGAGCGGCTCCGGCAGCCCCGCCCCGGCCGCGCCCAGCATGACCAGGCTCTCGGAGAGGTTGGTGGAGACGAGGTAGCGCAGCACCTTGCGGATGTTGCCCGTGGTGGCGCGGCCCAGCCGCAGCGCGCGCAGGATGCCCTCCAGCTCGTCGCCGGCGAGCACGATGTCCGCCGCCTGGCGCGCCACCTCGCTGCCGCGCGCGCCCATGGCGATGCCGATGTCGGCCGCGCGCAGGGCGGGGCCGTCGTTCACCCCGTCGCCGGTCATCGCCACCACCCCCCCGCCCGCCTGCAGCGCCTGCACCACGGCGAGCTTCTGCGCGGGGCTGACGCGGGCGAAGGCGTCGGCGCGGGGGGCGAGGGCGTCCAGCACCTCGGGCCGCGCGGCGTCGAGCTGCCCCGCCTCCAGCACCGTGATCTCGGGGCCGCGCGAGAGGCGCAGCTCCCGCGCGATGGCGATGGCGGTGGCCGCCTGGTCGCCGGTGATCATCACCGTGCGCACCCCGGCCGCGTGCAGCGTGGCGATGGCGCCCTTCGCGTCCTGCCGGAGCGGATCGGCGATGCCGGCGAGGCCGCACCAGACGAGCCCCTCCTCCGCCTCGCCCTCGCCGCATGCCACGCCCAGCACGCGCAGCGCGCGCCCGGCCATGGCGTCGTTCGCGGCGCGGATGGCGGCGCGCTCCGCGGCGTTGAGGGGGGCGGTGCCCGTCCCGTCGAGCCGCCGGTCGCAGAGCGCCAGCACCTCCACCGGGTCGCCCTTCACGGCGAGCAGGGGCGCGCCGCGCGGGCCCTCGTGCAGGGTGGCCATGCGCTTGCGCCCCTCGGCGCGCGGCCTGGCGGCGCGGCGCGGATGGGCGGCGCGCAGCGCGGCGATGTCGCAGCCCAGCGCCTGGGCGGCGCGCAGCAGCGCCACCTCGGTGGGCGAGCCGGCGAGGCCGCCCTCGGGCGCGATCCCGGCATCGCTGCACAGGGCGGCCGTGGCGAAGAGGCGGCGCAGCTCCTCCTCCGCGCCGGGGCCCGCGCCGGGCAGGGGGTGCAGCGCCTCGCCCTCGGCGGCGGCAGGGCCGGCGGGCGTGCGCGCCTCCACCACCGCCATCATGTTGCGCGTGAGCGTGCCGGTCTTGTCGAGGCAGACCACCTGCACCGCGCCCAGCGCCTCGATGGCGCCGAGGCGGCGCACCAGCACCCCCTCCTGCCGCATCTGGCGGATGCCGAGCGCGAGGGTGGTGGTCGCCACCGCCGGCAGCCCCTCGGGCACGGCGGCCACGGCGAGGGAGATGGCGCTGCGCAGCGCGGGCAGCAGCGCCTGCCCCCGCAGCAGCGACAGCCCGAGCACGCCGAGGCAGATGGCCCCGTTGATCCAGACGAGCCGCCGGCCGAGCCCCTCCAGCTCCCGCTGCATGGGCGTGGGCGGCGGGCGCAGCGCGCCCAGCAGCGCCTGGATCCGGCCGATCTCGGTGGCCGCGCCGGTCGCCACCACCAGCGCCCGCCCCGCCCCGCCGGTGACGGCGGTGCCGCGGAAGATCATGGTGGCGCGCTCGGCCAGCGGGGCCTCGGCCGGCAGCGCCGCCTCGGCGGATTTCGCCACGGGCAGGCTCTCGCCCGTCAGGGCCGATTCATCGAGGGCGAGATCGCGCGCCGCGATCAGCCGCGCATCGGCGGGCACGAGCAGCCCGGCCTCCAGCTCCAGCAGATCGCCGGGGACGATGGCCTCGGGTGGCAGCAGGCGGCGCAGCCCCCCGCGCAGCACGGGCACGGGCGGGGTTTCGCCGGCGTCGAGGGCGAGGATGGTGCGCTCCGCCTGGCGCTCGGTCGCGGTGGCGATGGCGGCATTGGCCGCGACCACGCCGAGGATCACGACGGCATCCGCGATGCCCCCGGTGGCGAGCGAGATCGCCGCCGAGGCGCCCAGCAGCAGCACCGGCAGGCTGGTGAGCTGCTCGGCCAGCAGCGCGGCGAGGGGGCGCGGGCGCGGGCGCTGCAGCCGGTTGGGGCCGAAGCGCCGCAGCCGCGCCGCGGCCTCCGCCTCGCCGAGCCCGCGCTCGGGGCAGGCGGCGGGATCGGCGGCGAGCAGCGCCGCGGGCGGCAGCGCATGCCAGGGCGGCCCGGCGGCGGCGGGCGGGGCGAGGGGGGCGAGGGCCGTGGCGCTCGGCGCGGCCGCTGCGAGCCGCGCCAGCGCCGCGGGATCGAGGCCCGGATCGTGATGCAGCAGCACCGAGCCGGTGACCGCGCTCGCCTCGGCCGAGCGCACGCCGGGCAGCGCCGCGAGCCGCCGGGCGAGCGCCCGCGCCGCGGCGGGATCGCCCCGCAGATGGCGCAGCCGCAGACGCAGCCGGCCCGGCACGGCGGCGTGCAGGATCTCGGCGGAGGCGGAAGCGGGCGCGGCGCACATGGACCTGGGAGGCTAGGGCCTCTGGCGCGCGCCGTGTATGGGCGGGGATGTGACAGCGCAGCGAGGGCGGCCCGTCGCGGCGGGGAGGAAGCGCCTCCCCGCCGCGGGCGTCATACCCGCGGCCGCTGATTTTGACTCCGCAAGAGTCGGTGCGGCCGCTGGCATGCCTTTGTTTTGGCGCGCAGCCGCCACACCGGGTCCCATCGAAGCAAAGCTTCGATGGGTGCCCGCCAACCCTGCGCGTGATCCGGGCGGCATGTGATGCCGACCGTATCAGGCGGCGCTCCGGGCCGCCGCCCGCGTCAGGCGAGGCGCAGGTTCACGGCGGCGAGGCGGCCGCGCTGCTCCTGCGTCTCGAAGCTGACGGCCTGGCCGTCATTGAGCCCCTGCAGCCCGGCGGCCTGCACGGCGGTGATGTGGACGAACACGTCCGAACCGCCGCCGGCCGGCGCGATGAAGCCGTAACCCTTGGTGGCGTTGAACCATTTCACGGTGCCCTGGGCCATTCCGTGTGTCTCCTTCTGCTCTGTCGCCCCGCGCGGAAGATCCGCAACGGGGGCGCGACCGGCTCGCCGGACGGGTCTTGAAGGCGTCCGGCGGCGGGTGAAGGCGCATCGGTGGGCACGGCAAGGCGAAAGGCGGCGCCGGAGGCGCGGGCGCAGAAGCGCATGCCCGGCGCCGGAAGTCAAAGAAAACCGACGCGCCTCAGCGCAGGGGAGCCACGCTCCAGGTGAAGGACTGCAGGTCGAGGCCGCACAGCCCCTCGCCCACGCGCCATGCGTCGGCGTAGCGGCGCACCGCCTCCAGATACTCGGCGCGCGGCGGGAAGCTGCCCGGCCAGTGCGGCGGGTTGAAGGTGGAGATGCCGTTGACGGTGGGCAGGCGCAGCAGTTCGGCCACCAGCATCGCCTCGGTGTTGTGGTTGTAGATGTCCTCCACCTTCTCGCCGAAGCGGCTCTCGGCGCGCGCGGCGGTGACGAAGAAGGCGCGGCATTCCGCGGGCGGGGCGGGCAGGCGCGCGAGCCGCCCCGCCTCCAGCGGCCGGTCGAGGAAGCGCGGCGCATAGGCGTTCACCTGCTCGGCCACCAGCAGCAGCGGCAGCAGCGCGGCGAGGGCGCGGGCCAGCCGCGCGCGCTGCCCCGCCAGCGCCGCCAGCCCCAGCACCGCCAGCGCCGTGACCGGCACGGCGAGGAAGATCTGGTAGCGCGCCACCACCCGCGCCGCCTTCGCCCCCGGCACGCCCTGATACACCCACCACCAGGGCGAGACCTCGCCGAAGCGCATGGTCAGCGCCCAGGTGAGCAGCACCGCCACCGCCACGGCGCGCCACAGCGCCGCGCGCGGCTCGCCGGGCCGGGGACGGGCGAGCCAGACCAGCGCGCCGGCGAAAAGCAGAAGCAGCAGCACCGGAAAGCCCGTCATCTGCTCGGTCCAGAAGGGCATCTCGGGGCGGAAGGCCTGGTTCAGCGCCCGCACCAGCCAGCCCCAGAGCCAGTTGCGCTCGCCCACATGGATGAGGTCGAGCGGCGAGAGCGTGTACTGCGCCACCATGCCGGCATAGTCGTGCATGCCCGTCTCGCGCGCCTTGGGCAGGTAGAGGCGCAGGAAGGGCAGGTTCACCGCCACCGCCAGCGCGGCCAGCCCGGCCAGCGGCGCGAGGCAGCGGCGCAGCCCGGCCGCGAGCGCCGCCCGCCCCTCCCGCCCCGCGAAGCCGAGCCAGGCCGGCAGCAGCACGAGGCCCAGGAACACCGAGTACCAGGCCATGTAGAAGCCCGTCATCAGCATGAGCGCGAGCCAGAGCACCGCCCCGGCGCCCCAGCCCAGCAGCGCCGCGCGCCGCCCCTCCAGCAGGGCCGCGCCCGCGCCATGCGCCAGCACCGCCAGCACCGGCACGAGGTTCACGCTGAAGAGCTGCACATGGCTGCCGCGGATGGCGAGGTTGTTGGCCAGCGTGAACAGCACCGCGCCCAGCAGCGCCCAGAGGAAGGCGACGCCGAAGACGCGGCGCATCATCCAGAAGAAGCCCGCGAAGCCGAGGCCGCGCAGCGCGACGTTGGCGAGCTCCCCGGCCAGGAAGGGATCGGCCCCGCCGGCGCGGAACAGCGCATAGGGAATCCCGAAGCCGAGGTAGCCGTCGTTGTAGCCCAGCGTGGCGGGCACGGGATGGAAGTAGAAGGTCTGGTCCCAAGCGGCGCGGCCGGCGAAGACGTTCGCCCAGTGCTCCATGATGGCGAGCGCGATCACGCCGTCATGCCGGTCGCCCAGCAGCAGCGTGAAGCCGTCGCCGATCTGGCCGCGGAAGAAGACGGCGAGCGAGGCGGAGAGCGCCGCGAGGAAGAGCGCGGCGCGCAGGGGAGGGGAGAGGGTCATGGCCGCGGCTGATGCCGCGCGATTGCGGCAAGCGTCAGGCCGCGCCCGCCTCCGGCTCGCCCTTCATCATCTCCTCGAGCTCGGCGGTGCTGAAGAGGAGGATCTTCCGCGGGTCGAGCACCTGCACCGCCTGGTGGCGCAGCGTCTCCCAGCGCGCCTCCACCGCGTCGAGCGCCTCGTCCAGCGTGGCGAAGCTCTCGATGGCGGGGGCGGCGCCGCCGGCGCGGAAGCGCAGGTGATAGGGGCCTTTCGTCTCGCTCATGGGCTGCTCCGGGTCGCTGTCACGAAAAAGGGGCGGCCCTCGCAGGCCGCCCCCGGTTTTCCGATCCCTGGCGGGGGATCAGAAGTCCATGTCGCCCATGCCGCCGCCCGCGGGGGCCGCGGCGGGCTTCTTCTCGGGCCGCTCGGCCACCATCGCCTCGGTGGTGATGAGCAGCGAGGCGACCGAGGCCGCATCCTGCAGCGCCGTGCGCACGACCTTGGTCGGGTCGATGATGCCGGCCTCGACGAGGTTCTTGAACTCGTCCTTCTGGGCGTCGTAGCCGAACTCCCAGGCGGAGTTGCGCAGCACCTCGCCGGCCACCACCGCGCCGTCCTTGCCGGCGTTGGTCGCGATCTGCTTGGCCGGGGCCTGGATCGCCTTGCGGACGATCTCGATGCCCACCTGCTCGTCGTTGTTCACGCCCTTGAGCGAGGCGAGCGTCTCGGAGAGGCGCAGCAGCGCCACGCCGCCGCCCGGCACGATGCCCTCCTGCACCGCCGCGCGGGTGGCGTGCAGCGCATCGTCCACGCGGTCCTTGCGCTCCTTCACCTCGACCTCGGTGGAGCCGCCCACGCGGATCACGGCCACGCCGCCGGCGAGCTTGGCCAGGCGCTCCTGCAGCTTCTCGCGGTCGTAGTCCGAGGTGGTCTCCTCGATCTGCGCCTTGATCTGCTCGCAGCGGCCGTTGATCTCCTCCTTGGAGCCGGCGCCGTCCACGATCGTGGTGTTCTCCTTCTCGATCCGCACCGTCTTGGCGCGGCCGAGCATGTTCAGCGTCACGTTCTCGAGCTTGATGCCGAGATCCTCGCTGATCATCTGGCCGCCGGTGAGGATCGCGATGTCCTCGAGCATCGCCTTGCGGCGGTCACCGAAGCCGGGCGCCTTCACGGCGGCGATCTTCAGGCCGCCGCGCAGCTTGTTGACCACGAGGGTGGCCAGCGCCTCGCCCTCCACGTCCTCGGCGATGATCACGAGCGGCCGGCCCGACTGCACCACCGCCTCGAGCAGCGGCAGCATGGGCTGGAGCTGGCTGAGCTTCTTCTCGTGGATCAGGATGTAGGGGTTCTCGAGCTCGGCGACCATCTTCTCCGCATTGGTGATGAAGTACGGAGAGACGTAGCCGCGGTCGAACTGCATGCCCTCGACGACGTCGAGCTCGGTCTGGATGGACTTCGCCTCCTCGACCGTGATCACGCCCTCGTTGCCGACCTTCTCCATGGCCTTGGCGATCATCTCGCCGATCTCGGCCTCGCCGTTGGCGGAGAGGGTGCCGACCTGGGCGACCTCGGCGGAGGTGGTGATCTTCTTCGTCTTGGCCTCGAGCTGGGCGACCACATGGGCCACGGCCTTGTCGATGCCGCGCTTGAGGTCCATCGGGTTCATGCCGGCGGCGACGGCCTTGGCGCCCTCGCGCACGATGGCCTGGGCCAGCACGGTCGCGGTGGTGGTGCCGTCACCGGCCAGGTCGTTCGTCTTGGACGCGACCTCGCGCACCATCTGCGCGCCCATGTTCTCGAACTTGTCGGCGAGCTCGATCTCCTTGGCGACCGTCACGCCGTCCTTGGTGATGCGCGGCGCCCCGAAGGACTTGTCGATCACCACGTTGCGGCCCTTGGGGCCCAGCGTCACCTTCACCGCGTCGGCCAGGATGTCCACGCCGCGCAGCATCTTCTCGCGCGCCGTGGCGCCGAACTTCACGTCCTTGGCAGCCATGTGTCTCTACCTCTGATCTGGTCTGGAATGGATGAGCCGGAGAGGAGGCCTTCAGGCGGCCTTGGCGGCCGGGGCGCTGCCCTCGAGAATGCCCATCACGTCGGACTCCTTCATGATCAGCAGCTCCTCGCCGTTGATCTTCACCTCGGTGCCCGACCACTTGCCGAACAGGATGCGGTCGCCCGGCTTCACGTCCAGCGGGCGGACCTCGCCCTTCTCGTTGATCGTGCCGGCGCCGACGGCGATCACCTCACCCTCCTGCGGCTTCTCCTTCGCGGTGTCGGGGATGATGATGCCGCCCGCGGTCTTCTCCTCGGCCGTGATGCGGCGGACGAGGACGCGGTCGTGCAGGGGACGGAACTTCATGGCGGTTCTCTCTCCTGAACGCTTTCAGGGATGGGGAACCTCCTGCCCGACGGCGCCGTTAGCACTCGCCCGGGAGGAGTGCCAGCGATCTAGAAACCCTGCCGCGCGGAGTCAAGGCGGTGGCAGCACTCGCGGGCGGTGAGTGCTAGTGCCTTGATTTTGCGCGAGATTTTTCTGGAATCCCGCGCGGGGCCGTGTCATCCTCGCGTCATGGGCGGCCCCGCACGGGCCGGCCGGGAGGAAAAAGCGCCGGCCATGCGGGCCATCCCCGCCCTCGTTGAGGAGGTCACGCGCGTGCTCGATGCCCTGGAGCCCATGGTGAAGATCCCCGATTGGCGGCTGACCACCGCCGAAATCCTCTACCGCATGCCCGACCATCCCTCGGTGCTGCAGAGCTTCGTCTGGCAGAAGCATGACCTCGCGCCCGGCTTCCCCGAGCTCAGCCGCTTCCTCGACTTCTGGCGGCGCGAGATCGAGGGCGTGCTGCATTCCGTGCGCGTGGCCAGCGCGGCGCTGATCAAGCCCGCGGAGCTGCGCTACGCGAACGGCGTCTTCACCATTCACTGACGCGGCCGGCGGCCACGCCGCCGGGCCCATCGCAGAGGCCGGGCGGCCGGCCCCTCAGCGTTGCCGCCAGGGCAGGCCGGCCGCCTTCCAGCCGGCCACCGTGCCGCGGTGGCCCTCGGCGTCCACCGGGCCCTCGAAGCCGTCGGCGATGTTGAAGGCGTGCGGGAAGCCCGCCGCCACCGCCGCCTGGCCGGCCGCCAGGCTGCGCGCGCCGGAGCGGCAGAGGTAATAGACCTTGTGCTGCGGCGTGATGCCCGCCTTGCGCAGATGCTCGACGAAATGCCCGTTCACCTGCATGGTGGGAAACACCTGCCAGGGGATGAGCACCGGCTGCTTGCCCGCGGCGCTGAGGTCCGGCAGGCCCACGAAATTCCATTCCGCATCCGTGCGCACATCCACCAGCACGGCGTCGGGGTCGGTGGTCAAAGCCTCCCAGGCCGCGCTGGGCGGCACATCGGGCACATGGGTCATGGCGCTCTCCGCGAGGTGTCGGCCGCAACATGGTGCACCGCACGGGGCGGGGCAATGCGCCCCTTGCCCTGCCGGCCCCCGCTGCGGCAGCGTCAGCCGCCCCGAACGCGAGGAACGCCGCATGATCCGCCTCTCCCGCCGCGCCGCCCTGGCCGCCGCCGCCCTTCCTTTCGCCGCCCCCGGCCTTCTCCACGCCCAGCCCCCCCGGCTGCGCCTGACCCTCGACTGGGCCTTCCAGGCCCCCAACGCCTTCGCCCTGCTGGCGCGCGAGCGCGGCTATTTCCGCGAAGCCGGCATCGAGGTGCAGGTGGACCGCGGCCAGGGCTCGGGCGGCGTGCCGCCGGCCCTCGTCGCCGGCACGCACGACATGGGCTACGCCGACATCAACCCGGCCATCCGCTTCCTCGCGCAGAACCCCGATTCGGGGCTGCTCTGCGTGGCCGTGCTGCATGACCGCGCGCCGCTGTGCGTCATCGTGCGCGCCGATGGCCCCATCCGCACGCCGAAGGATCTGGAGGGCAAGCGCCTCGCCGCGCCGGATTTCGACGCGGGCCGGCAGCTCTTCCCCGCCTTCGCCCGCGCCGCCGGGGTGGATGCGAGCCGCGTGACCTTCCTCTCCGTGGCGCCCGCCCTGCGCGAGCCCATGCTGGTGCGCCGCGAGGCGGACGGCATCACGGGCTTCGTCACCACCTCGGCGCTGGCGCTGAAGGGCATCGGCCTCGACCATCCGCAGCAGCGGGTGATGATGTATTACGACCACGGGCTGAACCTCTATGGCGGCGCGCTGCTCACCACCCGCGCCTTCGCCGAGCGCAACCCCGCCCTGGTGCGCGGCGCGGTGGCCGCGCTGATCCGCGGCTTCCGCGACAGCATCGCGAGCCCGGACGCCATGCTCGCCGTGCTGCGCCAGGTGGAGCCGCTGACCGACATCGCGATCGAGCGCGAGCGCCACATGATGAACATGGAGCGCGTGGTGATCACGCCGCATGTGCGCGCCAACGGCATCTCGGCGGTGGACATGGCCCGGCTGCAGACCGGCATCCGCGCCGTGGAGGGCGCCTTCAACCTGCCCGAGCGGCTGGAGGCGGCGCGCTTCTACACGGCGGAGTTCCTGCCGCCGGCCGAGCAGCGGCGGATCTGATCCGTCTTGCGGGCGGGCCGCCGCCCGCGCCCTGCCCTGTTCCCGGCCGCTCTGCCCGATTTTCGGGCAGCGCGGCGCCCGGGGGCGACGCCGCGCCGCCCCGCCCCGCTTGGCCCCCGCGCCCCGCCCCTGCTACGCGCCAGGGATGCGCCGAGATTCCCGCCCGCCCGAGACCCCCGCATGAGCAACGCCTTCGTCCAGATCGACAATGTCGCCATGCGCTATGGCGGCGTGGAGGGCACGCTCGCGCTGGAGGGCTGCTCGCTGGAGGTGCAGCAGGGCGAGTTCGTCGCCGTCGTCGGCCCCTCGGGCTGCGGCAAGTCCACGCTGTTGCGCCTCGTCTCCGGCCTCTGGCCCGCCACCGACGGCAATGTGCTGGTGGGCAACAAGGAGGTGGACGGGCCGCTCGACCTGGTGGGGATGGCCTTCCAGAACCCCACCCTGCTGCCCTGGCGCACCATCCTCGAGAACGTGATGCTGCCGCTCGAGATCGTGCCGGCGCACCGCAAGCGCCTGCGCAGCGAGCGCGCGATGTACGAGGCCAAGGCGCTGGAGCTGCTGAAGCTCGTGGGCCTCGAGGGCTTCGGGGCCAAGCAGCCCTACCAGCTCTCGGGCGGCATGCAGCAGCGCACCAGCCTCTGCCGCGCGCTGATCCACGAGCCGCCGCTGCTGATGCTGGACGAGCCCTTCTCCGCGCTCGACGTGTTCACGCGAGAGGATCTCTGGGCCGTGCTGCAGAATGTCTGGATGGCGCGCAAGCCCACCGTCATCCTCGTCACCCACGATCTGCGCGAGGCCGCCTACCTCGCCGACCGGGTGCTGGTGATGAGCGCGCGCCCCGGGCGCATCATCGCCGAGCGCCGCGTGGATTTTCCGCGCCCCCGCACCATGGAGACCACCTTCCTGCCCGAGTTCACCGCGCTGGTCGCGGATTTGCGGGCCTATATCGCCGCCGCCCGGAAGGGCGAGGAGGTCGCCTGATGTCCACCCGCGCGCAAGCCCGCCTCGAAGCCATGGCGGCGGCGGCCCGCCGCCAGCGCCGCCTGCAGGCCTGGCTGCCCTGGATGGTGCTGATCGGCGCCTTCCTGCTCTGGGAAATCCTGGTCGAGGTGTTCGGCATCTCCACCTTCATCCTGCCCGCCCCCACCGATGTCTGGGCCGCGGCGGTGCGCTGGTGGAAGCCGCTGATGGACGACAGCCTGGTCACCCTCGGCACCACGCTGGCGGGCTTCGCGCTGGCGGTGGTGGGGGGGCTGCTGCTCGGCATCGCCATCGGCAGCTCCACCCTGGTGTACAAGGGGCTCTACCCGCTGCTGATCGCCTTCAACTCCATCCCCAAGGTGGCGGTGGTGCCGGTGCTGATCGTCTGGTTCGGCATCGGCATCTGGCCGGCCATCATCACCGCCTTCCTGATCAGCTTCTTCCCGATCGTGGTGAATGTCGCCACCGGCATCGCGACCGTGGAGCCCGAGCTGCGCGACGTGCTGCGCGCGCTGGGCGCACGGCCGGTGGACATCATCCGCAAGGTGGGCCTGCCGCGGGCCATGCCCTATTTCTTCGCCTCGCTGAAGGTGGCCATCACGGTGGCCTTCGTCGGCGCCATCATCGCCGAGAGCGTGGCGCCCAACGCGGGCATCGGGCGGCTGATGATGGTCGCCTCCTCCCGCTTCGACGTGCCGCTCGTCTTCGCCGGGCTGATCGTGACGGGGCTGATGGGCATCATGCTCTACTGGATCGCGGAGTTCATCGAGCGCCGGACCATCGGCTGGGCGATGCGCGGGCAGGAGCAGCAGCTCTCCACGGGCGGGTGATCCGTTTCATACCAGCGGCCGCTGATCTCGACTCCTGAGAAGCCGGTGCGGCCGCTGGTATGACTTTGTTTTGGTGCGCAGCCGCCACACCGGGCCCCGACGCGGCGCGCCGCGTCGGGTGGCGGCAACCCGGCGTGCGAGATACGTCCGGCGTAGCCGCCGGCCGTATCACCCGTCCTGCACCCCGAGCGCGCGCGCGGGCGCCGGGGGCGCGGGCGGCAGCCGCCGGAGCAGGAACAGCATCAGGAACAGCGCGGGCAGGGCGGCGGCCGTGGTCATCAGGAAGAACCAGGTCCAGCCCAGCGCCTCGGCCCATTGGCCGGACCAGCCGCCGAGCACCCGCAGCGGCACCGCCGCCAGCGAGGAGAGCAGCGCGTATTGCGTGGCGCTGAAGGCGCGGTTGGTCAGCGAGGTGAGGTAGGCCACGAAGGCCGCATCCGCGAGCCCGTCGGTGAAGTTCTCCACCCCCACCTGGGCGTAGAGCATCCCGATGTCGCGCCCCGCGTGGTGGAGCGCCACATACATCAGGTTCGAGAGCATCTGCAGCAGCCCGGTGACGACGAGCGCCCGCCCCGTCCCGATTCGGGCGACGACCCAGCCCCCCGCCAGCACGCCGCCCAGCGTCATCGCCAGGCCGAAGACGCTGGCCACCGCCGCCACCTCGCCGCGGGTGAAGCCGAGCTGCCGGTAGAAGGGCGCGGTCATGATGCCGGCCAGCGCCTCGCCCAGCTTGAACAGCGCGACGAAGAGCAGGATGGCGAGCCAGTGGCGCCGGCCCATGAAGTCCAGGAACGGATCCACCACCGCCACGCGCAGCCGCCGCGCCCAGCCCATCGCCGCGCGCGGCGGGGCCTGCGGCTCGGGCGCCAGCAGCACGGCGAGGAAGCCCACCCCGACGAGCCCCGCGCAGTAGAGGAAGGCGCCGTCCCACCCCACCAGCCCGACCATGCCCAGCGCCCCGGCATTGGCCGCCAGCAGCGCGAAGCGATAGCCCCAGACATAGCAGGCGAAGCCGTAGCCCTGATCCTGCTCCTGCAGGATGTCGATGCGATAGGCGTCCACCACGATGTCCTGGCTGGCGGAGAGGAATGCGACCAGCACGGCCACCGCCGCCGTCAGCGCCGCGCCCTGCGCCGGGTCGGTCAGCCCCATCGCCGCGATGGCGAGCATCAGCGGCGGCTGGATGGAGGCGAGCCAGCCGCGCCGCCGCCCCAGGCGGCGGAACAGCGGCGGCGGCGCATGGTCCATCACCGGCGACCACAGGAACTTCAGCGAATAGGCGAGGCCGATCAGCGCCGTGAAGCCGATGGCGGCGAGGCTGAGGTTGCTCTCGCTGAACCATTGCCGCAGCACGAAGCCCGTCAGCGGCAGCGGCACCCCGGCCGCGAAGCCGAGGGCGAGCAGGATCAGGAAGCGGCGGTCACGGAGCAGGGCGGCCATGCGGCGCTTCGCTATCAGGCGGCGGGGCGCTTCGCTACATCACAGGGATGACCGCCCCGGCCCGCCTGCACCTGATCCGCCACGCCCTGGTCGAGCCCTCCGCCCGCGCCGTGCTCTACGGCAACATGGACGTGGCGCTGTGCGAGAGGGCGCTGCGGCAGGAGGCGGCGCTGTATCGCTGGCTGGCCGCGCGGCTGCCGCGCCCGGCGCGCTGGGTGGCCACGCCGCTCTCGCGCACCCGCGCCACGGCGGCCGCCATCTTCGCCGCCGGCTATCCGGCGCAGGAGATCGCCATCGAGCCCGACCTGGCCGAGCAGGCGCTGGGCGAATGGCAGGGCATCTCCCACGAGGCGCTGACCGAGCGGCTGCGCCACCCGCCCCACCCCTTCTGGCCCCACGCCGCGCATGAGCGCCCGCCCGGCGGCGAGAGCCTGGACGATGTGCGCCGCCGCGTGGGCCCCGTGATCGAGCGTCTGGCTGCGGCCGGGGGCGAGAGCGTCGTCATCGCCCATGGCGGCAGCATCCGCGCCGCCCTGGCGCACGCGATGGACCTCGACGCGCACCGCGCGCTGATGTTCTCGGTGAAGAACCTCTCCGTCACCACGCTGGAGAAGCATGGGCGCGACTGGCGCGTGGTGTCGGTGAACGAGGAGCCCTTCTGGCCGGGCTGACGCCCGCGGCGCGGCGTCCTCCCTGCGCAAAGGGCATCGCGCCCAGGACAGGCCGCCCGCCGCCCCGCCCTCGCCCCGAAATCGCTTCCGGCACGCCACAACCCCGTCTAGAATCGCGCCCCGTGCGGGAGTTATCGGGGGAAACTCATGCGCCATCTGATCCTTCTCGCCGCCGCCGCGCTGCTCGCGGCCTGCGCCGGCGAACCGACGCGCAACGCGCCCCAGGCGCTGGTGGACCGCGCGGCGCTCACCGTCCAGGACATCCTGATGGAGGAGCATGACCGGCTGGACGCCGCCTCCGCCCTTCGCCGCGCGCGCGGCGTGCTGGTCTGCCCGCGCACCTTCCGCGCCGCCTTCTTCGCCGGCGGCGAGGGCGGAGGCTGCGTGCTGGTGGGGCGCGACGCCGCGGGCTCCTGGTCCTCGCCGGCCTTCTACGCCATCGGCTCGGGCAGCATCGGCTTCCAGGCCGGCATCCAGGACAGCCAGACCCTGCTGCTGCTGATGAACGACCGCGCCCTGAACGCGGTGATCGACAACCAGTTCAAGCTGGGGGCGGACGCCTCCCTCGCCCTGGCCACGCTCGGCGGCTCGGTGGAGGGCGCGACGACGACCAATCTCGGCGCCGACATCCTGGCCTTCTCGCGCTCGCGCGGGCTGTTCGCCGGCCTCGCCATCGAGGGCGCGGTGATCAACGCGCAGCCCGAATGGAATCGGGCCTATTACGGCCGCGATGTCGGCGCGCGGGACATCGTGGTGAACATGGCCGCCCACAACCCCGGCGCGGACCCGCTGCGCGCCGCGCTGCTGCGCTTCGGCGGCCAGCCCGCCCGCGCCGCCGCGGCCGAGCCCGCCGCCGCCCCCGCCCCCATCGCGGGGGCCGCGCCGCGCCGCGCCCAGCAGGCCGCGCGCGCGCCTTCGGGCGGCGTGAGCCGCACGCCGCTCCCGCCCCCGCCCCGCTGAGGTCCGCCATGCTCCGCCGCGCCCTGTTCGCCGCCCTCCTGCTCTGCGCCGCGCCCACCGCCCGCGCCGATGCGCTGCAGGAATCGCAGGCGCTGGTGGACCAGGCGACCCTTGCGCTCCCCGAGCTGCTGGCCTTCGGCGAGCCGGGCCTCGAGCAGCAGGCGCGCAACCTGCTGCGCGAGGCGCGCGGCGTGGTGGTCTGCCCGCGCATCTTCCGCGCCGGCTTCTTCTTCGGCGGGCGCGGCGGCGGCTGCGTGATGCTGGGCCGCATGGCCGATGGAAGCTGGACCTCGCCCGCCTTCTTCGCCCTGGGCGGCGCGGGCTTCGGCCTGCAGATCGGCGTGCAGGACATGGCGCTGCTCATGATCATCCGCAGCGAGCGCGCGCTCTCCGCCCTGCTCGACAGCCAGTTCACCTTCGGCGGCGATGTCGGCCTCTCCGTCGCCACGCTCGGCGCGGGCGTGCAGGGCGCGCTGACCTCGGCCCTCGGCGGGGCGGATGTCGTCACCATCGCGCGCACCCGCGGCCTCTTCGCGGGGCTGAGCCTGGAGGGCTCGCTCTTCTCCTCGCGCAGCGAGTGGAACCGCGCCTATTACGGGCGCGACATGGCCGCGCGGCAGATCGTCCTGTTCGGCGAGGGCCACAACCCGGCCGCCGACCGGCTGCGCGGCGAGCTCTCGCGCTTCGTGGCGCGCTGATACGGGCGGCATGACATGCCGACCGTATCGCGCGCAGGGCTGGTGTGGCGGCTGCGCGCCAAAACAAAGGCATACCAGCGGCCGCACCGCTTTCGGAGGGGTCAGAAGCAGCGGCCGCTGGTATGAGGCGCCCGGCGTCGGAACGTGACCTCCGCCCAGGCGCGTGAGGCGATGGCGGCGATGCGCTCAGGCTGATTGGCGAGCCGGTTCCAGGCGTCGCAGGGGGCGTTGCCGATGGCGTCGTCGCTGTCGAGCACACGGTTGCCGAGCGTGTGGGTGCGCAGGAAGGCCCGGCTGTTCTCGACCGGGTTCGCCTCGCGTGCGCAGGGCAGCGGCAGCAGCGGCGTGTTTGTGGCGGGGGGCGCGCTCATGGTCGCTGGTGCGCGGCAGGCAGCGCCAGCCCCGCGGCCAGACCGCGCGCGGCCCAGAGGCGGGTGATACGGGCGGCGGTCACGCCGACCGTATCATCCCGTGCTGGCCGCGGCCCGCCCGCGCCGCGCATATTGCTGCCCGAGCAGCAGCAGCCCGAGCCCCAGCCCCACCCAGTGCGGGGCGGGGATGCTGTCGGCCGCCACCGCCTCGACGATGGCGGGGAACACCATCAGCAGCCCCGCCAGCGCCATCAGCCAGCGCTCCCACCCCGCCATGGGCCGCAGCCCGTAGCCCTGGGTCGCCGAGGCCAGCGCCGCGAGGCCGAGCGTGGCGAAGAGCACCTGCCACACCGCGTCCATCCAGCCCATGCCGGGCAGGAAGTTCAGCAGCAGCGCGACGCCCTGGGGGTCGGTGACGAAGACGAAGGGCAGCACGAAGGCGGGCAGCGTGTACTTCCACGCCATCAGCGTGGTGCGGTAGGGCCCGCCGCCGGTGATCGCGGCGGCCGCGAAGGGGCTCAGCGCCGTGGGCGGAGAGACCTCCGAGAGCACCGCGTAGTAGAAGATGAACATGTGCGCCGCGTAGTCGGGCACGCCGAGCTTGATCAGCGCCGGCGCGGCCACCACCGCGCAGATGATGTAGCTCGCCGTCACCGGCACCGCGAGGCCGACGATCCAGACGATCAGCCCCGTGTAGATCGCCGTGACGATCAGCGAGCCGCCCGCCGCCTGGATCGCGATGTCGCTGAACTTGAGGCCGAGCCCCGTGAGCGTGATGCAGCCCACGATGATGCCCGCCGCCGCGCAGGTGGCGGCGATGCCGATGGCCTGCTCCGCGCCGCTGGCCAGGGTGCGGATCAGCTTGCGCGGCCACAGCGCATGCTCGCGCGAGAGGAAGGAGAGCGCCACCGCGAGCAGCATCGCGTAAAGCACCGAAAGCGTGGCCGAATAGCCCATCGCCATGAAGGCCACGATCGCGATCAGGCTGGTGAAGTGGTACCAGCCGCGGCGGAACATCGCGCCCACGCGCTCCACCGCCATGGGCGTGTCGTCCTGCCGCGCGCCGCTCGCACGGATGCGCCGCTGGTCGAGCTCCACCATGAACAGCAGCGCCGCGTAGTAGAGCACGGTGGGGATGATCGCCATGATCAGCACGTCGAGGTAGCTGATCTTCAGGAACTCCGCGATCAGGAAGGCCGCCGCCCCCATGATGGGCGGCGAGAGGATGGCGCCCATGCCGCCCGCGGCCAGCAGCCCGCCCGCATCCTGCGGCGTGTAGCCCACGCGCTTCATCATCGGCCAGGCCACGCTGCCGATGGTGACGGTGGTGGCCACGCCCGAGCCTGATGGTCCGCCCAGCAGGAAGGCCGAGAGCACCACGGTGCGCCCCGCGCTGGTGGGCTTGCCGCCTGTGGCCGCGAAGGAGAAGTCCACGAAGAACTTGCCCGCCCCCGTCGCGGCCAGGATCGCGCCGTAGAGCGTGAACAGGATGATCAGCGTGGCCGAGACATCCACCGCCGTGCCGAAGATGCCCTCCAGCGTGATGGAGAGGTGCGGGATCAGCCGCTCCGCGTCGTAGCCGCGATGCGTCCAGGGCTGCGGCAGGTGATTTCCGAAGAAGGCGTAGAGCAGGAAGGCGATGGCCACCACCGGCATGATCGGCCCCGTGGCGCGCCGCGCCACCTCGAGCACCAGGGCGATGAGCAGCCAGCCCACCACGATGTCCATCGGCTCGGGGAAGATGATGCGGTCCTGCAGGTCGTCGCCGCCCGAGATGAGATACCAGGTGACGTAGAGCCCCGCCGCCACCAGCGCGACATCCCAGGGCATCACCCTGTCGCGGTAGCGGCGCGCCACCGGATAGAGCAGGAAGCCCAGCACCATGGTGAAGCCCACATGCGCGAAGCGCAGCGTGGTGGTCGGCACGATGCTCCAGGCCGCGTAGAGGTGGAACAGCGACATGGCGAGCGCCACGCCGACCGCCACGACGCCCATCACGCCGCCCAGGCGGTTCATCACGCCTTCCTCGGCCTCGATCAGCCGCTCCACGCGCTTCGCGGTCTCGGCGTCGAGCGCCTTGGGGTCCATCTCGGGGGGCAGATGCGTGGTGCTGGACACGGGCGGGGCCTTTGCGCGGAGGCTCGAGAAGCGGCGCGGGCGCGGCGCGGGAAAAAGGGCGCTCGGACGGAAATCCGGGCGCCCCGGGGGTTCGGCGCGGCTCAGCTCAGGCGGGCGCCGGCGTTGCGCCAGAAGGCCTCGGCCGCCGGATGCCAGGGCACGCCCGCCGCGGCGGATTTCTGCTGCTCCAGCGTGAAGTCGCGCGCCGCGGAATGCACGCGCGCCCAGTCCTCGCGGTTCTGCCACAGCACGGTGAGGATCTGCGTGACGAGCTGCGGGTTCGCGTCCTCGCGCACCGCGAGGATGTTGGCCACCGAGAGCTGATGGTTCGGCGTGGTCTGGCCCGGATAGGTGCCCGCGGGGATGGTCTCGGCGAAATAGACCGGCCCGTGCTCGCGCACGATGGGCTCGAGCAGGTCGGCGTGGTCGATCAGCACGAGCTGCGTGCCCGGCGTGGCCGCGAGGTCGGTGATGGCGCTGGTGGGCACGCCCGAGACGAAGAAATAGGCGTCGATCTTGCCGTCACGGATGGCGTTGGTGCTCTCGGCCGGCGAGAGGCGCTCGCGCCCGCGGAAGTCGCGGTTGATGTCGAGGCCCGCGGCGGCGATCAGGCGCAGCGCGAACAGCTCGGTGGCCGAGGCCGGCGCGCCGGTGGAGATGCGCTTGCCGCGCAGGTCCGCCATGGAGCGGATGTTGCGGTCCGCCACCGTCACCACCTGCATGCGGTTGGTGTAGAGCACGGCGATGGCGCGCGTGGGCACCACGCGGCCGCGGAAGGGCCCGGCGCCGCGCACGGAATCCACCGCCGCGTCCACCTGGCCGAAGACGATCTGCGCGCGGCCCGCGCCCAGAAGCTGGAAGTTGGCGACCGACCCGGCCGTGACCTCGGCCGTGGCCGAGACGCCGGGGATGCCGCGGGTGAGATAGTTCGCGAGCGCGCCGCCGAGCGGATAATACACCCCGCCGGTGGTGCCGGTGGCGATGCTCATCTGCGTGCCCTGCGCGCGGGCCGTGGCGGCGAAGAGCGCGGGGGCGGCGAGGGCGGCGCCCAGCGCGCCGCGGCGGGTGATCTCGTTCATGAAGCTCCTCCCGGAAAAATGGACAGTTGCCCGGGAATAGGCGAAGCCGCCCGCCGCGGGAAGGGGCTTGTCCATTGCGCTGGCGCAAGGCGCGGCCGGGCAAGCCGGGGCAGGCTGCACTTACCCATCATTGGAGGCCCGCCATGAAAACCCCGCTCACCGCGCGCGACCTGATGACCCCCGATGTCGTCACCGTGCCGCCCGAGACGCCCGTGATCGCCGTCGCGCGGCTGCTGGCCGAGCGCGGCATCAGCGCCGTGCCGGTGCTGGGCGCGAAGGGCGAGGTGCTCGGCGTGGTGACCGAGGCGGACCTGATCCGCCGCCTCGCGGGCGAGGAGGACAAGCCCATGTCCTGGTTCGCGAGCCTCTTCTCCAACCCGGCCGAGCTCGCCGAGCGCTATGCCCGCACCCATGGCGCCACCGCCGCCGACATCATGACCACGAGCGTGGTGACGGTGGGCGAGGACGACACGGCCGCGCACATCGCCCATGTGATGGAGGAGCGCGGCATCCGCCGCGTGCTGGTGGTGAGCGAAGGGCGGCTGCGCGGCATCGTCAGCCGCGCCGACCTGCTGCGCGCGCTGGTCGCGCCGCCGCCGGCCGAGGAGGCGATGTCGGACGAGCGCATCCGCCGCGCCGTGCTCGCCGCCATGCAGAAGGAGCCCTGGGCCGACAGCTTCTACACGCTGGTGGACGTGAAGGACGGCATCGTGACCTTCCACGGCTTCATGCGCGACGCGGGGGTGAATCGCGGCCTGCGCGTGCTGGCGGAGGGCATCCCCGGCGTGAAGGGGGTGAAGGACGAGACGCAGCCCATGCCGATGTATCTCTTCGCGGGCACCTGATCACAGCGCCCTGATCCAGCCCAGCAGGGGCCGCCACAGCGCGGCCTCCGCCCCCATCCCGGCCACCATGCCGACATGGCCCGCCTCCGCGACATGCAGGGCGGCGGCGGGCAGGGCGGCGGCCAGCGGCCGGGCGCTCGCCGGCGGCACGATCCGGTCGCGCGCCGGAATCGCCAGGAAGGCGGGGCCACGCCAGGCGGCGGGCGTCACGGGCAGCCCCGCCACCGCCCATTCGCCGCGCATCGGCGCGTTGCGCCCGTACCAGTCGCGGATCGCCTCCCGCGCCACGGGCGCGGCCAGCGGCACGCCGTCGTTCAGCCAGTCCTCGATGGCGACGAAGCGCCGCGCCCGCGCCGAGGCGGGATCGAGCCGGCCGAAGGCGCGGAACTTCTCGCCCACCCCGTAGGGGTCGAGCAGGGCGAAAAGCCATTGCAGCGCGTCCACCGGCAGCGCGCCGGCCGGCTCCATGAGCGGCTCGAGCCCGGGCAGCAGCCGCGCGAGTCCCGCCGCCTGCGAGTCGGCGTGGAAATCCCAGGGCGTGGCGAGCAGCGCGAGCGCCCGCACGCGCCCGGGCTGGCGCAGCGCGGCGGCGAGCGCGAGCAGCCCGCCCATGCAGTAGCCCGCCAGCACCAGGTTGCGCGGCGCGGCCTGGATGGCGCGTTCGAGCCGGCCGGCGATGTGGTCGGTCAGGGTGAAGCGGCGCTCCGCCTCGCCCGGCCAGCCCCAGTCGAGCAGCAGCGGCCGCACGCCGTTCGCGCGCAGGAAGCGCAGCAGCGAGGCGCCCTCGTCGAGGTCCAGCACATGGGCGCGGTTGACCAGCGAGGGCACGAAGAGCACCGGCCGCCCCCGCCCGCCGTAGTCGAGCAGCCGCGCCGCGCCCTCGCGCCACAGCACGGGCGGGTCTTCCAGCGCGCGGCGGTGCGGGTGGCGGCGATAGGCGGCGATGCCCCTGAGCAGCGCCGCATCCTGCCGCCAGAGGCGGCGCAGCACGGCCGCCCGGAACAGCTCAGGGGCGCGGCTTTGGCCGGCGGCCTGCAGTTCGGCGAGGCGCGCGGCGATCCGCGCCGCCTCGGCCTGGCCGGCCTTCGACCGCGGCCAGCCGGCGCTCCAGCTCGGCAAGCCGGGCGCGGAGGGCGGCGGCATCGTCAGCGCCAGAAGCCCGCGCATCCCGCCCAGCATCAGGTGCAGCGGCAGCGGGCGGGGGCCGCGGCGGGGCGGCGGGCTCATCGCCGCGCCCCCGGCCCATCGCGCCCAGCGCCGCGGCCTGCGCGCGCCAGAAGGCGGCCATCAGCGCCACCCCCGCCGCCCAGGCCTCGGCGAGTTCCGCATCCTGAGCCAGCGCCGCGATCTCGCTCTCCCAGAGCGCGATCCAGTCGGCGGCCAGGCGGTCGAAGTCGTCGGAAGGCTCCATCCATGCCCGTGGGGTGTCGTGCATCGCCGGATGCGTCGTCGGCGAGAGGCTTATCGCATCCCCGCCCGCCCGTGCTAGGCTTCCCCGCAACGAAAGGTGCAGGGGAAGAGGCATGGCCGACCAGACGGCAGAATCGAAATCCGCGACGCCGCCCGTCGTCGTCAAGAAATACGCCAACCGCCGCCTCTACAACACCGAGAGCAGTAGCTACGTCACGCTCGAGGATCTGGCGCAGATGGTGCGCCAGGGGCGCGATTTCGTGGTCTATGATGCGAAGAGCGGCGAGGACATCACGCGCGGCGTGCTGACGCAGATCATCGTCGAGGAGGAAGCGAAGGGCAGCCACCTGCTGCCGGAGAGCTTCCTGCGCCAGCTCATCGGCTTCTACGGCGACAGCCTGCAGGGCGTGCTGCCCCGCTATCTCGAGATGACCATGCAGGGCTTCGCCCGCCAGCAGGAGGAGCTGCGCCGCGGCCTGGAGCAGGCCTTCAAGCCCTTCGGGCTCGAGGAGATGAGCCAACGCAACATGGCGATGATGGAGCGCGCCATGAGCCTGTTCACCCCCTTCGCCGGCCGGTCGGAACTGGAGGCGCTGAAGGCCGAGAACGCCCGCCTCAAGGCGGAGGTGGAGGCGCTGAAGGCGAAGGGCTGAGCCCGGCGGGCCGTTCGGCCGCCCGCATCATACCAGCGGCCGCTGATTTCGACTCCTGAGGGGCCGGTGCGGCCGCTGGTATGCCTGTGTTTTGGCGCGCAGCCGCCACAGCGGGTCCCATCGAAGCAAAGCTTCGATGGGTGCCCGGCGACCCTGCGCGCGATACGGCCGGCATGTCATGCCGGCCGCATCAGAACATCGCCATGCCGCCGTTGACGTGCAGCGTGGTGCCGGTGACCCAGGCCGCCTCGTCGGAGGCCAGATAGACCACGGCGGCCGCCACATCCGCGGCGGAGCCCATGCGCGCGAGCGGGATGCGCGCCAGCATCTGCGCCTTGATGGCCTCGCCCAGCTTCTCGGTCATCGGCGTCTCGATGAAGCCGGGCGCGACCACGTTCACCGTCACGCCGCGCGGCGCCACCTCCTGCGCCAGCGACTTGCTCATGCCGATCAGCCCCGCCTTGGCGGCGGCGTAGTTCGCCTGCCCCGCATTGCCGGTGACGCCGACGATGGAGGCGATGGAGACGATGCGCCCCGACCGGCGCTTCATCATGCCGCGCAGGGCGGCGCGCGCCAGCCGGAAGGGCGCGTTCAGGTCCACCTCCAGCACCGCGTTCCAGTCGGCGTCGCCCATGCGGAGCGCCAGCATGTCGCGCGTGAAGCCGGCGTTGTTCACCAGGATGTCGAGCCGGCCATGGGCGGCCTCCACCTGCTCGACCAGCAGGGCGGGGGCGGCGGGGTCCGCGAGGTCGGCGGCGATGGCCTCGGCCCGCGCGCCGAGCTCGGCGGCGAGCGCCTTCAGCTCCGCCTCGCGGCGGCCGGTCAGCACCACATGCGCCCCCTGGCGGTGCAGCGCCCGCGCGATGCCCACGCCGATGCCCGAGCTCGCGCCGGTGACGAGGGCGACCTTGCCGGTCAGGTCGAACATGGGCGCGCTCCTCTCAGAGGCTTTTCAGGAAGGCTTCGATGTCGGCCGGGGTGTTGAGGGCGAGCGCCTGCGCCTCGGGCGCGTTGCGCTTCATCAGCCCCGTCAGCACCTTGCCCGCGCCGATCTCCGCGAAGCGCGTGCAGCCGGCGGCGACCATGGCGGCCACGCATTCCCGCCAGCGCACCGTGCCCGTGACCTGCCGCACCAGAAGCTCGCGGATCGTGTCCGGATCGCTGACCGGGGCGGCGGTGACGTTGGCGACGACCGGCACGGCCGGGTGCGCCATGGCCGCCTTGCCCAGCGCCTCGCGCATCACCTCGGCGGCCGGGGCCATCATCGCGCAATGGAAGGGGGCGGAGACGGGCAGCATCATCGCGCGCCGGATTCCCGCGGCCTTCGCCGCCTCCACCGCGCGCGCCACCGCCGCCGCGGCGCCGGAGACGACCACCTGGCCGCCGCCATTGTCGTTCGCCACCTCCAGCACCTCGCCCCCGGCGGCCTCGGCGCAGATGGCGGCGGCCTGCTCGGGCTCGGCGCCCAGCAGCGCGGCCATCGCGCCCTCGCCCGGCGGCACGGCGGCCTGCATCGCCTCCCCGCGGGTGCGCAGGAGCCGCGCGGCGGTGGCGAGGTCGAAGCAGCCCGCCGCCGTCAGCGCGCTGTATTCGCCGAGCGAATGGCCCGCCACCAGCGCCACCTGCCGGCCGAGGTCGAAGCCGCCCTCCTTCGCCAGCACCCGCGTCACGGCCACCGAGACGGCCATCAGCGCCGGCTGCGCGTTGGCGGTGAGGGTGAGCTCCTCCGCCGGCCCCTCGAAGATCAGGCGCGAGAGCTTCTGCTTCAGCGCCTCGTCCACCTCCTCGAAGGTTTCGCGGGCGATGGGGAAGGCGTCGGCGAGGTCCCGGCCCATGCCCGGGGCCTGGCTGCCCTGGCCGGGAAAGACGAAGGCGAGCGACATGATGATTCCGTGAGAGTGGCGTGACGCCCCTTCGCGCCCCGCCGCGCGGGTGTCAACCGGGCGTCACGCGTCCATCTTCAGCGCGGCGATGAAGGCGGACTGCGGGATTTCCACCTTGCCGAACTGGCGCATCTTCTTCTTGCCCTCCTTCTGCTTCTCGAGAAGCTTGCGCTTTCTCGTGATGTCGCCGCCGTAGCACTTGGCCGTGACGTCCTTGGAGAGGGCCGAGATCGTCTCGCGCGCGATGACGCGCCCGCCGATCGCCGCCTGGATCGGGATCTTGAAGAGCTGGCGCGGGATCAGTTCCTTCAGCTTCTCGCAGATCGCCCGCCCGCGCTTCTCGGCGGCGGAGCGGTGCGCCATGAAGGCCAGCGCGTCCACCGGCTCGTTGTTGACCAGGATGCTGATCTTCACGAGGTCGGACTCGGAATAGCCGTCCATCACGTAGTCGAAGCTCGCATAGCCGCGGCTGACGGACTTGAGCCGGTCGTAGAAGTCGAACACCACCTCGTTCAGCGGCAGGCGATAGACGGCCATGGCCCGGCTGCCGACATAGGTGAGCTCCACCTGCTGCCCGCGCCGTTCGTTGCAGAGGGTGAGGATGGCGCCCAGATGCTCGTCGGGGACGAAGATCGTGGCCTTGATCCAGGGTTCCTCGATGGCGGCGATCTTGGTCGGGTCCGGCATGTCGGCGGGGTTGTGCAGCTCCTGCACCGAGCCGTCCGTCATCCGCAGCTTGTAGACCACGCTGGGCGCGGTCGCGATCAGGTCGAGGTCGAACTCGCGCGACAGGCGTTCCTGGATGATCTCGAGGTGCAGGAGGCCGAGGAAGCCGCAGCGGTAGCCGAGGCCGAGGGCGAGCGAGGTCTCCTGCTCGTAGTGGAAGCTCGAATCGTTGAGCCTGAGCTTGGCCAGCGCGTCGCGCAGCTTGTCGAAATCGTCCGCGTCCACCGGGTAGAGGCCGCACCACACCACGGGGATCGAGGGCTTGAAGCCGGGCAGCGGCTCGGGGGCCGGGTTGCGGTCGTCGGTGATGGTGTCGCCCACCGAGGTGTCGGCCACCGTCTTCATCGCGGCGGTGAGGTAGCCCATCTCCCCGGGGCCGAGGCTGTCCACCGGCACCATCTTGGGCGTGAACACGCCCACCTGGTCCACCGTGTAGGTGGCGCCGTTGGACATCATGCGGATCTTCTGGCCCTTGCGCAGATGCCCGTCCTTCACCCGCACGAGGATCACCACGCCGAGGTAGCTGTCGTACCAGGAATCCACCAGCAGCGCCTTGGTCGGCGCGTCGGGGTCGCCCTTGGGCGGGGGCAGCTTCGTGACGATCGCCTCCAGCACGCCCTCGATGTTGAGGCCGGTCTTGGCGCTGATCTCCACCGCCTCGGAGGCGTCGAGGCCGATCACGTCCTCGATCTGCTGCTTCACGCGCTCGGGCTCGGCCGCCGGCAGGTCGATCTTGTTCAGCACCGGCACGATCTCGTGGTTCGCGTCGATGGCCTGATACACGTTGGCGAGAGTCTGCGCCTCCACGCCCTGGGAGGCGTCCACCACCAGCAGCGAGCCCTCGCAGGCGGCCAGGCTGCGGCTCACCTCGTAGGCGAAGTCCACATGGCCCGGCGTGTCCATGAGGTTGAGGATGTAGGTGTTCCCGTCCTTCGCCTTGTAGCGCAGCCGCACCGTCTGCGCCTTGATGGTGATGCCGCGCTCGCGCTCGATCTCCATGTTGTCGAGGAGCTGATCCTTCATCTCGCGCTCGGAGACGGCGCCGGTGAACTGGATCAGCCGGTCGGCGAGCGTGGACTTTCCGTGGTCGATGTGTGCGACGATGGAGAAGTTGCGGATGAGGTGGAGCGGCGTGTCGGTCATCGGAGCCCGGCTGCAGGGCGGGCGGGGAAGGCCCCGCGCCCGGAGGATGGGCGGGACATAAGGCAGGGGCGGCGGATGTCAAAGCCGGCGGAGGCGCATTCCGGTCCGTCCCCGCCCCCTCTATGAAGGCCCGGCACCGGAGGGAGAGGGGGGCGGCGGATGAGCCAGCGCGCGGAGTTCCACAACATCCATGACGAGGCGGACGGCCTGTTCCGCGAACTCGCCCCCGGCCTCACCACGCGCATCTTCGCGGGCGAGCAGGCCATGCTCTCCATCGTCACCATCGCGCCCGACACCATGGGCGTGATGCACCACCACCCGGAGGAGCAGTGGGGGCTGCTGCTGGAGGGCAGCGCCGTGCGCATCCAGGGCGGGGAGGAAATCCCGGTGCGGAAGGGCGATTTCTGGCGCACCCCGGGCGGCGTGCCGCACACCATGAAGGCGGGGCCCGAGGGGGCGAAGGTGCTCGACATCTTCAGCCCGCCCCGCCCCGAATACCGCAAGCCGGGCAAGGGCTTCGGCACCGGGGGCGCGGCGGGCGATTGACGCCCCGCCGCGTGGCGCGAAGGATGCGCCCCGCGATGCGAAGGGGGCGGCGATGAGCGCGATGTGGGGCTGGACGGCGGCCGAGACGGCAAGGCGCGTGAAGGCGCGCGAGGTCTCGGCCGTGGAGGTCGCGCGCGCCGCGCTGGCGCGGCTCGATGCGGTGAACCCGAAGCTCAACGCCGTGGTCGCGCCGCTGCACGAGGAGGCGCTGGCCGCCGCCGCGGCGGTGGATGCGGCGGTGGCCGCGGGCCTCGCCACCGGCCCGCTGGCCGGCGTGCCCGTGACGGTGAAGGTCAATGTGGACCAGGCGGGCCAGGCCACCACCAACGGCCTCGCCCTGCAGCGGAACCACCGCGCGCGCGAGGACAACCCGGTGGTGGCGAACCTGCGCCGCGCGGGCGCGGTGATCCTGGGGCGCACCAACACCCCGGCCTTCTCGGTGCGCTGGTTCTGCTCGAACCTCGTCCATGGCGCGACCTTCAACCCGCATGGGCGGGAGATCACGCCCGGGGGCTCCTCGGGCGGGGCGGGCGCGGCCACGGCGGCGGGCATCGGCGCCATCGGCCACGGCACCGACATCGGCGGCTCCATCCGCTACCCGGCCTATGCCTGCGGCATCCATGGGCTGCGGCCCACCCTGGGGCGCATCCCGGCCTGGAACCCCTCCCTGCCCGAGCGCGACATCGGCCCGCAGCTCATGGCCGTGAGCGGGCCGCTGGCGCGCAGCATCGAGGATCTGCGCCTCGGCCTCGCCGCCATGGCGGCGCGCGATGCGCGCGACCCCTGGTGGGTGGACGCGCCGCTGCAGGGCCCGCCCGTGCCGAAACGCGCCGCCCTCTGCGTCGCGCCCGAGGGGATGAAGGTGGCGGCCGAGGTGGAGGCGGCGCTGCGCGCGGCCGCCTCCCGGCTCAGCGAGGCCGGCTGGGCGGTGGAGGAGGTGGACGCGCTGCCCCCGCTGCGAGAGCCGGCGCGGCTGCAGGCCATGCTCTGGCTCGCCACCCTGCCGCGCGGCGCCATGGCGATGGTGGAGAAGGAGAACGAGCCCGCCTCGCTCGCCGTCTATCGCCACATGCAGCGCCTGGCCCCGCCGCCCAGCCTGGAGGAGTTCCAGGACGGGCTGACCGCGCGCGCGGGCTTCCTGCGCCAGTGGAAGCTGTTCTTCGAGCGCTTCCCGCTGGTGCTCTGCCCCGTCTCGGGCGAGCTGCCCTTCCCGAACGAGGACGACACGCGCGGCTTCGAGCGGTTCTGCGAGATCATGGAGGCGCAGCTCACGCAGGTGGGGCTGCCGCTGATGGGGCTGCCGGGGCTTGCGGTCACCACCGGCTTCACCCCGGCGGGGGTGCCGGTGGGGGTGCAGCTCCTGGCCGGGCGCTACCGGGAGGATGTGCTGCTCGAGGCCGGCGAGGCGCTGACCGGCGGCGCGGCCATGCCGGTGAAGGAGCCCGCGTGGTGAGGCGGCTGGCCCTTCTCGCCCTGCCGCTGCTGGCCGCCTGCGCGGCGGAGGCGCCCGGCCCGGGCGCGCTGGGCGCCTGCACCGGCCCCGTGACGCTGCGCAACGAGGCGCGGCTGGCGGTGGAACAGTTCTACGCCAGCCCCGAGGGCCCCGGGGCCTGGGGGGAGGATCTGCTCGCCCCTGGCACGCTGCCCGTCGGAGGGGCCTTCTCCGCCCGGGTACCGCCGGGCACGAGCCATGTGCGCGTGGTGTTCGTGGACGGCAGCGCGGCCGAACTCGCCGGGCTCGACCTCTGCCGCAACCGCACGGTGACGGTCACGGGGCGGGAGATCATCGGCGGCCCCTGAGACGGGCGGCGCCTGCGCCGGACGTGCCATGAGGCCCGGCCTGCCCTGGCGGGGGCAACCTTCGGTTGAGAGGCTGCCCCGCGCCCGCACCGGCGCGCGCATTTGCGTTGCAAAATGCAAGAGCTTTCGCGGATCGCGCGGATCGGGACAGCCGAATGGCTTGTTTTCACGAAGGATTCATCATCGCGGCGATGGCATGTCTCCTGCAGACGCCATCATGCCGCGCATGGGGCGCGGCCCGCCGCATCCCGGCGGTTGACCGCACCGGAAGGCCGTGCCCGCCATGCGCAGCAGCTTCCCGATCTTCGCCGCCGCCTTCGCCGCGGTGCTCGCGCTGGCCCCCCCGGCGCTGACGGGCGGCGGGCGCGCGCCCCTGGGAACGCTCTGCACCGCGCCGGTCGAGGACGTCATCAGCCCCGCGCGCAACTGGCTCGGCAGCCTGCGCGGCTGGTCCGACAGCCCGCTGGTGCTGCACTGGCGCGCCTTCGTCGCGCAGACCAAGGGCCGCGCACCGCCGCCGGGCTGCGAGGGGTAGCCTCGTCAAAAACTCAATACGGCATCTTGTCCGGCTTCGCCTCCCAGAGCCGGAAGGCCTCCCGCGCCTCCTCGGCGAGCAGCCGGCGCAGGGGCAGGCGCCGGGCCTCGAGCGGGCGGGCCACCTCCTCGTAGATCGCGGCATCGTCGAAGCCGATGGCCGCCGCCCCCGCGCGGTCATTCGCATAGACGATCTCGCCGATGCGCGCCCACCAGATGGCCGAGAGGCACATGGGGCAGGGCTCGCAGCTCGTGTAGATCACCGCCCCCGTCAGGTCATGGGTGCCGAGCGCCGCGCAGGCGGCGCGGATGGCCACGATCTCGGCGTGCTGGGTGGGGTCGCGCCCCGGGACCACGTTGTTGCGGCCCTCGCCGATGATGCGGCCCCCCCGCACCACCACCGCGCCGAAGGGGCCGCCGCCTTCCTCGACCCCCTGGCAGGAGAGGGCGATGGCGCGGCGCATGAAGCTCTCTTCCATGGTGGTCCCTCGCCTCGTTACCTTGGGGGCATGGTTCTGCCCGCCCTCTCGATCCTCGACCAGTCCACCATCGTCTCCGGCCGCGGCCCGGGCGAGGCAATCCGCGAGACGCTGGAGATGGCCAGGCTGGCGGACCGGCTGGGCTACGCCCGCTACTGGCTGGCCGAGCACCACAACAGCCAGAGCCATGCGGGCAGCGCGCCGGAAATCCTGATCGCGGCCATCGCCGCCACCACGCGCCGCATCCGGGTGGGCAGCGCGGGGGTGATGCTGCCGCACTACTCCGCGCTGAAGGTGGCCGAGCAGTTCCGCGCGCTGGAGGCCATCGCGCCGGGCCGCATCGACCTCGGCCTCGGCCGCGCCCCGGGCAGCGACGGGCGCACCGCCTTCGCGCTGAACCCCAACGCCGCCCAGGCGGCCGATCTGTTTCCCCAGCAGGTGCGGGATCTTCTGGGCTGGCTGGGCGACGGGCTGCCCGAGAACCACCCCTTCCGCGCCGTGCGCGCCTCGCCCGAGGTGGAGACGGCGCCGGAGGTCTGGATCCTCGGCTCCAGCGACTACGGGGCGCAGGTGGCGGCCTTTTTCGGCCTGCCCTACTGCTTCGCCAGCTTCATCACCGACGGGCGCGGCGCGGAGGAGGCGCTGGCGATCTACCGCGAGGGCTTCCGCGAGCTGCGCGGCCGCCCCGCCCATGCGGCGGTGGCCGTCTATGCCCTCGCCGCCGAGACCCGCGCCGAGGCCGAGCGCCTCTTCGCCCCCCGCGCGCTCTGGCGGCTCTTCCGGGACCGCGGCGTCTTCCCGCCCTTCCCGACGGCCGAGGAGGCCGAAGCCTACCCCTACACCGAGGAGGAGCGCGCCCGCGTCGCACGCATGCGCGAGCGCGCGATCATCGGCACGGCGGCGGAGGTGCGCGAGCGCCTCGCCGCGCTCGCCGCGGAGCTCGGCGTGCAGGAGGTGGCGGTGCTCACCCCCTGCCACGATCCGGCGGCGCGCGCGCGCTCGCTCACCCTGCTGGCCGAGGGGTTCGGCCTCTCCCCCGCCCGGCCCCTCGCCGCCGAATAGCCCGCCCCCGGCTTGACGCCCGGCCCCCCCGGCGGGAGGGTCGCGGGCGAAACGTCCCCACGCCGGATTCATGGCCGCCCCCAGCACCGCCAGCGCCCCCGCGCAGCCTCTCGCCCAGCGCCTCCGCAACCTCGCCCCCGGGCTGCTTCTCTGCTTCGGCATCGCCGCGCTGGCGATCCTGCTGCGGAACCTCACCGGCATCGCCGCGCTGAACCCCGTCGTGGTGGCGCTGGTGCTCGGCGTGGCGGTGGGGGCGGCGGTGGGGCGGCCGGCGGCGCTCAAGCCGGGCGTGGCCTATGCCGTGCGGCCGGTGCTGCGCGCGGCCATCGTGCTGCTCGGGCTGCAGGTGACGCTGGGCATGCTCTGGTCGCTCGGGCCGGGGGCGCTGGCGCTGGCGGTGCTGGTGGTGGCCGCCACCCTGCCCTTCACCATCTGGCTCGGCGCGCGCATGGGGGTGGACCCGGCGCTGGCGCAGCTCATCGGCACGGGGACGGCCATCTGCGGCGCCTCGGCCATCGTCGCGGCCAACCAGGTGGCGCGCGGGCGCGAGGAGGATGTGACCTACGCGCTGGCCGTCATCACCCTGTTCGGCACGCTGGCGCTGGTGCTCTTCCCCTATCTCGCGGACCTCATGGGCATGCCCGCCGAGAGCTACGGGCTCTGGGCCGGGGCGGCGATCCATGAGGTGGTGCAGGCGGTGGGCGCGGCGGCGGCGGGCGGGCCGGAGGCCGCGCAGTCCGGCACGGTGATGAAGCTCGCGCGCGTCTTCCTGCTCGCGCCCGCGGTGCTGGCGCTGGGCTGGTGGGTCGCCCGCCGCACCCACGCCGAGGCCGGGCCCGTCAAGGCGCCCGTGCCCTGGTTCGCCTTCGGCTTCCTCGGCCTCGTCGCGCTCGGCTCCACCGGCCTCGTCCCGGCCTTCGCCGTGGAGGCAAGCCGCTTCCTCGTGCCGCTCATGCTCGCCGCCTCCGTCGCGGCGCTCGGCCTGCAGACGGACCTCAAGGCCCTCAAGGCCCGCGGCGCCACCCCCCTGCTGCTGGGCGCCGCCAGCACAGGCTTCATCACCCTCCTCGCCCTCGCCGGCGTGCTGGCGATCGGATAGCGGAGACAGGCCGGGACCGGGGCGCCGAGCGGCCCGGGGAAGGGCGCCGCCCTTCCCCGATACCCCATCCCGCCGAGGGCCAGTGGGCCCTCGGAACCCATTCATGGGAAGGGAGAGGGAGGGGCGTCGCTGGCGCGCCCGTGAGGCCGGGCACGCCATGCCCCTCCCTCTCCCTTCCCATCAACCGATGGTTTCCAAAGGCCAATGGCCTTTGGCAGGTGGGGTCTGGGGAGGGCAGAGCCCTCCCCAGTGGTCATCTCGCGCGCGCCCCTGCCGGCCTGTCTCCGTTCTCCGTTCAGCCGCGCGCTGCGTCGGGCCAGAAGCGGACGCCGGGGCGGGCGAGGCCGCCGGCGAGGGCGGCGGGGCTGCCGTCGGCGCGCCAGCAGGCGGCGCCTTCCATCTCGCCGTCCTCGTGGAAGCGGATGGCGCACATGCCGCCTGCGACATGGGGCACGGGCAGGGTGTCGTGGCCGAGGGCGGAGAGGGCGGCGCGGGTGGCGTCGTCGAAGCCGGGTTCCATTTCGACCGGCCCGCCCATGGTCCAGAGGCGTGGGGCCTCCACCGCTTCCTGCAGGGACATGCCGTGGTCCAGCAGGTTCATCACCGCCTGGAAGGTGGAGGCGAAGATGCGCAGCCCGCCGGGCAGGCCGAGCGCGGCGAGCGGCCGCCCCTCGCGCCGCAGGATGAGCGGCGACATGGAGGTGGTGACGCGCTTGCCCGGCGCGATGGACTGGGCGCGGCCCGGGATGGGGTCGAACAGCGCCATGTAGTTGTTGGGGATCAGCCCGCTCTCCGGCAGCAGGATGCGCGCGCCGAAGAGGCTGTTGATGGTGTGGGTGCAGCAGGCGATGCGCCCCTCGGCGTCGGCCACGGTGACGTGGGTGGTGTTGGCGCTCTCGCGGTCCGGCGCGAGGCCGGGGCTCCAGGCGCGCGCGGCGGCGGGGTCGAACAGGGCGCGGCGCGCGGCGGCGTAGTCCCTGGCGATGAGGCGCGCGACCGGCACGGGCAGGAAATCGGGGTCGGCGGTGGCCACGGCGCGGTCGGCGAAGGCCATCTTCAGCGCCTCGGCGATCAGGTGCAGGCTGGCGGGCGTGCCGAAGCCCAGGGCGCCGATGTCGAAGCCCTCGACGAAGTGGAGCATCTGCAGCACATGCACGCCCCCGGCCGAGGGCGGGGGCGGGCCGATCACCTCCACGCCGCGATAGAGGCCGCGCACCGGGTCGCGCCGGATCATCCGCGCCGCCGCCAGATCGTCGGTCGAGAGCATGCCGCCCTTGCGCGCCAGGTCGAAGACGCAGGAGGCGCCGAGATCCCCGCCGTGCAGCGCCGCCGCCCCCTCCCGGGCGAGGGTGCGCAGCGTCTCGGCCAGCGCGCCGTTCGCCACGCGCTGGCCGGGCCGGAGCGGCGCGCCGCCGGGCAGGAAGAGCCGGGCCATGCCGGGGTCGCGCGCCAGGTCCGCCGCCACCTCGGCCACGCATTCGGCGAGGTAGGGCGAGGCGGCGAAGCCCCGCGCGGCGAGGCGCAGCGCAGGCGCGGCCACATCGCCGAGGGAGAGGCGGCCGTGCCGGGCCAGCGCCGCCTCCCAGGCCAGGAGGTTGGCGGGGACGCAGACGCTGCGCGCGCCCAGGCTCTGCAGCTTCGGGTCGCGCCCCTCGAACATCTCGGGCCGGGCGGCCATGGGGGCGCAGGCCATGCCGTCCAGCACCTCATGCGCGCCCTCGGGGGTGGCGATGTGCATGAGGCCCCCGCCGAAGGCGCCGACCATCATCGGCTCCACGACGCTGAGGGCGAGCAGGGCGGCCACCGCCGCGTCCACCGCCGTGCCGCCTTCGGCCAGCATGGCGAGGCCGGCGGTGGAGGCGGCGGGGTGGTTGGTCACCACCATGCCCCCGCGCCCGCGGGCCGGGCTCTTTTCCGGGGTGAAGAGGGTGCCCGCACGGGCGCGCCAGCCGCTCATGGGCGAAGCGTCGCGCGGGGGCGGGGCGCTGGCAAGGCGTGCTGCGTCAGAAAAGGACGCCCTCGTTCACCCAGCGCCCGGTGTCGAGAATGAAGGAGAGGGTCTCGGCGGCGGCCAGCAGGGCGGCGCCATCGGCGTAGGGGCCGCCGGTCTCGGCCAGGAAGGCCTCGGCGCCCGCGAGGGGGCTGGGCGCGGCCTCGAGCCGGTCCAGCCAGGCGTCGAAGGCGGCGCGGCTGGGCAGTTCCCCGGTGCAGAGAAGGTGGAAGCGCACGGCGAGCATCGCCTCCTCGTCCGGCACCCAGATGGGGTTGTCGAGGGGCGCCTCGGGCTCGGGGGAGAGGGCGGCGGCGGCGCGGGCGCGGGCGGCCTCGTCGGCCGCGCCGAAGCGGCTGCGGTATTCCTCGCTGGCGAAGATGCGGGCCACCAGCTCCTCCGCCGTGCCGCCGCGGTCGAGGAAGGCGGTCCAGCCGGCGAGGCCCTGCGGGTCGGCGGCGCGGCCGAGCAGGGCCTGGTAGAGCCGCTCCACCTGCCAGGCGTTGTCGGCGGTGGTGAGCGCCCAGAACCCGTCGCGGAAGGCAAGGCGCTCGACTCCGTCATACTGGTCCGTGCCGCTTTCGGTGCTGACGCGCTGGAAGCGGAGATCCACCGCCACCTCGCGGCGCAGCTCGGCCCAGGCGGCGGTGTCGAAGCCCTCGCCGCCGATCAGCCAGTCGGCGCCGGGCCCGCCCATCAGCCAGTCCTCGCCCGCGCCGCCGAAGAGGCGGTCATCGCCCACGCCGCCGAAGAGCGCGTCCCGCCCCGCCGTGCCATGGGCCTCGCGGCCGGTGAAGGCGAGGATGTCGGCGCGCAGCGCATCGAGCCGCGCGTCATAGCCCCAGCGGATGCCCGAGGCCTCCTCGGCGTCGGAGAGGAAGAGGGCCTGGATGGCCTCGATGTCGAAGTCGAGGAGGCGGGAGGAGCGCCCGCCCTCGGCCATGACGGTGAGCGCCGGATCGGCCCCCTCGGCGACGGGGTTGAGGCCGAGGGCCGCGCCGGTGAGGCGCAGCAGCGCCGCCATATCCTCCCCGCCCGTGAGGGTCACGGCCCCGCCCTGCACCGAGGCCGCCGCGCCGCGGGCGAAGGCGAGGCTGGCCTGGCCGGGCTTCGGGATCTCCACGAAGAGGACTCCCGAGGCCTCGTCCCAGGCGGCGAGGGCGGCGCGCAGTGCGGCCTTCTCGGCGGGGGCGAGGCTGTCGTCGAGATGGACGGTGAGGGTGGCGCTGCGGGCCGGCCCCCCGGTCCAGGGGTTCAGGCCGAAGGGGGGCAGCAGGTCACGGGGCGAGAAGGGGAGGGCCGGCATGGCCCGATCCTCTTCACCCTTTCTTCAGATGTCAACAAAAATGAGACTTTTTAACAAAAAAGAACCTCAAGTGTCACGGCGCGGGAGGCCGGGCACGCCGCCCGGCTCATCCTCCCCGCGCGACGAAGCGCTCCAGCCAGTGGATGGTGTAGTCGCCGCGCTGGAACTCGGGGTCGTCCATGATGCGGCGGTGCAGGGGCAGCGTCGTCTCGATGCCGTCCACCACCATCTCGTCCAGCGCGCGGCGGGTGCGCGCGATGGCCTGGGCGCGCGTCGGCGCGTGCACGACGAGCTTCGCCACCAGGCTGTCGTAATGCGGCGGCACCGTGTAGCCGGAGTAGAGCGCGCTGTCCACGCGCACGCCGAGCCCCCCCGGCGCGTGATAGGTGGTCACCCGCCCCGGCGAGGGCGCGAAGGTCTCGGGGTGTTCGGCGGTGATGCGGCACTCGATGGCGTGGCCCGAGAAGCGCACATCCTCCTGCCCGTAGCCCAGGCGCTCGCCCGCGGCGATGCGGATCTGCTCGCGCACCAGATCTATGCCGCAGACCATCTCCGTCACCGGATGCTCCACCTGCAGGCGGGTGTTCATCTCGATGAAGGCGAACTGCCCGTCCTGCCAGAGGAACTCGAGCGTGCCCGCGTTGCGGTAGCCGAGCTGGCGCAGCGCGCGCGTCACCTGCGCGCCCAGCGCGTCGCGCTCGGCCGCGGACAGCACGGGCGAGCCCGCCTCCTCCACCAGCTTCTGGTGCCGGCGCTGCAGCGAGCAGTCGCGCTCGCCGAAATGCACCACGTTGCCGTGGGTGTCGGCCAGGATCTGCAGCTCGATGTGGCGCGGCCGGTCGAGATACTTCTCCATGTAGACGCTGTCGTCGCCGAAGGCGGCCTTGGCCTCGGTGCGCGCGACGCGCCAGGCCTCCTCCAGCCCCGCCTCGTCGTGGGCCACCTTCATGCCGCGCCCGCCGCCGCCGGCCGCGGCCTTGATGAGCACGGGATACTTGATCTCGGCGGCCACCGCGCGCGCCTCCTCCAGCGAGGAGAGCGCGCCGGGCGAGCCGGGGACGAGTGGCACGCCCAGGCGGCGCATCGTCTCCTTGGCGGTGATCTTGTCGCCCATCATGCGGATGTGCTCCGCCGTGGGGCCGATGAAGGTGAGGCCATGCGCCTCCACCATCTCGGCGAACTTGGCGTTCTCCGAGAGGAAGCCGTAGCCGGGGTGGATCGCGTCCGCCTGGGTGATGGTGGCGGCGGAGAGGATGGCCGCGACGTTGAGGTAGCTCTCGCGCGCCGGGGGCGGGCCGATGCACACGCTCTCGTCGGCGAGGCGCACATGCATGGCCGAGGCGTCGGCCGTGCTGTGCACCGCCACGGTGCGGATGCCCATTTCCTGGCAGGCGCGATGCACGCGCAGCGCGATCTCGCCGCGATTGGCGATGAGGGCCTTTTTGATGCGGTGAGTCGCCGCGCGGGGGCTCCGGCGCCTTGGCTCCGCCGCGCCACGGGCGCGCCCGGCCAAGCGGGGAAGTGGGCGGCGCCGGCCGCGGTGCGGCCGGATGGCTCGGGGCGGCCGCCCGGACGCGCTCCGGCGCCTTGGCTTCGCCGCGCCACGGGCGCGCCGAGCCGGACGGTGGGGTGGGCGGCGCCGGCCGCGCTGCGGCGGGACGCTCGGAGGGAAGCGATGGTTCTCGCCATGTGGCCCGGGCGCGCCGCTATTCCACGATCACCAGCGGCTCGCCGTATTCCACTGGCATGCCGCTCTCGACGAAGATGCGCGTCACCGTGCCCGCCTTCGCCGCCTTGATCTGGTTGAAGGTCTTCATCGCCTCGATCAGCAGCAGCGTCTGCCCCGCCGCGACCCGGCTTCCCACGGTCACGAAGGGCGGCGCGCCGGGTTCCGGCGAGAGATAGGCCACCCCCACCATGGGCGAGGTGACAAGCCCCGGGTGGTTCGGATCCACCGCCTCGGCCGAGGCCGGGGGCGGCGCGGGCGGCGCGGCCGGCGCTGCGGCGGGCGCGGCGACCATGGCCGGCGCCATGGCCGGCGGCGGCATCGGCGCCGGCATCACCGGCGCGGCGTAATAGCTGGGCGCCACCGGGGCGGGGGGCGGCGGCGGGATCACCCGCGCCACGCGGATCTTCGCGTCCTTCTCGGAGAGCTCGATCTCCGTCAGGTCCGTCTCGCGCAGGATTTCCGCGAGGCGGCGGATCGCCTCCGGGTCGAACTGGATGGCGCTGGTCATGCGTCCTCGTCCTCCTCCGCCCCGATCAGCCCGGCCATGGCCTGCAGCGCCAGCGCGTAGCCGGCCACGCCCAGGCCGCAGATCACGCCCGTCGCCGCCTTGGAGACGAGGCTGTGCTGCCGGAATTCCTCGCGGCGGTGGATGTTGGTGATGTGCACCTCGATCACCGGCAGCCCGACGGCGAGCAGCGCGTCGAGAACCGCGACCGAGTTGGTGGTGTAGCCCGCGGGGTTGATCACGATGCCCGCCGCGCGCCCGGCGCATTCCTGGATCCAGGTGACCAGCTCGCCCTCCGAGTTGGTCTGCCGGAAGTCGATGGCGAGCCCGAGCTCCTCGGCCGTCTCGGCGCAGAGCGCCTCCACGTCGTCCAGCGTCGCGGTGCCGTATTTCTCCGGCTCGCGCGTGCCGAGCATGTTGAGGTTGGGGCCGTTCAGCACGGCGATCAGGTTCATGGGGCGCAGCCGAGATGAGGGGCCGGGCCGACGCGCGGCCCGCCGCAGGGTCCGCAGCCGGTAGCACCGCCCCGCCCGCCCCGCAACCCGCGCCTGCGCCGGCCCGGCTTGCCGAGGGCGCGCCGCCGGGCCATCTCTGCCGCATGACCGGGGGCATCGGCATCCGCGTGAACGGCGAGGAGCGGCGCGTGGCGGCGGCCACCGTGGCCGCCCTGCTGGCCGAGCTCGGCCTGCCCGCCCAGAAAGTGGCCGTGGAGCGCAACCTCGAGATCGTCCCGCGCTCCCTCTACGGCGAGACGCGGCTCGCGCCCGGCGACGCCATCGAGATCGTCCATTTCATCGGGGGCGGCTGACCCATGGATTCCCTCACCGAGCCCGATGCCTGGACGGTCGCGGGGCGCAGCTTCCGCTCGCGCCTCATCGTCGGCACCGGGCGCTACAAGTCGCTGGAGGAGACGGCCGCCGCCATCGAGGCGAGCGGGGCCGAGATCGTCACCGTCGCGGTGCGGCGGGTGAACCTCAGCGACCCGAACGCGCCGATGCTGCAGGATTTCGTCCCGCCCACGCGCTACACCTATCTGCCCAACACCGCCGGCTGCCACACCGCGCAGGAGGCGGTGCGCACCCTGCGCCTGGCGCGCGAGGCTGGGGGCTGGAACCTGGTGAAGCTGGAGGTGCTGGGGCCCCCGCCCTTCCTCTACCCCGACATGGCCGCCACCTTCGAGGCCGCCGCCGCCCTGATCGCCGACGGCTTCGAGGTGATGGTCTATTGCGCGGACGACCCCGTGGCCGCGAAGCGGCTGGAGGAGATGGGCTGCGTGGCCATCATGCCGCTCGGCGCGCCCATCGGTTCGGGCATGGGGGTGGTGAACCCCTTCCTGATCCGCGCCATCAAGCAGCAGGCCAAGGTGCCCGTGCTGGTGGATGCGGGCATCGGCACGGCGAGCGACGCCGCCTTCGCCATGGAGCTCGGCTGCGATGCGGTGCTGCTCAACAGCGCCATCGCCCACGCCTCCGATCCGGTGCGGATGGCGCGCGCGATGAAGCACGCCGTGATCGCGGGGCGCGAGGCCTTCCTGGCCGGGCGCATGCCGCGCGCCTACCGCGCCGACGCCTCGAGCCCGATGGAGGGGCGCATCGCGCCCTGACCCGGGCGGCCTGGCCCCCGGCCGCATCGCGATTCCGGGCAATGCGGCGGCGAGGCTGCTAGGCTCGGGGCCTCGCCATCCGGAGGCCCCCATGCCCGACAGCCCCCTTGTCATCCTTCCGCCCGAAGGCGGGCGCGAATACTGGCAGCCCGTGCCGGCCAACGGCTTCGTGCGCGTGCTCCTCTCCTCGGCCGAGATCGGCGCCGAGGCCCCCTTCGCCATGGGCACCCAGACCGTGGACCCCGGCTGCTTCGTGCGGGAGCACGTCCATCCGGAGAACGAGGAGGTGATCTTCGTCCTCGACGGAGAGGGCACCGCGCTGATCGAGGGCCAGGAGCACCCGATGGCGAAGGGGAGCTGCTTCTTCCTCGGCAAGGGGCGGCCGCACCGCTTCCAGGCGGCCGAATCCGGGCCGCTCACCTTCCTGTGGCTCATCCTGCCCGGCGGTCTCGAGACCTTCTTCGCCCGCATCGGGCGCGAGAAGCAGCCGGGCGAGGCGAAGCCCGCCCCCTTCCCGCGCCCCGCCGATGTGCTGAAGATCGAGGCCGAGACGGTGGTCGGCGTGCTGCCGAAGCGCGCGTGATCACGCGCCCAGCAGCGCCCGGCCCGGGATCGCCTCGATGAGGCTGCGGGTGTAGGGATGCTTCGGCGCGGCGAAGACCTCGCCGATGCGCCCCGTCTCCACCACCGCGCCGTCGCGCATCACCGCCACCTCGTCGCAGAGCTGCGCGGCCACGCGCAGATCGTGCGTGATGAACAGGATGGACAGGCCGAGCCGCGCCTGCAGATCGCGCAGCAGCGCCAGCACCTGCGCCTGCACGCTGACGTCGAGGGCGGAGACGGGCTCGTCCGCCACCAGCACCTGCGGCTGCATGGCCAGGGCGCGCGCGATGCCGATGCGCTGGCGCTGCCCGCCCGAGAACTCGTGCGGGAAGCGCGAGACCGCCTCGGGGTCGAGGCCGACCAGGCCGAACAGCCGCCGCGCCTCCTCCATCGCCTTGCCGGGCGGCGTGCCGGCGGCGATGGGCCCCTGCGCCACCTGCGCCCCCGCCCGGCGGCGCGGGTTGAGCGAGGCGTAGGGGTCCTGGAACACCATCTGCACGAGCCGCGCCGCCTCGCGCCGCCGCCGGGGCAGGGGCGCGCCGCCGATCACGATCTCCCCGCCATCGGCGCCGAGCAGCCCCACCACGCAGCGCGCGAGGGTGGATTTGCCCGAGCCGCTCTCCCCCACCACCGCGAGGGTGGCGCCGCGCCGCAGGGTCACGCTCACGCCGTCCAGCGCGCGCACGGGCCTGCGCCGGCGGAACAGGCCGCGCGTGGCGTAGGTCTTGGACAGGCCGCGCACCTCCAGCACCGCATCGGGCGAGAGCGGGCGCGGCGCGGGGGCCGAGGCGCCGGGCACCGCGGCCAGAAGCGCCCGGGTGTAGGGGTGCTCGGGCCTGGTCAGGATGTCGCGCGCCGCGCCCTGCTCCACCACGCGCCCATGCTGCATCACCGCCACGCGGTCCGCGATTTCGGCCACCACGCCGAAATCATGGGTGATGAACATCACCGCCGTGCCATGCCGGCGCTGCAGATCCTTGATGAGCGCGAGCACCTGCGCCTGGGTGGTCACGTCCAGCGCGGTGGTGGGCTCGTCGCAGATCAGCACCTCGGGCTCCAGCGCCAGCGCCATGGCGATCATCACGCGCTGGCGCTGCCCGCCCGAGAGCTCGTGCGGGAAGGCGCGCAGCGCGCCCTCGGGGTCGGGCAGCTTCACCTCGCGCAGCCCGGCGAGCGCGCGCGCCTCCGCCTCGCGCCGGTCGAGGCCGAGATGCACGCGCCACATCTCGGAAAGCTGCGCGCCCACGCTCATCAGCGGGTTGAGCGCGGTCATCGGCTCCTGGAACACCATGGCGATGCGGCGGCCGCGCAGCCGGCGCCACTCCTCGGGAGACTTCGCGCGCAGATCCTCGCCCGAGAGGCGCATCGCGCCGCCCGCGACGGAGAGCCCCGGCGCGAGCAGCCCCATCACCGCCGAGGCGGTGACGGATTTCCCCGAGCCGCTCTCGCCCACCACGCAGAGGATTTCGCCCGAATCCAGATGCAGCGAGACATCCTGGATGGCGAACTCCCGGTCCGCCCCGCGGGGCAGGCGGATGGAGAGGCCCTCGACCTCGAGCCGCCTCATCGCCCGCTCGCCAGGCGCGGGTTCAGCGCGTCGTTCAGCCCCTGGCCGACGAGCGAGACGCCGAGGATGGTGAGCAGGATGGCCACGCCCGGAATGGCCGAGACATACCACTCCGTGCGCAGCACGTTGCGCCCGAGCCCGATCAGGTTGCCCCAGGAGGGCACGTTGGGGTCGGAGAGCTGGAGAAAGGCCAGCGCGCTCTCCAGCAGGATGGCCACGGCCATCACCACGCTCGCATAGACGATCACCGGCGGCAGCGCGTTGGGCAGCACCTCGCGCAGGATGAGATGCGCGTCCGGAAGCCCCTGCACGCGGCAGGCCTGCACGAACTCGCGCGTGCGCAGCGTCAGGAACTCGGCGCGGGTGAGCCGCGCGACCGGCGGCCAGGAGACGAGGCCGATGGCGATCGTCACCGTCTCGATGCTGCTGCCGAACACCGCCACCAGCACCAGCAGCAGCAGGAAGTTGGGCAGGGTCTGGAAGGCCTCGGTGACGCGCATCAGCCCCGTGTCCACCCCGCCGCCGTAGAAACCCGCCACCGCGCCCATCGCGATGCCGATGAGCACGGCGATGGCGGTGGCGACGACGCCGATGAGCAGCGAGACGCGCGCCCCGTGGAAGAGCTGGGCCGCGATGTCCCGCCCCGAAGGATCGGTGCCGAGCGGGAAGCGCGGATTCGCCCCCGGCCATTGCAGCGGCCGGCCCGCGAGGCCCAGCGGATCGTTCGGATAGAACCACTGCGCCGTCACCGCCATGAACAGCACGGCGAAGAGGATCGCGCTGCCGAAAAGCGCCGGCGGGCTGCGCAGATAGGCCCGGAGCGCGCGCATCAGGAATCCGCCGAGATGCGCGGATCGAGCCGCGCGTAGAGGATGTCCACCAGGAAGTTGATGGCGATGACGAGCAGCGCCGAGACGAAGACGATGCCGAGCAGCGTGTTCAGATCCCGCTGCACCACGCTCTCGTAGGCCAGCCGCCCCAGGCCGGGCAGGGCGAAGACGCTCTCCACCACCACCGAGCCGCCGAGCATGGTGCCCGCCTGCAGGCCGATCAGCGTCACCATGGGCAGCATGGCGTTGCGCAGCACATGGCGCGCCACCACCCGCGTTTCCGAAAGGCCCTTGGCGCGCGCGGTGCGCACGAAGTCGAGGCTCAGCACCTCCAGCATCGAGGCGCGCATGATCCGCAGATAGATGGCGAGGAAGATCAGCCCGAGCGTCAGCGTCGGCAGCACCAGGTGGCGCGCGATGTCGAGCAGCGCTGCGATGCCGGTGAGTTCCTGCGTGATGTCGGAGAATCCCCCCGCCGGCAGCCATTGCAGATGGACGCTGAACAGGACGATGGCCATCAGCCCGAACCAGAAGCTCGGCGTGGCGTAGAAGATGAGGCCGAGGGTGGAGATCAGCGTGTCCGGCCAGCGGTTCACGCGCCGCGCCGCGATGACGCCGAGCACCAGGCCGAAGAAGAAGGCGAAGGAGAGGGCGGAGACCATCAGCAGGATGGTGGCCGGCAGCCGTTCCAGGATCACGGTGGCCACCGGCTTGCCGTAGATGGCCGAGAAGCCGAGATCGAGTGTGGCGAGCCGCAGCAGATATTGCCCGAGCCGCGCGGCGATGCCGAGGTCGAGGCCGTAGAAGCGGCGCAGCTCTTCCGCCAGTGCCGCGTCGCCCCCGCCCATCTGCGCCATCAGCGCGTCCACCGTATCGCCGGGGGCGAGCTGGAGCAGCAGGAACATGCCCACGAGGATGAGCAGCAGCGTCGGCAGCGAGGCCGCCAGACGCCGCAGCGCGAGCTTGAAGACCCTCAAGGCGTCAGGAGGCCAGCCAGGTGTCGTGCCAGGAGGAGGAGGCCCAGCGCGGGTTGTTGCCCCCGTTGCGCACGCGGCGGTTGAACACCGAGACGAAGATCTGCTCGATGGGCATCCACAGCGGCAGCTCGGTCTGCACCGCGCGCACGAAATCGGCGTAGAGGGCGCGGCGGCGGGCGGGGTCCACCTCGGTGGCGGCGTTGTCGATGATGGCGTCGATGCGCGGGTCCACCCAGCCCCACTGGTTCGTCCAGGGGGCGCCGCGCGGGCTGCCCGAGCGATACCACACCGTGGTGCTCACCGCCGGGTCGCTGCGGTACTGGTGCCAGCCGGTCGCGAGGTCGAAGGCGTGGTCGTTGTACACGGTGCGCAGATAGCCCGCGGCGTCGAGGCGCACGATCTCGATGCGGATGCCCACCTGCTGCAGCGATTGCTGGATGAAGGTGGACCACAGCGCGATGTCCTCGCCCCAGGGGGCGGGGTGCAGGCGCAGGCTGAATCGCACCCCGCCCGCGCCGCGCCGGTGCCCGGCCTCGTCGAGCAGCCGGTTCGCCAGCGCCTGGTCGAAGCGGTACTGCGGGATGTCGCCCGCGGGGTAGTAGTCGGTCGAGACGGAGGGGATGGGCCCGGTGCCCACCTTGGCGAAGGGGCCGAGGAAGTTCTCGATGAAGAAGGGCACGTTCAGCGCATGCGCGATGGCCCGGCGCACGCGGATGTCGGCGAGCTGCGGCGTGCGGAAGTTGAACTCCAGCGTGTTGGTGCGCGCATTGCCCTCGTTGCCCCGCGTCGTCACCTCGAAGCGCGGATCGCGGCCGAGGCGCTGCATGTCCGCGATGGTGAGCGAGGAATAGGGGCTGAACAGGATCTGCCCCGCCTCCATCTGCGCCGCCGCCGCCGCGCGGTCGGGCACCACGCGCCAGACCACGCGGTCGAGATAGGGCATGTTCTCGCGCCAGTAGTTCGGGTTGCGCTCGGCGATGATGAACTGCCCGCGCTCGTACTGCACGAAGCGGAAGGGCCCGGTGCCGACGGGCGCGGTGTTGGCCGGGTTCTGCCGGATGTCGCCCGTCTCGAACACGTGCTTGGGCGAGATGTAGCCGAGGTCGGGCAGCGCGCGCAGCAGCAGCCCCTGCGGCATCGGCCGCTCGTACTTGAAGATGGCGGTGTGCGGATCGGGCGTCTGGACCTCGGTGAGGAACTGCTGGAGCGTGGTGCCGTAGTTGAGGATCTTCTTCCACATCTCCATGGCGGTGAACTGCACGTCCGCCGAGGTGAAGGGCCGGCCGTCATGCCAGGTCACGCCGCGGCGCAGGCGGAAGACGTGGGTGAGGCCGTCGGGCGCGCTTTCCCAGGATTCCGCCAGCACGCCCACCGGGTTGCCCTGCGCGTCGAGGTCGAGCAGCGCCTCCTGGATCTTGCCGCCGACGATGTAGACGCCGGTGGAGGCCTGCAGCGAGGGGTTGAGGATGCGCTGCTCGGTCGCGAAATGCACCGTCAGCACCCCGCCGCGCCGCGGCGTCTCGGCCTGGGCCAGGGCGCTGGCCGGAACGAGCGCGGCGGCGCCGAGCAGCAGGGTCTCGCGGCGGGTGGGTCCGGTCATCGGCGCACTCCTTCAGGGGGTGTCGAACAGGATCAGCGTGCCGGTGGCGAAGGCCGGCGGGCGCGGCTGCGGCGTGGCGAGCAGGATGGCCGCGCCACCCTCCTCGGGCAGCCGGGCCGGATCGAGCCCGCCCAGCGCGGCGATGGCCGCGCGCGGGGCGAAGCCGATCTCCGCGCGGCCCGGCCCGGTGGGCACGAGGTGCTGGCCGGCTTCCTCGCGCACGGCGCTGTCGAGCAGCCGCGCGCACCAGGCGGCCGCGCCGGCCGGATCGCGCGCCGCCACCAGCGCGCGCTTGATGCGCGTCACGCCGTTCGGGTGAGATTGGAGCGCGGGCACCCACACCGCATCGCGCGTGTGGTGCTGGCAGGCGAAGAGGCCAAGGCCCCCGGGCGCCTCCTCGCGCGGCCAGTGGAAGACGGAGAAGCGCGCCTCCGTCACCTTCTCCGGCGAGAGCGGCACGGGCCGGCCGAAATGCACGGGCCCCGTGGCCGCAAGGCCGCGCGCGCGCAGGGCCGCCGCGCCGGCCTCGGCGTCGGTGGTGGTGAGGGCCGCGCGCTCCAGCCCCTCGCGCGCGGCGAGGAAGGCGCGCAGCGCCTCGTTGTGCGGCCGGGGCGTCAGCACGCCGAGCAGTTCGAGGTAGTCCTCCCCGAACATCATGGTGTGGTTGCCGCTGCCCATATGCGCGCTGTGCATTCCGCGCGGCGAGAGGGTGAAGCCGAGCGCGGCCCACTCGGCCGCCGCCGCGTCCAGGTCGCGCACCGCGACCACGAGATGGTCCAGGCCCAGGATCGTCGGGAGCATCGCGCCTCGCCCTGTGTCGGCGCGAGCATAGGCAGGGCGGCTGCCGCACCGCAACAAGGGGTTGCGCCCCCTCATACCAGCGGCCGCTGATTTCGACTCCTGAGGAGTCGGTGCGGCCGCTGGTATGCCTTTGTCCTGGCGCGCAGCCGCCACACCGGGTCCCATCGAAGCAAAGCTTCGATGGGTGCCCACCAACCCTGCGCGCGATACGGTCGGCATGTGATGCCGGCCGTATCAGTTACCC
>NZ_AUDH01000014.1 GCF_000425365.1 Rubritepida flocculans DSM 14296 | reverse complement strand
GCCCGATGCCGGCCCAGTAGAGCGCGCCCGCGCACATGGCGCAGGGCTCGGCGCTGGCATACATGGTCGTGCGGGCGAGTTCCTCCGCACTGAAGGCGGCGCAGGCGCGGCGGGCCAGCACCGTCTCGGCGTGGCCGGTGCGGCCTTCGGTGTCGAAGGCGTTCTCCTGCTCCATGAGCACCCGGCCCGTCTCGTCCGCCAGGATGGCGCCGAAGGGGTGCTTGCCCTTCTCCCGCGCACGGCGGGCGACGGCGAGGCTCGCGCGCAGCAGGGCGATGTGGTCGGGCGCGGACGGCGACATGGCGCGGCACCTCTTGCGCGGCAGACGGCGATGCGGGGCAAGATCACGATGCCCATGCCCGGCCGCAGCGCCAAGAGATCTCGCCAAACGAGACGCTTGCCCCACCGCTGCCCGCCCCGCGGGGAAGCGCAGCGGCGATCACGCGCAGGCTTGCCCGGCACAGGCCATCGGGGCGCGCCGAATGGCGGTGGGCCTCAGCGCGGCGGGTTCTCAAAGCGCAGCATGATGGCGACGCCGAGCTGCACCGAGGCGAAGGTCAGCGTGCAGAAGAACCACAGCAGCAGCAGGGGCGCCGGGTGTTCCTCCGCGCGCCGCAGCAGCGTGCCGAGCCCGAGCGGATCGGCAAGCAGAATCGCGCCGCACAGCAGCGCGGAGAGCGCGGCGCCCACGCCGATATGCGCCAGCACGAAACGGGGGGTGATTCCGAGCTTCACCCCCTGCATGTGGCGGCGCCGCGCCCTCCCGCCAAGCCCGGTGCGGACCGGTCCGGGCGTGCCGCTCTGCGGTGCTGCCTGCGCTCGACGGGGGTGGCGCGGCCTGGCGCGGTTTTCGGCCCGTTGCGCCGTGTCCCATGACGGAAATTTGCACCTGCATGGCGTGGAATATGCGAAACAAGGCCCGGCTCTCTCACCTTGTTTCACGACCCACCCACGCTGATATGCTCGCGCGCATGGACAGCCTTCCCCACCCCACCCCCGTGGCCGGCCTGATCGGCGCCATCGGGAACACGCCGCTCATCCGCCTCGCCCGCGCCTCCGCCGCCACCGGCTGCGAGATCCTGGCCAAGGCCGAGTTCATGAACCCCGGCGGCAGCGTGAAGGACCGCGCCGCGCTGGCCATCATCGAGGGCGCGGAGGCGCGCGGCGAGCTGCGCCCCGGCGGGCTGATCGTGGAGGGCACCGCCGGCAACACCGGCATCGGCCTCACCCTGGTGGGGAATGCGCGCGGCTATCGCAGCGTCATCGTGATGCCCGAGACCCAGAGCCAGGAGAAGATCGACTTCCTGCGCATGATCGGCGCGGATCTGCGCCTCGTGCCCGCCAAGCCCTTCAAGGACCCGGGCAACTACGTGCATGTCTCGCGCCACCTCGCCGAGGAACTCAAGGCGACCCATCCCGCCGGCGTGGTCTGGGCCAACCAGTTCGACAATCTCGACAACCGCGAGGGCCATCGCCGCACCACGGGGGCCGAAATCCTCGCCCAGGCGGGCGGCCGGGTGGACGGCTTCACCTGCGCCTGCGGCACCGGCGGCACGCTCGCCGGGGTGGCCATGGCCCTCAAGGCCGCCGACCCGCGCACGCGCATCACCCTGGCCGATCCGCTCGGCTCCGCCCTCTACAACTGGAAGGCGCGCGGCGTGGTGGAGATGAGCGAGGGCAGCTCCATCACCGAGGGCATCGGCCAGTCCCGCGTGCCGGGCAACCTCAAGGGCGCGCCGATCGACGACGCCATCCAGGTGACGGACGAGGAGGCGCTGGAGCAGGTCTTCGGCCTGACCATCCATGAGGGTCTCTGCGTGGGCGGCAGCGCGGGGCTGAACGTGGCCGCCGCCATCAAGCTCGCCCGCGCGATGGGCCCGGGGCACCGCATCGTCACCATCCTCTGCGACGGCGGCGCGCGCTACCAGTCCAAGCTGTTCAACCCGGATTTCCTGAGGAGCAAGGGGCTGCCCGCACCCCCTTGGATGGCCTGATGACGCTGGAGATCATCGAGCTCGGCCGCGCCATCCGCGCGCGCGACCCCGCGCGCCCCTCCTGGCCGGAGGTGATCTTCTCCTACCCCGGCCTGCACGCGGTGCTGTGGCACCGGCTGGCGCATCGGCTCTGGCGCTGGGGGCTCAGGGGCCTCGCGCGTTTCGTCTCGCATCTGGGGCGGATGCTCACGGGCATCGAAATCCACCCCGGCGCGCGCATCGGCCGGCGGCTCTTCATCGACCACGGCATGGGCGTGGTGATCGGCGAGACGGCGGTGATCGGCGACGATGTGACGATCTACCACGGCGTCACGCTGGGCGGCCTCTCGCTCAAGCCCGGCAAGCGCCACCCCGATGTGCTGGACGGCGCGGTGATCGGCGCGGGCGCGCAGGTGCTCGGCCCCATCACCGTCGGCCGCGGCGCCCGGGTGGGCGCGAACGCCGTGGTGGTGAGCGACGTGGCGGCGGGCACCACCGTGGTCGGCATCCCCGCCCGCTGCGTGGGCGAGGGCTGCCCGGAGACCGCCACCGTGGGCTACGGCCTGCCCTCGGGCGAGGCCGACCCGGTGGGCGAGCGCCTCGCCCGGCTGGAGGCGGAGCTGCGCGCCCTGCGCGCCGAGCTCGCCCGCCGGCCGGTCGCCTGAAGCGCGCCCTCATACCAGCGGCCGCTGATTTCGACTCCTGAGAAGCCGGCGCGGCCGCTGGTATGCCTTTGTTTTGGCGCGCAGCCGCCACGCCGGGTCCCATCGAAGCAAAGCTTCGATGGGTGCCCGCCAACCCTGCGCGCGATACGGTCGGCATGTCATGCCGACCGTATCAGTTCGGCAGCAGATCCTCCGCCAGCACGGAGATGGTGACGTGGTAGGCCACGTCGCCGTCCTCGTCGTCGCGGTCCACCGTGCCGATGGTCTCGCCATCGGCCAGCAGCTCCACCGGGCCGTTGCGCGTCTGCGGCGAGCGGATCGTGAGCTTCTGCGTGCCGAGGGTGCGGCGCAGATGCGCCTGGAGGGCCTGGATCTCGGCGGGCTTCATGGGCGGGACTCCGGTCGGGATGGAGGCGGGGGCCGGGGGACGCGCCGCCCGGGTGGGAACACCCGGCGGAACGGCCTCGGCCGGAACGCCGCGTCTCACGGGAAACAAGGATGATCGGCCGGTTCGCCGCGCGGCCCGCTCCGATCGGGGCTCGCTCTACCGCGCGCCGGCGGGGCTTGTCCAACCCAGCCCCGGCATGGCTGCCGCGCAGTGACGGCCCTCTCCTGCCCGCCGCGCGAGGGGCCGTGCTTCGTGTCGAGGGGATCACCCCCCGACCCGCCACGCCGCCCCGGGCGCGAGCCAGGCGAGGTCGCCGCCCGCGAAGACGGCGACCAGCCCGCCCTCGGGCGTGGTCAGCACCACATCGCCCCGCAGCCCCTCGGCGATGCGGCCGCGGTCATGCAGGCCCAGCGCCTCGGCGGGGTTCTCCGAGACGAGCGCCCAGGCGCGCGCCAGCTCCATCGCGCCGCGCTGGGCGAGCCGGAAGGGTGCGGCGAGCAGCGCCGGCCAGTGGTAGTCGGAGGCGAGCACCGTGACGAGGCCGCGCTCGGCCAGGGGGGCCGCGCTCGCCCAGCCCAGATGGCTGCCGCCGCGCAGCACGTTGGGCGCGCCCATCACCACGGGCTCGCCCGCCGCGCGCGCCTCCTCGGCCACCGCCTCGGCCATGGGGAACTCGCAGATGCGCGCGCCCAGCGCGCGGAAGGCGGCGCGGGTGGCCACATCCGCGTCGTCATGGCTGAGCATGGGGATCCCCGCCCGGCGCGCGGCTTCGGCCATGCGCGCACGGCTGGCGGGCACCTCGGCGCGGCGGGCGGCGGCGCGCTCGGCCAGGCGCAGATACTCCCCCTCCCCCACCCCCGCCCGGCCGGCGAGCTTGCCGAGCTCCTTCGGGTTGGAGAGCTTGGCGAGGATGCCCGGCGTGTGGTCGTTGAAGCCGAGCAGATGCACCCGGCCCGCCGCGATGGCGGCCAGCGCCTCGGGCTCGGCGTCGAGATTGTCGGCCTCGAAGCGCAGATGCACGCGCAGATCGGGCCCGGCCGGTGGCGTTTCGAGCGCGGCCAGCACGGCGCGGAACATGGGCAGCGAGCGCAGCCCCGGCTCCCAGGAGAGGGTCACGCCCAGGAAGGCCGTGGTGACGCCCGCGGCGAGGCATTGCCGCGCCGCATCGGCCAGGGCGAAGGGGGCGGGGAAATCCACCCCCGGGCGGGGCTGCAGCGCGCGCTCCTGCGCATCGCCATGGATGTCCACGAGGCCGGGCAGCACCAGAAGCCCGCCCGCGTCGAAGCCGCGCGCCCCCCCGTCCGGGACGATGACGCCGCCCGCGAGGTGCAGCGCGCCCGGCGTCAGCGCGCCGGCGCGCAGCACCCGCCCGCCCGAAATGCGCCAGCTCACGATTCCACCACGAGCTGCGCGCGCCCGGCGGCGTAGCGCGTCACGACCGCCTCGACGGGCCTTCCCTCCAGATCCTCGTTCAGCGCCTCGCAGAGCAGGATGGGCCGGGCGCGGGATTGTTCGAGCATGGCGGCCTCCTCCGGGCTGGGCATGCGGGCGGTGATGCGGGTGATGCGGCGGCGATAGTCCGGCACGCCGGAGAGCGCCAGCGCCCGGGTGATGGAGGGCTCCTCGCGCAGATGCTCCAGGATGCGGGGGAAGCGGCCGGGCGGGAAATGGTGGCGGCCGAGCGCGAAGGGCCGGCCATCGGCGAGCGAGAGCCGGTCGGCGAAGGCCACGCGCCGACCGGGGCGCAGGCCGAGCAGCTCGGCCACGCGCGGCTCGGCCGCGACCTCGCCCACGCGCAGGATGCGTCCTGCCGGCTCGCGATTCTGCGCGCGGATGATCTCGCTGAAACGGGTGCGCGGGCCGAGCGGATAGTCGAGCACATCCTCGGCCACGAAGCTGCCGCGCCCCTGCTCGGTGCGCAGCAGTCCGCGCAGCTCCAGCTCCTCCATGGCGCGGCGCAGGGTGTGGCGGTTCACGCCGAAGCGGGCGGAGAGGGCGGCCTCGGTGGGCAGGCGCGCGCCCGGGGCGTGGCGGCCGGCGCGGATTTCGCCCTCCAGCGTCGCGGCGATCTGCCGCCAGAGGGCGAGGCCCGCGCCGCGCTGCAGCCCGGGCTCGGGCGTCACGAAATCTTCAACCACGCGGGGCCTCCGGAACGGCAAAGCGGTTTGACCTTGGCGCGCGGTCTGTGTAGCTGTCTAGACAAATGCTGTCACGCCCCGAATGGATCGCCGCCCTCGCCCGCGCCAGCGCCGAGGAGCTCGCCACCGCCCTCGCCGCCGCCGCCCCCATCCCCCCGCACCGCCGCCTGCGCGGGCCGGAGGTGGGGCTCACCATGCTGCGCGGCCGGGCGGGCGGGGATGGCGCGCCCTTCAACCTGGGCGAGGCGACGCTGACGCGCTGCTCGGTGGCGCTGGAGGGCGGGCCCGTGGGCCATGCCTGGCGGCTGGGGCGGGACTGCGCCGCGGCCGAGGCGGCCGCCCTGCTCGACGCGCTGTTCCAGGCCGCGCCGGAGCGCGCGGGGCCGCTGCTCGCCCCCATCCGCGCGCGGCTCGCGGCCGAGGCGGAGCGGACGGCCCGCCGCGCCGCGGCCACCGAGGTCCGCTTCGCCACGCTTGCGGCGATGCGCTGATGCGCCCGGGCTTCGCCGACCCCGTCCTGGACGCCCAGGCCGCCTTCCGCGCGGTGATGGAGGCCATGGCGCGCCCGGGCCGGGTGCTGCGCCTCGCCGCCCCGCCCGCGCCCCCGCCCCCCCTCGCGCCGGCCGCCGCCGCCGCCCTGCTCGCCCTGGCCGACGCCGAGACGCCGCTCTGGACCGATGCGCCCGAGGAGGCGCGCGGCTGGATCGCCTTCCATAGCGGCGCGCCCCTTCTCGCCGCGCCGGGCGAGGCGGAGTTCCTGCTCGCCACCGCCGCCATGCCCCCGCTCGGCCTGCTGCGCGCCGGCAGCGACGAGGCGCCGCAGGAGGGGGCGACGCTGATCCTGCAGGTCGAGGCGCTTCGACCCGGTGCGGGCTGGCGGCTCTCGGGCCCGGGCATCGCGGAGGAACACCGCCTCGCCGTCTGCGGCCTGCCGGCGGATTTCCCGGCGCAATGGGCGGCGAACGCGGCGCGCTTCCCGCGCGGGGTGGACCTGGTGCTGGCGGCGGGCGATGCGCTCGCCGCCTTCCCGCGCACGCTGCGCATCGAGGAGGGCGGCTGATGTATGTCGCGGTGAAGGGCGGCGAGGCCGCCATCGAGGCCGCCCATGCCTGGCTCGCCGCCGCCCGGCGCGGCGATCCGGCCGTGCCGGAGCTCGGCCTCGCGCAGATCGAGCAGCAGCTCTCCCTCGCCGTGGACCGTGTGATGGCGGAGGGAAGCTGCCATGACCGCGGCCTCGCCGCGCTCGCCATCAAGCAGGCGCGCGGCGACCTGATCGAGGCCGCCTTCCTGCTGCGCGCCTACCGCACCACGCTGACGCGCTTCGCCGCGGCCGAGCCGCTCGAGACCGGGCGGATGCGCGTGCTGCGCCGCATCAGCGCCACCTACAAGGATCTGCCCGGCGGCCAGGTGCTGGGCCCCACCTTCGACTACACCCACCGTCTGCTCGACTTCGCCCTCGCCGCCGAGGGCGCGCCCCCGCCGCCCCCCGCCCCGGAGGCGGAGGCGTCCGGCGCGCCCATGCCGCGCGTCTCGGAGATCCTGGCCGAGGAGGGGCTGATGCGCCGCGAAGCCCCGGGCGAGGCGGCCCCGCCGCCCGACCTCACGCGCGAGCCGCTGCGCTTTCCCGCCCCGCGGGCGCTGCGGCTGCAGGCCCTCGCGCGCGGCGACGAGGGCTTCCTGCTCGGGCTCGGCTACTCGACGCAGCGCGGCTACGGCAACGCGCACCCCTTCGTGGCCGAGCTGCGCCTGGGCGAGGCGGAGGTGGTGCTGCACCCGCCCGAGCTCGGCTTTCCCATCTCCATCGGCGAGGTGACGGTGACGGAGTGCCAGATGGTGAACCAGTTCGCCGGCGCCGGCGACGCGCCGCCGCAGTTCACGCGCGGCTACGGGCTCGCGCTCGGCCATTGCGAGCGCAAGGCCATGGCCATGGCGCTGGTGGACCGCGCGCTGCTGGCGCGCGAGCTGGGCGAAGAGGTGGCCGCGCCCGCGCAGGACGAGGAGTTCGTGCTGCTGCACGCCGACAATGTGGAGGCGACGGGCTTCGTCGAGCACCTCAAGCTGCCGCACCACGTGGATTTCCAGAGCGAGCTCGAGAAGCTGCGCAGCATCCGCGCCCGCTTCGAGGCCGAGCGCGCCGCGCCGCGCGCGGAGGCGGCGGAATGAGGCCCGCCCGATCGCCGGAGGGCGCAGGCGCACTCGGCGCCGAGCACCGGAGGCGTGAATCGGTCGGGCAAGATCCCGCCCGATCGCCGGAGGGCGCAGGCGCACTCGGCGCCGAGCACCGCAGGCGTGAATCGGCCGGGCAAACTCCCGCCCGATCGCCGGAGGGCGCAGGCGCCCCCGGCGCCGAGCACCGCAGGCGTGAAGCGGCCGGCAGAGACCCCCACTACAACTTCGCCTATCTCGACGAGGCGACGAAGCGGATGATCCGCCGCGCCATCCTCAAGGCCATCGCCATCCCCGGCCACCAGATCCCCTTCGGCGCGCGCGAGATGCCGCTGCCCTATGGCTGGGGCACGGGCGGCATCCAGGTCACGGCGAGCATCCTCGGCCCCTCGGATGTGCTCAAGGTCATCGACCAGGGCGCGGACGACACGACCAACGCCGTCTCCATCCGCCGCTTTTTCGCGCGCACGGCGGGGGTGGCCACCACCACCCGCACCGCCGAGGCCACGGTGATCCAGACGCGCCACCGCATCCCCGAACGGCCGCTGCGCGAGGATCAGATCCTCGTCTTCCAGGTGCCGATGCCCGAGCCGCTCTTCCGCCTCGAGCCGCGGCTTGCCGAGACGCGCCGCCTGCACGCGCTGGCCGACTACTCGCTCGCCCAGGTGAAGCTCTACGAGGACATCGCCCAGCAGGGCGAGAGCGCCTCCTCCTACAACCACCCGGTGCTGGTGAACGGCCGCTACCTGATGTCGCCCTCGCCCATCCCGGGCTTCGACAACCCGAAGCTCGACCGCAACCCCGCGCTGCTGCTCTTCGGCGCGGGGCGCGAGAAGAAGATCTACGCCGTGCCGCCCTATACGCCGGTGAAGAGCCTCGACTTCGACGACCACCCCTTCGCGCCCATGCGCGCGCCCCATCCCTGCGCGCTGTGCGGCAGCACCGCCCACTACCTGGACGAGATCGTGACCGACGACCGCGGCGGGCGGATGTTCGTCTGCTCCGACACCGACGCCTGCGCCGACGCCGCGGCGGGAGCGCCGCGATGAGCCCGCTGCTGGAGGCCGAGGGCCTCGTGCTGCGCTTCGGCGCGCTGCGCGCGCTCGACGATGTGCGCCTCAGCCTCTGGCCCGGCGAGGTGGTGGCGGTGGTGGGCGAGAGCGGCTCGGGCAAATCGAGCCTGTTGCGCGCGCTCTCGGGCCTCGTCCGGCCCGAGGCGGGGCGCGTGCTCTACCGCGACGCGGCGGGCGAGGCGCTCGACGTGCACGCGCTCTCCGAAGCCGCGCGGCGGCGCATCGCGCGCTCCGAATGGGGGCATATGCACCAGAACCCGCGCGACGGGCTGCGCATGGGCGTCTCGGCCGGGGCCAACATCGGCGAGCGGCTGATGGCGGCCGGCGCGCGCCATTACGGAAGCATCCGCGCCGCCGCGGCCGAATGGATGGCGCGGGTGGAGCTCGACCCCGCGCGGATGGACGACCCGCCGCGCCATTTCTCGGGCGGCATGCAGCAGCGGCTGCAGATCGCGCGCTGCCTCGTCACCCGCCCGCGCCTCGTCTTCATGGACGAGCCCACGGGCGGGCTCGACGTGAGCGTGCAGGCTAGGCTGCTCGACCTGATCCGCGCCCTGGTGGAGGAGCTCGGCCTCGCCGTGCTGCTGGTGACGCACGACATCGCCGCCGCCCGGCTGCTCGCGCACCGCATCGTGGTGATGCGCCAGGGCCGCATCGTCGAGGAAGGCCTCGCCGACCGCGTGCTGGACGATCCGCAGCACGCCTACACGCAGCTTCTCGTCTCCTCGGTGCTCGCGGCATGAGCCCGGTGCTGGCGATCGAGGGGCTGGGCAAGGGCTTCACCCTGCACCTGCAGGGGGGCTTGAGCTTTCCCGTGCTGCGCGGCGAGACGCTCGCGCTCATGCCCGGGGAATGCGTGGCGCTGGCCGGCCCCTCGGGGGCGGGGAAATCCACCCTGCTGCGCTGCGTGGCCGGCAACTACGGCGCGAGCGAGGGCCGCATCCTGATCCGCCACCGCGGCGCGATGCACGACCTCGCGGCGGCCGATGCGCGACTCATGCGCGAAATCCGCGCCGAGACGCTCGGCCATGTCTCGCAGTTCCTGCGCGTCATCCCGCGCGTGCCCGCGCTCGACATCGTGGCCGCGCCGCTGCTCGCGCGCGGGGCGGGGCGGGCGGAGGCGCGGGCGCGCGCGGCCGCCCTGCTCGCCCGGCTGAACCTGCCCGAGCGGCTGCACCACCTGCCGCCCACCACCTTCTCGGGCGGCGAGCAGCAGCGGGTGAACCTCGCGCGCGGCTTCATCGCCCCGAACACGGTGCTGCTGCTGGACGAGCCGACCGCGAGCCTCGATGCGCGCAACCGCGAGGTGGTGGTGGCGCTGATCGCCGAGGCCAAGCGGGCCGGCACGGCCATCCTGGGAATCTTCCATGACACCGAGGTGCGGGACCGCGTGGCGGATCGCCTTCACGCCGTGGAACCGCTAGAACCCGCCGCCTGATGCCGGACCACATCGCCCCCCGCCTCGACGAACTCACCCTCACCCACGCCCGCCTCGTGCTGGAGGACGGGGTGCTGGAGGGCACGCTGCACCTCAAGGGCGGCGTGATCGCCGACATCCAGCCCGGCCGCGCCCGCCACCCCGGCGCGCTGGACTGCGAGGGCGACTACGTGATCCCCGGCGTGGTGGACGTGCACACCGACAATCTGGAGCGCCAGGTGCAGCCGCGCGCCAATGCGCGCTGGCCCTCGCGCTCGGCCTTCCTCGCGCACGACGCGCAATGCGCCGCGGCCGGCGTGACCACGGTGCTGGACGCGCTCTGCCTCGGCGATCTCGGCTTCGACCAGGGGCGCGACCAGACCTTCCGCGAGGGCGTGGCGGACCTCACGGCCTTCGCCGGCTCCCCGCTGCTCAAGGCCGAGCACCATCTGCACCTGCGCTGCGAACTGCCCGCGGCCGACATGCCCGCCTGCCTTGAGACGGTGGCCGACCACCCGCTCGTGGCCATGGTGAGCCTCATGGACCACTCCCCGGGCGTGGGCCAGTACCGCGACATCGCGCGCTACAAGGCGATGCGCGTGCGCCAGACCCGCATGACGGACGCGGAGGTGGACCGGCGCATCGCCGAGCTCCTCGCCCAGCGCGCCGAGCGGCGCGAGCCGCAGCGCCGCCTGGTGCTGGAGCGCTTCGCCGGGCGCAACATCCCCCTCGCCAGCCATGACGACGAGGACCCCGCCGAGGTGCGCCGCAACGCGCAGGACGGCATCCGCGTCAGCGAGTTCCCGGTGACGCTGGATGCGGCGCTGGAGGCGGCGCGCATCGGCGTGTCGGTGATCGCGGGCGCGCCCAACATCGTCCGCGGCGGCAGCCATTCCGGCAATGTCGCGGCGATGGACCTGGTGCGCGCGGGGGCGGTGGATGTGCTGGCGAGCGACTATGTGCCGCCCGCGCTGATCGAGGCCGCCTTCCTCATGGCCGCCGAGACGGGGCTGCCGCGCGCCATCGCCGCCATCACCGCCGCCCCGGCGGCGCTGTGCGGCATGGCCGATCGCGGTCGCCTCGCGCCCGGGCTGCGCGGCGATGTGGTGCGCGTGGCCGAGCATCACGGCCATGCGGTGGTGCGCGAGGTGTGGCGGCTCGGCCGGCGCGTCGCGTGACGCGCGAGAGCGGGCCGGCGATGCGCGCCGCCATCTACTGGGCCCCGGAGCTCGCGGACCCGCTGCACGCGGCGGGCAGCGCCTGGCTCGGGCGCGACGCCGAGACGGGCGCGCGGCTGCCCCAGCCGCCCCTGCCGGGCATCGAGGAGATCACCGCGGACGCGCGCGGCTATGGGCTGCACGCCACGCTCAAGCCGCCCTTCCGCCCGGCGCGGGGCTATCCGGCGCTGCGCGAGGCGGTGGCGGGCTTCGCCGCCCGCCAGGCCCCCTTCGACCTGCCGCCGCTCGCGGTGATGGATCTCAAGGGCTTCCTCGCGCTGCGCGAAACCGCCCCCTGCCCGCCCCTGCACGCGCTGGCCGATGCGGCGGTGGAGGCGCTGGACGCGCACCGCGCGCCGCCCGAGGAGGCGGAGCTCGCCCGCCGCCGCCGCGCGGGGCTGAGCCCGCGGCAGGAGGCGCTGCTGGCGCGCTTCGGCTACCCCTATGTGAAGGAGGAGTGGCGCTTCCACCTCACGCTGACGCGCCGCCTCGCGCCCGGCGAGGCGGCGGTGCTGCGCCCCGCGGCGGAGGCGCATTTCGCGGGGGTGGCGGACCGGCCCCGGCGGGTGGAGAGCCTCTGCCTCTTCACCCAGGCCGGGCCCGGCGCGCCCTTCCTGATCGCCGAGCGTTTCCCGCTCGGGGGTTGATCACCGGCCCGGGGCGGGGTTGCCGGGCTGGGCCGGGGCGGCGGGGCGGCCCTCGCCGCGCGGGCCGTGGCGATGCCCCTCGTGATGGCCGCGATGATGGGCCCGGCGCGGCAGCTCCTCGCGGGTGATCGCGCCATCGCCGTTCGCATCGCCCATGCGGAAGCGCATCTCGGCCATGGGGCGCAGCTCATCCAGCGTCACCTGGCCGTCGCGGTTCGCGTCCAGGCCGCGGAAGGCGGCGGCCTGGCGCTCGGCCCGGCGCTCCTCGTGATGGGCGGGGCGCTGGGGCGCATCGGCGCGGCGCGGGCGGAGATTGCCGAACTCCTGCGGGTTCAGCCCGCCGCTGCGGTCGGCGTCGGCGGCCTGGAAGCGGCGCTGGGTGTCGCTCCAGACCTCCTCCCAGGTGATGCGGCCGTCGCGGTTGGCGTCCATCTCCTGGAACATGCGCTGGCCATACTCGCCGCGCGGGCCCTGGCCGCCGCCCGGTCCACCCCCGGGGCCGGGCTGGGCGAGGGCCGCGCCGGCGAGCGCGAGCCCGCCGATCAAAACGAGGCTGGTGGTGGAAAAGAGGCGCATCCTCTGTGTCTCCTGCATCCGGGGCGCGGTGTGCGCCCTCGATGCGGGGAAGATGCCCCGCCCGTGTAACCGGCGCATGGCGAACCCCGCGGCGAAGCGTGAGGAAATGTGACGGGCGCCGGGGAGACCTGCCGGGTGTCGGGATTGAACCGACGACCTACCGCTTACAAGGCGGTTGCTCTGCCGCTGAGCTAACCCGGCGGGGCGCCTGCTTTTACGCGAGCCCCGCCCGGCTTGCCAGCGGCGCGGCGCGCGCGTGTGATGCGACCATGCGCCCCCGCCGCCCTGCCCCGCGCCCCGGCCCCGGCGCGCGCCCCGGCCCCCGCCCCGGGCCCGCCGCCCCCTCCCGGCCCGCCGCGCCCGAGGGCGTGTGGCTCCACGGGCTGCATCCGGTGGCGGCGGCGCTCGCCAACCCCGCGCGCCGGCTGCGCCGGCTGCTGGTGACCGAGGAGGCCGAGCGCGAACTGGCCGAGCGCGTGCCCGAGCCCTGGCGCATCAAGCCCGAACCCGTGCCGCGCGAGCGCTTCGCCAGCTTCCTGCCGGCCGATGCGGTGCATCAGGGGGCAGCCCTGCTGGTGGAGCCCCTCGCCGCCCCGCCGCTCGAGAAGCTGCTCGCCGACAGCAGCGGTCCGGTGGTGGTGCTGGATCAGGTGACGGATCCGCGCAATGTCGGCGCCATCCTGCGCTCGGCCGCGGCCTTCGGGGCCGCCGCCCTGGTGATGCAGGACCGGCACGCCCCGCCCGAGACGGGGGCGCTGGCGCGCGCCGCCTCGGGGGCGCTGGAGGTGGTGCCCATCCTGCGCGAGGTGAACCTCGCGCGCGCCATCGCCGCGCTGAAGAAGGCGGGCTGCTGGGTGGTGGGGCTGGAGGCCTCGGGCCCCGTCACCCTCGCGCAATCGGGGCTCTCCGGCCGGCGGGTGGCGCTGGTGCTGGGGGCGGAGGGCGAGGGGCTGCGCCGCCTCACCCGCGACTCCTGCGACGAGCTGGTGCGCCTGCCCATCCGGCCGGCGATGGAGAGCCTGAACGTGGCGGCCGCGGCGGCGGTCGCCCTCTATGAGCTGGCGAGGGAGTGAGCGGCATGGGTGCGGCGGTGGAAGCGATCCTGGCGGCGCGGCGGGCCAGGCGGGTGCTGGAGCCGCTCGGCCCCCTCGCCCCGGCCACGCCCGAGGCGGGCTATGCGCTGCAGCGCGAACTGGCCGAGGCGCTGGGCGCCGTCCCGCCCGCCGGCTTCAAGATCGGCGCCACCACGCGGCAGATGCAGGCCTATCTCGGCCTCTCCGGCCCCGCGGCGGGCTTCGTGCCCGCCACCTCGCTGCTGGCCGATGGCGCGGTGCTGCGCTTCGCCGATTTCCTGAACCCCGGGGTGGAGTGCGAGATCGGCCTGCGCCTGGCCGCCGATCTCCCCCCCGGCCCCTGCACCCCCGAAGCGGCCGCGGCGGCCGTGGGCGAGGTGTTTCCCGCCATCGAGGTGGTGGAGCGCCGCTATGGGGATCTCGCCGCGCTCGGCACCCCGACCCTGATCGCGGACCAGGTGTTCCACGCGGCCGGCGCGCCGGGCGCGCCCTGCCCCGGCTGGCGCGCGCTCGACCTCGGCGCGGTGCGGGGCGAGCTGCGGGTGGACGGCGAGTCGCGCGGGGCGGGGCATGGGCGCGATCTGCTCGGCCACCCCTTTGCGGCGCTGGCCTGGCTCGCCGGTTCGGCCTGCGCGGCGGCGCATGGCGGGCTGCGGGCGGGGCAGATCGTCTGGCTCGGCTCGGTCACGCCGCCGATCTGGCTCGATGGGCCGGCCGAGGTGGAGGTGGCCTTCGAGGGGCTGGGCCGGGTGGGGCTGCGCTTCGTGTGATACGGGCGGCGCGGCCGCGCGGCCGGGTAGGGCTTCTTTAAGGCGCGCGGGGCGACAAGTTGCGGGCCGGCAATCGGCCGGCATCGTTTCCGCGACCCACACCGCCAGGAGGGCGGGCGAGAGGAACCGCCCTCATGCCCTCCGAGGACTCCTTCCTGCGCGACGACCTGGCCTTCACGGCTCAGGACGGGCAGTGGTCCACCCTCACCGAAGAACTGCAGCTCGCCCTGGCGCGCGAGGCGCTGCGCCGCGCGGCCGAGACGCTCGCCGAACACGCCGAGCTTCTGGCGCTGGAAATGGAGACCGGCGCCCTGCGCGACCAGGGCGGGCCCGAGGCGCTGCGCCTCTTCGCCGCCGTGGTGCGGACCACGACGGAGGATGGGCTCGGCCCCGTGGGGCACGCTTGATAGGGGCGGCATGCGATGTCGCCCACATCGGGAAGCGAAAAAGCGGCCGCTGCGATCATGCCTCCGGCCTGACCGCCCGCCGCATCACCCCCGCCCCAGCAGCCCGTCGCGGAAGGCGGCGAAGCGCGCGGGCTCGGCCACCACGCGCGGAACCTTGTGCTGGCCCCCGCCCTTGCCGATCGCCTCCATCCAGGCGGCGAAGCGGCCCGGGGGCACCCGCTCCACCACGGGCGGGGCGAGCTGCCCGCCCTCGCGGTGCGCGCGGTAGTCGTCATTGCCCGCCATCAGCCGCGCATCGAGCAGCGCGGCCAGCGCCGCCGGATCGGCCAGCGCCTCGGCCGCCGCCTCGATGATCCAGCGGTGGCGGCCGAGGCCGCCCTCCATCTCCGCGCCCACCATGAACTCGCGCCAGGGAATGCCTGCGAGCGCGGCGTGGATCTCCTCGCCCGAAAGGTGCTCGCCGAAGGCCGAGAGCGTCCAGGCGGTGCGGCCCACCACCACCACGCGCGGCGGGGCAAGGCTCGTGAAGCGCACCACATCCCCCACCACATGGCCGAACAGCCCCGCGCAGGTGGAGACGACGAGCGCATAGTCCACCCCGGGCTCCACCTGCGCGATGGTGAGGCGGCGCGGGGCGGGGGCGTCCAGCTCGCCCGGCGGGACGAACTCGAAGAAGACGCCGCCGTCGAGGATGAGGCGCATGCCCGCCTCCTCGCCCGCGTCGGCCACGGCGAAGAACCCCTCCGAGGCGGCGAAGACCTCGCGCCGGTCGCAGCCGGGCGGCAGCAGGGCGAGGGTGCGCGCGCGATAGGGCGCCCAGGCGACCCCGCCATGGATGAGCAGGCCGAGATCGGGGAAGGGCAGGCCGCCGCGCGCCTGCGCGAGCCGCTCCAGCAGCAGCAGCAGCCAGGAGCAGGTGCCGCCCAGGATGCGCGCCTCGCGCGGGGCCTCGGCCACCATGCGCGCGAGCTTGCGCGACCAGTCGGGCTCCAGGGCGAGGTCCGTGGGCGGCCAGCTCCAGGGGCGCAGGAAGGCCGGGATGGTGGCGGCCGCGATGCCCGAGAGATCCCCCGCGCGCACCCCGGGCGCGAGCTCGGCCAGCGCGGTGCTGCCGCCCAGCATGAAGCCCGGCCCCGCGAGCGGCCGCGCGCCGGGCGTGTTGGCGAGGTGCCAGGCCAGCGTCTCCAGCGCGGCGGCGCGGTTGGCGCGCAGCATCTCGGCCGAGACGGGGATGTGCTTGGTGGCGCCGGAGCTGGTGCCGGAGGAAAGGGCGAAGAAGGGCATGCGCCCGGGCCAGGAGATGTTCTCGAGCACCGGGAAGGCGGGCTTGAGGAACTCCTCCCACATCGCCTCGTAGCGGCGCAGCGGCACGGCGCGGACGAAATCCGCATGGCCCGTGAGGCGCGCGAAGCCGTGCGCGCGGCCGAAGCGCGTGGCGGCGGCGCGCGCCAGCAGCCGCCGCAGCACCGCCGCCTGCGCGGCCGCGGGGTCGAGCCGCCGCAGCCGCCGCAGCCGCCACGCCGCCGTGAGGCGCAGGAAGGGCGTGGCGTCGAAGGGAACGCTCATCGCCGCGCGGGCGAGAGCCGCGTCAGGTGCGGAAACTCCGCCGCCACCGTGCCGGGGCGCAGCGGCAGGCGGATCATGCGGCCCTCGCGCCACATCGGCGCCTGGTCGGCGAAGGCGGCGCTGCCGAGCCAGCCATCCTGCCCGCCCCAGAGCACGAACCAGTTGGCGTCGGGGTCGCTCATGTCGGAGACGTGGCGCGCCATGGAGCCGAAGGTGACGGTGTGGCGGCCCTCGATCAAGCCGTGCGAGGTCTTCATCGGCGTCTCGCGCGAGCCGCCCACCGGGAAGTCGCCGAAGACGAAGCGCCCGCCCAGCAGGGGCAGGTTGACCAGCCAATGCGCGGCGCGCAGCCGGTGCAGATCGCCCCAGGTGGCGCCAGCGGGCGCGAGGGCGGCGGCCTCGCGCGCCGCCTGGCGCAGCAGCGCCTCGCGCCGGGCGGGGGGCAGCGCGTCGAGGTCGCGCAGCAGGAAGGTGGTGAGGAAGTTCCAGCCCGTCTCCGGCCCGCGCGGGGCGAGGCTGCGCCCCTCCGCGACCAGGGCGGGCACGAGGCGGGCGAGCAGCAGCTCGAACACCACGGGCGCGCGGGCCTCGGCGGCGTAGTCGCCGTCCCAGCCGCGCAGGGGCGCGAGGAATCCGGGCTCGGGCGCGCCGCCCGGCAGCGCGTCGAGCCGCGCGATCAGCCCCGCCGCCAGCGACTCGGCGCGGGGCGCGCGCGTGTCGCGCTGCAGGGCCATCAGATCCTCGGCGCTGAGGCGCGCCCGCGCGGCCAGCACCTCCTGCAGCCGCCGCACCCGGTCCCCGTCCGAGAAGAAATAGCCCACCGGCGGCGGGTTCTGCGTCCATTCGCGCGGGTTCTCGTTGGCCGAGGCCAGCACGCCCTCGGGCGGATCCACAAGCCGGGGCAGGCTGCGGCCGTCGCGCAGATGGCGCCAGGGCGCGGTGTGGGCGGGGTTGGCGGCGTCCAGCACCGGCCCCTCGGCGCGGAAGCCCGGCCGGTCGGGCAGGGTGGCGGCCATGAAGCGGCCGATGCGCCCCGCCCGGTCCGCCCAGAGGATGTTCTGGGCGCTGACGCCGAAATTCGCGAAGGCGGCCTCGAACTCGGCGCCGCTCCGCGCCCGCGCGCCGGCCAGCAGCGCCGTGATCTCGTCCGTCGCCTCATGGCCGATCCAGCGCAGCGCCAGGTCGCGCCCCGGGATCACGGGCGCGTCGGTGACGACGGGGCCGTGCTCGGTCACGCGCCAGCGGCGCGTGGCGGGGAACCAGAAGCGCTGGCGGATGCGCGCCTCCTCGGTGCGGAAGGCCTCGGGCGGCAGGCGGCTCACGTCGAAGAGCTCGCTGCTGGCCGCGCGCATGTTCGTCCCGCCCCAGGCGAGGTCGGGGTTGCGGCCGAAGCCGAGGAAGGGCAGGCCGGGCACCATCGCCCCCACCGCGTGGAAGGAGGGCGAGCGCATGCCCGCGATCAGCCAGAGATTGGGCAGGTTGAGGCCGAGATGGGGGTCGTTGGCGATGAGCGCGCCGCCCGAGGCGCTGCGCCGCCCCGCCACCGCCACCGTGTTGCTGCCCGCGCGCGCGCTGCCGGCGAGGATGTGCGCGAGCGGATCCTCGAGCGGGATCGCCCCGCTTCCGGCCTCCAGCACCCGCGCCCAGATGCGGCGGAAATCGGCGCGCTCGCGCTCGGGCAGCAGGGCGAACCAGGAGAGCCAGTTCACATCCGTGCCGGCGAGGCGGCCGAGGGCGAGCATCTCCTCGGCGGTGTAGGGCTCGGGCGTGAGGCCGAGCAGCCCGGACTCGGGCGGGCGGCGGGCGGGGCCGAGGGTGGCGTGGTTCACCCCCTCCACGAAGCGCTGGACGAGGCGGCGCGTCTCCTCCGGCCAGGCGGCGACGATGGCGGGCGCGGCGCGACCGAAGCCCAGCGCGCGCAGCGCGTGGTCGATGTCGGTGGCGAAGGGGCCGGCCAGCTCCGCCAGCCGCCCCTGGCTCACCCGCCGCAGCAGCGCGATCTGCGCCCCGCGCAGATGCCCGTGGACGAGGCCGAGGGCGAAGAACAGATCCTCGTCGGTCTCGGCCTCGATCCAGGGCACCATCTGCGCGTTCCAGCGGATGGTGACGGGGGCGGAGACGGGGGCGGAGGCCGGCAGCGCGGCGAGGCGCTGCTCCACCGTGACGGGCCTGGGCGCGAGCGCCGCACAACCGCCGAGCAGCAGCGCCAGCGCGCCGAGCAGGAACCGTGTCATGCCCGCAAGGTCGGCCCGGGCGGGCGTTGCGCAAGGGGTCTAGCCGCGCCGCATCGCCCGCGTCAGCGCCGCCACCGGCAGCAGCCCCGCCAGCACGATGAGCAGGGCGGAGGTGCTCGCCTCCGCCAGCCGCTCGTCGGAGGCGAGGTTGTAGACGCGCACCGCCAGCGTGTCGAAGTCGAAGGGCCGCACGATGAGGGTGGCGGGCAGCTCCTTCATCGTGTCCACGAAGACGAGGATGCCGGCGGTGAGAAGCGCGCCCTTCGAGAGCGGCACCTCCACGCGCCGCACCGCCTCGCCCGGCCCGCAGCCGAGCGAGCGCGCGGCCATGTGGAAGGAGGGCTTGAGCCGGGCGAGCCCGCTTTCCACCGCCGAGAGCGCGACGCCGAGAAAGCGCGCGAGATAGGCGAAGACGAGGGCGATCAGCGTGCCCGAGAGCAGCAGCCCCGAGCCCACGCCGAAGCGCGCGCGCAGCCAGGCGTCGAGCGCGTTGTCGAACAGGCCGAAGGGCACCAGCGTGCCCACCGCGATCACCGAGCCCGGCACGGCGTAGCCGAGCCCGACCAGGCGGTTCGCGCCCCGCTGCCAGGGCCCGGGATGCAGCCGCGCCGCCCAGGCGAGCCAGGCCGCGAGCCCGACCGCAAGCCCCGCCGTGACGGCGGCCAGGATGAGGGAATGGGTCAGGAAGGGCAGGAAGCGCGAGGGCGAAAGCGGGTCGCCCCCCTCCAGCATCAGCGCCACCAGCGTGCCCGCAGGCACCACGAAGCCGAGCAGCAGCGGCACGGCGCAGAGGATCGGCGCCGCCCAGCGCTTCCAGCCGGCGAGCGGCACGGGCTGGAAGGGCGCGTGGCGCGTCGTCATGGGGTGGTAGCGCCGCCCGCCGCGGCTCGCCTGCTCCAGCGCCAGCAGCACGCCCACGCAGAGCAGCAGCAGCGCGGCGAGCTGGCTGGCCGCGCCGCGGTCGCTCATGCCGAACCAGGCCTCGTAGATGCCGGTGGTGAAGGTGCGCAGGCCGAAATACTGCACGGTGCCGAAATCGGCGAGCGTCTCCATCAGCACCAGCGCCACCCCGGCCGCGAGCGCGGGCCGCGCGAGCGGCAGCGCCACATGCCAGAACACGCGCGAGAGCGAGTGCCCGAGCGTGCGCGAGACCTCGACGAGGCAGGTGCTCTGCGCCAGGAAGGCCGCGCGGCAGATGAGATAGACATAGGGGTAGAGCACCATGGCGAGCACCAGCGCCGCTCCCTCGAGGCTGCGCATCTCGGGGAACCAGTACTCGCCCCAGCGCAGCCCCGTGGCGGCGCGCAGCGCGCCCTGCACCGGGCCCGCCACGTCCATCAGCCAGGTCCAGGCATAGCCGCTGACATAGGCGGGCATGGCGAGCGGCAGCAGCAGCGCCACCTGCAGCGCATCGCGCCCCGGGAAGCGGCAGGCGGTGACGAGCCAGGCCGTCACCGCCCCGGCACTGCCCGCCAGCACCGCCACCATCAGGCCGAGCAGCGCGGTGGTGGCCAGCATCTCGGGCAGGAAGGTGGCGGCGATGTGCCGCCATACCTCGCCCGCCGGCACGGCCGCCGCCGCCAGCACCGCCACGAGCGGCAGGGCGAGCAGCCCGGCGGCGAGCAGGGAGAGCCGCGCCCAGAGCGGGGCTCGGGGGCGGGCGGGGGCGCGGGGCTGGCCGGTGGCGGCGGTGCTCACTTGCGAGCGCCTCTCATTCTCCGCCGGGGCCTAGCGCGGATCGGGCGCGGTGGGAACCCGCGGCGCGGCGCGTCTCAGCCGGCCTTCGCCGCCTTGCGCGCCTGCCATTCGGCCACGGTCAGGCGCGGCACCTCGATGCGGTCGGTGGTGCGCACATACCAGCCGCGCCCGTGCATGCGGCCCACCAGATCGAGCTTCGGGGTGTCGATGTAGCGCTTGGCGGGGTCCATCACCGCCTCGTCGGCCACATGCATCGCCAGCACCTTGCCCAGCACGATGGTGTGGTGGCCGGCGCGGACGAGCTGGAAGGTCTCGCACTCCATGGCCACGGGGCTCTCGCCGATGCGCGGGGGGGCGATCTTGGCCGAGGGCAGCCTGGTCAGGCCGGCTTCGGCGAGCTCGTCCACCTCGGGGCCGAACTCGACGGCGGTGGCGACCATCTCGTGCACCAGCCGGTGCGGCACGAGGCAGACGGTGAACTGGCCGGTGGCCTCGATGTTGGCCAGCGTGTCCTTGGGCGAGGGGCCGTCCGGGCGGGGGCCGCAGCCGATGCCCACCACCGCCGGATTGTCGGCGAAGGCGTTGAAGAAGGAGTAGGGGGCGGCGTTGACCACGCCCGCCTTGTCCTGCGTCACCACCCAGGCGATGGGCCGGGGCACCACGGTGGCCACCAGCAGCTTGTAGCGGTCGGCGGCGCTGAGCGTCTCGAAGTCGAACATCATGGCGGGCGGCCCCCCTGGTTGCGGGGGGGCAACTTGATGGCGGCGGGCGGGGCTGTCGAGGGGGGTTCACCCTTCCTTCACCGCCCCCGGGTCAGGCTGGCGCGCCATCCATTGCGGGAATCGCTCATGCGCCTGTTCAACAATCTCGGAGTGGGCCTCAAGCTGTCGCTCAGCGCGGGCCTGACGATGCTGCTCCTCGCCGGGCTGGTCGGAACGGCGGTGATGGAGCTCGGCCAGCTCGACCACGCCAATGAGGAGGCGCGGCGCGGCGCCGACGCCCGCAGCGCGGCCATCGAGACGGCGATGCGCATGCAGCAGGCCAACAGCCACCAGCGCGGCGTGCTGCTCGCCCAGGGCACGCGGGAGCTGCGGGTGGAGGAGAACACCATGCTCCAGGCCCTGCGCGACGCGGAGGGCAGCCTCGCCGCGGCGCGGGAGCTCTCGGCCAACGGCCCCGCCGCCGCGCGCGAGGCGCTGGAGACCGCGACGCGCGTGCTGCAGGAGTATTCCGCGGCCTCCGAGGCGCTGATCGCCGCGCGCATCGAGGTGATCAACCTGCGCGACCAGCGCTTCTTCCCCCGCATCCCGGAGTTCGACCAGGCGCTGGAGGCGGTGACGGCGAACCTCCAGTTCGCCCTGGAGGGCGATGCGCGGGAGGAATTCCGCGACGTGCTGACCACCTACACCCAGTCCGTCAGCGAGGTGCGCTTCGGCACGCAGCGCTATCTCGCCACCGACGATCCGGCCGCGGCCCAGCGGGCGCGCCGGTCGGGCGCGCAGATGCGCGTGCACGCCCGGCGGCTGGCGAGCCAGGCGCCCGAATCGCTCCGCCTCGACGTGGAGCGGCTGACCAGCGTCGGCATCGCCATGGCCGAGGCGTCGGAGGCGATCGTGACGAAGGCGCAGGAGATCCAGACCATCCGCGCCGAGCGCACCACCCCCGCGCGCGAGGCGGTGATGCGCGCCATCGGCACGGCCGAGGAATCCCTCGCCGCGGCGAGCGAGGCGCTGAAGGCCGAGGCGATGACCGCCGCCCGCGCCACGCTGAACGCGGTGCTGATCACCTCGGGCGTGATCGTGGTGCTGCTGCTGCTCAGCGCCTGGCTGACGACGCGCGCCATCGCCACGCCGCTGCGCGCCCTGGCCGGTGTCATGGGCCGCATCGCCGGGGGCGACGCCGACACGGCCGTGCCGCACCAGGGCCGGCGCGACGAGATCGGCCGCATCGCCGGCGCGCTGGAGACGCTGCGCGGCGAGGTGAAGCAGGCCTTCGCCCGCGGCCAGATGCTGGAGCAGATGCCGCTCGGCATCATGATGGCGGACCCGAGGAACGAGTTCCGCATCACCTACATGAACCCCGAGGCGATGCGGATGATGGAGACCATCGCCTCCGCCCTGCCGGTGAAGCCCGAGGAGATGCTGGGCGCCAGCATGGACATCTTCCACCGCAACCCCGAGCACCAGCGCGCCCTGCTCGCCGATCCCTCGCGCCTGCCGCACCGCGCGCGCATGACGCTGGGCGGCGAGGCGGTGGAGCTGAACGTGAATGCGATCCGCGACGCCTCGGGCGGCTATGTGGGGCCCATGCTCTCCTGGCGCTTCGTCACCGAGCAGGTCCGCCTCGCCGACCGGTTCGAGGCCGATGTGGGCGGCGTGGTGGAGGCGGTGGCGAGCGGCGCCTCGCGCATGCAGGAGAATGCGCGCACCCTGACCGCCGCCGCCGAGGTCTCGGGCCGCGAGGCCGATGCGGTGGCCGAGGCCTCGGGCCGCGCCGGGGGCGAGGTGCAGGCGGTCGCCGCGAGTGCGGAGGAGCTGGCGGCCAGCGTGGCCGAGATCACCCGCCAGGTGGCCGAGGGCGCGCAGGTGGCCCGCGCGGCGGCCGAGGAGGCGCGCGCCACCGACGGCACGGTGCAGGGCCTCGCCCAGGCCGCGCAGAAGATCGGCGACGTGGTGCGGCTGATCAGCGACATCGCGGGGCAGACCAACCTTCTCGCGCTCAACGCCACGATCGAGGCGGCGCGCGCGGGCGAGGCGGGCAAGGGCTTCGCGGTGGTCGCCTCGGAGGTGAAGAACCTCGCCGCGCAGACCGCCAAGGCCACGGAGGAGATCGCCGCCCAGATCGGCGGCATCCAGGGCAGCACCGAGCAGGCGGTGGAGGCGCTGCGCTCCATCACCGCCACCATCGAGCGCATGAACGAGGTGACGGCGGCCATCGCCGCCGCGGTGGAGGAACAGGGTGCGGCGACGCGCGAGATCGCGCGCAGCGCCGCCCTGGTGGCCGAGACCACGGGCGCCATGACCCGGCGCATCGAGGATGTGCGCCGCGGCTCGAGCGAGACCGGCCAGGCCGCGGGAGAGGTGCTGGACGCGGCGAACGACCTCGCGGCCCAGGCGGCCACGCTGCGCGGCCGGGCCGCGGAGTTCCTCCGTCAGGTCCGCGCCTGACGCGCCCGCCCGCGCGCGGGCGGGGCGGCGAGCGGGTGGTGCTCCTCCAGCACCGCCCGCAGCCGCTCCTCCAGCACGCGGGTGTAGATCTGGGTGGTGGCGATGTCGGCATGGCCGAGCAGCGCCTGCAGGCTGCGCAAATCCGCCCCGCGCGAGAGCAGATGCGTGGCGAAGGAGTGGCGCAGCACATGCGGGCTGACGCGCGCGGGGTCGAGCCCCGCGGCGGCGGCAGCCTCCTTCAGCAGCAGCCCCACGGATTGCCGCGTGAGATGGCCCCCCGCGGCGCGCGAGGGCAGCAGGAAGCGGGCCGAGCGGGGACGCGCGCCGGCCTTCCCGGCCAGCCCCTCGCGCGCGGCGCGCGCCGCCTCCCGCGCCCGGCGGGAGAGAGGCACCAGCCGCTCCTTCCCCCCCTTGCCGCGCACCAGCAGCAGCGGCGCCTCCTCGCGCAGCGCGCCCGCGGGCAGCGTCACGAGCTCGGAGACGCGCAACCCCGAGGCGTAGAGCATCTCGAGCACCGCCACCGCCACCGCGGCCTTTCCGGGCGGCAGGCGCTGCGCCCCCTCGATCAGCGCCGCCACCTCCGCCTCCGAGAGCGCCTTGGGCAGCGGCGCGGGCAGGCGCGGCGCGTCGAGCAGCTCCGTCGGGTCGTCGCGGCGCAGCCCCTCGCGGGCGAGGAAGCGGTAGAACTGCCGCAGCGCCGACAGCCGCCGCGCCTGGGTGCGCGGCGAGAGCCCCTGCGCCGCCAGCCCCTGGAGATAGCCGCGCAGCGCCGCCGCATCGGCCTCAGCCGCGCCCGGGCCCAGATGGGCGATGGCGTCCGTGAGGTCGCGCCGATAGGCCTCGAGCGTGTTGCGCGCCGCGCCCCGCTCGGCCGCCATCATCTCGAGGAAGCTCTCGAGCGCGCGCGCGGCCACCGTCTCAGCGCACCTGGAAACGGTCGTTGGGCAGCAGCCGCTCGACCGGAACCGGGGTGACGGGCGGCGGGAAGGCGGCGAGCCAGAGCGTCCCGCCCCCCGCGGCGAGCAGCAGCAGGAGGAGGATCAGCAGGACGGGGCGGCGGAACATGGCGGGTGTCGGGGCATCCCCTCGCGCGGTCGGGGCCCTGTGCTACCTATCGTCGCCGTGTCACGCAACCTCGTCGAATCGGCCGAAGCACCGGCCGCCCCCACCCGGAGCGTCGTGCTCGTCGGCATGCCGGGCTGCGGCAAATCCTCCATCGGCCGGCGGCTCGCGGCGCGCTGGAACCTGCCCTTCCTGGATGCGGACGCGGAGATCGAGGCCGCCGCGGGCATTCCCATCGCGGACATCTTCGCCCGCTATGGCGAGGCGTATTTCCGCGAGGGCGAGCGGCGCGTCATCGCGCGCCTGCTGCGCGCGGAGGGCGGCCCGGTGGTGCTCGCCACCGGCGGCGGCGCCTGGGCGGATGCGCGCACCCGGGCGGCGGTGCGCGAATCGGGCGCGCTCTCGGTCTGGCTCAAGTGCCGGCTGCCCGTGCTGCTGCGCCGCGTGGCGGGGCGCGAGCACCGGCCCATGTTCCAGAATGCCGACCCGCGCGAGGTGCTGGAACGCCTGATGGCCCAGCGCCACCCGTCCTATGCGGAGGCCGACCTGATCGTGAACTGTTCGGACGAAAGCCCCGAGGCCACCACCCGCCGCGTGGCCGAGGCGGTGCTGGCCCATCGCCCGCCCGCGCGGCTGCGGGTGGACCTCGCCCGCGGCGCCTATGACGTGCTGATCGGCCCGGGGCTGCTGCGCCGCGCAGGCGCGGAGATGGCGCAGCGGCTGGAGGGGCGGCGCGCCGTCGTCGTCTCCGACGCGCAGGTGGCGCCGCTGCATCTGCCCGCGCTGCGCGAGGGACTCGCGGAGGGCGGCTTCGCCGTCCTGGCGGAGGTGCTTGTGCCGCCGGGCGAGGCGAGCAAGAGCCTCGAGGAATACGGGCGCGTGGCCGAGGCCGTCCTCGCCGCCCGGCCGGACCGGCGGACGGTGGTGGTGGCGCTGGGCGGCGGCGTGGTGGGCGATCTTGCGGGCTTCGTCGCGGCCACGGTGCTGCGCGGCCTGCCTTTCGTGCAATGCCCCACCACCCTGCTCGCGCAGGTGGACAGCAGCGTGGGCGGCAAGACGGGCATCAACACCGCGCAGGGGAAGAATCTGCTCGGCGCCTTCCACCAGCCCAGGCTCGTGCTGGCCGACACCGCCGCCCTCGCCACCCTGCCCGGTCGGGAGCTGCGGGCGGGCTGGGCGGAGGTGGCCAAGCACGGGCTGCTGCAGGGCCCGCTGTGGGAGTGGTGCGAGGCCGAAGGCCCCGCCGCCATGCGCGGCGAGGCGGGGCCGCTCGCCCATGCCGTGCTGGAATCCTGCCGGCTCAAGGCCGGCATCGTCGCCGAGGACGAGTTCGAGACCCAGCCCGAGGGCGGGCGCGCCCTGCTCAATCTCGGCCACACCTTCGGCCATGCGCTGGAGGCGGAGTGCGGCTATTCGGGCGAGCTGCTGCATGGCGAGGCGGTGGCCATCGGCCTCGGCCTCGCCGCCGAGCTCTCGGCGCGGCTCGGCCTGTGCAGCCAGGAGCTGCCCGGGCGCGTGCGCGAGCATCTGCGCGAGGTGGGGCTGCCCCCGCGCATCGCCGCCCTGCCGCGGCGCTTCTCGGCCGAGCGGCTGATCGCGCGGATGAAGGCCGACAAGAAGGCGCGCGAGGGGGCGATGCGCTTCGTGCTGCTGCGCGGCCCCGGCGAGGCCTTCACGGAATCGGGCGTGCAGGAGGCGACGGTGCGCGCCCTTCTGCAGGAGGAGGGGTGCGAGCCATGAGCGAGACCAACCTGCAGGTGCGGCTGCGCCGCCGCCCCGAGGGCGAGCCCGGCCCGGAGGATTTCGAGATCGCCGAGGCCCCGCCGCCCCCCGCCCCCGGCCCGGGCCAGGTGCTGGTGCGCGCGCGCTTCCTCTCCCTCGACCCCTACATGCGCGGGCGGATGAGCGCGGCCAAGAGCTACGCGAAGCCCGTGGAGCTCGGCGAGGTGATGGAGGGCGAGACGGCGGGCGAGGTGCTCGCCTCCCAGGATCCGCGCTTCGCGCCCGGCGATCTCGTGGCCGGCGGGCGGGGCTGGCAGCGCCTCTGCCTGGTGGAGGGCGCGCGGCTGCGGAAGGTGGACGCGACGCTGGCGCCGCTGCCGGCCTGGCTCGGCGTGCTCGGCATGCCCGGGCTCACCGCCTGGGTGGGGCTCGAGGACATCGGCCAGCCCAAGCCGGGCGAGACGGTGGTGGTCAGCGCCGCCTCGGGCGCGGTGGGCCAGGTGGTGGGGCAGCTCGCCAAGGCGCGGGGCGCGCACGTCATCGGCATCGCGGGCGGGCCTGCGAAATGCGCCTTCGTGACGGAGGAACTCGGCTTCGACGCCTGCCTCGACCACCGCCGGCCGCTCGAGGCGCAGCTCGACGCCGCCTGCCCCGAGGGGGTGGACGTGTACTGGGAGAATGTGGGCGGGCCCGTGCAGGCGGCGGTGTTCCCGCGGCTGCGCGATTTCGGACGCATGGTGATGTGCGGGATGATCGCGCAGTACAACATCGCCCCCGGCGCGGATGCGGCGGGCGCGCCGCCCGGGCCCAACCTCGGGCCCGTGGTGCGCAAGCGGCTGCGCATCCAGGGCTTCATCGTCAGCGACACGGGCTGGGGGCGCTACGACGCCTTCCTCGCCGAGATGCGCCCGCTCATCGCCGCGGGGCGGATGCGCTGGCGCGAGGATGTGGTGGAGGGGCTGCGCAACGCCCCGCGCGCCTTCATCGGCCTGCTGCGGGGCGAGAATTTCGGCAAGCTGCTGGTGCGGGTGGACTGATCCGGGTGGCGGTGACGCCGGGGCGCGTTCGATACGCCCCGCATCACCGCCCGGACTCTCAGTGCTTCACGTCGGCCCAGACCTTGCGCTTCGTCGCATAGACGAGGCCGCCCAGGATGGCGAGGAAGATCAGCACCTGCACGCCCATGCGGCGGCGCTGCTCGAGCTCCGGCTCCGCCGCCCAGGCGAGGAAGGTCGTCACGTCGCGCGCCTGCTGCTCCACCGTCGCCGGGGTGCCGTCGGCATACTCCACTCCATCCGGGTTGAGGATGTTCGGCATGGCGATCTGATGGCCCGGGAACCAGGCGTTGTAGTGCATGCCCTCCATCACCTCCACGCCCGGCGGCGGGTCCACATAGCCGGTGAGCAGCGCGGCGATGTAGTTCGCCCCGTCCGGACGGGCCTTCACGATCACCGAGAGATCGGGCGGATAGGCGCCGTTGTTGGCGGCGCGCGCGGCCTGCTCGTTCGGGAAGGGGCGGCGGAAGCGGTCCGAGAGGCGGGCGGGCCGCTCGAACATCTGGCCCTCGTCATTGGGGCCGTCGGTCACCTGGAACTGCGCCGCGATCTCGCGCACCTGGGCCTCGGAGAGGCCGATCTCCAGCAGGTTGCGGTAGGAGAGCTGGCGCATGGCGTGGCAGGCGGCGCAGACCTCCTTGTACACCTGGAAGCCGCGCTGCAGCGCGCCGCGGTCGAAGGTGCCGAAAAGGCCCGCGAAGCCGAAGCGCGCGTCCGGCGGGGTGGGCGCGCTGCCCGCGGCCAGGGCGGGGCCGGCGGCGAGCAGCGAGGCGGCGAGGGCGAGGGAGCGGATCACACGCATCGGATCAGGCCTTGTCCATCGGCTTGGCGGCGACGGCGCCGGGCACGGGCCCGCCGCCCAGGGTCGCGTTCGGCCCCAGCACCGCGCGGGCGATGCTCTCGGGCAGCGGCAGCGGCTTCTCGAGGCGGCCGAGGGCGGGCAGCACCACGAGGAAATAGGCGAAATAGATCACCGTCGCGATCTGCGCGATGAGCACATAGTGCCCCTCGGCCGGCTTCGCCCCCACCCACATCAGGACGAAGAAGTTGATCGTCCAGAGCAGCAGGAAGATGCGCGCGATGGGCCGGAAGCGCATGGAGCGCACCTTGGAGGTGTCGAGCCAGGGCAGCACGAAGAGGATGGCGATGGAGCCGAACATCAGCACCACGCCGCCCAGCTTGTCCGGCACCGCGCGCAGGATCGCGTAGAAGGGCAGGAAATACCACTCGGGCACGATGTGCGCGGGCGTGGAGAGCGGGTTGGCCGGGATGTAGTTGTCCGGATGGCCCAGATAGTTGGGCATGAAGAAGACCAGGAAGGCGAAGACGGCAAAATAGGCCACCATGCCCACGCTGTCCTTGATGGTGTAGTAGGGGTGGAAAGGCAGCGTGTCCTGCGGGCCCTTGGGCTCGATGCCGAGCGGGTTGTTGGAGCCGGTGATGTGCAGCGCGGCGACGTGCAGGAACACCACGCCCACGATCACGAAGGGCAGCAGATAGTGCAGCGAGAAGAAGCGGTTGAGCGTGGGGTTGTCCACGCTGAAGCCGCCCCAAAGCCAGATCACGATGTCATGCCCCACCAGCGGGATGGCGCTGAACAGGTTGGTGATGACCGTGGCGCCCCAGAAGGACATCTGCCCCCAGGGCAGCACATAGCCCATGAAGGCGGTGGCCATCATCAGCAGGAAGATGACGACGCCCAGCATCCACAGCAGCTCGCGCGGCGCCTTGTAGGAGCCGTAGTAGAGGCCGCGCCAGATGTGGATGTACACCACGATGAAGAACATCGAGGCGCCGTTCATGTGCACGTAGCGGATCAGCCAGCCGTAGTTCACGTCGCGCATGATCCGCTCCACGCTGTCGAAGGCGTAGGCGGTGTGCGCCGTGTAGTGCATGGAGAGAAACACGCCGGTGGCGATCATGATCAGCAGGTTGATCATGGCCAGCGCGCCGAAATTCCAGAAATAGTTGAAGTTCCGGGGCGTGGGGAACGTCCCGTACTCCTTCTGCATCATCGTGAACACCGGCAGCCGCTGGTCCACCCAGCGGATCACGGGGTTCTTGAACGGGCTGTCGTGCAGGCCGATGGCCATGGTGCTCGTCCTCTGATCGGGTGGGGCCGGGCGGGGCGGGACCATACCCGCCGCCCGCGCGCCCTCAGCCAATGCGGATCTGGGTGGGGCTCATGAAGCTGTAGGGCGGGATTTCGAGGTTCGAGGGCGCGGGGCCGCGCCGGATGCGCCCCGAGGTGTCGTAGTGGCTGCCATGGCAGGGGCAGAACCAGCCGTTGAAATCGCCCGTCGGGTCGGTCGGCTTCTGGCCGAGCGGCACGCAGCCCAGATGCGTGCAGACGCCGATCATCACCAGCCATTCGGGCCGCGGCGCGCGGCTCTCGTCGGTGGCGGGATCCTTCAGCTCCGACAGCGGCACGGCGCGGGCGGCGGCGATCTGCTCGGGCGTGCGGTGGCGCACGAAGACGGGCTTGCCGCGCCACATCACCGTCACCGACTGGCCGACCGCGATGGGCGAGAGGTCGAGCTCGGTGCTGGCCAGCGCCAGCACGTCGCGCGCCGGGTTCATCGAGGCGATGAAGGGCCAGACGATGGCCCCCACCCCCACCGCGGCGAAGGCCGTCGTCGTCAGCTTCAGGAAGTCCCGCTTCGTCGCCTCCGGCTGCCCGGCCCCTTGCGAAGCGCCCTGCGCCGTCACCATCTCCGCCATCGCGATCACCTCGATGTCGCCCCCCATGGGGGCATTCGCCTTCCGTTCCGGGTCGGCGCGCAGGCCTCGGCCCGCGCCTCTCCGTCGCGCCTGTGGCGTATTAGGGAGGCTGCCGGGAAGTGGCAACCGTCCGCCCGGGCGCGGAACATGGATTCCGCGCCTACGGTGCTAGGCTGCCGCCATGACCGAATCCGCACCCAGCCCGCCGACCCACCCGCTGGCGGAGCCCGCCCGCCTCTGGTTCGAATCCCTGCGCGACAGGCTCTGCGCCGCCTTCGAGGCGGTGGAGGACGCTCTGGCCGAGGGCCCGCACGCCCATCTGCCTCCCGGCCGCTTCACCTTCACCCCCTGGACCAGGGCCGAGGGCGGCGGCGGCGTGATGGGGCTGATGCGCGGGCGGGTGCTCGAGAAGGTGGGGGTGAACGTCTCCACCGTGTGGGGCGAGTTCAGCCCGGATTTCCGCAAGCAGATCCCGGGCGCGGAGGAGGATCCGCGCTTCCTCGCCACCGGGATTTCGCTGGTGGCGCACCCGCGCTCGCCCCGCGCGCCCACGGCGCACATGAACACGCGGTTCATCCTCACCACCCGCGCCTGGTTCGGCGGCGGCGGGGACATCACCCCGATGGATCTGGACAGCCCCGAGGCGAGAGAGGACGCGGCCGACTTCCACGCCGCCTACAAGGCCGCCTGCGACCGGCACGACCCGGGCTACTACCCGCGCTTCAAGCAGTGGTGCGACGAGTATTTCTACCTGCCGCACCGGGGCGAGACGCGGGGCCTCGGCGGCATCTTCTACGACTGGCTGGGCGATCGCACGCCCGGCAAGGGGGCGGAGGCCGATTTCGCCTTCACCCGGGATGTCGGACTCGCCTTCCTCGAGGTCTATCCGGCCATCCTGCGCCGGCGCATGCACGAGCCCTGGACGGAGGCCGAGCGCCAGCACCAGCTCCGCCGCCGCGGGCGCTATGTGGAGTTCAACCTCCTGCACGACCGCGGCACGATCTTCGGCCTCAGGACGGGCGGGAATGTGGAGGCGATTCTGATGTCGCTGCCGCCCGAGGCGGCGTGGTGATTCACGCCATCCCGCGCCCGCCGCGCATGTAGCGGCGCTCCGGCCGGTAGCGGAGCCAGTGGCGGAAGCGGCGGAGGAATCGAACGAGCATGGCCGGCACCCCTGTTCGGCCCGTTTCTCGCCGCCCGTCGGGGCGGTTTCGCGCCGGGCCCGGGGCATTTTCATGGCACAGCCCTTAATGCCGGGTTGTTGAACGGCCGAGACCGCCGCATCCTCCCCGCCGAACGGGAGGAACCGAGAATGACCCACCGCCGCACCCTGCTCGCCGCCGGCCTGCTCAGCCCCCTCGCCGCCCCGGCCCTCGCCCAGCCGCAATGGCCCGACCGCCCGGTGCGCGTGATCGTCCCCTGGCCGCCGGGCGGCAGCACCGACGTGCTCTGCCGCATTCTCTGCGAGCGGCTGCAGGCCGTCACCGGCCAGTCATTCCCGGTGGAGAACCGCCCCGGCGCGGGCGGCAACATCGGCGCGGACGCCATCGCGAAGGCCACGCCCGACGGCTACACCATGGGCCCGCTGACGCTCACGGTCTGGGCCATCGCGATGTTCCTCTACGAGCGCCTGCCCTTCAACCCGGACCGCGACTTCCAGCCCATCTCGCTGCACTGGGAGTTGCCGAACGTGCTGGTGGTGCCCGCTGCGCACAACCCCTCGCGCAATGTGCGCGAGTTCGTGGAGTGGGCGCGGGCGCGGCGGCAGGGCGTCTCCTACGGCTCGCCGGGCATCGGCACCACGCCGCACCTCTCGGGCGCGCTCTTCGCCGCGCGGCACAACCTCGACGCCACGCACATCCCCTTCCGCGGCGCGGCCCAGACCATCCCGGCCATGCTCTCGGGGGATGTGAGCTTCGCCATAGACAATCTCGCGAGCTATGTGCCCGTGGTGCAGGAGGGGCGGATGCGCGCGCTGGCGGTCACCAGCGCTGAGCGCCACCCGGCCCTGCCCGATGTGCCCACCATGGCCGAGGCCGGGGTGGAGAACTTCAACGTCCAGTCCTGGTGCGCCTTCAGCTTCCCCGCCGGGGTGCCGCAGCCCATCGTGCAGCGTGCGAGCGCGCTGATGCAGCAGATCGCGGCCGAGCCGGCCACGCAGGAGCGCTTCCTGCGGACCGGGGCGCGCGCCATCTCCTCCGCCCCCGACGGGGTGTGGGAGCGCGCGCGGCGCGAGCGCCCGCTCTGGCAGGAAATGGTGCGGATTTCCGGCGCGCGGCTGGAGTAGTAACAGGCGGGCATGTCCCGCTGGCTCAACGCGCTTCTGGTGGACCACGCGCTGCTGCGCATTCCCTGGCGCAACTGGGGGGTGGTGGAGCATGGGCGGCTCTATCGCTCCAACCACCCCCTGCCCTGGCAGCTCGAACAGGCGGTGCGGCGCTTCGGCATCCGCAGCGTGATCAATCTGCGCGGCCAGCGCGCGGGCTGCGGCGCCGATTCGCTCGGGCGAGAGGCGGCCGCCGCCCTCGGCCTCGCCCATGCCGACCAGCCCTTCGAGAGCCGCGGCGCGCCGCACAAGGAACGTCTGCGGCGGCTGATCCACCTCTACCGCAGCCTGCCCGAGCCCATCCTGATCCACTGCAAATCGGGCGCGGACCGCACCGGGCTGGCGGCGGGGGTGTGGCGGCTCATCGAGGGCCAGGGCGCGGCGCGGGCGGCGGAAGAGCTCTCGCTGCGCTACGGCCATGTCGCCGCGGCCAAGACCGGCATCCTCGACGCCTTCTTCGCCGCCTATGCCGAGGCGGAGGCGCGCGGCCTTTCCTTCGAGGAGTGGCTCTCGCGCGAGTACGACGAGCAGGCGCTGCGCGCCGCCTTCCGCCCGCGCCCGGTCGCCTCCTGGTTCACCGACAAGGTGCTGCGGCGGGAGTGATACGGTCGGCATGGCATGCCGACCGTATGTGTCGCCGGGCGGCGCTGCGCCGGGACAAAGCCATGCCGGCGACCGCTGGCATGATCACGCCCCGAGCTGCGCCGCGAGATCCACGAAATCCTCCGCCACCCAGTCCCATGCCTGTTCGGGCGCGAGGTCGATCTTCTGCCCCGGCCCGTGCTCGGTGGGGCGCGGGATGAAGGCGGTGGCGAGCCCCGCGGCGCGGGCCGCCGCCAGATCCCCGTTGTGCGCGGCGACGAGGCAGAGGCGCCCCGGCGGCAGGGCGAGGATGTCCGCCGTGCGCAGATAGGCCTCGGGCTGCGGCTTGTAGGCCCGCACGGGCTCCGCGCCCAGGATCGCGTCCCAGGGCAGGCCGGCGCGCTTGGCCATGTTCGCCAGCAGCAGGATGTTGCCGTTGGAGAGCGGCGCGATGAAGAAGCGCCGCTTCAACCGGTGCAGGCCGAGCAGCACATCGGGCCAGGGGTCGAGCCGGTGCCAGGCGCGGTTGAGATCATCGAGATCGGCCTCGGCCATGCGCCCGGGGTCCATCCCGTGCTCGCGCAGCACCAGCTCGAGATTTTCCCGGTGCAGCACGTCGAGCCGCGTGAAGGGGCGGCGGCCCGAGCGCACCTCCTCCATCGCGGGCTGGTAGCGCCGGCGCCAGGCGTCGGCGAGCGCGAAGGGGTCGAGATCGCCCCGGCCATGCGCGGCGAGGAAGGGGCCGAGCCAGCGCGCCACGCCGCTGCGCCAGTCCACCACCGTGCCGAACACGTCGAAGACGAGAGCCTGGACCTCCTTCATTCGGCGGCGTCCTTCGCGGCCCAGCGCGATTCGAAGGCCCAGACCTCGGGGAAGCCCATCAGCTCCGTCATGCGCCGGAAGCCGTAGGATTCGCCGAGCGCGAGGCTGTCGCCCGCGGCCTTGAGGTGCGCATAGGCGCGCTCCAGCGCCGCGGCCGCCGCGAGGAAGCCCACCGCCGGATAGATGGCGATGGCGTAGCCCAGCTCCTCCAGCCGCTTCGCGGGCAGGATGGGCGTGCGCCCGCCCTCCACCATGTTGGCGAGCAGCGGCTTGTCGATGCTGCGGCCGATCTCGGCCATCTCCGCCTCGCTCTCGGGGCTTTCGATGAAGACGATGTCCGCCCCCGCCTCGCCGTACATCCGCCCGCGGCGGATCGCCTCCTCGAGGCCGAGGGTGGTGCGCGCATCGGTGCGTGCGACGATGAGGAAGTCGGGGTCGCGCCGCGCCTCGGCGGCGACGCGGATCTTGAGCACCATCTCCTCGGCGGGGATGACGCGGCGGCCCGGGGTGTGGCCGCATTTCTTCGGCATCTCCTGGTCCTCGAGCTGGATGCCCGAAAGCCCCGCCGCCTCGTAGCCCTGCACCGTGTGGCGCACGTTGAGCAGCCCGCCATAGCCCGTATCGGCGTCGGCGATCATGGGCGTCCTCACCCCGCGCGCCATCTGGCCCATGCGCGCCACCATGTCGGTGTAGGTGGCGATGCCGGCATCCGCGACGCCCAGATGCGAGGCGACCGTGCCGAAGCCCGTGCCGTAGAGGCAGTCGAAGCCCATGCCGTCGGCGATCTTCGCGCTGATCATGTCGAAGACGCCGGGGGCGACGATGAAGCGCCTGGCCGCGAAGGCGGCCTTGAGGGCGGGATTGGCCATGACGTGTTCCTATTGCTGGCGCTGGATGTGGCCGGCGGCGGCGGCCGCGGCCCAGAGACGGTCCTCGCGCTGCATGGCGGCGAGCAGCCCCGCCCCGTCGCGCAGATCGGGCTCGATGCCGAGCGTGGCGAGGCGCTGGCGCAGCGCCTCGTCGCGGAAGGCGCCCATGAAGGCCTCGCGGATGCGCGCGGCGAGCGGCTCGGCCATGCGCGGCGGCGCGAAGAGGCCGACCCAGCCCGCCAGGTCGAACTCCGCCACCCCCTGCTCCTGCGCGCTCGGCACATCGGGGAAGAAGGGCGTGCGCGTGGCGGTGGAGACGGCGATCACCCGCACCCGCCCCGTGCCCATGTGCGGCGTGACGCTCGCCGTGCTGGTCCAGCCCATGGGCAGGTGCCCGGCCACGATGTCGGTCATGAGCTGCCCGCCGGAGCGGTACTGCACGTCGGGCGTCTCGATGCCGAGCCGCCGCGCGAGTTCCTGGCCGAGGAAGCTCGAGAGCGCCTCGGTGCTGCCGGTGGAAAGCCGCGCGGGGTTGGCGCGCGCATAAGCGGCCATGCCTCGCAGATCGGTGAAGGGCAGCGCCGCGCTGGCCGCCAGCACCATGGTGTTGCGCGTGAGCATCGCCACCGGCGTGAAGTCGCGGATGGGGTCGAAGGGAAGCTGCGCCATCACGTGGCGGTTCATCACATGGGTGGAGACGACCATGAGCAGCGTCTGCCCGTCGGGCTCGGCGCGCATCACCATCTCGCTGCCGATCACGCCCGCGGCGCCCGCGCGGTTCTCCACCACCACGGGCTGCGGCAGGGCGGGGCGCAGCGCCTCGGCCAGGGCGCGGGCCAGGATGTCCGTGCCGCCGCCGGCCGCATAGGGCACGACGAGGCGCACGGGCCGCTGCGGCCAGGCGGGCTGCGCCGCGGCCGGCGCGGGCGAGAGCGCGGGCTGCAGGGCAGGCCACAGGGCAGGCAGGGCGAGCAGGGCGCGGCGCTGGGTCATGGCGTTCTTCCTCCATCGCCTTTGTGGCGCGGCGCGCGCGGGTGCGGAAGCCCTGCGGCCATGGCAGGATGGGCCATGCTCCCGCGCGTCACCATCCTCGGCCTCGGCTACATCGGCCTGCCCACCGCCGCGCTGCTCGCCAGCCGGGGCTTCCGCGTGCAGGGGGTGGACAGCAACCCCGCCGTGCTGGCGCGGCTCGCCTCCGGCCGCGCGCACATCGCCGAGCCGGAGGTGGAGGCGCTGCTGGAGCGCGGGCTGCGCACGGGCCTGCTCACCCTGCACGCCGAGCCGCCCCCGGCGGAGGTGTTCCTCATCGCCGTGCCCACGCCGCTCGGGCCGGACCACGCGCCGGTGCTCGAGCATGTCTTCGCCGCCGCGCGCGCCCTCGCCCCCGCGCTGGCGGAGGAGAACCTGGTGCTGCTCGAGAGCACGAGCCCCATCGGCGCCACCGCGCGCGTGGCGGCGCTGCTCGGCGCGCTGCGGCCCGATCTCTCGGCGCTGCACGTCGCCTATGGCCCCGAGCGCGTGCTGCCCGGCCGCATCCTGACCGAGCTGACCGAGAACGACCGCGTGGCCGGCGGCCTCACGCCCGAGGCGACGCGCCGGGCGGTGGACTTCTACCGCCTCTTCGTGCGCGGCGCTGTGCTGGGCGCGGATGCGGCGACGGCGGAGATGGTCAAGCTCGCCGAGAACGCCTTCCGCGACGTGAACATCGCCTTCGCCAACGAGCTCTCGCTCATCGCCGAGGCGCAGGGCATCGACGTCTGGCGCGTCATCGCGCTGGCCAACCGCCACCCGCGGGTGAACATCCTCAGGCCCGGGCCCGGGGTGGGCGGGCATTGCATCGCGGTGGACCCCTGGTTCCTCGCCGCCGCCGCACCCGAGGCCGCGCGCCTCATCCCCGCCGCGCGGGCGGTGGACGCGGCGAAGCGCGCGCATGTCATCGCCCGCGCCGCCGCGCTGGCCGAGGCGGGCGAGCGGCTGATCTGCCTCGGCCTCGCCTTCAAGGCGGATGTGGATGATCTACGCGAAAGCCCCGCGCTGGCCATCGCCACGGCACTCGCGCGCCGCTTCCCGGGGCAGGTGGTGGCGGTGGAGCCGCACCTCGCCGCGCCCCCCGAGGGGCTCGCCGCGCCGCTCCTCACCCTGGAGCAGGCCTTCGCCGCACCGGGCGCCGTGCTGCTGCTGACCGACCATGCCGCCTTCGCGCGCATCCCGCGCGCCTGGCTCGAGGGCCGCGCCGTGATCGACACGCGCGGCCTGTTCCGCGACGAGGAGACCGAGTGATGCCCGAAGCGCCCCCCACCCTGCCCGAGCTCGCCGCCATCGAGGCGGTGGTGCGCCTCTACCTCGACGGGCTGCACGAGGGCGATGCGGAGAAGCTCGCGCGCGCCTTCCATCCCTGCGCGCATCTCTACAGCCTCAGCGCGGGCGAGGTGGCCGATCTGCCGCGCGAGGAATGGCTCGCGGCGGTGCGCGCGCGGCCCTCCGCGCAGTCCCAGGGCCTGGTGCGCGAGGACCGCATCCTCGCGATCGACCTCGCGGGCGAGGAGGCGGCCTGCGTGAAGCTGGCCTGCTGCCTGCCGCCGCGCTGGTTCACCGACTATCTGCTACTGCTCAAGACCGCCGAGGGCTGGCGCATCGTGAGCAAGGCCTTCCGCACCGAGACGCGGGCGGGCTGAGCGCCGCCATCAGGCCGCCCGCAGCAGGAAGGGCGCGCCCGCGCGCGCCGCGATCTCGCGGAGCTCCCGCTCCAGCGCCTCGGGGATGGGGATGCCGCCCGAAAGCCGCTCGGCGCGCGCCGCCTCCTCCGGATCGCCGGGCGCGAGCACGGGCAGGGCCGGATCGGCCGGCGGCGTCTCGCGCAGCAGGGCGAGGGTCGCCGCCGCATCGGCCTCGTAGTCGGCCAGGTCGCGGAAGGCGCGCGGGTCGAGCGCGATCATCAGATGGCCGATGTTGTGCGGCTGGCCGGGCCGCGCCGTGCGGGCGCGCAGGGCCGAGAAGCTGCCGCCCACCAGCGCGCCCGCCAGCATCTGCACCATGAGCGCGAGGCCATAGCCCTTGTGCCCGCCCGTCTCCTCGCCGCCGCCGAGCGGCGTGATTCCCCCCTCGCGCCGGCGGAAGACGAACTCCATCGCCTCCGCATGGGCGGTGACGGGGCGGCCCGCGCCGTCCACCACCCAGCCGGGCGGCAGATCCTTCTCCCTCAGGTGGTAGGCCTTCACCTTGTTCGCCGCCACCGTCGTCGTCGCCATGTCGAGCACCATGGGCGGCGCGCCGGGCACCGGGGCGGCGAAGGCGATGGGGTTGGTGCCGAGCACCGGCTCGGCCGCGCGCGTCGGCACGAGGATCACGCCGCGCGCGGTGGAGGTGACGAGACCCATCAGCCCCGCCGCGGCGGCCATGCGCGCGTAGCAGCCGGCCGCGCCGAAATGGTGGCTGTTCACCACGCCCACCGCGCCGATGCCGAAGGCGCGCGCCTTCTCGATGGCGAGCTTCATCGCCATCATCGCCGCCGGATGACCGAGCCCGTCCGCGCCATCCACCAGCGCGGTGGCGGCATAGTCGCGCCGCAGGAAGGGCTCCCCCGCGAGGCGCAGCACGCCGGCGCGATGGATCTCCTCGTACATGGTCAGCATCGAGATGCCGTGGCTGTCCACGCCCATCAGGTCCGTCTCGGCCATCACCTCGGCCGTGGTCTCGGCGAGGTGCGGCGGCGCGCCCCAGGCGGCGAGGATGGCCGCGATCTGCGCGCGCACGGAATCGACGGTGGCGTGGAGCATGGCGTTTCCTCCGAAGGGGCGCATGGACGGCGCGCGCATGATGCGCGAGCATCGCCCGATGCCCAACCCGCCCCGCGTGATCGTCGTCGGCGCCGGCATCGTCGGCCTCTGCGTCGCCTGGTTCCTGCAGCGCGACGGCGCGGCGGTGACGGTGCTGGACCGCGACGGCCCGGGCGAGGGCGCCTCCTCGGGCAATGCGGGCGCGATCTCGGCGGGCAGCGTCGCGCCGCTCGCCATGCCCGGCGTGCTCGCGCAGGTGCCGCGCATGCTGCTCGACCGCAAGGCGGCGCTGCACATCCCCGCGCCCTACTGGCCCGCCGCCCTGCCCTGGCTGTGGCGCTTCGTGCTCAGCGCGCGGCCCGCGCGCGTGCGCGAGATCGCGGACGGCATGGCGCAGCTCCTCGCGGGCGCGGAGGAGCGGCACCGCGACATCCTGCGCGCCGAGGGTGCGCTCGACCTCATCCGCGACGAAGGCCAGCTCTACCTCTACCGGGACGAGGCGCACCTGGCGAAGGACGAGGCCGCCTGGGCGCTGCGCCGCGCGCACGGCCTCGAGATGCAGGTGCTGGACCGCGCGGGCGTGCTCGCGCTGGAGCCGGAGGTGAGCGCGGCCTACAGCATCGGCGTCTTCCTCCCGCGCCAGGGACATTGCGTGAACCCGCTGCGCCATGCGCGGGTGGTGGCGCGCGGCGTCGCGCGCATGGGGGGCGCGATCCGCCGCGCGCGGGTGGAGGCACTGCTCGCCGAGGGGCCGCGCGTCATCGGCGTGCGCGCGGAGGGCGAGGCGATCCTCGCCGATGAGGTGGTGCTGGCGGCCGGCGCCTGGTCGGCCAGGCTGCTCGCGCCGCTCGGCCTGCGCGTGCCGCTGGAGAGCCAGCGCGGCTATCACGTCATGCTGCCCGATCCGGGCGTGATGCCGCGCCGGCCCGTCGTGCCGGCCGACCGCAAGGCCTTCCTCACGCCCATGGAGGAGGGGCTGCGCGTGGGCGGCACGGTGGAGTTCGGCGGCACCGAGCGCGCCCCGAACCCCGCCCGCGCCGCGCTGCTGCTCGAGGATCTGCGCATGGTCTATCCGCAGGCGCGCACCGCCGATGCGCGGCCCTTCTGGATGGGCCATCGCCCCTGCCTGCCCGACACGCTGCCCGTGCTCGGCCCCGTGCCGAACCATCCCGGGCTGTGGTGCGCCTTCGGGCACGGGCATCTCGGCCTCACCGCCTCCGCGCCCACGGGGGCGCTGCTGGCGCGCGCGATGCTGGGGCCCGCGCCGAACACGGATCTCTCGCCCTTTTCCATCGGGCGCTTCGCGTGAGGCCCTCGGCCGGCGAGCTGGCGCGCCGCATCCTCGCCCTCGCCGCGCCCACCACGCTGCTCTCGGCGCTGCAGGTGGCCGCGCTGCTGATCGAGACCTGGATCGCCGCGCGGCTGGGGCGCGAGGCGCTGGCGGGCTGGGCGGTGGTGCTGCCCTTCGCGCTGCTGCTCGGGCAGATGTCGGCAGGCGCGATGGGCGGCGGGGTGGTGGGCGCGATCTCGCGCGCGCTGGGGGCGCAGCGGCCGGAGGAGGCGGCGGCGCTCGCGCTGCACGCGCTGCTCATCGCGCTCGGCTTCGCGCTGCTGTTCATCGTCCCGCTCGCGCTCTTCCCCTTCGCGCTGCTGGGCTGGATCGGCGGGCCGGTGGCGGCGGCGGCGGGCGCGCCCTACGCCATGACGCTGTTCGGGCTCGGCGCCGTTCCCGCCTGGGCGGCGAACACGCTGGCCTCCATCCTGCGCGGGGCGGGGCGGCACGGGCTGGCGGCGCGGGTGCTGAACCTGGCCTGGATGGCCTATCCGGCGCTGGGCTTCCTGCTGGCCGAGACGCTCGGCCTCGGCCTCGTGGGCCTCGGGCTCGGCTTCGCGCTGTGCTTCTGGGCGGCGGCGGCGGTGATGGCGCGGGTGGTGTTCTCGGGGGCGGCGGGCTTCGTGCCCGCGCTGACACTGCGGCTGCGCTGGGAGCTCTTCCGGCGCATCCTGGCCGTGGGCGCGGTGGCCTGCACGCTGGCGCTGGTGGCGAATCTCGCCACCATCCTCGTCACCGCGCGGCTCGCGGCCCATGGCGCGGCGGCGGTGGCGGCCTATGGCGTCTCCGCGCGGCTCGAGTTCATGATGATCCCGCTCGCCTTCGGCGTGGGCTCGGCCCTGACGGCGCTGGTCGGCCGCGCGGTGGGCCAGGGCGACTGGGAGACGGCGCGGCGCACCGCCTGGGTGGGCGGGGGCATGGCCTTCGCGCTGTGCAGCGCCATCGGCGCGACGGTGGCGGTGTTTCCGCTGTTCTTCGCCCGGCTCTTCGCCTCGGATGCGGAGGTGGCGGCCATCGCCGCGCAGGCGCTCTCCTATGTGGGGCCGGCCTTCGGCGGCTTCGGCCTCGGCATGGCGATGTATTTCGCGGCGATGGGCGCGGGGCGGATGGGCTGGCCGGTGGCGGCGGGGCTGTCGCGGCTGTTGATCGCGGTGGGCGGGGGCTGGCTGCTCGGCGATGCGCTGGGCCTCGGCATGGCGGGGCAGTTCCTGGCCGTGGCGCTCGGCATCACCGCCTATGGCGTGCTGGCGGCGGTGGCGGTGCGGCCGGGGGTGTGGGGGCCCCTCACGCCGCCTTCGCCACCTTCAGCACATTCGTGACCAGCCCGCGCGCGGCCTTCAGCCGCTGGTCGAAGGGCAGTTCCCGGCTCAGCACGAGCTTCTGGTCGGGGCGCAGCGCCACCAGCCCCTTCTGCCCCTGCACCCAGGCGATCAGCCCGGCAGGGTTGGCGAAGCGGTTGCGGTGGAAGGCGAGCACGATGCCCTTCGGCCCCGCATCCACCTTCTCCACCCCCGCCGCGCGGCAGGCGAGCTTCAGCGCCACCACGTCGAGCAGGTTCCGCACCTCGGGCGGAAGGGGCCCGAAGCGGTCGGCGAGTTCGGCGGCCATCGCCTCCAGCTCCGCCTCCGTCTCCAGCGCGCCGATGCGCCGATACAGGCCGAGCCGGACGGGAAGCTCGCTCACATAGCTCTCGGGGATGAGCACCGCGAGGCCGAGGTTGATCTGCGGGGTGAAGGCGCCCTCCGCCTCGGGCCGCCTGCGCGCGCCGGCGCGCAGCTCCGCCACCGCCTCCTCCAGCATCTCCTGGTAGAGCTCGATCCCCACCTCGCGGATCTGGCCCGACTGCTCCTCGCCCAGCAGATTGCCCGCGCCGCGGATGTCGAGATCGTGGCTCGCGAGGGTGAAGCCCGCGCCCAGGTTGTCCAGCGTCTGCATCACCTCGAGCCGCTTCTGCGCGCCGGGCGAGAGGCGCTGCTGCGCCGGCCAGGTGAGATAGGCGTAGCCGCGCTGCTTGCCGCGCCCGACGCGCCCGCGGAGCTGGTAGAGCTGGGCGAGGCCGAACATGTCCGCCCGATGCACGATCAGCGTGTTCACCGCCGGCATGTCGAGGCCGCTCTCGACGATGTTGGTGGCGAGCAGGATGTCGTGCTTGCCGTCCGCGAACTCGGTCATCACCTGCTCGAGCTCGCTGGCGGAGAGGCGGCCATGCGCCTGCACCACGCGCGCCTCGGGCGCGATCTCGGCCAGGCGCTCGGCCATGCGGGCCATGTCCTCGATGCGCGGCACCACGCAGAACACCTGCCCGCCGCGGAACCTCTCGCGCTGGATGGCCTCGCGCAGCACCAGCCCGTCCCAGGGCATGATGAAGGTGCGCACCGCGAGGCGATCCACCGGCGGGGTGGCGATCACGCTCATCTCCCGCACGCCGGAGAGGGCAAGCTGCAGCGTGCGCGGGATGGGTGTGGCGGTGAGGGTGAGCACATGCACGCCGGCCTGCAGCTCCTTCAGCCGCTCCTTGTGCTTCACGCCGAAATGCTGCTCCTCGTCCACGATGACGAGGCCGAGATCGGCGAAGGCGATCTCCTTGCCCAGCAGCGCATGGGTGCCCACGACGATGTTCACCGAGCCGTCCGCGAGGGCGGCCTTCACCGCCTTCGCCTCCTTCGCGCCGACCATGCGCGAGAGCTGCTCGACCCTGACCGGCAGCCCCTCGAAGCGGCGCTGGAAGGTACGGAAATGCTGGCGCGCGAGAAGCGTGGTGGGCACCACCACCGCGACCTGGGAGCCCGCCATGGCCACCGCGAAGGCCGCGCGCAGGGCGACCTCCGTCTTGCCGAAGCCGACATCGCCGCAGATCAGCCGGTCCATGGGCCGGCCCGCCGCCAGATCCTCCAGCACATCGGCGATGGCGCGCGCCTGGTCCTCCGTCTCGGCGTAGGGGAAGCGGGCGCAGAACTCGTCGTAGCTGCCCTCGGGCGGCGCGATGACGGGGGCGCTGCGCGTCTGCCGCTCGGCGGCCACGCGGATGAGGTGCGCGGCCATGTCCGCGATGCGGCTCTTCGCCCGCGCTTTCCGCGCCTGCCAGGAGGCGCCGCCGAGCTTGTCCAGCGCCACGCCGGCCGTCTCGCTGCCGAAGCGCGAGAGCACCTCGATGTTCTCCACCGGCACGTAGAGCTTCGCGTCGCCGTCATAGGCGAGCTTGAGGCAGTCGTGCGGGGCGTTGCCCACCTGCACCGTCTCCAGCCCCTCGTAGCGGCCGATGCCGTGCTCGGCGTGCACGAGCAGGTCGCCCACCTCGATCTGCGTGGCGTCGGCGATGAACTGGTCGGCACGCTTGCGCCGGCGCGGCGGGCGGGCGATGCGCTCGCCCAGCAGGTCCTGCTCGGCGGTGACGGAGAGGCCCTCCGCCACGAAGCCGCGCTCGAGCCCCAGCACCGCCACGCCCACCGTGCCCGCGGCGAGGCGCTGGAAGGCGTAGAAATCCTCCATCGGCTCGGCCGCCACGCCGTTCTCGCGCAGCAGCGCGACAAGCCGCTCGCGCGAGCCGCGCGTCCAGGCCGCGAGCAGCGGGCGCCGCCCCCGGCCGCGCTCGCTCTCGGCATGGGCGGCATAGGCGCGGAACAGGTTCTCCCCCGCGGCGCGCAGCTCGGCGAAGAGGCGGCCGGGCCGCCCGCCCGCGTCCATGCCCTCCGCCCCCGCCGGGCGGGCGAAGGGCGAGAAGCCGAGCACCTCGCGCCCCGCGAGCATCGCCTCCCAGCCGCTCCGGTCGAGGTAGAGCAGCCCGGGCGGGGCGGGGCGGTAGGGCGTCTCGCCCTCGTTCAGCCGCGAGGGGGTGCGCCGCGCCTCGTAATGGTCCTGGATCATCTCGAGGCGCGCGGCGAGCGCCTCCTCCGCCTGGTGGTCGAGGCTGACCGAGGCGCCGGGCAGGTGGTCGAGCAGCGTCTCCATCGCCTCGTGGAACAGCCCGGCCCAATGCTCCATGCCCGGGTGCCGGCGGCCGGCGCTGATGGAGAGGTAGAGCGGATCCTCCGCCGCGGCGGCGCCGAACAGCTCGCGGTAGTTCGTCCGGAAGCGCTGGATGGAGGCCGCATCGAGGAACACCTCGCCCACCGGCCGCAGCGTCAGGCGCTCCAGCGCCGCGCCGCTGCGCTGCGTGCCGGGGTCGAAGCGGCGCAGGCTCTCGATCTCGTCGCCGAAGAAGTCGAGGCGCACGGGCTCGGGCTCGCCGGCGGGGAAGAGGTCGAGGATGCCGCCGCGCAGCGCGTATTCGCCGGGCTCCATCACCGTGCCGGTGCGGCCGTAGCCGTTGGCCTCGAGGAAGGCCGTCACCTCCGCGATGGCCACGCGCCCGCCCTTCCTCAGCGCGAGCGCCGCGCCCTCGAAGACGCGGCGCGGCGGCACGCGCTGCACCAGCGCATTCACGGTGGTGAGGACGATGCGCGGGCGCGCGGGCGGCGTGCCGAGCTCGGCCAGCGTCGCCACCCGCTCGGCCAGGATGTCGGGGTTGGGCGAGACGCGGTCGTAGGGCAGGCAGTCCCAGGCGGGGAAGCGCAGCACCTCCGCCTCGGGCATGAAGAAGCCGAGCGCCTCCGCAAGCCGCGCCATGCGCGCGTCGTCGCGGCAGACATGCAGCACGGGCGCCGCCGTCTCCACGCGGCGGGCGCGCAGCAGCAGCGCGTCGAAGCCCTCCGGCGCGCCGAAGACGGCGAGCGTCATCGCGCGAGGCCCGCGCGCGCCTCTTGCGCCATGCGCTCGAGCAGCGGCGAGCGCAGATCGGCGGGCATGGGCCGGCGACCGCAGAGCCAGTCGGCCAGGTCCACGTCGGGCAGCTCGAGGATGGCCTCCAGCTCCGCCAGCTCCGCCTCGCCCAGCGCGGCGATGTGGCGGCGCACGAAGCCGCCGATCATCAGGTCGCACTCCTTGGTGCCGCGGTGCTGCGCGCGGAAGAGAAGGCGGCGGTGGCGGGGGGAGAGGGCGGGGGTTTCGTCGGGACTCGTCACGGGTGGCATATAGGGCCCCGTGTCGGATGCTGTCAGCCTCGCCCCCCTGCACGCCCCCGTGACGAGCCTGCCGGGCGTGGGCCCCGCGCGCGCGGCGCTGATCGAGAAGGCGGTGGGCGGCGGGCGCGTGCTCGACCTGCTCTTCCACCTGCCCGAGCGCATCGCCGAGCGGCATCCGATCGCAAGCCCCGAGGAGGCGCCGGCCGAGGCGGAGGCGGTGCTGCCCCTCACCCCGCTGATGGCCCGGGCCGCGCTGAGCAAGGCCACGCGCCGCCGCTATGTGGAGGTGCGCACCGAGGAGCGGGTGACGCTGCGCTTCATGGGCGGGGCGCTCGGCCACATCGAGCGCCTGCTGCCGCGCGGCGAGCGGCGCTGGATCGCGGGAAGGCTGCGGCCGGAGGGCGATGGCTTCTCCTGCATCAATCCCGAGGTGGCGAAGAGCCCGGAGGCGCTGCCGCCGCTCGAGCCCGTCTGGCCGCTCACCGAGGGGCTGAAGCGCGGCCACCTCGCCCCGGCCATGCGCGCCGCGCTGGAACGCCTGCCCGCCCTGCCCGAATGGCAGGATGCGGCCCTGCTGCGGCGCGAGGGCTGGCCCGGCTTCGCCGCGGCCCTGCGCGCCCTGCACGCGCCCATCGCCCCGCCAGGCCCCGCCCCGCGCGAGCGGCTGGCCTATGACGAGGTGCTGGCCGATCAGCTTGCCCTCGCCCTGCTGCGCCGGCATCGCCGCGGGCAGCCGGGGCGCGCGCGGCCGGGAGACGGCCGGCTGCAGGCCGAGGCGCTGGCCCGCTTCGGCCATGCGCCCACCCCCGCCCAGCAGGCCGCCCTGGCCGAGATCGCGGCCGACCTCGCCGCGCCGCGCCGCATGCTGCGGCTGCTGCAGGGCGATGTCGGCGCGGGCAAGACGCTGGTGGCCGTCCTCGCCATGCTGCAGGCCGTGGAGAGCGGCGCGCAGGCGGCGCTGATGGCGCCGACCGAGCTCCTCGCCCGGCAGCACCTGCGCACGCTGGAGCGCCTGTGCCCCGTGCCGGTGGCGCTGCTCGCGGGCAGCGTGAAGGGCCGCGCGCGGCGGCGCGTGCTGGAGGGGCTGGCGGAGGGGACGCTGCCCATCGTCGTGGGCACCCATGCGCTGTTCCAGGAGGGGGTGCGCTTCCGCGATCTCGGCCTTGCGGTGGTGGACGAGCAGCACCGCTTCGGCGTGGCCCAGCGGCTGGAGCTCGCCGCCAAGGGCATGGGCGCGGACATGCTGGTGATGACCGCCACCCCCATCCCGCGCACCCTCGAACTCACCCATTGGGGCGAGATGGAGGTGAGCCGCATCGCCGAGAAGCCGCGCGGCCGCCAGCCCATCGCCACCCGGGTGATCGGCGCGGAACGGCTGCCCGAGGTGGTGGAGCGCCTGGCCGCCGCCCTCGCGCGCGGCGAGCGCGCCTACTGGGTGGTGCGCGCGATCACCGGCGGCGAGCACGACGACAGCGTGGCCGCCGAGACGCGCTTCGCCGAGCTCTCGGCCCGCTTCCCGGGCCTCGTCGGCCTCGCGCACGGCGAGCTGGACGTGGCGGTGCGCGAGGCCGCGCTGGCCGATTTCGCCGCCGGGCGCACGCGGCTCCTCGTCGCCACCACCGTCGTCGAGGTGGGGGTGGATGTCCCGGAGGCGACCATCATGCTCGTCGAGCAGGCCGAGCGCTTCGGCCTGTCGGCCCTGCACCAGCTCCGCGGACGGGTGGGGCGCGGCGCGCGCCCCTCCTCCTGCCTGCTCGTGCATTCCGAGGGGCTCTCGGCGCGCGAGCGCGAGCGGCTTTCCATCCTGCGCGACAGCGAGGACGGCTTCGCCATCGCCGAGGAGGATCTCCGCCTGCGCGGCGGCGGAGACATTCTGGGCACGCGCCAGGCGGGGCAGCGGCTCTACCGCCTCGCGCTGCGCGGCGAGGAGGAGGAGGGCGAGCGCGCCGCCCGCCGCCAGGCGGCGCTCATCGCCATGGCCGCGCAGGACGCGGCGCATCTGCTGCACCAGGACCCCATGCTCGATTCGCCGCGCGGGCGGGCGGCGCGGCTGCTGCTCGACCTGTTCGGCAAGCGCGAGGCGGCCGGCTACCTCGCCGCCGGATGACCTTGAAAACCGGGGCGCGGACGGTAAACCGGGCGCCGCGATTCACCGGGGGTGTGAGGTGGCGGCGCTCATCGAGATCGAGGGGCTGACGAAACGCTTCGGCGCCTTCACGGCGGTGGAGGGCGTGGGGTTCTCCGTGGCGCGGGGCGAGGTGGTGGGCTTCCTGGGCCCCAACGGCGCGGGCAAATCCACCACCATGCGGATGCTGGCCGGCTTCATGCTGCCCAGCGCCGGCACGGCGCGCATCTGCGGCGAGGATGTGGTGGAAAGGCCGGTGGCGGCGAAGCGCCATCTCGGCTTCCTGCCCGAGGGCGCGCCCAGCTATCCCGAGATGGAGGTGGAGGATTTCCTCGCCTTCTGCGCGCGGGTGCGCGGCTGCGGGCGCGAGGCGGTGGCCCGCGCCATGGCGCTGACGCAGCTCGAAGCCGTGCGCCGCCAGCCCATCGAGACCCTCTCCAAGGGCTACAAGCGGCGCGTGGGCCTCGCCCAGGCCCTGCTGCACGACCCCCCCGTGCTGGTGCTGGACGAGCCGACGGACGGCCTCGACCCCAACCAGAAGCACGAGGTGCGCGGCCTGATCCGCGCCATGGCGCCCGAGAAGGCGATCGTGATCTCCACCCACATCCTGGAGGAGGTGGCGGCGGTCTGCACCCGCGCCATCGTGATCGCGCGCGGGCGCATCCTGGCCGACGACACGCCCGCGGGGCTGGTGCGCGACGGGCGCAGCCTCGAGGAGGTGTTCCGCGCGCTGACCCTGCCGGCGGAGGCCGCATGAGGGGGCTTCTCGCGGTCGCGCGGCGCGAGTTCGCGGCCTATTTCGCCACCCCCGTGGCGGCCGTCTTCCTCGTGATCTTCCTCGTGCTGGCGGGCGCGCTGACCTTCACGGTCGGCGGCTTCTTCGCGCGCGGCCAGGCGGATCTGATCCCCTTCTTCAACCTGGTGCCCTGGCTGTTCCTCTTCCTCGTGCCGGCGCTGACCATGCGGCTCTGGGCCGAGGAGCGGCGGCTGGGCACCATCGAGCTGCTGCTGACGCTGCCGCTCTCGCCCTGGCAGGCGGTGCTGGGCAAGTTCCTCGCCGCCTGGGCCTTCTGCGCGGTGGCTCTGCTGCTCACCTTCCCGCTCGTGCTGACGGTGAACTTCCTGGGCAGCCCGGACAACGGCGCGATCCTCGCGGGCTATGTCGGCTGCCTGCTGGTGGCCGGGGCCTATCTGGCGCTGGGCGCCGCGCTCTCGGCCAGCACGCGCAACCAGGTGATCGCCTTCGTGCTGGCGGTGGCCGCCTGCTTCCTCTTCGCCGCGGCCGGCTCGCCGGTGGTGAGCGAGTTCCTCTCCGCCCGGCTGCCCGCCCTGGCGGAGACCGCGCGCGCGCTTTCCGTCGCCGAGCGCTTCGCGGGCTTCGCGCGCGGCGTGATCGCGGCGAAGGACGTGGTGTTCTTCGCGAGCTTCATCGGCTTCTGGCTCTTCGTGAACGCCGCCGTGCTCGACCATCGGAAGGCCGACTGATGCGCCGCCAGCGCCTGATCTTCTCCTCCCTCGGCGTGGTCTTCGCGCTGCTGCTCGCGGTGGGCGTCAATCTGCTGGCCGAGCGGCTGCCGCCCTCGGCGCGGCTCGATCTCACCGAGGGGCGGCTCTACACCCTCTCGCCCGGCACGCGGCAGGTGCTGGCGGGGCTGCAGGATCCGATCACACTGCGCCTCTTCTACTCGCGCCGGCTGGGCGCCGAGGTGCCGCACTACGGCGCCTATGCCGAGCGGGTGCGCGCCCTGCTGCGCGAATACGTCGCCGCCGCGGGCGGCCGGCTGCGCCTCGAACTCTTCGACCCCGAGCCCTTCTCGGAGGTGGAGGACCGCGCCATCGCCCTCGGCATCCAGGGCGTGCCGCTGAACGAGAGCGGCGAGCAGGTCTATTTCGGCCTCGCTGCGGCCAACCTCGCCGACGAGGAGCGCGTCATCCCCTTCTTCCAGGCCGAGCGCGAACGCTTCCTGGAGGCGGACCTGACGCGGCTGATCTTCGAGCTTTCCAACCCCGAGAAGCCGGCGCTGGGCGTGATGACGGGGCTGCCGCTGAACGGCGATCCGCGCGCGCTGATGCTGCGCCAGCCGCGGCTGGCGGAGCCGATGGTGGTGATGCGCCAGCTCCGCGAGGCCTTCGCGGTGGAGGAGGTGCCGACCGACGCGCCGCTCATCCCCGCCCATCTGCGGCTGCTGATGGTGGCGCACCCGCAGGGCCTGTCCGAGGCGACCCTCTACGCCCTCGACCAGTTCGTGATGCGCGGCGGGCGGCTGATCCTGCTCATCGACCCGCACAGCGAGATGCAGGCCGCCCGGCCCCCCGCCATGCCCGGCGCGCCGCGCGACACCTCCTCCTCGCTCGACCGGCTGCTCCAGCCCTGGGGGGTGGAGGCGCCCAAGGACCGCGTGGTGCTCGACCTGCGCGGCGCCTGGCGCGTGCGCGCCGCGCCGGGGGACCGCGTGCAGGCGGTGGACTACATCGCCTGGTTCAACCTGCAGGGCGACAGCCTGAACCGCGAGGAGATCGCCACCGCCCCGCTCGACCAGGTGACGGTGGCCTCGGCGGGCGTGCTGCGGCCGCGCCCCGGCGCGGGCGTGGAGTTCGTCCCGCTGCTGACCAGTTCCCGCCAGTCCATGCTGGCCGATGCGGCGGAGGTGCGCGGCCAGCCCCAGGCGGCGCGGCTGCTCGCGGGCTTCCGCGCCGATGGCGAACGGCATGTGATCGCCGCGCGAATCCGGGGCAACCTCGTCTCCGCCTTCCCCGACGGCCCGCCCGCCCCGCCCGAGGGGGCGGAGCGCCCCGCCGGGCTTCCCGCCCATCTCCCGCGCAGCGAGGGGCCGGCGAACCTCGTCGTGATCCATGACAGCGACATCCTGGAGGACCGCTTCTGGGTGCGCGTGCAGGAGTTCTTCGGCCAGCCCGTCGCCACCCCCTTCTCGGGCAATGGCAGCTTCATCGTGAACCTGGCCGACACGCTCGCCGGCTCGGACGCCATGATCAGCCTGCGCTCGCGCGGCGAGAGCCAGCGCCCCTTCGAGGTGGTGGAGGCGATCCGCCGCGAGGCGGACGCCCGCTTCCGCCAGAGCGAGCAGCAGCTCACCGAACGGCTGCAGGCCACGGAGCGCCGCCTGCGCGAGCTGCGCCAGGGCACGGGCGGCGGCGAGCGCAACGCGAACCAGACCGTGATCACCCCCGAACAGCGCGCCGAGATCGACCGCGCGCGCGAGGAGATCGCCGCCACCCGGCGCGAGCTGCGCGCCGTACAGCTCGAGATGCGCCGCGACATCGAGGCGCTGGAGGGCTGGCTGCGCGCGCTCAACATCGGCCTGGTGCCGCTGCTGGTGGCGGCGGCGGCGCTGGGCATGGGGCTCTGGCGGGCGCGCCGGCGCCGGGCGGCGCGGGCATGATCTCGCGCCGCGGCCTTCTGCTGCTGGGCCTGGCGGGCACGGGGGCGCTCGGCGCAGGGCTCTGGTTCGCGCCGCCCGGCGAGGAGCAGGGCCGCTTCGCCCCCGGCGACCTGGCCTATCCGGGCCTTGCCGAGCGCCTGGGCGGGGCGGCGCGGATCGAGGTGATCCGTCACGCCCAGCGCGTCACCCTGCTGCGGGAAGGCGAGAGCTGGCGGATCGAGGAACTCGAGGGCTATCCCGCCCGGCCCGGCCGCGTGCGCGAAACCCTGACGGGGCTGACTGAGCTGCGCCTGATCGAGGAGCGCAGCAGCGACGCGGCGGCCCATGCACGGCTCGGCGTGGACGACCCCGCGAGCCCGGGCAGCACCGCCCTGCGGCTGCGCGTGCTGGACGCATCGGGCGCGCCGCTCGTGGACCTGCTGCTCGGCCGCCGGCGCGTCCGCACCCAGGGCGCCGCGCCCGAGACCGTCTATCTGCGCCGCGCGGGCGAGGCGCGCGCCTGGCTCGCCGAGGGGCGGCTCGTGGCGGACGCCGACCCGCAGCTCTGGGTGGATCGGGACATCGCCAACCTCCCCGCCGAACGGCTGCGCCGCGCCGAAATCCGCCGCGCGGGCGAGGAGCCGCTCGTCGTCGCGCGCGAGGCCGCGCCGGAGGCGCCGCTGCGCCTCGTCGCCCCCGAGAACGCCCCCTCCCCGGACCCGCTGGCGCTGGACGAAATCGGGCGCGCCTTCGAGATGCTCACCTTCACCGAGGTGCGCCGCGCCGGGCCCGATCTGCCGGGCGAGGCGCTGGGCGAGGCGCGCTTCCTCTACACCGACGAGGTGACGCTGACCGCCTGGCCGCGGCTGCATGAGGGCCAGTTCTGGGTGGTGCTGCGCGCCGAGGGCGGGCCGGAGGCGCAGGCGCTGGAGGCGCGCCTGCGCGGCTGGGCCTATCAGCTCGGCCAATGGAAGGAGAAGGCCATCATCCCCCGCCTCGCCGATCTGATGCCCGAATGAGCCGCGAATACCCCGACCGGCCCTGGATCGGCATCGGCGTGGTGGTGTTCCGCGGCGAGGAGGTGCTGCTGGTGCGCCGGGGCAGGCCGCCGCGGCTGGGCGCCTGGTCGCTGCCCGGCGGCGCGCAGCGCCTGGGCGAGCGTGCCGAGGAGGCCGCCCGCCGGGAACTGCGCGAGGAGACGGGGGTGGAGGTGGGCCCGCTCCGCCTCGTCGCGGTGGTGGATTCCCTCACCCATGACGCGGAGGGGGCGCTGCGCTTCCACTACACCATCGTGGACTACGCGGCCGAATGGCTGGCGGGCGAGGCGGCGCCGGGCGACGATGTCTCGGCGGTGGCCTGGGCGGGGCTGTCGGCGCTCGCGCCCTTCGGCCTGACGCGGGAGGCGCAGGAGGTGATCGCCGCCGCTGCATCGGGCCGCCGCATGGCCTCGGCATGACGAAAGCTTGACCAGCCGGGGGCAGCAGGATGTCGCTGCCCAGGTTTCAGGCAGAAATAACCGCATCTTTTCAAGGACTCTTCATCGAAGCTTAAGGGTTGCTGCAACGACCGCCGGGCGGCGCATGGATAGGTCATGACGCCCGAAACATCCGCACGGGGTCGACATGAACAGCATCGCCAGCCCGCTCTTCACCGTGAACCACGCCGCCACCGCCCTGCCCGCCGGCGCGGCCCGGGGCTCCGAGGTGGTGGCGCTGGACGCCGCCCGCGGCCTGCTGTTCGTGATCGGCGCGGACGGGGTGGATGCGCTGCGGCTCGCGGACGGCGCGCTCGCCTTCGCCATTCCGAAGAGCGCCATCCCCGCCCCGGGCGGGGGCGCCCCGCCGGCCTATGGCACGGGCAACTCGATCGCCGTGCATGGCGACACCCTCGCCATCGCGCTCGATGGCCCCGCCGCCGGCGCGAACGGCTATGTCGCCTTCTACACCATCAACGGGGCCGGCACCGGGGCGGCCTGGACCGCCACCTTCGAGGTGGGCGCGGTGCCCGACATGGTGGTGTTCACCCCCGATGGCGCCCGGCTTCTGGTCGCCATCGAGGGCGAGCCCGTGCCCGACACCTCCGGCGCCACGCCCTACGCCTCGAGCTTCCCCGCCGACCCGCCGGGCGGCGTGACGGTGATCGAGATCGCCGACCCCGATCCGCTGAACTGGACCTCGACCTTCTTCGGCTTCGGCGCCTTCGACGCGCAGGCCGCGGCGCTGCGTGCGGCGGGGGTGAAGATCAACACCGCCATCCCGGGCAGCGCGGCCTACAACACCGCCCTGCCCTCGCTCGACTTCGAGCCGGAATACATCGCCATCTCGCCCGACGGCGCGCGCGCCTTCGTCACCCTGCAGGAGAACAACGCCATCGGCGTGTTCAACCTCGACGCCATGGCGGGGCCGCTGGGCTGGGTCACGGTGCTGCCGCTCGGCCTCGCCGATCACAGCCTCGCCGGGCGCGGCATCGACAGCTCGGACCGCGATGGCGGGCCGAACATCCGCCAGCTCCCCGTCTTCGGCATGTATCAGCCCGACGCGATCGCGGCCTTCGAATCGGGCGGGCGGACCTATCTCGTCACCGCCAATGAGGGCGATGCGCGCGAATACGGGCTGCTGCCGAGCGGCGATAGCGCCGGCAACGCCCACCCGCTGAACGAGGCGGTGCGCCTCTCGGCGCTGGTGCCGGCCTCGGGCGGCACCCCGCCCGCGGGCATGCCGCAGATCGAGGCCGGGCTGCTCGCGCAGATCCAGTCGCGCCGGGCCGATGGCGATCTCGGCCGGCTCAACGTCAGCCGCTGGTCGGGCGACACGGACGGCAACGGGCAGCTCGACCAGATCCACATCTTCGGCGGCCGCAGCTTCTCGATCTGGGAGGTGGGCGGCACGGCCTCCGCGCCCACCCTCACCCAGGTCTTCGACTCGGGCGACTTCATCGACCGCACCGTGGCCGCGCTGCTGCCGCAGGGCTATGCCGACACGCGCTCCGACGACAAGGGCGCCGAGCCCGAGCACATCACCCTCGCCACCATCGGCGGCGAGATCCACGTCTTCGTCGGGCTCGAGCGTGCCAACGCCAACATGGTGTTCCGCATCGAGAGCCCGACGGAGGTCGCCTTCCTCGGCTTCATCAACAAGCCGGGCGACACGGCGCCGGAGACGAGCGTCTTCGTCCCCCCCGCCACCCCCGGCGTGGGCGGGACGGGCGATGCGCGGCTTGCGGTGGCGAACGAGGTGAGCCGCACCACCACCCTCTACGACGTGAACGCCTCGGGCGGCCCCTCGGGAAGCTATGTGCTGCAGATCCTGCACGGATCGGACTTCGAGGCGGGGCTGCTCGCGGGCGGCCGCATGAAGCAGTTCGCCGCCATCGTGGACCGGCTGGAGGATGCGCTGCCCAACAGCATCACCCTCTCCTCCGGCGACAACTTCATCCCCGGCCCCTTCGCCGCCGCCGGCACGGATGCGACCGTCGTGCCCGTGCTGCGCGCCTTCTACGAGCAGGCGCTGGGCCTGCCGCCGGGCACGCTGGGCGCGCTGAACGGCAGCTCCTCGCCCTTCTTCGCGGCCGACATCGCCATCCTCAACGCCATCGGCGTGCAGGCCTCGGTGCTGGGCAACCACGAGTTCGACCTCGGCACCAACGCGCTCGCCGCCGCCATCGACTTCACCTCCAACACCACGGGCACCACGCCCGGGCTGCGCGTGACCAATATCGGCGCGCAGTTCCCCTATCTCTCGGCCAACCTGAACTTCTCGGGCGATGCGGCGCTCAACCCGCTGTTCACGCCCATGCTGCGCGATGCGGCGAGCTACGCCACCACCGCGGCCGACCTTGCCGACAACAACGCCGTGGCGGCCGAGAACCTCGACCGGCAGATCTCGCCCTGGACGGTGATCCACGAGAACGGCGAGCCGATCGGCGTGCTCGGCGTCACCACCCAGATCCTCGGCCAGATTTCGACGGTGGACGGGGTGCGCGTGCTCGATCCCGCCGGCGATGGCGGGCTGAACAACATGGCCGAGCTCGCGCAGATCCTGCAGCCCTATGTGGACCAGATGACGGCGCTCGGGATCAACAAGGTGATCCTGCTCTCGCATCTGCAGCAGTACCAGCTCGAGCTCGAGCTCGCCACGCTGCTGCGCGGCGTGGACATCATCATCGCCGGCGGCAGCCACGCCGTCTTCGCCGACGGGAACGACGCGCTGCGGCCCGGCGACAGCATCGCCTCGCCCTACCCCACGCTGCGCACGGGGCTGGACGGCAACCCCGTCGTGGTCGTCAACACGGCGAGCGAATACGCCTATGTCGGCCGGCTGGTGGTGGAGTTCGACGCCCAGGGCGTGATCAACACCTCCGCCCTCGACCCGGCGCTGAACGGCCCCATCGCCACCACCGACGCCAATGTGGCGGCGCTGTGGGGCGGCAGCGACCCCTATGCGGCGGGCACCCGCGGCGGCCAGGTGCAGACCATCTCCAACGCCGTGCAGGCCGTGATCAACGCCAAGGACGGGAACGTCTTCGGCTTCACCGAGGTCTTCCTCGAGGGCCGTCGCAGCGAGGTGCGCACGGAGGAGACGAATCTGGGCAACCTCACGGCGGATGCGAACCTCTTCGTCGCGCGCCAGCTCGACCCGACCGTGGCGCTCTCGCTGAAGAACGGCGGCGGCATCCGCGCCGAGATCGGCCGCATCGCGGGCCAGCCCACGCCCGAGGAGCTGCCGCCGCCGGCCAACCCAAGCGTGAACAAGCCCGAGGGCGCGGTCAGCCAGCTCGACATCGAGAACTCGCTGCGCTTCAACAACAGCCTCACCAAGCTCAGCGTCACCGCCGCCAATCTCGAGCGCATCTTCGAGCATGCGGTGGCGGGCAGCACCCCCACCAACACCCCGGGCCAGTTCCCGCAGATCGGCGGCGCCGCCTTCTCCTTCGACCTGAGCCGCCCCGCCCAGGTGCTGGTGACGGTGGGCAGCGGCGCCGGCGCCACCCTCTCCGACACCGCGCCCGGCGGCGTGGTGGGCGAGCGGGTGCGCAACCTCGTCCTCTACAACGACGACGGCACGGTGGCCGACGTGATCGTGCGCGACGGCGTGCTCCAGGGCGACCCGAACCGCGTCATCTCGCTGGTCACGCTGAACTTCCTGGCCAACCCGGGCGCCAATCCGCTGCTCGGCGGCGACGGCTACCCCTTCCCGGCCTTCACCATCCCCGGCAGCCGGGTGGATCTGCTCAACAACCCGGCCCTGCCCGATGGCGTGGCCAGCTTCGCCGCCAAGGGCTCGGAGCAGGATGCGCTGGCGGAGTATCTCGCCGCCCGCCACGGCACCCAGGCCAAGGCCTTCGACGTGCTGGACCTCGGCCGGGCCGAGGACACGCGCATCCAGAACCTCGCCTTCCGCCAGGACACGGTGGGCGACCCCTATGTGCAGGTGATCGTGGGCGAGCGCGTCAGCCTCGTGCAGGCGCAGCGCGCCAGCTCCGGCCCCTTCGACTTCGCCTTCGCCGGCGGGGCGGGCGACGAGCGGCTGGTCTTCCGCGACGGCCGCGACGATGTGGATGCGGGCGCGGGCGACGACGTCGTCTTCCTCGGCGCGGGCAATGACCGCGCCCGGGGCGGCGCGGGGGCCGACACGCTGGTGGGCGAGGGCGGCAACGACATCCTGCTCGGCGGACTGGACGGCGACCTGCTCTACGGCGGGCTCGGCGCCGACTGGCTCGACGGCGGCGACGGCGTGGACACCATCGCCTATTTCGAGTCCGCCCAAGGGGTGGTGGTGCGCCTCGACATCGGCGTGGGCGCGGGCGGCGAGGCGGCCGAGGACCGGATGCTGGCCGTGGAGAACGTCATCGGCTCCGCCCATGGCGACTATCTGATCGGCGACGCGCAGGCGAACATCCTCTACGGCCTCGCCGGCGACGACTGGCTCTACGGCCAGGGCGGGGCCGACATCCTGGTGGGCGGTGCGGGCAACGACCAGCTCTTCGGCGGCGCGGGCGCGGACGACCTCTACGGCGGCGCCGGCAACGACGTGTTCTGGTTCCAGGCGGCGGATTTCCAGGCCGGCGTCTTCGACCGCATCTTCGACTTCGGCGAGGCGGCGGGGAACTTCGACTTCCTGCGCTTCGAGGGGCTGGCCTCGGGCATCACGCTCACCGCGGTCAGCGGCGGCACGCTGGTGTCCACCCAGGCGCTGGGCGGGGCGGGCGGCATCCTCGTGGTGGGCCTGACGCCGGGGCAGCTCGCCGACCAGATCATCATCGGCTGAGCGCTGGGGGGCGGCGGCGCCTGCGGGCCCGTCCACCCCCGATGCGCCCGGCGCGAGGCTTGACATTCCTCCGGGGCGGCCCACTCCCCGCCCCATGCGCCACTCCCTCCCTCGGCGGGCGCTTCCCGCCCTGCTGCTCGCCGCCCCCGCCCGGGCGCAACGCCTGGCGCCCGTGGATGTCGAGGCCTCGGGCCTTCTGCCCCGGCTGCGCGCGGGCGGCCTCGTGCTGTTCTTCCGCCACGCCGACACGCTGGGCGAGCCCTGCGACCGCAGCTACCGCCTGGGCGACCGCGCGGGGCAGCGCAACCTCTCCCCGCGCGGGCGGGAGCAGTCGGCCGCCATCGCGGCGCGGATGCGCGCGCTCGGCATTCCCGTGCAGCTCCCGGTGCTGGCCGGCCCCGTCTATCGCGCGCGCGACACGGCGGAGATCGCCTTCGGCGCGGCGAATGTGGTGGTGACCGAGAGCCTGCTGGCCGACGACTACGCGGGCCCGCGGCTCGACCGGGTGCTGGCCGAGCACCGCCGCCTCTTCGCCGCCCCCGTGCCCGCGGGGGTGAACCGCGTGCTGGTGGGCCACCGCACGCCGGGCATCATGGTGTTCGGCGATGCGGTGGCCGGGCGCGCCTTCCCCGAAGGCGCGGCGCTGGTCATCGCCCCGGGCGGGGCGCAGGGCAGCCTGCTCGGCGTGGTGGAGTTCGCGCCCTTCCCGGACGGCGGCTTCCACGGCTGCCAGTAGGCCGCCCCGCCGCGCCTCTCATACCAGCGGCCGCTGATTTCGACTCCTGAGAAGGCGGAGCGGCCGCTGGCATGAGCTTGCTTTGGCGCGCAGCCGCCACGCCAACCCTGCGCGCGATACGGTCGGCATGCCATGCCGACCGTATCACACGGCGAGCGACATGCCGATGGGCGGCGTGGCGTCCTCGGGCAGCGGGCAGACGTATCTGCCGCCGCTGCGCTCGCGGTGCTCGGCCTTCGCGGCGGCGATCAGCTCGGGCCGGCGCAGCAGGTCCACCGCCGTGCCGGCCATCACCTTCGCCACATGCACCATGCCCTTGTGCGCGTAGGGCAGCTTGCCCTGCGCCGTGGCCTGCCAGGAATGCAGAGGCGTGCCGATGGCGTGCGTCGCGCCCCGCGCCTGCACGGTGGGGACCACCCAGCTCACATCGCCCACATCGGTGCTGCCGATCATCGGCGCGCGCCTGCTCTCGAGCGGCACCACGCGCTGCGTCAGCGGCGAGTCGTCGCGCGGCAGCCCCATCTTGCGGAAGGCGCTGGCGATCTCCTCCTCCGAGAGCGTGGCCTGGAACCGGGCGGCGATGCGCCGGTCCTCGGCGTCGAAGGGGGGCGGGCCGAGGCGGTCGAGATTGTCCTGCATCGTCCGCTCCAGCACGCTGTTGCCGAGCAGGTTGGAGACGGCCGAGATCACCCGCGCCTCCACGCGCGTGCCCGTCATCAGCGCGGCCCCCTGCGCGATGTCGCGCACGCGCGGCACCAGGGCGTTGAGCGCCGTCACATCCGCGGCGCGGATCAGGTAGCGCACCTTCGCGCGCGCCTGCACCACGTTGGGCGCCACCCCGCCGGCGTCGAGATAGGCGTAGTGGATGCGGCTCTCCTGCGGGATGTGCTCGCGCAGGTAGTTCACGCCCACGCTCATCAGCTCCACCGCGTCGAGCGCGCTGCGCCCCAGATGCGGGCTCGCCGCCGCATGGCTCGCGCGGCCGGTGAAGGTGAAGTCGATGCGCGTGTTGGCGAGGCTCAGCGGCTCGTTCACGCCGGCGAAGGCCGAGGGGTGCCAGGAGATCGCGACATCCACGTCGTCGAACAGGCCCGCACGGGCCATGAAGCCCTTGGCCGCCCCGCCCTCCTCGGCCGGGCAGCCGTAGTAGCGCACGCGCGCCTGGATGCCCTCCGCCTTCAGCCATTCCTTCAGCGCCGTGGCGGCGAGCAGCGAGCCCGCGCCGAGCAGGTTGTGGCCGCAGCCATGGCCGTTGCCATCGCCGGGGATGGGCCGGGGCTCGGCCACCCCGGCCTCGTTGGAGAGGCCGGGCAGCGCGTCGAACTCGCCCAGTATGGCGATGACGGGCCCGCCCTCGCCCGCCTCGCCCATCATCGCGGTCGGGATGCCGGCGAGGTTCTGCGTGACGCGGAAGCCCTCGCGCTCGAGATACTGCGTGTGCTCGGCGGCGGAGCGCGTCTCGGCATAGGCGAGTTCGGGCATGCCCCAGACGCGGTCGGACAGCTCGATGGCCGGCTGCGCCTTCTCGTCCACCAGGCGCCAGATGGGTTCGCTGTTCTGCATGCCCCCACCATGCACCCGGCGGGGCGGGGGTGGCGAGCCCCCCGGAGCAGATCGCCCATGGCTGCAATCGGCCATGGCGCCGAGCTGCTCGGAACGACTCGGCGAGAGCGGTTCCCGGTCGTCTGGAAACCGCCCTAGCGGCGCAGCGAGAGGATGTAGGACACCAGCGCGTCCATCTCCGTCCGGCTCAGCCGGTAGTCGGGCATGCCGGCGTGCGGCGTCTGGAGGAAGACGCGCAGGGAGGCCTCGGTGGTGGAGGGCAGCGCGGCGATGGCGGGGAAGCTCGCCGCCGCATCCCCGGCGGGCGGGCGCTGGCCGGGCGCCACGGCGTGGCAGTTGGCGCACCACTGGTGCGCGAGGCGCTGCCCCTCGCCGATCAGCACCGGCGCGGGGCCCTGCCCCGCCGCCGGGCTCGCCAGCAGCACCAGCAGCCCCAGCAGCGCCATCCGCTTCATGCCGAACGCCTTTCGTCCCTCACCGGCGCGACGCTGGCACGGCCCCGCGCGGCTGCGCAAGTCAGCGGCGGAAGCTGTCGCGCAGATCGCGCGAGAGGCGGCGGAGGCCGGGCGCGAGCCAGCCGAGGGTGAGCACATGCCGGATCGGGTCCACCATGCGGAAGCCCGCGCGCACGCGCGGGGCGAGCGTCGGGTCCGGGCGGAAGGCCACCTCGGCGGGGCGATAGACGCAGGTGGTGCGCTCGCGCGGAAAGCGCGGATCGGGCGCGAGCCCGGCGCCCGCGGCCAGAAGGTCCAGCGTCTCGGGCACGAAGCCGTGCACATGGGCGAAGTGCAGCCGGTCGAAGGCGGGGCGCGGATTGGGGCCCATGTCGGGCACGGAGAGGTAGAGCACCCCCCCGGGCTTCAGCACCGCCGCGAGCCGCCGCAGCACCGCGAGCGGATCGCGCAGATGCTCGAACACATGGTGCGAGGTGATGGCGTCATAGGGCCCCGCCCCCTCGGGCAGGGCGGCATGGACGGTGACGCCGAGGCGCCGCGCATGGGCGGCATAGGCCTCGCCCGGCTCCACCCCCTCCATGGCCCAGCCGGCCGCCGCGCCGGCCTGCAGGAACTCGCCCGAGCCCGAGCCGTAGTCGAGCACCCGCGCCCCCGGCCCCAGCACGGGGGCGAGCAGCGCCACGCGCCGCGCCGCCTCCGCCCGGGTGCGGACCAGGTGCCGCCGCGGCGGCTTCGTGCCGACGAGCTGGTAATCCATCCGGTAGTGGTGGCGGTAATACTCGGCCAGCTCCTCCTCCGTCGGCATCGGGTCGGTGCGGATCAGCCCGCAGCCGGCGCAGATCACGGTGCCGAGGCGCTTGAGGCGCCGGTCATGCGCGGAGAGCGGCAGCGTCTCCGCCCCGCCGCACAGCGCGCAGGGCTCGTGCCGGCCGCGATAGGGGTAGGGCGTGAAGGGAATGAAGCCGGCGGCGAGCCGCGCGAGATGGGCCATGGCGGGGCTTATGGCCGCGCCTCAGGCGAGGCGCAACGCCGCCCGCCGCTCCGCCGCGCCCTCGGGGTCCGCGGCCTCGGCGAGCCGGGTGGCGGCGAGCCGGGCGAGGCGCAGCGTGAGCGCCCGCCGCCGCGCGGGCGCCAGCGCCGCCTCGGGCGGAGCGCGGCGCAGCGCCGCCTCGCGCCCGGCCACCACCAGCAGCCCCGGCTCGGCGGGCAGCAGCGCCTCGGGGAAGTCGAGGTCCACGGCGAAGAGGAAGGCGTCGCACCAGGCGGCGTAGTCGCCCCATTTCGCGTCGCTCAGATAGTCCCGCGCGCCGGACTTCACCTCGATGATCACGAGCCCGCCATCGGCGCGAATCGCCAGCACATCCGCCCGCCGCCCGTCGGGCAGCGGCACCTCGGCGAGCGGCGCCCAGCCCTGGGCGAGACACCAGCGCAGCACCGCGCGGGTGATGGCCTCGGTGCGCGCCCGCGCGCCGAGGGGCGTGTCAGACAAGCGCGTCGATGGCGCGGGCGAGCGCCACGTCGCGCGCCGAGAGCCCGCCTGCGTCATGCGTGGTCAGCGTGATCTCGACGCGGTTGTAGACGTTGAACCACTCGGGGTGGTGGTCCTGCCGCTCGGCCAGCAGGGCGACGCGCGCCATGAAGCCCCAGGCGGCGTTGAAATCGCGGAAGCGGAAGGCGCGCTGGATCGCGTCCCGCCCCTCCAGCACGCGCCATTCCGGCAACAGCTCCGGCAGCGCGGCCCGCGCCGCCTCGTCCAGCTTCTCGACCATCCGGCCCTCCCCATGCGATGACGCACCATGCGCCCGACCACGCCCCCGAGCCTCGAGGACATACTGGAGATGGCGGAGGATGCGCTCGCCGCCATCCCCCGCGAGCTGCGCGAGATGGTGCGCGGGGCGGCCATCGTCGTCGAGGAGATCCCCGATGACGAAACGGTGGCCGAAATGGAGCTGGAAAGCCCCTGGGAACTGACGGGGCTCTACCGCGGCACGCCGCTGACCCGCAAATCCCTCGCCGACACCCCCGGCGAGCCGGACACCATCCTGCTCTACCGCGAACCCATCCTCCTCGAATGGATCGAGACGGGCGAAGACCTGTTCCGCCTCGTCCGCAACGTGCTGATCCACGAAATCGCCCACCACTTCGGCCTCTCCGACGCCGACATCGCGCGGCTGGAACAGGAGGAAGACCAGTAGCAAAGGCGAGAGCCGGGAAGGGGCGCGCCCCCGGGGAAGGGCGCTGCCCTTCCCCGCACCCCATCCCGCCAAGGGGCAGTGGCCCCTTGGAACCCGGAACCGTGTCGGGCTCGGGGGGAGGGGCCGGCGGAACCGCCGGGCCAAACGCTCGCGTCGGCCCCTCCCCCCAAGCCCGACTGATGCCCGAGGTCCAGGAGGCTACAGCCTCCTGGCGGGGTGAGGTCTGGAGAGGGGCGGCGCCCCTCTCCAGCAACGCCCTTCCCGGTTCTCGCCTCGCTACCGGAGTGCCTCCTGCACCGCCTCGATGGATGCGGCGGCGCCGAGGGCGAGGTCGCGGGCGACGCGGGAGGCGACGCCGGCCACGGCCCAGCCGTCCCGGGTGCGGGTGAGGACTGGCCCGCCCGAGGCGCCGCGCGTGCCCGCGCAATCGTGCAGCAGCACGCCGTCGCGCGCCTCGAGGAGTCGGCAGTCCAGGTCCGCCTGCAGCACCTCGGGCGCATCGGCCTGGTAGCCGCCAAGCATGAGGGGGCTGCGCGGCGGGGGCGGGCGATCGAGCAGGGGCAGGAAGGGCCCTGGCAGGGGGGTTTCGAGGGTGAGGATGGCCCAGTCCTCGCGCGCCGGGCCGCCGCTCACCGGATCGTAGCCCAGGCCCATGCGGTAATGGGCGACGCGCGCCCGCGCCCGGAAGGCCCCTCGCTCATAGCCGAGCAGGAAGAGGACCGCGTGCGGGTGGGCGAAGGCGAGGCTGCCGGGCGCGACGAGGCAATGCGCGGCCGTCAGCACCTGGTCGGGCGCGATGAGGGTGCCGGTGCAGCGGCTGCCCAGCCCCGTCACCACCCGGCCGAGCGCCGCCCAGGGCATCTCGCGCGGGCTCACCACGCGGCGCGGGTCCTCCGAGCCGATGCCGGGCAGGGCCGGGGCGGGCGGGGGCGCGCCGGGCTTGCCCTGGGCGAGCGCCGGGCCGGCGGCCAGCAGCAGCAGCGCGACGATCAGCGCGGCATGACGCCAGCGGCCGCTTTCGCCCGCGTCACGGCGAGCGGCCGAGGGCATGATACGGTCGGCATGACAAGCCGAGCGTATCGCGCGCAGGGTTGGTGTGGCGGCTGCGCGCCGAAACAAAGGCATACCAGCGGCCGCACGGACTTTTAAGGAGTCGAGATCAGCGGCCGCTGGCATGAGGCGGATCATGCGGTCAGCATCTCCTCCACCCAGGCGGGCACGAGGCGGCTCGCGGGGCCATGCCGGGTCTCGTCGAAGAGCGAGGCGCCCTCCGAGGGTTCGAGGTTGATCTCGAGCGTCCGCGCCCGGCCGCGCAGCTCGGCCACGAAGCCCGCGGCGGGCCAGACCCGGCCCGAGGTGCCGATGGAGACGAAGAGGTCGCAGCCGGCCAGCGCCTCCTGGATGCGCGCCATGTGCAGCGGCATCTCGCCGAACCAGACGACATGCGGGCGCAGCCGCCCCGCCGCCCCGCAGCCGGGGCAGGCGGAGTGCGGGGCGATGTCCTCCAGCCAAGGGTGGTCCTCGCCGCAGGCAAGGCAGCGGGCGCGGCGCAGCTCGCCATGCATGTGCAGCAGGCGGCGGGCGCCGGCGCGCTCGTGCAGGTCGTCCACGTTCTGGGTGACGAGCAGGAAATCGCCGCGCGTCCAGAGCGCGTCGAGCCGCGCCAGGGCCAGATGGGCCGGGTTGGGCGCGACGCGGAAAAGCTGCGCGCGCCGCGCGTTGTAGAAGCCCTGCACCCGCGCGGGATCGGCGGCGAAGGCCTCGGGGGTCGCCACCTCCTCGAGCCGCACCTGGCTCCAGATGCCGCCCAGGTCGCGGAAGGTGGCGAGCCCGCTCTCGGCCGAAATCCCCGCGCCGGTGAGGACGACGAGGTTCACCGCCGCACCCCCCCTCAGGCCGCGCGGGCGGGGCGCGCCTCCTCGTTCGCCGGGCGCGGGGGCCGCGCGGCGGGCGGCGTGGAGGTCGCGGGGATCAGGGTGGCCCACCAGCACAGCGCCAACATGGCGACGAAGGCGAGCGGCACCAGGGCCCCCACCGCCCAGAGCAGCACCCAGGGCGTCCAGTAATAGGCGGCCAGCGCGAGGGCCATCGCGACATTGCCGATGGCCAGCAGCCAGGCGCGGCCCTGGGCGTCCATCGCCGCGCCGTCCTCGACGGGCACGCCGGAGACGGGCGGCTCCACCGGCGCGCGGGCGGCGAGCCCGCCCAGCAGCGCGAGAGCCAGCGCGGCTGCGCCCACCAGCAGGGCCACCCCCGCCCCCTCCCCGGCCGAGAAGAGCCAGGCGGCGCCCGCAAGCCCGATGCCCGCGATGGCCCAGGGCAGCAGGGCGGCGAGCCGCGCCGCGGCCGAGACCCGCGAGGGCGCGCCCATGGAGTCGCCCATCTGCCGCAGGTTCTGGATCCAGAACAGCCCCGCCAGCGGCAGCGAGGCGAGGAACAGCGCCCAGCCCACCGGGCTGTGCAGCCCCTCGAAGCCGGAGCGGATGCCCAGCGCCGAGAACAGCGCCCAGAGCGCGAAGGGCGTGAGCATGAAGCCCGCGATGGCGAAGGGAACCCAGCGCCTCATCGGGCGGGCTCGCGGTGGCTGGGGGTCATGGGGGGCTCCTTGGTTGAAAGCGCCCGGCAGATGGCCGGGCGCCCCCAATATGGCAAGGTACTGATGAAGGAAATGTCATGAGCGCCCTGCATGGCGCCGCATCAATGGCGATGCCCCTGCCCCATCTGCATCTGCCGCGCCCCGGCCGCCTGTACGGCGAGCTGGATGGTCACCTCGCCGGCGCGTTCGAAGCGCAGGGTGACGGGCACGCTCTGCCCCGCGACCAGCGGCTGGGTGAGGCCGATCAGCATCAGGTGCAGCCCGCCGGGCTGGAGGCTGACGCTGCCATTCCCCGGCACGGGGATGTCGTTCACCGGGCGCATGCGCATCACCTCGCCCTCGCGGATATGGGTGTGCAGCTCCATGCGCTGGGCGGCGGGCGAGGAGGCGGCGAGCAGCCGGTCCGGCTCGGCCGCCGTGTTGCGGATGACGAGGAAGCCCGCCCCCTGCGCGCCCTGGTTGGCGGCGCGGGTCCAGGGGTTCTCGAGGCGCAGCGCGCCGGCCTCGATGGTCTGGGCGAGGGCGGGGCGAAGCGGAAGGGCGGCCAGCATCAGGGCGGCGCCCGCAAGGGTGCGACGGGAGATCATGGTGTCATGTCCTGGCGTGAGAGTGGCGTCACGGCGCGGGCGAGCGCCCGGCCGGTCGGGTGGGGGCTCAGGCCAGGGCGGGCGGGGCGCGGGGGGCGTGGGGCGCGACGCGGCCGGGGGGCAGGCGCAGCGCCTCGCCCTGCCCGTGCCAGGGGGCGGGCGCCGCGAGCCGCGGGGGCGCGGCCCGCACCGGAGGCGGCGGCGGCACCAGCTCGGGAAGCCCGTGGCAGACGGGGCAGAAGCCCCCCTCGGCGGCGGGCTCGGGCGGCTCCAGCGGCTCGCCGCCGGGGCCGAGCAGCAGGAGCCTCTTCCCCTCCGGCGTGCAGATGTCCGCCAGCAGCCCCTCGCCCGGCGAGAGCCCCCGCAGGCAATGGGCCAGCGCCGCCCCCGACTGCACCAGCAGCAGGAGCGCGAAGCAGCGCGCCAGGAAGGGCCTCAACCTTGCCACATGGGAGGCTTATCCCCCCCGCCCGCGCGCTTCAAGCCGCCAGCGCGTATTCCACCTCGGGCGTATAGACCGCCTGCTCCTTGCCGAGCCGCGAGGAGAACAGCACGAAATGCTCCATCGGCACGGGCTCGGTGCGGAACAGGGCCTGGGCCTGGAGGAAGGCGGCGAGCTTCTCCACCGGCGCGCCCTCGCAGCGCGCCAGCGTCACATGCGGGGTGAAGCGCCGCCGCTCGGGCGGCAGGCCGGCGCGCTGCAGCGCCGTCTCGATCTTGGCCTGGAGGTGCGAGAGCGCCGGGCTGCGCTCGGCCAGCGCGTGCAGGGACTGCACCCTGCCCTGCTTCTCGAAGACGCCTAGCCCGGCCAGCGCCAGGTCGAAGGGCCGCGCGCGGATGGCGGCGAGCGCGAGGTCCACCTCCTCGCACTGGAAGGCCGGCACCTCGCCGATGAAACGCAGGGTGAGGTGGTAGTTCTCCGGCGGCACCCAGCGCAGGCCGGGAATCCGGAGCGTCAGGCTGGCCAGGCGATCGCGCACCGCCTCCGGAAGCGTGAGAGCGACGAAGAGACGCATCGGGCACCCCCTTCCGGATTCGCGCGCTTATCCTGCGGCCTGGGCGGCGGCGCGGTCCAGCACTTGTTCCACGAAGGGCAGGATGCGGCGGACCATCTCGGCCACACCCTCGGCGTTGGGATGGATGCCGTCGGGCTGGTTCAGCCGCGGCTCGCCCGCCACCCCCTCCAGAAAGAAGGGCATGAACACCAGCCCGGGCCGGCGCGCCGCCGCCTCGGTGAAGATGGCGTGGAAGGCGCGGCCGTAATCCGCGCCCAGGTTGGGCGGCGCGTGCATGCCCGCGAGCAGGGTGGGAATGCGCCGCGCCTCGAGCCGCGCGAGGATGGAGTCGAGCGCGGCGGCCATCTGCGCGACCGGCAGGCCGCGCAGCCCGTCATTGCCGCCCAGCGCCACGAGGGCGGCCTGGGGCCGGTCGGCCAGCGCCCAGTCGAGCCGCGCCGCGCCGCCGGCCATGGTGTCGCCCGAAACCCCGCCATCCAGCACCCGCACCGCCCGCCCGCGCGCGGCGAGCGCGGCCTGGAGCTGGGGCACGAAGCCCTGGCCGCGCGGCAGCCCGTAGCCCGCCGTCAGGCTGTCGCCCAGCGCCAGCAGGCGCTGCGGCTGCGCCGCCCGGGCGGGCAGCGCCCCGCCCCCGGCCAGCAGCAGGGCCTTTCGCAGCGCAGCGCGCCGCCCATATCGGTGCATCATGGACACGATCATCCCCCCCCCCCCGCCGCTCATCGAGGCGCGGGGCCTGCGCTTCGAGGTGGGGGGAAGCGCGGGGCGGGTCAACATCCTCAAGGGCGTGGACCTGACGGTGCGCGAGGGCGAGGCGGTCGGCGTCGTCGGCCCCTCGGGCTCGGGCAAGACCTCGCTGCTCATGCTGCTCGCGGGGCTGGAGCGCCCGACCGCGGGCACGCTGCGCGTGGCGGGGCGCGACCTTACGGCGCTGGACGAGGACGCGCTGGCCCGCTTCCGGCGCGAGGAGGTGGGCATCGTCTTCCAGGCCTTCCACCTGGTGCCGACCATGACGGCGCTGGAGAACGTTGCGATCCCGCTCGAGTTCTCGGGCGACGAACACGCCTTCGCCCGCGCCGAGGCGGCGCTCAGGGCGGTGGGGCTCGGCCATCGCCTCGCGCACTACCCGGGCCAGCTCTCGGGCGGCGAGCAGCAGCGCGTGGCGGTGGCCCGCGCCTTCGTGGCCCTGCCGCGGCTGATCCTGGCCGACGAGCCCACCGGCAACCTCGACCGCGCCACCGGCCAGGCGGTGATGGACCTGCTTTTCGATCTGCGGGCGAAATACGGCACCACCCTCATCCTCATCACCCATGACCCCGCACTGGCCGCGCGCTGCGAGCGCCAGGTGCATGTGGCCGACGGGATGATCGAGCGCGACACGGCGCTCGCCCCCGCATGAGGAACCTCCGCCTCGGCCTGACGCTCGCACGGCGGGAGCTGCGCGCGGGCCCGCGCGGGCTGCTGATCGTGCTGCTCTGCCTCGCGCTCGGCGTTGCGGCCATCGCCGCGGTGGGCACGCTGCGCGCGGGGGTGCAGGCGGGGCTGCAGGCCGATGGCGCGCGCATCCTGGGCGGCGATCTCGAAATCCGCAGCGGCTACCAGCCGCTGGAGCCGGAGGTGCTGCGCGCCGTGGAGGCGCGCGGCGGCGTGGTGAGCGAGGTGCGCCTGCTGCGCGCCATGCTCGTCGCCTCCTCGGGCGAGCGCAGCCTCGTGGAGGTGAAGGCGGCGGATGGGCGCTATCCGCTCTACGGCGCGCTCGTCCTGGCGCCCGAGGTCGCGCTGCGCGGCCCCGTGCTGGCGGCCGAGCCCGCGGTGGCCGAGCGCCTCGGCCTCGCGCCCGGCGATGCGGTGCGGCTGGGCGAGGGGCGCTTCACCTTCGCCGCCAGCATCGCCGAGGAGCCGGACCGGGTGGCCACCCCCACCGCCTTCGGCCCGCGCGTGATCCTGCCCCTCGACCAGTTGCCGGCGACGGGGCTGATCCAGCCGGGCAGCCTGATCGCGCACGAGTATCGCATCCGCCTGCCGGCCGGGGTCTCGGCGCGCGGCTTCGCCGCCGAGCTGCGCACGGCCTTCCCCGGCGCGCCCTGGCGCATCCGCCTCGCCGAGCAGGCCGAGCCCGGGGTGAGCCGCTTCCTCGACCGCGCGGCCGCCTTCCTCACCCTCGCGGGCCTCACGGCGCTGCTGGTGGGCGGCATCGGCGTGGCGACGGGGGTGCGCGCCTGGCTGGAGGCGCGGGCGCGCAGCATCGCCACGCTGCGCTGCCTGGGCGCGCCGGCGGGGGCGATCTTCGCGGCCTATCTGTTCCAGGTGCTGGCCCTGGCGGGGCTCGGCATCCTGCTCGGACTCGTCGCGGGCTGGGGGCTGACCATGCTGGCGGCGCAGGCGCTCTCGGGCGCGCTGCCGGTGCCGCCGCGGCTGGGCGTCTATCCGGCCCCGCTCGCGCTCGCGGCGCTCTACGGGCTGCTCACGGCGCTGACCTTCGCGCTCTGGCCGCTCGGGCGGGCGGGGCGCATCCCCGGGGCGGCGCTGTTCCGCGACGTGCTGGGCGGGGGGGCGCGCTGGCCGGGGCTCGGCGTCGCGCTGCTGAACGCGCTGGCGGCGGCGGCGCTGGTGGCGCTCGTCATCGGCACGGCCGAGCAGCCCTTCTTCGCCGCGGCCTTCTGCGCCGGGGCGGCGGCGGCGATCCTCGCCTTCCGCCTGGGTGCGGCGCTGCTGATGTGGGGGGCGCGGCGGCTCTCCCACATCCGCCGGCCGGCGCTGCGGCTGGGGCTTGCGAACCTGCACCGGCCCGGCGCCCCCACCCCCATCATGCTCATGGCCATCGGCCTCGGCCTGACCACGCTGGCCGCCATCGCGCAGATCGAGGGGAACCTGCGCGCGGCCATCGGCGGCGAGATGCCGCGCGCCGCGCCCAACTTCTTCTTCATCGACATCCAGCCCGACCAGGTGGGCGAGTTCGACCGCCTGGCCCGCTCCATCCCCGGCGTCGAGGAAATCCGCCGCGTGCCCTCGCTGCGCGCGCGCATCAGCGCGGTGAACGGCGTGCCGGCCGAGGAGGTGCGCGCCACCCCCGAGACGGCCTGGGCGCTGCGCGGCGAGCGCGGCCTGACCTATGCGGCCGCACCGCCGCCGGGCACGCGCCTCGTGGCGGGCGAATGGTGGCCGGCGGACCATGCGGGGCCCACCCTCGTCTCCTTCGATGCGAATCTCGCGCGCGGCTGGGGGGTGGGCATCGGCGACACCATCACGGTGAACGTGCTGGGCCGCGACGTGGAGATGACCATCGCCAATCTGCGCCATGTGGAATGGCGCAGCCTGGCGATGAACTTCGCGCTGATCGCCTCGCCCGGGCTGCTCTCGGCCGCGCCGCACACCCATCTCGCCACCGTGCGCGGCGATCCGGCGCAGGATTCGGCGCTGCTGCGCCGGATCACCGACTCGCTGCCCAATGTCTCGGGCATCCGCGTGCGCGAGGCGCTGGAGCAGGTGGCGCAACTGCTCGGGCGCATCGGCACGGCGCTGACGGCCACGGGCTCGGTCACGCTGCTCGCGGGGGCGCTGGTGCTGGCGGGCGCGGTGGCGGCGGGGCAGCGCCGGCGGGTGCGCGAGGCGGTGGTGCTCAAGACCGTGGGCGCCACGCGCGCGCAGATCCGCCGCGCCTTCCTGGTGGAGTTCGGGGTGCTCGGCGCCTTCGCGGGGCTGCTGGCGGCGGCGGCGGGCACGGCGGCCGCCTGGGGCGTGGTGGTGGGCGTGATGCGCCAGGGCTGGGTGTTCCTGCCCGGCACGCTCGCCGCGACGGTGCTGGGCTGCATGGCGCTGGTGCTCGCCTTCGGCTATGCCGGCACGGCGCTCGCGCTGCGCGCGCGGCCCGCGCCCCTGCTCAGGAACGAATGACGCGGGCTTCCGTTTTCGGTTGAACCGGATTACAAGAACTCCATATCCTGCTCATGCGGGATTTCCGCGTCCCCAGGAGGATCAGACACACATGGCTACTCAACCCGAATCGCGCTGGACGCAGCCGCTGCAAGGCTGGGGCCGCAGCGCCGCCGTGGATCAGGCCGCGATCGACGAGGGCCTGCGCGGCTACATGCTGCGCGTCTACAACTGGATGGCGTCCGGCCTGCTGCTGACGGGCATCGTCGCCTATCTCATCGCCCACAACCCCGCGATCGCGGAGCTGTTCTACACCACCGTGCGCACCCCGCGCGGGCTGGCGACGGCGCCGACGATCCTGGGCTGGATCGCGATGTTCGCGCCGCTCGCCTTCGTCCTCGTCCTCTCCTTCGGCATCAACCGGATGAGCAAGACGACGGCGCAGGCGCTGTTCTGGCTCTTCGCGGCGGTGATGGGCGCGAGCCTGTCGAACATCTTCGTGATCTACACGAAGGCCTCGATCGCCAGCACCTTCTTCGTCTGCGCGAGCATGTTCGCGGCGATGAGCCTGATCGGCTACACCACGCAGCGCGACCTGACGAAGATGGGCAGCTTCCTGCTGATGGGGCTGATCGGCATCATCCTGGCCTCGCTGGTCAACATCTTCCTCGGCTCGCCGGCCATCGCCTTCGCGATCTCGGTGCTCGGCGTCGTGATCTTCTGCGGCCTCACCGCCTGGGACACGCAGCGGATCAAGAACGACTACATCGAGTTCGCCTATGCCGAGGGCACGGAGATGGCGGGCAAGCGCAGCGTGATGGACGCGCTGGCGCTCTACCTGAACTTCATCAACCTGTTCCAGTTCCTGCTGCAGTTCATGGGCGCCCGCAACCAGGACTGACGGCAGGGCCGGAGCACGGCCCGCATGGCCCGGCGGAGCGATCCGCCGGGCTTTTTTCATCCGCGCTCAGCGCGCCGCGTAGCCCTCGCCCGCCACCGCCTCGGCCACCTGCGCGGGGCTCAGCACCGTCTCGGCGCGCAGCGCGCCCGAGGGCAGCGCGATCTCCACCTTCGCCGCCGGGTCGCGCGCCTGGATGGCCGCCGTCACCGCCTTCACGCAATGGCCGCAGCTCAGCCCCTCCACGGTCAGTTCCACGACGGCCATGCTCACCCCTCCAGGTGCTCGATGATGGGACATTCCGGGCGGTGGTCGCCCGCGCAGGCGCGCGCCAGATGCCGCAGCGAGGCGGCCACGGCCTGCAGGGAGCGCGCCTTCTCCTCCAGCGCCTCGACATGGCTCATGGCGATGCGCTGCACCTCGGCCGACTGGCGCGAACTGTCCTGCCAGAGCGCGAGCAGCCGCTTCACCTCGGAGAGCGGGAAGGCGAGCTCCCGCGCATGGCGGATGAAGCGCAGCACCGCCACGTCGCGCTCGGTGTAGCGGCGGTAGTTGTTCGCCCGCCGCTCCGGCCGGATCAGCCCCAGGGTCTCGTAATGCCGGATCATCTTGGCGCTGACGCCGCTCGCGGCCGCCGCTTCGCCGATGTTCATCTCTCCCATCCCTCGACCGGGCGCCACCGCGCGAGCAGCAGCGCATTGCCGAGCACCGAGACGGAGGAGGCCGCCATGGCCGCCCCCGCCAGCGCCGGCGACAAGAGGCCGAACGCCGCCAGCGGCAGTCCCGCCGCGTTGTAGGCGAAGGCCCAGAACAGGTTCTGCCGGATCTTGGCGCGCGTGGCCCGCGCCACCGCGATGGCCGCGGGCACCAGCGCGGGGTCCGAGCGCAGCAGGGCGATCCCGGCCGCGGCGATGGCCGCCTCCGTCCCCTGCCCCATGGCGATGCCGAGATCGGCCGCGGCCAGCGCCGGCGCGTCGTTCACGCCATCGCCCACCATCGCCACCCGCGCGCCCTCGGCGCGGCGCGCCGCGACCCAGGCGGATTTCTCCTCCGGCAGCAGCCCGGCCGCGACCTCCGCGATGCCGAGGCGCGCCGCCGCCGCCCGCGCCGCCGCGGGCGAATCGCCCGAGAGCATGGCCACGCCGAGGCCCATGGCGCGAAGCCGCGCCACCGCCTCGGCCGCGCCCGGGCGCAGCGAATCCTCGAAGGCGAGCAGCGCGAGCGCCCGCCCCCCCTCGCCCAGCCAGGCGAGGGTCCGGCCCCGCCCTTCCTCCTCGGCCGCCTCGGCCGCGAAGGCGCCGCCCGCGCCGCGCTCCTCCGCCAGGCGCCGGTTGCCGAGCCAGAGCGCGCGCCCCGCCACGACCCCCGTGACACCCCGGCCAGGCAGGGCGCGGAAGCCCTCCACCGGCGCCGGCGGCGCGCCATGGGCGGCCAGCACGGCGCGGGCGAGCGGATGCTCGCTGTGCTGCTGCAGCGCGGCGGCGAGGGCGAGCGCCCCCTCCTCGGCGGCGTGATGCGCGGCGAGGATGGGCCGCCCCTCGGTCAGCGTGCCCGTCTTGTCGAAGGCGACGAGCCGCACGGCGTGCCCGCGCTCGATCGCCTCCGCGTCGCGCAGCAGGATCCCCGCCCGCGCGGCCGCCCCCGTCCCGGCCATGATGGCGGCCGGCGTGGCGAGGCCGAGCGCGCAGGGGCAGGCGATGACCAGCACCGCGACGGCGTGGATCACCGCCTCCTCCACCCCCGCCCCGGCGATCAGCCAGCCCGCCAGCGTGGCGAGGGCGATGGCCGCCACCACGGGCACGAAGACGGCCGAGACGCGGTCCACCAGCTTCTGGATGGGCGCGCGGCTGGCCTGGGCCGCGGCCACCAGCGCGGCCACGCGGGCCAGCACCGTCTCCTCGCCCACGGCGGTGACGCGCAGGGTCAGCGCGCCATCGAGCACCACCGTGCCGGTGGCGAGGGAATCGCCGGGCCCCTTGGGCACGGGGCGGCTTTCGCCGGTCAGCGCGCTCTCGTCGAGGCCCGCCTCGCCCGCCTCGATCACGCCATCAGCCGGCACGCGCTCGCCGGGGCGCAGCGCCACCCTCTCCCCCACGCGCAGCAGGGCGGCGGGGACCTCGCGCTCGCCCTCCGCTTCGATGCGCCGCGCGGTGCGGGGCTTGAGATCGAGCAGCGCCTGGATCGCGCCCGCGGTGGCGCGCTTGGCCCGCGCCTCCAGCCGCTTGCCGACCAGCACGAAGAAGATCACGAGCGCGACCGCCTCGAAATAGAGGTGATGGGCCTGCGCCTCGGTCAGCAGCATCCAGAGCGAGAGGCCATAGGCCGCGCTGGTGCCCATGGCCACGAGCAGGTCCATGTTGCCCGTGCGCGCGCGCAGCGCCGCCGCCCCCGCGCGGTAGAAGCGCCAGCCCAGGCCGAACTGCAGCGGCGTGGCGAGCGCGAGCTGCCACCAGCCGCCCGGCATCCAGTCCCGGCCCAGCGCCATGCCGATCATGCCGATGAGGAAGGGCGCGGCCAGCAGCGCGGCGAGGGCGAGGGCCAGATCCTCCCACGGAAGCCCGCGCCGCGCCCCGGCCGAAGCGAGCCCATAGCCCGCCCGCGCCACCGCGGCCTCCAGCGCCGCCGTCTGCGTGCCCTCCAGCACGCGCAGCGTGGCGCGCTCGGAGGCGAAGTTCACCGCCGCCTCCAGCACCCCGGGCACGGACGCGAGCGCCCGCTCCAGCCGCCGCGCGCAGCTCGCGCAGCTCATGCCGGTGATGGCGAGCTCCATCACGCGCTCGCGCAGCCCGTAGCCCGCCTGGCGCAGCGCGGCCTCCAGGGCGGAAAGCGGGGCGCTTCCGGCCACCTCGGCGCTCTCCTCGGCAAGGTTCACGCGGGCGGAGACGACGCCGGGCACGGCGGCCAGCGCGCGTTCGACGCGGCCCGCGCAGCTCGCGCAGCTCATGCCCGAGACGGGAAGGCGGAGGCGTTCGAGGGGGGTGACCTGATCCATCATGCGCCGCGAGGTGGTGCCTGCCACCGTGGCAGGGTCAAGCCCGCCCGACCTTGCGCTGGCGCAAGGAGCAGCGCACATCCCGGCCATGCGCGCCCTGCTGCTTCTCCTCGCCCTCGCCCTGCCGCTGCCCGCCCTGGCGCAGAACGCGGCCCAGCCCGGGGAGTTCCGGGTGGTGAACCGCGCCGGGGTGGAGGCCATCGCGCTGCACGCCGTGCGCAGCCCGCGCGGGGCGCAGAACGACTGGGGCGGCAACCTGCTGCGCCCCGACCGCCCGCTGGCCGATGGCGCGGGCTTTCGCGTGAACCCCGCCGCCGACGCCGGCTGCCGCTTCGACCTGCGCCTCGTCTTCGCCGACGGGCGCGAGGCGCGGCTCGCCGGGCAGGACATCTGCGTGAACCGGCAGATCGAGGTGACCCAGGCCGCGCGCCCCGCCCAGGCCGCGCAGCCCGCGCCGCGCCCCGCGGGCCCAGCCTCGCGCGAGCTGGTGGTCGAGCCCAACCGCCAGGCGCGCCAGGTCTCGACCGGCACGGGCTTCCTGATCGCCGAGGGCCGGGTGATGACGAACGAGCACGTCATCAACGGCTGCAACCGGGTCATCCTGCGCACGCCCTCGGGCCACTGGATGGAGGCGCGCCCGCCCGCGCGGGTGGATGCGGCGCTCGACCTCGCGCTGCTGAACGTGCCGGGGCTGGTCGGCCCCGCCCTGCCCTTCCGCACCGGCCCCGAGGTGCGGCGCGGCGAGGGGGTGGTGGCCTATGGCTTCCCGCTCGCGGGGCTGCTCTCTTCCGACCCCAAGCTCACCCAGGGGGTGGTGAACGGGCTGCGCGGGCTGGGCGACAATCCGAACCAGTACCAGATCAGCGCCGAGGTGCAGCCGGGCAACTCGGGCGGGCCGCTTCTGGACATGCAGGGGCGCGTGGTGGGCGTGATCGTCTCCAAGCTCAACGCCCAGCGGGTGGCCCAGCGCACGGGCGACATCGCGCAGAACGTGAACTTCGCCGTGCAGGGCCAGGCGGCGCTCGCCTTCGCCCGCCGGGCGGGGGTGGAGCCGCGCGTGGCCGAGGGCGCGGGGCGGGATTTGCCCACCGCCGATGTGGGCGAGATCGCGCACCGCTCCACCCTGTTCATCCGCTGCGAGCGCTGAGGGCCCTGCCCCGCCCCCTCGCGGCGGGGGCGTTCCTTCGGTAGTCTCGCCCGCAGACGCCCGAGGGAGACCGTCATGCATCGCCGCGCCGTGCTCGCCGCGCCCGCGCTCGCCGCGCCCCTGCTGATCTCCGCCGAGGCGGCGGCCCAGCCCGCCCCGCTCGTCACCGAGGAGTTCATGATCCCCGCCCGCGATGCGGGAATCGAGCTGTTCCTGCGCAACAAGCGGCCGGCGAATCTGACAAGCTTCTCGCCCGCACGCACCCTGCTCTTCGTGCATGGCGCGACCTATCCGGCGCACACGAGCTTCGACCTGCCGCTCGGCGGCCTCTCCTGGATGGACTACATCGCCGGCCGCGGCTTCGATGTCTGGAGCCTCGACCTGCGCGGCTATGGCCGCTCCACCCGCCCGCCGGAGATGGGCCAGCCGCCCGAGGCGAATCCGCCCCTCGTGCGCGGCGAGACGGCGGTGGCCGACATCGCCGCCGCCGCCGCCTTCATCCGCCAGCGCCGGAGCCTCCCGCGCCTCGTGCACATGGGCTGGTCCTGGGGCACGGCGACGCAGGGGCGCTTCGCCGCCGAGAATCCCGGGCTGGTGGAGCGCCTCGTGCTCTACGCGCCGGTCTGGCTGCGCGAGGGCGCCTCGCCCGCCGCCGCCGGCGCCACGGCGGAGCTCGGCGCCTATCGCTTCGTCACCCAAGCCCAGGCGCGCGAGCGCTGGCTCGCCGGCGTGCCGGATTCGGCGCGCAACACGATCATCCCCGCCGGCTGGTTCGAGCATTGGGCCGGCGTGACCTGGGCGACCGACCCCGAGGGGCTGCGCCGCAACCCGCCCGCGCTCCGCGCGCCCAACGGCGTGCTGCTGGACAGCCGCGAGTTCTGGCAGGCCGGCCGCCCCTTCTACGACCCCGGCCGCATCACTGCCCCCACCCTGCTGGTGGTGGGCGAGTGGGACCGCGACACGCCCCCCTCCATGGCCTTCGCCATCCTGCCGCTGCTCACGGCCTCGCCGGGCAGGCGCCTCGTGGTGCTGGGCGAGGGCACCCACACCATGATGATGGAGCGCAACCGGGGCGCGCTGTTCCAGGCCGTGCAGGTCTTTCTCGAAGAGGCATCCGCGTGAGTTTTCCGAGCCGACCCAGCATCTGCTTCGCCCATGTGGCCTATCGCTGCGGCGAGCGCTTCGCCGCGCGCGGCGCGCCCTTTCCCTTCTTCGAGGTGCGCTCGCTGCCCGAGCTCGAGGCGCGCATCGGCGAGGCGGATGTGCTCGTCGTCAGCGGGCTGTGGCGCAACACGCTGCCCGCCCTCTCGCCCCGGCTGAAGTTCGTGCAGTCCCTCTCCGCCGGCACGGACCAGTATGACCGCGCGGTGTTCGCCCGGCACGGCATCCGCCTCGCCTCCGCCGCCGGGGCCAACGCCAATGCGGTGGCCGAACACGCGGTGGGGCTGCTGCTCGGCGTCACGCGCAGGCTCTTCCTGGCGCGCGACGACCAGCACCGCCGGCACTGGTCCGGCATGAAGGGCGATTTCGCCGAGCGCGAGGACGAGCTTGCGGGCAAGACCGCGCTCGTCGTCGGCACGGGGCGGATCGGGGCGAAGCTGATCCGGCTGCTCAAGGCCTTCGACATGCGGGTGATCGCCGTGCGCCAGAACCCCGAGGCCGGGGCGGCCGGGGCGGACGAGGTGCACGCCGCCGCCGCCCTGCCCTCGCTTCTGCCGCAGGCCGATGCGGTGATCCTCGTCTGCCCGCTGACGGAGGCCACGCGCGGGCTGATCCATGCGGGCAGCTTCGCGGCCATGAAGCCCACGGCCATCCTCGTGAACTGCGCGCGCGGGCCGGTGGTGGAGGAGGCGGCGCTGATCGCCGCCCTCGCCGAGGGGCGCATCCGCGCCGCCGCACTCGACGTCTTCGCCACCGAGCCCCTGCCGCCCGAGAGCCCGCTCTGGCGCCTGCCCAACAGCTTCGTCACACCGCACACGGGCGGCGAGACCTGCGCCTACGAGAACAACGTGCTGGACCTGATGCTGGAGAACATCGCCCGGCTGCAGCGGGGCGAGGCCGCCCTCGTGAACCAGGTCGTCTGAATGGCGCTGCTGCTCTCGCCGCGCTGGTCCTGGTGCGCCGAGACGGGGCTGCGCGAGCGCCCGCACATCCTCGTGGAGGGCGACCGCATCGCGGCCATCCTCGCCGAGCCGCCCTCCATGGACGCGGAGCGCATCGCGCTCGAGGACGGGCTGCTGCTGCCCGGCCTGATCAACCTGCACAACCACGCCTTCTCCGCGCCCCTGTTCCGCGGCCTCGCGGACGACATCGCGCCCGGCGCGCTGCCCGGGCACATCCTCTTCTCGCTGCTCATGCCGCTCGGCGACCTGGTGGCCGAGATCATGGACCCCGAGGAGATCGGGGACGCGGTGGAGATGGCGCTGCTCGAATGCCTGATGACGGGCACGACGGCCATGCTCGACATCTGGCGGCCGCAGCAGCGCGCCTTCATCCCGCGCGCGCGCGCGCTCGGCCTGCGCACCTGGTCCTGCCCCTACCTGTTCACGCGGCCCAACCTCGCCATGGGCGCGGACGGCAGGCCCGAATGGCGCGGCGAGGACGCCTCCGAGGCCAGCTTCGACTTCGTGATGCGCCTCTTCGCCGAGGCGCATGAGGGCCCGGACGGGCTCGCCTCCGTGGGCTTCGGCCCGCATGGGCCCGACAGCAACTCGCCCGAACTGCTGCGCCGGGTGGACCGCGCGGCGCGCGAGATGGGTGCGCTCGTCTCCATCCACTGCGCGCAGAACCCGCTCGAGATCGCGGCGGTGGAGGCGGCGCACGGCCGGCGCAGCGTGGCGCATCTCGCCGAATGCGGGCTGCTGCGGCCGGGCGTGATCCTCGGCCACTGCATGTTCGCGACCGACGAGGAGATCGCGCAGGTGCGGGATGCGGGGGCGGCCATCGCCTCCTGCCCGCTCGGCTTCGCGCGCTCGGGCCGGGCGGTGCCGCTCGCGCGCTTCCTCGCCTCGGGGGTGCGGCTCGGCATCGGCACGGACGGCGTGACGCTCGACATGGTGGACGAGCTGCGCGCCGCGGCGGTGCTGGCCCGGACGCAGTCGGGCGATCCCTCGCAGGGCGCGGCGGAGCGGCTGCTTGCGGCCGCGACGCGGGATTCCGCCGATGCGCTGGGCCGGCCCGATCTCGGGCGGCTCACGCCGGGCTCGCGGGCCGATCTCGTGATGTTCGACCTCTCCGCCCCGCGCTACCAGCCGGTGTGGAACCCGCTCCGCGCGCTGCTCACCAACGGCGCGGGGCGGGACGCGCACACGGTCGTCACCGCGGGCAGGCTGCGGGTGGCCCACCGCACCCTGCTGCGCGGCGACGCCGCGGCCATCACCCGGCGCGGGGCCGCCGCCATCGCGCGCGTCTGGGCGGAGGCGGAGCGGCGTGGGGCCATCCCCGCCGCCATCGCCGCGCGGAGGGCCGCCGCATGAGGGCCACGCCGCAGACCGAGGAGACCATCGCCGCCATCCGCGCGGACGCGCGCTTCCGCCACGCCTGCGAGGTGATGCGCGCCGAGCATGAGCGCACGGTGCAGGACATCATCGCGCTGACCGAAATCCCAGCACCCCCTTTCGGCGAGGAGAAGCGCGCGGCCGCCTATCTCGAGATGCTGCGCGCCCATGGCCTCGAGGAGGTGGAGCAGGACGCGGTGGGCAATGTGATGGGCCTGCGCCGCGGCTTCGGCAATGGCGACATCCTGGTGGTGGCGGCGCATCTCGACACGGTGTTCCCCGCCGGCACCGATGTGCGCGTCCGCCGCGAGGGCACGAAGCTCTTCGCCCCCGGGGTGGGGGACGACACGCGCAGCCTCGCCGTCAACCTCGCCTTCCTGCGCGCGATGGACGCGGCCGGCATCCGCACGCGGCACGACATCCTCTTCCTCGGCGATGTCGGCGAGGAAGGCTTGGGCGATCTGCGCGGCGTGCGCCACCTCTTCGCCCATCACCCGAAGCGCGCCCGCTTCCGCGCCTTCCTCACGGTGGACAGCCCGGATGTGGAGCGCATCGTCACCGGCGGCATCGGCTCGCGCCGCTACCGCGTCACCTTCCGCGGCCCGGGCGGGCACAGCTTTGCCGCCTTCGGCCTCGTGAACCCCGTCTATGCGATGGCCGAGGCGGCCCGCGCGCTCGCCGCCATCCCCGTCCCGCGCGAGCCGGTGACCACGCATTGCGTCAGCGTCGTCGCGGGCGGGACCTCGATCAACGCCATCCCCGAGGCGGTGACGATGGAGGTGGATCTGCGCTCCGCCGGGGCGGAGGAACTCGCGAAGCTGGAGGCCGCCTTCCTCGCCGGGGTGGAGGCCGCGGTGGCCGCGGAGAACGCGGCGCGCCAGGGCACGCTCAAGGCCGAGGTGCAGCGGGTGGGCGACCGGCCCGCAGGCCACACGCCCAACGGCGCGCCCATCGCGCGGCTGGCGGCGGCGGCGGTGGCGGCCGAGGGCTACACGCCCGGCTTCGAATGGTCCTCCACGGATGCGAACATCCCGATGAGCCTCGGCATCCCCGCGCTGCGCATCGGCTCGGGCGGCACGGGCGGGCGGGCCCATTCGCTGGAGGAGTGGATCGACGTGGAGATCGAATCCTCGCTGCGCGGCATGCGCGCGAGCCTGGCGACGATCCTCGCCGTCGCGGAGATGGAGCTCTCGGCATGACATTGATCGTGCGCATGGGCGATGTGACGCCCTATTCCCCCGCCAACCACCACGGCACGGTGAACCACCGGCTGATCGGCCCCGAGACGGTGGGCGCGCGGCAAGTGGAGGTGCTGCACGGCACGCTGCAGCCCGGCGGCGCCGCCCTGCCGCACGCCCATCCCGGCATCGAGCAGGTCTGCTACATCCTCGCCGGGCGCGCGCGCGTCGCCTGCAACGGCGAGGAGGGCGAGATCGGCCCCGGCGACGCCTGCTTCTTCCCCGCCGATGCGGAACACCTGTTCCAGGTGATCGGCGAGGAGCCCGTGCGCGTGCTCGTGATCTACGCGCCCCCCTATGGCGAGAACCCGCAGAAGGTGATCCGCCGCCACGTCCAAGGAGACTGAGGAAGATGCACCGCCGCCAGATCATCGCCGTCGCCCCGCTGCTGCCGCTCCTCGCGCGCCCCGCGCGCGCCCAGGGGGCGGGCCCCGCCGAGTGGCGGCCCAGCCGCCCCATCACCCTCGTCGTGCCCTTCGCGGCCGGCTCGGGCACCGATGCGGTGGCGCGCACCCTCGCGCCGCTCCTCGCCGCCGAGCTCGGCGGCGCGACGGTGACGGTGGACAACCGCCCCGGCGCCAATGGCGCCATCGCCGCCATGGCGGTGGTGCGCGCCCCCGCCGACGGGCACACGCTCTTCGTCACCACCAACACGCCGCACGCCGCCAACCCCTGGCTGATGCGCCGGCTGGAATACGACCCGATCGCGGATTTCACGCCCATCTCGCGGCTCGGCAACTACACCTTCTGGCTGGTGGTGAACCCGGCCCTGCCGGCGCGCAACCTGGCGGAGTTCGCGGCCCATGCGCGCGCCAACCCGGGGCGCGTCACCTACGCCTCGGGCAACTCCTCCGGCATCGTGGCGAGCGCGGCCATCGCCCGCCACGCGGGGGTGGAGATGACGCATGTGCCCTACCGCTCCGTGCCCCCCGCGCTGACCGATGTGCTGGCGGGCCGCGTGGACTCGATGGTGGTGGACCTCGCCCCCTCCATCGCCCATGTGCGCGAGGGGCGGCTGCGCGCGCTCGGCATCACCTCCGGCAGCCGCAGCAGCCTGGTGCCCGAGGTGCCCACCCTGGCCGAGCAGGGCATGAGCGGCTTCGAGATGCTGAGCTGGGCCGCGCTGCTCGGCCCCGCCCGGCTCCCGGCGGAGGTGACCCAGGCGCTCTCGGCCGCCATGCTGCGCGTGGGCGCGAAGCCCGAATACCGCGAGGGCATGGCGCGCGTCTTCTTCGAGGGGGTGACCTCCACGCCCGAGGAGCTGGGGCGCTTCATCGTCGCGCAGATCGCCTCCTGGGGGCAGATGATCCGCAGCGCGGGGATCGAGCCCGAGTAGCATGCGCCGGCGCCGCCGCCCCAGCCTCTGGCGTCGGGCGCTCGGCGCCCTGTTCCTGCTGCTGATCGCCCTGCCGCTCGGCGCGCTCGCGGCGCTGTGGTGGACGCTGCCGGCGCGCGAGGCGCGCATCGCCCTGCCCGGCCTCTCCGCCCCGGTGGAAATCCGCCTCGGCGCGGAGGGCGTGCCGCGCATCGCCGCGGCGAACGAGCGCGACGCCGCCATGGCGCTCGGCTACCTGCACGCGCGCGACCGCCTGTTCCAGATGGAGACGATGCGCCGCGGCGCGCAGGGCCGGCTCGCGGAGGTGGCGGGGCCGGCGGCGCTGCGCGCGGACCGATTCACCCGTCTGCTCGGCCTCGCGCAGCGGGCGGAGGAGGATCTCGCCGCCCTCGACGCCCCCACCCGCGCGCTGCTCGACGCCTATGCGCTGGGCGTGAACGCGCGCATCGCCGAGCGCGGGCGCTTCGCCGCGCCGGAGTTCCTGATCCTGGGCGCGCCCGAGGCCTGGCGGCCCGAACATTCGCTGCTCTGGGCGAAGGTGATGGGGCTCTGGCTCTCGGGCAACTGGCGCACGGAGATCGAGCGCGCGCGGCTCGCCGCCGTGCTGCCCGAGGGGAGGGTGTGGGATCTCTGGCCGCTCGACCGCAGCGCGGGGCGGGCGGATGTCGCCGCGCTGCCGGGGCTCGAGCGGCTGCTCGCCGCCATCCCGCGCTTCGGCGAGGACGCGCCCCTGCCCTCCTCCGCCTCCAACGCCTGGGCGGTGGCGGGCGCGCGCAGCGCCTCGGGCGCGCCGCTGCTCGCGGCCGACCCGCATCTGGGCTATGGCGCGCCCATCCTGTGGTATCTCGCGCGCATCGAGTTCCCCGACGGGCGCTTCCTCGCCGGGGCCACCGCGCCGGGCGTGCCCTTCCTCGTCATCGGCCGCAACGCCGATCTCGCCTGGGGCTTCACCACCACCCATTCCGACACGCAGGACGTGTTCCTCGACCCGGAATCCGCTGCGCGCGTCACCCGCACCGAGGTGATCCGCGTGCGCGGGGGGGCGCCGGTGACGATGACGGTGCGCGAGACGGCGAATGGCCCCGTCGTCTCCGACCTCGACGAGACGCCGCGCGGCGATGGCCGCGTGCTCAGCCTGCGCATGGCGAACCTGGAGCCGCGCGACAGCTCGGCGCGCGGGCTGCTCGCGCTCAACCGCGCGCGCAGCCTCGCCGAGGCGCGGGCGGCGGCCGCGCTCATCGCCTCGCCGCCGCAGAACCTGATGGTGGCCGAGCGCGGGGGCGGCATCGCCATGTATCTCACCGGCCGCACGCCGCTGCGCGCCGAGGGCCATGACGGCGCGCAGCCCGGAACCGAGCCCTGGCGCGGCTTCCTCGACTTCGAGGCGCTGCCGCATGTGGAGAACCCGGCCTCGGGCGTGCTGGTCAACGCCAACAACCGGGTGAGCCCGGAGGGGCACCCGGCCTTCCTGGGCCGGGACTGGCCGGGCGACTGGCGCTTCCGCCGCATCCACGCCCTGCTGGCCGAGCGCGAGCGGCACGATGCGGCGGGCTTCGCCGCCATGCAGATGGACGCGCTCTCGCTGCTCGCCCGCGAATCCCTTCCCCTGCTGCGCGCCCTGCCGCGAGGGACGGGCGCGCTCGCCGCGGCGCAGGCGCTGCTCGCGGAGTGGGACGGGACCATGGCAGCCGAGCGCCCCGAGCCGCTGATCTGGGCCGGCTTCGCCCGGCGCATGCCGCAGCTCGCCCTCGCCCAGGCGCGGGTGCCCGAGGCGCCGGCGAGTGCCGAGTTCCTGCGCTTCCTCCTCTCGGGCGAGGAGCGCGCCGCCTGGTGGTGCGGCGGCGATTGCCGCGCCATGGCGGCGCTGGCGCTGGCCGAGGCGGTGGGCGAGCTCGCGCGCGAGCACGGGCCCGATCCCGCGCGCTGGCGCTGGGGCGCGGCGCATCTCGCGCGCTTCGAACACCCTCTGCTGCGCTTCGTCCCGGGCCTCGGGGCGCTGGTCGGGCTTTCCGCCCCCGTCTCGGGCGATGGCGAGACGGTGCAGCGCCAGTCCTTCCGCGCGGGCGGGCGGGCGCCCTTCCAGGCCGTGCACGGGGCGGGGCTGCGCTTCGTGGCCGACCTCGCCGATCCTGACGGAGCGCTCGCCGTCATCGCCACCGGCCAGTCGGGCCATCCGCTCTCGCCGCATTGGAGCGACCAGTTCGAGGCCTGGCGGACGGGCGGGATGCGCCGCCTCTCCCGCGTGCCGGGCGCGAGCACCGGCATGCTGCGCCTCTCGCCCTGATGCTGCAGCCCGTCACGCTCGGGCTGCTCGCGGCCTTCGTGGGCTTCGCCTCCTCCTTCGCGGTGGTGCTGGCGGGCTTCGCGGCGGTGGGGGCGAGCCCGGAGCAGGCGGCCTCGGGGCTCGTGGTGCTCTGCCTGCTGATGGGGGGGCTCGGGCTCGGCTTCTCGCTTCTCTGGCGCATGCCCGTCAGCATCGCCTGGTCCACCCCGGGGGCGGCGCTGCTGGTGACGACGGGCGCGCCGGAGGGCGGCTTCGCGGCCGCGGTGGGCGCCTTCCTGGCGGCGGCGCTGCTGCTGGTGCTGGCCGGGCTGTGGCGGCCCTTCGCGCGGGCGGTGGAGCGCATCCCGCCGCCGCTCGCCGCCGCCATGCTGGCGGGGGTGCTGCTCGATCTCTGCCTCGCCCCGGTGCGGGCGGTGGGGGCGCTGCCCTTCCTCGCCCTGCCCGTGGTGCTGGCCTGGGCGCTGATGCTGCGGCTCGCGCGGCTCTGGGCCGTGCCGGCGGCGGTGCTGGTCGCGGTGGCGGCGCTGGCGCTGGGGCCCGGCCTGCCCGGGACGGCGCGCTTCACCCCGCCCGCGCTCGTCTGGGTGAGCCCCGCCTTCGAGTGGGGGGCGATGGTGGGCATCGCGCTGCCGCTGTTCCTCGTCACCATGGCCTCGCAGAACCTGCCGGGCCTCGCCGTGCTGCAGGCCAATGGCTACCGGCCCGCCATGCGGCCGGTCTTCCTCGCCACCGGGGCGGGCAGCTTCGCCGGCGGCTTCTTCGGCGGGCAGCTCGTGAACCTCGCCGCCATCACCGCGGCGCTGTGCGCGGGGCCCGAGGCGCATCCGGACCCGAAGCGCCGCTGGGTGGCGGGGGCGGTGGCGAGCCTCGGCTATCTCGGCTTCGCCCTCGTCTCGGGCGTGGCGGCGAGCGTGGTGGCGGCCGCGCCGCCGCTGCTGATCCAGGCGGTGGCCGGGCTCGCGCTGCTGGGCTCGCTCGCGGGGGCGCTCTCCACGGCGCTCTCGGCCGAGGCGACGCGGCTGCCCGCCATCGCCACCTTCGTCATCGCCGCCTCGGGCCTCTCGGTGCTCGGGATCGGCGCGGCCTTCTGGGGCTTGCTCGCGGGGGGCGCGCTCTATGCGCTGCTCGCGCCGCGCGCCTAGACAGAAACTCCCTCGGCTTGTGGTTCGAGGGAGCACTTGAAGCCGAGCTTTATGATTTGGGCGGCGAGGTGACGTGCCTGCTGTTCTGGCGAGCGTTGGTGGAAGTGATTTGGTCCGAGATCGTGCCAGAAGGTTCCGTTTTGGAGCATGTGCCAGACGGCGGTGAGGATGGAGGCGGCGACGGCGCAGATGGCTTTTTTCGGTCCGCGGCGCTGTCGCAGATGGTGGAACTGGGCGCGGAGATAGCTGTCCTTCTTGCGGGTGGCGGCCCAGGC